>CAVSNM010000002.1:2427500-4350582 GCA_963729355.1 uncultured Acidobacteriaceae bacterium
GTCAAGCTACTAAGGGCGCATGGTGGATGCCTTGGCAGAAGCAGGCGATGAAGGACGTGGCAAGCTGCGATAAGCCTCGGGGAGCCGCAAGCAGGCATTGATCCGGGGATTTCCGAATGGGGAAACCCACTAGGGTAAAACTCTAGTACGTCCCAATGAATACATAGTTGGGAACGAGCGAACCCAGGGAAGTGAACCATCTCAGTACCTGGAGGAAAATAAAGAAACCTCGATTCCGAGAGTAGTGGCGAGCGAAATCGGAACTAGCCTAAACCTGTAAGACCTTCGGGTTCTACAGGGGTTGTAGGGTCTCAAACAGTAGAGTTAACAATCCAGTCGTTAGTCGAAGCCCTCTGGAAAGAGGGGCCATAGAGTGTGATAGCCACGTAGGCGAAAACGAACTGGACTCGAATGAGATACCTGAGTACCGCGGGGCACGTGAAACCTTGCGGGAAGCTACGGGGACCATCCCGTAAGGCTAAATACTAGCTTCTGACCGATAGTGAACCAGTACCGTGAGGGAAAGGCGAAAAGAACCCCTGCGAGGGGAGTGAAATAGTACCTGAAACCGTGTGCCTACAAACGGTGGGAGGACAATGTCCCGCCCTTTGTGAAGTCCAGCGAATTACAATTGCAGATTTGTCATTAATTACAGATTGTCATTCCGAGCGCAGTTCCGGCATCCGTTTACGGATGGCGGAACGAAGTCGAGGAACCTGCTGTTTCTTTGCGGCATGCAAGAAGCAGGTCCCTCCACGCGCCCGACGATTCGCATTGCGAATCATCGGACTTGGTCGGGATGACAGAGTCATGCCGGGATGACGGAGTTGCATAATTCATTTGGACTTTAGAAAGGGCGGGAAAAGTCTGACCGCGTGCCTATTGCATAATGAGCCGGCTAGTTATTCTTGTCAGCAAGGTTAAGCGAAAGCGAGCCGTAGCGAAAGCGAGTCCTAATAGGGCGACATAGTTGGCAGGAATAGACGCGAAGCGGGATGATCTACCCTTGGCCAGGCTGAAGTTAGGGTAAAACCTAATGGAGGGCCGAACGGGTGTTTGTTGAAAAAAGCTCCGATGAGCTGAGGGTAGGGGTGAAAGGCTAATCAAATTCCGTGATAGCTCGTTCTCTCCGAAATAGCTTTAGGGCTAGCCTCGAATGATTTGTCGTGGTGGTAGAGACCTGGATGGACTATGGGGCTTTCCAGCTTACAGAATCCAACCAAACTTCGAATGCCATAGAACAACCAATTCGGGAGTCAGACGGCGGGGGCTAAGCTTCGTCGTCGAGAGGAAAACAGTCCAGATCGCCTGCTAAGGTCCCCAAATTCAAGCTAAGTGGGAAAGGAAGTCGGAACGCTCAGACAGCCAGGAGGTTGGCTTAGAAGCAGCCATCCTTTAAAGAAAGCGTAATAGCTCACTGGTCAAGCGGTCCGGTGCCGACAATATAACGGGGCTCAAGCTTGGTACCGAAGCAGCGAATGCATTGATTAACGTCAATGCGTGGTAGGAGAGCATTCTCAACAGTTTGAAGCCAGACTGAGAAGACTGGTGGACGGTTGAGAAGAGACCCTGCCGGCATAAGTAGCGATAACGGAGGTGGGAACCCTCCGCGCCGAAAGTCTAAGGTTTCCTGAGAAAGGTTAATCCGCTCAGGGTCAGGCGGTCCCTAAGGCGAGGCCGAAAGGCGTAGCTGATGGACATCCGGTTAATATTCCGGACCTCCCTTGTATTCGTTATCACGATGGGGTGACGCAGTAGGATAACTAGGCCGTCATATGGCTATGGCGGTTGATGCGTGTAAGGTGTCTTCGGTAGGCAAATCCGCCGGGGAGTTATCACTGAGACGCAAAACAGTAGCCCGTATGGGTGAAAGCTGGCGATTCCACACTGCCAAGAAAAACCTCTAAGGAGAAAATAAGGGAACCGTACCTCAAACCGACACAGGTAGACGAGGAGAATATCCAAAGGCGCTCGTGAGAACAGTTGGTAAGGAACTCGGCAAATTAACCCCGTAACTTCGGGAGAAGGGGTGCCTCACTAGGGTTCATAGCCCGAAGAGGCCGCAGAGAAATGCGCACTGCGACTGTTTAACAAAAACACAGGTCTCTGCAAAGTCGAAAACGACGTATAGGGGCTGACGCCTGCCCGGTGCTGGAAGGTTAAAGGGAGAGGTTAGCCGCAAGGCGAAGCTTTGAACTGAAGCCCCAGTGAACGGCGGCCGTAACTATAACGGTCCTAAGGTAGCGAAATTCCTTGTCGGGTAAGTTCCGACCTGCACGAATGGCGTAACGAAAGTGCGACTGTCTTGCCGACTGACACGGCGAACTTGTAGTGCCGGTGAAGATGCCGGTTGCCCGCAACTAGACGGAAAGACCCCGTGCACCTTTACTACACCTTTACTATGAACTATGGCCCTTGCTGCGCAGGATAGGTGGGAGGCTTTGATTCCAGACTCTCGGGTTTGGAGGAGCCACCGGTGAGATACCACCCTGCGAGATCTGTGGTTCTAACCTACTCCCATAAACTGGGAGAGGGACATAGTAAGGCGGGTAGTTTGACTGGGGCGGTCGCCTCCTAAACGGTAACGGAGGCGCGCGAAGCTACGCTCAGGCTGTTTGGAAATCAGCCGACGAGTGCAAACGCATAAGCGTGGTTAACTGCGAGACCTACAAGTCGAGCAGATACGAAAGTAGGCGTTAGTGATCCGGTGGTTCTGCATGGAAGGGCCATCGCTCAACGGATAAAAGGTACGCCGGGGATAACAGGCTGATCGGAGCCAAGAGTTCATATCGACGCTCCGGTTTGGCACCTCGATGTCGGCTCATCGCATCCTGGAGCTGTAGAAGGTTCCAAGGGTTAGGCTGTTCGCCTATTAAAGCGGTACGTGAGCTGGGTTCAGAACGTCGCGAGACAGTTCGGTCCCTATCTGTTGTGGGCGCAGGAGATTTGAGGGGACCTGTCCTTAGTACGAGAGGACCGGGATGGACGAACCTCTTGTGTTCCAGCTGTCGTGCCAACGGCATAGCTGGGTAGCGAAGTTCGGTTGTGATAACCGCTGAATGCATATAAGCGGGAAGCACACCCCAAGATGAGATCTCCCAACCCGTAAGGGATAAGAAGGGCCCAGGAAGACTACCTGGTTGATAGGCGGGAGGTGAAAGCGCAGTAATGCGTGAAGCTTACCCGTACTAATCGCCCGTTCGGCTTGACCATAGAATTTACTCGGTGCAGTAACAGCTGTCAGCTCTCAGCTTTCAGCCCTCAGCTAGAACCTGAGCTGGGATGAGAGCGAGTTTCAGAATCCATCAGAACTTGGGTGGAAGGAAAGACGCTGACAACTGTGCGCCGACGGATTTTCGAGTCTTGTCGATTAAAGTAATACCCAATCTATTCAGTTGTGAGGAATCGTCCTCGGATGTTTGCTGGGGAAAGTTCTTTGATAATTCAGCTTTCAGCCATCAGCTTTCAGCTCTCAGTAAAAGCTTTGTCATTCCGAGTAGCTTTAGCTGCGAGGAATCTGCTGTTGGTTGAAGCCACCAAGTTTGCTGTCCATCAGCACAAAACGTCAGCCGAGCAAGAATAGCTGAGAGCTGATAGCTGACAGCTCTGACTTGTCGGTGATCTTACCGCGGGGGATCCACCCGTTCCCATCCCGAACACGGAAGTTAAGCCCCGCAGGGCCGATTGTACTGCACGCGAAAGTGTGTGGGAGAGTAGGTCGTTGCCGGCATTAATAAAGGCCACGTTCAGAAATGAGCGTGGCCTTTTCCTTTTGGTAACTACTGTCTCAACAAGCGGGGTCGTACAATCTAGTCGTGCCCGGCCTGTTTCGAACGCCCGCCAAGCCTAGCAAATCAATGTTTGCTGTGGCGGTTGTCCTCGCAATCGGCCTGACTTTCGAGTTTGCACAGGGCGTGTGGTTGGACATTAACGTAAGTGGGCGTCACGTGAATTTCGTGACCTTGCCCTTGTTCTTGTTGCTATGGAATCTACTTCCTCTGACGATCTTCGGAATCGGTAAGTTCTTACAGAAGCAAGGAAGATAAGTAAAAGGATATCCTTCGACTCCGCTGCGCTACGCTCAGGATTTCGGCTGCGGACTCTCGCTTCGCTCACGCCCGCAAAACGCCTCAAGTTAAGCCCCGCAGGGCCGATTGTACTGCACGCGAAAGTGTGTGGGAGAGTAGGTCGTTGCCGGCATAAATAAAGGCCACGTTCAGAAATGAGAGTGGCCTTTTCCTTTTCGCTCGATGCCGCTAGTTTGGACGAACATGAAGCGTAGATTTGACGCAGAATTCCACTGCCAGAGCCTTTTGTTCGTCTTTCTCAACCGGCCAGCCTCCCACATTCAGGTGACGAGGATGCTCGTCATGTGTTCGCGTGAACACCATTTTCAATTCGAGAAGAGCTTTGTGCGGAATGTCAGCCCGAGCAAGGGCGAGCTTTCCTCTGTTTTCTCCAGCGAGATCACCTATTGTCCATATCTCCGCATCTGCCAGTCGATCAATAATGAACATGGATATAACACTCTTCCTGACTGCGGGTAGAAAAGCCGCCGGTTTCGCTCGGCCTCGTGAGTAGTGGTTGCGGGAAAAGATGAATCGACTAAGAGCTTCAAACTCTGGGGGGACACCGGTTCTACTCGCTGGCCCTTTCAATGCCGCGAAGAATTTCTTGCGGCAACGACTTAGAAAGCTGCTCAACCCCATGAACCTTGCTTCTTTCCCCGAACCGTCCTGCATACGCGATCCGGCCAGTTCCATCAATGCTAGCCGAAAACATCTTCCCAGTCTTGCTAATCCAATCGAAGGAGATGTCTCCGTCCGGATCAGATGAAATCTCAGGAATCGGGAGGGAGTTTGGTAACAGCAGCGCGAAATTCAATGCCTGGGTGGCGGTGTCGAGACTGACCGGAGTCATCTCACGATCTGCGACAGTGCGAACCAGCGAGGTAATTTCTGGGACTAAGATTTCCAATCTAGGAGCGGCGTAATGCTGCACGAACTCCTCAAGCTGCTCACTCAGCCGTGATGCTGCTTCGCTGGCGCCGCTCTCTCGGCGGATTACCGCCGGTGGAATTTCCCATCCTGGACCACAAGCAATCACTCGTAGGCCTCCAGTGTTCGTTCCGTAACTGATGAAAAAAAGACGGCGTTCTTGATGTCACGCAAGCGGTCCAAAAACAACCAGAGGTCTAAGGAACCAGCCCCAAAGACTCGCTGGGCGTAGACGTCTATATCTAATATTACGCGTGTTGCAGGCTGTGCTACCTGTTCCATCGTTTGAATGATGATAGCAGAGATGCCATCGTCGAACGGCACGACGATCCTCTCTAGGAAATAGTTCAGCGTTTGTGGCAGACCCTCCGGCACTTGCGGCGCAGCAGTCAAATACGTGTTCAATTCGGTCCAAGGGGGTAAGTCGAGTACGTTGATATAACGAACCGCCACTCGGCCCACATCGCGACTTCCCGAGCGCTTTCGATACAAATCCCAGACTGACTTGGCAGCAGTCTTGATGTCGGCCCATTCCGTGTATTCCCTAACGATACTGTATCCGATTCCATCCCGCCGGAGCTGCACAATTCTGCTGCCATCCTCCGATTCATACCTCCAGCCCAGCAATTCTTCCGTCTTAGTTGGAATTGCTGGGCCAGTGATACTGACCGAGAATTGACGAATTTCATTTTTCCGCTCGAAGCCAGGAATCACGAGATCCGTGAGTGTGTCCGCAAACTTTACGTCAAGTGGCTGTGCCAGTTGAATGTCGATAATTGCTTCACGGAGCGGCGCGCGCGCGAGATGTCTCACTCTGGCCACAAGGATCAATTGAAGCTTGCCAGTTTAACAACCTTTTGTCGAGTACGACTTTGCTTGCTCCTTGCCGGGTTTGTGAGAATGTGGACGACAGAAATTCCTTCGGCTTCAAGATTGCGGCGCACGGCTCAGACGCCGGAAAGCGCCTCAAGTTAAACCTGGCGGGGCTAATGGCACTGAGGGAATTCTCGATGGTTTTTTCCGTTTTGGGATGGATGCCTGCAATAAAGTGGTATCGACTCTCACGAAGAAGGGGATAGAGTTTATATTGACGGTGCTAAGGAAAAATACTCCCGTGAAGGACTCGCTCGGATGCTGGAAATGGGTGGCAGGAGGAGATTATGTGCGTCATTTGTGAGCGCGAACTATGGGGCGAGCACCGGGAGCTCGAACGCGAGTTCTTTAAGCCCTGCAAGATATGTAACAAGTTTCCTGGCGCCAGTTCCGAAGGGGCTTGCTATCACTGTTTCGCTATTGGCAACACGATCGATGAGTGTCCCGAGTGCGCGGGCAAACCATGGAGTGAAGAATTCCTAGAGGCCAAAGACGAAATCGAAGGCCCGGACAAGCTGCTGCTCCCGTTCTAAAGCCGGGAAACATACGTCGTTTGCCGGGCAGGTCCGCGCCACACGGGACTACCAATCGATTCGCTTGGTTCCGGCTACCAAATCGAAATGGCGATCGCGGCTTAAGAGGGGAAGAGAATGCTGCCGGCACAGTGCGGCAATCCAGATGTCATTGGTTGGAATTGGCTTGCCCTTGCGTTTTAGTTCGAGGGTGATTTCCGCGTAATGATGCGTGGTCGGTTCCTGAATGTCCAATACCATGCAGTCACGGAGCAGTCCTGTCAGCCAGTTTTCGTAGCTGTCCCGATTGCGCGACTGGGCGATGCCGTGGCGATACTCGCCGAGCACAATTACGGGGAGCGCCATCTGTTCGGCGCGGGAGAGAACGGCAATCACTCCAGGGTCATCGTCAGCCGCGGCAGACAAGGCGTTGGTATCAAGAATCATTTTTTAGAAAATCAGTTTCAGAAAATCAGTTCCAGAAAATCATCGCGCGAGAATCACTGCCAGAGTTCCCGGTCAATCTGCTCGAACGCTTCTTCCACCCGCTTTTCGATTTGCTTTCTCTCCTTATGCAGGTGTTTGAGCTTTCCGAGATGTTTCATCCAAGGCTTTTCCTGAGAGGTAGTTTTCAATTTGTCTTGAAGCGCCTCGGTGACGAGCTGGCGCAGGGGTATACCGCGTTGCGCGGCTGCCGACTTTGCGCGCCGGAACAGGAAGTCGGGAAGTTCAAGGGTCGTTTTCATTTGGTCCCATATTACCATATTTATGGGTAAGGATTCGTGAAGCTCCCGCATCCATCGCTGCAAGGATGATTTAGTCTCTGCCTTTGAGGTTGGCCGCGATCACGCGAGGATTGCGGCTTCCTGCAAGACGGCGATCACGGCCAACGGCATTTTCGTCAGGCGCGTAGGCGATGACATAGTCTCGCAAGACCTGAAAAAGCAGCGGCCGTGAAATCAGGTCGGGGCATTTGTGCCCTGATGCGGGAAGGCGACAAGAGAGTGGATAGTTTGAAAAATCTCCTCGCGCACGCGGTCGGCAGCATCGAGATTGTCGTCTGCGATGTATTTCCAAATATCGTCGAGGTCCGCATATCCTCCGGGTGGAGGACAAATACGCTCATGAACGATTAGCGCGACGGTCTGCCTCTTGCGCCGAAGGCTTGCCATGGCGTCTTCACCGTTAATGGGCTTCGTGTGGCCGCTCGAGCTGATCATAGCGGCTGTCGATGGTTTCGCGCACATGGGCGAGTTCCTGCAGATACCCGGCCATTGCGTCCTCGATAAGGTCATCTGGAGCACGTCCGGTTTTGGCGGCGAGTTCTTGCAGACGCGACTCAGTCTCTGGCCGAAAGTGCACTTCCATAGCCGCTAGTCTAGAGAGTCGTATAGGCTGTGTCAAAGCGGTTACCGCCGCCCGCGATGTGGCCCGGCCCCATCCCAAAGATTGGCCTTAAGATTGGCCTTTTCCTTCACGCCTTGATTTTCCACTCTATGGGTTCGGGGGCGGGCTCAATAACTCACAATGGTTGACGCACTTTACCGTGTCCGCCTCGATGGTGGCTTTCTTGTGGCCGGAAAAATCGATGTCGGGAAGGATCAGCAGGGTTTGCGTGCCATTGGCTACGTTGAAAGTGCAGTTGAAGCTCATTGACTGGACGCCGCGTTCCTTGCAGCCGGTTTGGTCGAGGGCGTCGGTGAGGGTTATGGACTTGTCGTAGACCTGGTCGGCAACATGCGACGGCAACAGAGCGATCGTCAGAGGGATGGGTGACTTGATCTTCAGGCTGAGTTCCTGGCCGTCGTGGTCTGGAGTCATCAGACTGTAGACCTTGGGCACGGCGGTGATCTGATATTTTTCGTCGAGGATGCGCCGCCAGTGGAACTCCGGCTGAACGGCGTTGTAGTACTGGATGCGGAGATCGTTTGGCGAAATGAATTGCCGAACTCCTGGTCCGAGGATGGCGCCAATCGTGGCGAGGACCGGCTTCTCTGGTTTGCGCTCATCGCGGAAGGTAATGATCATCGGCCGATCGGAGGGAAGATGACACTCGTAGATCGTGCTGGTGACATGCTCGTGCACGCAGAGAAGGCTGAAATTCCCAAGGGCTCCGGGCTGCATGGCGGCGTTCCATTCGTCGGCCCAAGCCATGGCCACGGTGACCGGGTAGCTGGACTCGAGTTGCACATGCATGTCGCCGCCCCCGAAGCGGGATAGTAGATGCGGCCGGCGTATAGGCCGGCAGGTTCCAAAGGAATGTTCTCGCTGTTGGCAGCTGTCCAGACAATGGGATTTTGCGCATACGAGTTCGCGCTCAAGGCGCAGAACAGCAGCGTGGCGAAGATGGAAAGTTTCCTCATGCTGGAAGTATTTGCTGGGTCCATGCGCTTACCCTAGCGAATTCACGAGGGGAGAATTACGAAGGTACCAAGTGCCCGCGATAGCGCGTTTGGCAATGGCGAACACACTTGTTCGCACTTTAATTTTTGACGGAAGTGGAGGCAGTTATGAATACAAGCGCTACATGAAATTAGTGTCGCTGCTTTTTCAGTTTCCGTCGATGGGTTTGGCGCCGGACCTCGACAAGATCTGCAGAATCCCCTTGGAGTTCGCGGGCTGGAGCTGCATTCGTGGGTTCATTCCAACTGAGATATTCAAGAACATGAACGTCAAAGTGGTGGGACCACCGGGCATTGATAACGACTTGCCGGTAAATCTTCCGAAAACGTTGGTGCCTGGATACTGGCCGGGATATGTTCGGGCCGGTTCGCGGTCCGTGGATGATGATTCCTGGAAAGGATGGTGGGCCACACATCCGCCATACCATACGCCTGCTTTCGTCTCACGCATCCCTTTCGGTCTCCCCTCCAGATGAAGGAGGCACCACTTTCTGGTTCGTCAGCGATGGACTTTCAGTCTGTTCTAGAGAAGGGGGGTGAAGCTGCAAAGTGCAAAGACGTCCGAATCGGCGTTGGCGTCTCGGTCGTTCGCAATATCTGATCGCAGGCCAGATCGACGAGATGCACTTAGCCGTGTCGCCGGACCTTGGGCGAAGGGGTACATATGTTGTCAGGAATCGATCTCCCCCAGCTTGGATTTAGATCGGTCAGGGCCGTCGCCGGAGAAAATGCAACTCATGTGTTTATCACACGAAAATAACGCCCCTGCGGGGCTTGATCGTCGTTCACGTCCAGGACGTCCCTCTCGACTTCGCGGGCTTCTGCTTAGGTTATGCGCCCGTTCGTGGATTAGAGTGTTCGATGCCTAGTGTTCCGACAAGAGTGTCCGCGCCACATTAGTGCTTCTTCTTTTTGGCGAGGCTGGAGAGGGAACGGATGTAGTCGTTCATCGTTTTCGGAATCGCTTTGTTATAGATGAACTGGCCTTCGCGGCGGCATTCGATTAGGCCGGCGTCCGCCAGGGTTTTCAAGTGATGCGATACGGTAGCCGGTGTGACTCTGTGCATTGAGACGATTTCTCCGCAGTTTATCTGGTCGCATGAGGCAATGGATTCATAGATCTGGAGGCGAGTTTGATCGCCTAGAGCTTTTGACACCCGTTCGATTTGAGCGCGGTCCATGAGATCGCTCTTAGGGCGACTTACCACTGTATCCAACTTTCCGTATATCCGGCCGCCCGATTTGTGGCCTGTGAATAATTAGATGCGACTTAAGAGTTAGACAATCATCTAAATATCAAAGTAACGCAGCTTCGAGAACATTTCGAAGAGCATTGCTTGCAATGAAACCTTTGCGGAGGGAAGCAAACATGAAGAGATTAGAAGGCAAGGTCGCAGTGGTTACTGGTGGAAACAGCGGAATCGGATTGTCCACGGCCCAGCGGTTTCTCGAGGAAGGGGCGCGCGTCGCCATTTCCGGGCGCAGCCGGAAGACATTGGACGAAGCGGCCAAGATTCTTGGGAAGGACGTGCTGGTAGTTCAGGCGGATGTTTCCAAACTTGCGGATGCGGACAAACTCTTCTCCGCGGTGGCGCAGAAGTTTGGCAAGATTGATGTTTTATTCGTGAACGCCGGCGTCGCCAAATTTATGCCATTCGATGCAGTTTCGGAAGAGCACTACGATGAGCAGTTCGACATCAATACTAAAGGCGCATACTTCACGATCCAGAAGGCACTCCCACATCTGAATGATGGCGCGTCGATCATTCTTAATACCAGCGTCGTCAGTCATCAGGGCGTCGCGAACGGATCGGTGTACGCCGCAACTAAGGCTGCGATGCGATCCTTCACCCGGTCGGTGGCTGCGGAGCTCGTAGCGCGCAACATCAGGGTGAACGCAGTGGCGCCGGGCCCCATTGAAACCCCGATTTTCGGACGAACCGGACTCTCAAAAGAAGCCGTGGACAGCTTCGCAGCTTCAGTTCTTGCTTCGGTTCCGATGAAGCGTTTCGGAAAGCCGGAAGAGGTGGCGGGCGCAGTGGCTTTCCTGGCTTCTTCGGATGCGTCCTACATCACTGGGGTTGAACTGGATGTGGATGGCGGGAGGGGACAGATATAGGACGACAATTGATCGAGAATCCCCGCCCAAGCGTAGCTTGGAGGGGCACCCTCGGGGAGCATAGCAGTCACCCGGCGTCTAGACTGGGGGAGGGTTTCGGTCGGCGAATTGGCGCTGGTGCCAGTAGGGATAAACAGTAGGTACGGCGCTGGCCGCATCCAGACGGGCGACTTGGTCGGCGGTGAGATTCCATCCGACTGAACCCAGGTTCTGGCGCAATTGTTCTTCGTTGCGAGCGCCGATAATTACATTGGCTACAGTTGGGCGCTGTAGCAGCCAGTTTATCGCTACTTGCGGAATGGTCTTTCCAGTCTCACGCGCCATTTCTTCCAGGGAGTCGATTACTTTATAAAGGTGATCATCGGCGACTTGCGGGCCCTGCTGGGAAGTCTTGTGCAGGCGGCTAATTTCTGGAAGTGGCTGGCCACGGCGGATTTTCCCGGTGAGGCGGCCCCATCCCAAAGGGCTCCAGACGATGGCGGCAACTTTCTGGTCGAGCCCAAGCGGCATGAGTTCCCACTCGTAGTCGCGTCCGATGAGCGAATAATAAACTTGATGGGCGACGTAGCGAGTCCATCCATATTTTTCGGAAACGGCGAGCGACTTCATCAGATGCCATCCTGAAAAATTAGAGCAAGCGATGTAGCGTACTTTGCCGCTTTCGACCAGCGTGTCCAGAGTCTTGAGAGTTTCTTCCACCGGCGAAATCGCGTCGAAGCCGTGCAGGTGGTAAACGTCGATGTAATCGGTATTCAGGCGGCGCAGGCTCGCTTCGCAGGCGCGAATCAGGTGGTAGCGCGAGGAGCCGAGATCGTTGGGGCTATTGCCCATGCGGAACGTGGCTTTAGTAGAGATGAGAACATCGCTCCGGCGACGGGCGACTGCTTTGCCTAGAATTTCCTCGGACGCGCCGCTGGAGTAGACGTCGGCGGTGTCGAAGAAATTGACTCCGGCCTCGAGGCAAATGTCCACCAGGCGGGTGGCTTCTGCTACGTCGGTATTGCCCCAGGCTTTAAAGAATTCGCCGCGACCGCCGAAGGTTCCGGCACCGAAGCTGAGGACGGGGACTTTTAATCCGGAATAGCCGAGCTGTCGAAATTCCATGAGCAGTAGATGCGGGTGCTGAGTTGGGAGATGCGAGGGAGGCGTATCGCTTTCGGCCGCTCGCGGGCGGGGGCGCCCGCGCCACACAGACAAATACTTGCTCCCTCGAACGACCTGTGGTGGAATCTTTCTGGTCATGAATCGACGTGAGTTTATTCGTCTTTCGGCTGCGGCTTCTGCCGCTGGTCTTCACCCGCGATTCAACCTATTTGCTGAAACAACTCCCGCGGCTTCGGTTCGACTTACTTTGCGTGCGGACCGGCTTGGCAACAAAATCGGCGACGACTTTACTGGATTGAGCTATGAGTCGGCGCAGCTGGGGAATCCGCAATTCTTTTCGGGGGAAAATGCTGAACTTGCCGAGTTCGTACGGCAGTTAGGGAAGTCAGGGGTTTTGCGGATTGGCGGCAACACGAGCGAGTTTTGTTACTGGACTCCGAGTACGGCGAAGAAGGCTACTGCGGACAGCGACGCCATGCGTGCGGCGGACAAAACCAGTCCCATTGCGTTCGGATTGGCGGTGGGTTCGGACGTAGGGGACAAAGGGCCAGCGCCGGTGAATATTACTCCGGTAGCAATCCACAACCTGCGGGAGTTTCTTGAACTGTCGGGCTGGAAGCTGATTTATGGGTTGAACATGGGAACAGGCACCGCGGAAGCCGCGGCTGACGAGGCGGCGTATGTAGTGAACGCGGTTGGGGAGAAGCTGATCGCGTTTCAGCTATGCAATGAACCAGACCTTTTTTTTCGGAATGGGATTCGCAAGGCGGATTACAACTTCGCGCAGTTTGCCGCGGAATGGCAGCGCTTTTATCAGGCGATACGGACGCGAGTTCCGAACGCTCCGTTTGCGGGTCCGGATACGGCTTACAACAATCAGTGGCTGGTGCCGTTTGCGAGACAGTTCAAGCATGAGGCCGCGTTTCTGTCGCAGCATTATTATGCGGAGGGTCCGCCGACGGATCCGTCGATGACGATTGAACGGCTGCTGAAGCCGAATCCCAGCCTGGATGCCGAGTTTGAAGGAATGAAGCAGACAATGGCTGAGTCCGGTTTGCCATTCCGGCTTTCGGAGACGAACTCCTGTTACCAGGGTGGCAAGGCAGGAGTGAGCGATACGTTTGCGTCTGCGCTGTGGAGTGCGGACTTGATGTATCAGCTGGCGTCGGCGGGTGGCATGGGAATCAACTTTCATGGCGGCGGTTATGGTTGGTACACGCCGATCGCGGGAATGCGAGAAGATGGATTTCTGGCGCGACCCATCTATTACGGCATGCTGCTGTTTGCGCAGGCAGGAGCGGGGCAGTTAGTGGAGACTAGGCTCGAGGGCGTGGAACAGTCACCGCTGCTGACGGCATATGGCATTCGCGGCGATACGGGCGTAATGAAGGTGGCGGCTTTCAATAAGAATCTCGATCGCCGCGTTCGCCTGTCGATTGATCCTGGACAAAATGCGCGAGGCGCGAGCGTGCTTCGTCTGCACGCGCCGCGGGTGGACGACACGACAGATGTTACATTCGGCGGGTCGCCGGTGGGTGCAAGCGGTGCATGGTCCGCCGCGCGAGTGGAGAAGGTGAACGTGGAGAATGGAGCCGCGGTAGTGGAGCTGCCGGCGGCTAGCGGGGCGTTGATTGCGTTTGATGGGATGTGACGGGATCGTGGCGCTCTGCGGGGCTTGGCGTGGCGGAAAGTCTCGGCCCAAGTCCAGTGTCGGGAGAAAAACAGGTCCCTCGACTTCGCTCGGGATGACAAGGTTTTTTTGGAAAGCCTAATTCTTTGTTCGTCCCATGCCTTTGTCCATGGCGGCGTTGGCCAGGGTGTCGGCTTCTTGGTTGTGGCCGCGCAAGACGTGTCCTATAGAAAACCAGTCCAATTGGGCGATCAGATCTCTTGCGCGTTTGTGAAGCTCTTGAAGGGTGGAGTTTTTGACTTTGTAGATGCCTTTGATTTGGCGGACCAGAAGCTCGGAATCGCTGATTACTTTTAGCGCTTTGTGACCATTAGTGACGGCATATTCAAGGGCCGCGATCAGGCCCTGGTATTCGGCGACGTTGTTGGTTTGGTGGCCAAGGTATTCGCTTAGAGCGGCTAGTTTTTTTCCGGTCTCGTCCTGAAGGACCACTCCATAGCCTGCGGGGCCGGGATTGCCGCGGGCGCCGCCGTCGCTGTAGGCGATCAGGTGATGCTCGGGGGCGCTGGAGAATGCTTTGGCGGGTCTTTGATTCATCTTTTTCCTGCGATCATCTTCGTAGGATCATCGTCCCGCGGCCAACCGGGTAGCCAGTCGCAAAGGGAGATTTGCGTCGAGGATGCGGTCTTGCGCGGCTTTCAAATTGTAGGGCACGCGATGGAAGGTAACGACTCGAGAGTCGGTGTTGAAAAGTGCGAATGCGGCCCGCCAGTTGCCATCGCGAGGCTGGCCGACGGACCCAGGATTTACCATGTATCGAACGCCATCCTTCAAGGGGAATTCACTGGTTTCGGCTTTTCCTACGGTCTTGTATTCAGGATAGGAAACGTCGCCCGAGTCGCCAGCGGTGGTGAAAAAACTGCCTTGAATATGGGTGTGGCCAAAAAAAGTTAGATTGCTCGACGAGACGAGCAACGGCGGAATCGCGTCATGCAGAGTTACGACATATTCGTCTTCGTCTGCCGGCGATCCATGGACGAACTGGGTGTCTTCGACTCCTTCGACTGAGATTGGTCCCTGCGGCAGCGCCGTAAGCCACTCCAGATTAGCTGCGGGAAGATGTTCGCGAGTCCAAAGCGCGGCGATCCCGGCTACTGGATTGAAATCCTTGAGATCGGTGATCCCGCAGACGGCTTTGTCGTGATTTCCGCGAACAAAGATTTCTCCCATGCCGCGAACCCGCTGGATGACCTCGTTGGGACTGGCGCCGTATCCAACTACGTCGCCGAGGTTGACGACCATGTCGTGAGCAGGAGCGGCGGCGATGCACGCTTCCAGGGCTTCAAGATTGCTGTGAATATCACTTAAAACAAGAATGCGCACATGGCTCCGGGCAAAATGGCGATTATAGACCTATAGAGGGTTTGCGTGGGGATTGTGCCATCCAGTTGTTATGAGTGTCCGCTGGTGGGCCTCCGAAACCAGAAATAAATTGCCGCAAATTAGATTTTAGGACAATCAAATTGACTCGTGTAATGCTAGTCCAGATATTCTTAATGCACGGCTGTAAACCGGACAAATATAGCGGAAAGATGTCGCAGGCTGGCCGCGCGGCCTCGCAATCAAGCATTGCACCTGCTGACCCAAATCTATGCGCTGCAATTAAGGAGATGACAGATTGGACTTGCCTATTTTTCAAGTCGATGCATTCGCTGCGAAGGTTTTCGAGGGCAATCCTGCTGCGGTCTGTCCGCTTCAGGCGTGGCTGGAGGAAGAAACATTACAGACCATCGCTGCCGAAAACAACCTTTCCGAAACCGCATTTTTTGTGCCGGAAGGCGATGGCTACCGCTTACGATGGTTTACTCCGCAATGCGAAGTGGAGCTTTGCGGGCATGCAACACTGGCGTCTGCGTTCGTGCTGCTGAACATTTTGACCCCACAAAAATCCTCGGTTCAGTTTCAAACTCGTAGCGGACTCTTGACCGTCCACAAGGACGGCGATCTGCTATCGATGGACTTCCCCGCTTCGCCGCCCTGGAAAAGCGAGAACCCACCGGCGGATCTTTCGCGGGCGTTGGCGAACGGGAATTCATCTTGCGAGCCGACGGCTCTGTTCCAGAGCAACAGCAAGTTTTTAGTCGTTTATGAAAACGAGGAGCAAGTTCTAAATACTCACCCGAATTTCGAGCTTTTGAAGGGTCTTCATCCTTTCACCGTTTGCATTACTGCGCCCGGTAATCGATCCGACTTCGTTTCCAGATACTTTGCCCCGAGCTATGGAGTTGCCGAAGACCCGGTGACCGGCTCCAGTCACTGCATGTTGGCTCCCTACTGGGCTGACAGGCTCAACAAGACTAAATTCCACGCCCGCCAACTTTCCGCACGCCAGGGAGAGCTTTGGTGCGAGCTCAAAAAAGATCGTGTCATACTCAAGGGCAAGGCGGTATTGTATTTGAGCGCTTCGATCTCGATTTGACTACGACACGCCGCCTATTCGATGAGCCCGACTTCGATGAGCCCTGCAAAGCAAATAGCGTCCCGCACGCCTGAATCCACCAAAGAGCTTATCGAACTTATCCGCCAGGCGTGCCTGGTGGCCAAAGACTCGGCGTCCAATACGACTGAGTTTGTAGGAAATTCTTCGAAAATGGCGTTTCTCGCGGTGAAGGATTGCGAGAAGGAACTGGACCGGATCGAGCGCAAAGTCGACGAAAAAATTACCAGCGCGATCACCGATGTGACGGAAGCCGAAGCTCGGGAACTACTCGCTTGTCTGAAATTCATCACCGATCTGGAGCGAATCGGCGATCTGACATGGTCCTCTGCCAAGCGATTGCAGCTTGTCACCACTCGGCTTCAGGCGGACGATAAGCGTGATTTGCTGGCGATGTCCGGGACTTTGCAAACCATGCTGGAACGCATTCATCAAGGGTTTGTTGACCGCGAGGTTGAACCCGCGAACTGGGTTTTGCAAAATGATTCGCGTATCGACCAGGTTTGTCATGCGATGTTTCGACGCCATCTCGAGAGTACCGATCGGCGTCCCCGGGAATACAGCACGAATCTCTTGCTGGTGGCGCAAGCCTTCGAGCGTGCCGGAGATCATGCCAAAAACCTCGCCGAAGAAATCCTTCATCTGGTCGAAGGCCGCAGCGTGCGCCACGAACTAAAGCGTCGAAAGCCCGAAGGATAAATGGAAGAATCGCAGCCTTCCTCGACGCTTAAAGAACTTGCCGTTCTTTTTCTTCTTACTATCGGGGCTTTTCTCGTCCATGGATATCACCCGGGAGTTGAAGATGCCGAAATTTATCTTCCCGGCATTGAGAAGATCCTTCATCCTGAACTCTTTCCGTTTAACGCCGAGTTTTTTAATTCTCACGCGCATTTAACTTTCTTTCCAAACTTTGTCGCAGCTTCTGTGCGGCTCACGCATTTATCGTTCGATGTCGTTTTGCTTGCGTTCGAATTCGGTTCGATTTTTCTATTGCTATTGGCGTGCTGGAAGTTGAGTGGGGAATGTTTCAACAATCAGCGTGCGCGATGGTGCGGCGTTGCGCTGGTAGCTTCTCTACTAACCTTGCCGGTAGCCGGAACCGCCCTCTACATTCTGGATCAGTACACCAATCCCAGAAACTTGGCTGCCTTTGCGGCGATATTTGCTGTCACCAGTACGGTGAAACAAAAATATGTGGCGACCGCGCTCTGGCTCGCGTGCGCCGCCGCCATGCACCCGTTGATGTCCGTCTTTGCGTTCTCGTTTTGCGTGCTGCTGATCTGGATGAAAACGGTGCGGATGAAAAGCCCAACCATTGCTGTGGCTGCGCTTCTGTTGCCATTTGGATTCTCGTTTCAACCGCCTTCCAATGCTTATCATCAGTCCACGCTCTATCACACTTTTCACTACATCTTGAATTGGCAGTGGTATGAATGGGTCGGAATCATTGCGCCGGTCGCGTTGTTTTGGTGGTTCGCGAACATAGCGCGCGCAAAAGGACAGCGAAATCTTGAACTGGTATGCCGGGCCCTGGTTGTTTACGATCTCGTGTATTTCGCGGCGGGTTTAATAGTTTCTATTCCTGCCCGGTTCGAGAGCCTGGCTCGATTGCAGCCCCTCCGCAGCCTTCATCTGCTCTATATCCTCTTGATTGTTATCGGCGGCGGTTTTTTGGGCGAACACATTTTGCGGAGCCGTATCTGGCGCTGGGCGCTGTTATTCGCCCCGTTATGTGCGGGCATGTTTTTCGCTCAGCGCGCACTTTTCCCCGCCAGCCCACACATCGAGTGGACTCTGGACGCTCAAGGAAATGAGTGGGCGCGTGCATTTGTTTGGGCTCGCCAGAACACACCCACCGACGCGCTTTTCGCCTTGAATCCTCTCCACATGAGACTTCCGGGCGAGGACGCGCACGGTTTTCGCGCCATCAGCGAGCGAAGCATGCTGGCGGATGCAATGAAAGACAGCGGCGCCGTCACCATGTTCCCGCCTCTGGCCGAAGAGTGGTGGGCACAGGTTCGAGCTCAAAGCGGATGGGAGCACTTCCAGATGCAGGACTTTCAACGGCTGAAAGCCAAGTACGGCGTAACCTGGATTGTCTGGGAAAAAGCGGCTCTGCCGGGAATGGATTGCCCCTACAAAAATCCAGCGGTGCAAGTTTGCCGTCTGGATTAGTTAGATAGATGTGATTGAGTGTTTCAGGTTTCCTCTGTGACTGTCTGTGTGCTCTGTGGTTCGGCAGACGGGAGTGAGCTTTTTTTTGAATTTGCGATCTACCGATGCCCATTATAATTTCTGCCGGTCCACCAAACCCTGAGGGTAACGCCCGCGCAGTGGAAGCCGGAGTTGCAGACCCCGTTTGGACGCTGGAAAAAATGGTTGGAGTAGAACTGCATGAGGCTAAAGCGGCGTGAAAATCCTGATAGCGTGTTTGTGCCTCTCCTTGGGAAATGCGCTCGCGCAGTCGAGCGAGAAGGAACCAGCCGCAATTGTTGAGCTTGGGGGAGCTGGCTTTCATGGTCTCACTGGCGAAGGTGCGAGCTTCGGTCCCACTGTCGCGATTGAAATTACGCCGATCGAGAACCGCCTGGAGATTGAGGCGGGTGTTACATCCTTATTTAGACCGCACTCGACAGAGTGGAGTGCTGACCTTCTTTTCAAAAAGCCCTGGACGTTATCCAAGAAAGCCGAGTTCATGGTCGGCGCCGGGCCGGAGTGGATTCACGCGAGGCAATACGGCCTGACCACCAATTCAGTCGGGGGAGAAGTAGTGGCGGATTTCATGTACTGGCCGTCGTCCACGAGGCATAGATTCGGATGGTATGTTGAACCGGGTTACGAATACAACTTTGGTCGAGGGCATGAGCAGTCTCTTGGCGTAAGCGGCGGGCTGTTGATAGCAATTCCCTGAGCAAATTCAAAACAGCCCACTGCCCGGGAGACCGGTTATCATGCACAAATCAGCCCCTCCCTGTAAAATAAATCCTAATGCCTCAGTTACAAGCCGTTGAAAAGCCCGAACCGCTTTTTCCCTACTGGAAATGGGATGGCGAGTTGAGCGGCCTGGAAAAGCAATACCGCGACAACGCTCCGGTTCCGCACATTTTTCTTCCGGACTTTCTCGATCCCAGCATCGCTCATGCAATGGAGCGGGAGTTCCCCCATCCCACCACGGATGCGTGGACCCAGTACAAACATCAGAATGAAAATAAGTCAGGGATGAACAAGCGGATGCTTTTTCCACGCACCATGGGTGAAGTGACGGACGAGCTGAATTCACCGCAGTTTGTGGAATGGCTTTCGGCGCTTACAGGAATTCCAAACTTGATCGCCGACCCTGGCTTGGAAGGCGGTGGGCTGCATCAATCCAGCAGAGGCGGCTTTCTAAACGTTCACACCGACTTCAGCATGCACCACTACCACAAAAACTGGCGACGCCGGGTGAACCTGATCCTCTACCTCAATGAAGGCTGGCAGGAAAGCTGGGGAGGAGCGATTGAACTTTGGGACAACAAAATGCAACATTGCATCGCAAAGTATCCGCCGATGTTTAATCAGGCCCTGATCTTCAACACCGACGAAAAATCATTTCACGGATTTCCCGAGCGGCTCACCTGTCCGGATCACGTGTCCCGCAAGAGCGTGGCCTTGTATTACTACACGGTTGAGACCGATGGAAAACCAGTGGCGAGATCGACGAACTATCGGGCGCGTCCCGAAGACGGCATCGGCAAAGCCACGTTGATCTGGCTCGACAAGCAGGCGGTTGATCTCTATTCAAGAGCCAAAGCCAGATTTGGATTCTCCGATGACTTCGCCAGCAAGATCCTGGGTCTCATCTCAAAGAAAAGGTAACCTGAGGTCCTAACACTTTGCTCCAAATCCACATTGTCATGCTGAGCGAAGCGAAGGACCCCTGCATCTCACCTTCACCTAATGGCTATGATGATGTTCCGCTTCGCTCATCGGAATCACGCATCCATGCGCAACTTCGCAGACTTCATGTTCGAACTGAATGGTCGTGTGGTCGATGCGAAAATCGTGGTGCAGGCATTCTTTGAGATCGCGCAAAATCCGCTCGCTGGCTGACGGTGGTATGTCTGCGATCGAAATGTGACACGAAAGAGCACGAGTCTCGGAGCCGATATTCCAGACATGCAAGTCATGCACATCGTTGACACCGTCCACCGCCCTCATGGCCTCTTCCACCAACTTTAGTTTCACCCCACGCGGCGTGCCTTCCAGCAAAATGTTCAGCGTCTCGCGCACTATGCCGAACCCCGACCAGAGGATCAGCGCGCCAATTCCAACCGACAGCGCCGAATCGATCCAGACCTGACCAGTGGCCATAATCGCCCAGCCACCGACGATGACAGCCGCTGTGGAAAGCGTATCGCCAATTTCATGCACTAGCGCGCTCCGAATATTTACGTCGCGATCGGACCGCCAGAGCAACAGTGTGATCGCCCCATTCATTACGACGCCAGCCGCCGCCACAATCATCATGGTTCCGGCGTGTACAGGTTCAGGCTTTTGCAAGCGGCGAAAAGCTTCGTAGAAAATCAGGAAAGATACGCCCATCAACGAGGCCGCATTCACCAACGCGACCAGCACTCCAGCGCGGTGATAGCCATAAGTTTTGGTGGCGCTGGGAGGCCGCGATTGCAGATATACCGCTACCCACGAGAGCAACAGGGCCAAAAAATCCGAGAGATTGTGCCCAGCTTCAGACAGCAGCGCCAGCGAATGAGCCCGGATGCCTGAGACAACCAGCAGCACGATATAGGCAAGGGTGACCCCTAACGAGATCTGGAGGATTAGCAACGTCCGCCGCTGACCGTGACTGCCATGGATATGCACTAAATTAAGTCTACGGGGACTAGCGCACAGCTTCAAGAGAGCCTGTGGAGACCTGCAAAATGGATGGTGTGTTGTCCTTCAGCGCCCTTCTGCGATCCGGAACTGCACTCGTTGGTCGTCTCCCGCGCCTAAGAAGGTGAATCGATCAGGATTTTGGGTATAACAGGCAAGCGCTACGCCTAAGTCGCCTGCAGGCTTGCCCCGGCCATGGGTTCGGTGTAGGTCGCGATCTCATGTCCCTCAAGGTCCACGATTTTAATGACCTTGTGCTTCGTTTGCCGGTTGACGAACAAAATCGCAATACGGTTCTCAGATACGTGCACGTCCATCGGGGGTTCGGCCGCATCCTGAGGCGGGTTCACAGTGAAACGTCGAACGACTTCGCCGCCTGGAGAAATTGCATAGAATATAACCGGGGTGGTCCAGCGCATGAGATATGCATTTCCGTCCGAAGCCATTTCTGCGTGACTCAGAGCAACAGCGCGATTCCCGTGTGGCATTTGGGGCGAAGTTACCCGGGCGTCACCCTGTGCTGCCATATCCCGCAGAGTCTCGTCGTCTTCGAGCTTAATTTCTTTTAGCAGCCTGCCGTCCGCCGCGAAGATTCCGGTAAACGGCAACGTGGCGACGCCGGCACCCCGTTCGAATTGTGCGCCTGAGACCAGCAGCTGCCCCGAGGGGAAGACAGCGATCATACTCGGCGACCAGGGGATCCCCGGCTGTAACTTGATGGCGGAGTCAAACGCCCCATCAGATTTATAGACGTAAACGTATCGGGTGATTTCGTTGGCAAAGACCAATTCGTACAATTCGCCGCCCTGCGCAACAGCAAACGATCTCGAGAAGTCGATCTTCCGGTCTGGATTTGAAGTCGGCTGGAAGACTGCGACCCTCTCCCCCTTCGAATTCAACTTATGAATCGCTGGCAGCCCGGGATCGGTTTGGAGGTAGAGGTTTCCTTCACCGTCGCATTCCATAGGTGAGAAGAAAAAAACTGCGATTTCTCCGGGAGTCTGCACCGTCTCAACACGAACCAGTTTCCGGGAAATCGCATCGCTTGGCTTCTGTACACCAGAGACAGTCCCCGGCGGTCTCTTTCCTTCAGCATTGTCTGAGGAAACCTGGCCAATCGATGCTTGAACCAGAAGTGCAACTCCCGCAATGCAGCGACATAGGCGCATGGTTCAAACACCCCGTTAACAAGTGCCCGATCTGCGAACCGCAGTCAACGGGGATTTGACGAGTACCTTCCAAAGAAGGGCTAGCAGTCGGGTAACAGGGACAATTTACCTGGCCGTAGCGACTCGCACGATTCCGTCGAACGTGTCTAGTTCCCGTCGTGACCATCTTCCTCTTCCCCGATTTCGCGTCAGGCTTTATCCTGTTCGGAGAGCGCTCTTTCCTACTGGCCATGAATCCGTTTCGTGAATATGCATTTGTTGCTGGCGTCTGCGGCGCGCTATTTGCTGGTTACATGCTTTTCCGTAGTAAGCCTAAGACGCCCAAAGAACTCGAGACCCGTCGCCGTGAATGGCTCGATCAAGTCGGCCGCATCACCGATGGCACTGTTTTGGACGTCCAGGAACAGAAATCCGACGAGCACACGTTCGCAACCTTTCTGATCTTTCAATATGACGTAGCCGGCGTCTCCTACGAGGCTTCGCAGGACGTGACCTACTTGCGGCAGCGCATCAATCTCCACTCCTGCCGTTTGGGAGTCCCAACCTCGGTTCGATACGATCCTCAAAACCCGGGCAATTCGATAGTAGTTTCCGAGCGCTGGATAGGACTAAGGCAGTAGAGATGCTTGCGCACGAGCGGACGCCCTCGTCCGCCCAGCGGAGCGGAGCCCACGAGGGATGTGATTATGAGAAACTTCTTTTTGCTCTTACTTATGACTTCGGGGGTGTTTTCTCTCGGACGAAGCCAGTCCACCAGACAGCCGTTTGTCATCACGATCAGCCCTGAGAGTCAAACTGTAAGAGCGGGCTCCGAAGTGGAGGTAACGGTTCACCTAAAAAACACGTCGGATCGGGAACTGGATCTTAGTGCCAATATCAGTGGTCTCACTGGCGTGGACCCGAATTATACGTATGAGGTCCGGGACAGCAGCGGCAGCCTGGTGCCGCGAAGGGCGTACAAGCATCCGGAACTTGCCACCGGCCACCCTGTCTTTCCTCGAACCGTAGGGCCCGGAGAAAGTGTCGCCGACCGGGAGCCGATTAGTCGGTTGCTCGACCTGAGTAAACCCGGAAACTGTGTGATCCAAGTGTTCCGGCGCATTTCGAAAGATGAAAAGGATGGTGACGTCAAGTCGAATAAGGTAGTTTTGACCGTAACCCAATGAGCGTCCAGCTATACGCGTTTCAGAACTGACTGCTGAATGCTTCCTCAGCTCCCCGCCGAAAATCCCCCAAAATTAGCAACCGTCATCCGAAGGTATTTGTACGGGTTTACGGGAGTGTCGTTGATGCGGACTTCGTAATGCAGATGAGGACCGGTGCTGCGTCCGCTGAGTCCAACATATCCAATCGTATCGCCCCTGTGGACGTGTTGCCCTGGGGTAACCGCGAAGTTTGCCAGGTGGCCATACCGAGTCGTGATCCCATGCCCGTGACTGAGGATGATCGCGCGCCCGTATCCACCCATGAAATCAGCGAAATCAACCGTTCCATCCGCCGGAGCAATCACCGCCTGCCCATAGGACGAAGAGATATCGACTCCGCAGTGGAACGCGCCTTCTCCATTGAATGGATCGATTCGCTCGCCGAACGATCCGGTTATCGGGCCTTCGACCGGCCAGAGATTGGGCGCGGAATTGGCCCGCAGCCAGTCGGCTGTCGTAGCGTCCCGAGTCATGCCGAGAGAAATTCCGGTAGTCGTGGCTCCGCTCAATGCTAACGTCTTCAAGACATAAAGCCGATCCAGCGAGGACGTGATTTGCTCCTCCTGAATACCCTTGGGGGAGGACGAAACCGCAATTAAAGTAGGATCGGCCTTCAACCCGTAAAGGGTTGAGACCTCACTCGCCAGCGAACCCAGCGAGGCGACCTGAACATCTCTTTCCTGCGCCACCTGCTCAAGCTTTGAGTAGCGGTTTGTAAGTGCGTCCTTTTGGATTCGAAGTTCGTTGTAATGCGAAACCTTTAGCAGCATCCTGAGATAGGATCCGGCGATCCCAGTCAGGCTCAACATGCCGATCGCGGATCCCACGACCAAGACGTACAAGTACTGGAGAGGAATGGGAATTTTCCGCAACTCCCCGTCCTCGCCGCGGGCTACGAAAAGAATGTAGAAACGCTTACTCAATATTCGCCTTTCAAAAGTAATATGATTTCTGATTACCGAGCGGGCTCCAAAGACAGGAGCCTTTGCCTTACCATCTTGGAACGCCTCGTGGTTCCCATTCTGGTAAACATCACGCGCCCGATCATTTTCAGGCGCTTGGAATCAATCCAACCCTCACTCGCTGCAATCCAAACCGGATGCAGCACTTAGCTCGGCCAACCAAGTCTTGGAGATGCTGGGCAAAGGTAACAAAGTAGGTCCCCCATGTCAACGGGCCGCTACCTGTAAATTTCGTTACCAAGGCTGGGTAATTGGCCATGCCCCTTTGCCGTATTACCACTATGAAACTAAACGGAGAATACACCCATTACGGAACAAACGCTGATGTCCGAGTTGGCACTCCCTTGGGCACCTCTCGGGTATGATTGCCTTCCATGCCACTGGCCGAAACATCCCTGATTCACCGCATACGTTCACGTGCTGGAAACACTCGCGGAATACTAGGCATTGGGGATGACTGCGCCTGCATCCGCATCCCGGACGGTCATGAAGCACTGATTACCACCGATTTCAGCCTGGAAGACATCCATTTTCGCCGAGAATTGCAGCCGGCCGCCTCTATCGGTCACCGCTGCCTATTGCGAGGCTTAAGCGACATTGCAGCCATGGGAGGCACCCCTCTGGCCGCGTTTTTGTCCCTTGCGTTACCCGATAAGCTTCCGCAACGGTGGGTGGATGAATTCTTGGATGGCTTGCTGAAGTTGGGTTCGAAATTCGCTGTCCCTCTAGCTGGAGGCGATACGTCCAAGTCTCCAGGCAAAATCCTCGCCGATATCGTTGTCCTGGGTTCTGTACCGACAGGCAAAGCCATCTTGCGATCAGGCGCCCTGCGAGGCGACCGGATTTTTGTTACAGGAACTCTTGGAGGCGCCGCAACCACGCTCTCGGCGCTGCTTCGAGGTGACAGGAAGAAGATGCCGGGCCAAAACTTAGCCAGGTACTTTTATCCCTCACCCCGCGTTGAAGTAGGAAGAATCCTGCGCGAAAAAGGCCTGGCATCTTCGATGATTGATATCAGCGACGGCCTATCCACGGACCTGAGTCATATTTGCGAAGAAAGCAAAGTAGGCGCGGAATTAATCGCGGACGCCATTCCTCATCCGGAGTCCGACATACGCCTCGCGCTGCACGGCGGCGAAGACTACGAACTCCTGTTCACCGCTCCAGCGAAGGCCACCGTCCCCCGACGCATCGACGATGTTCGGATCACGGAAATCGGCAGAATCGTCGGCGGTCGAAAGATGTCTCTTCGGATCGCCGGCAACCTTCAGAGACTAGCGCCCGAAGGATGGGAACACTTTCGTGGCTAACCAGTGCAACGTCATAGAAAAGGAAAAAGGTTTCTAATCCCGATCGCGGAACAGGCGGCTAGAACCGGCGAAACTACCGCAAGACTCCAAAGCACTCGCCGATCTTTGGGGAGCCATCGTAGCAGCGCAAAGAAAACAAAAGGGAGCGCCGGTATTGAGAAGCGGATAAAGTTACCGCGCGCCCATATTAAATAGTCGTAACAGAAGACTGCCAACAGATATAACCCGCAGAGTATCGCCTCGGCGGGGTTGGCCCGCCAGTGATCTCGGAGATCTCGGGAGAACATCGCCACTATTCCTGCAGTCACTAGGGCTATCCACGAGAAGCTCAATGTCAAATTAGTCCAAGGCGCCGGATACAGCATGGTGCCGACGACAATTGCATGAAAGGGCCACCCGAACAGGTGGCCATGAGGCCCTTTCAAATTCTCCGCACCGTAGTCACGAGACGAGTAGCTGTGAACGGTGAGAAGTGGGTCTCCGAAATAGTGCACCAGGGGCCAGACGTATAAAAGGCAGATGGCTAACCCAACGGCAAAGGCCCCTAGAAACTTGCCATATCGCTTCTGATAGAGAAGAGCTATACCTATCCCCACCAACGTAAAGAACATGAGGGGCCGAACCGTGGTTGCCAGCGATCCCAGCAGAGCCGCCAGCAAAGGGTTCCCACGACGAAAGGTCCACAATGCGCCCATCGCGAGAGCGACCGCGAGAGGCTCGGATCCACCTAAGAACGATACCTGCAGCCATGCGAAATTTGTCAACGCAAAAAATGCTGCGACCCACGTGCCGAATAGGTGGGCAACTAAAATCGTACTGACAAAGGACGATACTACCGCTACCAGCCAAAGGCTGCTAAGCAGGGGAAGGTGCGAAATCGACGAGACGGCAGCAATTGCATATGGGTACCCCATAAAGTGCTGAATGTCGACCTGGTGAAAATCCCAACTCCGGATCGCTGTCGCAACATCAAGGTATGCCCCGTTGTCATCGGACGTGAGCACTAGACTGCGCCAGCCGTGGAGGACACTCGCCGTGATGCCGAAGAGTGCGGCCGCAACGGCGACCAGCACGAGAAGTTCGCCTAATGTTGGTTCGTTGCTCCGCCGCGTAGTGTGCTGATGTCCCAATGTCGAGATTGTCACCCAGAGAATCCGCGACTGCGAACATACTACAATAGCCGGCGGAAGGCGCCTCTTCTGCCGCGGCGCTCCTAAACGGCAACAGGGTTCACGCCACAAGATCGTGACCCAAAGTGTGGGTTCGTAGCACAGAAATCCTTCTTATCTCTACCCAGGCTGCTCACATCAGGACTAAAGTTGTAATATGCGATTTCTTCGTTTTGCTTTCTTAGTAGCTGTGGCGGCGATTTTCCAAGCGCAATTTCTTTCCTGTCAACAAGCCGAGCCCGAGGCGAAGAAATCGCCACCACCTCCTCTTTCCGCCATCGATAATGACTTTGTGAAGAAGCAGTTCGGGTCCAGTTGCGCCCTGATCGGAATGCCGCCACTGGTAGGGGACCTGAACGGCGACGGTATCGACGACGTTGTCATTCCGGCCCGGTGCAAGAATCCAATGTCGGACCAGACTGAAGACAATTTCACCGTCATGGACCCCTATTACACCTTCTTTGGCTATGGAAACCCAAAAGTCACCTCGGCATTTTCCGGCGACGTGCCTACCGATCGCGGCCTGGCCCTATTGGTGATTCACGGTTCGGGCACAGAAACGTGGAATTCGCCCACTCCCGCCGGAAAATTCGTAATTGTGAACTTGCCTTTCAAGCAGGTCACGGTAAAAAAACTCATGGTGAAGAAAAAGAAGGTCGTGGCAATTTATCTCGAAGAAACCGGAGCTGACCAAATGACCTCCGCCCTGTATTGGGATGGTAAGAGATATCACTACGAGCCAATGGGCGCCAGCATGGAATGAATCAAATTCTGCAGAAACTCGTGGAAGAGCGGCGCTTTCAGCGCCGCGTATATCTATGTGAAGAGGTTACGCGGCCCTAAAGGGCCGCTCTTCCACGCCATTACCTTCCACTTGGAAGGCTCGGCTCTCCCCGCCCTTAGAGGCGTTTGGTTTTCCGGTTCAGCCGCTCGCCTATAATGTCCTCGCATGAAACTCGATGAAAAGATTGCTGAACTGAAAAGATTAGACCACCTGGCTATGGACGGCGGAGGCTCCCTTCGCCGCGAACGGCAGCACAAAGAAGGAAAAATGTCCGCGCGCGAGCGCATCGACTTTCTTCTCGATCCCGGCACATTCGAGGAAACAGATAAGCTCGTCACCCATCGCTCCAACGATTTCGGCATGGCCGAACAAAAATATTATGGCGATGGCTTCATCACCGGCTACGGCCGCATCGATGAGCGGATCGTTTTCATTTTTGCTCAGGACTTCACGGTTTTTGGCGGATCTCTTTCCGAGACCAACGCCGCAAAGATCGTTAAGATCATGGATCTCGCCGCGAAAATAGGCGCTCCTCTGATCGGCCTCAACGACTCCGGAGGCGCTCGCATTCAAGAAGGAGTCATGTCACTCGCGGGATACGCCGACATTTTTTTGCGCAACACGCTCTATAGCGGAGTGATTCCCCAAATTTCCGCGATTATGGGCCCCTGTGCCGGTGGCGCAGTCTACTCGCCTGCTATCACTGATTTCATTCTCATGGTCGACAAGACCTCCTACATGTTCATCACAGGGCCGGATGTAATTAAGACGGTCACCCACGAGGACGTCACCAAAGATCAGCTCGGAGGAGCCACGACTCACAATGAAGTTTCCGGTGTCGCCCACTTCATGGCTCACGATGACGAAGAGTGCCTGTCGATGGTACGCGAGCTGCTAAGCTTTCTGCCCTCCAACAATCTCGACGACCCGCCGAGAAAACCTTGCGCTGATCCTATCGACCGCGCCGACCCCGCTCTGGACAGCATCGTTCCCGAGCAGTCGAATCTTCCGTATGACATGAAAGACGTAATTCATAGTGTCGCTGACGAAGGCTATTTCTTCGAAGTCCATGAACACTACGCGAAGAACATCGTCGTGGGATTCGCGCGCCTGAACGGTCAACCCGTAGGATTCGTCGCAAACCAACCGGCCATGCTTGCGGGGACGCTCGACATCAATGCGTCTGTCAAAGGCGCCCGCTTCGTGCGCTTTTGCGACTGCTTCAATATTCCGTTGATCACTTTCGAAGACGTTCCAGGATTCTTGCCCGGCACAAATCAGGAATACGGCGGAATCATCCGACACGGCGCCAAGTTGCTGTTTGCGTTCGCCGAAGCTACAGTTCCGAAAATCACAGTGATCACTCGCAAGGCATACGGCGGCGCGTATTGCGTCATGTCCTCAAAGCATATCCGTACCGACGTGAACTATGCCTGGCCGACCGCAGAAATTGCAGTCATGGGCCCAGAAGGTGCGGTCGACATCGTCTACAAGCGCGATTTGGACGCAGCCGCAAACCGCGAGAATCTGCGTCAGGAAAAAATCGAAGAGTTTCGCGAACGCTTCGCCAATCCCTACGTAGCCGCTGAAAGAGGATACGTGGACGCAGTAATTCAGCCCAGAGACACGCGCAAAAAACTAATTCAGGCGCTTGCGATGCTAGAGACTAAAAGAGAAAAGCTCCCGCCTAAGAAACACGGGAACATACCACTATGAAGCTCTGAAGTTATTGAATTGCCGAACTGAATCTGCGAGAATCAAGTAGCGAACAAAAGGCGAATTATCTATGGGATTACCGAAGGTAGATCAAATCGGGCCCTGGACTGAAGTCAAGCTGGACATACTGAAGAGGTACGCTGTTGAATATTCAAAAATATTGTCGAATCAAAAGAACCCGCCTTTCTTTCATGTATACATTGACGCCTTCGCCGGAACTGGCTATCACCTCTCAAAAACAACTGGTGAAATGGTACCGGGAAGCCCTCTGAACGCGCTTCTTGTGCGGCCGCCCTTTCGCGAATATCACCTCATTGATTTGGACGGTGACAAGATGGAGGGATTGAATGAGATGATCGGGAATCGGCGAGATGTTTTCCTGCATACGGGAAATTGCAACCACATCCTGCTGAGAGAGGTGTTCCCGAAAGTCCGGCGCGAGGACTTCAGAAGGGGATTATGTTTGCTTGATCCCTACGGGCTGAGCCTTGATTGGAAAGTTATTCAGCAAGCGGGCACGATGCAGTCGCTCGATATTTTCATCAATTTCCCGATGTATGACATTAATATTAACGTGCTGCATCACGATCCTGAGACGGCGCTCCCACTTCACATCGAACGCATGAATGCTTATTGGGGCGATGAGTCGTGTTGTGCAGGTGATCTAGAAAAGACTTGGGAGGCGAAGCGGCGAGGCAAATAAATAAGAGTCCCGAGGTGGTGTTGATCTTATTCGTCTCGGCCAGTAGCTCGCGTTAGACCCTCGCCGACCTGCTGCTGTCGCTGCCTTGCGGCTGCGACAGGCGATCGTCACTCGGGCTCCGGGCTTACCGCCAACCGGAAAAACTAGTTCAACGCCTCGGGACTCTATCTTGCCCTTGACATGGTGTTCCTGTTCGCCTCAACCAGCGCTCAGCTATTAGACCCTCGCTGACCCTCTCTGCTCCCACCTTGCGATGGTGCTAAGTGATCTCGCTTGAGTCCCGGACATCGCACCAACCGGGTAAACTTAGAACGTGTCAAAGAACGAGTATGTTTTTACTCTTTCTATTTTTAGAGTCAATAAAAAATGCAACCCAATATCTTGCTTTGGATTCAATGGAGTGCAGCCGCTTCACAGGCATCTGACCGAATTTGGTGCAAATCTGCGACAAAGGTCTCGGCGGACACAGCGCGTCGGGGCGAATTTATAAGTTCATTTGCGCTGCGGGTTTAAACTCGGACGCTTGCATCGCGGTGTGTAAAATGCGTCGCAATCCGCTGTTCGCATGGCATTTCGTTGATGCAAGAATCCCTATCTCTTCGCCGATCGCCTCAGATTCCGCTTTGGCGGCGGCACTGGATATTCATGGTCCTCATCGTAGAACTGTCTCGGACCATGATCAGATTTTGCATTTGGAACCGGGGTTTCTCTCTTTGAGCTAGCCATGCTGCCAGCTTTTTGCGCCATCAAGGGCGCTGGCGTGGTGTAGATCGCCTGATTAAGAACGCCCGCAGCTGGCGGATTCGCTACCGCAAATATTCCGAACGCCTTGCCGTTTACATAAGGCGTCGAAATATAGTCGGCCACCATCTGCCCTGAAAACGTCCCCGGAAGCCAATTCAGACTCATTCCTCCTACCAGTTGGGTCGCAACGGTCCACGTCCCGCCGCCGTCACTCGAGGAAACATAGCCGACACCGAGCGAACAGACAGTGCCGCAATCCGAGACGGGATAGAAATAATAAGTCAGAGTCAGATGTGCGCTGCTTCCGGACGTAGCAGGGTCAACACCCAGTCCCGGGATAAAGTGATCCACCGTGCTGGTGGTGGCATCGATTGGCACCCGCGCGGGAGCCGTCCATGTGATTCCATCGCTCGATGTACTTAGCAGCAGATCGTTCGATGCGCAGCTTGCCCGGAAGCGGCAATCCTGCCACACGACATACACTTTCCCTCCTGCGTCCAGTTGCGCCGCCGGCAACGGAGCGGTTCGAAGGTTACCGGCTACCAAATGGTCGGTCACCACCGACACTGTCACCGGAGCGCCCCAACTCCTGCCGCCGTCGGTGGAAGTAAAGGCTGCGATGAAATCCGCAGTAGGAGAGGTTCCCAGGATCGGTACCACCACGGTTCCATTCGCCTGAACCAGAGGAATGCCGCCGATGCCATCAGCCAAATTCGCCGTGTTCAGCGGTAGACTCCACGTCAATCCGCCATCATTGGAAGTGCTCATTTCGATGAGGTCCTGCTGCGAGGGATCATCCCACTCCACATAACAATGGCCATAAAAAGAACTGGTGGAAGTGTTGTCGCAAGTAATCCAATTCTTGTCCGGATCTCCGGTTGTGCTCACTGCGATGGGATTACCCCAATTGATCCCATCCGCCGAACGGCTCACAAGAACCTCATTTGTCGTCCCGATCCCCAGCGAGGAAATCATCCAGACTGCATGTGCGGCATCAAAGACCACCGCCGCATCGCTGACGGCGCTGAACGAGGTTCCTCCCTGAAACGTCGTTATCCCGGGAAGGTACCCGCTGCTCCAGGTCGCCCCCGCGTTGCTCGAGGTTGCGAATCCAATATCAGCGCCGCCGCCGCTGGAAATGCGGGCCACCTGAAATGCCGTGACAATCGTCGACCCAAACGCAAACGCACCCGGCTCGACTTCAGTGGCATGCTGGCTGGTAGCGTTGGCAAACGTATCTTGACTAAGCCTCGTAAGAGTTACGCTCTGAAAATTATTTCCGGGCGAAGTAGTTTCAGACGGTTTGCCCGATCCGCAGCCGAGCGCCAAGGGCAAAACAATTCCCAGCAGGAATGCGCTGGAAAAAACTGCGCGCATGCGTTCACTCCGAAAATGAAAAGAATTCTTCATGCAACTAACACTTGATCAACAGGGCCGCAGCTGCACGCAAGCCAGCCTTTTTGCCGAAGCTAAATTGAGCTTGCAGCCAAGTCAATCAAAGATTGGATTTAGTGCCTGCTACGATAACCCAATGCCTCCGCTGCTGGACGTTCGCGGCCTTACGGTTGAATTTCCGTCCCGCTCATCCGGACCTCGACTTGTCACTGCAGTTCGAGAGCTCAACTTCCAAATCAAACCTGGAGGCGTCTTCGGCCTGGTAGGCGAATCCGGTTCAGGAAAATCCGTCACGTCACTGGCTTTGATGCGGCTGTTACCGCCAGAAGCGCGGGTGAGCGGCCAAATTACCTTTAACGATTCCGATCTGCTGCAGCTGTCCCCAAACGCGATGCGGCAATTGCGAGGCACTCAGATCGCCATGATTTTCCAGGAGCCAATGACGGCACTCAATCCTGTGATGCGCGTCGCGGATCAGATTGCCGAAGCCGTCCGAGCGCATAGCAACGTGACAAAAAAAGAAGCCTGGCAGCGCGCCGTGCAAGCCATGGACAACGTCGCCATCGCCGACTCCAGCCGTCGGGCACGCGACTATCCTCACCAGCTTTCCGGAGGAATGCGCCAGCGCGTCATGATCGCCATGGCAATCGTTAATCGTCCGCGATTGCTTATCGCCGATGAACCCACTACCGCGCTCAACGTCACCATCCAGGCGCAAATTCTTGACTTGCTGGCGACTCTTCGCGAGAAATTTGGCCTCACTATGCTTTTCATATCTCACGACCTCGCGGTAGTCTCGCAAATCGCGGATCACGTTGGCGTCATGTACGCCGGAAACCTTGTGGAACTGGGATCTAAAGAAGATATCTTCCGTGCACCAGCGCATCCTTATACCCGCGGCCTCTTGAACGCCGTTCCCACGCTGACCACTGATCGCAGCGTCCCATTGCGAACCATCGAAGGAACAGTTCCCTCGGCAAACACACTCTTAAGGGGCTGCGGATTCGAACCAAGGTGCGGCTTCCGGATTCCCGATTGCGCCCAAATTCCTCCACCTCTGGTGGAGGTCGCCGCAGGTCACTGGGCCAGGTGCCCGGTAGTGAATTCTAGTCTCTAGAGTTGGATTATTGCTGAGGCTGCTGTCGAATCACTTCTGCCGCGCCTCAGCTTCGGCCAGCCATCCACGTCGCAGCTTCTCTGAAGAAATATTAGATAGGTAAGGTTTGATATCTAGAATAGGGGTCCCATCGAGCATATCGACGCCCCGCACATGCAGTTCGCTAGCATCGCGACGAAGCAGTTCGACCGTTGTTAATCCAATCGGATTCGGACGCCGCGGAGAGCGCGTCGCAAACACCCCATGTGGCCGATTGTCCGAAGGTGGCGTACCGAGCAACCGAAATCCGTCGGAGCGATCGAACTCCCAAATGACAACAAGATGTGAGAACCCCTCGATGTCAGTAAGTCCTGCCTCGAACTCAGGCAGAATCTTCAGCACTCCCTCTGCCTCATGTTTAACGCCGAGCCCCTTGGGAATCTCGCTCACGTCCTTATATGGACTGCCGATAAACCCAATCGGCGTCGAAGTAAACATCAGGAGAAGCCTCCCGTGTCCCAATAGTAATGCACGGGAACACAGTACGAATTAAGAATAAGGAACAAGGAGCCTTGCAGACGTTCTTTTCCTGGCAACCTCAGGTAGGAAGTCCGAGAACCTGGGTTCTTGCGTACCAAGGTAACCGCGTCGTGTGGTGCACCGGAATTTTGCACCATAATTTTGCACGACAATTTTGCACAACGGAACCCCGGTTGGGTGCATCGATATACTAGTCTGCTTCTGGGAGAGCAGGGCTCTTGCGTTTGCAGTGGTTTTGCCTGAGATACGACCATGACACTTACGAGCGTCGAGGAAAAGATATCCCCCGCCCGCGCGGGGAGTTTGCGGCATCGATTCTGCGAGGTGCGGAAGATGACGCTCCATCTCACACGGTTGCTTTCGGCGGAAGATCAGATGCTGCAATCGATGCCGGATGCGAGCCCGACCAAATGGCATCTCGCGCATACCACATGGTTCTTTGAAACGTTCATTCTTCAGCCAAATCTTCCTGACTACAAGCTTTTCAATTCCAGATATAAATTTCTTTTCAATTCTTATTACAAACGTCTGGGCGGGCATCCGAATCGTGGTTCACGAGGGCTGATGTCGCGACCGGGATTGCAGGAGATCCACGAGTACAGGAATCACGTTGACCGGGCGATATCAGCGGTGCTCGAGCGCGGTCCAATCAGCGACGACATTCTTGATCTCATTGAATTGGGATTGAATCATGAGCAGCAGCATCAGGAGTTAATCGTTACTGACATCAAGCATTCGCTCTGGTCGGGTCCGATTCCGCCCGAAGGCGCGGGGGAAACGCCTTCTGGGAGCTTTGCTCCGCAATTGTCATGGATTGAAATTGAGGGAGGGATTCACGCGGTTGGTCATCCCGGGGAAGGTTTCGCATTCGACAACGAAAGTCCGCGACACGAAGTCTTGTTGCGTCCGTTTCAAATCGCTTCTCGGGCGGTGACCAACGCGGAGTACATGAAGTTCATGGGCGATGGCGGTTACAACAGACCTGAACTTTGGCTTTCCGATGGCTGGGATACGGTTCGCGCGAACGATTGGGACGCGCCGCTTTATTGGGAGTCCGGCGACAACGGTTCGTGGTTGCAATTCGATGGGTCGCGTATTAAACCAGTCGATGCGGCCGAACCGGTCTGCCACGTGAGTTTTTATGAAGCTGACGCGTACGCGCGCTGGGCCGGGGCTCGGTTGCCGCTGGAAGAGGAATGGGAAGTTGCCGCGACGCGCTATCCATCGAATGGTACTTTCCTCGAGGATGACGTTTTTCACCCACAACCCGCCAAGGGAGATGGATTGCAACAGATCTTCGGAGATGTGTGGGAGTGGACTGCCAGCCCTTACGTCGCGTATCCCGGTTTTAAGCCGGCTGAGGGACTGATTGGAGAATACAACGGCAAGTTCATGTGCAATCAACTGGTGTTGCGCGGGGGATCTTGCGCGACACCGGTAAGCCACATCCGCGCGTCCTACCGCAATTTCTTCCCGCCCCATGCGCGCTGGCAATTCTCGGGCATAAGGCTAGCCAAATGATAGCTCGCGAACTCGTAGCCATACCCTCATACGCCGCAGAGGTTGAAGAGGGGTTGGCCAAGAGCCAGAAGACACTGCCATGGAAGCTGTTTTACGATGTCCTCGGCTCGGAGTTGTTCGATGAGATAACGCTTCTGCCCGAGTATTACCTGAGCCGAACAGAATTGGAAATATTGCAAGAACGTGGCGACGAAATCGCCCTAGCATCCGGGCCCAATGTTACGGTTGTGGAACTTGGCGCGGGAAGTGCGACCAAGACATCGACGCTATTGCGAGCATTAGGGCGGAGGCAAATTCGCACTCCTTATTTTCCGGTCGATATTTCGTCGTCGGCGCTTGCAAAAGCAAAGATCGAGGTCAAGCGCAATTTTCCAGCTGCTTTTGTGCATCCTGTGGTCGCCGATTTCAGCGAAGGGTTTGGGTTCCTGCGTGATATTCCCGGGAAGAAACTGGTCCTATATCTCGGGTCCAGCATTGGTAATTTTGATCCAGGGCCGGCGGTCTCAATGCTGGCGGGGGTTCGCCGAGAACTCAACGCGGGAGATTCCCTGTTGCTCGGCACTGACATGGTAAAAGATCCGGGAATCATGATTCCGGCTTATGACGATGCCGAGGGCATCACCGCGCAATTTAATAAAAACATCTTGGGCCGGCTGAATCGTGAACTCGGAGCTGGGTTTAACCTGGATGCCTTCCGCCACGTCGCTGTTTGGAACCCTCCCCAGTCCCGCATGGAAATGCATTTGGAGAGCGTGGTGCGGCAAACGGTCGATATCGAGTTATTGCAGTCGCGGATTAAATTTGCGGCGGGGGAACGAATCCATACCGAGAACAGCCACAAATACACGCTGAAGATGGTGAATAAACTGTTGAAAGCGACAGGCTTCTCACTTGATGAAACTTGGTTCGATGCCAGGAAGTGGTTTTCGCTGCATCTGGCTTCGGTTTGAGAAGAGGGCCGTCCCAAAGGCCTAAACCACAAAGGACACGAAGGAAAACCCATAGGCGAAACCTTTCGTGATACTCGTGTCCTTTGTTGTTAACCGAATGTTTTTCCCGGCGCATTGTTTCTTGCGACGGGCCCGTTATATGCTTGCGGCGTGCAAGGCTCGTCAGGACGCTCTCCCACGCCAGGACTCTTCGTTGGACTTCTCGTTACCATCGTCGTGGTCGTGGCCTATTCCTGGTACATCACACAGCAAATTTCTGGATTGAGGCAATTGCAAAATAATCTTGCGGACCGCAACCGGAAAGATTCACTTCAGTTACTCCGCATTCAGAATGAATTGAATTCGCTTGCTCTCGCCATGCGAGACATGCTGGACAACGATGAACCTTATCCTCTGACGGCATGGACAACACAATTCCAGCGGATGAAAACCGATCTCGATGACGCGTTGCGTCAGGAACAGCAGTTTGCTTTTGGGGATCGCACGCCGGAGCAGCGGCAATATCTGGAGAGTTCTCTTTCCCAGTTCTGGGATGCTGTCGACCGTACTTTTACACTGGCGCGAGATGGCAAGGAGGCCGAGGCTCGAGCGCAAATCCGTTTATCGCTACAGGCTCGTCTGGAAGCTTTAAACACGGCGGTGGCAAGGCTTCTGGTCCAAAACAACGAGAGTGAAGAACAGGCGGGCGAGCGAATTAGAAATATTTACGATCGCGTTCAGAGGCAGGTCTACTTGTTTCTTACCGCGGCTCTGACAGCAATCCTTCTCACCAGCTTTTATATAATCCGCTCCAATCGCAAATTGTTTATGCAAGTTGCGGCCCTGTCGGAACAGCGAAGCGAGTTGGCGCAGAAATTGATCTCAACCCAGGAGGCGACCCTTCGTTATATTTCGCGCGAGTTGCACGATGAATTTGGGCAAATCCTGACCGCGATGGGATCGATGTTGGGACGTGCCGGAAACCATGTGCCGGCGGAGTCACCGCTTCGCCCCGAACTTCTTGAAGTCCGTGAAATCGCACAGGCTGCGCTGGACAAGGTTCGCAGCCTTTCGCAGGCTTTGCATCCGGTCATGCTGGAAGAAGCGGGGCTTGAACGCACACTTGACTGGTACCTTCCAGTTGTGGAGAAACAATCCGGAATTAAGATATCTTACGAGAAATCGGGAACTGCATTTGGCGTCGATGGCAACACCGCCATTCACGTTTACCGGGTCGTACAGGAAGCTTTAAATAACGCTGTTAAGCATTCCGGAGCCGACAGAGTGTGGGTTCGCTTGATTTTTCTGCCTGACAAGTTGGGGCTAGAAGTGGAAGATCACGGATGCGGTTTCCCAACTGATGGTCAGCGACACGGAATCGGTCTGGTAGCGATGCGGGAGCGGGCGGAGTTGCTGGGCGGGACCATTGAATTCATGCGGCCGCCTCAAGGAGGCACGCTTATTCGTCTCAATGTTCCCAAGGAGATCGCCGGAGAAAGATCGCCGAAGAAAGTATCGTTTACGGAGAGTACAGCCGCAGAAAACACGCTGGCAGAACGCCTGATTGAAGAGCACCCGATTGAGGAACGCCCGAAGGGTGAACGATCACATGGATAAAAAGATTTCCGTTTTGCTTGTTGATGATCACAACCTGGTGCGGCGCGGCTTCAGGCGACTTCTCGAAGACGAATCCGACATTGTCATTGCGGGTGAGGCTGGCGACGGCGAGCAGGCGATCGAACTTGCCTCTTCGCTACGTCCCGACGTGATCGTCATGGATAGTGCGCTGCCCGGCATCAACGGTCTTGACGCAACCCGAAAAATTTTACAAAAGGATTCGGAAGCGCGAGTGCTTATGCTGAGCATGCACAGCGAAGAAACGTGGGTTCAGCAGGCGCTCGACGCAGGGGCCAAAGGATATGTGTTGAAAAATGCCATGGACCTCGATCTGGCAGCGGCCATCCGGCGAGTTGTCGCGGGAGAAGTTGTTCTCGATGCCGGACTGAATCGTCCCGCAAATCTTAAAGGCGAAAGCAGGAATGCGCTCACCACTCGCGAGTTGGAGATATTGCGGCATATCTGCGAAGGCAAATCCAATAAGGAGATTGCGGCGGAACTTGATCTCAGCGCGAACACCGTAGCGGTTCATCGCGCCAACATTATGGATGCGCTGGGAATTCATAAAACGGCGGAGCTGGTGGTTTATGCAATTCGCAGCGGACTGGTGAACCTGCCTTGAACCGCCGGAGTTTTCTTAAAGGTATGGCTGGTCTCGCGTCTGCAGCCAGTTTGAACCTTGGCAGCGCATGGGGGCGGCCCATTCCTAAGTTAGGATTCCGCTTTGCCGACGTGACTAACTCCGCCGGAATTCAATTTCGCCATAACAGCGGCGCTTATGGAGGCAAGCTTTTGCCGGAAACGCTCGGCTCCGGATGCGCCTTCCTCGACTACGACGGGGACGGCTGGCAAGACATTCTTCTGATTAATAGCATGGACTGGCCCGGACACAAACGTCAGTCCAGCACGTTGAAGCTCTATCACAATAATCACAATGGAACTTTCTCGGATGTGACCCACCGTGCCGGGTTGGATGTCGAAATGTACGGAATGGGAGTCGCTGTCGGCGATTACAACAACGATGGGTTTCCCGACATTCTGGTTACTTGCGTAGGGCAGAATCGACTCTTCCGAAATACTGGGAAGGGAACTTTTGTCGATGCGACTCATACGAGCGGCCTTGGCGGCCGTCAGGCGTTTAGCACGTCCGCGCTTTGGTTTGATTTTGATCGCGACGGATTGTTGGATCTATTTGTTTGCAACTACGTAAAGTGGTCGCCTGAGCACGATGTATTTTGCAGCTTGGACGGAAAACACAAATCTTATTGCACTCCAGAAGCTTATCGCGGCGAGACTTGCTGGCTGTTTCACAATCGGGGGAACGGAACCTTCGAAGAGGTAACCGCCACCAGCGGAATCTTTGACAATAGTTCCAAATCGCTTGGCGTGGCGATGCTCGACTACGATCACGACGGCTGGCCCGATCTGCTGGTGGCGAATGACACGCAGCCCAACAAGCTTTATCGAAACCAGCGCAACGGAACATTTAAGGATGTCGCCGTGGAAGCTGGGATCGCTTTCAGCGCGGAGGGTAAGGCTCGCGCGGGCATGGGCGTGGATGTCGCGGATTTCGAAAACTCAGGTAATCCTGGCGTCGCGATCACGAATTTCGACAATGAAATGATCGGGCTCTATCGAGCTGCGGGGAACGGGAACTATCAGGATGTGGCTTTGCCGAGTGGCGTCGGTCTGCCTTCAAAAAGTACTTTGGGATTCGGCTGTGTGTTTGTCGATTTGAGTTTGGATGGCTCGGTTGATTTGGTCGCTGTTAACGGACATATTGACGATACCGTCCGAAATATTCGGAATGTCGGTTACGCACAACCGCCACAATTGTTTCTGAACAATGGGAAGAGCGGTTTCGTGGAAGTAGGTGGCGCGGCCGGAGGCGGATTCGATCAACCCAAAGTCGGCCGCGGCCTGGCGTATGGCGACTTTGATCGGGACGGCGACTCCGACATTCTTATTACCACAAACAATGGGCCTGCTTACCTTTTTCGCAACGACAATACTTCTGGAAATCGGAGCATTCGGTTTCGCCTGATTGGCGCGCAATCGAACCGGGACGCTATCGGCGCGATCGTCCGCGTATTTCGTGGCGGCTCATCGCAGATGCGAATGGTAAAGGGCGGGTCCAGCTATCTGTCTCAATCGGAGTTGCCGGTGACGTTCGGGATTGGCAAGCGCGAAAAAATCGATCGCGTTGTAATCGAGTGGCCGAGTGCGAGGACTGAAGAGTATAAAGACTTGGCTGCGGGACGCAGTTATGAATGCGTCGAGTCGAAGGGGATTACGGCGTTGCAAGGTTTCTGAGGCCTTTCCAACATTGTCATCTTGAGCGGAAGGAGTGGACTCGCTCGCGAGTCCGCTCCTGCAGTCGAAAGACCTGCTGGTTGCCTACGCAGCCAAGAGCATTGCCTTATCGCGGAAAAGAAGCGGTCTCTCGACTTCGAGATGACAAGAAGAATTGTGACGTGGCGACTAATATTGCAGTCCCTACATCATCTGTGCGTATAATGCTGCCGTTAGTTCAATCCCCGAGGCATTGAATGAATCAGAAGTCCGCGCCGACTCTTCCCAGCCGTAGAAATTTTCTTGCCACCAGCGGAGGGCTGCTGGCGGCCGCCATGGCCGCTCCGAAAGCTGCATCCGCGCTGACGAGTTCTTCTGAGAGCGCTTCGAATTCTCAGACGACTTCAAAGGGATCGCTCCGAAAAATTCCTATCGGTGTTTTTGATCCTGTCTTTGGGAAATTGTCGCTCGACGAAATGATCGACAAGATTTCAAGCATGGGTATTGAAGCCGTCGAAATTGGTACCGGCGGATATCCTGGATCAGTTCATTGTCCGGTGCAAGAGTTGCTTGACGACCCGGCGAAGCTGCGCGCGTGGAAGAAAAAATTTGACGACCGCAACATTCTGGTCGCTACACTCAGTTGCCACGGCAACCCAGTGCATCCCGATGCGAAGCATGCCGAGCGCGACGCCCTGGCTTTTCGCAACACTGTTCTGCTAGCAGAGCGATTGGGAGTCAAGGTGATCGTGGGATTTTCTGGATGTCCGGGAGGAAGCCCGACGGACACCATGCCGAATTGGGTGACTTATGGGTGGCCTCCTGAGTTCACGGAAGTAGAGAATTACCAGTGGAAGGAAAAAGTTATTCCGTATTGGACGCAGGCTGCGAAGTTCGCCCGCGAGCATGGTATTCACCGGATTGGGTTGGAGATGCATCCCAACCAGGTTGTTTATAATCCGCGAACTTTGATGCGGTTGCGTGAGGCAGTTGGAGAAGAAATCGGCGCCAACAACGATCTGAGCCATCTCTTCTGGCAAGGATGCGATCCGGTCGAAGTGATACATTTTCTCGGCAAGCAAGGCACGATTTTCCACGCTCACATGAAGGACACTGTCATGTTCCACAACAACGTGGCGAAATACGGCGTCCTGAATTTCTCTTCCAATGTTAAAGATCTCCCGCAAGCCTCAGAGACCTTCCGCGCCGTTGGATACGGACACTCGGCCAATACCTGGAAAGAGATTGTTCAGGCTTACATGGATGTTGGATACGAGGGTATTTTGAGTATCGAGAACGAAGACCCGATTCTTACGGGTGAAGTCGGCGTGGAACGGGCGTTATATGTTTTGAAGAATGTTAGAAGCGAGTTGCTGGATACGACGTCATAAGTACTCGGAATCAAGGAGCGAGGAACTCATGGGAATGAATCGCCGGGAATTTTTAAGCACCACTTTGACGACGCTGACTGCCGCGAGCATTTTTGGCAGCAGATTCTCCTTCGCAGAGCAGCACCAGGCTGACAAGATCGGAGTGCAGCTATATACCGTCCGCGACGCCATGCAGCAGGACATGGATGGAACGCTGGCGAAGGTTGCCGCGATTGGTTACAAGTATGTGGAACTCGCCGGATTTTCGCTGGACGACGGCAAGATTTCGTACTTCAAGCACACTCCGGAGGAATTGAAAGCTGCTCTTGACCACAACGGTCTGGACGCGGTTTCCACTCACGTGAACTACAAGAGTCTGAGCCCGGAAAATTTTGCCAAGGTTTTGGAAGTCAGCAAGATGCTGGGGCATCGGTACATAGTGAATCCGTGGATTGATGATGAGATTCGCAAGCAGCCTGATGGATGGAATCAGGCCGCTGCGACTTTCAATCGTGCGGGCGAGGCCAGCAAGAAGTCAGGGTTACAGTTCGCATATCACAATCACTGGTTCGAATGGTTTCCGGTGAATGGGAAGCTTCCGTACGACATTCTTCTGAAGGAGACGGATCCGAATCTGGTGAAGATGGAACTGGATCTTTGCTGGATCTCGATCGCGGGCCAGGACCCGGTCAAATATTTCGCTCGCTATCCGGGACGTTTCCCTTTGGTCCACGTTAAAGATATTAAGAAACTTCCGAAAGTCAACGCTTCCGGAAGTCAAGATTTTGGCGACTCGTTGAATGATATGACTGAAGTTGGCAGTGGCGTGATCGATTGGAAGCGAATCTTCGCACACGCCGACCAGGCGGGAATCAAGTATTACATTGTCGAGCACGACAGGCCAAAGGAACCGTTCGAATCGATTAAGGGTAGCTATCAGTACATGCAAGCTTTGCGTTTTTAGGAGTGGAAAATTTCAGAGAAGAAAGCAGGTCTCTCCACTCCGAAGATCGTCCGATAGCGGACGGTCTTCTGCGGTCGAGATGACAGAGTTTTAGTAGTAAAGACGGTTGGAACGTTTGTTTCAGTCAGAACATTCAAATCACATCAAAATGCCCGAAGTAATTCGATCTCCCAAAACCTACGATGTCTGCATCATCGGGTCGGGTGCTGGTGGTGGCACCGCGGCGAAAATCCTCACTGAGGGTGGACTCAGCGTTGTAATGCTCGAAGCGGGACCGCCGCTTTATCCCGAAAAAGATTTCAAAGAGCACATGTGGCCCTATCAGCTTCCGCATCGGGGGATTGGGGTTGGAGGAAAAGAGAGGTATGGATTTGGCGAATTCCTCGCGCCCAATGGCTTTTGGGAAATCGATGGGGAACCCTACACCGTGGCTGCCGGATCACGCTTTCGCTGGTTTCGGTCCAGGATTGTTGGAGGGCGGACCAATCATTGGGGAAGAATTGCGCTACGGTTCGCGCCCGTGGATTTCAAAGCGCGTTCGTTTGATGGGATGGGAGACGACTGGCCCATAACGTACGAAGAGCTTTCGCCTTACTACGACAAAGTCGAGTCTTACATCGGGGTTTTTGGGACCAAAGAAAATATTTCCAGCGCGCCGGACGGAATTTTTCTGCCGCCCCCGCCGATGCGATGCACCGAAACCATCCTCAAGAAGACCTGCGACAAACTCAACATTCTTTTCATTCCGTCGCGAATGGCAATTCTTACGAAGCCACTGAACGGAAGGCCGGCATGCCATTACTGCGCGCAGTGTGGACGGGGTTGCATCAGCGCATCGAACTTTAGCTCCAGTCAAGTGATGATTCCGCCCGCGGAAAAGACTGGGCGATTCACGATGGTCACGGGTGCGATGGCGCGGGAGATTGTCATCGGAAAAGATGGCAAGTGCGAGGCAGTGAGCTACATCGATAAGGCAACTCGCACCGAGAAGCGGGTGAATGCAAAGGCATTCGTTTTGGCGGCAAGCGCATGCGAGTCTGCGAGGCTTCTCCTCAATTCGAGATCCACTTTATTTCCGGATGGCCTGGCGAATTCTTCTGGAGTGGTCGGGCGTTATTTAACTGACTCGGTTGGGAGTTCTGGAGGAGGATACTTCCCGCAACTCGAGAAAATGCCTCCCCACAATCACGACGGAGTCGGCGGGATGCACATGTATGTGCCGTGGTGGAAGTTCGACCGTAAGAACGATTTCTTCCGCGGCTACCACATTGAAGTGGGTGGCGGCCGGAACATGCCCGGCGTTGGAGAATTCGACGGTGTCTGCGAAGAGTTTGAGGGGTACGGCGCTCCGTTGAAGCAGAGATGCCGCAGCACTTATGGGACGTTTATTGGATTTGCCGGGCGCGGAGAAATGATTCCGAACGTAAATAGCTATTGCGATATTGATCCAAATACGGTCGATCAATGGGGGATTCCGGTTCTGCGGTTTCATTGGGAGTGGAGCGACAACGAGATCAAGATGGCGAAGGATATGCAGGAGACGTTTCGCGAAATCGTCGAAGCTGGGGGCGGAAGCTATCGTACGCGAGCGAAGCCCGACGGATTGAATCCCTATGGCATCGCCGACGGCGGCGTGATCATTCACGAACTGGGTACGGCGCGCATGGGGAGCGGTCCGAAAACTTCTGTCTTGAATAAAAATTGCCAGGCCCATGACGTGAAAAATCTGTTCGTCACCGACGGTGCATGCTTTGTAAGCAACGCGGATAAGAATCCAACGCTGACCATCATGGCGCTATCGTGGCGTGCGTCGGAGTATCTGCTGGACGAAGCGAAAAAGGGAAACTTGTAGGATTTGCTTTGAAGGGGCTGGGCTTTCAGCCCCGCCGTTTTTAACTATGACAAATAGCATCTCTCGCCGTGATGTGTTGAAGTCTCTCGGTAAAGGAGTGCTTGCCGGCTCGGTATTGCGTGTCATTCCGCTCGAAGCCGCGGAGTATGCGCACAAGATGGTGGCTACCGAGAAGGCTGCGTCTCCAACTGGAGTCTACGCTCCAAAATTTTTCTCGGCACAGCAATACAAAATGTTGACGACTCTTTGTCAGACCATTATTCCCGCGGACGCGGATTCAGGTGGCGCAATCGAAGGGGGTGCTCCCGAGTTTATTGATCTCATCACCAGCGAAAACCTTGAATACCAGTTGATGCTCGGCGGCGGAATGATGTGGCTGGACGCAACCTGCATCGATCGATATGGGCAGACCTATATGCAATGCACGGCCGCGCAACAGAAACAAATTCTGGACCTCATCGCGTATCGCAAGAATGCGTTAACCGATGCCAGCCTCAGTCAGGGCATAGAATTCTTTGCTTTTCTGCGCAATCTGGCTGCCGATGGATTCTTCACCAGCGCGGCTGGAATTAAATATCTGGGCTATATCGGGAACACATATTTGACAGCCTTTACCGGATGTCCCCCCGTACCCGAAGCTTGAGAGCGTGTTCTTACTTGCCGCGCCGCCTGGTGCGCTGCTTGCGTGCAGATGTCTGCTTTGAGGAATTCTTGCCAGTTGAAAGCTGAGTAAGAGCTGGAGTCAGATTTGCCATCTCCACCGCGGCTAGCGCCGCTTCGAATCCTTTGTTGCCCATTTTTAGGCCGGCGCGGTCGATTGCTTGTTCAAGGTTGTCGCAGGTGAGAACTCCGAATGCGTGCGGGACGCCGGTTTCCTGGGCGGATTGTCCGATGCCGCGGGTAACTTCGTTGACGATCACGTCGTAGTGGGCGGTGTCTCCGCGGATTAGGCAGCCGAGGCAGATGATGGCGTCGTATTGTTTTGTTTTGGCGAGGGTGCGCGCGGCGGAAGGGATTTCGAAGGCGCCGGGGACACGGACGATTGGGTATCCTTCAAAGCGTTTCGCACCACAACGCATCAAGGCATCGATTGCTCCTGCCAGAAGCCGCTCTGTGATGAATGAATTGAATCGACTTACTACGATGGCAAAGAGTTTTCCCGTGGCGCTCAAGTCTCCTTCGAATGAAGCCATGTGCTCATAATCAAGCACGTTCTCGCGTACGTGCCCTCCCGCGATCATCAGCCGAGTTCCGCCCGGTAATTGAACCAAAAAGTGGCGAGCCGAGTGAGAGGGTTCGGGCCCGGAATGCTCCTCTAGAATCTCCAGCCCTTGCCGTTTGACCACTTCGAAAGCCGTATCCGGATCAGTGACCATAAGGCTTAGATCGAACGTCATGCCATGGCTTCTTTCGATAAATCACGTTGAAGCGGAGCGTAGCGGGAAGGAAGGTAGCGGAACGAGAGTTGTCGTTTTCCCCGGCAAACCCCTTACGCAATCCGAGGGACTCTAACACCTTTACTAAAACTGTGAAGTCCCCTGATGACCTCGCAAGCGCCTCGATGTCCACCGATTTGATCAAGATTTCCCAGTTCCTCTGTTCTTTTGTGGTGGTTGCCTTTCGTCCAAATCTGGCCACAGTCATAGTGTGGAAGAGCGGCGCTTTCAGCGCCGCGTTAGATCGTAAGTGAAAACGTTACGCGGCCCTGAAGGGCCGCTCTTCCACGCTCCACGCTAGCAATGATAGAGGAAATCCGCGTGAATCCTCGCTGGTCTATCTGCCCTTGAATTGCGCCGGACGTTTTCCCAAGAACGCCGTGGTTCCTTCTTTTTTATCTTCGGTGGCGCAGGCTAGGCCGAAGAGGGTTGCTTCCAAATATAGGCCTTCGGACAGATTCATCTCCATGCCTTTGTTGACCGCCTCCATTGTGTATTGGACGGCGATCGGAGCATTGGCGATGATCTTCTGTGCAATTGCCTCTGCCCGTGGGATCAAATCCGCTGGGGCCGTGACTTCGTTCACCAATCCGATGCGATGGGCTTCCTCGGCCGTGATCATTTCTCCTGCCAGGAGGATTTGCATTGCGATCCCTTTTCCGACGAGGCGAGGCAAGCGTTGGCTGCCGCCGTACCCTGGGATGATGCCTAGCTTTACCTCTGGCTGCCCTAGCTTCGCGGATTCGCTCGCGAGGCGCATGGTGCATGCGAGGGCAATTTCGCATCCGCCGCCGAGGGCGAATCCGTTGATGCAGGCGATCACCGGCTTGCCGAGATTCTCTATAAGGTTCAACACGCTCTGGCCGCGGTGCGTGTACTCCTTGGCGGTGATCGCATCTTGTTTGGAGAGTTCGGCGATGTCTGCACCGGCGATGAATGCTTTCTCGCCTGCGCCAGTCAGGATGATTGCGCGCACCGATGAGTCGTCTTTGATTTGGGTGAAGGCCGCCCGCAACTCTTCCATGGCGGCCATGTTGAGCGCGTTGAGAACCTTCGGGCGGTTGACGGTGACGTAGGCGATGGAGTCTTTCTTGGAGAAGAGGATATTTTCGAAGGTCATTTTGATGCTAGCCACTCTATCATCTGCTTCCGCAAAGGAGTTTCTACATCGCTCGGCGCATTCATGAGATATTCGAGAGCCTTCTGCCTGCAAAAACCTTTCAAAGATGTGAGGTAATCATGCGCGGCTTCATTGCTGAAGGAGAAATGGTCGCTCGGGCCGAGGTTGGTCCATATAACCGCATCTATGCTAGCCCGATTTTCCGATAGCCAAGTGGAAATTGCAGTCTTTGCGACTTGGGATTGAGGGCAGCGTTGATTTTGCGAACCATTGATCATGAATCCGATGTTCCCTTGCGATGTTCCTTCACGGTGTTGTAAATCGCATAGAGCGTCGTTCAACTCCTCGAACTTACTGATCGCAAACTGTGTCGGCGAAGCCGGCATTCCATTCTTCTCATCAATAATTAGGGTTAAACGTCCATCGGAGGACTTGCGTGAAAACTCCAATGGCAGTTTAGGACCACCAGCCCGAAAATTTTCCTTAAGGAGCAAGTCCCCCCTGTCCCAAATGAGAGAGCCCCACCCAAGAATCGCAATCCTCATCAGAAAATTACCTTCTGCACTCGGGTAGCATGGGATTGGCCATTTTCGACGACGGTGCGCACCAGTGTCCGGTGGCCGTGTCGAGAATCACCGCATCGCCCGGCTGGCCTCCAGATACAAATCGTCCCGGCTGCGGTCGCGCCAGTGCATAGGTCTGCACGATCAAGACCGCCCCCAGCAATATTTGAATGATTCTCATCTCTCCTCCCGCTTGCACCTTTCTATCCCTCCAGTGTTGAGAAGCACTTCGGGGTACCGAGTATCCTCAACTCTGCTATAACTGTATAGCACCGAGGTAATTCTATGCTTGCTATTCGTCTTCCGGCAAAAATTGAAAAGCGTCTTAACCGCCTTGCCAAGCGCACTGGCCGCACCAAGACATACTATGCCCGCGAGGCCATTCTCGAATACCTGGATGATCTCGAAGACATTTACTTGGCAGAAAAAGCATCAGAAGATGTTCGCTCGGGGCGGAGCAAACCGATTCCGCCTAAAAAAAGTAATGCGGCGCTATGGCCTAAGGGGCTGAGTCATCACACCCAAAGGCTGTCATCCTGAGCGAAGTTGAATCGTTCGCTTGCGAATGATTCAACGCAGTCGAAGGACACCGCGCAACTCAATTCTGCCCGCGCTGTCTCAGGGAGTTCCCCCCGTGCGGCCGTGGTCGGAATGCCTCTCTGCGTTCTGGGCGAGCACTCACGGGTAAGGGGTCCTTCGACTCCGCAATAACTTCGCTTCGCGAAGTTCTTACTACGCTCAGGATGACAGAGCATTGGCGCTACAGCTTATTCGCTTTTGGATTACTCGGGTCGGCGTAATCGTAAAATCCTTTGCCTGTTTTTCTTCCGTACCATCCTGCCATCACGAGGCGCTTTAACAATGGCGGGGAGGCGAAGCGACGCTCTTTGAATTCGTCGAACATTACGTGAGTGATGTAGTAGGTCGTATCGAGCCCGACGAAATCCAGCAGCGTGAAAGGGCCCATGGGATAGCCGCATCCCAGCTTCATCGAGATGTCGATATCTTCGATTGATCCGACTCCTTCTTCATAGGCTCGAATTGCGTCCAGCAGGTACGGGACCAGCAGGCGATTGACAATGAATCCGGTTTTGTCGCTGGTGCGCACCGGAACTTTGCCTAGCTTCTTCGCAAATTCATAGGTGCTGTCATAAACTTCATCGGAAGTCGCGATCGTGCGCACGACTTCGACCAACTTGATCAGCGGAACAGGGTTGAAGAAATGCAATCCGACGAATCGCTCCGGGCGTTTGGTTGAGGTTAAAAGTTCAGTGATTGAAATGGATGACGTGTTGGACGCGAAGATCGCTTCTTTTTTAACAATGCTGTCAAGCGACGCGTACATCTTCTTCTTTGCTTCAAGGTTCTCGATAATAGCTTCAATGACGATATCGCAGTCCGCCAGATTCTGATTATTCGTCGTTCCCTTCAGGCGTGCACGAACCGCGGCGACAGGTTCTTTGAGTGTGCCCTTTTCGGCGAACTTTGCCAGCGACTTCTCAATTCCGGCGAAGCCTTTGTCGAGATACTTCTGTTCGACTTCCAGCACAATGACATCAAATCCCGCCGTGGCCGCGACCTGCGCGATGCCGGACCCCATGAGGCCGCATCCGAGAACTCCAACTCTCTTCAGTTCCATGTGTTTTCCTTCTTAACCACAGAGGACACAAAGTATCACAGAGGAAATCTTAACCGATTTTGGTTGATGTCTTTGGAAGGGGAGGACAGTCTACGCTACGGCAGCGTTGGTTAGTGTGGCGGCGATGATCTCGACGTGCCCCGAATCGTGCGAGACCGCCTCAATAAGAGCGTGTTCGACGCGGTTGATGACTTCGGTGACGATGTCCACGGGATCGAACTGCTCCCGCACGACCGCCTCCGCCAGTCCCGCGTGAAAGGGAATTGCGGACTCTTTTTCAAAGACTGTCAGTCCGGAAACGATTTTGCGGAGTTTTTCGGCCGCACTCATGCCTTCTTTCGCAGAGGTTTCTCCCAGGACGAGGGCGATGGTTGTGGTCTCATAGCGGAACGCGAGATCATTTTGCCGGATATTTGCGGCGAAGAGCTGGCCAATCTTGCGCATGGTGGCCTCAACCGCAGTCTCGCCAAACTCCTTGATCATCGCGGCGCGGTCTCCCATGCGCACCAGCAAAACGCTGATCGGAGTATTGTGTTGAACGGCGCGGCGTGTTTCTGCGATGAGAAGATCCATGTAGGAGGCACGCTTCAGTAATCCTGATTTTTCATCCGTGACCGAGAGATTTTTCACCAGCCGCCGCAACCCGGCATTGTTGAGGGCAATCACAATCTGCTCACCAATTGTCTTTAGCATCATCACGTCGCTGTTGGTCCATGCCTGCGGTTTGCTGTTTACAAGAAGCAAAACGCCAACATGATCGGTGCCATCGCAAAGCGAAATCGCCAATATCGAGCCTACCGATAACTCAACTAGACTTTCGCGGACGGAGTCCAACTCGGCTGCGGCCCGTGTGTTGGGAATCACCAGTGTTCCAGTGTCGACGGCCAAATCCTGAGCCGCGCCGAGGATTCTATCCAGCGCAGAAGCGCCGCCGGCTGCGACTGTTTCCCGGCGATGTTCTTTCATCGCGGTTGGCATCAGTCCAGGCTTCCTCATGGCAGCCACGCAGCGATCAACTTTCCACTGTGCGCCGATCTCACTTACGGCGGTAGAGAGGACAGAGTCGGCATTCGTCTGGCGATATAACTTGCGAGTAATCTCCGACACTCGGGTGAAGTAATCGATCTCAGCGGAGCCGTTCGAAGGCGCAGGGATTTCGGACTTGGGAACTGGGGGCGCGGGCGGTGGCTGGGGAACAGGAGGTGGCACAGGCTCGGGCCGAACTGCAGGCGCAGTTGAGGGAATGATTCCGGCTGTGAGATAGAGTTGCTGCAAATCCTGATTCCGCTCCTCTTCGCGCGGAAAGAGCTCTTGAATCCGCCGCAACCGCTCAATCGCCTTGGAGTGCATTCCGTACTGCACCAGGATTTCTGCTTGCAGCATTAAGTCCTGCAAGGTACCCGATCCGAGGGTTCTCTCTTCGCTGCGAGCGGTGCTGCTGGAAGTATCCAAACTGGCAAATCTTGAAGCAATTACTTTGTAACGATTTTCGTCGATCTTGCCCTTTACCATTGCGAGCCGTTGCTGTTGGCCAGGGTCATAGGCATCAATTTCGGCGGAGCGGTCCAGGGCTTCCGCCGCTTTGTCGTATTCGCCGAGGCTGCAATGCAAATCGAACAGCCTGATCAGAGTCAGAAAATATTCGCTTTCGCGATTGGACCCATTGAGCAGTTCGCTCATAAACTCCAGAACTTCGGCGGATGGCCGGCGCGAAGCAACTACTTCTTGCATCAACGCGAGGTACGCGCGACGGTCGCCCTTGAATCGCTGGTGTTCCTCCAGTTTGCGGGCCAGCTCGACTGCCTCGGTGTCTTGTTCAGCGTCAATGAGCGACCCGATTAAGCCAATCACATTTTTCATCGAGGTGGGTTCGAGTACGAACAACTGCCAAATAACTTCGGCCGCCTCAGTAAGCCGGTTTGCCGCGAGTAGAGCTTTTCCATAGACTTCTCGGAATTCCGTGGCGGCGTCGGGAGAGCTGGCAAGCGGTGCAAGGACGAAGATGGCCGCGCCCAACTGATCTTGTTCCAGCAGACTCTTGCCGTAGGCCAGCGCAATCTCTGGATCGCCTGCGTCCTCGGCATAGGCGCGTTCGACCCACTGGCCGGAGCTGGGGCCTGCATTTTGGGCGAGTCCGGCGACTTTCATAAACGCCGACGCAGCTTCCTTGTGGTTTCCCAGATCCGAATACAGTTGAGCCATACGCAGCAAGTTTTGTTGGCTTGCGTCCAGAGCTACGGACCGCTCAAGCACACTCAGTGCCTCGGTTTTGCGGTCTTGTTTTATCAGCTCTTGCAACGCATCTTCATAGGTCTCGAGAGCGAGTTTGCGGTTCGAGCCCTCAAGCAGTTGGCCAAAACTAATCCGCTGCTCGCAAGTTGGCTTTGCGAAACGTGCGAGCTTTTTGTACGTGAGACTTGCGCGGGTCGCGTCCCCGGCGTCCGCCTGACGCTGGAACAGCTCGCTTAACAGATTGACTGCGTCGGGAAGACGTTGCAGCGAAAGGCATATATCCGCTGCCATCTGTCGAACCGTGTCGTTGGAGGGGTCAGCTGCAAGAATTTGTAGATACTCTTCAACCGCTTCAGCAGGTTTTCCTTTTTGCAATAGCTTCTCTGCACGCTCCACATGCTTGGGAATCTCGTTTCGATCGAGTCGTTTGGTCGTATCTGACATGGAAGCGTAGGCGGAGGAAGCCTCTAAAATTCTAGGAGCAGCGTCCCTAGGCATCAATCAACTAGCGCAGCGGGTGATTACTAAGGTCACCGCCATTTGGACCTGGGTGAAATTTTCGAAGTCCGTTACTGACGTAAGTTAGAAAGTGCAGTTATTGCTGCGTCCGAGGCTCCCGGTTGTATAGGCTCGGAAGCGGCGCCAGTGCGGCTAAGGCCGGTGTCCAGGGAACATGCTTGAACGTCGACCTCGCATATCTCACAACTCAGGGAGCGAATGGCAGGCTGCTTGCCATTGCGATAATGGGAGCTTTTGGCGGGATTTATTTTTTCTACCGCGGATTCCAAACCCTGCAGCGTAAACGTCTGATCGAGAACACTCCAACATCAACCATTCGCGGCGCTGCGATGGGTCTTGTCGAAGTGAGCGGGCTGGCCACTGGACCCTATACCATTCCAGCGCCAATCACGGGCGTTCCCAGCTATTACTATCGCTCGGTTGCGTGGCAAATGAAGCGATCAGGAAAGAACGAGCAGTGGGAAAAAGTTGCGGACGAGAGCCAACACGTCCCTTTTTTCATCGACGACAATACTGGAAAGCTGCTGGTGGATCCGCAGGGCGCTGAGATGGATATCCACCGCGACTTTTCGGAGGTTTACAGCAATTCAGTATTTTCCAGCAGTCTAGGAGTCCCACCGAATGTCGGCGACTTTCTCACGCGCTATGGAGTCGACTGCGATCAAAAAACCAAAGTAGAAGAATTCTGCATCAAGCCGAAAAATGCTCTCTTCGTTTTAGGCACGCTGAGCCAGAACCACGGAGTCGCAGTAAGCGCGACACCGGTACGCACCGTGGTCACGGATCTTCCCAAGTTCACAGCAGCCAGTCCATTGTTGTCGTTTCAAACTGTGTTTTCGCACCAGGGAGAGCTCAGCAGTTCAACTGCAAGTATCGGTGGCTCCGAGCACGTAATTCGTATTTCGGGAAACGACAAGATTAGCGGGTCTGCGGACATGACACAGCAAGGGAAGATTGCCTCAGCGCTTCTAAAGGCCGGGATTAGCAATCCGGCGGCGTGGGCTGTGGCTGGGGTGGATCACGCCGCTATGAACTCGGTCGAGTCTTCCGGGTCCGGAAGTGCTACTGCGGTTTGTACGGCGCCGGAGCCTTTCGATCTCCATCCTTCGGTCGTTTTAATGAAGGGAATGAATCACCCGGAATTCATCATCTCGTGGCAAAGCCGGCGCGGCGTCGTGCAATCACTGGGATGGAAATCGGCTCTAATGATTTGGGGAGGGCCACTGTTAACTCTTGTTTCCGCTTACATTATTTCGGCGGATTTTGGCTGGTTCTGATTTTTTCCGCATTAGTTACCGCATTAGTTAGCGCTGTACTCAAGAAAGAGAAAGGGCAAAACCTATGGTCGACTTACCGCTTATTGTGCTGTTATTCACCGCTGCCGGACTCGTCTGGTATGTCGTGACGATTTTCAATGGATTGATCGCCATCAGAAGTGATGTTGATAAAGCGTGGGCCAACATCGATGTTTCGTTGAAGCAGCGGCATGACGAATTACCCAAGCTGCTTGATGTTTGCAAGGGATATATGGAGTTCGAACGCGACACGCTGCAAAAAGTCACTCAGGCGCGCAACATGTACCAGCAGGCGGTCTCAATCGACCAGAAAGCGCAGGCTGATCAGAGTATGACCTCGGCGTTGCGCGGATTCTTCGCAGTCGCGGAAAACTATCCCGACCTGAAAGCGAATAATAACTTTATGCAGCTTCAGAAACGAATCACGGACCTGGAGAGCGAAATTGCCGACCGTCGTGAGTTTTACAACGACGCTGTAAATACGCTCAATATTCGGATTCAGCAGATGCCGGATACGCTAGTGGCGAGCTTTATGAGTATTTCGCCACGTCCCATGTATAAGGTGGATGAGGCTGATAAGGCTGATGTACCGATGACATTTGCAGCGGCTCGCTGAACGAAACCGAATATCCAGTGAACAAGTGAGCCGCTGAGGTACTGCTCCGCGGACAAGGCGGGGCCCCCTTCAGTTTGGCTTCGGGCTCCCATATCGGGATATGTCCCGTCTGCCCCTGGCTTTCCTACTCTTACTGGAGAAAATGGATGTATGAATTCAAGATAGCGTCAAAAACATTCCCGAGCCGATCACGTGACGCAAGTCTGGTCTGGTTTGTATCGATTAGCGCTGTAGTTATATCGCTAGGGATACTTGTTTTTATCCGTTATGGACCTTTTTCGGTAATTCACCGAATCGGTCTCTTCTTGGTCTGGCTCCTGATCACAGTAATTCTTTGTGCGCTAGGAGTGGACTTCGTGATGCTTCGAAGAACTTTCGAGAGAATAAATCTCGACTTGACTTTCTTGTTGACGCAGGAGGACTTGATTCGTAGAAGGCCCGGTTACTCCGATGTAAGCATCGCGCTGTCGCAAATCAAATCTCTCCATGAACAATCTGGATGTCTAGTGGTAACTGGCGGTGACCCGGCGCGAAGGATAGCAGTTCCCAAAAATGTCGGGAATTTCGAACTGCTCCAGGCAGAATTGTTGAAACATGGTGCTCTCATTGCCGCCCCAACGCGCTCACTCCGGGGGTGGGCTACATTGCCGGTCTCTATTGTTGTGTGGTCGCTACTTCTTTGGTCAACGAACCTTGCGGTCGTTCGAGCAGCGGGGGTGTTAGCTCTTCTTCTCTTGGGGTGGTCGTCTCTTTACCTCTATCTCTCACTACGTCGTGGCACGAAACGATTTCCGTTATGGATCTTCCTTGGAGCAAGTTGGGCGGCAACGGTATTCGTAATCTATATAAGAATCTTTAGGGGCTCTGGTGGCTAGCTTTTGACGGATGGGAATTCCAGCTGCTGATTCTGAGAGCCGCTTTGAAGTAACCAGAACCCTCTCTGCAGGCAGCTGAAGTTCCCACCCTTGCGAAAACCGCGCAAGGATGGGCCAGCCTACTTAGTTATGATCCAAAGGAGACCAAATCGGAGGCTCAATGCTGTAGTTCTGTAGCTCCGCTGATTTCCGTGCCTGCATCTTCCTGCAGCACATTGCCGCTGGAGTTAGAGATCATATAGAAAACCAGATCATTCGTGTTGGCAGACACGGTATTAATTGTTCCCGTCACCCTTCCGTTAGCCGCTACGGAGTAGGTTCCGGTGAGACTTCCGGGAACATTAACCGTGCCGCTATCGTTCACCAATTCGTTCAGGATCAGGTTTCCGTTCCCATCCCATTGCAGCGTGCCTATGCGATCAAGGAAGACGCTGGGATTGAAACCATGCATAACGAGCGCGAACTGCCCCTTAATCGAGCTGTTAGAGAACGCTGTGGTTTGCTGTAGGTCGTCGGTTCCATCCTGGGTTACGGAAGGATCCGAAGTATCGCTGGCTGTAATGGAAAAGGCACGGGAGGGGCTTACCATCCAAAGTACTTGATTCACGGTAGCAGCAGAAGAGATGAGGTTGGCCGTAACCCTGCCGTTTGAGGCTACCTGATACGTCCCTCCGGTGATTGCAACGTTGGTGAGAGGAGTACCATCCTCCACCGAATCGAACGCTCCTGATGTGATGTTGCCTCCCGAAGCAGCGAATACTCCTACGGTGTTGACCGTGTTGAGGCCAAAATTGTCGTCACCTTTACTTCCGAAGACGTAGCTTCCTGAGAGCGACGATGTGGAGAAAGGTCCGGCACTCTGCAGTTCCGCGCGACCTATACCTCCAGAATTAGTGCTGGTGTCGGTTGAAAGCAATCGGATGTTATTGCTGTCCACAATGTAGTAAAAGAAGCCAAAGGTTGCGCCCGGGTTTTCAGTGTAGTTGCCGGTACCGCGTCCATTGGAGATCGGTGCGTTGAAAGTAAAGTTCGCCAGAATTGGTGAACTAAATGTGCCCGCTTTGTTGACGTCCACGCTGCCACTCTGAAAATTGCCTGTGGAAACCGTGAACTGACCCACCGTTGATGTGGGTATTAATCCGGCAGCGGTATGCGTTTTGAAAACGAATGTTCCGGTGGGAGCTGCTCCAATCGCGGCGGGGGATTGCAGTTCGGCGACTCCGGCGGCATTAAGTGGGTCGGCCTCGATCAAATATGCTTTCGACGAGCTGACCAGAGTTACAGCAAAGCTGGCAGTGAACGTCGCGCTGGTCAGGGAAATCGTGCCGGTGCCATTACTGGCAATTGCGTAAGTCCCCGAGAAAGTGCTTCCGAAGGAGGAGGTGAAGCCCTGAGTAAAGTCGTCGATACCGCCCGTGATATGTCCATTACCGTCGGCGATAAGAACTCCAGCTTCTTGATACGACGCGCCTGAGGACGAAACGGTCCCGGCTAGCTGGTAAACGTATGACCCGTTCAGACTGGCGTTGGAATAAGCGCCGCTGCCTCCGCCAGGGGGAATGCCATTGATGCCTGCGCCGGCTCCGCAACCTGCGGCAAAGATCATGCCAGTAGAAAGACCCAGCACAAGAAGCATTTTCTTTTTTGTAGTGAAAAAATCGTTTGAAGTTCGCATAACTCCCTTTAGGCCGACACGTTTAGTGTCACACGCGACTGTAGGTTTTGGGAAATGACGTGGGTTCTACTCCACTAACCCTAACTGATGCAGAAAGTTGCTGTCGAGTTCGCCACTTCGGAGGCAAGTACGGAAGTAATGCGCTCGGTTACTAGCCTGTCGGCAGAACAATCAAACTGAAATGCGATCTCCGGGCAAGCAATCGCGCCTCAATTCCAGCAACTGATCACCCTTGGCTATCAATACGACGGTTGCCATGTCGACGAAAAGGCCGTGCCCTGCGACGCCGGGAATATTCTGCAATGCCCGCGCTAACTGCGGCGGATGTGGGATTTCTCCGAAATCGCAATCCAGGATGTGGTGACCCTCGTCCGTGACGTAAAGACTTCCATCCCGAAGTTTACGAATCTTTACAGTTGCTCCCAGAGCAGCAATTTCTCTCGCCACCAATGCTTGGGCAAAAGCGATCACCTCGACTGGGAGGGGAAACGTTCCCAGCATCGGGACCTGCTTGCTGGAATCGGCAACGATCACAACCTCTCGAGACGCCGAGGCAATCACTTTTTCTCTTAGTAGCGCGCCGCCACCGCCTTTGATCAATTGCAATTGCGGATCAATTTCGTCGGCGCCGTCGATGGTGACGTCAATCTGCTGAAATTCATCCAGGGTGGTGAGGGGGATGCCAACACTCTCGGCTAGAGTCTTTGTATTCGCCGAAGTAGGAATGCCGCGAATCCTCAGTCCTGCGCGCACTCGCTCGCCGAGGAATTTGATAGCGAAGGAAGCGGTCGACCCTGAACCAAGACCCACAATGTCCCCGTCACGGACGAACCGCAGACTCGCGCGAGCGGCTGCCTGTTTCTCCTGGTCGTTCTTCCCCGGGTCCTTCTTATTGGTGACCGGACTATTGCTCACGCTACTCATGGGTGTCGTCGATTCCTCAGGCGCCTAACTCTTCGGAACCTTATCCAGGTCGGGGCTACGTTTGCGAAATGCATGCAGGATAATCGCGCCGCTGATGCCGAAGCTCCCGACCGCTCCCAACGCCATGAATTGCGCAGCTTGTGAACTCATCCGGATCAGGTCGGCAAAGAGTGCGCCCAATGCAAACAAAATTCCGACGACGTTGAGCCACAAGGGCGGACGCACCGCCTCGACGCTTGTGCGGTTGTGAAACCGCAGTTGAAGCAGAAGTGCGGCAAGCCCGATAGCAGCGACCACCACGATGGCGAGAGGGCTAAAAAATGCTCTCCGATTCGTATACAAAACGACGAGAGCTAGTACCCCGCAGAGCAAGCCGGAGGCGAGAACTGTTCGGCGCGGACCCGCGGGGGCCTCGGGCATGGTGTCGGGAGTGTGGGCTATTTGCGGCAAGGCTCCTCGGACGCAGCCCCATTGTATCCATACTTTGGCTTCGGTTGCGAGTGCTCAGGGGAGGTCACTCGGAAGGTCGAATACGAGTTATGACTTCGATTCGCATTTCGAAGTCTCATCGCATTATTCGTTGACTTTTGTCGAGGGCGCTCCTAAGATTGCGCCTTCCCAGACATACCAACTCGGAGCTGAAGTCCTTGATGGGCTATCAGCCCGGCTATGAGGTCTCCATGACTCCTTCGCCTCGCTCCCGGGGATGTCGGTTTCTTCCTGGAATTGTTTTTGCTGCGCGTTTCATCTTGCCGGCCTTGATATATTTTCTTGCCGCAACTGCTGCAGCGTGGCCGCAGCAGTCAGTCGAGCAGTCGCAGCCTACCCGTCCGGTTCATATCGTACTTAGGGGTGTCAATCCTGAAAGTCCTCTTCCGTGGACCCACCTTAGCTATTATGGTGGGCCCGTTGTTTCCAATCTCCAAGTGGTCGTGGTTTTTTGGGGACCTGACGTATATCCTCCGGTCACCGATGGAATTGCCGACTTCTTTCGGAATATCACCAACAGTGCTTACTTTGATCTGCTGAGTGAGTACGACACGAATCTGACGCCAGTGGGCGGTGGAACGGGCACGAATCAATCAATCGGGCGGGGAACTTACGGTGGCTCCTTTACCATCACTCCATCAGTTTGCAACCTTACTCCCTGTACCATCACTGACGACCAGGTTCAGGCGGAATTGCTAAGCCAACTTACCGCTGCACAGCTGCCAATCCCGGAACTTGACATTAATGGCAATGTGAATACGTTGTACATGATTTATTTTCCTCCGGGAGTGTCTATTCAGCTGGGGAACATCTCCAGTTGCAATGAGTTCTGCGCCTATCACAGCACCATCATAGCCGCGTTCAATTCAAAGAACCTGGCGTATGGGGTAATGCCAGATTTCAGCCCGCCGGATGGCTGCCGGCAGGGCTGCGGGAGCGGAACCGACTTTGAAAACATAACGGCGGTTTCATCGCACGAGATCGCGGAGGTAGTTACTGATGCAGATGCAGGGCTTACTTCTCTCTATTCTTCTCCGTTGGCATGGATCGATTCAGCTTTTGGAACGGGAGAAATTGGGGACATCTGCGACCATGATGATTCGGCGGTATCAACACCAGGGGGGACTTTTGCTGTCCAGCTGCTTTGGTCTAACCAGTTAAGCGCTTGCGTAACGGTGGGTTCACATCCGAGTCTTCAGTTGAATGTACCGGGCACGGTCACGCCTGGAGTTTCTTTCAATTCCGTGGTAACCGTTGAGAACCCTGCTGACGCCAGTACTGATATCAGCTTCTCCGGCACGGTCCACTTCACCAGCAGCGACTCGCGAGCTGTCCTTCCGCCGGACTCTGGGTTCACGCCCACCGATAAGGGGACGCAAAGGTTCAACGTCACGCTGAAGACGTTGGGAACGCAAACCATTACCGCGACTGACACCATAAACAACGCGATCGTAGGTACCGCCTCGGTGGTTGTCGCCGGCGCGGTGCTCACGGTTACGCCATCGCTAAACTTTGGCAATCAGCCCATTGGAACTACTAGTTTGATTAAAGTGGTCACCTTGACTAACAACAGTGCCGGAACGATCAGCATCACTTCTATGGGAATTACGGGCGCTGACTCAGGCGATTTTGCTGAGACCAGCACTACCTGTGGCAGCACGATTCTGGTTAACAACTTCTGTATCGTTAGCCTGACTTTCACTCCGGGAGCGCTGGGTGCGAGATCCGCCACTTTGATAATTACAGATGACGCGGGCAACAGTCCGCAGCAAACTGCGCTTTTGGGCACCGGGATCATGCAAGTAACGTTAACTCCGACGGCAATATCGTTCGCTACGACTAAGGTAGGAAAGACCAGCACCGCCAAGGTGATTCAAGTGAAGAACAACTTGAATATGACAGTAACGTTTTCCGGGACCCCATTTACATCCACCGGAGCCAATCCCGGCGACTTTACCCAGTCGGCGACTACCTGCGGTAGTACGTTGGCAGCTTATGGGCACTGCACTGTGAGCATTACATTTACGCCCGCGGCGAAGGGCGCTAGAGTGGCGACGCTGAATATTTCCGACAGCGGGAATCCGAACCCTCAAACTGCGGCTCTGTCCGGGACGGGGAAGTGACAAGTGAGTCGAGTGGTCTTCCCCTCTCGTCTGTCGAGTTTCCCACTGTTCAATTACGAGGACTCGCTAGAGCGGATGAAACCTCACGCCCGGTCCGAGTCCCGCGATGAACCCTATCGCCAGAAGCACGGCGGCGATGATCCATCCCCGGCTGCGGTTGATTTCGGGCATCTGGAAATCGCTGCTCGGGATGCGCGGGCCGTAGAGCAGGGTCCACATCCATGCCAGCCCGGACTGCCCGCCAAAGGACGCGGCTGCCGCGGAGATCAGAATCAACAGCGGCCCCACGGGATTCAGCGCGCCGGCAAGGCAGGCGAGGCCCCCGGAAGCGAGATAAGGCGTGACCGTGAGCCGGCGCGCCCGCAGTACACGGATCTTCGGATCCTCTCCTAAGAACGGACGCAGTTCGCGCAAGGACAGAGGCACAAACACGAAGAAATAAGTGACGATTCCCAGCGCAGCCAGGCCCACGCGCCACGTCCAGGCTGGCTGCCATCCTGCCACCACCTCTGCCCAGTCGCCAATGTTTCCGATGCCGGAGAACAGGAAATATCCCCCCGCGGCGAACAGATTAAAAGTCATCAGCAGCCAGAAGAAATAGCGCCAAGATGCAGACCGTTTGACAACACGCGCCGCGGCCCAGCACAGGGCTCCAAAGATCAGATTGGCGAGCGGCCCGCCCGCGGCCACCAGACGCGTGTCCGGGCTGCATTCGAAGTGCACCGTGGATAGCACCAGCGGCCGCCCACCTGTGGCTACGCACATGCCTCCGTGACCAAGCCCCTCGTGGATGAAGTCCGCAATCACGGTAGCAACAATGGCGATCGCGGCAATGGTCAATAGATCGGGCTTCGTCGCTTCGCGCGAGCGTGGCGGGTCGGACTCCGCGTCTTTTCCAGCATTGGCGGCCATGCGGCGGATTGTAGCAGCGGACTCGACTCGTGCGTCGGACCGTAAGGGATGTCGGTGACAGTATGATCAACTTTTAAGGCGTGATTCGTCTTGAAGCGTCCGGCGTTCACAAAAAATCTCTCTAGAAAATGATTTTCAGCGAAAACTGAATTTGCCGGGAGGTTCCCGCGGTCTTGCTGATCATGCCGAACCCTGTTCCCTTGATGATGTTCGCAGGAAGCCCCATATTGACGATGTTGAACAGATTGAAAAACTCCGCGCGGAATTGGAGGTCCGCGCGCTCCAGGCCGCTGTTTCTACGTCCAATCGGAGTCGTCTTGATGAGCGAAAAATCGAAGTCGTAGTATGCCGGGCCGCGAAATGTATTCCGGCCAAGATCCCCGAAGCGCCCCGCGTTCGGCCCACTCCCGCCAGGTATCCCGATCGGAATGGAAAAGAAACTTGCGTTGTTCGGGCCAAGCCCAAAATAATCGTACCGCGGCCGTGTCGAATTGCCGGCAGTGGAGAGGTGCGGTGTTGAAATTTGGTCCGGCCGGTCAGCCCCAATCGTCCCCGCTCCAGTCTGCTGGATTCCAGAATAGACGGTAAACGGCGAACCACTGGAGATTGTGGAGATGCTCAGCAACTCCCAACCCTTTGTCAATAGCTTGATTCCATCGGATTGAAGTCCCAGATGCTCCAGATGCAGGTCCTGGGCCGCGCTCAGCGTAAAAGAATTAGTCACGTCGAAACTTGACGGCCCCCTCTCCGGTTTTGTGTCAAACGGGTTTTGCGGGGCGAACAGCGCGACAGCGCCTGTGGATCCCGTTCCTCCGCTGACACCGCTGACATCATCCAGCGATTTGCTCCAAGTGTAGCCCGCTTGCAGTGACGGACCACCGTGTTTGACATTTCCCGATAACGACGTCTGCAGGGCGTTATATGAGGAGTGTGACGTGGCAGTAATCACGGATTCGAACCCGAAGCCTCCCGTCACCGCACCGCTGTTGTCGAAGTTTGTAAACGGGGCAAATCCCGGATCGGCTCCGGGATACGCGTTCGGGTACGACGTTCGCGGAAGTCCAAACGCCGATGTTCCAACATACGCAATGTCAGCTGTCAGACCGCCAAATGCCCGCTCCAATCCCAGGGTCCAGCTCTGCAGGAAAGCATTGCCGAAACGCCGGTCAATCCCACTCAGACTGAGCAACGAGAGCTGATGACTCGGCGACAATGCTGCCAGATCTTGCTGGTAGCGATTCACGTCCATCACAGTGTTCGCCGGCACCTTTTTCGGATCGCCGCTGGCCAGCACGTTCACACCCGCCGTGTTATAGACCGGCGGCAATTCGTCCGGCGTAATCTGGAATCCATACGCGATCCCTCCGTTCTGCGCCGCATTGACCCGCGGATACACGACGTAGGGGGTGGATCCCGTCAGAAAATTGTCCTGCCAGATATTTGGGGGAATGACTGTGATTGCCGCGCCCATCTGTACTTGCGTTGCATGTGGCGCACTCCAAGCCAAGTGCACCCGCGGACCCCATCCATTCCAATTTGTCTGGTAAGTCGGCCGCGGATTGATCAAGTACTTCTGCCCCACGCCAGCGGGGGGAAACGAATCAAGAAAACTCGATGTGCGATCCGCACGCTCTGTGATCGGCGTGTAGAGCTCATACCGCAGTCCATAGTCGAGCGTCCATCGAGGATTGAGTTTCCATGTGTCCTCGACGTAGGCATTCACATTATTCCGGTTGATCGCGGCCGGCCCGATGTGAGCACCGCTCGACGCATAGGGTGGCGCCACCGCGATTGTGTACGCATATGGAAACCCAACCAGCAGACTACTCAGCGTATTTGGCAAAGGCTGGCCTGGCTGCACATCGTGCTGTCCACTAGCAGAAGGAATGAAAACCGGCGAATAAACGGTTCCACCTCCGAAATCGTATTCTCCATTCGGGCTGGTCCCGAAGTAGGTTGTGTCGCGATTGAGGCGTGCTTCCGCCCCCCATTTCAGTAAGTGTTGTCCGGTCGTCCAGGTAAAATTCAATTGTCCCTGGAACAGATTCCCGAACGCTGACGTCACCGTACCAGCCGGACTGTTATACGCCTCGTACAGGCCATCGTTGAATTTGAGAGCGGGATCGGTGTGGTTCGGCGTCACAAACGAAGGCGTCGTCCGCGTGAAACTCAGCGATGCCGACCAAGGAAGGTTGGGGGACGCGGTGCGCGTGTAGGTGACCACTCCATTTCGCTGATGATCCACATAAGTCACGCCGAAACTCGGATCAAGCAGGGTCTGATCCGGATTTGTGGTCGGTCCCGTCAGATTGTCGTAGTTGAATCGACCAAATAATTGGGCTTTTGCGCTCAACCTTTGATCGATTCGAACGGAAAATTGATTGGCGTCCGTGTTCACGTTCGAAGGCGCTGCGTAGGTGCGTGCGCCGTATGCGCCGGTTGGGTTATTGGGTAAGGGATAACGCGCCAGTATTGCGGCAATCGCCGGATTTACCGGGACTTGCAGTGTGTCTGTACTGCCGTCCGGATAAGTCACCACATCTTCGCCAGCTCGCTCCGCTACGGTAGGCACTGCCAGCACCTGGGTTGTTCCCAGCACCTGCCTGAATCCCTGATACTGCACAAAATAGAACGTCCGGTCTCGCCCGTCATATACATGCGGTAACACGACCGGTCCGCCGTTCGTAAATCCGAACTCGTTTCTGCGGAAAGGAGGAATCCGGCCCGGCTCTGCAATTGACGGGTGATCGAAGTAATTGCGCGCATCGAGAGCAGAGTTTCTCAAGAACTCGAAAATTGAGCCGTGAAACCCGTTCTTCCCGGACCGGGTCACGATGTTGGTGAAGCCCGCCGCGCCTCGCCCGATGTCTGCCGGCATCACTCCCGAGCTTGACTGCAGGTCCTGAATCGCATCCACGTTGAAATTTGTGAATGTGCTGCCACCCATTTCAGGATCGCTGATATCCGCGCCATCCATCGCGAACACGGCTTCAACACCACGCTGTCCGTTGATGGCAAACTGCTGGGTAAAATTCGTCTGCCCGTTCACGTCAGTCATCGTGCCCGCAGCCAACAGCAGCAACGTGCTGAAGTCGCGACCGTTCAACGGCAGTTCATTTACTTTTTGGCTCGACAGCGTCTCGCCGCTCGCCCCGTTTGCCTCATTCGAGACTTCCGGCGCGGTTTGCGAATTCACCTCGACAGACAGCACGTCTTGATCGGATACGATCAGGGCAACAGACGCGTTACCTATATCCATCGCTACTGGCGCGGTCGGACGCCGCCCAGGAAGTTGCACAGCGACAGTGTGCGGCCCTGATGCAAGGCCCTTAATCGCGAATTGTCCGCGGATTCCCGTGACAGCCGTTTGTTGTTTCCCCGGTGTTGTGGAAACCATCACGCTCGCTCCGGCCACAGGCTGACCAGTGGCGGAGCGGACTACCCCACTCCAGATAGTCGCGGCCTGCTGCGCAGCGAGCGGTGCCGCAGATACGAATACCAAAAGTAAACCCTCCAGCAGGCAGAGGATCTTATGAAAACTCCGAGCCATTACGTGGCCTCCGAGTTGCAGTATTTCATGTAGGAGAAAAATTCCAGTCGCCAAGGGTTACACCTTTTGGCGTAGCTGACCTGGGTAGTTGCGAAGCGCCTGTTGCCGCAATAGCATTGCGGCTCAGTCGCGCCTTGGCGCGCCTCGCAACGGCTGGAGGGGCTCCAGGACGAAACATTGTCCGTTGGTCGTCCCTAAAAATCTTGTTGAGAGGTGCAAAATGCGTCGAATATGCTTGGCTACTCTGATTGTTCTATTGTCCATTCCGGTCTTCGCACAGAATCCGATTACCGCAGATAGCCCTTTCCAGGTTCGCTATGCAGCTAACCTCAATCTATACGATTCGGTGGTCAACATCACCAATACCGGCGCCAGTGGCGGCAATATTTGCGTGGGCGTCTACGCCTTCGATCCCTCAGAAGAAGAACTTGCTTGCTGCACTTGTACGGTCACTCCGGACGGGCTTGAATCGATCTCTCTGAAGACTAGCATCCTTAGCAACACTGCGACCGGCGAGCTGCCAAGCTCGATGGTAATCAAGCTGCTCGCGACGACCGCAAGCGGCGGCGCTTGCAATGCTTCCACGGAAGGCACCCCTGCCCCCGGACTGGCTGCGTGGATGACCACGACCCATCCTATAACCACAACCACGACGAGCCCGAACTGGTGGGTGAAACCCGTGACCACTACAACCCTTACACTTGAGGAGACGCCGTTTACTCCTTCAACCCTCAGCGCCGGCGAATTGGCCCACATTACAAGTTTTTGTGGTTTCATCCAAGCGAACGATAGCGGCGCCGGCATTTGTAAAGGCTGCTCTACTGGCGGAAAATAGTTTGGAACCCGCTGGTAGTCTTGAAGCTCCGCAACCGTGCGGGGCTTTTGGCTTTTCAGATGGATCGCTGCTGCACTCACGCTCACCCTCTCGCGAGATCTCAGTTATCGATCGCTTGAAATAAATCACCGGCGTCCTCGGCGGCACCCGCTCGTTGGCCAAGGGTTACACCTTTTGGCGTAGCTGACCTGGGTAGTTGCGAAGCGCCTGTTGCCGCAATAGCATTGCGGCTCAGTCGCGCCTTGGCGCGCCTCGCAACGGTTGGAGGGGCTCCAGGACGAAACATTGTCCGTTGGTCGTCCCTAAAATCTTGTTGAGAGGTGCAAAATGCGTCGAATATGTTTGGCTACTCTGATTGCCCTGTTGTCGATTCCAGTCTTCGCGCAAGACGATACTTTCCAGGTCCACTATGCCGCTAACCTTAATCTAAACGATTCGTTTCTCAACATCACTAATACTGGCGAAACTGTCGCTAGCGGCGTTTCTCAAAACCTCTGCGAGAACATTTACGTCTTTGATCCGCAGGAAGAAGAGATTGCCTGCTGCAGTTGCACGGTCACCCCGAACGGTCTGGTATCGGCGTCTGTGAACCATAGCCTCGCCGCGAACCCGGCAACCCCGGCGATCCCGACTTCAGTGGTGGTCAAGCTGGTAACGTCGACCGGCGCTTGCAATGCTTCTTCCGTTACTGGAGTTGCCCACGGAACGGTTGCGTGGATGACCACGACCCATGCGCTAACCACAACCACGACGAGCCCGAATTGGTGGGTGAAGCCCGTGACGACCACGACAGCTGTACTCGACGAGACTCCATTCGAACATGCCGCCCTCAGCGCCGCAGAATTAGTAAGCCTTACAAGTAAGTGTGCTTTCATCCAAAGCAACGACAGCGGCTTCGGCATTTGTGCCGGCTGCCAGGTTGGCGGGAAATAATGAATTGGCTAATAACCGAAAGCCCCGCAATAGTGCGGGGCTTTTTTCTTTTCGGATGGATTGCTACCTTGCAAGAGTTTCTCAAATAACCTCGGTGTAAGATTAACCGTGCTTCGTTCGCTCCTATGACCTGCAGCGGATTACTGCTCTTGCTGATCATGACGACAGCTGCCGCTGCTGCTCAAGTATGCGATCCTCCAGAGGTCCATCCGCAGGCGGACAGTGCATTCGATTACGTGCGTGCCGAAATCAAGGGACTGGGATGGATGAAACGTGCCGTAGAGATGTCCCACACAATCCCACCAGCGGCCCCGCCCGACGACCCACAACGCTCGAAGCAAGCGGAGCAGCGAAACGCGATGGTAAAAACACTTAACAACTATTACGACTGTGCGGCGCAGGCAATGACGCCATACAAGGACAGCAAGATTGCCGCCGTGCATGATAGCGTGGAGTCCATTTTGAATGGCATCGAGGCAATCCAACAAGTCAATCGGCAAGTATTGGAAGCGCTAGCCGTCATTGACAGAGCCAACAACGCCAGCGATGTCGACCCCGCAGCAGCGGAACAGTTGGTGAAGTTGAGCGAATCCGAAGACAAAGCACGAGCAATGATCAGCTTGGGAGTGAAGGTCAGCACGGTCGCGCTCGTTCGCACAAAAGATGACAAACTAGCTGGCGAACCGGTCGCTTTCACTATCACCGACAAGCAACACGACATCCTGGTGGCCGAAGTAGGACAATTGGCGAAAGAAAAGGCGCGCGGTTCGAATTTTGTTGATGACTGCGCAGATATGCTGTCGAGTTCACTCACCAAGAAATTGCCAACACTGAAACAGCAGCCCGCAAAATGACCGGTCGCCAGCGCCTGCCTGGCGGGCATTTCACAGCGGTGGCTAAGGCGTCTTTTTTTCAAGCCAAGGCCTCCTTTACGTTGACTTTTCTGCAACACATCCCTAAGATGTCGGACATTCTTCTACCAGCACTGAACTAGTTCACTGTTGATCGGCCAATTCGGCTTCCACTGCCGCATTTGAAGGTTTCGGCGTGGCGCTGCAAGGGCTGAGAAGACGCCGGTTCGATTCGGCTGGCTCGCCAGAGTTGCCCTTATGACTAACCTCCCTCGCTCCCAAGCATCGCGCCCTATTACTGCCATGATCTCCTTCGCCGGTTTTCTCTTGCCGGTTGGAACATGTCTTCTTGCGTTAGCGACTGCGGCGTGGCCGCAGCAATCAGCGGAACAGGCTCAAACGACGCGACCGATTCATATCGTGCGCAGGATCGTGGGGCCCGATGCGCTCAACCCTCAGGGGCCGACCGCCCAAACGGCGGCGGCGCATCTCGGCTATTACGGCGGACCCGTGGTCTCCAACGTTCAGGTGGTGGTGGTCTTTTGGGGGTCCGGCGTCAGCTCAGTGGTGACCAATGGAATTGGCGGCTTTTTCCAGAACATCACAAACAGTTCGTACTTCGATCTGCTCAGCGAATACGCCTCGACAGTTCCGACCGTCGGCGGAGGTGCGGGCACGGGCCAGTCAATTGGGCGGGGTACGTACGGCGGCTCGTTTACGATCGCGCCATCGATTTGTAACAAGACCCCTTGCACCGTAACTGACGGCCTGCTTCAGTCGGAACTCATAAGCCAAATCTCTGACGCACACTTGCCACCGCCCGAACTTGACGCCGACGGCAACGTTAACACGCTATACATGATTTACTTTCCACCGGGAGTGACCATTCGGCAGGTAAGTGCCACTAGTTGTGTTGTGTTCTGCGCATACCACGGTACGACCGGCACCACATTCAATTCCAAAAATTTGGCCTACGGGGTGATGCCTGATTTCGGTCCGACATCCGGGTGTAGCTCTGGCTGCGGCAATGGGAGCGAGTTTCAGAACGTAACTTCGGTGTCATCGCACGAAATGGCGGAGACCGTTACCGATGTCGATGTCGGGATTGCGACCGTGTTTGCTCCGCCGTTGGCCTGGTATGACCCGAATTCCACCGACAAGGACGGAGGCGGGGAAATTGGGGACATCTGTAACGGGCAGCAATCGGCAGTGACAACGTCAGGAGGCACATACACGGTTCAGCAACTCTGGTCTAACCAGGCAAACGCTTGCGTGAGTACCGGGTCACATCCGAGTTTTCAGGTGAGCGCGCCAAGCAATGCTACGCCTGGAACTTCCTTTAATTTTACGGTCACCGTGGAGAACCCTGTTGGCAGCAGCACCGATACCAGCTTCGCAGGGACGGTTCATTTCTCGAGCAGCGATTCCCAAGCCGTCTTGCCGGCGGACTTCACATTCAAACCAAGCGATCAGGGAACGCAAGGGTTCGGTGCGACGCTAAAGACCTCCGGAGCGCAAACCATTACGGCAACTGACACCATAAACAGCGCGATTCTTGGTACGGCCTCGGTAACGATTGGTGGCGGGACCCAAGGGACGCTCGCTTTCGCGCCGACATCCTGGGCCTATGGAAATCAGGCCATTGGAACTTCGAGTTTCATCAGGAGAGTCATTCTCACCAACACCTCGGGCGGGACGGTCAGTATTACGTCGATCGCAATTACGGGGACCAACGCAGGGGAGTTTAGCGAGAGAGCGAACACTTGCCGGGGCACACTCGCCGTAAACAAATCCTGTGCTGTGAGCGTGACTTTCGCCCCGGGAGGTATAGGAGCAAGGGCTGCGACCCTGTTAATTACTGATAACGCGAGCAATGGCCCGCAGCAGATTGCGCTTTCGGGGACTGGGGTGGCGCAAGTGGCCGTCACGCCTGCCGCAGTATCCTTTATTGCTACGGTCGGGAAGACAGGTGTCACCAGGATCATCAACGTTAAGAATAATTTGAGGACGACGGTGACGTTCTCCGGCACGCCGTTCTCATTTTCCGGGAGCGATCCGGGGGATTTTTCACACCCGGCGACTACCTGCGGGAGCACATTGGCGGCCCTCGCGCACTGCACTGTAAGCATTACGTTTACACCCACTGCGCAAGGAGTTCGTACGGCGGTGCTGAATGTCGCGGACAGCGGGAACCCGAGTCCGCAGACGGTGAATCTGTCTGGAACGGGGAAATGACGGGCTAAGGAGTGGACGAGCCTCGGTTTGAAATCGCTCCGATGTTGAAGCCGCGCGGGCCACTACAAGAAACGTAGCTTAATAGAACGCAAGACATTGTGAAAAAGGCGACTTAGATTGCTGCTCGTAGTCGTTAACGGCACATGGGTTTTGGTGGCGTACCTGCTTCACATACGAGGGGTTCCCCCGGTTCTCATTGCAACTATGGTAGCGCTTGGCGTGTTGTTCGGGAATTTTGCGGTCTACGCTGGGGTTAGGCTCGCAGAGAAGTTGCTCAACAGAAGGGGCTAAATTCAAAGTGAGGCCCACCTTTGGCGTGCTGTTCTCGTTCAGAATGATTAGTGACACTCTCAGGTAGAGTGTTTCGATGCAACCTAGGAACGGAAAGCCACCGCGATCGGCGGGTTTAGCGACGATCGGGGTGGAACTGAGCCGGGCGGCACTGGTTCGCCTGTCCTGGATGGATAACTACCGCAAAACCAAAAACGTGGCCCTGACCTGCCGTCATTTTGGAATCTCGCGCCAGACCTTTTACCGGTGGCTCAAGCGCTATGAGCCCATGGATTTGACCACCCTGGAAGCGCGCAGTCATCGTCCCCACCACCGCCGCCAGCCGACTTGGTCTTTTCACTTAGCAGAAAAGGTTTTGACTTTGCGGTTGCAGTTTCCCCGCTGGGGCAAGGACAAGCTGGCGGTGCTGCTGCGGAAGCAAAACATTGCCATCTCGACTTCCATGCTGGGCCGCATTCTGAGCTCTTTGAAACGGCAGGGCCGGCTCGTCGAACCTCTCCGCAGCGGAGTTCCGGGGTCGCGTCGCGCCTTGCGTCCCCGTCCCTACGCCGTGCGCAAACCCAAGCAGTACGCGGTCTGCAGCCCCGGCGACCTAGTCCAGGTCGATACCGTTGATGTCCGTCTTATCCCTGGCGTGAACTTCAAACAGTTCACCGCCCGCAACGTCGTCTCGCGCTGGGACGTCATTCAGGCCCACCCTCGCGCCACTGCGCAAGCCGCAACTCAGTTCCTTGACACTTTGCAGCACCGCATGCCGTTTCCCATCCGCGCCCTGCAAGTCGATGGCGGCTCGGAGTTCGCCGCCGACTTCGAACAGGCCTGCCAGCAGCGTGGATTGCACCTGTTCGTGCTGCCTCCCCGCTCTCCTAAACTCAACGGCGCCGTGGAACGCGCCAACCGCACCCATACCGAAGAGTTTTACCAAGTCACCCACTGCTCGCTCGAAATGAAAAAGCTCAATCGCGAACTCCGCCACTGGGAAAAAATCTATAACACCATCCGCCCTCACCAGTCCTTGGCCTACCTAACCCCTCAACAATTCTTGCGCCAGATCCTATCTCAACGAAAGGAATGAAAGTGTCACCAATCTACTGGACGAGTACACGTGCTTGACTAGTGCCTGCCCTCCCTTTAAAGTTAATTGACGCGGTGTCCCCCAGCCGCCTAGAGGTCCTGTGGGTTTTGAACCTAGGCATTTTCGCGGGAGATACCGGCTCTCCGTTGGCTTCCTCCTCGCATTCATCTCATTTCTTATAGCCCCCAACCCTATAGCCGCCAGCGCTCCAATTGTTTCCGGGTTTTCGCAACAGCACCGCGTCGGCTTCTCTGTGGGCGATCAATGGGAGCCCGCAATCGCCGCCGATGGCTTCGGGCATGTTTATATCCTTTATCCCCAGTACGGGCGTATACCGAGATGTCCCAGCTGTCCAAGTCCATCGATGATTCTTCTCGTGAGTGAGGATAACGGTGTTAAATGGCAATCGCCCCGCGAGATTGCCCCGCCGGAATCCGGCGAATTCGATGCGCAGATTGTCGTAGACCCCGCCGACGAGAAGACGGTCTATGCTGCTTGGCTTCAGAATGACAAGCGAGATACGGTGGTGGCCAAGTCAGCGGATTTCGGGCAAAGCTGGTCGATGGTCATCGCCGATCATGAGAGCAGTGAATCTGACAAACCGGTTCTTGCGGTTCGCGGACAGGATATATATGTCGGATTTAGCCGATCACGAAAGATTTGGGTGGCCTCCTCGCATGACGGCGGCATTAGCTTTACTTCTACGAACGTAAGCCCCAGTTCGCGCTTCTCCGAGGCTCTGGCCGGCGGAGCCACTGTTACCGCGCAGGGCCATATATTCGTTTCCTGGACGGGTTATCCGCAGAATGATGGGCTCAACGGACGCGCCAATCTGTACGTCAGTGAATCATCGGATGGTGGTAGCACATGGAAATCCACGCTGATGGATCTTTCGGGCGCCCCTCCGGATTGCTCCTCTTTTCATTGCGAGGATGGCTACTTGGGAGCGCAGATTGCGATCGCATCGGATGCGGCAGGAACCTTGTATGCGTTATGGAATGCGGGCCAAGTGGATAAAGGTCCTGAGCGCATTTACTTTTCAACTCTTGTAAACGGGGCTACAAGCTGGACGACGAAGGTTGACGTTTCGGATGCGCCGGAGGGAGTAGAACATGCCTTCCCGGCTCTGGCAGCCGGTGGCGACGGCAACGTCCGCGTCGCATGGATGGATCTGCGAAACGGCCCCGACTGGAACACGTTCTATCGTAGTTCTCCGAATGGGGGTGGGACGTGGCGGCCGCAGGAACAGATTACGAATTATATGAAGGGTTTCACGTACATCCACCCCAATGGGTTTAGTTTCCCGTTTGGCGACTATTTTCAGATCGCTATCGACAGCGACAGATTAACTCAGGCGGTATGGGGCGAAGGTCAAAACTACAAATCTCCCGGCACGATCTGGCACAGCATCGGACGATAGTTCTCTAATGGGTGGTGGATAGCTCCAGCAGAATGCTCCCTCCGCTGCTCCTTTGGGTAATTAGCATAACGGCCTGTTAACAACAACGGTGATAACCTAATTCCCGTGCGAATGCAGAAAGACACGCGGTCTGTCTCACAGCAGGTCTTGTCGGGGCTAAAGATCAGCGCTGTCGTTGTCGCGGTGGTGGTCCTGTCACTAGTTCTCCTGAACTTCATTCCGTTGCGGCGCATCGAAACTTATTACTGGCACATGCGACATGGCAATTCCGTCGAGGTTGGCACCTATCGCTTCCCAGTTCCCAAGCAGTGGTATGTGGACTCGTTTTCGGCGAATGATGTAATGCTCGTAGACCTTAGCACCGGGGACGATATTATGGTGCGAATGAGTTCGGTACCGGGCCACTCCACGCTCGGAGCTTGGGGTGCGTTGATTAGCCGCCCAAGGCCGGACGGCAGCACGAAAATTTTGGGCCGTAAAGAATTGCAAATCAATGGTGAAATGGTCCTGTGCGTTGAGAAGAATTTGGACACAAAATCGGTACGTCTGTACCCCATCGAGTGCCGTTCCGAAGGTGCTCTGGAAGTCAATTTTCAGCCTTATCTTTTTAGCGCCAAAGACCACGACCAGACGTTCTATTCGCTCTTGCAGCAGCTCCAGAAACTCTAGCCGCGAGTCCAATTGGCGAACTATAGCCATACCAGTTATTGACGGGATCGTGAGTGTAGTCGCCTGCTCTGAATAGTGTCAGAGTCCGTCCTCATGCGACTGCTTCAATCGGCCATCGGTCTCCCGCTGCACGCCTCAGCTTCTCGGCCAATTTCCATTTCAAGTGGAGCGGAATACCGAGTTCATGCCCCAAACTGAATCGAACAAAGCGAAAGAATAGAATTCGGCGTTGCGCGATAGCGATTTCGTTCCACGGCACTAAGAGTGGGGGATGCCGGAAGCGGAACAGTGGCATCGTGGCAAGATAAAGTCCCTCGTTGCTAACGCCTACTGTAAGGCAGCGGCTGTAGCCAGCGATCCACCGCATCTGACCACTCTGTCCCGTCCACCGCTGGCCAACGAAAGCCCCGCTTAAACGGAATCGTTTCGCCAGTGTGGTCCAGCCCCCGATGAAGCTGATGACTGCTGACACGAGAAGCCAGATTGCCAAGAAATAGGCGGGAAAGACGAACCAGAGGGCCGAGTGGTGTTGGTCTAGCCAATTCTGCATGTCACGAGTGTTAACGAGTCAAAAAGCAGGAGCATTCTATCGGTAGATGAGTGGCGAAGTCATTAACTCTTCTTTTTTCTTAAGCGGTCCTTGTTGTGCACGTTCGCATCCCAACCGGGGCAGGAAGCAGTTTTTTAATCGGTAACTAGACCGCCTGTGAGCTCTGCCAGGCGACTGACGTTCTTCTCGAGACACCAACTTCTTAATTCGCCTACCATCTTTTCGGTAGCTCGTGGATCCCAATAGCTGGCGGTTCCGATCTGCACTGCAGTCGCGCCGGCCAGCATGAATTCTATGACGTCTTTGGCGGTGGCGATGCCGCCAATCCCGATGATTGGAATCTTTACTGCCTTGTAGGCGTCGTAAACCATTCGCAAGGCTATCGGTTTGATTGCCGGACCTGATAATCCGGCGGTAACGTTCGCGATTCGCGGACTGCGAGTATCGGCGTCGATGGCCATGGCGATGAAGGTGTTCACCAGCGAAATAGCGTCGGCGCCGGCTTCTTCGGTGATGTGCGCCATCTGCGCGATGCTGGTCACGTTGGGAGAAAGCTTTACTATCAACGGACGGCTGGACGCGCGTTTGCACGAAGTGACGAGTTCGTCCAACAAACGCGGATCTCCGCCAAACTGGATTCCTCCTTGTGCGGTGTTGGGGCACGATACATTGAGTTCATAAGCAGCGATGCCTTCAGCCTCATTCAGAATCTGGATAGTCTTCTCATAGTCGGCGCGGGTATAGCCGAATATATTGGCGAAAACGACTGTATTTGGGATTTCTCTCAGGCGCGGCAGCTTGTCTTCGATGAAAGCTCGTGCGCCAATGTTTTGCAATCCAATCGCGTTTAACATGCCGGCCGCAGTTTCGTACAGCCTTGGGGGAGGATTGCCCGCCATGGGCTCGTTGGACAGCCCTTTGACCACGAATCCGCCGAGGTGGTCGAGATGGACGATGTCTTCGAACTCGACTCCGTAACCGAAAGTGCCGCTGGCTGCGATTATCGGATTCTTAAGCTCAATGCCCGCAAAGGTGACGCCAAGGTCAGGGGCGGTTGAAGATCCACGATTGCGAGTCATTGGCGATTCCGCGATGCGATGAAGATGAGCCTGAAATAGCTCAAGGTCGAAAGGCTTTGAGGGGGAAGCGGAAGCTTCATTGGATGATAGTTTACAGGCTGCGCAGAGTCCGGGGCAAAAAAGGGTTCTCGATGAGCAGGGATGATTCGCGTGTGGGTGCCGTTAAACGTTTGGATTGCTTGTCCATTTTTCTGTACAGTAGTTAGTCCTCATGCTTGATCTGAATTTTGTGCGCGACAATTTGCCGCTGGTGGAGGAAAAGCTGCGCCAGCGCGGGATGAATCCACTACAAGTGCTGAAGGACTTTGGCCAGGTGGACTCCCAGCGACGTCAGGCAATATCCGCGGCGGAAACTCTGAAGGCGCATCGCAACCGTGTTTCAGAAGAGATTGCCAGCAAGAAAAAGAACGGTGAAGACGTCAGCGAACTTATTGGGACCACAAAAACCTTTCGCGAAGACATTCAACAACTGCAAAAGGCGGCGGAAGAGTACGATGATCGCCTTCGAAAGATTCTGACGGGAATCCCTAATCTGCCCCACGATAGCGTGCCGGTAGGGCGATCCGCGGAAGACAATGTCGAGATCCGGCGTTGGGGGTCGCCGCCACAGTTCGATTTCACCCCAAAGCCTCATTGGGAGATCGGCGAACAACTCGGAGTGCTGGACCTCGAACGGGCCGTGAAGATAACCGGGGCGCGATTCGCGGTCTACTGGGGCATGGGGGCACGGTTGGAGCGAGCGCTGGCGAACTTCATGCTAGATCTCCACACGGGAGATCACGGGTATACCGAAGTATTGCCGCCATGCCTGGTAAATTCCGATTCCATGTACGGGACGGGGCAGTTGCCGAAATTTGCCTCGGATCTCTTTCGCGTGCCGCATGGTGAGAAAGATCTATGGCTGATTCCGACTGCCGAGGTTCCGGTTACAAATCTTTATCGTGACGAAGTTCTCGACACAGAGAGGCTACCAATTTCACTTACTGCTTACACACCATGCTTTCGCAGCGAGGCAGGGTCTTATGGGAAAGACGTCCGCGGGATCATCCGGCAGCATCAGTTTCAAAAAGTTGAGCTGGTAAAGTTTGCCCGTCCTGATGACTCTTACCAGCAACTGGAAAAACTTACGCAGGATGCGGAAACGGTGCTGCAAAAGCTCGGACTGCACTATCGTCTAGTCGCGCTTTCCACCGGCGATATCGGATTTTCCTCAGCTAAAACTTATGACATTGAAGTCTGGCTGCCTGGGCAGAACACGTTTCGCGAGATTTCTTCATGTTCCAATTTTGAGACTTTTCAAGCTCGCCGCGCAAATATCCGCTACCGGCCTGAAGGAAAAGGGAAAAGCGAGTTTGTTCATACTTTGAACGGAAGCGGATTGGCGATTGGGCGGACATGGTTGGCGATCATGGAGAATTACCAGAGGGCTGACGGCAGCGTGACCGTTCCAGAAGCGCTGCGTGGCTACATGGGAACAGATTTGATCACCGCAAAACAGTTCTGACAGTGAGTTCGCGGACCGCTATGATTGTCAGAACAAGAAGCAGACGGTAGACTTTCTCAGGGATCGAGGCACATACGACAAGCACGAGCACTAGCGCGACGTCAGTGCAGACCTCCCTGCCGATGACGGGAATCTGGCGCACAATCCGGGACTACATTCTTTGGTCTTACGAGCGTGGCACCATTCAATATGACGTAATGGTGACGCTGATTTTAATCTTCGTCTTTCTCTCACCATACTGGATCGACTTTAAAGACAAACCGGTAGAGCGCAATCCGCATCGTATGGAAGTAGTTGTCGCTTCCGACGTGCAGGGTGGTTTGGTCTTCTGGGTTGATGCTTCCGCGGTTCAAGCCAAGCAGAATGATGAAGTACGAGCCGAGCTATTACGGATCATCGCGCCGATATCGGGTGCGGTCGACATCAATAAGATTGAGGCTGAACGAGACAAATCGGGACGGGTATTGAGCTATAAGGTTTGGGTCCACAAAGGGCAATAACCGAATTTCAAGGCAGCTGGCCAGCTTCAAATGCAAACTCAAAATCGGTCTTTGTACTGCAAGTGTCTTTGCGTGCTCCTGCTGCTGACAGGATGTATCTGTGCTCAGCAGGCTATGACGTCCCCGCCTGACGATCGATTGAAGATGGTTCTAGACCGGCTGGACCGCACGTCGGCCAAGTTTCGCTCTGCCGAAGCCGATTTCGAGTGGGATCAGTATCTAAAGGTAGTGGATCAAACGGATAAGCAGCGCGGCAAGGTATATTTTCGCAAGGCTGGAGATGACACGCAGATGGTCGCTGAGGTTGCAGATCCTCGGCAACCGAAAACGGTGCTGTTTACCGAAGGGAAGGTGCAGCTGTTTCAACCGAACAACAACCATGTAGATGTATACAGTACGGGTAAAAACAAAGAAGCCTTTGAAAGCTTCCTGGTACTTGGGTTCGGGGGCTCCGGGCGAGACATGCTGAAGTCCTTTGATGTGACCTACGGCGGGCCGGACAAAATTGATGGAGCCGATACCGACCGGCTTGAACTCGTTCCTAAATCGGATAAGGTGAAGGCGATGTTCAATCACATCGAACTTTGGATTGACGCGCGAGGCATCTCGATCCAGCAAAAACTAATCTCACCAGAGGGAGATTACCGGCTCAACAAGTACTCGAATATCGTCTTGGACAAGAAGCTGTCTGACAACCTTTTCAAGCTCAAGACAAATAGCAAGACTCAAGTTGACATTCACTAGACCGGCTTCGGCAAGCACAAGATTTAAACTGAAAAAGAATTTACGGGGCGTTATACTGCAAAAGAAATAAGAAGTGTAGTTTGAGGATTGCGGGTTACTAATTTCTCATGGCCAAGGTTTTCACGATCCCGGTTCCCCCGAAGATAGGACGCAAGCGCCGCGAGCGCACTTCCGATCCCCGTTACGTGGACGGGCAGCGCCTGCTGGTGGAGGCGATGAAATATCTTGCTCAATCAGATCCAGTCAACAATCGCGGAGCCATTACGCTACTTTCAGAACACGTGCGAACCCGCTTCCGCATGACCGATTCGCCGCTCGGATAGGTTTCTTCGTCACCCCACACTGGTTCGCGATTTTCTCTGGAGTGCGGCAGCCGAAAGCACAATTACCACCGGATAACATTCCAGCATGTATCGCGGCTCGGGATTTTCCAGCGTGCCAAGAAACAGCGACCTCACTACAACAAATGTGAGCAGTAGACCGAGATGCTTGAATTTTCCTTGAACCAGGCCGACCACCCCAGCGGCAACGTAGAAGATCCCAACTATGCCCAGTCCGACGGCCAGAACCGACCATTTCGGTTCGTCGTTGAATTCCCACCAGCGGGTGTCGGAAGGCAACATTTCAGTCCGCGGGCGCAACCACATATCGGCGATTCGCAATGCTGGCAGCCAAAGATAGTATCGAAATGGGGAGCGCCTTATCCGCTCCGATGCCAGTCGGCCAAACCTTGCGTCGAGTTCTGGAGTGACGTGCAGCGCCGAATTGTAATCATCGATGGTTTGCAACGTCTCTTGCCGCTGGAGCGGCGAATCGAAGGCGCGATCCGGCAGTTTTTCAGGGTCGACCTGCTGGCCTGGGACTTGCCAATAAACTTCTTCCACAGAGGCATAGTCGATGATCCAGGTCTTTGTCCAGCGATTGAACCCGGTGGGTACGAATTCGTCCTCTTCGTTGGCGTAGCGGGGCGCAAGCGGTTCGAAACGATGCATGGTGTGCAGATTACGAAGCGTCCAGGGAATCAGCGGTGCGATTGAAAATAGTCCGACGACGAGAGCAGCACGCAGAAGCGGAGCAACCCGCCCTTTCTCGCCGCGTGTTTGAACGATCTGCCAAGCCAGGAACAACTCGATGGACACGAGCAGGATGCCGCCATCGGGTCGCAGTAACATAGCCGCGGCGGTGGCGAGCCCGCATCCCAACCATGCCCCAAGTTTGGGCGAGTCTGAAAGCTCAAGGCCAGCTACTGCCAAATTAAGGGCGAGTGCGGTAAAGAAGATTTCCGACGATTCGGTGAGTGCCGCCGCCGCGTAATTGGCCAGGAACGGGCACAGTGCCGCCAGAAGAAATGCGGCTTTTGACGCGTTGTCTGAAACCACGCGGCGCGCCAGGTTCGCGATGAGAAAACACGTGCCGAGGTCCACGCACATTTGCACTATCAAAACGGCGCGGTAATGATCCATCCCGAAAATTGCGAAGATCGCAGCCAGGAATGCGGGATAGCCCGGCAATCGGATGTAAGTTGGAACGACCCCACCGGTGGAGGAGAGGCCATAGACTCCATGCTGCAGCCAGTTTTTCGCGATGTCCCCGTAAATGAATGAGTCTGTGGTGACACTGGGAAAGCGAAAAATGAAGAGCAACCGAAGAACGATCGCGGCGAGGATGGCGGCAACGAAAAATGCCTTCGACTCACGAACAATCTTTAGCATGATGGCAGCATGGGCAGCACGATGGGAATATACCTGTTTCCGAGTCCGCATCGGTCAGATAATAACCAGCCCTATTGGGTTTGACCCTGTACTTCTTGCGGCTTAGGATGGGACTGGATTAAATGAACCAATCTGTTTTTTACGACCCGCGACAGGCCCGCTGGAAGCGACTACGAACTGTCTTCGACGTACTTGGCCTTGCCCTGATGCTGCTGGTGATTTTCTTCGTTTACAGCGCATTGCGCGGGCAACCACTTCCAGGACTGTTGTTACCTACGCAAAAAAAGCCTTATCACGCGCTAAAAGAGAATGAGAAAGAGAAGGCTAAAGAGCGCCGCCGGCTTGCAGTAAAGAGGGGGCACCTCAAATCGGGCACTCGGGTTTCGCAGGTTGAGCTGAATACCGATCAGGGTCTGCGAGCGGCGTTCTATGTTCCATGGGACGCGGCCAGCTATTCTTCCCTCCGTGAGTATGCACATCAAATCGACCTTCTCTATCCAGAGTGGCTTCATGTGCTTACGTCCGACGGCCATCTTCAGGGAGTCGACGCTCAAACCAATAAATTCTTTGACGTGATGCAGGGTTCGGTCATGCGTCCCGTCGACGATAAGGTCATGCCCTTCCTCAAATCGGAAGACACGGGCATGGAAGTTTATCCCCTGGTCAACAACTTTAATGGAGTTGATTGGATCGACATAAGCGCATTCTTGAATGATCCTGGGGCGCGTGCGCAGTTCCGGAAACAGGTCTCGTCATTCCTTGCCAGCGATAAATATCGCGGACTGATGGTAGATTTCGAAGCCTTCCCCAAGAAGGGTCAAGCTGGATTTCTGGCGCTCCTGAATGAACTGTCCGCAGATTTGCACGCCAAGGGGATGAAGTTGTATGTGAGCGTGCCGCCACGCAATAGCGAGTGGAATTATCCGGCCGTCGCAGCCGCGGCGGACGGGATAGTACTCATGAACTATGACGAGCACTATCCGGGAAACCCGGGGCCGGTCGCATCGCAGGACTGGTTTGAGGCAAACCTTCGGGCGATGTCGAAAGTCATACCGCAAAACAAGCTCATCTGCGCCATTGCCAATTACGGGTATGACTGGGTGCGCAGGACGAAGAAGGGGAAGTTGCCGCACGGCGTTAAGGATTTCAACGTTTCGGTGCAGGATGCATGGCTGACGGCGCGGGATTCCGAGGAAGACATCGATTTCGATGGCGATGCTTTAAATCCGCACATTCAGTACCTCGATCAAGACAACCTCCAGCACGACGTCTGGTTTCTTGACGCTGTTACCGCGCTCAATCAAATGCGAGCCGCGCAGAGCCTGGGAATCGAGACGTTCGCCCTATGGCGATTGGGATCGGAGGACCGCTCGCTATGGGCGGTATGGGACACGCCGGGGGACGCGACCGCGTCTGACCGGCTCAAAGATGTTCCTCCAGGCCAGGACGTCGATATGGAGGGCGCGGGGGAGATCCTCAAGATTGAGGCTGTCAAAGCCAACGGGACGCGAGTAATGACCATTGACCCTTCGTCCAAACAGATAACGGACGAGAATTTTGATCCTCTGCCTGAGCCTTATCGGGTTGCGCGTTATGGATCGAGTAACAGTGAAGTTGCGATTACTTTTGACGACGGCCCCGATCCGCAATGGACACCAAAAATACTTGACGTTCTAAAAAGTAAGAATGCAACGGCCACTTTTTTTCTGATTGGCCTGGCGGCTGAAAATAATTCCGCGCTGACCTCCCGTATTTACCGGGAAGGCCACGAAATCGGGAATCACACTTTTACCCATCCCGACATCAGCAACCTTTCCGGCAATTACATGAAGCTGGAAGTCAATCTTACCGAGCAGCTTTTTGCCAGCCGCCTCGGCATAAGAACGATTCTGTTCCGTCCGCCGTATTCCATCGATGCGGAGCCTGACACTGAAGACCAGGTTCGACCGCTCGAGTTCACGCAGAACATGGGATACATCACCGTGGGCGACAAGATTGACACGAATGACTGGCAGGGCCCTTCGGCGGCACAGATTACGTCGGACGTGCTTAATCATCTTCCTCCATGCGCTCCGGGTGACTTGCACTGCGGAAACATCATCCTCATGCATGACGGCGGCGGCAACCGGCTTCAGACGCTTCTCGCGCTACCGAAGATCATTGATGGAATTCGCGCCAAGGGCCTTCAGATCGTCCCTGTCTACCAATTGATTGGGAAGACCCGCGCGGACGTAATGCCGTCAATTTCTGGCGACGAACGTTGGGCTGCGACGCTGATCCGGATCACTTTCTTTCTTTACGGATTCGTTAACCAAGCGATCACCTGGACATTTTTTCTCGGTGACGTCCTGATGACCGGGCGGCTGCTGATTATTGGCGCACTGGCAATTTTCGACCGTTTCCGGGAGCGCTCGCACGGTCTGACGAAAGAATCGGCGTCTTACAAGCCCTCGGTTGCTGTACTGGTTCCTGCATATAACGAAGAAAAGGTTATCGAACGGACAGTTCGCGCCGTCCTAGCTTCGAACTATCCCAACTTTCGGGTGATTGTGATTGATGACGGCTCCAGCGACAACACTCTGGAAGTCGCACGCAACGCGTTTGTTGCGGAAGAAGCTTCGGGTAAAGTGCTGATTCTTACAAAGCCAAATTCCGGGAAAGCGGAGGCCCTTAACTTCGGACTGCTTCATGTCGAAGACGAAATCTTTGTTGGAATCGACGCCGACACTGTGATCGCTCCCAGCGCGATCTCACGATTGATTCCGCACTTCGTGAACCCGAAGGTCGGCGCGGTTGCGGGAAACGCCAAGGTCGGCAACCGGGTCAATTTGTGGACGCGCTGGCAGGCCCTGGAGTACATCACCAGCCAGAATTTTGAACGTCGTGCTCTAAACACTTTGGGAGCAGTGAGCGTTGTGCCGGGCGCAATTGGCGCGTGGCGGGTCTCCGCCGTTCGAGAAGCAGGCGGCTATCACACAGATACCGTTGCCGAAGACGCGGACTTGACGATGGCTCTCCTGCGGAATGGTTACCGGGTTGAGTATGAGGATTTAGCCCTTGCGTATACCGAGGCGCCGATCAACGCCAATGGACTGATGCGCCAGCGCTTCCGGTGGTCGTTCGGGATTCTGCAAGCGGTATGGAAACATCGCGCCGTATTTGCTCGAAAAGGTGCCCTAGGTTGGGTGGCTCTGCCTAACATTGTGATCTTCCAAATTCTGCTGCCATTAGTCTCGCCATTCATCGACATTATGTTCTCCGTAGGCGCAATATGGTATTTCGTTCAAAAATCGTTCCATCCTGAATCAACGGACCCCGCCAATTTTCAGCGGTTGGTAATCTTTTTCGCAGTTTTCCTGATCATTGATTTCATAACTTCAGCAATCGCATTCGCATTGGAGCGTCGCGAACCTGAGGTCCGTGAAGATGTCTGGCTGCTGAGTCAAGTCTGGCTGCAGCGTTTTGCTTATCGCCAGCTATTCTCGGTCGTGCTATTCAAAACAATAAAGCGCGCCATACAAGGCCAACGCTTTGCCTGGGACAAATTGGAGCGCACTGCTGCTATGAGTTACATTCCCTCAGAGAAGGAAGACTCGCTGCAACTGCGGTGAGCCGCGACGACTTGCGTAGACCCAGATGTCCTCATCTGGGTGGGTGAGCGAAGCTCACCAGCGTTGAAAGAGCGGCCCTTCAGGGTCGCGTAAACTCTTCACTTAGATATAACGCGGCGCTGCAGAGTCTGTGTCGCAACCGGAAGGCCCTGAAAAAAGTGGGGCGGAAGGGCCATCCAGAGCCGCGAAAGCGGCGCAAGAATGCAGCTCCCGGTGCAAACCGTGGGTAGAAGTGGAAGACGAGCAAGCCCCAACGGGGCGAAAGATCGGTTGCAACACAGACTCTGCAGGGCCGCGTAAACTCTTCGCTTAGATATAACGCGGCGCTGAAAGCGCCGCTCTTCCACAAGTTTTCTGCGGGAAATCTCGCAGATGAAAAGCCCCGCTGGACAGATGACATCTGTTCCTACGTGGTTTGTTGTGAACCGGCGCAAAGGCGCTTTGACAGTTCTTGTGGGTCGGTTGCGTGGGCCAAAGCGGTTTGCAGTTCCACGATTTCCGCGCGGACCAGCTTTTCTATCTCGCCGTCGAAATGTTGCATGCCCTCTGGTTCCCCCGTCTTGATAGCTCGCAGCAGGTTGTCTCCGAGACTTTCTCCGGATGCTATGCATCCTCGAGTCTGGATAGATGGCGTCAGAATTTCCACGGCAGGTACAAGGCGTGTGCCCTTTGCGCTTGGGATGAGACGCTGCGAGATGATGTAACGGAAAGTTGTCGAGAGGCGATCTCGAATCGAGGACTGATCGTCCGGCGGGAATGCGCTAACGATGCGCTCCACGGTTCGGACGGAATCAATCGTATTCATGCTGGACAAGACGAGATGGCCGCTTTCGGCCGCCTGTAGAACCAATTCCATGGTTTCCCGGTCATGCATTTCGCCGATCATGATAACTTTCGGCGCTTGCCGCAATGCGGCGCGGAAAGCTAATGCAAGACTCGGCGTATCACTGTGCAATTCCCGTTGATGAACCGTTGCGCGCTTGTGATTGTGCAGAAACTCGATGGGATCTTCGATGGTAATGATATGACAGTTTTGTTCTTGATTAATGTGATCGAGAACTGCCGCCAGCGTTGACGACTTTCCTGAGCCTCTCGGGCCCGTGACCAGCACGATGCCGTCGCGAAGATCAGCTACGCCCCTCAGTTGGTCTGGCAGATGCAGGTCCGCCAAATTTGGAATTGCGCTGGGGATTACGCGCATGATTACAGCACAACTTCCGCGCTGAATAAAGATATTCACCCGGAAACGTGCCAACCCCGGCAGCCCATAGGAAATGTCGCATGAACCTTGCTCCCGAAGCATCGTGATCGCCGGCTTGTTGTTCCCGATGAGATCGGAAGCGATTCGCCTGGTGTCATCGGCAGTGAGCCGGATGGCGAAGGATGGCACTCCAGCCAACTTGCCGTGAGTTTCTACTTGCGGAGCGCGGCCGGGCGAAAAAACCAGATCGCTGACATGATCGTGCGCCCGCAACATGAGGGTTAGAACGTCTGAAGTTGAGACCGCGCTAAAATCCGCGGCTTCGACTCTATCCGAAATGTGAGCGGTGCGTGGTGCGGCCATAACCCAGAATTAAAGATGATCGCGTCGCGGAAGGCGGCAAGAGGGACGCGCCAAACTCTAACTCTATCGAAATGGCTGTGGCGCTTCCACGAACGTGAGACTCAGAGACTTTGGTAATGATCGGGGGACACACGGGGTGCTTGGACGCAAAAAATGGGGGCGTTTCCGTCCCCATTTTCATCGCGACTTGCTAGCTACTTCTTGGGCTTCTTCTTGGTGGTGCCGTAACTGGTTTCCACGGGAGCTCCCAGGCTGGCAAGCATCGCCTTTGAATCTTCGGCATGCGGTCCGTTGGGCTGCAGCTCAAGATATTTATTGAAGGCCTCGGCAGTGCCGTCCGGAGCGACCATTTTGTCGCCTTGGAGGGTGGCCCCACCTACCATATTGGTGGCTTTGTAATAGTAGGCATCCGCATGATTGGGATCTGCGGCAATGGCCTTATCGAAAGCGTCAATCGCACTCTGGCGTATCTTCGGGTCATTCGTCTTGTTGATATTCGTCAGCGTGGCGCCCATGTTGAAGTAATACGTGCCCGCGGCCGCCGGATTGAGTTTGGCCGCTTGGTCGTAATCCTGTATGGCTTCATCAACCTTGCCATCATTTGTCTTTGCCCGCGCCATATTGTTGTACATTGCCGCGAGCTGAGCATTGGCATCAGGTTTAGCTCCGCTTTCCATTGACTTCTTTTTGAGATCGACGGCTTTCTGGTAATCCTGGATAGACTGATCTAGCATTTTCGTCTTTTGCGCTGGATCGGTTTGCTTCAGGGCCGCCCCTGAATATGCATCACCGAGCGCGGCCCAAAGTACATCCCGGGTTGCATCCATTTGAGTGGCTTCAGTTAAGGTAGTAACCGCGGTATCGTAGTCGCCTGCTTTCATTGACTGGTTTGCCGCTACCAATTTCTCGTTCAAAGTCTTAACGGTTACAACCTCTTTCTGCTGTTTCTCCGCTTGTTCCTGCTGTTGCTTTATCACTGCCGGATCTATACCTTTTGCCTTAGCCTGGGCCTCCTGCTCTTTCTGCAAATCGAAATCCTGATCTATCTCGTCTACTGCGACGTGAATGGAGTCAACATGAAATACCTCTTTGCCATCCAGCAAAAGTACGGCCTTGTACATTCCCGGCATGATGCCCAGAGAGAAGTATTCGCCTTTGCCGTTCGTCTTTATGTCATATTTTCGACCGTTGTCTAGATTGGACCACCGGACGATTGCTCCGCTAACGGGCTTACCATCCGCGTCCCTGACTGTTCCCTTCACAGATCCGGTAGCCTGGGCGAAAACCGTGGACACAAGTACGTTCGCGCTCAGTAGCGCTACCAACAGAACCATAAGAGATTTCTTCATTGTGTTTCCTCCCAACGTGGTCTCCTTACTCACGATTGCGCGAATCGCCAAGAATCATAACGCATCCGGTCTTGTGGCCGAGACATAGAGAATTGGGTCCGCAACTCCGGCCTCCCGGAAAGCTCGCAAACGTAAGATGCAACTATCGCACTCTCCGCACGCCCGGTCTTCACGAACATAACAGGACCAAGTTAAATCGAACGGAGCAGCCAATTCAATACCCAGCCTGACGATCTGCGCTTTGCGCATTTTGATCAGTGGAGTGACGATTTCAATCTTGCCATCTTTGGTCCCGGTTTTCACGACCTGATTAAACGCATCGTAATAGGCGGGGCGGCAATCGGGATATCCTGAGCTGTCTTGCTCCACGGCTCCAATGTATACCTTCAACGCTCCGAGCACTTCCGCCCAGCTTACTGCTACTGCCAGAAAGTGCGCGTTCCTGAAAGGCACGTAGGTTACTGGAATCGGAGATTCAGCCGACGGAGCGGCTGCTGCCATCGGTACCGCGATGTTCGTGTCGGTTAACGCCGACCCCCCTATCTTGCTCAGAGCATCGTTTCGCACAATGAGGCGATCCCGAATTCCCACGCGGTCGCAGATGCCTTCAAATGCTCTACGCTCGCGCTGCTCCGTACGCTGCCCATAGCTGATGTGAACTGCTGCTGCATCGTGATCGCGGGCGGCAATCGCGGCGCAGACGCTGGAGTCCATACCGCCGCTCAGTAACACCACCGCGCTTGATCTTCGTGCCTGGGTCATTTCTCAGATTTTGGAATGGTCTGCTTCGAGGCTCGTCAGACGCCTTTCAATGCCGGATCCCAAATAAATTTGTGCAGTTGCAGGCTGAGGCGGGCCGGAGCGTTATCTGCCAAAATCCATTCAGCAAGTTCGCGGGGATCGACGCAACAATGTGACGAATCGCGCGTCCCCGCAGCATCTTTCGCAAATGCGGGGGAGAAGAGTACGGCATTCACGCGACGGTCGAGAATATGTTGAGTCACAAACGCTCGCGCAAAATCGTAATCCTCCCGGGTGGCGATCACGAACTTGACCTCGTCTTTGGAATCGAGAGCGTCGAGATTTTGCAGGCGGAAAGTGTCCGCGGCGCCGGAATCCGGACACTTCACGTCGACAATCTTGACCACGCCTTTTGGCACCGATTCGAGAGGGCGCTCGCCGCTGGTTTCAAGGAGAACTGTGAAACCCGTATCCAGCAGGGTTTGCATTAGAGGCACGACTTCGCGTTCCTGTAGCATTGGTTCGCCGCCGGTGATCTCGACCAACCCTCCGCCGGGACTCAGTTGTTCGACTCGCTCCAGCACTTCTTCCAGCGCGATGCGATGCCCGCCGGTAAATGTGTATTCGCTGTCGCACCAGTCGCAACGAAGATTGCAGCCCGTCAGCCGCACGAATACGCAGGGCAGCCCGGCATACGTCGACTCTCCCTGAATCGATTTGTAGATTTCGGTTATGTACATTGAATTGCCTGTCAGCGGATAGCTGGCGTCTACTCCGAATAGGTCGCGGTGGTTGTATCAGTCTCATACACGGTGACATTTTTCACCCAGACTCGGCCGCTGGTCACAATATTGAGCTTGGCATTTGTCTGATCGAAAAAATATTTGGACAGGTTTTCGGCGGATGGGTTCACCACCGTGAACGGCTCTATGTCATTGATCATCTGATGGTCGAGACGATCAGTCACGTCTCGCATGACCTCGCGCAGATCTTTGAAGTCAAGGAGCAACCCAGCCTTATCCAATTCGTTACCGGCAAGCGTGACGCGTAGCTTGTAGTTATGCCCGTGCGGATTCTCGCACTTACCTTTGTAGTTGCGAAGGTAATGGCCTGCGGCGAACGAGTCCTCGACCGTGACTTCGTACATGAAACCCCTTTAAAGTTTTGATGCTGACACCATTGTATCGCGGAGTTTACGTCTGGTAGATTCTGGGCGAGCTGCTCTCGCCTGCCCGGACGGGGCATCACGAAATAGCCACCTCGTGGGTTTACTACCATACCGCTACCGGGCCAGGCTAACTGAAGTGGAAAATAAATTTCACAATAGGTGGGCAGCAACTGAGTCTCACAGGAAGCAAAATACTACATGTCAACAAGAACAGCAGTAATAGCACTCTTTACAGTCCTATGCGTGACCACCTCCAGCCGCGCCGAGGTGAGTTGCCCTTTGGACGCTCTGAGTGTGGTCTCGATACCTGGCCCTATTCCGCTCAGTTTTGACGAGTTCAAGTTTGCCACTGGCCCGAACAATTCGATTGCGCCGGACGCCTCAATGGCTGCATTTCGGATAACAAATCACGATCCCCGGCCAATAAACGCCATATTCATGGTGGTGGATTTTTACAAATCCGGTCGATATTTGCTGAGCATGACCTTCTATTTAGCGACCAGTGCAAAGGAGTCCTTCAAGCCGGTCGTCCCTCGTTCCCCTTCGTATTTTTCGCCATCACCTCTCCATTCCTCACTCCTGACCGGTCAAAGCTATAGAGACTGGGACAGCAGCGCCCTCCGACCCGCCAGTTGCCCTGACGAGGCTCGCCTTGCTGTGCTCCAAGTTGTATTTGCTGACCGAACAGTATTTGACCATCGTATGCCTGGATGGCGGGTTGATCCGGTTCTCTGTTTGTCAAGCCGTGGACTTTGAGCGGCTTTCCAGTAAAGCCTGCTTCTTTTTCTGGCCGCGTGAACGTCAACCAACGCGGGCGGGCTGATGTAGTTGCGATAAAAGCTATTGACTCCAGGGCAAGCGGAGCATCCGCGGAATCAGAGTGGCTCAAGAGTAAGATCACCGACACTTTCAACTATGCGCCCGCACTCTATGATGGGTCTCCTATTTCCTCCGACATAAATCTTCTGATTCGTTTCTATCCGCCCGACGGGGTCGACTCCGCCACTGGTGTAACACGCGATTTGGTCACACCGACTGTTACGGTACTCGACCTTGTCTCACCAATCCCTGGAAAGGCTTATGAGCTGGTCTACGGCGGAGTTCCGGTTGTTGGGGAGGGCTTTCGCCAGCCGAAATCACCGTAGCGGGTGGCGCGTAACGGACATCTTGCTCTATATTGGCGTTGGCGTATCAGTCGCGTTTTGGCAAGCGAATCTAGTGACCAGTGGCTTGCCCACCGGGATCGAAGATCCGCTAACTCAGACAAAAAAACGCTGGACATCCGCGAAGTCGGTCGTTCGGCGGTAAGTCGGTAGACTCTCGACAAAAACTCTGCCGTAAGATTTCTTAAGTATTCGATTGTCCAACAGCACTAACAATCCACGATCATGCAGAGAGCGGATCAGCCGCCCGAATCCTTGTTTAAGGGTGATTACAGCTGCGGGAACTTGGTAATCAAAGAATGCATTTCCGCCCTCGGCATCAATCGCCTTCACTCGCGCCGCGACGATTGGGTCGCTCGGCACCGCGAACGGAAGGCGGTCGATAATTACGCAACTCAGTTGCTCGCCTTGAACATCCACACCTTGCCAGAATGAGGACGTAGCAAATAAAACCGCGTTGGGAGTGAGACGAAACTCTTCCAGCAGCGCGTTCTTGGGAGCGTCTCCCTGCAAGAACATTGGGAAGTCGATCTGCTGCGATACCCGCTCATAGACCTCTCTCATCTGCACATAGCTGGTGAACAGCACGAAGGCGCGTCCGCGTGTGACTTCGAGGATTTGGCTAATACGCGCGGCAGCAAGCGACGAGAACTCCGGCAGGCGAGGATCGGGGAGATCGGGAGGAACGTACAGCAATGCCTGGCTCTCATAATCGAAATGAGAAGGCAGCAGAAGTTCTCGCGGATGTTCAAGTCCGAGCCGCCGTCGCATATAGTCGAAGCCGCCTTCGACAGAAAGAGTTGCGGATGTCAGGACCGCGCAGTCCAGTTTGTCGAATAGCGCCATCTCGAGGATGGGAGCAACATCGATGGGGGTGGCTTGCAGGAAGACGTTATCCTTCGCGCGGCCAGCGGCGCCACGGACGGTCCGGCGCTCGATCCAGAAGACAGTGTTGAGGCTTTGGTCTTCCATCAGGAAAGACAGTGAATGATCGAGTTCCGCCGCGCGCCGCGAAAATGTAAAAATCTCTTCGGGTTTTTCAGGAAGCACCTGCAATTCCGATCCGAGCCTTCGCAGCGATTGCCGTAGCGCGAGATATTCTTCGCCATTCTCCTCCAGAAAGTCGCGGCGGTTTTCGAAAGCAAAACGTCCTTTGCCCGTCGGCAAGAGAGAAAAGAACAATCTGGAAGAGTCACGCAGGCTTCCGATTGCGCCGGACAGCGCCGCCGTCATCGTGCGGTTGCGCTGGAGCGATTGCTCGACATCACGAGACAACTCATCCATGCGGGCATTACTCATACTGACGCCAAAATAGTTGCTGGCCGTGTCTTCCAACTCATGCGCCTCGTCGAAGATGACCGCGCCCACGTCAGGCAGAATGCCGGCGTCCGGCGCATTCTCCGCACCCTGCTTAATCATTAAGTCGGCGAAGAACAGATGATGATTGACGATTACGATGCCGCTCTCCATCGCCCGGCGTCGCATTTCGGTGATAAAGCATCGATCCCATTCGCTGCACTTCTGACCAGTGCACGCGTCTGCCCGCGCATCGAGCTTGTGCCACACCTGGCTTGTCTCGGAAACAGAGACAAGTTCTGCACGATCGCCGGTTTCGGTAGTTTTTTCCCAAGCGGAGATAGCGGCGAAGTGATCGATCTCCTCAAGGCCGTTCAACACCGGATGGCCGGTAAGGTCATAAAGCTTCTTTCGGCATAAATAATTGTTGCGTCCCTTCATGTAGCAGACGCTCAACTTGCCTTCGCCGTTGGGGAAGAGAACTTGCTCAAGGAATGGAATGTCTTTGTGAAAGAGCTGTTCCTGGAGATTCTTCGTCCCGGTCGAAATGATCACTCGTTTTCCGGACTGAATTACAGGCAATAGGTAAGCGAGGGTCTTGCCAGTTCCGGTTCCAGCCTCCACGATCAGATGGCGTTTCTCTTCCAGCGCTTGTGCCACCGCTTGCGCCATTTGAAGCTGGCCGCGGCGGAATTCGTAAGCTGGATGAGTTCGCGAGAGCAATCCACCGGGCCCGAAGAATTCGTAGAGGCTTGGGCCTTGCTTCCTCGGACGCAAGTCGGCGGACACTGCGGGCTGCGAGCTTGAAGTCACGGAGCCTCTATAATACTCACTGCCGCCTTCAAGGAGAACGTTGCTTGGCACTGTCGCAAGACCCGCAGTGGTACAAAGACGCAGTCATCTATCAAGTGCATGTGCGGACTTTTTATGACAGTAATGGCGATGGCGTCGGCGATTTTCGAGGCCTGGCTCAGAAGCTCGACTATCTGCAAGAGCTTGGAACCAACGCCATCTGGCTGATGCCATTTTTCCCGTCGCCGCTGCGCGATGATGGTTACGACATCGCCGACTATCGGTCGGTTCACTCCAGCTATGGAACCCTCGATGACTTCAAACTATTTCTAGACGCGGCACACCAGCGCGGCATTCGAGTGATTATTGAAATGGTGTTGAATCACACTTCTGATCAGCATCCATGGTTTCAGGAATCCCGCGGCTCCCGTGATAATCCCCGCCGCGACTGGTATGTCTGGAGTGAGACTGACACCCGTTATCGTGGCGTCCGCATTATTTTCACCGATACCGAACTCTCCAACTGGGCATGGGATCCAGTCTCGAAGGAATATTACTTTCACCGTTTTTTCAGCCACCAGCCTGATCTCAACTATGACAATCCCGCAGTGCGCGAAGAGATGTGGGATGTGATGAAATTCTGGCTGCAAATGGGAGTCGACGGATTCCGGCTGGATGCTGTGCCGTATCTCGTAGAGCGAGAGGGTACGTCGTGCGAAAACCTTCCCGAGACTCATGTGGTCCTCAAAGACCTGCGGGCGCGCCTTGACCGGGAGTTCCCGGGAAGGATGCTCTTGGCGGAGGCGAATCAATGGCCTGCCGATCTGCGCCGCTACTTCGGCGAGGGCGACGAATTCCACATGGCATTTCATTTCCCGCTGATGCCCCGGATGTTCATGGGCTTAAAGCTCGAGGACCGCAAACCGATCACTGAAATACTTCAGCAAACACCGGCTATTCCGGATGTCTGCCAATGGTGCTTGTTTCTCCGCAACCATGACGAACTCACTCTTGAGATGGTGACCGACATGGAACGGGATTACATGTATGACGAGTATGCCAAAGACAAGGGCATGCGGCTGAATGTGGGAATTCGGCGACGGCTCGCTCCTCTGCTGGATAACGACCGTCGGCGTATCGAGCTCATGAACGGCATGCTGCTGTCGTTACCGGGGACGCCAATCATCTATTACGGAGATGAGATTGGAATGGGGGACAACGTTAACCTTGGGGATCGCAATGGTGTGCGCACTCCGATGCAATGGGATGGAGGATGGAATGGTGGCTTTTCGTCAGCCGACCCGGAAGCCCTCTACTCGCCCCTCATGCTCAACCCTGTTTATGGGTACCAGGCCCTGAATGTTCAAGCGCAGAAGCGCTTTGACCATTCACTCCTTTCCTGGATGAAACGCATCATAAAAGTCCGGAAATCGTTGCCGGTTTTTGGTCGGGGGTCGATGGAGTTTCTCTATCCGGCAAACCATCGTGTGCTGGCTTATGTGCGGGAGTTGGGGAAAGAGCGGATTCTGGCGGTAAACAACCTTTCCAACTCAGCGCAAGTCGTGGAACTGGATTTGACGCGTTACAAGGGAAATATTTTGATCGAGATGTTTGGAAAAAATATCTTCCCCCGTGTGGGAGACCTGCCGTACCTGCTAACCCTGGGTCCTTACCAGTTCTACTGGTTCCGCATGCGGAAGATTTAACGAGTGGATGGAGTCGTACTGGATGATCGTCAGCGAAAACATCGTCGGTTGCTCGGCGTTCCTGCACGACGTTGATTACGATGGGGGCTCAGCCGCTTTCGGTCAATTCAAGGTCGCCGTACCAATGCTTGGCATCGACGTAATTTCTGGAATTGCACACTATGCCGCGTGCGGTAATGTTTTTGACCTCGGTATTGGACCATTTTAGAAGGGGATAGCGAAATGTTCTATCAGGACAAAATGCAGGTCCGTAGACTCAAATACTTCTCGCGGCCGCCGTGGAGGTCGTATCGTTTCCTCCTAAGTACCTTCTTCCTACTCATAGTTACGTTCGTTCCGATCGAGATCATGATGGATTTTCGACTGGTTTCGTTGTCCCCGATCCAGTTCACGCATTCCCGACTGTCCCCAAACAGCTGGCTCATGTTTATGCCAATAGTCGTTCTGATCGTGCTTTGGGTGCGCGTGTGGAAAGCGCACAGTGATGTTTATGAGGCTATTAACTCCACACCAGTCGAAAAGCTTACCGAAGACGCTAGGATAGCAGTTCCTCTCGAAGCTTTAGCTTATATGCTTTATGTCGGTTTCGGTCAAACATGGTTCGCCGTCGCCCTAGCTTACGGGGTAACGGCGGATTTTCTTAAAGCATCGTTAATCGGTAAGAGATCTGACAAGATTCTGCCAAATTAAAGACCTGACAAAAAAAGACCTGACAAAAAAAAGACCTGAGCCGTACATCTTTGCCAGTCCGTAACCGCTATCCTGTCATGATATTGCCCGAAGGAGATTAATTGGCCGAGGGAAGCATTCTTACGGACGATTTTCTTCGTGAACTGATGAATGTCGGCGAAGTCGACATCCTCATTGGCGTCCCGACGCTCAATGCCGCCGCGACGGTTGGTCCGGTCGTGCAATGTGTGCGTGCAGGACTGCTGAAGTATTTCTCCCGGCAGCGCGCAGTGATTATCAACGTCGACGGGGGATCCAGAGATTCGACTCAAGACCTGATCCGGGCAACAGCAATCAGCGATTTGGGGCGCGCCTCGAATCCAAATGCATTGCGCACCCTCCACTCCATAAGTACGACTTATGAAGGAAGTGACGAAAACGGAGGCAGTTTACATACGATAGTTGCCGCCGCGGATCTATTGCGAGCGACGACTTGTGGCGTAATATCTCCGGATTCGAGCAGCATCGAACCCGAGTGGATAGACCGATTGCTCAGGCCGGTGATGCGCGACAATTTCGACCTTGTCACCCCGATCTATCAAAGGCACAAGTTCGACGGCCTTTTAGTCCGCAATCTTGTTTACCCGATGACTCGGGCGCTTTATTGCAAACGGGTGCGGGAACCTCACCCGGGAGAGCTCGCCTTTTCAGGACGGCTCGCCAGCTACTTTTTGGAACAAGACATCTGGTCGCAGCCAGCGACCGAAAACGGGGCCGAAACCTACCTCATCATCGCAGCCATATCGGGCGGCTTCCGTTTGACGCAGGGTTTTCTCGGTCCCAAACCTCGTGTCGATAGTCGGTCAGCGGATCTAGTGTTGGCAATGCGGCAAACCGTGGGCGTTTTGTTCTGGGCTTTGCAGAAAAATTTCCCTGTTTGCACAGCTCAGGCGGAGGCGGACGCGGACGCGGACGCAGCTGCAACTATTGATCCCAAGGCTGTAACGAGTATTGAGCCGGTGCGGGTAAACCGCAAACGGCTGTATGAAATGTTTGTCCACGGGGTGGCCGAACTCGAACCTGTGCTGAGCTCCATCCTTTCTTCGTCGACTTTGGGGGAGCTCAAGCAGACTGCCGCGGCTCCCGAGGATAGTTTTCGCTACTCAGACGAACTATGGGTTCGAACTGTCTACGAATTTGCTGCTGCCTACCATCGGGAAGTTATTAGTCCCGATCATGTGATCCAGGCACTGGCGCCTCTTTATAGGGGAAAGGCCTATACGTTCCTGGTGGAGAATCGAGATGCCTCAGCCGAAGAGGTTGAGGAACGGATAGAAAACCTGTGCCTGACTTTTGAGCGACTGAAACCGTATCTGCTGGAGTTATGGAACGGAAGGAAGTGAGGGCAAAATGTGGGAACTGATCGTTGCAGAGTTGAGCGAAGCGACGCGTGAGATTGTAGGGAGCATGGCGCGCTTCCTGCCGCACCTGCTCGAAATGCTGATTATTGTGCTCGCAGGTTGGATCATTGCGTATTTGTTGAAGTACATCGTCCGCAGCATTCTTCGGCTAATTCGCTTTGACAAGATGTCCGAACACGCAGGGGCAGCGCAGCTTCTCAACAAAGCGGCACTTCCACCGCCTACCGAGCTTTTGAGCCGATTTGTCTTCTGGCTGTCTTGGCTGGGCTTCATTCTGATTGGCATCAGCGTGCTCGACATAGTAGGCATGCAGGAACATATTTCGAGTTTCTTCGGATTCCTGCCGCGCCTCTTTGCAGGACTCTTCCTGCTTGTGGTCGGGCTGTTGGGAGCAAGTTTCTTTTCGCGGGCAGCGTTATTGGCTGCAGTAAACGCCAACCTGCCCTCGCCCCGGCTGGTGAGTTCGTTGATACGGGTTCTAATCGTGGTGTTCACGCTGTCAATGTTTTTTGAGGAAATAGGCCTGGCCGAGCACACAGTGTTGGTCACGTTCACCTTGGTCTTTGGGGCACTCATGTTGGGGATGGCCATAGCATTTGGGCTGGGCGGACAAGAACTGGCAAGACGTTATTTGGAACGCAGACTGCTCTACGATAAGGATAAAAAAGAAGAGCAGGACGAACTCTCGCACCTGTAGACTCTTTGCGGTTGCTGATACTGGGGACGAACAAGCGTGAAGAAACGGGCCCGGAAGTTCGAGATACGATCGTTCGAGTTGAGAACGAATGTAATCAAGTTTTTGCCATTGTTGTGTTTTCTCACCATGCTTGCGTCGTCGACGGTAGGCAAGAACGACCAACCCTCTCAAACTCCTTCAGTCGAGGCCATCGTTTCCAAACTGGTGGCGGCCAACCTGCGACGGTCTCGGGATTTACGCAGCTTCCACGGGAAACGCTCTTACCATCTTGAGTATCGTGGGTTCCTGGGAAGCCATAGCGCCGACATGCAGGTAGAAGCGGTATATACGGCGCCTGATAAGAAAGAGTTCAAAGTAGTCTCGCAGAGCGGTTCAAAGGTTTTGATCAATCGCGTACTGTTGAAGTTATTGGATAGCGAAAAAGAAGCGTCTCAGCAACAAACCCGAAAACAAATCGAGCTCAGCCCGGAAAACTATGCTTTCAGTTTTGTGGGAATTGAGCACTCACCGACGGGTACCGATTCTTACGTCCTGAGTGTGCAGCCGCGTGAGAAAAATAAATATCTTTACTCCGGAAAAATCTGGGTTGACGCGAAAGATTTCGCGGTGACGCGTATGGAGGGCGAACCAGCGCAGAATCCATCGCTCTGGATCAGCCGCACTACGATTGAATACGTCTGGACGAAGATTGGTGAGTTCTGGCTTCCTTCCAGCACCAAGTCGGTCACGCAAGTGCGGTTAGGCGGCGCTGCTACTCTGACTATCCAATATACGGACTATCAAGTCATGGGGTTAAGCAAGACCGATGTGCCCCACGGGTTCGACAAATCGGTGCTGCCCGACCCTTCTTCAGTCACCCCACAAGAACGGTAAGGTCTCGATGGAATAAATTACGTACGCATTTTCTTCTGCGATTCTTGTTTAATAATCTCTTCGACCCTCTTGAGATCATCTTCAGTATCGATTCCGATTGTGTCGAAAGGCGTTTGCTGAAGATGAATCGGTATGCCGTTCTCAAGAAAGCGAAGCTGCTCCAGCTTTTCAGCGAGTTCAAGTGAAGATTCAGGAAGTGTGGTGAACCGATTTAGCGCCGGCTTTCTGTAGGCGTAAAAACCGAGATGCTTAAAATAAGAGACGCCTGTGTTGTCACGATCGTGAGGAATCGCGCTCCGGGAGAAATAGAGCGCCTTCCCAATCGCGTCGGTCACCACTTTCACTATGTTGAAATTGTTGACATCGGCTGCCTTTGCGGCAGTTTTCAAAGTGCCGACCATGATTTTCGGATCGGACATCAATTCAATTAGCGCCGACAGATGCTCGGACCGGGTCAGAGGCTCGTCTCCCTGCACGTTGATATAAATGTCGGCGGAAACAGCGGTCGAGACTTCATGTACGCGCTCGGTACCACTTCGGTGTGAGCTTGATGTCATCTGTACATTGCAGCCTCGCTCCCGGCAAATTTGCGCGATTTCGTCGGAGTCTGTGGCGACTAGAACTTCGTCCAAAAGTGTGCAGGCGCAAACGGCGTTATAGACTCGCGTAACTAAAGGCTCTCCCGCAACTTCGCGCAGCATTTTCCGGGGCAGGCGCGTAGACGCGAGACGAGCAGGGATCACTGCCAGAACTTTCATGTCCGCTTATAGTCTCGCTTTTCTGACGGGAGTTGCAAGAGGTGATGCCGCTACCATGCACCGAAAAACATCCGAGGCCGACTCCATATGTCCGTGGGCCTTTGCTTTTCAGCCGTGCACCACCCCGGCGGAATACTCGTGGAAGAGCGGCGCTTCAGCGCCGCGTTATCTCTAAACCAAAGAGTCACGCGGCCCTGAAGGGCCGCTCTTCCACTCATTCCCGACGCCAATGACAGAGTCAAAGAAGATTCGCGCGATTACAGCCCAACTATTTCATTCCACTCTGAGGTCTGACACTCTCAGTTGCAACGGCAGTGAGCTACACTTAAGGCGTTGCCGCGATGGCTACCGCCGTTCGATCTGATTGTTGAGGCCCGTTTGAGCGGTGTAAGGACAAAAGTGCGGACGCGGACAGTCTGGAAGTGGACTGGAAATGGAAATTCCAATAGGAACGGGCGATAAGGAATCTCCCTCGCGCCTTGTTAGGGTGGCGCTGGTTGCTCGTGATTTTCTTTCCGATTCCATTTGGCACGTGGTGGCTCACGATTATCTGCTTAGCGGTATTCTGTTTCTTGGTGTGGCTATGCTACCCAAGATCTGCAAGTAATCCCCGATGACACGGTGTGGTTGGAGTTCTGAGTCATGAGCGGAATCCTGTTCTTTGACGCTGCCGAATTTCGCCTGTTAGACTGAATGCTTACCAAGAGACAGTTTGAGTAGAAGGGAAGTCAGTGCGCGCAGAAACTCGTCATCAGCTAAAACAAGACCGCTTTAACAGAGTCACGATAGGGGCTGCGGAAGCGACTGCCCATTGGACAGTGGAGCACAGGAACACGCTTCTGGTTGCGGCGGCTGTCTTGCTGGTTGCCATTCTGGCCATTACAGGCGGCTGGTACTACATGAATCAGCGAAACGATCAAGCCAGCCTCGGACTCTCGCAGGCGGTTCGCACATTGGAGACGCCGACGCGTCCGGCGGGTATGCCGGCGCAGGCAGAATATTTCACTTTTGCGTCCGACAAAGAGCGGCAAACGACAGCACACAAACAATTTCAGGCTGTCGTCGATAATTATCAGCATACGCATTCCGCGGAGTTTGCTCTTTATTTCCTGGGCGTGACCGATGCGAGTGTGGGAAACAATCCGGCTGCCGAGCGTGAATTCAAGGACGCTGCCGCACTCCGCAATCGAGATGTCGCAGCACTAGCCGAGTTTGCACTGGCCTCGCTTTATCGCAACACCAATCGCACAAAAGAAGCCATCGATCTTTACAAGAAGCTCATCGATAAGCCGGCGAGTACGGTAGGAAAGTCCACGGCGCAAATGGCGTTGGCGGAAACTTACCAGGCAGCTGGACAGCCCGCGGAAGCTAAACGAATCCTCGAACAAATCCAGAAGGAAAATCCTGCGAGTGAAACCTCGCAGCTGGCTTCGCAGAAACTGCAAGACCTACAATAATGCGGCCCCGGCGATGGGCAGTTGTCACACTGTGTTTCACGATTCTTAGTCCAAGTTTTTCATTGGCGCAAAGCAACCAGTCTGCGCTGGCAACACCTTCCAGAATCGCGCAGCGTCGGGCCGGCAATTTGCAGCATGGGATTAACCTCAGCGAATGGTTTGCGCAGGTTTACGATCCTAAGGGATACACGCCCGAGCATTTTCAGAACTGGACCACATCAGCGGACATTACGCTCATAAAGGCGATGGGATTTGACCACGTCCGCTTAAGCGTGAATCCTGCGCCTATGTTTCGCAATGGCCATGCCAATGAAATTCCCGAAGATTATCTAAATTACCTCGATGCCGCTGTGAAGGTGATCCTCGATCATGGGCTTGCAGTGATTGTCGACATTCATCCGGAAAGCGATTTCAAAGCGAAGCTGGCGGATGATGGCTTCGTCGAGCAATTTGCCGACTACTGGCGAGCGCTGGCCCATCACTATTCGAGTTACGATCCTGACCGTGTTTTCTTTGAGATTCTGAACGAGCCTGAGTTGCGAGATCGTTACCGCTGGTACGGGATACAAACCAAACTGGCAGCAGCGATTCGTGAAGGTGCGCCGCAGCACACCATCATCGCGGCAGGCGCCCGCTACTCGGCAAACGACGAGCTGTTATTTCTCGATCCTTTGAGCGATCCCAACGTTATCTATAATTTTCATTTTTACGAGCCCCACGTTTTTACGCATCAGGGAGCAACATGGGGCGTCAATTTCTGGCACTTCGAGCGAGAATTGCCGTATCCATCGAGCCCTGAATCGGCGGCGCGGGTGGCAGCGCAAATCCCCGATGACACCAATCGCCTGATAGTTCTGCGCTACGGCATGGAGCGTTGGGATGCGACTCGCATTGGAATGGAAATTGGGCAGGTTGCGGCGTGGGCAAAGCGCTGGAATGTTCTGGTCACATGCAATGAATTTGGCGCGTTCCGGAAATATGCCGATCCGAGAGACCGCGCTGCCTGGATTCACAACGTCCGCACTACGCTTGAACAAGACGGAATTGGTTGGACGATGTGGGACTACAGCGGCGGGTTTGGCGTGGTCACAAAAGCTAATGGGCAAGCGACTCCGGACGAGGTGACGGTGCATGCGCTTGGGCTGAAAATGCCTGCAACGTCCCAACGGTGAGCTTGAACAATTGAATATTGTTTCCGAACGATTCGATTTTCAGGTTTCTAAATTCTGGCGCAGTGGCTTGTAGTTTCGGGCCGATTCCGACCCCCCAACCCTCCTGAACCACCCACGCTGTGTCTCGCGGTTGCAATCCGTAGGTTCGAATCATTTCCTTATACAAATCCCCAAATGTCGCAGGATCGAACGACCAAACATTGGCCACGATCAATTGGTATCCGCCACACTGCAACACCTCGAAATCGGAATGAGGAGCTTCGGCAGAACTCTGTTGCTCACGGCAAAGATAATAGCCCAGCAACATACGAGTCTGAACGTCAACAAAAAGCGGAATGGACGTCGGTATTTGTTGTTGGATGAACGCGAGCGATCTCCCCATTTGGGCGCGGCTTTGGTCGGCTCGCGTCATATAAGGCTGATGCGGTGTTCCAAACGACGCGCAAGCTCCGACGATGATCAGAGCGACCGCCAAAGAGCCCGCGCTTCCTAATCTGGATATTTCTGCAATAAAAAAACTAACGCCAGCAAGGGCGAAGACAACAAGAAACACCGAATGGCGAGTGCCTCCGAAAGGATATGCTCCGGCCAGACCAGCCGCGCAGTTTAGGGCAAATGGGAGAACGAAGAATGTTGCCAGTTGCCAGCCCGCCGGACGTGCTCGCGCAGGGGAGGCTGTCCTCACGCGAAGAAGCAAAATCACGCCACAGATGAAGCACAGGCCCACCAAATCGCCGATCACTAGGTGGCCGAAAAGAAACTGAAAGACTCCGAAGGTGCGTCCCACGATGAAAAGCAGAACGTGGTCCTGACCGGGATGAAAATAGGAGCGGCGCAACCAGCCTTCAGTGGCCTGTTCTGCCAACGAACTTCCCTTCAGCTTCGAGATGTGAGTCCGGTAAAGAAAGATGAACAGCGCGAGCGCTCCGGCCTGACCCACGACCCATGTGATGGTTACTTTCATCGAATCTCGCTTTTCAGCGAGGCGGATCGCAGCGTATACACCAATCGAGGCGGTGAAGAACATCGCCGAGTAGTGGGAGAGCATTACAAGATACAGCGAAATCGAAAACAGCAGCCTCAGGCGGCCTGAATCTTCTGCCAGCGAACGTTCGAACAGATACGCCGCCAACGCCATGAATAGAAGGAGCAGAGAATATTGCCGGACTTGCGAGGAGAGCGATACCAACGGGGAAAGTAGACAAACGAAGGTCAGGCCAAGCAATGCTGCCTTACGTCCTAAAACGATTTCCAGCCATTTGAAAAATACAAAGCAGAACAAGATGCCCGCGATAATGGAGGACATCCGCAGCACAATTTCCGAGTCGCCGAGATAGCGCCAAAAGTACAGAACGAAAATCAGTAGCGGAGGATGAGCCAGCGTAAGGCTAGATTTGTAAGCAAGAGCTAAAGAAGTGCGATTGGCCACCAGGAAGTGCTGCGCTTCGTCGGGATTGAGAAATGTACCGGAGGCGGCCCAGAGGCGCACTACAAACCCCAGAGCTAAGATGATGCCCGCAATTTCGTTCGAGTGATGCTGTAGCCAGATGTCCCATCGTCCTCGTAGTGCAGTTTCCGGAGAAGAACGCTCCTCTTTCGGACGATTTCGTATAAAACTCATCAATCAAATGGACCTGGCTCGATTTTGTCGAGCATCACCATAGCAGGATTGAAGGAGCTAGGTCGACAGTTCGAATCGTGCCGATCAGTGAAATCAGGAGTAAACTGCTTTTGAGGGCAGGAGAGGCATGAAATACCGAATTGCCATGTGGGCGGGTGCAGGCCTTTTAATTGCGGGCTTCTGGGCACTTTATTTCCTTACGACTCCGATTCCGATGACTTCGGACAACCCGATATGGACTCTTGTCCGCATAACCGTTCCGGTTGTGTCTGCAAGTTTTTACTTTCATTTTCCCTTGAATGTCTACTGGTCGCTTCTTGCGAATACTGCTACGTTTGCATTGATTGGTCTGATCGCGGAAACCCTTCGGCAAAGACTGAATCACGCAAAATAATCGGGTAGTGGTGCAGTTTGATTCCCTAACTCCTCTGGCGATCCGCGCAAGCGGATTGGCTGGCGTCGAGGCGGAGACGACCTAATCTTCAGTGGCTGCTTCCCTCACGATCCTAGCGGCAGTTTGGCTGGCGTCTTCCTTATACGCAGTTAGCTTATTGGTCGCTACGGTGCGAAGAGGATCGCCCAGTGATTTTTGTTTCGATACATCGAACTTCTCAATCTCCGCCGTTTGGCCGTCCGGGGATACTCTGACAACCCTGTACACTCCGACAAATCCATCCGGCACTACGATCTGACCTGTCTTTATCGATTTTGCCATGCGGACAGTTTCCCACAGTTTGACACGGTGTCAAAGCCCCGTGGATTTCAAACTGCGCCACTGCTAATAGTGGCGGCGTTCCTTGACACCTCTGGCAGCCCCCTTTATTCTTAAATGTTGCTCCCTGGAGAAACTTACGCCTCCGGGCGTATTTCCGCGGCCGTTACGGTGTGTGGCGGGGGCGCGGAGGTCCCGATGTTCATCGAAATTAAGGAATTGGAACTTCACCCCATTGATTTCGAGGAGAAGTTTCGTCCGGGCATGATTGATTTTGGCCCTGACCTCCGGCAGAGGACGCCCCTGACGGCTTCCGGCCGCGCCCAACTCGTCGAAGAACGGCACGGGAAGCACGAACGAATAAAAGACATCCGCATTACGGGAGAGTTAGACACTACCCTCGAATCGGACTGTGCACGTTGCCTTGAGCCAGCAGTTCAGAAGGTGACCCGCGAATTTGATTTGTTATATCGGCCGCTGGGTTCTGATTCCGGCCGGTCAGAGCTGTCGGTCACCGCAGCTGAAGCCGAGGTAGGCTATTATCAAGGCGAGGGCCTGTTACTGGAAGACGCTCTTCGCGAACAGGTTTTGCTGGATCTGGCGTTGAAGGTAATCTGCCGCGACGACTGCAAGGGTCTTTGTCCACACTGTGGAACGAACCTGAACAGTGAGCAATGTTCGTGTGCTGCCCCGCTCGAAGATCCGCGGTGGACAGCGCTAAGAGATATTCGAAGCAAGTTGTAAGACTAAGTTTTGAAATCTGCCAGTCTGCCCGGCGCTCACACAGTTGCCCGGCTTTTGAAAAGGAATCTGATGCCTAATCCTAAACGTAGACACTCCAAGAAGCGCACCAGCACGCGGCGCGCTCACGACTTTCTGACCAGCCATTCGCTCTCGGAGTGTCCTAACTGCCACGAGCGGAAGATGCCGCACCATGCCTGCCCAAAGTGCGGGTACTACAAGGGCCGCGAAGTCCTCAACGTTGAGGAATCGAGCTAAGTTCACAATCCCATGCCAAGCGTCATAGCCTTGGACGCGATGGGTTCCGACCGGGCGCCGAAACCTGAAATTGAAGGCGCCATTCAAGCGGCGCGGAACTACGGCGTTCATGTGCTGTTGGTTGGTCCGGAACACGCCTTGCAGACTGAACTCGCACGCTATTCAGCTGCCGGGAGTCTTCCGATCGAGATCGTGCACGCGAGCGAAGTCATCACCATGGATGACAAGGCTGTGCAGGCGGTGCGTGCCAAACGGGATAGTTCCATGCGTGTTGGGCTCCGCCTGGTACGCGAGGGACAAGCTCAGGGATTCGTTACGGCCGGCAACACCGGCGCAGCGATGGCAACGGCAAAAATGGTGCTGGGAGCCATTCCGGGCGTGGATCGTCCCGCGCTGGCGGCCGTATTTCCGACTGCATTGGGCACCGCCGCCGAGTTGCTGGACGTTGGCGCGAATGTCGACTGCAAGCCGGAAAATCTCGAGCAGTTCGCGGTCATGGGAGAAATCTATTTTCGTAGCATGTTCGGCACACGGCGTCCGCGCGTGGGATTACTCTCCATTGGCGAAGAAGAGAGTAAGGGAAACGAACTAACGCGAGAAGCTTTTCATCTTCTGAAAAAGCTTCCGTTGAATTTTGTAGGAAACGTTGAGGGGCGCGACCTTTACGGCGGCAAGGTTGATGTTATCGTGGCAGACGGCTTCGTGGGCAATGTTGCGTTGAAAGTTTCGGAGGGCGTGGCGAATCTCGTTCGTTACACACTTAAGGAAACTTTGAAGGCGACTATCACACGGCAAGTCGGATATCTGCTCTCGCGCAGTGCTTTCGCCGACTTCAAGAAGCGTCTTGACCATACCGAGTATGGCGGCGCGCCTCTCCTGGGAGTGAAAGGCGTATGCTTCATCACCCATGGATCGTCGAATATGAACGCGATAAAAAACGCGATTCGAGTAGCGGCTGAGTTTGCCGAGCGAAATATCAATGACACGATTGAGACCGAACTGGCCTCGCTGCGCGCCTCGGCGATGGTAGGCAGTTAGGCCTGGCACCACTTATGAAAAGCAATTGTCATTCCGAGCCAATGCATCTCCGCCGCGGTAATTGCCAAACGCGAGGAATCTGCTTTTGCGTGGGACCAATACTTGTTCCAATCTTGCGTTGAAATTTAGATACCTATGGCAACTTCGGTAGTCCCAACAAACGGTCCCATCGCATTCCTTTTTCCCGGCCAGGGTTCACAGGCGGTTGGCATGGGAAAGGAACTGGCCGACACCTACCCAGTCGCCAAGCAAACATTTGATGAAGCTGACGATTCCCTGGGCTACAAGATCTCCAGGCTCTGCTTCGAGGGTCCGGAAGACCAGCTTCGCCTCACGGAAATTACGCAGCCTGCCATCCTGACTGCTTCAGTGGCCGCATATCGCGTGCTAAACGAAAAAGGCATCAAGCCTGCGTACGTGGCGGGGCATAGTCTCGGCGAATATTCTGCTCACGTTGCCGCGGGGACCATATCGTTCCACGACGCGGTTCGCACCGTAAGGAATCGCGGGAAGTACATGCAAGAGGCGGTTCCAGTGGGAGTCGGAGCCATGGCCGCTATCTTGGGTATGGATCTCGACGCGGTGATTGCCCTGTGCAACGATGCTGCCCAAAACGAAGTGTGCCAGCCCGCCAATATCAACTCATCGGAACAGATTGTGATCTCGGGCCACGCAGCCGCGGTGGAGCGCGCGGTAAAATTGGCTGAAGCCCGGGGAGCCAAGCGCGCAATTTTGCTGTCGGTGAGCGCACCTTTTCACTGCTCCCTCATGAGGCCAGCGCAGGAACGGTTAATCCCTGATCTTAAGGAAGTGATCTTCCAAAAATCCCGTGTTCCGGTGATTTGTAACGTGGACGCAGCTTCGCATTATGAGCCCGCCAAGAGCCGCGACGCATTAGTGCGTCAGGTGACAGGATCGGTTAAATGGGATCAATCTATTCGGCTCCTGATTTCGAGCGGAGTACAAACTTTCGTGGAAGTGGGTCCCGGCAAGGTCTTAAGTGGATTGATGCGGCAGATTGATCGCTCGAAAAATGCCCTGAATGTCGGTGATGAAGCGTCGTTGCAGAAAGCTTTGAAGAGTTTTTCCGCAGTCAGCGCTTAGGACCATTCACGCCAGCAGGGAACAGTCCCGCCCGACTAATGTAGTTTGCGTTTAATTGGAGGTTTGCGAAGCAGTATTCGTCTTTCAAGCCGGTTCATGTCACGGCCCGTTACTTCGCGAAAGATGCGCTCGATCGGCGTCTCGTGCTTGCGGCGTACCATGGAGCACCGCCTTCTCGCAGGAGTGTACTACGGTAAGGCTAGACGCACGAAACGTGACGAGAGACGGTTAATCGTGAAGCACAACATTGAGCAGCGAACTATGTACCTGAAGGCCGCCTTTTGCTCCGCTGTCGTACTGAATAAAGCCTAATTTCCTGAAGCGGTTCATAAAAAAACTGACGCGGGAGCGGGTTGTGCCAACCATCTCAGCCAGGCTTTCCTGGCTAACTTTCGGAACGACGGTCTCGGGGACTCCGTCTTTACCAAAGTGAGCCAGCAGAAGCAGGACTCTTGCCAGTCTCTTTTCGCTCGAATTAAAAAGTTGATCGACCAGGTCTTCCTGGTAGCGGATGTTTCGCAGCAGCAAATGAGCTACGAACATATCGGAAAATGCGTGCCCTTTGTGAAGGGCTTGCATCATCGCGTTCCTCTCGATCCGCGTGACAATACAATCTGTCAAGGCACTTGCGCTGCCCATTCGAACAGTTTGGCCTGCGAGGCATCCTTCGCCGAAAAACTCGCCTGCACTCAGGATCGCGATCGTCGCTTCCTTGCCCTTTTCGGATACTACGGTAAGTTTTACTTTTCCTTTCTGGATATAAAACACATCATCGATCGGATCACCCTGGGCAAAGATTGTTTGAGACTTGTCAAAGCGGACAATGGTCCTTCCCACGCCAATGATGGCGAGGAATCTCGCCGGATCGAATGCGCCGATTTGTTTGGCTGCCGCTAGGGGAGACATTGCCTCCAATTTTAGTCCTCAACGGAAGACATATGTCACTTATTGTGACTGGGAGCGACTTGGTGTTCGGTCTCGGGTCCCAAAGTGAGCAATTCTGCTCATAGTTGCGGCTTAGAGTTGTGAGCAGTCTTGCTCAGACGACAACTGCGTAACCTGTCATTCTCGATGGGTTTGAGTCTGTCGATTCTGAGTTCGCTCAATCAGCTTACAAAGTAGATCCGAAGAAAAAATCATTTCTGTTTGTCCCGAGCACCCACCGACAAACGTCCGATGTTTTCAACCCAAGATGTTCACCGGGTGCATCGAGCACCCGATTCGTAATAAAGGAGATTCATTGAAAAAAAGAATAGGCTTAACGCTCTGTATCGTTCTGACTGGTGTGGCGGCTGTAGCCCAGGACGCCGTTCAACACACCGGCTCAGTGCCAATCTACCGAATCACGGTAGTCGCGCGCACAACCAAGGCCGTCAATTACAAACACCGAAGCGGGTCGACCAAAGTCGCCTTTGCCGGTACAAGCTTGTTGCCTCGAGCCCATGGCACCGCGGAAGTCGCGAGCAAACAAGGGGCGATCCACGTTGAGGCAGAATTTAAAGATATGGCCGCCGCCAGCCAATTCGGGCCTGAGTATTTGACCTATGTATTGTGGGCGATCAGTCCGGAAGGACGTCCAGTTAATCTTGGCGAAGTCCTGCTGAACGACGATGGTAACAGCAAGCTAAACGTCACTAGCGATCTTCAGGCTTTCGGCTTGATCGTGACCGCGGAACCTTATTTTGCAGTGACCCAACCCAGCGACGTTGTGGTCATGGAAAACGAAATCAGAAATGACACGCGCGGCAACATCGAGGAAGTCGACGCGAAGTATGAGCTGTTGCAGCGCGGCCAATACGAAACCAATGTCAGCCCGGCTGATCTCAGGCCGGTAGAAATGGACAAGAAGACTCCGATCGAGCTTTATGAAGCGCGGAATGCCGTCCGCATTGCCAAGTGGACGGGCGCCGACCAGTACGCTTCTGAATCGCTCAAGAAAGCTGAATACAATCTGCAAAATGCAGAAGGTTATCAGTCCCATGGAGGCAACCGAAAGTCTGAAATTACGGAAGCTCGAGAAGCAGTGCAGACTGCCGAAGACGCACGCGTAATCACGGTCAAGAAGATGGATCAGCAGCGTCAAGATGACGAACGCCAAGCCGCCGCTCACGCCCAGGCACGAACTCAGGCGGAGGCGGACGACGCTACCCGTCAGAAGGAACGCGCTGAGTCTGACACGGCAAGAGCGCAGTCTGAAACAGCTGCTGCACAAGCCGAGAGAGCCACGGCAGAATCAGAAACCGCCAAAGCAAAACTCGATATGGCCCAGAACCAGGCCGCTTCAGCTGATGCTGTAGCTGCGGCCCAGGCCGATGCCGATCGGTCACGGCTGGCCGCGGACAAAGCGGAAACAGATAAAGCAGCGATGCGTGCGCAGTTAACGCAGCAACTCAACACAATTCTTCAAACTCGCGACAGTGCTCGCGGGCTCATCGTGAACATGTCTGACGTATTGTTTGACACCGGCAAATATTCATTGAAGTCAGGAGCACGAGAGAAGCTGGCGAAGATTGCCGGCATCCTGCTTGCTTACCCGGGGCTGAACATTGAAATCGACGGCTATACGGATAGCGTCGGTAGCGATGATCTCAATCAAACACTCTCAGAAAACAGGGCATCCTCAGTACGCGATTACCTGGTCAACCAAGGCGTCACGACGGGAGCCGTCAGTTCGAAGGGCTTCGGCAACTCGCAGCCCGTGGCTTCAAACGACAGTTCAGCGGGACGTCAAATGAATCGCAGAGTTGAACTCGTGGTATCCGGCGAAGTAATTGGACAGCATGTCGGGGTTACGACTGGCGAATTGCGTTAAAAGGATTTTGGGGAACTCCTCAGGGGGGACGAACTTTTGTCCCTCCTTTTTCGTTTGAGTCGACGATCCGGTGCGAGGAGCGAGACTCAAAATTGCCGAAGCAAATCCTCCGCAGTTAATTCCACGTTGCGGAGTATCGATCTCAACAAACCAGGTCCGATGACTTCGCCGGAATGCACGGGAACGACGGTTGCTCTGCCGTCAGCATGTCTAAGGAAAACATGGCTTCCACGAGTACGAACGGATTGGAATCCCATAGCTTTGAGAATCCGTAGGACTTCTTTCCCCGTAATTCGGGGGAGGCGAGTCATACTGAAATTTGTTGAACGCCAATCAATTCGAGCGAAGCAGCGTCGGAGGGTTCCGCCTCCAGGCACAAGGCAACTGCCTCACGAACTCTCTTCATCAGTGTGTCAAGGCTCTTCGCCTGTGTATGACAACCCGGCAAGCCCGGAACGGTTGCGACATAGTAATTCTCTTCGTCCCGTTCGATGACAACGGTAAATTTTCTCTGGGCTCTCACCGTGCAATTTTACCATGCAAGGAAGAGACGCTGCGGTCTGGTTGGCCGCCAATTGTTCCTATGCGCTTTGCAATTCTTCCAGAAGATCCGTTTTCAATTCCTTCTCGTGCTCTCGAGTTAGCTTCTTGCCGGCGGCAGTTAAGTAAAAAACGTCAATCGCCATTTGGCCTTCGGTGTCGATCAATGCGATCTCGATGTTGCATTTGTGGTGAGAAAAGCGGGAACTGATTTTGTACAGCAGGCCCAACCGATCCTGAGCGATTACTTGTACGACGGTGCTGTTCGACGAGCTTTGGTCGTCGAATTCAATCTTGGTGTCCACTTTTACTTTCGCCACCGTGTTCTTTTCGGAGCGGAGGCGATCCCTCAGCAGCTTATCCAAGTCAACCTCGCCGATAACCACATCACTGATGCTTCGCCGAAACCTCTCCCATTCGGGCATGTTCAGCTCCAGGGTGCGGAAGCGGTCGGTGAAGAAAAACGTGTCCACGACGATGCCCGTGCCATTGGAGAAAGCGTCAGCTTTTACGATGTTCATTCCCCACGCTGCCAGCGTGCCGGCGATAGTCGCAAACAAAAATGGACGGTCATTTGTGACTACGGTCAACTCATACCAATGGCGTCCTCGCTTAAGATCAAGCTTGACCTGTTCCTGCACCAACTGCTCTGACATTTCAAAGTGCCGTAGGACTTCTTCAGCGGGATAAGTTCGCAAATACCGCCTGGGCAATCCTTCTAGAAACGCCTTGATGCTTTTACCAGTGACGGGCGCAAGACTCTTCAGCCGTGACAAACTTTCGTCGTCCGCGTCCGGGTTGAGCCGCTGGTCGGCATGACGGTTCAAAAAGTTTGAAGCGACGATGTAGAGTTGCCAGACATTCTCGGCTTTCCATGGGGTTAGCGCTTCGGGATTGACGGCCTTGATGTCCGCGTAGGTTAGCAGGCAAAGCATCTTCAGGCGTTCGGGCGTGCCCATTTTCTCCGCAAACACTCGCACCGTTTCGGGATCAAAAATGTCACGGCGCAAAGTGGCGGACATATCCAGATGACTGCCGATCAGGAATAAAACTGTCTCGCGGTCTTGCGGCTCGAGGTCAAGCCTGTCCATGCAATCGCGCGCGATCTGCATGCTGGCTTGCACATGGTTTCCTCCCGGCACACCTTTCCCAACATCATGGAGCAACAACGCAAGGTAAAGCAGTTCAGGGCGCTCCAGTTCTTGGAGGATTCGTCCGTATCGCTGATCCCATTCCGATTGCGATTGGCTGGCCCGATGCAGGCTTTCGATTGCGAGGAAGGAATGTTCGTCCACGGTGAATCGGTGGTAAAAATCGCGCACTACGAGCGAATCGATCAGTTTCAGCTCTGGCAATAACAAAGTTAGTAATCGCAGAGAATGCATCGCACGCAAGGCGTCCGCCGCAAATGGTTCGATAAGGATGACCTGCAAGTATCTCCAAAGCTCCGCGCCCTGCGGCGGTGTTGCAGCCATGGACGGCAAGACTTGTTCGATGCGGTATTCAGTAGTTGTACTGAGCTTCAGACCGTGGTGGGCCATGAAGTCAAACATGCGAAGGAGCAGTTCCGGATCCTGAACCGCGGAAGGCTGCTGCAAATAAATCAAGCCATCGACCACGGAAAAATCCGCATTCGAAACGCGCGAACGCCAATTCTGAAAATGCTTATAAAGGGACGAGCGCGCTGCCGGAATCTCCTCCAGCAGCTGCATTGATGCGCGATTCAGCGCACGCGCATGGCGAAAATAAATTCGCATCCAGTCGGCGGCATCCATCTCCTGGTCTTCGGAGAAACCGATTTTGCGGGCCGCAGCCTCGTCTTGCGCTTCCCACAGCAACAAATTGTCATCCCGCCCCTGCCGAAAATGCAGAAAGCACCGGACTGCTATCAGGAATTCGAGAGCGGGCTCAAACTGCTTGCGGGCGGAAATTGGCAGGAGAGTTTTCTGATCCGGCCAGTCGCGCAATTTGTCCATGGAGGAAATTAACGCCAACCAGCAGGCAACGTTGTAGTCGCGCAAACCGCCGGGCGTTTCTTTGACATTGGGTTCCAAATGAAAAACGGTGTTGCCATACTTTGCATGGCGCAATCTGGTAATTTCAGCCAGCCGCTGAACGATGGGCTGCATCTCCCGCATGATCAGCTTAGGAATCAGCTTGTCATGCAACCGGATAAACAAATCCTGATCTCCTGCGAGAAACCGGGAGTCGAGCAGCGAAATAGTGAACTCGACGTTGTCAAGTTCGAGGCGATCGCATTCGGCGAGGGTTCGCGTGGCCGGACTCAGTTTCATTCGCAGGTCCCAAAGTTCCTGCGAGAATCGCCGGATGCGATCCCGGTATTCCGCCTCAATATCGCTATCGGCGTGAAGAAAGAGTACGTCAACGTCAGAGTGTGGGAAAAGCCACCGCCGCCCAAATCCGCCGATGGCCACGAGCGCAAAGTTTTTCGGGCCCGCTTCGTCCGAGGAAATTATGTCTTTCCAAAGCCGGAGTACTACGCTTTCGACGAGCGTCGTGCGTTGGGCAATCGCAGCCCGGCCATCGCCGGTCGCAAAGAACTCCTGCCGTATGCGAGCGGATTCCTCGGCGTAGAGATCCCGCAATTCGCCGCTCAATGTTGATGCCGTGCTCATAGCCGAGGCTCCGGGCTGGTTATGCTGCGAATCGGGGGTCGACTCCGCCGAGCTTCCCATAGACGAGTCTTATGCCTGAAGCGCGGGCGCAGGCAACAGTCAATCTATCCGTACTATACGGGCTCGCGGAAATCGAAACTATTTATGGGGCGCATCAGGAAATGTTATCGAATGAATCGAGATTCCAGCCACGAAAGGGAACACGAACCAGTATTTCTCGCCGCCCGGATTCACGCCGACGTACGACGCGCTGGGATGCGTGGTCGAGCAGAATCACTCTGGAACAGACTTCCGTTAGTCTATTCACCAACGGGAACGAAGCTTGCCGTATGCGGGTGCCCGGCAGTGCGGAAGTGTAAATTGAAACTTGAATGCGAATCCCACTCATCCGGAAAAGGGGCCGATGGGCGCCCGGCATTTGGTTAGAACCTCCACCCAAACATGAAGTCTAAAAATGCCGCCGTTGACCTTTGTCCTGTTTGTCTCGCGGTCAGCACTCGATCTGTGGCGTCGGTGACGGTCGTGTGAAATTCGTATGTACCCAGGGTCTGGCGATAAAAGAAGTGGCTTCTTGTTGCTGGCGAAGGAAGCCACAATTGAAACTCTGCGCCCTGAACGCCATTGATCTTATCTGTCCCTTTCGTTATATAAAGAACCTGCCAGCGGCAACTCCAATCATTTGTGAAATGGTCACCACCGACGCCGAAAGTCGGTCGCCAACCTTTCTTCGTGTAATTCGTCGTATCCGTCTCGCTCCATTGTGCCCCGCCGCCGAAATACAGTCCTTTACGCCAAGGATAGAAGAGCCTGCCTTGCAGAAACCGCTCGTGTCCTTTCAAATTGTTCTGGGTGTTGTCGTTGGTTTTTTTTGCGTTCATGTAATACGCCTCGAAATCACCTAACAACTTGTTTGAGTTGAGCAAGAAACCGCCGCCGAGATTTGCCGCCAGCGTCTGATAGCCGTTTCCCACGAATGAGGGACCGCTGAAAACGAATGGGTGTGGAACCCACGATGTCGAAGCGTCCGTCGCTGAGGCTGGGCGTTCTTCTTGGGCGAGGCAGGCTCCTGACATCCAAAAGGCACAGAATATGACCAAGAGTTTCACTTGATGGCTCCTCCATCAAGTTCATCGGCACGGTCTGCGTTAACTCGATCACGGACGCATCACAATCCGAAACTTCGTGGGCCGTAATGACAAGAGTACCAAATTAGGAAGAGCCTGAGTTTTTGCAAAATTGGGAGGCGAGCATTACCAACGGATACTAGAATCGATCTTCCGATGCCGGACCTTCTAAAACTGGAGTTCTTGCCTGATGCATTCTCTGCCGATATTTCCTGGCGAAAATAGACTCCAAGCCCTGAGTACGCCGGAGCGTTCTAAAGCGCTCCTTCGCCGCGTTGATCGTTGCGAATGCGGATGGCTTCATCAATGCGGGAAAGAAAAATCTTCCCGTCGCCGATCTTGCCGCTTTGTGCAGTGCTGATTATGGCTTGCGTGACTTTGTCCACCATGTCGTCGGCGAGTACCATTTCGATTTTAATTTTTGGGATTAGATCGACCGTATACTCACGTCCGCGATAGACCTCGGTATGTCCCTTTTGCCGGCCATGTCCTCGCACTTCGGTGACCGTCATACCTTCGACCCCAATGTCGTGCAGCGCATTCTTTACCGGTTCCAGCTTGGCGGTTTGAATGATGGCTTCCACTTTGGTCATCGGTGGCAAATCCTTTCGGACACAACCGCCGCTAGGTTTTTCTCCCAGCGACTTCCAAGCGGGTCTCGGCGGCCTTCAGTTCCTCTTCGGCCCGGGTGAAGTCTTCTTCACTTTTGCCGGTCTTGAGATGCTCTTCGGCTTGCTTTTTTGCAGACTGCGCTCGGTTAACGTCGATATCTTCGGGACGTTCCGCGGCTTCCGCAAGGACCGTAACTCTATCAGGAAGAACCTCAGCGAATCCCCATACGACGGCATACTGATGTGTCTGACCGCCATTGCGGTAGCTGAGTTCCCCGGAAGAGAGTTCGGTGATCAGAGGGGCGTGTCCGGGAAGAATGCCCAGATACCCGCTCTTGCCGGGAATCTGCATCTCCTCGGCCTCGTCGCGGACGATCATCTTCTCAGGCGTGACGATCTCGAGATGGAATGTTTGTGCCATACGCTAGGCTGCCGTTTTCATCTTCTCTGAGGCTTCGAGCACTTCATCCATCGTTCCCTTCATGTAAAAAGCTTGTTCGGGAATGTCGTCGTGCATACCTTCCGTAATTTCTTTGAAGCCCTTAACCGTGTCTGCGATTTTCACGTAACGTCCCGGAGAACCGGTGAACTGTTCGGCAACGAAGAAAGGCTGCGACAGAAATCGCTGGATTTTTCTGGCGCGCGCAACGGTTATTTTCTGATCTTCGCTGAGTTCGTCGATGCCGAGAATCGCGATGATGTCCTGCAGATCTTTATAAGTCTGCAATGTTCTCTTTACAGCCTGAGCAACGTCGTAGTGCTCTTGTCCAACGATGCGCGCATCCAAAATGCGTGAAGTTGAAGCGAGAGGATCGACTGCTGGATAAATTCCAATCTCAGTCAGCGCCCGCGAAAGGACTGTCGTCGCGTCCAAGTGAGCGAATGTCGTTGCTGGCGCCGGATCGGTTAGATCGTCGGCGGGAACGTAAATCGCCTGCACCGAAGTGACTGATCCTTTCTTAGTAGAGGTGATGCGCTCCTGTAATTCGCCCATTTCGGTCGCGAGGTTAGGCTGGTATCCGACTGCGCTGGGCATTCGTCCCAGCAGGGCGGACACTTCTGAACCCGCCTGAGTGAACCGGAAAATGTTGTCGATGAATAGCAGCGTGTCGGCGCCTTCGACGTCGCGGAAATATTCGGCGACAGTGAGTCCTGTCAACGCAACTCGCAAGCGGGCGCCGGGCGGCTCAGTCATCTGACCGTAGATCAAAGCGGCTTTGGAATGCTCCGGATCGCCCGGCTTGATCACACCCGACTCGGTCATCTCAAGCCAGAGATCGTTGCCTTCACGCGTACGTTCGCCGACGCCAGCGAATACAGAAAATCCGCCGTGCTGTTTGGCGACGTTGTTAATCAGTTCTTGAATAAAAACTGTCTTGCCCACACCAGCGCCGCCGAACAATCCGATTTTGCCGCCTTTTAGAAAAGGCTGGATCAGGTCGACGACCTTCACTCCGGTCTCAAACATTTCGGCACTGGTAGCTTGTTCATCAAATAACGGAGCAGGACGATGAATGGGAAGCCGCTCCTTGTACTGAATTGGACCAAGGTTATCGACGGGTTCTCCAATCACATTCATCACCCGGCCCAGAGTTCCGTGACCAACGGGCACCGTGATCGGCCCACCCTGATCGATGGCCTTCATCCCACGGACCATGCCTTCGGTCGCCTCCATGGCGATGCAGCGCGCGCGGCCTTCTCCCAAGTGCTGCTGCACTTCGAGCACGACGTTGATGGGAGACGGGACGTTAAAGCCATCGCTGACCACGCGTATGGCCTCATAAATCGGAGGCATGTTTGCTTCCGAGAACTGAACATCGACCGCCGGACCGGTAATCTGAACTACACGTCCTACATTTTCTGGCATGTGACCTCTAAAAGTCAGCTATCAGCCGTCAGCTTTCAGCTATCAGCTAATGCAGTTATGAATAAAAAGCGAGCCTCTGAGAGCTTCATGCTGAAAGCTGAGTGCTGACGGCTGATAGCTTCTTCAAGCCGCTGCTGCTCCGCTAACAATCTCAATAATCTCTTTCGTAATCTTGGCCTGGCGAGCCCGGTTCATCGCCAGCGTGAGCGAATCGATCATGTCGGTGGCGTTGTTGCTGGCCGCGTCCATTGCGGTCATTCGGGCGGCGTGCTCTGCGGCCACGGACTCCATCAAAGCGCGAAAAATCTGAATCTTCACATACTTCGGCAGCAGCGAGCGAAACAATTCTTCCGGAGACTGCTCGTAAATGTAATCAACAGGCGCCGTCGCAAACTTCTCAGCCGCCGCATCGACATCGCGGGTATCCTGTGGACGAAGACTTACTCCAGCCCCTTTTGCCGCTTCAATCGCCCGTTTTTTTTCTTCCAGGCTCATGCCTTCCAACTGGCTGACCTCGGGATCGCCAACCTTCTCGACAGGCAATATTTTTTCGACTACCAATCGCTGTGCGATCACGGACTTGAACTCGTTGTAAACCAGATAGACAGAATCGATCGCCTCATTGCTGTAGCGGTCAACCACTCGATCCACGATTTCAGAAACCATCGAATATTCAAGTTTGTTCAGGACGCCAACGTGTTCACCGATCAGCGCAACCTCTGACGTTGCCTTTGCCCCGGGAGCCCTGGGCTCAGCTACCGGAAAGCGGCGTCGCAAGAAGTCCCGTCCTTTGCGGCCAATCGCTTCTATCTCGATATTTTTATCTTTTTTCGATTCGAGGAATCGAGTTGCAGCCTTCAAAATATTTGTATTGAACGCTCCCGCCAGTCCCTTGTCGCCGGTTACAACTATCAAGAGCACGTTGTGTTCTTCGCGATGCGCCAGCAGCGGATGCCGAATTTCTCCGGTCTCCGGATCGTATAGTTCTACTCGCGAGACCAAAGACTTCAGCACATTCGTGAGCATTTGCGCGTAAGGACGTGCCGCCAGGGCGCGTTCCTGCGCCCTGCGGAGTTTCGCAGCCGAGACCATTTTCATGGCGCGGGTGATCTGCCGCGTGTTGATCACGCTGCGAATGCGGCGTCGGATGTCGAGAATGTTGGCCATTAGGCTCTTGGCACACACTACATAAAACTGGCTGTATATCCTTGTGACTCGATGGCACGCTTTAGATTGTCAGCTATTCGTGCCTTTTCTTTTTCGTCCACTGCGTTATTGGGATCGTCGTCCCATCTGCCGATACTGATCTCGAAGATGACAACCTGCGATCCTCCGAAATCAATTGTGATGACCATTCTCCGCTTGCCCTCGCGGTACACCAGAGCATCTCTTCCCAGCCAAACCGAGAAACCCTCGTCGCTGTCGATCCGACCCGCCCACCATTTCTTCTTGAACATTCCAAGTCGCCCACTCATTGACACGCCCCCCGCCGGAGGTGCCTGAGTGCTGACGGCTGAAGGCTATTTTGCGGCTACTGCTTTTCTATCCGCTACGAATGTGTCTTTGGCTTCCTTGATCACTTTCGTCATCTCAGCTTTCAAGCTATCGTCGAGAACTTTCTTTTCCATGATAGTTCGCAGCAGTCCCGGATATGAGGCGTCGACATACTTGTATAGCTCGGCTTCAAAGTCACGAATCTGTTCTACGGGCAAGTCGTCAAAGGCACCGCTCGTACCCGCGAAAATGACTAGAATCTGTTTTGAAAATGGCAAAGGCGAAAACTGCTTTTGTTTCAGGACTTCGACTAGTCTCTGACCACGATTTAACTGTGCTTGAGTGGCCTTATCCAGGTCACTGCCGAATTGCGAAAACGCCGCCAGTTCGCGGTACTGCGCCAGATCTAGCTTTAAGGTTCCAGCAACCTGCCTCATGGCTTTAATCTGCGCGCTTCCGCCGACGCGGCTTACGGAAATGCCGACGTTTACGGCCGGTCGCACGCCGCTATTGAACAGGTCGGTTTCGAGAAAAATCTGCCCATCCGTAATCGAAATCACATTTGTCGGAATATATGCCGAAACATCGCCGGCCTGAGTTTCGATAATCGGCAATGCGGTAAGAGAGCCTCCGCCATTCTTGTCGCTCAATTTCGAGGCTCGCTCCAACAAGCGGGAGTGGAGATAAAAAACGTCTCCGGGATAAGCCTCGCGCCCGGGTGGCCTGCGCAGCAGCAAAGAAATTTCACGATAAGACGCGGCGTGCTTCGACAAGTCGTCGTAGATAACCAGCGCATGACGCTTGGTGTCGCGAAAGTGTTCGCCCATTGCACACGCAGCGTAAGGCGCGATGTACTGCATCGGCGCCGGCTCGGAAGCCGACGCGGCCACAACGATGGTGTAATCCATCGCGCCGTAGTCAGTAAGAATTTTGACGACCTGAGCGATGGACGATCTCTTTTGCCCGATCGCGTTGTAAATACAAATGAGGTCGTTACCTTTGTTGTTAATGATGGTGTCGAGCGCAACCGCGGTTTTGCCGGTTTGGCGGTCCCCGATGATCAACTCGCGCTGTCCGCGGCCAATTGGAATCATGCTGTCGATCGCCTTGAGTCCCGTTGCCATTGGCTCGCGAACTGGCTGACGATCGATAACTCCCGGCGCCAGACGTTCTAAAGCAATTGTCCGGTCGGTAGCGATTGGGCCCTTATCATCGATAGGCTGGCCTAGCGCGTTTACGACCCGGCCAATCATGCTATCGCCGACCGGAACACTCATGATTCTTCCGGTGCGCTTGACCTCATCGCCCTCGCGGATTTCGGTGTAGTCGCCGAGCAACACGACTCCGACCTGATCTTCCTCAAGGTTCATAGCGATTCCGGCGAGATCGTGTGGGAAGGAAAGAAGTTCGCCCGCCATGACTTTGTCGAGGCCATAGACGCGCGCGATGCCGTCGCCCAACGTGACCACGGTGCCGACTTCGTCGACAGCAATTTTCGATTCGTAATTCTCGATTTGCGAGCGAATCAGTTGGGTAATTTCATCTGCTTTGATTTGTGCCATAAGATCAGCTTCTAGCTCCTGGCTTCTCGCTCCTAGCTTAACTCGCGCTGCATTGACTTTGACTAGATAGTATTAGCCAGAAGCTAGGAGCTAGAAGCGATTTTTTCTCGAATTCTATTCAACTGCCCATTTACCGAACCGTCGTAAATGGTGCTTCCGATCCTTACTACGGCTCCTCCCAGCAGGGATTCGTCACGGAGGTATTGGGCCCGCACTTTTTTCCCTGTCAATTTCGCAACTTCGGATTCCAGAACGCCTCGTTCCGGTCCGCTCAACTCGCGTGCGCTTGTGACCTCGGCTTCAACGAATCCGAGGCGCTGACTCAATTCCTGCTCGAATTGCTTTGCGATCTCTGCGAGAAAATTAATTCGCCGATGATCGATCAACACCGCCACAAAATTGCGAACTTCTTTAGAAAAGCCTTCCCGGGAAGCAATTGCATCCAGAACAGCTCGTTTCTTCTCCGCCGTGATCGAGGGGGTCTCCCACACTTCCCGCAAATCTTTACTGCTTGCCACCAAGTCGTTGAGCGATTGCATTTCCCGCAGAATCTTCTGTGGGTCGAGTTTGCGGTCGAAGACGACATCCGCGAGCGCCCTGGCGTAAGTGTTGGTGAGGGAAGCCATTGCTTAGCTGGATCCGCGGGTCTTCCCCGGGTTCGGATCGGAGAGCTGTCGAGCAAAACTTCGTATCAAATCCTGGTCGGTACCCGCGTCCACATGGATCTGTTTGCGTGCGAGCGAGACGGCCAGATCAGCTGCATATGCGGTTAAGTCCCGACGCGCCGCTCTCGCTGCCGCGGCGATTTCCTGCTCTGCCGATTCCACAATCCTTCTGGCATCTTCGATCGCGGCCGCTTTAGTGCGGGCCTCTTCGGCCGCCGCTTCGTTCTCGGCGGCGACTCGCATTTCTTCGATCTCTTTTCCTAAGTTGGAAAGCCGAGCTTCGATGTCAGCCAGGCGCCGATTCGCTTCTTCGCTGGTCTTGCGCGCCTCCGCCATGGCCTGCTGGATGGAAGCGGTGCGGTTCTTAAACATTCCAGGCAAGTATTTCTTGGCTGCCCACGCGATAGCACCAGCTATGACCGTAAAGTTAACTAAGGTTCCCAACCATGTGGCTTGCTCTATGCTTAGGCCCGTGCGGTGAGCAATCTTTTCGGCGTCTCCAATCCACAAGAGCAAAAGGAAGACCGCTGGCATCAACGCAATATGAAGGATTCTTCGAGTCTGCATTTATCGGGTACCTACCGGAGCTTCTGGATTCAACGGGCGCAGCACCGTCCGAATAATTTCAATTGCAAGTCTCCCACTTTCCGACTGCAATGTCTCCTGAGCCGCTACTTTATCCCCCTCTATGCCTGCTCGCGCCTCTGCTACCTGAGACTGAGCCTTGGCGCGGGCTTCCGCCACCACAGCTGCTCGAGCTTCAGCAAATTGCTCGCGCCTGGCTTCCTGCCTCTTGAACATTGCGAGTCTTGCCTCGCGCAACCTTTCTTCATACTCGGCGGTCCGAGCCTCGGCCGCAGCCATATCGGCCCGCGCTTTTTCAATTGCCCCTTCGGTTTTGCTGCGACGCTCAGCGAGAACGTGTGCCAGAGGCCTATCGACCAGCACACTATATAGTCCGTAAAGCAGCACCATGAAGACGACGGTCGGAACGGACTGGAGCAGTAATTCGCCTATCTGTCTTAGCGTTTCATCCATGATTTAATTGAAGGTCTCTCGCGTGAAGAGGGCTTGGGAACCATCAAAACTAGCATCTTGCGGAGTGAAGTGTCAACGCGAAGTGCCGACAATTACGATCCCGACAATTACGATCCCATTGACCGATAACGACAAACTATCCGGACAGGCTTAGAATGATCCAGCACACTTATGTCCACCACCGACAATCTAGCCAGCCTGAAGGACGACATGGTTGCATTCATCGAAGGCCACGGCATGCGGCGCTTTCCCGGATATGTCGACTACGATGAAGTACAGCGAGTTGTCTGGAAACCCGGCGACAATCCCGAAAGCTGGAAAGATTTCGTGGAACTGGCGAAAGCGTCCGGCGCCACTTTTTTGACCATGGACGCGTGGGTGTTGAAGAGTGAAGAGTTGGAAACCTTGATGGAGAGCCTGACCAACGTCGAGTTTTCAAATGAGGAAGACCTTGAGGATGCCCGCTGGCTGCGTACCTATCTTGGCAAAACCGGATTCATTCAGCTTGGTTTCCCGCATCAGGGGATCATGATGGTATATGAAGTCTCCACCGAGTGGAACGAACGCTATCAAAATCTGTTGGAGATGGCGGAAGAATTTGGCGGCATACCCATTGACGGGTCCGGATTCGACGAAGAAAGTTAGCTTGTGCGCTGGAATTTGCGAAGTACTGATCAACCGAACGACCGGTTAAGAATAGAAACTCTCGCAGTTCACCTTCAATCAATCGCTGCGTTAAATCTATGCGACGCAAAACTGACTGCCATCCTTGCCCGTCTTCTCATAGCTCGCGGGATCGATCAGCCTGACTTGGCAGAGAAGTATCTCTCTCCTTCAATCGCGCACTTGCATTCGCCGTATCTCATGAAAGGCATGAAAGCCGCCGTGGATCGGCTCGCGGCCGCAATTGAGCGCAAAGACGGAATTCTGGTCTATGGCGACTACGATGTCGATGGCACTACCGCCATCGTCATTTTAAAAACCGCGATTGAACTTTGCGGGGGAACTGCCGACTTTCACGTTCCTCACCGAATTCGCGAAGGATACGATCTTCGCGGCAACGTCATCGAAGCCGCCGGGTCCGCGGGCATCCAATTAATCGTCAGCGTTGACTCCGGCATCCGAGCCTTTGCCGCCGCAGAAACTGCGCGCCGGGTTGCGGTTGATCTGATCGTCACCGATCACCACATTCCCGGCAGGGATGAAATGCCCCACGCCCTGGCTGTGTTGAATCCCAACCAGGCGGATTGCGAATATCCGTGCAAAGCTCTATGCGGGGCTGGAGTCGCGTTCAAGCTGGCGCAGGCGTTATTGGAGCGGTTGCTTCCGCAAAAAGATCAGTCGCGACTGCTTACATCGTTTATGAAAATCGTGGCCATTGCCACAATTGCGGACTCAGTTCCTTTAACCGGCGAGAACCGGGTGTTCGCAAAACTTGGATTGGAAGCCTTGCCGTCGGCGGTTAACCCCGGGCTGAAAGCCTTGCTGGAAGTTTCGCAGCTCAGCGGACGACAACTCACCTCCGGGGAAGTCGCATTTCGGATTGCTCCTCGCATCAACGCCGCAGGCCGCATGGATATTGCCGGCGATGTCATTGAACTCTTCAGCGCGAAAGATGTAGGTCGCGCGACAGAGATCGCATCGAAACTCAACCAGCTCAATGGAGAGCGTCAGGAAGAGGAGCGGCGGATATTGGCGGCGATCCACGAGCGTATTGAAGGCGAACCGGCGCTACGCGACGCATTTTGCATGGTCATCGACGGCGAAGGTTGGCATCGCGGGGTCATTGGAATCACGGCAACCAGAGTGGTCGAACGCTACGGACGTCCTACGCTGATCATTTCGCGCGATGGCGAGAATGCTCATGGTTCGGGCCGCTCGATTCCTGCATTTCATCTGCTGAACGCGCTTGAGTCTTGCGGACATTTATTTTCGCGCTACGGTGGTCACGCGCATGCTGTCGGATTTTCTCTGCCTGCGGCGGCCGTCCCGGATTTATCCCGCCATTTGGATCTTTATGCCCGCGATCATTTGAGCGTGAGCGATTTCGAGCCTGTTTTGAGAGTTGAGACTGAACTCCCGCTCGACTGCGTGACGCCGGATTTGTATCAGGCCCTCTGCCGGATGGAGCCGTTCGGCGTGGGCAATCCGGAACCAACATTCGTGGCTCGCGATGTAAGAATTATGGCTCCTCCGCGGATAATGAAGGATAAGCACGTGAAGCTCAGACTGGCTACTGCTATGTCGGACGACGGAGCGGACGAGGAACTGAACGATGTTGCAAGGGCGGTGATGCCGAGATGTCATCCCGATTCAGCTGCTTTGCCGAAACAAAACAGTAATTGGCGAAAAGCAATTTCCTACAACGCCCTAGGGTGGCACATGGCGGAACGTTTCCAACAAGCTCGGTTCCTCCCGGGGGACACACTCGACATTGCTTTCACGGTGGGTCAAAACGAGCATCCGGATTTCGGCGGGATTGAACTTTCACTGTGTGATTTCAAGCTGGCGGAGAATAAGGAATCGAAGGCAAGAGTCGCGTCCGCGGCGGATGGAGTCGCATAGATCTACGGAAGTCAAAACTCGAAGTATCCGCCGCCGTTGACGGGCCGCGGGCCGCCTTCGGTTCCAGTAGCAGGCAATAATCCTACAATCCCGCGAAGGGTTTCCCACGCTGCGTCGTTCAATGCGGGGTCGGCGGAAACCAACTCTCGAATCATCTTCCATGCGGCGACGTTTAACGCTCCCTCAGGAGGGGGCCCCATAGCTAGGGATACAGAACACTGCGGGCAGAAGCAAATCCTCTGCGCCATCGATTTCTGCCGCGGCCTGATTCCGACGGTCTGCGCGAACATATATAGAGCGACGGACTTGTGTCCGGTTTCGAGCTCCCGATTGCAGCGAAGACAATACAGATTTTCCAAAGCTCTCCTGGCGCGTCCTGAAGGGCGCAACCGCCCGCTAATCCTTAGAACAAAATAATGTTCCACGGGAATAGCAGAACGCAAGTAGGTAGAAAGATTCCTTTCACCCGACCCTGGCCGATTCCAGCCCGAACCAAGCTGGTCTCTAGCGAACGCGCGTGGCATCGGGCACTCTGCTGCTATGGGTAGAGATGTCACGAATCCCCGGCCACGGCGCGCACTAGGTTGGTCTCGAACTACTGATCCCTCCCCGAAGTTCGTTCCACTGGCCAATTTACGTAAGCTGCGCGAATGTCAGCAGGTCGCCGCAGTTTGTTACAGAGTGCGCAACGACTGCGTTGAATTTCTGCTGGTGCGCACGCGTGGCGGGCGTTGGATTTTCCCCAAAGGCAACGCCGAGCCTGGCCTGACGCACGCCCAAGCTGCGGCCTTGGAAGCCTTCGAAGAGGCTGGCGTGCATGGGCGGATGGAGGAAGCGTGCTTCAGTCGCTACTCGCGCCGGAAAGAGTCGAATTCGTCAGAACGAGCCTCGCAAAAGGCAGTTACGGTGAACGCACATCTCTGTGAAGTATCGCGGCTTGAATCGCCGCAAGAGTCTGGCCGCACTCCGACGTGGTTTCCAGCCGAGAAGACAAAGCGTCTATTGCGTGAAGACCGTTCGCCGGATTACGGGAGTGATCTCGTCCGGATTATCAATCGTGCTTTGACACGCATCGAGCTATCAAGACAGCGTTCAAAAAGCGAGAACTCGAGGACTGAGCGATTAGAGAATCGGAGTCAGATGCCCCCTGATGCGCTCAAGAACGTGCGGTTCATAGATGCTGACCGGCGAAGTAATGGGATCGTCGGCAGGCAGCGAGCTGCATTACCATAAATGATAGAAACCGTCGCGTCGCGCGACTTCCACGCTCGTCCCGAACAATTCACCTAAACACTTGGCGCTCAGCATTTCTTCTTTCTTCCCATCGGCCACAATTTTCCCATTTCGCATTAACACCACACGGTCAACCTCGGGAACAATGTCAGACAGATCATGAGTGACCATCACGATTCCAATTCCTGAGTTGGCCAACAGGCTCATGGTCTGGCGCAAACTATGTCGAGCCAGAACGTCCAAAGAATTGCTGGGCTCGTCGAACAGCAAAGCTCGTGGGCGATGCACCAAAGCCCTCGCGATGATGATTCGCTTCGCCTCGCCGGACGACATCTCGCTCACCGGCCGATCGGCCAAATGCGGTACTTCCAATTGCGCGAGAGTGGCGTAAGCCAAATCTCTTTGCTTATTGCTTACTGTGTGATTGCTGAAAATCGCGATGCTGCTGAAAAATCCCGAGAGGACAACGTCCAATCCGGTAGCCTCTCCCGTGACTGCCAACATCAGGTCGTTCGTGATCACACCCAGCATGGAGCGAAGTTCAAAAACATTCCAGCGCTCCCTGCCTAGAATTGTCATCGTCGATCCAGGGCGAACCACTGGATAACACTCACGGGTGATGGTCTTGACCAGCGTGGATTTCCCGCATCCGTTGGGACCAAGAATCGCGACTCGCTCATCCCCGCCAACGACAAGGCTAAAATTGTCGAGTACGATCCTGTCTCCCCGCAGGACACGTACATTTTGCAAATTCAGTAGAGCGGCAGAATTCATTGCGGTTCTTGCATAAATTATTGGTAGAGACGCGGCTTGCCGCGTCTAGCCGTCGCGAGCACGTCTCCACGCGGGCGGCAGATCTGATTTTCGCCAACACGATTCTATGTCACAGTAAAGGTGAATGGCGACGACTACCGATTTCAGAAATCCTGGCCGCGTTGCTTTTACTTATCCGGATTTCCTGCGTTATCAGATCGCGCGCTTTTGTATCGTGACCGCACTGGAGATGTTGTCGGTCGCCGTTGGATGGCAAGTGTACGACATCACACACCGGGCCCTGGACCTCGGATTGGTGGGGTTGGCGCAATTCCTCCCTGGATTTTTCTTATTTCTGATCTCCGGCCACGCTGCCGACCGGTTCAACCGCCGCCGGTTGCTCATTCTCTGCTATGCGGGTTTTGCCGTGTGCTCGGCGCTGCTGTTGGCGGTCTCCTCACTTCATCTGGCGTCGGTTTATCCAATTTATGTTGTGTTGGTGTTATTGGGAATTGTGCGTTCGTTCAATGGGCCAGTCTCACGATCCCTGTTGCCGCAATTGGTCCCAGAGCAACATTTCCCTAATGCGGTGGCTTGGAATTCGAGCATTTTCCAGACGGCGACCATCCTCGGACCGGCGTTAGGTGGACTTCTCTACGCCTTTTTTCGGCAAGCGTCTCCGGTCTATGCGACCGCGCTTCTGGTTTCAGTAGGAGCAGTAATCTCAACGCTGCGCATTGAATTGCGAACCAAGGCGCGCCCGCGGGAAGAAGTTAATTGGACCACTGTGCTAGCCGGCTTTCGTTACATCTGGCGCGAGAAGGTTATTCTGGGCTCGATCTCGCTGGACATGTTCGCCGTGCTTCTCGGCGGATCGGTGGCGCTCCTTCCCGTCTTTGCCAGGGAAATCCTTCACACGGGACCCTGGGGATTGGGACTGTTGCGAAGCGCTCCAGGCGTGGGAGCGGCGATCATGGCAGTTCTTCTCGCACATCGGCCACTGCGAAGGCATGTGGGAGCGACTATGTTATGGTGCGTCGCCGGTTTTGGTGTGTTCACGATCCTGTTCGCTTTGTCACGCAGCATTGTGCTTTCGATGATCGCATTACTTCTTGTCGGGGCAACGGACATGGTTAGCGTAATCATTCGTGGGACGGTGGTTCAGCTGGGCACGCCCGACAGCATGCGCGGCCGCGTAAACGCTGTGGACATGCTCTTCATCGGCGTATCCAACGAGCTCGGAGAATTTGAATCGGGACTGACGGCGCACTGGTTTGGAGCAGTCCCTGCGGTGGTCTTGGGAGGCATCGGGACACTTGTCGTGATCGCCATCTGGGCAGGAATTTTCCCCGAACTGAGGAAGGTGCAAGAAATTTCTAGCGCCCAATCCTAAATTATTCCAGAATGCGTTCTGGCCTGCGGAGGACTTCGGCGTGTTGCTTATGAGTGGCAGTTCACGATCGCGGAGCGCGCCAAAGCTGTACCATCGCGATGAGCACACATGCGCTCAGGAGCGCTGCCACACCAATTATCAAAAGCAAAGCAACCGGCTGTACGGACCAGGACGCTCGTAGACCGTCAAAGCGATCTTCTGCCATCCTCTTGGTCATCATTCCGAGAAAAATAAATGGCATCAGCAAACAGAATGTCGTCCACCACTTGCGGAAGTTCGAATCCTTCCATCCTCCAATGAGTTTGCTTCAAGCCATCCCGAGCGCAAAGGCGACGCCAGGTAGGACGAAGGCAACCGCGAAGCCAAAGATTAGGTTGTGGAGATGTTCGCTCATAACTTCCGAAGTTCCTGCACTAATACAGGCGTACAAGAACGTCAGGGCGTCGTATCCAATCTTAGCGCTCCCCCCGACGTTCCCGCAGTCACTGGCCCAGAAACACTTTACACGGGTCCTTGTGACGGATATAGTCTCGGCGTCATGACTATTGGAACAATTTTCTGCAATAAATGCGGGTCACAAAATTCATTGGGCGCACAATTTTGTTCCATCTGTGGTGCGCCGCTCGCGAACGCGCTGCCGGTCTCGAACAGACTGGCAGGGACAGATGCAACTCTGGCTGCGCCGCCGCAGGCTCAATACTTACAGCCGGGTATCGCACCTCAGACTGCTGTTGGCGCGCCCACTGGCTACGGCGGATTGTGGATACGCCTTGTCGCCGCGATAATCGACGGGCTCATAGTTCAGGCGGTGGTCACTCCTGTCGTGTTTATTGTGGGTCTCATGATTGGCGTCGCCGGAGCCGTCGCCACGACGGGCCGGGGTCCGGGCATCCTAGCAATATGGACTGGCGTGGCATTTGGATTCTTTGCATCGTGGTTGTACGAAGCTGCAATGGAAAGTTCGTCGAAGCAGGCCACGCTGGGCAAAATGGTACTTGGAATGAGAGTAACGGACTTACAGGGCAACCGCATCTCCTTCGCCCGAGCCACCGTCAGACATTTCTGCAAATACATTTCGGCAATGATTTTGTTTCTCGGATATATCATGGCTGGATTCACCGAACGGAAGCAGGCGCTGCACGACATGATTGCCGGAACGCTAGTGCAGCGCGGATGACCGGCGCGATGACCGATCCCATCAAGTAAACTGAAGCAGTGCCCCTCCGAATCCCGCATTTGCGACGCTGGTTTGCCGCGTCCGCGATCGCACTGGTCTGTCTGGTGGGGGCGTTCTATGTCCATTCACGTCACCGGGTGCAGAATGCGCTCAAGCAGGTGCCTGAAAAGATGGGGATTGAGATACAACGCAGCGCCAAGGGATTTACCGTCTCCAAGTCTTTGCAGGGACATTCACTCTTCAAGATTGAGGCCAGCAATGCGGTGCAGTTCAAGCAAGGCGGAAGAGAGGAACTGCATGACGTTGAGATAACCGTCTATGGGCGGGACTCCGGCCGCTTTGATCGGATTAGTGGCAAAGATTTCGAATACGACGCAGTTTCTGGCGACGTCACTGGAAAAGGCGAAGTTCAGATTGATCTGGAATCTAACGCAGGGGCTTTCGGGAAGCCCGACCAGTCTGCGCCCACGGATTCGCGGAATCCTATTCACCTCAAGACTACCGACCTGATTTTCAATCAGAAAACCGGCGATGCCCACAGCGACGGTAAGGTCGAATTCGAAGTAGCACACGTGCAAGGCTCGGCGGTCGGTTTGGCGTATGCGGCAGCAAGTAATGTGCTGACTCTCAAATCGCAAATAGAAGTCTCCTTCGCTGGCCTGACACCGATATCCCTAAGAGCCGCTCAAGCCGCCATCAGTAAGACTCCGCGCAGGCTTCTGCTTGAGCATCCTCATGTTGTCGGGGGTTCGGAACTTTCTGAAGCTGACACAGCTACCATGTTCTTGTCCCCGGACAACAAACTGGAGCGCGTTTTGGCTCAAGGCAACGTGTTGGTCCGATCTGACAGGGTCCAAAGCGTGGAGATCAGAGCAGAACAATTGGACCTCCTTATGGCCGGTCAACCAGCAGTTCTCGCTCGGGCGGTCCTTTCCGGCGACGTTCGTTTTAAAACCTCCGACGCCAACGGGATAGAAGGCAAAGCTGGCCGGGCCATTCTTGATTACCAGCACAGCAAGACGCTGAAGGCTATTTACGCCGACCAAGGTGTAACGCTAACGCAAAACCCGAGGTCGCCCGGGAAATCGGCGTCAATAAAATCGACGGCGTCGCAGAAATTTGAAATCAGCTCGCCAGCGATGAACTTCTTTCTGGCCCACGGGCGCTTGATTCAGCGTGCCGAAACAACCGGGCCTCCGCAGATCACCATTTCTCCAACTTCGGGTGATGTGGCGGCTGGAACGACAGTTATCACCGCCGGAAAATTTGAGGCAAACTTCGACAAGAACGGACAGCTCGCGGCGGTCCACGGCAGTCCCGATTCCCGAATCGTCAGCAAATCCCAAGGCAAGCCAGATAGAACCAGCACAAGTCAAACCATTGACGCCGAATTTCAGAATGGAGCAATCGCGGCCCTCATCCAAAAGGGAGACTTTAAATACACCGACAGCGGGATAACAGCCTGGGCCGACACCGCTCGCTATACTCCGCAAGATCAGATCCTTCGCCTCGAAGGCTCGCCGCGAATCGCAGACGGAGGGATGGTCACTACGGCAAAAACCCTTCGCCTCAATCGATTGACCGGAATCGCCTACGCAGAAGGCGATGTCAAAACCACTGATACTTCTCCTCAAAAGCAAGCAGCAGGCATGCTGTCTTCTGCTAAACCAGTCCACGTCACATCAGAAAGCATGACCGCGACTGCCAATCCCGCTGTCGCAATTTACAAAGGGAATGTCCGGCTTTGGCAGGATGCAACTTCCGTCGAAGCTCCCTCTATCGAGTTTCATCGGGACCGACGCTATGTCGTTGCCCAGGGCACTCCCGACGAGCGAGCCTCCACGACTCTTACCCAGGCCGACAAGCAAGGCAGAATAACGCCAATAGCCGTCTCGGCTAATCGGCTTACATACTCTGACGATGCGCGGAAGGTTCATTTCGAAGGCAAGGTCGTCGCCATTAGTAAGGACATAACCGCAACTGCCGCCCAGATGGATTGTTTTCTTGAGACTCGTGGCACCGCCAATGACAGTCCAACAGCGGCAACCGCGGGTACCCTCGACAGAATCGTGGCTTCGGGAGGCGTCGTCGTCACCCAGAACGGCCGCCGGGCATCCGGAGACCAACTGGTTTACACCGCCGCCGACGATAAGTTTGTTATAACCGGCGGAACCCCTAGCATTTTTGATGCCGAACGCGGCCTGATTACCGGGGTTTCGTTGACTTTGTATGGACACGATGGTAGGGTGCTCGTAGAAGGTAGCAAACAATCCCCCGCCGTCACCGAAACGCGAGTGGCACGATAAATGCACACGCTGTCCGCCGACGAAATTGGCAAGTCCTATCGCGGGCGCAGAGTTGTAAATGGCGTAAACCTTCGCGTTGAGCAGGGCGAAGTTGTTGGATTACTTGGTCCTAACGGTGCCGGGAAGACAACGACGTTTTACACAATTGTAGGCCTGATTCCCCCTGATACCGGCCGCATACTAATCGACGACCTCGAAATTACCGATGTGCCTATGTATCTGCGGGCACGTCAGTACGGAATCAGCTATCTCCCCCAGGAAGCTTCCGTTTTTCGCAAGCTCACGGTAGAAGAAAACATTCTTGCTGTCTTAGAGGCGCAGCCGATTCCCTGGCACGAACGCCGGGAACGGATGGAGAAGCTGATTGACCAAATGGGACTGGAGCACATCCGCCAGAATCGTGGGCACGACCTCTCGGGAGGGGAACGCCGGCGGGTCGAAATCGCGCGCTCTCTTTGCATCAATCCAACATTCATTCTCCTCGATGAGCCGTTTTCTGGGATCGATCCTCTTGCCGTCTTCGATTTGCAGAAGATCATCAGCGCTCTTAAGGCTAGCGGGATCGGAGTGTTGATCACCGATCACAACGTCCGTGAAACCCTGTCGGTAACCGACAGAGCCTATATCATTAATGAAGGCCGAATTTTCCGGCACGGCACGCCCGAACAGTTGGGTATCGACGCCGAAGTTCGCAGAGTTTATTTGGGAGAAAGTTTCTCGATGGTGTAGGAAAACCGTCGTTGGCCGAGCGCAAGCGATCAGCGTTAAAGGGTTTAGGCCAACGACGAATGACCAAGGACCAACGACTGATCTTATGGTGATGTTGCAACCCAAGCTGCATTTGAAAGTCTCCCAGAGGCAGATCCTGACCCCTGGACTGGTCCAGATGGTCAGCGTGCTGGCTCTTAACAAGCTTGAGCTGCGCGACATGATCACCGCCGAGATGGTCGAGAATCCCGTCCTCGAGGAATTGGAAGACTCGGTTCCCCTAATCGATGAAGTTGGTCAGCGCGAGGAAGAGCGTGACCGCCCGGCTCCCGAAGAAAATACGATTACCGCCGTCGAAAAGAAGGATCCATTCGAGGAAATCGACTTCGGATCATTCTTTCAGGAGTATCTCGACCCCGGCTACCGCAGTCCGGGAGAGATGGAAGAGATTGAGCGTCCGTCGTTTGAGAATTTTCTCTCCAAGCCCAGCAATCTTTCCGACCATCTCAAGTGGCAACTAGGATCGATCCCCGTAAGAAGTGAAGTGCGGGAGGCTGCGGAAGTCATAATTGGCAATCTAAGCGAAGATGGATATTTGATCGCCAGCGATGAAGAGTTGCTGGGCATTGCGCCCGCTGCTTCACCCGAGACGGACGCTTCGATCGTAGAAAAAGTGGTTAAGGAAGCAGCCGCGCTTGGACTCGACGCGACACTGGAAGATGCGGCTCTGGAAGACGCGGTTCCTGAGGAATTCTCCGAAGCAGAGTCCTCATACGAGGGGGAGCAGTGGGGCAACGGCGACGGCGCTTCTCTCGTACAAATCTCGCCGGCGACGGTACCCGCAGTTGCTCCGCCGGAACCCGTTGCTCCGGTTGCGCCTCCTGTCGTCAACTCGAATGGTCATGCCGCGCCCGTCTTTCAAGTAAATTTCAACCTGGCTGATCTGCACGAAGCCCTGGAAGTAGTCCGCCAGATGGATCCTCCAGGCGTCGCTTGCCGAGACCTTCGGGAATGCCTGCTTCAGCAACTGAAGTATCACCAGCAACAATACAAGGCCACCCAGAATGGCAACGGTGAATCGACCGACACACTTCTGGCCGACACAATTGCCGTCGTCGATCAACACCTTCGCGCACTCCAGAACAAGCAATACAAAGAAATAGCCCGCGCCATGGCGCGGCCAATCGAGGCTGTGCAGGCAGCGCTCGAATTCATACGCACCCTAGATCCCCGCCCCGGATTGCGCTACAACAAAGGCCAGCCCCGCCTAATTGAGCCCGACGTAGCCTTCGTAAAACACGGCGACGAATGGCTCGTAATAATGAATGATGATGACGTGCCGCAACTGCGGCTGAACCCGGCGTATAAGCGTCTTTTGACTCGCGACACCAACGATAAAGACACTCGCAATTACGTCAAAGAGCGCTATAAGAGCGCGATGCAGCTGATCAAGAATATCGAGCAGCGCAAGCAGACCATCGTGAAAGTCTGCTACACGATCGTCAGCCGCCAGGGAGATTTCCTGGAAAAGGGCATCGATCAGCTCAAGCCGATGATGATTAAGGAAGTCGCCGAGGAAATCGGAGTGCATCCCTCGACCGTAAGCCGGGCCGTGGCCAATAAATATGCTCACACCCCACAGGGCGTTTTCGAGCTGCGGTATTTCTTCAGTGAAAGCGTGAACGGCCCTGAGGGCGGCAATACATCGCTGCTGATTCTGAAGCGCCGCGTAAAGAAACTGATCGAAGAAGAAGATTCCGCACGTCCCTTAACCGACGAACAACTCACGCGCATCTTGCAGTCGCAAGGAATCCAGGTTACTCGCCGAACCGTTGCGAAATATCGTGAAGATATGCGCATCCCGAGTACGCATCAAAGAAGAGTAAAGAAGTAATAACCGAGGTGCTCCGATGAACGTGGAATATACCGGAAGGCACTACGAAATCACCACTGCGGTCCGCGACGAAATCGAAAACGGGCTGTTAAAAATCCGCAAAATTCTGCGCGATAAATTTGAGACTAAAGTTGTCCTCACCCTGGAAAAGCGGCGCAACAAAGCCGAAATCACCATTACACCACGCAACGGACCGCTGATCGCATTGGCGCAAGCCCATGACATGGCTGCCGCGATCAGCGAAGCTCTCGAGCATCTCGAAAAACAGGCGGTGAAGTACAAAACCCGCTGGCGCACTCAGAAACGTCACAATCACAAAACCCCAAGCGAAAAGAGTACGACGTTAAAAAGATGGAATGGAGACGGGCGCGAGGACCGGCAATCCGCGGCGGGTCTGCCCAAAGGGAGATCAGTGGCGCTACTGGTTCACAGATTTCCCCCCATCGCAAAGTCGACCGAAGTGCACCTCGTGCGATCCGACGATTCCGTCGCCCTGCGCCCGATGACCATCGAAGAGGCGATTAAAGAAGCCCACTTCCGCGATCGGGACGTCTTCGTCTTCCGCGATCCCAAAGGCAAGATCATGGTCCTCCATCGCACCCGCGATGGAAAGATGGAGCTGATCGAAGCGCCTTAGCCCGCAACGCACAAAACGAGACCAGATCGGATCCCCGGCACAAAGTTTTGTACTCGCTCCAGACAATGGATTAGACTTGCCCTCCTTTACAGAAGGAGAACCTATGGCACGTCGAATTTTCCTCGCACGATTGGCCCAGTTAGCCGCGCTGCCTTTCGTTATGGCTGGAGGCTCTCTCCAGGGTCAGGCCGCGCACAAGTCGCTCAAAATCGTAATGAAAAGCGCATGGGGCTCGGACGATCCAACCAAGGCGGCATTTCCTTTCTCACATGGTCTCGCACTCGCGGAAGCCGGACACGATGTGCAGATTTACTTGCTGGGCGAAGCAGTCGTACTGAGGCGAAAGACGGTGGCCAACGCGGTCACCCCAGTGGGATGGCCGCCCGTTGGTGAAACGCTGGATAAGCTGGTCTCAAAGCATGTTCAGATTTACGCGTGCGGCGCGTGTTCCCGCGCCAGGGGTGTGACCGAGGCGGATTTGAGCAACTACGGCGCGAAATTCGGCAATCCGGCAATATTCGTGTCCCTAATTGAATGGGCTGACCACATCATCACCGAGTAAGCACCTTGGCCTTCCGAAAAATCGGGGATCTCCTACGAAAGCCGCATACCCGATGCGCCGTCTTCAGCAACTTCCTTTGGGGCCTGGGCAGGAACTCTAATCAAGCCAATCCCTAAACCGAGTACAGACACACGGCAAGAGTGAGCGCTCCAACATAGATCGGAGAGACTGCCTCCTAATATTGCCTCTTATTTCTTACCGACCTGAGGCGACGAGTTATCCATGTGTGGCAGCGCTATGTCTCCGGGGTCGCCTCCCACTTCGGCTTCGTTTCTCTACCCCATTTCTTGGGATCTTCCTTATGCATTTTTTCCATTGCCTTTGCGGTGTCAGGATGCTTTTCCATCACGTGTTTCGTCATTGCCTGCACCATTTCGTCCCATGATTCGGCAGACAGCTTCTGTTCACACGGTCCACCCAGCGATCGGCACGTCATTGTCTTCATGCGATGTCTCCAATCCCGTTTCATGATGCACTCTTCGGGGTTGGGGTTTGTTGGCGAAACTCGCATGGACACTAATTGAGTACCAAAGTGGCGCTCAAGAACGCGGCCCGATACGACGTCTTCAGCAACTTTCTTTTCGGCCTAGGCCGGAACTCTGATCAAGCCAATCCCTAGACTGACTACCGAGACGGCAAGAATGAGCGCTCCGACATAGATCAGGGAGACTGCCCCGCTAGGCTGAGTAGCAGTCGGCGGCAACATGGAAAAGAAAAATCCCGCAGAGATCAAAATCGCTGCAAGCGGCACTCCGATTCGAACCAACCAGATCAAAGCTTCGGGAAGAACTGCAGCATCCGCAAGGACCTGGCAAACTAACGAAAGAATCACAATAACTCCCGCGTGGGCATGTCCCGCGCGGAAGAAATTTTGGCGTAGTGGATTTTCCATCTATCCGCTGCCCTTATCCATCAACGAGGTCAAAAGGAAATACCCACCGTACTGAATTGTGGGCACTGTGATAAGGATTATCCCGGAGATCAATCTTGCTTCACGTGTCATACGCTCTCCTCTCTTGCTGTTGAGTCTCGTAGTCCAGCACAACTTTTTCGCATCGGCCTAACTCACGAAATCGTGAGTATAAGAGCCTGTTCTCACCATCCGTCCTAGAGATGTTTAATTCAAACCTTCTTCATCGGCGTATGCTCGGACGCCTTTCGGCAGCGCCGGATGCGTAAAATAGGATGAGACGCAGCAGGGAATTGCGAGAAATAGGGAAGCAGGTGGACATGGAAACGCACAGCGAACGAAATCCCGAGTCAAATCCAGCCAAGGTAGGGGAGCATATCAAGAGTGCTTACCAGATGCTAAAGGCGCTGCAAGAGAAGATTGGAGAGCATCACCCCGAGATCGGCACCGCCATCACGAAGCTGGAGTTGGCGCTATATGATCTGGAGATCGATACTGGCGGCCTGCTCTAGCGGACGGGGCAGACGTTGGTGAACGTTAACTTATGGAGCCGACGAGCGGAGTTGAACCGCTGACCTGCCGATTACGAATCGGCTGCTCTACCAACTGAGCTACGTCGGCCTCGTGGAGAGACGTTCCTCAGTTTATCAAATCGCTCGCCAGAACCAGCGGGCACCCGGCCCTTCATTCATCTTCCGAAGATGGCTCGGTGCATTGCCCGGCCTGTTACTTGTTGCAGTTGCGGTCCTCCATTCTTGGCGTATTCTGCCCCCGGAGGTAGATTAATGGCTGCCGTGACCGGCAACCCACCGGCTGTAATCCAGACTCTAATCGACGCCCACATCAACGGCTTCAACACTCAAACAACAATCTTTTCCTCAGCGTTTTCGGAGACACCGCTATCATCATCGACGGCATTGCGCCATATCGCTGGTTGAACCCAAATGCTCCGGCTAATTGGCTCGCTGATGTAGAGAAATGGCGTCAGGGCCTTGGCGTGACCTACGAGCACCTGTCCTACGAGATGGGCTTTTGGAATGTGGAGGGCTCGTCCGCATATGCCGTCATATCGGGGACTCTCACTGTCACGATTAAGGGGCAATCCGTAGTTCGGACCGGTACCCTTGCGTACACGTTCGCGAACCGCGATGGCGTCTGGAAGATTGACGCGCAGGCTTGGGGCCGCACGTCGTAGCCTAGTCTACGTGCGGTGGAAGTCCGGCATTATTTTACGTTGAGCATTGTGTCGTTGAAATTGAAGCACAGTGGACCGCGCGAAAGCGCGAACAACTCGGAATTTATCCGACAGTTCAACTGCGCGAGGTGAGATGAAGCACCCAGCCTTCACAAAGAGAGCGAAAGGCTGGCGCAACCGGCTAGGGCGGATTTGATCTATCATTTGAACCCCGAAAAGCTTCGGAGACGGACTAATACCCGAAAGATAGGGAACCCCATGCCCGTCGGGGCGCCCAATTTGGATAGCAGTCAAAATTCTTGATTTGAAGGAGGAGGATCAATGAAAAAGTATAAGGCTTTTTTCGGATCGTTGTGCCTCGTGATGCTTGCTGCGCAGACCATGCACTCGCAAGATAGGGCTACCCCGGGGACAGTTCAAGTTCACCTGGTAATCACCAACGAGGCGACCCGTGGGGACGATGTTCCGACTCTCGAACAGGGCGACGTAAAAGTGAAACAGGGGAAGAGTTTTCTCAAGGTGAACCAATTGATACCGGCCAAGGGAGATAACGCCACGCTCCAACTGTTTATCTTGGTCGACGATACTCTCGGCTCCGCTGTTGGAAACAACCTCAACGACATTCGGGATTTCATCAATGCACAGCCGGCGTCAACCGTCGTTGCCGTCGGCTATATGTCAAACGCGGCCGTGAACGTTGTTCAAAATTTCACCGCCGACCATGCCCTGGCCGCCAAGGCGCTCCGCCTGCCCCGGGCAAGTTTCTCGACGATGGATAGTCCCTATCTGTCGCTGATCAGCCTGGTAAAGGGATGGCCGCAGCAGAATGTGCGGCGTGAAGTCCTGATGGTAACCGACGGCATTGACCGGCTCCGCGGAGAGCAGCCCTCACCCTCCCGCTTGGGACCCGGTTTTGGTCCCGTGTATCACAGCATGCCCACCATGAGCCCAGACGTGAACTCGGCAAGCGAGATTAGCCAGCGCTACAACGTAATCGTCTACTCGATTTACGCCGTCGGCATCGGACGGGCCGCCCGAAGTTCCTGGGATCTGCAAATCGGTCTTTCAGGGCTTACAAAACTCGCCGATGAAACTGGCGGCGACTGCTTCTCCCTGGGCACGTCGAATCTGGTCAGTTTCAAACCTCACCTGGATCGTTTGCAGAAGATGTTCGACAATCAGTATTACGTAGTTTTCCAGGCCATCCCGAAAAAGAAAGCTGGGCTCCAGCGGGTCAATCTCACAACCGAGGTGACGAACGCCGAGATAGCCGCCGCCGACAATGTCTGGGTTCCGGCAGCAAAATGAGTCGTACGGGAATTAGGGATGCGTTAGTGACCCCGAATACATTGTGGCGCATAATCTGCGTAATTGCGGTGCTGTACAGTTGCGTCTTGGCTGTCCCGGCCAGGGCGCAGCAACAAAATGAGCCCGAGGACCCCGAAAATGAGAAGCAGATAGGGCTCTGGCTCGATCAGGGAATTTCTACCGGCCTTTCGGCGAATAAGTCTCTCGATCTCGAGTTCCACGAGCGATTCGACGAGGGAGCGTCCAACCTGTTCGAGTACTTCCTTCAAGGCGGCCTTGCCTTCCGTCTGCGGCCGTGGTTCACGTTGACACCGATTTATCGTTACCAGCGTTTTCCTGCGAATCCCACAATTGCTTACGAAAACCGGGTGCAACTCAATCTCACCCTGAGTACATCCCGTGGCCCGTGGCGGCCGATACTTCGCACGCTCATCGAGGGACGCTTTGTTGATAACCGTCCTGCTTCCGCACGCCTTCGATTTCGCCCGGGCATCGAGTACACCTTACCGCTTCGCACGGCATGGCGCCCGGTACTTGTCGTGAGCAACGAGTTCTTTATCACAGCCGGATACAACCCCTTCGCCAACGGCGGTAGCAGCTACACCCAAAACCGGTTTCAGGTGGGAGTACGAGTGCCTATCTCCGATTCATTTTCTGTTCGGCCTTACTACTTACTACAATCGGTTAACCTGCCCACTGGTTGGGACACAAACGAAATTTTTGGCATCTCGCTCGCCATCAAGGTCCAGCGCAAAACCAAGTGAGGCATTGCCGTTTAACGGCTGTAGATTAAGTAACTCGCTTAGGCGTCGCCGGGTCTGATTTTTCAGTTTGATGCAGAAATCCATAAGCGTCGTGCCGCCTCTATACCTGTCAGAACTGGCAGTCAGGGGCGACACAATACTAGAGTAAAATCCGGGCGAAGGAGAACGGCAATGCAGCATTCACAATTCAGTGAGGAAAGAAATCAAATTGACCGCCGGACCTTTTGTAAGGCAGGCGTTGCAACCGCTGCCGTGGGCGTAGTAGGGGCAAGCTTGGGAACCGTGTTCGCCCACGCAGACCTCACCAAGGAGCAGCGTGACAAGATGACGCCGGACGACGTCATCCAGCAGATGAAAGCCGGCAACGAACGCTTCCGGTCAGGCAAACCGCAGCATCGCGATCTCATGCGCGAAGCTAAGGCGACTGCGAAGGGACAGTATCCAGCCGCGATTGTCTTCAGCTGTGTTGACTCGCGAGCACCCGTCGAGTTGATTCTCGACTTTGGTATCGGCGATATCTTCAGCGGTCGCGTGGCAGGCAACATTGCCGACGAGGACATATTGGGCAGCATGGAATTCGCTTGTAAGGCGGCAGGCTCGAAGGTCGTGCTCGTCATGGGCCACACCGCATGCGGCGCTATCAAAGGTGCCATCGACGGAGTGCAGCTTGGAAATCTCACGGCATTGTTGGCGAAGATTCGTCCGGCCGTTGAAGCCACTAACTACACGGGGGAGCGCTCGGCCAAAAACTACGAGTTCGTAGATGCTGTGGCACGAAAGAACGTGTCACTAACTATCGCCAACATTCGCGAAAAGAGCCCTGTGCTTCGGGACCTTGAATCCGCGGGCACTATAAAGATTGCAGGCTCGATGTACAACCTCGAAACCGGAGCCGTTGAGTTCCTCTTATAGTGTTTTCCCACTCATTCGCGTTCTTTGCGGATGAGTGGGTGAGTTTCAACGTTGCCGCTTTCAAACTCTTGAGAGATGGATGGATATCAAATCCCCAAACCCAATCCTGAAAGTTCACCCACAACCAAATAGGCGCCGTTCTTGCCAATCCCCAGAAACTTGTCAATAGGCAGGAATTACACGATCGCATCTAACCCATGCAAACGAATGGAAATATATTTCTCTAAACCGTGGCATGATTACCCCTCGCAATTCGATACAATAGGGGTATAGCTTAAAAATTAAGCTGACGAAATTGATATAGCCAGGCGCGGCCCCTCAGGAGCCGCGCTTTTCTTTTGTACCTGACCTTTCAAACAAACATGTCACAGAGCCGGGGAGAAATATGTCCGAAATAGACAAGGAACGCGCCAATGGATGAGTGCAAGCAATTCAGAACTCTCAAAGAACGTGGTGAATACGTTGAGCTTCGCTTCATGGTTCAGGCCATGCTGCATGGATTCCAGGTTTCAAGGCCCTGGGGCGATTCCTCCTCTTACGATGTCGGCCTTGAGTGCGGCTCGCGTATTTTGAGAGTCCAAGTGAAGTCCACGGCTAACCGCACTGGTGCCGGATACTGCTGCAGTTTCAGGCCGAACATTCGCAGGAAAAAGAAGTACTCGGTTGAACAGATAGAATTCTTCGCAGCCTACGTCATCCCGCAAGACGCATGGTACTTAATTCCGTCTTCCGTGCTGCTCGGACTGTCGTGCCAACAAGGCGTAAGGCTCTGCCCCATGAGTCCACACCGGAGACGCTACTACAAATTCGAATGCTACCGGGAGGCATGGGAGCTACTGCGCGGGGAGTAGGCATTCGAGTCCCCAGGGATTCGCCCAGCAGGCTTAGCTGTTGGATCTAGTGTGTTAAGTCGGGAGTTGCGGATGCGAGTTGCATCGACCTTTTCTGGAATGCACTTGTGAAGCGCACTCGGACAAGCCAGAAGACCAGCAATACGAGTGGGAGCAGGGTTAGAACCATGTACAACGTCATGCTGAATAAAGCGCGGGGCAGGTGTTGTCCCAGTCCCACTCTCGAAAGCAATCGCAACGGGCGGTTCGAGGGTCCCATGAAAAAAGAACCTGCTGCGATGAACAGCCCAAAGCACATACGCCAGAGATGCCGCGCGATTCTTATGGTTCCGGCAACGCCGCCGCGCAGCAGCATGCGAACGTCTCCCGTTGCCGCAAGCAGACATATGGTACCCATGAAAAATGTCATTCCGACTGGAACGCCGTCTTGTGAGCTCGCTCCGCTGCGCACGACTTTAATGCCATTCATCCAGGTGAGAACACCAAGCGTCAAGGGAATCAGCATCAAGGCCCAATCGAAGCCGCTGGTTTCACAGTCTCTGCGCCGGGCGGTCAACCATGCGGTTCCGATGAGATAGAAGGTTATGATCCCGCCGCCGATGTTGTTGGGCTGATGCCTCGTGATGGCAAGGTAGACCGCGCCCACAGCCATGGTGAGCATGGATGCGACAAATATCCTGCCCGCCAGAATATGGCGAGGGGAGCCTTTGCGGAAACACAATGCAGCAGTCCCGGACAGCAATCCCACGGTTCCGGCGCAGATATGGACCAGCAGTATCGGCGAATAGGACATTGGCCTTCCTCGCAATAATATACGTAAGATACCGGACAGAACGTTTCATCCGGCAAGAACAGCCACCAGAGCAGGCCCAATCAGCGCAACCGGTACGGTCTTCCCCGGTACATGCCGACTCGTTCTACGCTGCGGATCTCGACAAGCTGCACGCTGATGTTGTCGCCTCCATCCGCTTGATTGGCGAGGGCGATGAGCTTGTGGGCGGCGGCTTCCAGGTCTTTGCTGTGGGTGACGACTGTCGCAATTTCCGATGGAGTCACGGCTCCATGGAGGCCGTCGGAGCAAAGCACAAGTACGTCCCCGACTAGTACCTGATGCTCGCTGACATCGACGTTAACGAACATTTCGCCACCCAAGGACCGGCTGAGAACGTGCCGGGTCGGCGATTCGGAGGCTTCGTGCGCGGAAAGCAGTCCCATGCGGGCGTGTTCTCCGGCAACGGTGTGGTCGCGTGTTAGTACCGAGGCGTGAGCGCGACGGATAAGATAGCAACGCGAATCCCCGACATGCGCGATTGTGGCGCGATCGAAGCGGAGAGCGCAGCAGACGAAAGTTGTCGCCATGGGGATGCCGCCTGGCCGGGCCTGCATTCCCGTTTCGTAGACTTCCAGGTTCGCAGCTTTCACGAGGCGCGGGAGCAGAGACGAATGCGGTTCTTCCGCCGGGGCCTGACGGAATCCAGCGAGCACGCTTTCGACTGCGGTGCGCGATGCGACTTCGCCCTTGTCGTGGCCTCCCACGCCGTCGGCAAGCACGAATAGCCAGCCGTGCGACCGCACTAGCATGGGAGTGGTCGGAACAAAATGGCCGAGATAATCTTCGTTGTGTTCGCGGACCAACCCAGTGTCCGAAAGGTATGCGAACTGAACGTCGAGCATAGGATCGAGCGGCGCTTCCTAGGAATCAGGATAACAAGGCGACGGGCGGACTCGAAGTGAGTCCGCCCGGCTACCCCCTGTTGCCGTGACCACTCGCTACGACGCAGCCTGAACGCGGCCTTCCACCAACGTCGTCCGCCCGCTCTTCTTACTCATTCGGGTAAAGAAGATCCCGCCATAGATGGCCCAGACCAAGGCCACCCCCAAAGCCAGCAGCGGCTCCATCTTGGTTCCGTAGCCCATGAACGGTCCGACCACATAAAAGATCATGCAAGCCAGATTCGCCAGCAGACCGAAAATTGGGATCAGAAGGTGACGGACAACCTTGAACTTCGGATGGTTGTGGTAGCAAACGATACAGGTTATGCAACTCAGCATGTACAGCAAGAACGTTCCGAAGTTCGAAGCCAGCGTTGTAGTCAGGAACGTATTCGGCAACGCCGCCATCTTGTCATGCGTGGTGTATCCGAAGCTGGACCAGAAGCCGTGAGGCAAAGCTGCAATGGAAGCGTCCGTGGGTGCGCCACCGTCGCCGAAGAACACCGCTACGGTAATGCATCCGACCACCGCGGAAATGATGGCCAGAGTCCAGATGGCTTTATGCGGGGTCAGATTCCTGGAGTGAAGTGCCCCCATGGAATCCGGCAACTCTTTGTCTTTGCCCATTGCATAGGTGACGCGTGCCCCGGTGTTAATGCACGAGAGAGTTGTACCGATCAGAGCCAGAAATACTGTAGCCGCCTCAACCAGCATGAAGATTCGTCCGCGGCCAGCCCCAAACAGCGCATCCCCGACCATGGTCATCATATCGCCTATGGGGGCCGACGATGCTGCTGCAAAGCTATTGGGATACCCGCTATTGAGGAAGTAGTTTGCGGCAAAGTACTCGAACAAGTAACAGAAGCATCCTTGAACCAGTAGCGATGTGATGACCGCAATAGGCACGTCACGTTTGGCGTTTTTGGCCTCGCCTCCCATCGAGGTCACTGACTCAAAGCCGACCAGAATCAAAATTGCGATGCAGGCTTGCACGAACATGAAGCCAAACTTGTGGACACCGATGACGGAACCAGCCGTGGGATGAGAAACGAACGTGCCAGTGGAATCGGCGTAAGGGTAGTCGATTTTAAACGGAACTTGCTTGCCAGCGGCGTCTACCGCGCATTGAGGTGTCCCGTCCGCGGCGCGGACTACAGTGTCAGTCGCTGTGCCATTGACCATTGTCTTTGTCGTAGCAAACTCACAGCTGTATGCCGCGCTGGTTTGCTGATCGAACTGGAAAGCTACACTCCCCGGAGGGTGGTTCATCCGGTAACCCAAGGCCACAACTGTGAAGACCAGCAAAGCGCTAATCTGGATAACGTTAATGGCTATATTCACCGACGTTGAGCCGTTTACACCCCGGTGGGCGATATAGGAGACAGCAAACGCGAAAATGATGGCGACCAGCATCATGAACATGGGGCCAGGATTGGACGCGCTCATGAAGTTTGGCCAAATGGTTCCGACCAGATACCCGGATATCACGCCGATGACGCCGACCATCACGCCGGGATAAATCCAGTAGTAAAGATGTGAGCCCCATCCGACGATGAACTTCGCGAGTCTGGCGTAGGGCCAGGCAGTTTCATGGTTGAGGAAGGACTGTTCGGCGAAATAATACGAGCTGCCGGTGCCAGGATACAGCTTTGCCATTTCGGCGTAACAAACGGCAGTAGCCAAACACAATAAAGTTGCAAACAGGATGCCAGCCCACATTGAGGGCGCGCTATTGCCGGCAGCGGCCTGTCCAGCGTACGTCAACCAAAGAAATGCGCCGGGAGCGATCAGCGCCATCGCGTTCATCGTCAACCCAGTCAAACCCAGGGTTGGTTTCATTTCTACTGGAGCATCTGCCATATGACTTCTCCTTCGAAGTGGGATTCGGACGTCATCGTCCGTCTTCTTAAACCTTGCCTACTCTTTCGTACTGGCGCGGGCCTAGGCTTGAGAGTCGATCTTCCGACACCCAAGCCAAGCCCGCATAACGTAAAGCAAAATGCCCTTATTGCGCCGTACCAAAATGCATTTTTGTCCTGACCGCAGAGTCCTCAAAACAGGAAGCCTGCCTCAATTACGCCACGCGGTTGGTTTGTGGCTGTACCGGTATTACCGAAAGCGAAGCCTGGCGTTGAGCTGCCAGCGTGAACAATGGAAAATTCTCCGCGAACGAAGAAGTCATCCTTGACATAAGTCGGGGTGAGGGTAAATCCAAAGGCGTTGCTGCCCGGACCATACAGCAGGTTGATCGCGCCGTTTGCGACGCTTCCATTCGTCGTAATGTATTCCGGCCGGACTGCCATCGATATTCCGTGTTTCCAGTTGTATGTAAGCAACAGCGCGCCTCCACTCGTGGACGCGCCCTTGGCTATGCCGATGTTCGCATTCGTGGGCACGTTGGTGTACTGATAGTACGGATTGATTACCCAGTGGCCCTTGCTGTAGGTGTAGAGGACCTCATAGATCTGCGAGTTATTCAGGAACAGAGGCGTCGCGAGAGTGTTCTTCGCGTACGCGCCCGCATTCCCACCCCCGACAAAAGCCAACGTATTCGCGGCATTGAAGGCGTACGTCAGGGAGCCAATCAGCCATGTGTATCGATTGGAGTAAAAACCGTCGTTCCAGCTGAATGCGGCGGTTAGTTTCTTGTGGGTGTAATTGAGCTGGACGCCACGATTGACGGCGTTCTCCTGATTCCAGAGAAGGCCGCGCTCGATGTTCATATTCTCAAAGGTGAATGTATACTCCGCCCCAATCAGCGTTGGCAGGGCACCGATCTCTACGTTGAAATTGCCCTTAACCAGCTTAAGAAAACCTTGCGGGAACGGGCCGTAGATGTTTTCCACGGTTTGGCCGGTCGTAAGCATCGGCGCTCCGAGAGCTGGGAGATTGTAGGCGCCGCCTTGGAGGTAGAACTGCCACCACCCGGTGGTCTTTTGGATAAAGATCTGAGCATTGCTGACGTCCCAATGCGTTGCCGAATCGCCTGGGAAAGCATTTGATTCCGTGGACATGAGGCCGCTCAGAATGCCCGTAACCTCTATCTTCCCAAATGGACCCGCCGGGACCTCATGAGGAATCGCCGTTGCCAGAGGCCCTGCCATGGAGGGCGTGGGAAGAGGTGCTGGCGCGGCCGGTGCTACAGCTGCCGGTGCGGCCGCCGGTGCGGCCGGAGCCGGTGTCTGGTCTGCGGGAGCCGAAGCTGGCGGAGTCTGAGCGTTGGGGTCGGAGTCTGACCGAAACAGGGGAACGCCGCAAATGCCACAAACAAAACGCCAAGAGAACACCACCGTTTGAGCAAGAGCGATCGACTTTCGTGCTGAAACCGTACAGTCGCCATTCCCGAAGCACCTATCATGTCGTTCTTCAATGTGGCTCCTTAATTGTGCGTTTTTTAATTCCTTCGATTCTTGTGGCTCGCATTGTTCAACGAAATCGCATACGTATTTGTGGGCGAGTTCTTCGCCCAAGTCATCAGTCCCAAAAATAGAGATGGCGGACAACTGAAACCAGAACGCGCCGAAGATCCTCTCAATCTTCTTGCTGTGCAGGTCTTGAGCTGCCCGCGAAGTGATCGGACTTTATTTGGTTTGACAGCGGGTCGTCCAATTGATTGTTTTTTTGACGGACATTAAAAATACTTTGAAAAGAAAAATCTATGAGGTGCATAAGCAGGGACGTTAACTGCTGAAAGCAAAGGATATGAGTAATATCGGGTTGGCAAAACACAGCGAAGTTTGAATCAGGGAAATCTTAATTCGTGATGGCAGACGAGAGGAATCGACTGGCCCATCTTTGCGATTATGATTCAGCCAACCGTAACAGCCCAAAGTCGCGACGAGCGGGCAGCTATTTTTAATCAATGGTGTTCAAGAATCAAAATTCTAACGGAGGTGGCCAGCCAGGATTGTAATAAAGCATCTTTGGACGGGCATCAGCTAAGGTAGCGTGACTTCAAAGCTAGTCAAATTGCCCTCGAATGGCTCAAACGAGGCGCTGCACTTTTCTTCTTTCATCTTCTCGATTGCTGGCACGACCCCCCTCACGACCCATTCCAATCTCGGCGGGACAGTTTTCGGAAGAATGTCGGGCGATCTTTTTACTTCAAATTGTGCACTTTCGGGTCGCAGTTTGCATCCTGTGAATTGTCGAATCTCACGGAAAGGCAGCCACTTGAGGAGTGCTGTTTTGTTCTCCGGGCCATAGCTTGGCTTTTTGGATCTCAACACTTCAAGCGCGTCCTGAGTCGTCCAGTACCGTTGCTTGTCTCTAGACTCATCTTCTGCATACAGTTTTTCTTTGAATTCGTCCCGGATTGTCTCAACTTGCTCACTCACGAAGGTCCCAGCGGCATTGAAGGCGAAAATGGGACGCTCCTTGTCGGGGCGGAACTTCACGGTCGCCCCTAAGAAGGGCCTATCCCCGGGACGCACGGACTCACCGCAATAGTGCACAGGTTTCTTTTCCATGGAAACGCCGGACTCCCGACACGGATGTAATTCGATACTCATGGTTGCCATATTGAACCCTCCATCGTCGAAGCTGGCAGTCATAGTCAGCGTTGCCAAACCGTGATGAGCCAAATCTGGGTATATGGCGTCAACAAAATGCCCCAGCGCTTTTAAGTGGTCGTAGCCATCGTCCTCTTCCTGGTCGGAACTCACAGCGCGCGAGCCGATGCAGATGGATGCGCCGAGCAAGACAAAACAGAGGGCTTTTACCCCAAGTCTGACATTATTAGTCCGATGTGAGCTTGATGCCATGATTACCTATACCTCCGTGCGCCCACCTTTGGGATTGTGATCTCCTAGGCATCATAACCAAGAAAGGCTGCCTCACTGGCCCGAAATCCTCGGACTTCTCAGGGAGGTTACTGCGATTACTATGGTGGTTCTATTCCCTTTCGTATGATTGGCGACCCCTCCCGCCGTGCCTATAATTGAGGGACTCTGGTAGGGATTCTCTTCAGGTTGCAGGTAGGTAGCCGTGGAGGTGTGTTTTCGCCTCCTGGTAGTAATCGGTTTGCCATGAAAAAACGCCTGCAACTCGCCCTGATGGCCAGTCCCGTAATCGCGACCTTCCTTTTGGCCACACCCTTCGTGCAGGCGCAAACCCTTGCTCCGGAAAGCATTACCGCTACTACGGACGATAGCGGCCACAAAGTCTACGTCAATGACTCGATCCAAATGCCCGAAGTAAAGCATCCACGAGCGTCCACGGCCCGGCAAAGTGCGTTGGTTTATTGGAGCGTCACGTGCCACTGCCTGAAGCCCGTTCCGGCAGCAAATGTTCGAGCTGTCCGTTCGGCCGCGGATGAGGTAAAGCAGATTCTCGCAAATGGCTCTGAGAATTCGACTTCCCAAAGTCAATTCCAGAACTCAGGCGGAAGAGCTTTTACAGAGCAGGAAATCGACGCCGCCATCGACCAATCCGCGCGTCAGCATGATGTGGACCCAACGCTGGTAAGGGCTGTGATCAAGGTGGAGTCGAACTTCAATCCTAACGCCGTGTCTTCCAAGGGGGCGATGGGCCTGATGCAGCTTATGCCACAGACCGCACGGGAATTGAACGTCAGCAATCCCTTCGACCCGCAACAAAACGTCGATGCCGGGGTTCGCCATCTCAAGCACCTGATGGAGAGCTACGGGGGCGACGTGAAGTTAACTCTAGCCGCCTACAACGCCGGAGCAGGTGCTGTAGCCAGAAGTGCAGGCGTACCGAATTTTCCGGAGACTCGCAATTACGTAAACCGCATTTCCAATTTGTACTACGGCGGTCCAGGAGCTATTTCGCGCACCTTGCGTACGCCGGCATTTTCGCCGGTGCATGTGGAGCGGGATGCGAAAGGCGTTCTTTACATTAGCAACACCGACTGATTGGCACAGGTTCGAACGCGATTACGGGCCAAAGCATTGAAGAGACAAAACATGGGTGACCTCGCACTGCGATGGAGTGCGGCTTTGCTGTTTGCGTTGCCGTCCTTGACGGCCTTCGCGAACGTGCATCGGTCCGATGCGTGGGCTCATGGCCAGTTTGCGATTGCCGAAGGCAAGCGTGAAGCACTAACGGGAACGTCACCTGACCGCCAGACACGTCGCCAATACCAGGAAGTCATCGATTCGTATCGCCGAGTTTACTGTGGTTCTCCGACCTCGACCAAAGCTGACGCCAGCGTTGCTGCCGTCGCTGAAGTAATGATGGAAATGGGGCGGCGCTTTCATGACGCCACGGCCTTGCGTGGTGCTGTCAGCGAATTTGAATTCCTCCGTCAGGAATATCCTGGGAGCAAATATCGCTTCGAGGCTCTGTTTACTATCGGACGAATCTACGAAGACGATCTGAATGACAGCGATCGCGCGCGGGATACTCTGGAGGACTTTCTGCGGCGGTATCCCCACAATCATCTTGCCGACGATGCGCGAACGGCGCTCGCGAAGCTCGCCTCACCGCAGATCCCATCGAAGATGAAAGATTCGGAAGCGAATACGCTTTCCTCTAACGACACAGCTTCAAAAGACGGCGTAAACGACCCCTCTCCAGCCGGTCGAGGCGCGACAGAACCGCAAAAATTAGCGCGCGTAACTGGAATCCGGCACTGGTCGCGTCCCGGCCACACTATTGTTGCAATCGATCTCGATCAGGAAGTTATTTTCTCCTCGCAGCGGCTCGAAAGTCCCGACCGCATCTTCTTTGACCTGGATGCGAAACTGGCGCGGAGCCTGTCCGGCAAAATCGTCGATGTGAATGACGATTTGTTGAAGAAAATTCGAGTCGCGCAATTCAAGTCTCAACGGGCTCGGATTGTCTTAGAGGTCGGGGAACACTCGGACTTCACTGCCTCAGTTGAAACGAATCCAGAACGGCTGCTGATTGATCTTAGAAACAGCGATTTGAGCAATAGGGACCTCAAAAACAATCAAGTCCAAACATCGGGGCTACAGGATAAGGACGTTCAGGCCGGGGCGATTCCGTTGCAGGATAGCTATAATTCGACGGACTCAAGGGCTTCTAAGATAGCCGTTTCGGCGGGTCCTGCCGGGCCAACCAAGAGAATCGTCGAAGCCGACGACGATGATGCGGACGTTGGAGCTGTGGCAACCCTGGAAACGACCGCGCTACAGGCGTCAAAGAGAAAGACAACAATTAAGAAGATGGACGCGACAGAGTCCGTGACTATCGCTCCTCCATCTCGGCCAATGGCGACTGCGGATCGCCAAAAGTCGCGGCAACTGAATGTACGTGAGGCTCAGCCCACAGCAAGCGGCGACCGTTCCTTGATCCGCGCCTTGGGTTTAAAGATTGGGAAAATCGTGATCGATCCGGGGCACGGTGGTCATGACACTGGAACCATTGGTCCCAACTCTCTGGAGGAAAAGGACCTGGTGCTTGACGTCAGTAAGCGACTGGGTAAGCTGCTTGAATCCCGGTTGGGTGCCGAGGTGGTATATACGCGCAAAGACGATACCTTCATTCCGCTTGAGACTCGTACCGCAATCGCGAATCAGGAGCAAGCTGACTTATTTGTTTCGATTCATGCCAATTCCAGCCGTGACCCCGACGCCAGAGGCGTAGAGACCTACTATCTAAATTTCAGCTCGTCGCCGGACGCTCTGGAGGTTGCAGCCCGTGAAAATGCGGTCTCGGAGACATCAATTCATGAACTTCAAGATTTGGTGAAGCAGATCGCACTTAAAGAAAAGATAGAAGAGTCGCGAGAGTTTGCCGCTGACGTCCAACAGGAGCTGCACAGTGGACTAGCGGCGAAAAACCCGGGCCTTCGGGATCGCGGGGTAAAGAAGGCGCCCTTTATCGTGCTGATTGGAGCCAACATGCCGTCTATCCTCGCGGAGATTTCCTTCGTGAGCAACCCCGGCGACGAGCGGCGGCTGGAGACACAGGCTTATCGCCAGAAAATCGCGGAGTCGCTATATCGCGGCATCTCTAAATACGTCAACGGATTGAGCGGCGTGAAGGTCGCCAGCAAAATCGAGAAGACTTCCGGACAATAGCGATTATCAGCAGGGATCAGAAAAACCATAAACCACCCGAAGGGGCACGAAGGCCTTAGTCCCGGCTTTCCTTTGTGTAACTTTGTGTCCCTGGTGGTTGCACATGTAGACGCCGCCTGGAAACTTTAACCGCCATTCAGTAGTCTAATCCTTGTGGGCTTTTGCCCATTTTCATGAAGATCCTCAGATTTGTCCTCATCGCTGTCATTCTGGCCGGTTCGCTTGCTCGGGCCGCCGACGCCAAGCCTCAGCCCATTCTCCCGACGGAATTTGCAGGTTGGACTCTCGAAGGCAAGGTGCAAGTCAGTAAAGACGCCACGGTCGCCGATCCGGTGAATGCGACGGTGCTAAAGGAATACGGCTTCAGCGACTTTAATTCTGCAGTCTACCGCCGCGATGACGGCCGCAAGTTGACGGTAAAAGCGGCTCACTTCCAAGACGCAAGCGGAGCGTACGGCGCGTTGACTTACTACAAAATTCCGCAGATGCAGAACGAGAAAATCGGCGATCAGGGCGCTTCGTTTAACGAGCGAGTGCTGTTTTACCGGGGAAATATTCTTATAGATGCAGTATTCGATAAACTCTCGGCGATGTCGGCTGCGGAGTTGCGGGATTTGGCGGCGGCGCTTCCTCCTCCTCCGGGAAACGCCGCAGGGCTGCCGGGGCTTCCCGCATATTTACCGACGCAAAATTATGCAAAGAACACAGCGAAGTATGTGGTCGGTCCCGCCGCGCTTGAAAAGGTCGGCGCTCCGATTAGCGCCCAGCTCGTGGATTTCAGCGCGGGAGCAGAGGCTGTACTTGGGGACTACAATACTCCGGGTGGCTTAGCCCGTCTTTTGCTGGTTTCTTATCCCACGCCCCAAATTGCGACGGAGCATTTGCGCCGGATTGAGTCGGCCAAACAGCAAACTGGACAAGGACCGGCAGTCTTGGATACAGTCACGACTTTTGATAAGCGTACGGGACCGATCATCGCTGTAGTCAGCGGGCCGATCTCACCGAGTGAAGCGAAGACGCTGCTTGCTTCCGTGAACTACGAGGCCGACGTTACCTGGAATGAAAATACATATCTCGCTAGAAGGAATGATCCCGCGAATTTCATCGTGAATGTGATCTATCTTTGCGCCATTATCGGCGGGTTTGCGATCATCTCTGGCGTTGCATTCGGAGGGATTCGCATATTGACCAAGCGGTTTTTCCCCGACAGACTCTTTGATAGTCCAGAGATGGGGTTGATATCTCTACACCTGTCCGGGGATGGGCCTGTCGGCGGTCCTGCGAACGTAAGTCCTTCAATTAAGGCTCTTTAGGCTTAAATGGCGTGGTCAGTCTCACAATGACGCAGATGTTTGAGCTGTTGACGCTATTTGTAAACTATTGAAAATAAAGGTATTTATTTCACAAAAATTCCTTGACACCCACTTTTTAGACCCATAAGATTTCGCCAGAAAGTTTTGACGGTAATCCTCCGTTGGAACTATTCTCCCTTGAAAGAGAAGGTCGCCCAAAGTTGCCGGGCGGCCTTTTCGTTTTGGGGACTTTTAACGGATACTGGCCCGAGGGTTAGGACACCCTTATCACGCATCTGGCACGGAGTAGAATAAGGCCATGGATCCAGAAATTTCCGATCTTCTGAAACGGGCGCTTGCTCTCTCCGTTGACGAACGAGCTGCATTGGCCAACACCCTACTCGACAGTCTTGAGACCCCGAATGAATCTGTCCAAGAGGCTTGGGACGAGGAAGTCGCTCGCAGAATCGAAGATCTGAACGTGGGTAAGGCCGTGACTGTTCCTTGGGAACAACTGCATCGCGAACTCCTAGCCATGGTGAATGAGCGCTAAGCGTATTGAATACCACCAGGGCGCGACCGCAGATGTTAAGAGTGGAGTCGCCTGGTATCAGAAACGCAGCCCCAAAGCGGCCTTGGACTTTATCGAAGAACTGAATCGAGCCGCCGACACAATCCGTGAAGCCCCGGAACGCTGGCCGATCGGAAAGAACAACACCAGACGGTTCCTGCTTTGGCGATTCCCGTTTGCCATCATCTATTCAGAACAAGAATCCGTAGTCACAATCTGGGCCGTCGCCCACGGCAGCAGACGACCCGAGTATTGGACGCGTCGCCTGTAGCCTTTCCTCCGAGAACTTCCCCACTCAAGCCAAAAGACGGCTTGAATGGGCTACCGGATTCTAAGGACCGGCTTCTTCTTCGCGGCGTTGCTTTGCGATATCAACTCCCAACTGTTCGGCTTTCTTGTACAAGTGACTACGCTCGAGGCCTAGCGCTTTTGCCGCGTTGGTGATATGGAAATTGTTTCTCTTGAGCTCGGCGACGATAGTTTCACGTTCGAAATCCTGCACTCGTTCGGCCAACGAACCGATTGTTCGCCCTGAGGTGCGTGAGTCTGCCGCAGATGTGGGAAGCGCCGCGGCGACCGTATCGACCGATACTTCATGATCGCTGGTCAGCAACATCAATCGCTCGACTACGTTTCGCAGTTCACGAAGATTTCCGGGCCATGGATATTCGGCGAGCGCCTGAAGTGCCTCCGGGGTAAACAAGACTGGCTTCCAGTTGTTTTGAGCGCAGACTTGCCGCGAAAAATGCTCGACAAGAGCGGGAATATCATCCAGCCGCTCACGCAAGGGAGGCAAGATCAGCGGAAAGACGAACACGCGATGAAACAGATCCTGACGAAACCGTCCTTCGCGCACCAAGGCTTCTAAATTTCGATGGGTTGCGACCAGTACGCGCACGTCTACCGCGATTGGCTTGCTCGCGCCTATACGCTCAACTTCTCCTTCTTCAAGCACGCGTAACAGCTTTGACTGCATGGCGAGAGGCATGTCTCCGATTTCATCGAGGAACAGGGTTCCGTGGTCCGCCTGTTCGAATTTTCCTATGTGGCGGCTGGCAGCGCTGGTAAATGAACCCTTCTCGTGGCCGAAAAGTTCGGACTCAATGAGTTCAGCGGGAACTGCGGCGCAGTTCAGGGTTACAAACGGGCCGGATGCTCGAGTGCTCTTCTCATGCAGCGTGCGGGCGATTAGTTCTTTACCGGTCCCGGTTTCTCCTAGGATGCATACGCGCGTCTCACTTGCTGCAACCCGCTCTACCTGCGCCATAATTTTTCGCATGGTGTCGCCAGTCCATATGATTTCGTGCTTTCCTAAGCGCTGCCGCAGTTGCCGATTTTCAGATTCCAGATGCTGAAGTTTGAGCGCATTTTCAACCGTGAGCAGCAGCCGGTCGGTGGAAATAGGCTTTTCCAGGAAGTCGATTGCCCCGAGGCGCGTCGCGCGAACCGCCATCTCGATGTGCGCTTGGCCAGACATCATTACAACCGGAGTTTCGATGCCCTGCGCCCGGAGATCCTCCAGAAATGAAAGCCCGTCTTTGCCCGGCATTACTACATCGGAGAAGATCAGGACGAAGTTCTGCGACTTGGCAAGTTCGAGAGCCTTTATAGCGTTATCGCAGACCGTCGCCTCATGACCCGCCAAGCGAAATGCGCGTGATAGCGAGGCCAATGTGTTGGCTTCGTCATCCACAATCAGGAGGTTCGCTTTTTGCGCCACCAGATGCTCCTCACGACACTACGCCGGATGCGTGTCCAACTATGTCTTCTTGCAGCTTATCTTCATTCATGGGGAGTTCGATCTCAAACGTCGTTCCGCGCCCTTTTTCGCTTCGAACGCTAATTCTGCCGCCATGATCGCTGATCACCGACTGAACAATCGCCAGTCCAAGACCTGTGCCCTGAGTCTTGCTGCTGTAATAAGGAGTAAATACCCGCTCACACTCTTCCGGAGTGAGTCCAGTTCCAGTGTCCGTGACTTCGATGTGAGTATAGTGGCTGCCGTGTTTCGTTCGCATGGTTAGCACGCCTCCTTCCGGCATCGCGTCCATCGCGTTCAATACCAGATTGGATAACGCACGATGCAACAGGTCGGGATCGCCAGCTACTGAGACCGCCGAATCCGCCAATTCCAGACGGCACACAATAGAGGGGCGCCCAGGAGCATGGAGTTGTGCCTGAAACAATCGCGCAACTCTCCCAACAACCTCATTGAGGTCTATGCGTTCGAACTTGGGCAGCGGCATTTTAGAAAACTCACTGAATCGGGAAATGATGGCCTTCAGGTTGCCGATTTCCGCCAACAGAGTGGAAGAGCTTTCCTGAAAGATTTCTTCGAATAGCTCCGGGCTTTGCTGCCGGGCCCGCAGGAGGTTCTCCACGGTCAACTGAAGCGGGAAAAGAGGATTTTTCAACTCGTGCGCCAATCTTCGCGCCAATTCGCGCCAAGCCGCGACCCGCTCCGCCTGCAGGAGATGTTCTCGTTGCTGGATGAGTTCACGAGTCATGTGATTGAAAGACTCCGCGAGTTGCCCGAGTTCGTCGGAAGTATCGACCTCCACTTGGGTATTCCAATTGCCTGCGGCCACTTGTCTCGCGGCGTTCGCGAGATGTTCAACGGGAAGCGTGACTCGGGCTGCCGCCCAGCCGCTGAGGGCGACGGCAAGCAGCATTCCCGCAAAGCCAGCAAAGAAAGCAGTCGAGCCGATACGTTGGCGCAGTTCAACGTAGGGTCGGCGCGAGTTTCCGACGAGCAGAATCCCCAAAAGCTTACCGTCCAGACCCGGAAGTAGGATCGTGTCTAGGGTTTCATCCTCCGCGGGATCAGAAGACCAATGGATCAATTCCGATGTTTCCTGTTGCTTCTGCTGAATTTGTCGGATGAGCGGCGCAATCTGATCGGTTCGTTGGACCGGTCCCGAAGCGTCAATCAAAAGTTGGGGAGAAAAACCAGGCTCCAGATTTTGATAAAACATTACTCGCGTTCCGGCCGGAACTTCGAGGCTGGCGAGGAAGTCCTTATCAATACGGCGGCACCCGAGGACCAGAACCGGCTTGTCGCCCATATTGATTTTCCTGATCGCGCATAGCCCGAGTGCCCGGCCGTCTGGCAATTCTTCCTGCTTCAAGAATGCAGACGGAGGGACCGTGTCGGTACCCAGAGAAGTGTCCTTGTACCCGTATTTTGCTGGCCATTGCGCTGAGGAGATGATTGTGCCCTCATTATCGAGAAATTCCAGAAAGTCGAGTTGTTGGCTCTGAGCGATACTCCCCGCCTCGCTCAGGTATGCTGCGTAATCCGGAACTCCGTGGCTCAAGGCCAGTGCCATGCGAGTTGAGAACTCGCTGGAGGCTATAGCCAGCACACGCTGCGAGACGTCGTCCCCGCCACGCTGGAATTCACGACGAAATTGCGCCACCAAGGCGACGGTGCGTTCCTCATTAGCCCTTTCGAAGGCGCGGCGTGCCAACGACGAAATGATCCACGCCACCGCCGCAACGCACACGAAAACAATCAGCGTGAACAGGATCAAGAGTTTGCGTCGAAGCATCATGACGTTTCTATGGATAGACCCAAATGTCTGGCAATCGCCATTTTCCACCCAGCGTTGCGGTCCAGTTTCTAACCCCTCCAGAGACGGCCGATTCGCTGGGCGAATGCAACAAAGGAATTACCTGGCGAGATTGAAGTAGTGTCTTCTCGGCAACGTACACATCGCCTATGGAATCGGAGCCGAAATTGGGTTGCGGAAGCCCAAACGCAGCAGCCAATTCATTAAGAGCAACATGGACTTCAAGCGATGCCAGAGGGATTCGGAGAAGACGGATGTCGGCCGTACTTCCGGCTGCAAGCTGAACCCGAAGGCCGGCTTCGCCGGCGTTGAGGACGACCCTCTCAGCAACTACACGTTCGACAGAGTCATTGGGATCGAAGCCCAAACTCCACACATCGGCATGCGGGACCTCCGCTCGTGCCTCTCTTGCGCGGGTTAAGTCCATTTGCGAAGGAAATAGAAACTCGTAGCCGGTCATCCAATTCGGAAGAAGTCCCCCCGCGGGATCTCCTCCACCTTGCAGCACTACCTTATTAAGAGACTCCCGGTCAATGCTAAGCGCGAAGGCATCGCGCAGTTGTTGCTCCTGTGCCGAGCCGGCAGGTTGCGCGAAGACTAGAGCCATCAATTCAGCTGGTGCGGACTTCGTCACCCTGAGGCTCTCGATTCCGGCCCTGCGAGCCTGCTCGGGAGCAATCTCGATCAGCTGAGTTTTGCCCAACTCCAAAGCCATTGCCTGGTCTCTGAGGCTCTCACCCAGGTCAATTTCAATCGAATCAAGAAAAGGACGGCCATCCCAATAGTTTTCTCGCGCCGCCAAAACAAGCTCTTTCGACGGCACCCACTGGCTAACTACGAAAGGGCCCGTGCCAATTTCCTTCCCGCTTTCACGCTTCACGATGCTGTTCCGCGGCAGCGCAAGCTCTGCGGGTAGATAAGGCGCTGGCGAGCCCCGCTCGACGACGACGGCGCCAGATTCCGCGAACACTTTCCAACTTGGATTTGCAATTCTTAGGGAAGCTGCGACGCTGTCCCCAGTGAGCGGTTTTCCGTCTGAAAATGTGACGCCTGAGCGTAGCAGAAACCGCCAACGCTGATTGTCGGGGTCAGCCTGCCAGGAGGTTGCCAGGCCCGGCTGAGATTCCCCGCGCTGATCTACCGTTATCAAGGTGTCATACATCAAACTGACCAAGTCGACGGCACCCGGGTCGGAGGGTTCAAGAGAAGCGGGAGCAACTCGCAGGGCAACGTGGAGTGTCCCGCCATAACGCGGACGGGTCTCCGCACCTGCGAGCACAGCAAGAAACAAGCTACTGGCCACAAGTAATGGAAAGCTGATCCGCCTCATATTTCCCCGTTTCCGTTAATTGCGAAATTGCAATGGCGCCACTTCCATTTGAATCTGTCCAAAGTGCGGTGATTTTTCCTGCAACCTCAATCGGCTGACTTACCGCCGCGAACTCGCGATCTGGAATCTCAAAAGCCTTGACCGTATCGCCCGGTGTGTCACTGCTTCCGGTGACTAAAATCTGCCAGCCGAGCCCACAACCGCTGTGCACAGCGGCGATATCGCTGCCCCAATCCAGCTTTCCCGCACTCCGGTTGGTGATTCCATCGAGCAAGTGGATTTGACCATCCACGCCGTCGATCACCCAAAGCGCGTACTTTTCTCGAGGTACCATCGCCGCCGAATAGAACGGCTGAGTCGTGGTTTGCTTGCCAATGGCCGGTGAGATCGCTCCCGTAAAGAAATTTCTTGTCGAAGCGAAGAATGCGCTTTCTGCTGTAACGTCGGTGCCAGCCGGCCCTAATGGCCAAGGATCGTCGCTGTCGTAACAATTCACCGCGAGGGGCGTAGTCGCGGTGCTGCGACAGAAAACGCCGGGAAGGTATGCATCGAAAAGATGATCTTTTCTCAAAGCGAGCCTCCCGCGCAGATCTCGGGGCCAGGGATGCATGCGCGATATTGCCAGCGATTGTTGACGTTGCCAGCGCCCCTGCTGAAATTGGTAGAGATTGATACTCTCAGGTCCAAGAATGATCATTTGCTGCGGATTTGCGCCGAACAAAGCAACATCCAGGATTCGACTGTCGTCTGTCAACAGCAGCGTCTTGTGGATCGTCATCGGAAAAGTTGCACGATCGGCAGAAACTACATCGGGTCGCGGCAAGGACACGATCTGAACCTGGGCATCGTTTGAGCCCTGACGGATTTCTGCGACCCAAACGTAGTTCTGCAATCCCTCTGAGAGTGTGACGCTTACCGTCCCCGCCGCCGCAACGGTACTTGTTGGCCGGACGCCAAGAGCGGACAAATTCGCCAAAAGCCCGCGGCGGATTTCTTCCGCCTGGGACGGAGACAACGAAGAGCGATTCACTACATTGATCGCGAACGCGCCGGGACCCGTCGCGGAAGCGATCTTGCTGGCCAATTGCTGTTCGGGACCACTCCAGCCCGTGGCGAAGACATTGGGGGCGAGCAGCAATATGGCCAGCACACAAATGGAGGATGCCGGTAAGCGTAACACCGAAGAGAGCATCTTGAGAATGGGCGAATTATAAACCGGCTTGTTGCTTGCTCTGTTCATAACTGCTCTCTCTCCGCGCGATCCATTATTTCTGTTGCGGCTCCTCGGCTGCGTCGGCGTGATTCGCGACGCTCATGCTGCGCAGGACGTCATTGGCAAAGAAAAACTTGCCGTCAGCCGGCACCATCATGATTTGGAGCTTGTCGGAGAGTCTCTCGGCCACAATTTTGTTAATCAGCAGCGGATTTTGTTTCAGCACTGCACCTTCACCTTGCATGCGTTCAAAATCGGCAGCAGCGGTCACTCGAATACGATCAGCCTCGGCGGCCGACAACAACTTCCGCCGCTCCATTTCTGCCTTGCTGTCGATGACCTTGGCTTCGGCCATGGCTTCGGCGTTCTTGACCGTAGTTTCTTTTCGCGCTTCGGCCTCTAGTTTCGATTGTTCAATCTGCTTCTGCTTCAGAGGCAACGTGTACTGCATCGCATCGGATTCACTCTTTGCCTGCAAGACGCGAACCTGAGCCTCACCTTCCGCCTGCTTGACTTGCTGGGCCTTGATGGCTTCAGCTTGAAGTTCGGCGATCCTTACTTGCTTTTGCTGGATTTCGGTTTCCACTCCCATGCGATCATTCTCTTGCTCTTTGAGCAATAGACTTTCCAATCCCTTCGCAAATTCGGGAGGCAATTGAATGTCGCGCAACATTACTTCCTTAACGATCAATCCATCGGCTCCTAGCTTTTGAGTGATGACGTCCGCGGCCCGTTTGCGGATTTCCTCGCGTTTCACCGAGAAAACATCGCGCACTGTGTAATTCGGAACCAGTTCACGCCAGGCGCTGGCGACGACGGCGGGGACGATTTCTTTTTCGACCGGCTGCGGCAAATTGCTCTGAATATAATCGAGCCGCTTGGGATCGAGACGGTATCGTACGGTGATCGAGAGCCCTACGGTGAGTCCCTCTTTCGCCTGGACTTCCAGCAGTTCATTTTTCACGAGACCCGCGGACTTGCTTCCGTCGTCCAATGCGCCGGTGGTGAATAATTGATCGCGGGTGTCGAAGAGCACAACGCTCTCCGCGAACGGAGTGATGAAGTGTGCGCCGGGATACAGCGTTCCGGGAAGTGTACCGCTGGTCTGGCTGACGCGGACTCCGGCCATTCCACTGGGAACGACGACTATTCCGACGGCCACCAATAATGGACCCCATGCCAAGAACACAAGCTCCAACGTGGTCTTCCATCGCATCGGTGGCGCCGGAGGCAACAGGCTGGCCCCGGGCGTCGCGAGCGCCTTGCGATATCGCATCTCCAGGTAAATGTCATGGCCAAGAATTCCTACGGCCACCGCGATCATTCCGATGCCGCCCCACATCAGCGAATACTTCAGAAATAACATTGTGATTCTCCTTTGCGCCTCAGCGCTTTTCGCCAAGCTTGATTGACAACGGTTCGACTTCCACCGCCTGCCGGACAAGGAGCAGGCGGAATACTTTTCCGAAAATCAGTTCCTCGGCGGCTACCGCGATGCCGAGTGATAAAGCCATTCCCGCTAATACGGTGATTGCGGTTATGAGTAGTTGCATAGCGATCCTCCTAAATTGCGTGGTGCTGAGTTCATTGCTATTGGCCTTGGCCAGATGCGTTCGGCGTCGCGAAACGCGACTCCGCGAGAGTCGCGGTCGATTCCGCGGAGCCGCCAAAAATCTCCGCCATCTGTTGGTCGCGTTCGCCGCGGATCTCTACAACATCGCCAACCCTAACCATTTCGAACAGTTGCTTGATGTCTCGATTTCGCAGGCGAATGCACCCGTGCGAGGCCGCGTGACCGATCGACTCGGGCTGGTTGGTTCCATGAATTCCGTAACCGCTTTTGCTGAGGCCGATCCAGCGCGGGCCAATTGGGTTGTCTATTCCGGCGGGAATTACAACGCCGGGGTGATAGTAGGTAGGATTTGCGAGGCGATGTACGATCCGGAATTGGCCAGTCGGGCTTGGACTCACCGGCGCTCCGACCGAGACCCGAAAAGTTCGAATCGCTTTGCCGTGCTCGATAACAGCGAGCTTGCGATCGGGGATGCTGACTAATATCTGGCGATGCGGTCTGGTTGCGACATTTGGGTCGGGAGTCTGGGCGTTCGCCGTTTCACGCGAGATGATTGCGAGAGTCAAGAGCAACAGCCAAATCGAACCCTGTTCGTATCCCGCCTTCGCTGTTGTCCGTTCCATGTCCGCCACCTCTGTCGTATTCACGCTCAGAGAAGGTGCAACTGACTGGCCGCAACTATGTCGCTGAATCGAAGATAGTTAGGAGCACGACTGCGTGGCGGAATGTGTGCGTGGGTAGACGCCGTGTCGGGAGACACACGAAAGAGTACGATTGCCCACTAGCAAGAGGACTGATCGAGTGGAATGGAAAACATGGCTGCGCAGGGCTGGCGTAGGGTTCGCGGTCTTGATCGCGATCGCGCTCACGCTCTGGGCTGCTGCTGCTTTGTATTTTGATCTGCCGTCAGCCTCCCTACGCAAGCCAGCCGTAGCGATCTATCTGGTGGCGGTATCTTTCCCTCGGTTGCTCTATCGCGGACACCGACTTTTTGCCCTGCTGGCCGCGGTCGTTGGATTCGTCGTCGTTCTCACCTGGTGGATTTCGCTCAAACCATCTGGCACGCGCAATTGGCAGGCTGATGTCGCTCAAACACCTTGGGCTGAAATCGACGGCGATCGGGTGACCATACACAACGTGCGCAATTGCGATTACCCCGCTGAGTTCGATTACCGCTGCAACTGGGACACCCGGGTCTTCCATCTCGAGAGACTCAGAGGAGTGGACATAGCTCTGACCTATTGGGGATCGCCCTGGATCGCGCATCCTATAGTCAGTTTCGATTTTGGCGACGAGGGGCACGTTCCTATTTCGATTGAGACTCGCAAGGTCGTCGGTCAGGGATATTCCGCGATCCTCGGATTTTTCCGGCAGTACACGCTCATATACGTTGTCAGCGACGAACGGGACTTGATCCGGCTGCGCACGAACTACCGCAACGAAGAAGAGGTTTACCTGTTCCGTACTGTCGCCACACCGGAGCAGGCGCGTGGTCTGTTCCTGCAGTATCTGGACCACATTAACCGATTGCATAGCAAGTCCGAGTGGTACAACGCTCTGACGAACAATTGCACCACGAATATTGCGGTGGCCGCTGCCGCAAGCCAAAAGAGCCGGCCACGCTGGGATTGGCGCATTCTGCTCAACGGCCACTCCGACGAAATGATGTACGAAAGAGGTCAGATCGTGACGGACGGCCTGTCGCTAAAAGACTTGAAAGAGCGGGCGCACATCAACGCCGCCGCTCGCCTGGCGGACAAAGATCCCGAGTTTTCGAAGCGAATCCGGGAAGGCCGTCCCGGGTTTTCTGGGCAGCGTTGATCGGGTATTGCAACAGGTAGATGCTAGAATCCCGCAATGTCCAAGAAGCGCGCAAAAAAAATTAAACTTCTTCTCTTTGACGTTGACGGCGTTCTGACTGACGGCAAACTCTATATCTTTCCGGCGCCTCCCGGCATTCAACAAACGACGCAACAACATGCTTCAAAGCATGGCGGTCAGGGCGGGTTCGGGCTGCATAGCGAATCCTACATTGAGGCCAAGGGCTTTCATGCTCATGATGGAACTTCTATATCGCTGGCAAGGCTAGCGGGAATCCGGACGGGGCTGATCACGAAGAGAATTTCTGAAACGGTTGCGCTTCGAGCGCGCGACTTGAAGCTGGAATTTGTGTACCAGGGAATCCAGGATAAGCTGACGGTCTTTGAAGAGATCATTAAGAAAGCAGGAATTAAGGCCGCGGAAGCCGCGTTTGTGGGGGACGACGTGATCGATCTTCCGGTTATGCGGAATTGTGGTTTAGCAATCGCAGTTGCGAACGCGCGCGATGAGGTCAAAGCGGACGCGCAGTATGTGACTCCACATTCGGGCGGGGACGGAGCACTACGCGACGCGGTCGAATACATTCTCAAAGCTCAAGGCAAATGGAAGCAGATTGTGGAGAAATATATTGGTCAGAGAAGCCCGAAGAAAGCAGGCCGCACTTAGCAGTCAGCATTTAGCCTTCGAACCGGTGTTTGCGGCTGATCCCTAAAATGAAATCCGCCGGGTGTCTGCTGGGGGCTTCCTGGCCGACATCCGGCGGTTTTTGTCTCCTTACTCACCCTGTATTTTCAGGAGCGCATTGTGATGTTTAACCCGGCGCGTCCCAACAAGTTTCAGGTTTGACTGTAAAAATATGTATCCCGTCACTCCGGAATGGCGGCGGGTTTCGACGCCATCAACTCGGTAAAGCGTGCATCGTTTCTAAGGCCTGCAAATTCTGGATCTTTATAAACGTCCTCCACCTTCTTGTATCCTTCTTCCATCGCGCGTCTTAAGTACGCCAGCGACCGGTCGATGTTTCCCATTTTTGCGAACAGGGCCGCGAGGACATAATCGTAATGTGCGCGGTCCTGGGGAGAGGAAATTCGTCCCGACACGCCATTTCGTGAGGTGTGGTCGAAAATGTCAGGGTCTAACTGCATAGCCTTGGCATAGGCCTCAGTCGCGGCCGCAAATTCCTTTTGAGAGAAATAAGCGGTGGCAAGGTTGCTGTAAAACGATGCGGAGTTGCCGTTCAATTGGATGGCTTTTTTGTATTGCTTCACTGCTCTCCCATTCTTTTTCAGCAAATAATCGATCACGCCAAGATTGTTATAGGCGTCCGCGAATTTGTGTTCGGCTTTGATTGCATGGGTGAAGTCTCTCCCTGCTTCGCGATATCTTTGTAACTCCAACTCCACGATGCCGGTCTTGTTATAAATACGCGCGTTGTTCGGGCTCTTTGCCAGGGCGGCTTGGTAGTAGTCCATCGCGTCCAGATATAACTTTCTGGCACGCATCAGATCGCCGTTCAATTCCAGTTGTTGCACCGATGCGGTGGGCGAGGGAGTTGCGTTATTACCGCCGGGCGGCGCAACCTGAACCTGTTCAGAGGAAAAAACTTGAGCGCGCAACGTCGCGACGCTAAGGGTTATAAGAAGCAAAACGAACACGGGGAGGGAACAGCGGGATCTGCGATCCATAGCTCACCTCTAAAACTAACGCTACAATGCACCACCTTATAGGACGAAATCAAGACCCCTAATGGGGGGTGGTCCCATTTCCGTCTGGTGGCTTGGGCGGGGGGTCGGCGGCCTTATCGTCCTTAAAGATACCCGCAATCTTGCCGAACAAGCCCTTCTTCTTTCTATTGGTATCAGACACCGGAGAGTTAGGATCGGTTCCCGCCGCCACAGGAGTCCCTACCCCACCGGCCTGGGGAGGAGGAAGCGCCTTATCGTTTCCCAAGCCAAATATCTTGGAAAAGAATCCGTGGACCCCGCCGTTTTGGTCACAAGTGGTATTTGGCTCCGTTCCAGCGATAAAGGCGGCCGTGTACGTTTGCGGACAAGCAGGCGTGGCCAGCAGGTTCGTGGTCTTGTCCAATTGCACGTCTACCACCCCAGTGGGCTGGCTGAACGACTTCACATTGGAATACTGCGGCAGGGCCGTGGCCCTCTTCATGAACTCGGCCCATACTGGCAATGCCGTTTGGGCACCGCTCAGCCGGATGTCGCTGTAGTCGTCATAGCCGACCCAAACCACGCACAGAAGATTGCTGGTATATCCCGCAAACCATCCGTCATGTGAGGTTCCCGTCTTGCCTGCGGCGGGAGGGGTGAAGGCGTAGCGGCCGCGAACGTCGAAGGCAGTGCCAAAGTTCAGTGGACCGCCCAGCATGTCAGTCATCACGAAGGCGACTCGCGGATCGAGAACCTGGCGCTTGTCAGGCTGGAAGTCCATCACAACATCGCCGGATGAATTGCGAACCGAGTTAACCATCACTGGCGAGATGCGGGTCCCGCCATTTGCAAAAACGGTATAAGCGGCAGCCATGTCGAGGGGGGTCGCGTCGTAGGCTCCAAGAGCCATGGCCGGAGTTGGCTTCACGGATGTGATTCCGGCGGCTTTGGCAAGATCCGCCACCTTGTCAAAACCGACTTGTTGCGCGAGTTGGACGGTCGCATTATTCAGGGACATAGCAAGCGCGTAGCGCGCGGTAACTTCTCCGTGGTATTCCTCTTTATAGTTTCGGGGCTCGTAAATTTGATCCCCATAAGCAAAACTACCGGGTTGATCCAGCACGATTGAGGCGGGAGTGAGTACGGGGTTCGCGCCATTTAGCGCCGTATTGATTGCGGCAGCGTAGACGAACGGCTTGAAAATTGATCCAGTAGGACGCCTGGCGACCGCGTGGTCCAACTGGCTGAATGCGTAATTCCTTCCTCCCACCAAGGCCAGCACTTCTCCGGTGTGTGGATCCATCACTACCAGCGCCACTTGCGCTTGTGGACCGGGCTCAACTTTGGTCTCGTATTTCTTGCCGACTTTCACTCGTTTGGTGCGACGTTTTGTGATTTGGTCGTCCACCAGCTTCATGCCGGTTTCCACGGCTTGAGCGGCGGCTTTTTGCAAGTCGGGATCGAGGGTGGTGTAAATACGATACGACTGATCGTTCAATTCCCGTTCGTTCAGTTTGCTGATGAGAGCATCGCGCACCAGGTCAACAAAGTATGGCGCGTCGCTGGCTTCGACATTCGGAGGCGCCAGCTTCAGGGGAGTTGCTTTTGCCCGGTCAGCCTCCTCTTTGGTGATCGCATGCGTTTCCACCATGCTGTCGAGCACTAGATTTCGCCGTTCCAGAGCCCGCTCCGGGTGACGGTAAGGAGACAAATAACTTGGCCTTTGGATGATTCCTGCCAGGAGCGCCGCTTCCGGCAGGGTGAGGTCTTTGAGATCCTTATTGAAATATGACTGAGAAGCTTCTCCAAAACCGCTGATCGAGAAGGAACCACGCTGGCCAAGGTCGACCCAGTTCGCATAGATTTCAAAAATCTGCTGCTTGGTAAATTTTTGTTCAAGCTCCTCGGCGATTAACATCTCGGTCAGCTTGCGCTTGACGGTTTTTTCGGGAGTCAGGAAGAACCCCCGCGAAAGCTGCATGGTGAGAGTAGATCCACCCTGCTCATGCTTTTGGCGAGTGACATCGATCCACGCCGCTTCGGCCATACGAACAAAATTCACGCCGCTATGTTCGAAGAATCGACGATCTTCAATGGCCAGAACAGCGTCCACAAGCACTTTGGGAATGTCGCCGTATTTGATCACCTGGCGCTTGGAACGTTGTTCGGCGTCGAACAGCGAGGTGATCATCTCCGGCTCGAGTTCGTAACCTTCGAGCGGGCCATTTTTCCCGGTTATGCTGTCAATCTTTCCGCTGCTGATGTGGATGGTTGCCGGTTCTGGGCTGTGGTATGACTCACGCCCCGGCTCGAGCTCAATGCCATTGGCCAGCAGGCGAAAACTCCCCAGTGGGGACGTCCCAGTTTTGTCGGAATATCCCGCCTGACGAAGTTGCGCGGCAATCTCCCGTGGCTGGATCTTTTCTCCAAGGTACAAGCGACGTGGAATTGCGTAAATTTTCGCGGAGTTGCTAAATACCTGACCTTTGAAGCGGCGACTGATAATGCGGTCATACTTTACGTAATAGTAAGAAAAGACTCCAGTAAATGCGATTGCCAATACGACGAAAACAATCAGCGCAATCCTTATGACCGGGTCTTGGGGGAGGAAGGCCTTGCCGCCCGCAACGGCTTTCTTCTTTTTCGGGATCTTAAGTTTGATGGCCACGTTGGAAACGAGAACTGCCTACTGCCTGAGATGCCATTTTCGCGAAGTAGGCTACTCCGGAGCGGAGATCCTCAGAACCCACTTAGCTCAAGGCAACGCGTGAAGGTTATTCTAAATCAGGAAGTGCGCTCAGAAAGCACCCTTGTTTTCGCTGCTGGCATTGAAATGAAGGTCGAACGGAAAACCGGGCAGGTCCAGATGAACCACGTAAGGCGCCTCGATGCTGACGGTGCCGCTACCCATGGTTCCAACCCGCTGAACCTTAATACCCTCTTTGGTTAACGGAATGTCGTAATCCTTTGCGAGCTTAAAAACACTATCGCGAATGTCCGTTTCAGTCTTCGGAGTATAGGTGCTCGTCAATGCTTCAGTCTTAACGGCGTCCTGAAATTCGTAGTTCGAATAGTAAGGTGGGATCAGCTCGATGCCCATGTAAATTGAAGCCGCGATTACTAAAATGCCGGTAATAAGTTTAATCATTTTCGCTCCGCCGTGGCCTGTGCGGAGCGACTTTTCTAGCTCCCCGGCCGTAGATACTGGTGGAAATAATCCGTTATTGCGGCGATGCTAGCATCCTGCATTTGGCGTGTCGAGCGCAGAACGACCTCCACGGTGCCTTCGGTAACCTTCTTTCCCACTGTGACCCGGTAGGGGATGCCGACCAGATCGGCATCCTTGAACTTCACTCCCGGACGTTCGTCCCGGTCATCCAGTAACACATCGTAACCATCAGCTTCCAGACGCCGGGTGATGTCCACGGCAGCGCTCAATAGCTTTTCGTCGGATACGTTGGTGGGAGTAACCACGATCTCAAAGGGCGCAATCGTGGGCGGGAGCCAGAAGCCGTTTTCGTCATTGCTCTGTTCCACTGCCGCGGTCAGAATGCGTTCAATCCCAATACCATAACTTCCCATGATTGGGGTGACTTCTTTGCCGTTCTTGTCGAGAACGCGCGCGCCCATGGATTCGGAGTATTTGTATCCCAGTTTGAAGATGTGGCCGATTTCGACGGCGGTGTCGATGCGAAGCGGGGAGCCGCAGTTGGGGCAAGCGTCGTCCGCAACTACGCTGCGCAGGTCTGCGTATGCGGTCGGGTGGAAATTTCCTCCCGGGGTGATGTTCTTCAGGTGGTAGTCCTCTTTATTTGCTCCTGCGATTAGGTTGGTGCGGCCTTTGAGAGCATCGTCTACAAGCAAAATTGGACTGTCTGAAGCCTTTAGATCTTTCGCCCACTCAATTCCGATGGGCCCTAGGAACCCTGCCGGAGATTTAAAAAGTTGCTCGATCTCCGCCGGTTCCATCGGGCGAGTTTCTCTTCCAGCCAGCGCTGTGGACATCTTCGCTTCGTTCATCTGGTGATCGCCACGCATCAGGAGAACGACGGGGCGGAGCTTTGATTTTCCGGCTTTCGGATCTGTCTCGGTCGCCATGAAAGCGAGCGTTTTGATTTTGTTTTTTGGAGACACGCCTAGGAAGCGAGCTACGTCTTCGATGGTCTTTTGACCTGGAGTGTGGACTTCAAGTGGGTTCCCATCGCCCTCCAATACGAGATCCTGGACTGCATCAAGTTTCGACGTCGCTTTTTCCATGTTGGCGGCGTAATCGCATTTGTCGCAGCTTACGATCTGATCTTCGCCAGCGGGGGTTCGAACCATGAATTCTTCTGATTGAGATCCGCCCATCGCCCCCGAATGCGCGTCGATGACCATGTATTTCAGGCCGCAGCGGTCGAAAATTCGATGGTATGCGTCGCGATGTTTCTGATACGAAATATCGAGGGCTGCTGCGTCGATGTCGAAAGAATAGGAATCCTTCATCAGAAATTGCCGGACTCGCAGCAGTCCCGACTTCGGCCGCGGTTCGTCCCGAAATTTTGGGGCGATCTGGTACCAGATTTGCGGCAGTTGCTTATAGCTGCGCAACTCTTTGCGAGCGATCTCGGTCATGACCTCTTCTTCGGTCATGCCTAGGCAAAGATCGGCGCCCTTGCGGTCTTTGAGGCGGAACAGATTGTCGCCCATCACTGACCAGCGTCCGCTGGCCTCCCAAATCTCGCGAGGATGGAGAGACGGCAGGCAAAATTCCTGGCCGATTTTGTCCATCTCTTCGCGGACGATGGCGACAATCTTGTTAAAGGAACGCTGTCCCAGAAAAAGATAGGAGTAGATACCGGCAGCCAATTGGCGAATATATCCCGCGCGCACTAGAAACTTGTGACTGGCGACTTCAGCGTCAGCCGGCGCTTCGCGCAGGGTAGGGATGAACAGTTGTGACCAGCGATGCATGAGTTAGGAGTCCTGGGTGAAGGGAATTGGTTATTGTAAATGATTGGAGGGAACCATCAGTACAAGTAGAGTCCTCGTCGGGGCTGCGGTCACCAATTAGGGAGGTGAAACTCTGTGGGAGGCGAGGCTGCGACCCCATGCAAGTTGCAGGGATCCTTCGTTGGGAGTCTCTCGCTTCGCGAGCGACTCCACTGCCTCAGGGTGACAAGGATTCTCGGTAACCACTCGCATCCGTGCTAGCCGGGCAGCAGCATTCCTTTTTCCAGGTGCCGGGTCACGTGCGCGTAGGAGGCGGCATGAGGGTCGTGAGTTACCATCACTACGGTTTTTTTGAAACTTTCATTCAGGCGCTTCAGGATGTCGAGAATTTCTGTGGCAGAATTGCTGTCGAGATCGCCGGTGGGCTCGTCTGCGAGCAGTAGCGTCGGGTCGCTGACTATGGCTCTGGCGATGGCGACGCGCTGTTCTTGTCCTCCGGAAAGCTGCTTGGGAAGATGTTTTACTCGATCCTCTAGTCCAACCAGCTTCAATGCCGTCATGACGTGATCGCGGCGCTGTGGCGTGCTGAGTTTCGTCAATAAAAGTGGAAGCTCAACATTTTCGAACGCAGTCAGGACGGGGATTAGGTTGAATGTCTGGAACACATATCCGATGTGTTCATTTCGCCAGTGGGCTGACTGGGCGTCGCTGAGGCGGAACACGTTCTGGCCGAGCACTAACAACTCACCCGACGTGGGACGGTCGATCGCCGCGATCATATTTAGCAAAGTTGTTTTGCCGGAGCCTGACGGTCCCATTAGCGCGAGAAACTCGCCCTGAGCTATTTCAATCGACACGTTGTCCAGGGCCGTCACCTGGAAGGCATCGCGCTTGAAGACTTTGCTCACGTTATTGACGCGAACGACTTTGGTTTGAGTTGCAGTATCTGGAAGAGTTGCTGTGCTCATGATTGTCCCTTAATCTTGATTTTGTCGCCGTCTTTCAAATCTTGCGGAGCAGAGGTGATAACGTCTTCGCCACCGTTGAGTCCTTGCACTAATACGCCACCGCTGCGTTGTGACAGAATTTTAATTTCGCGCGCCATGGCCTTGCCTTCGAAAGCCAGCAAGACGATTTTCTTGCCGTTACGGTCACGAACCGCCGTGGTGGGCACAAGAACGCCCTGCGGTTCTGAACTTACGGGCTTGTTTTCATCGGCCAGAAACTTGACGGTCGCGTTCATGTCGGGCCGCAAATACGAGTCCGGCTGCAGAATTTGTACTTTCACTTGCACGGTGGCTTTGGCGCGGTCGGCTTCGGGAGAGATTTCCGAGATCACGCCGTCGTACTTGCGATCGGGGTATGCGTCCGTCGTGACTATGCCCTTCTGTTTTGGACCGAGCTTGGCGAAATCATCCTGTGCGATATCGAGTTCGACCTGGAGATCGTTCAGATCGGCGAGCGAAACGACCAGGCCTTGCGGGCCGCCCTCGGCGGTGCTGGCAAATCCCGAGGTTACAAGCTCGCCTTTTTCTGCAGCGCGCTCAAGAATGGTTCCGGTTACCGGGGCGCGGATCACAGTGGCATCGAGCAGGGACTTGGCATAGTCAGCCTGACCTTGGGCCTGCTCGAGAGCGCCCTTGGCACGCGAAATTTCCTCCTGACGAGGCCCAATCTTGGCCAGCTGGAAACCTCTTTCGAGCGAATTTACACGCTGCTGGTCAGCTTCGAACTTTGCGGTCGAATCATCGAGAGCCTGCTTCGAAAGAACCCCTTGCGCGACCAGGTTGCGCGTGCGATCGAGAGTGGCTTTGTCGTCAACCAGAGTGGCGCGGGCTTCGTCCAGATTGTGCTGCGCCTGCTGAATTTCCTCGGGACGCGATCCGTTTTGCAGTTCCTGGAGATACGCACGGGCATTATCGGCAGCGCCTTGCGCTTGCTCGTACTGGGCGCGGAATTCGTCATCTTCAAGACGGACCAGAACCTGGCCCTCGGTGACTTTGTCGCCCTTTTCGACGCCGATCCACTTCACGCGGCCGGTAACCTTGGAGTTCAGATTGATCTTATGGTGCGCCACAATGTAGCCACTTGCGGAAAGAACGACTCCGCCGACATCGCTGCTCTGAGCGGTAGCGCGAACCACTTCCACTTCGGGAGCGTCGTGGGAGAACAGGCGGTATCCCGTCGCCACGAGTCCCAGCACCACCAGAAGAGCGATTCCGATAAGAATGTAGCGGCGCGCCCAGACGGGCGGTTCGCCATCGCCGTGTGCGTTCCGATCTATCCGCAGATTTTGCAGGTGTTCGTGTTTTGTGTCGATGGCCATTGCGTCCGTACTGCTTTTTAGGTGACTGTGTCGAGCTGTTCCTATTTTATGGCTAGTCCCGCAACGCGCTCAGTATGTCCCGCCGCGAGGCGTGCCAGGCGGGAGCAAATCCGCCTACAACGCCCATAATAAGAGCAAAAATTACCGCACTGATGACCACCGGCAGCGTCATTTGCAGGCTGAATACGACCTCGCTAAACGTGACCTGATTTTGGGTTCCCGTGGTCATGCCGTTGAAGGGCAACATCAGGAGAATTCCCAGCGTCGCTCCCAACAAAGACAACAGGAGCGATTCCAACATAAATGAAGTCAGAATGCTGGGACGCGAAAACCCAATCACGCGCAGGGTGGCAATCTCGCGTCCGCGATAAGCGACTGCGGCATACATTGTATTCGCTGCGGCAAAACAAGAGCCGACGGCCATGATGAAGGCGACTATCCAGCCCACGATCTTGATGGGAGCGCCGGACTTGGTCTGCGAGGCGTAGTAGTCGGGCTCAAGCATGCCGTTCAGTTCCAGACGCTGGTCATCGTTGGCGCGATTTTTCAGCGCCACGGCCGAAGCCGGGTCAGTTGCGCGCACTAGAACCGAGGAGTACACCGTACGCTCAAAATCGGTGACAAGTTGATTGATGTCGCCCCAGATTTCGGATTCATGTGCCGTGCCACTGGCATCAAAAATCCCGACGATGGGCCACTCGCCTTTGCCGATGTGCACGACGTTGCCAATATTCGTATGCTCAAATCGCCGGTTGATTGAACTGCTCACTACTACTTCGCGTTGTCCGGGGACGAACCAACGTCCGGAGGAAATGTGAATTTGCGGCCGCATCTCAATCCCAAGCGGAGTCAGGAATCGGGTGGTGACGTTGGTCTCCCCCGTCCCGCCCTTGCGCGGCAGCACAACCACCAGAATGTCTTCACCAGAGACCAGAGGCTCGCCTTTGCTGTTCTTGGCGATGCCCGGCAAATTTTTTAAGACTTCCAGAGCGTCTCGCGATACCCCGCCAGCAGCCAGTTCGGAGTCTGAACCCTTGCGCAGCATCAGAACATTCAGCGCATCGCCGGTGCTGCCAAAAGCGCGGCCCAGTCCTGCCAGGAGAGCCATGATGAAAACCGCAGTCGCCACGGTGAGCGCGATACCCAGCGCAGTCATGATCGTCAGGCTCTTGCGCAACCGCAGATTGCGAATGTTATAGCTAAGGGGGATTGCCATTTCTATTCCTGTTTTCTTCTGGTACTTTTACTCACCCGATATGACGCAGGCCCTCCACGATGTTGACTTTGGAGGCGTTATACGAAGGGATAAAGGAACTGGCGAATCCCACGACCGCCGCAATCATTAGCGACGCCACAATTGTGAGTCCAGTAACCTTCATGCCGGTGAAATAACCGCCCTGGCTTGCCATTAGCGTCACGGCAGTAAAGCACAGCAGCGAGCCGATCAGGCCACCTATCAACGAAAGCGAAACTGCCTCGCCGACGAATAATCCCAGAATACTGTTGCGAGTGAAGCCTAGAGTCTTCAACACAGCGACTTCACGTGTGCGTTCGCGAATCGACATCGCCATAGTGTTGGCGGACACCAGCAGAATCGTAAAGACGACCGCCAGACAGATGCTCATGATGAAGGCCTTGATATTGCCTAGCATTCCGATGAAGCCTAATTGGAAAGCGTGCTCGCTCTCAGTCTTGGTGGGACGATCGGCGTTACGAAATTCTTCGTCTATGGCTTGCGCCACCGTGGGAACGGATTCGGGCGAGTCAGCCAGAACCGCGAAGAACCCATCACTGCCTTTGAGTTTGGGGAAGCCTTCATCTATATAGTCTTTGTTGAAGTAGATCGATTGAGTTGGATCCGGCGGCGTGAACATTCCGCGAATCGTCAATTCCAGGTTGACCGGGAAAATTTTGCCGGTGATATTTAAGCGGTCGCCGATCTTCCAGCCGAATTTCTTGGCTAGACCCACGTCCACAACGGCGCCAGCCCGATCATGCTGCCAGGCAGCGAGTTGGTCGGGGGGTATTTGGAATTCAGGGTATACCTTGAAAATTTCGTTTGGATCAGTGCCGAACTGGGCGAAATAGTTGGCCGGCTTGTCGTCCTTGTACTGGCCCCCGAACCATTGCTGATTGACTACTTCCTTAACGTGCGGAATCGCCTGAATTTTTTGCCTGTAATAGCTGGGCAGATTAAAGACCAGCGAAACCTTGTGGCGCACGATCAGGCGCTGCGCGGATTCCTCAGTTGGCTTGCTGTCATAGAAGCTTCGCCAGATCGTGATAAGAAAGGTGAGCAGAAGCAGAGAGCCGCCAATGCTCAGCACAGTAAGAATGCTGCGACGCTTGTTGCGAAAGGCGTTCTTGCGGACAAAACTGGCCAACGTCATGGTGAACTCCGACCTGAGGGGCTTAACCGAACCCCGACTCGGGAACTCAAAAAACCGCTGGGAAGATCGCCAATCAGCATAGACGATCAAGCCGAATTCTTACAACTGCCACCCTACGCTGCCATCGTCGCTCATCCGGATTTCGGCGGCTAGTGGAGATCGTCACCCGGCTGCCGTGACAAATGTCATTTTCAGTTTGTCTGGAAGAATCTGTAGTCGAATCTCTCGTCATTTTCAGCTGGTCTCTAAACCTGAAATCTATCCCATAATGGTTCGTCTACTTCCGCGTTCGCTAGTTGAGTCACTTTCGTAACTCCCGTGTTTTGATCGCTTCCCGCTATCCTAGGCATACCTCCTTCCCCCAAGGCTGACCATCGTCTTCTAGTTTTAGTTTCGTTCACAGCACGAGGCTCGAAAGACAATGTCAAATAAGATTGGCCGCTTCGAAATACAGGCCGAAATTTCACGTTCGTCCGCGGGATCGGTGAGTAAAGCCTGCGATCCTACCGGCGGCCAGATCGTTGCGTTAAAAACCGTCGACTTAAAGCCCTTTGGGGATAAAGCTCCGGCAGTGGTGAAGCGGGTTTTGGAAGAAGCGGAGAGTTCAAAGCTTCTTAATACTCACAACATTGCCATGCTATTCGGAGCCGGCGAGATCGAAGGCCAGTTCTGCGCCACCATGGAATACGTGCAGGGAAATAGCATCGAAACCATGCTGGCCCGAAAAGAAGTGTTCTCCATCTGGGATGTTCAGGACATCGCGCGCCAAAGCTGCCAGGGATTTGACCACGCCCGGGTAAATAAAGTCCTTCATTACAGTCTTGAGCCAGCGAAGGTGATGGTTCAATGGGACGGGATCGTAAAAACGCTCGGCTTCGGAGTTTCAATGATGGGGGTATTCGCGGCGGAGATTTGCCAGGAGACTCCAAAAATATTGCACTACATGTCTCCAGAGCAAATTCAGGGTCTGCCGCTTGACGCCAGTTCGAACCTGTTTAGCCTGGGTGCGATTCTGTATGAAATGGTCACGCAAATAAAGGCATTCGACGGCGAGGACTCCGGACAGGTGCGGCAGGCCGTGCTTGATCTCATACCTGCGCCACCATGCGATATCAACCCCAAGATCGACCCCGCTCTCAGCGACGTGATTATGAAAGCGCTTTCGAAAGCGCCCGCGGATCGATATCAGTCGGGGCAGGAGTTAATCAACGATCTGGAGAGGTGCAAGAACAGCCCGGTAAAATCCGCTCCTGATAATAAAACGGTTCAGGCTGTGGCGGCGGTGAAGACTCCTCAGATCAAAATTCCCCAAAATAGCGCGCGGGTTCAGACTGCGCCTCAGATGGAAAAGAAAGCGGCAGTCCCAGCTGTTGCCGCGCGGGCGATTGCAACACCGCCGCCGCAACCCATTCCCAATCCGAAAGCCATGGCGTCTGGGGCAGCTGCGGGCGCTGGAGCTCCCCGTCCGGTCTCGACCACCGCGGGCCCGTTGAAGGCCGGTAAAGCGGATGCCTCGCCAGTAATAGGCACGGGCGTCAAGGCTTCAATCGACGCTGTAACTCGAGCCGAACCGAAGATATCAACCGCAATCGCCGAGCAGGAAGTTGAGGCTCCCAAAATCAAGATCGATCCGATGATGGATGAGAGCCACAAGGAGAACGTCGGAGCCAGCCGAAGTTTCTCAGAAATTGACGAATTGCCGCCACTGAAAGAGGTCTATATTCCGCCTCCTCCGCCACCAGCGCCAGTCAAAAATGAATTGGCGGATCAGCCGAAGCCTTCGATCTTCAGCAGTTCAGATACTGAAAAGGCAAGTCTGCCAGCCAGTGAGATTGCAAAAAAGGCGGTCAATGAAATCCAAAAGACGCCTCCCAAGATGTTCGCCTATTCCATCGGGGTTGCGATTGCGATTATTTTGGCGATTGGGGCAATCATCATGTTCCGGATCCGCTCCGACAACACGGATGACGAGAGCCCATCAACGACTGCGGCTGCACCTTCTTCGGCCGCAGCGACTACTCAAGCGGCGGCTGCAGACGCGAATTCTGGGTCTCAGTCGGCGGCAAGCCCACCCGGGGTCCAAGTGCCGGTGGCGCCAGAGCCCGAGAAGGCCGAGAATCCGCTATCGGTAAAAGCGAAGACTAAGAGGAAGCTTAAGGCCGTCGCCCCGATGCCTGTAACACCAATTGTAGTTCCAGCCCAACTGATGGTTAGTTCCAACCCTGCGGGAGCCCAAATTCAGGTCGACGGCCATGGCGAGCCGGATTGGATCACCCCTTACAATGTCTCGGGATTGACGCCGGGGCGGCACACTGTCTCAATCAACAAAGCCGGTTTTACCCCGGAAACACGGATGATGGATGCAGTCTCTGGCGGCAAATCCACACTCGCGGTTCACTTGGAGCAACTGCCATCGACCGTCATTTTCGCGAGCGCACCAAGCGGAGCCTCCATTGTTATCGATGGCAAAGACACTGGACACGTGACTCCGTCGCAGATTCCACTCGACAAGCCAGGGACCCACGTTTTTGTCATCAAAAAGCAAGGCTACCTTGAGGAAACCACCACCACAACTTTGGCACCCGGCCAGATTTTCCACTACTCACCCACTTTGATCCTGTTGGGAAATACCGACCAAATTAAAACTGTAGGCAAGTTGAAAAAGTTTTTCGGAAGCGGCGATCAAGCAATGACCGGAACTGTCAGCGTCAAGATATTGCCCAAGGGGGCTCAGATCGCTGTTAATAGCCGACTCCTAGAAAAGCCGTCCCCGGTAGATTTCTATCTCAATCCTGGCACTTATGTGGTCGATGTCACGCTCTCGGGTTACAAGAGCGTACGCCATATCGTTACCGTGAACCAGGGTGCGAAGATCGAACTCAACGACATCCTGGAACCTCAGTAAAGGTTGATTACGCGAATTCCCTCGTGCTGGCGGAGTCTAAATTCCTCACCACAGAGGACACGGAGGGCACAGGGTAAATCCCTAAGAAATGTAGCCTCGTTTGTCCTTTCGACGCTACGCTTTCAAGTTGTCTCTTTAGTGCTTTCCGTCCAATGTTAGACTCTGAATTCCTCTTTTAGGCAACCATGACTGAGATTCAACGGGTCGGCGTGATCGGTGCGGGCACCATGGGAAATGGCATTGCGCATGTGTTTGCTCGCAATGGCTTTCAGGTCGTGCTGTGCGATGTAGAGCAGCGATTTCTGGATCGGGGATTGAATGCCATCAGCAGGAATCTAGAGCGCGAGGTGGCTGGCGGCAAGATATCCGCTGATGACAAGCAATTGGCTTTCAACCGCATCGAGCCTGTCCTGAAACGTACCACTCTTTCGAACTGCGATTTTGTGGTCGAAGCCGCCACCGAAAAGCTTGAGGTCAAGAGCGAGATTTTTCGCGATTTGGATCAGCTTTGCCGGCCGGAAGTGATCCTGGCTTCGAATACTTCCTCAATCTCTATCACCAAGCTGGGCGCCCTGACTGGCCGGCCCGCGAAGGTGATTGGGATGCATTTCTTCAATCCCGTTCCGGTGATGAAACTGGTGGAAGTGATACGGGGACTGGCGACCGCCGACGAGACGTTCGCGACGGTGCGTGATTTGGCGGTGAAATTACAGAAGACTCCGGTCGAGGTAAATGACGCTCCGGGGTTCGTCTCCAATCGAGTGCTGATGCCGTTGCTGAATGAAGCTATGTACGCGGTTATGGAGGGAGTTGCCACGGCGGAGGCTGTGGATGAAGTCTTCAAACTTGGCATGGCGCATCCCATGGGTCCGCTCGCGTTGGCGGATTTTATCGGACTGGATGTCTGCCTCGACATTATGCGAGTGCTACAAGATGGTTTGGGGGATCCCAAATACCGGCCGTGCCCGTTGCTGATCAAAATGGTGGATGCTGGCTGGCTGGGGAAAAAGAGCGGCAGAGGTTTTTATAAGTATTAGCGAGCGCAGAGCGGATATTCTCCAAGGGCTATCCTTAATCATTACGGTAATCGATGAGCTACGCTCATCCGCCCAGACGAACGTCTGGGCCTACGTTTTTTATGCACGAAGAAGTGAAACCGCGCGATGCCGGCGTCTATCTTCTGGCGTCCTTTCTCGGCATCTGCGCTGGAATTCTCGACCTGGAAGCTGGCGACCTTCTTGGTACAGCTTTGTTCGTCCTAATCTCCACCATGGTCCTGGGCTTCATGCGTCCGGCAAAACCGTGGCGGTGGACCATCGCCGTCGGAATTTTTGTTCCCTTGGTGCGTCTCGCCGCGTATTTATTATTCAAGCGACAACCCGAGCGATCACAAATCTACGAATCTATTCTGGGCTTTGTAACCGGGATCGCCGGCGCCTACGGCGGATCGGTGGCAAGAAAGGGATTGCGGGAACTTTTCGGGAAGTAGTCTTGCTATGGGGATGGCAGAACGGTTGCTGAGGTGCAAGCTAAGAAGTTACTACCGCTTCCACAGATGGTGCGAGTATGCTTCGCATCATGGGAGTTTCGGTTTCGGTGCTGGCCAGTGGGAGCCGGGGAAACAGCACTATCGTTGAAAGTTCAAAAACAAGGATTCTGGTCGATGCCGGAATTTCGTGCCGGGAGACTTTTAAGCGCCTGAAAGCCCGAGGGCAGGACCCGGAGTCGCTTTCTGCCATCCTTATTACCCACGAGCATGCTGATCACGTCCACGGACTTCTGGTGCTCTGCGCCAAACTCAAGATCCCAGTGTTCATGACTGGCGCAACTCATGAGGCATGGACCAAGGCATTGCGTGATGACTGCGGGGATGCTCCTGTACTGCCCCGTCTCGAAATGTTTTCCGCGGGGCGAAGTTTCGCGATTGGTGACATTGCGGTTGTCCCATTCACCATTCCGCATGACGCCGCCGATCCGGTTGGATTCACTTTCCGGGCTGACGGCATCAAGGTCGGAATCGCCACCGATTTAGGATACCTGCCTCCCAGCGTTTGCGATCACTTGCGCGGCTGTGACGTGCTGATCATGGAGTCGAATCATGATCTGGAAATGTTGCGTGGCGGGCCTTATCCATGGTCGGTCAAACAGCGGGTGATGAGCCGGGTGGGGCACTTGTCTAATGAGGCCCTCGCGGATTTCTTCACCAGCGACTATGATGGAGGGGCGGCATATGTGGTTTTGGCGCACCTCTCGGAGCTGAATAACCATCCCGAAGTGGCGCGAAGAGCGGCGGAAAGAGCGCTTGGTCCGCGGCGGACCTTGCTCCACAACCGCGTTATGCTGGCGGCGCAGAATGCGCCCCTGGAGGCGATTCAGCTTTAGTTCATTATGAGTCAATGCGTTGATCCGATTGTGGGCAAGATTCTCGCGGGCTGGCGCTACGATATCTCCGGAATCGCGCCCGAAATGTGCGCCGATTACGAAGACCATTTTGCATCCTGCGAGCGCTGCCGATCGCGGCGGTTGTTGCATCGGACCATCGATATTGCACTGATTGTTCTGGCTTCCGTGTCAGGCGCGGTTTTTCTTCTGGCTTTCGGAGTAATCCGTCACTTCGAGCCCCGTCATACGTTCTGGCTGGAATTAGCGGCTTTGTTCGGATTCGCTCTGTCGGCACTAATCTGGCTTATAGTGGCGGTGGCGACGCCCGCGCCTATGACCATGGTGGACGTTGCTAAGATCGGGGCCCGGCACGTTCACGACCGCCTTCCCGCCGAAATCAGGGATCGTCTTCCGGAAGAGCTTCGCCTCAAAATTACCGGTTCGTAAATCCCTCGTGCCTACCGGCTCATTAAGACACCTTGGAGGACTGGCGCTGCTTGCCTTTTGCGTATCTAATGGATTCTTTCCGGCGCCAAAGCCGAGGCATCCGTCAGCAGTGCACCCTTGAGTTCCAAAATCGAGGTTCCGCTTGAATCGAAAAGTCGTAAGCATCGTTGTCGTCTCTCTTCTCGTGGTCACGTTCGTTTTCTCCAAATCCAGCAAGGTGGTAATGAGCTGGAAAAATCCCAGCTATGCCGGCAAGAAGTTTCACCGCGTGCTGGCCATGGGGATGAGTAACAAGACGGGCATCCGGGCTGACTTCGAAGACGCTTTGGCGGCCCAACTAGCGGCAACCGGCGTGGAGGCGATCCCTGCCAACACCATCCTGCTCAGGCCAGAGTCAACGACTCTCGACCTGAACTACCTAAGAATGCAGGTTCGTGACAACCATCTCGACGCGGTGGTGGTATCACGACTGATCAAGGTGGATACGACCGTCACTTACATTCCAGGGATGGCATACGCGCCCTTTCCTTACTACAACACCTTTTATGGGTATTACGGCGCAGTGTATCCCGTTGTTTACTCGCCGGATTATCTGCGGACTGAAAAGAAAGTGCGGATCGAGACCAATTTTTATGCCGCGTCCTCGCCGGATGGAGATCTGGTGTGGACGGGCGTCACCGATACTTTCGATCCATCCAATGTCCACAAAGCCATCAATGGATTGGTGAAGCTGGTAGTGAAACAGATGCAGAGTGACGGCGTGTTGTAGGGGTCCCGAACGCGTTAGCGCGACGAAAGACCCTCCGACGCCCCTCTCCTTTCCCTATCGGGGAATCCCCGATATGCCACCTGGGACTTCCTTGGAGAAGTGAAACAGGCCGGGATTTGCATTGGGTGCACGATGCCGGGCTTCCCTTCGAGCGCGTTCTGGACTATTGCCGCTTCCAGATGGCACAGCGTCCCCGTAGTGATCTGTTTGACCGGGGCCCCGCTGCGCGCGAGACGAATCGCGTCGTTCTCGGTGGCAAGGTCGCAGCGACGAGCGCATCGACGCGATAATTGTTTCGGAGTTGCGTAAGCGTCTTCTCAAGAAACATAGTCTTGCCCGAGCCGGGACTCGATACCAGGCTAACAACAAAAACGCCGGCAGCCCGAAAACGCTCTCGCAGCGCGCGAGCCACCACATCATTCTGTTTGAGAACGTTCTTTCTGACCTCGACTAAACGGGGTTGTGAACCGACTCTTCTATCTCCAATGCACTGACTTCAATTTCTTTGCCCTGCACGATCTCAGAAGTGGGAGTGCCACATTCAGCACAACAAAATAGGAATCTCAACGAGCTGGATTTCCTGTTCATCGAGAATGTTGGGAACCTGGTGTGCCCTTCATCCTATGACTTGGGAGAGAATCTGCGATTGGTTCTTATCTCAGTAACCGAGGGAGAGGATAAGCCCTTGAAATACCCATCCATTTTCAATAGCGCCGATGTGGCAATCGTCTCGAAAATCGATTTGGCGTCAGCGGTCGAAGTCGATTGGCCGCAAGCTGAAGACAACATTCAGGCTGTTCGCCCCGGTATGCGCGTTTTCACGGTCTCCGCCAAGACAGGGCAAGGCTTGCAACAATACATGGATTTTCTCGCCGAACGTTTGGTTGAGCAACGTGAGGAAACTGCAGTTTAGCTATTTATTGAGGTATCCAGTGTGGCTGGGCTCTGAACAGGCCATCGACGAGTCCAATTTGGTAAACAAGGAACAGGCCAAAGGCCATGCTCACTACTCCGGAACGTCGCGGTCATGAACCGGTTAGCGCTGAGGAATTTTTTGCCCGTGTAAGCCAGCGGCATGGCGATTGCTGTAGTCATCAGCATCATTCCCACCATTGTGCCAGCGCCAAAAACTAGCAAATATGCCGTCGCCCACGCCGGACTTCTGATCGTAGAAAGAACCAAGAGGGCAACCGCTGCGGAGCCCGCCAGTCCGTGCACCAATCCGATTACGAACGGACGCAGCGACTGATAGAGGCCGAGTCTCCCCACGGTCCTTTCTGCGAACGTTTCACGGCGAGCAATCGTCGCTGAAGAGGTTGCTTCCGACTTCTTTGTCCCCGGATTTGTCGGTGTAAAGCGTTCCGTGATCCAACGCAGCACACCGGTGAGGTTCAGTACGCCCAGTAAGATCAGCATTAGAGCCACCGAAAATTCCATGGACAATCCGAGCCGGGGCGGGATTACGACACCGAAAAAAATAATGACTGCTCCGACTAGAAAGATGGTCAGAGAATGCCCGAGTCCCCACAGCATTCCGATCATGGCTGAATGCTTAATCGACTTGTGACGAGAGACGATGGTCGATACCGCGACAACATGGTCAGGATCTGTTGAGTGCCGCATCCCGAGGAAGAGTCCGAGGAGGACAATGGTCACAAATGGGACCACCTTGTCTCGCGAGACAAAATTGTGGGCCACGGGGGATGAAGTAAACGCGGAAACGGCAATTCCGACGCCAAGAATCACCATGAAAGACGAGGACAGAACCGGTAGATAGCGTAACAGCGGGCTACTCGTCTGAAATTGCGACATGAAGCGCTTCGTGTACACCATGGTCAATCCAATGATTACCAACACCAGTGCGAGACCGAAGCTGAATGACGTGATCAGGAACAAGCCGAACCCTATGCGGTGCAGCGAAAACGCACTGAGCAGGACGACCAGGGCCGCGGGGCACGGGATAATTCCGCCGGTCACTCCGAGCGCCAGCAACTCGCGAAGGGAGACGCGATTTGGGGCGCCAATTTGGTCCGGGCTGCCGGAAGGTTGTGCTTCGGATTTTCGAGACATCGACAAAAACCAGTGCGAATGATTCTTGCCTTCTGCGTGGGAATGCTCAGTTGATTCCCAGGTAAGGTTGCGTTGAAGAATGAAGATGCCGAGACCCGCAATGGTCACGCCCGATATGACGCCGAGCCATGGATAGAGCTGCTCAGGAACGATGTACTGTGAGGCGAAAAGCGTCAGCGCCCCCAAAAGATAGACTCCAGCGGTATGGGCTGCCGTTCCTACAACTCCAAGCAATACCGCATGTCGGGCCGTTCCGCGGGAGCCCGCTAAGTAGGCAGCGACTATTGTTTTTCCGTGGCCAGGCTCCAACGCGTGCAGAGCACCTAACCCGGCGGCAAGTCCGGCAGCCAGAAAAAGAAACCAGACACTGAACGGTTTCGCATTCATCAGTTCGGTAAATTTGCTTCTTAGAGTACTCTGTTGATTCGCCCGCAGCGCGACTGCCGGCGTGCTGACGAGAACTCCGGTTTCAGTGCGCTCACGGGGTATGTTCGGTTGCGGAACCGCAGCAGCCGATTCCAATTTCCAGGATGACGCGACGCGACGTGTCGCTATAGGGGAACTGTCCGCGGTGATCTTTGAACAGCAATTGATGCTGAAGTTGTCCATGGGATAGGCGAAGGTGAAAGTCGAAGACCCAAGGCAAACTAACGCCCACGTCCAAAGACAACGGGCAACGCGATAAGGCGTGCTGAACCTAGTCATGGTTCCGGCTCTTGGCAATTGTAGCGCCCTAGGCTCGAATGTCGGCGAGCGTTTGTGCGGCTTATGGAACGAGACTCGAAACTGCTGGCGGTGTTCCTCTGATTGGTGACTCAGTGGAAAGTCTCCAAATCTGCTGCCGCGGAGTCAATGAGTTCGGTTTCATTTAAGAGCACTTTGGCCACACGTTGAATTTCAGTGTCAGCCTCCTGCCAGTGGCGTTGCTCAATCGCCTCGCGAATGCCGGGCATGGTCTTCGGTGCGTATCCGGTGTACACACCGGGAGCGTAGATCATGTGCTTGTACCAGGAACGGCGCGGAAGACCGGCTGGATCCGTCAGGCGACGTTCGCTTTGAAGAAGTTTTTGATTCAGCGAGGTCATCTGTTGGTCGGTCGCGGAAAATCCGGCGCCTGCGGCTTTATTTAACGCGGCCTGATAGCGGTCAGCACTCTTACTGAGCACCTCCAACGCATTTTCCAGCGGCGCGAAATTCAAGTGCGGAGGAATATCTTCCGGCGGCGGAGCGACGGTTGGTTTTCGAGGATCGAAAGCCGCGTGATATGCGCCTTCCTTCAGTTCAAGTTCGCGTTCGCGAGCTTCATCCTGCTTATCCTGCAAAAGCTTTTGCAGATCTTTGGTGTACTTTTTCATGGTGTCGGCGAGATCGGTGAACTGGTAAGGCAAAATATCGGCGTCGGCCATTCGCATGACGGCCGTGCCGACGGTCTGCGAGAGCGCCACGCCGTAAACAAAATTTGTATCGGAAAAGTGTGTGTACCAATAGAAGTCGTCGTAAATGGAGTGGTAGATTCCTCCGTCATCTTCGCCTTCGTAAGCAAGATTGAGGGACGCAATCCCAAGGTGATCGATGAAGGTTGTGTAGTCGGAACCGGAACCAAGGGCACCCATTCGCAGGTCAGGCCTCTGGCGCAGCTCCTTGCGCTCTTCATCGGACTTCGCCTTGGTAATGCCAGCGAGGCGATCGCGCTCGAATACTGACAGCTTGCTCTCCGGGTCCTCGACGCTGCGGGCCACCTCGTTCATGAGGTGTTCAAGCGAGTGTGAACCTTCCATGGTGAGATAGCCGCGGTCGTTGCCGTCGGTGTTGATGTAGATTGCGGCGTGTTCTTGTAGCTCGCGTCCATGAGTTTCGGCCCAGGCGGTCGAGCCCAGGAGCATCGGTTCTTCGCCATCCCACGCGCAATAGATGATGGTGCGCTTGGGCTTCCAGCCCTGCTTAAGCAGCTCACCGAAGGAACGCGCTTCTTCCAGCAAAGTCATTTGCCCAGAGATGGGATCCTCGGCGCCGTTCACCCATCCATCGTGATGGTTGCCGCGCACGACCCATTCATCAGGCTCACTTGATCCGGGAATGCGGGCGATGATGTCGTTCACTTCTTTTATGTCCCAATTTGATTGGACTACCAGATGCACTTTGGCAGCGCCCGGGCCGACGTGATAGGGAATCGGAAGAGCACCCCGCCATTCTTCGGGTGCAAGCGGACCACTTACGGCTGCAAGTAACGGTTGGGCATCACCATAAGAAATGGGCAGGGTTGGAATTTTGGTTATGCTGGGCGCGTCACTCACCGTCATGCGGGGAGCATTGGGGTCTCCGCGATCGGGAGTGAGAGGATCTCCGGGATACGAAGACGCAAAATCCAACAGGCTCCCACGCTGCACGCCTTGATCCGGACGCATTGGACCTTTCGGAAAAACGTCGCCGCTAAAGTAACCGTCATCTTTCGGATCGGAGTAGATTATGCAGCCGATGGCGCCGTGTTCCGCAGCGACCTTCGGCTTGATGCCGCGCCACGAATGTCCGTAGCGCGCAATCACAATGGCCCCCTTCACTGACACGCCGAGGCGATCGAGTCGCTCATAATCGTCGGGTACACCATAGTTCACATAAACCAGAGGCGCGGTTACATCGCCATCGCGAGAGTACGCGTTGTAGGTCGGAAGCTGTTCGGCTTGCTGATTTGAGGTGGGATCCTCAGCAAATGGGGGCTCTTGCAATTTGGCCAGGTAGTGTGTGGGACCTAAAAGTTCTACCAGGCGTCGTTTGGGAGTGGGGAAAAGTACTTTGAAGGTTTCGATGTGGGCGTCAAGCCCCCATTCTTTGAATTTGGAAAGAATCCACTCGGCATTTTGCTTATCGTACGCGGACCCTACGTGATGGGGCCGAGCGCTCAGCAACTGCATGTAGTCACGCTGCCTTTGTGGATCGGGAAGGGCGCGGAACTTGCTTTCCCACTCGCGCTCGGTGCGCGCGTGCGCCGGTGAAAATCCGTCGAGGGGAGCGTTTGCATTTGCTTCTGGTGAATCTGCGTTTGCTGAGTGGAGAAACAAGCCTATTACGAGCAGGGCAAGGATTGTGCGCCGCATGGACCTCCTAGGGTTTAGAACAAGACAAAGAGTATGCCACGAAAATCGCGTAGCCCGAAGTCGTCAGATTAGTTCTCCGATATAAACCAGTTCCGCTGGACACGAAATGTCCACAGGAAGAGAATAATGGGCATGGCAGCTGTTGGTCGTCAATGCCCAGCTCGACTGAGGCCCCTCACGCCGCTCGTACTTGGCGTATGTTTTTTCAGCCTCGCGCTTTGCGCGCAAACATCCGATTCCAAAACAGACGATGCCACCAAGCCATGGACGGACACGACTGAGTCGCAAAGCGACAATCTGAATCCCACACGTACCGTCGAAAGCCACACCCATAGCGGCAATCGTACGTCCGATAGCCAATCGGTCCAGCGCCGTGGTTCCAGCGGCCAATTCGAACCTTATCAGGACATCGAAACGGAAACCGTGAAGCTGGACGCTACCACGGTGCGAACCACTACGCGCACATACGGTCGAGATTCCAACGGGTCGAAAACTCTGTTGCAAGTCACGGAAGAAGAAAAGCACAATCTTCCCGGAGGCGGTTCGAACGTGGTTCGGTCTACCTCGAATCCAGACGCGAATGGTGATCTTCAACTGGTTCAGCGCCAAATCGAGGAGACGAAGAAGATCAGTAAAGATGTGGAGGAGACGAAAACCACGGTGATGCTCCCGAGTATCAATGGTGGTATGGCTCCCGCGATGCAGGTGGATGAGCGTCGCGAACGTGGCGCGAATGACACGGTCCAGTCTCAAAAAACGACGCTGCTTCCCGATGGCGCTGGACACTGGCAAGTCGGCGAAGTGCAGCGTTCCACGACCAAGCAAGAAGGCAAGAGCCGCAGCACCGAGGAGCAAGTTTCCCGTCCCGACTCTGAGGGGAATATGGGTGAAGTGTCTCGTACTGTGAGCAAGGCCTCCGAGAGCGCTTCCGGAGAAAAGCGCGACACGGTTGAGAGTTATTCCGTCGACGCCCCAGGCTCGGCTCGGGATGGCAGCCTGCACCTGGTTGAGCGCGCAACAACTGTTCAGCGCAGCAGCCCAACGGGACAGCAGACCACCGAGAAGCAAGTGGAACAGCCTAATCCTGGCGATCCGAACTCCGGTCTACAGGTGACGACGCGAACCATCGACATTGTGCGTCCCGGTGTTTCCGGAACACAGGCTACGCGAACCATTCAAACAGTCGACGCGAACGGCAGTCTTGGGGTCGTTTCCGTCGATACTAGCAAGTCTCACAATGTTCAAGCGGTTCAGGTTCAGATAGCGCCTTCCGAAAAGCCGAAGTAAGCCAATAGCTATTTTGCTACCTTGTCTTCATGCTTTCTCCTAGTCGGAAGACGCGAGGTATTGCACGGCTTACGTGCCTGGCATTCATGGCACTTTTTGCAGCCTCCGCCTGCGCCCAAACTCTGCCGCGCCTGGAGGGCGAGACTTTATCCAAGAAGCCGATTGTGTTACCCGACGCCGCTCATGGAAAGATCACGCTGCTAGTCATGGGGTTTACAAAGAAGGGCGGGCAGGCGACCGGCGCTTGGCAGAAACAATTCAAGAATGATTTCGGAGCAGATCAAAGATACGCAGTATATCCGGTCGCCGTGCTTGAAGACGTTCCACGTTTCATTCGAGGTATGGTAACGAGCGGCATTCGAGGCAGTACTCCGCCTTCAGAGCAGGATCATTTTGTGATCCTTGTCCACGGCGAACAAGATTTGAAACACTTCGTTGGGTATTCGGCTCCAGACGACGCCTATCTTCTTCTGCTTGACGCTAAAGGAGACATCCGCTGGCGAGGCCACGGATTGTTCAAAGATGAGGATTATGCGGCGCTGAAGAATGTTGCAAAACAATTGGCGTCGGAGTGAGATGTCGGTTGCAATCCTATGTCATACCATGTTGTGGCTTTAACGTTGGCTCAAGTAAGACAAGGTGCTCTCGCATTCCAACGCGAGTTAGGTGATGCTCTGCGGGAATTGAAGGAGCTAAAGGTATATTCGCCCAGTCCTTTCGATCTCGATGAACGCCGCCGCGTAAAAGATCTTTTTGGTGGAGATGTGGTCTATTTCTTCAACGACGCAGCACATCAGGAATGCATGCGTCTGGGCCTCGACCTGGAATTCATCGCAGAAGTCGCCGATGATGAACTACCTCGGAGGCGGGCACTGGTTGTTGGCATACCTTAGTTCTGCGAGAGGGCACTCAGCGTTACGCCCGCTTGCCTTAGGCTTTGTCCCACGGCCGCGGCGATCCCTGGAGCGCCGGGGGTGTCGCCGTGAATGCATAACGTCTGGGCGTTTACAGCGACTTCGATACCGCTGGATGTCATGACCATCCCACGTTGCACGATGCTTAGCGCTTGTCGACTCGCTTCTGCGGGATCGAGAATCAGCGCTTCGTCGAATCTGCGCGAGCGCAGAGTTCCATCCGGCTCGTACTGCCTGTCGGCGAAGGCTTCGGCTGCGACTGGAAAGCCTGCTTCGCGAAAGACATCCAACATTGGCGATCCAGCGAGGCCGATGAGCACTACGTCGCGATTCCATCTTGCGACGCCCTCAGCAATAGCCTCCGCGATTACCGGATTTCTTGCCGCCTGATTGTAGAGTGCTCCGTGGGGCTTGACATGCGTCGTCCGAACTCCGCAGCCAGAAGCAATTTCGGCGAGCGCGCGGACCTGTTCGAATACGAAATCAGAAATGTTTTCGGCAGGAAGGTCCAACTCGAGCCGTCCGAAATTTATGCGATCGGGGTAACCCGGGTGCGCGCCAACCGCCAGCTTCCAGCGAAGTGCCTGCTCGATCGTTGTTCGCATGGTATGTTCATCGCCGGCATGGCCACCGCACGCGATGTTGACCGAAGTGAGAGATGGCATTAACGCCTCCTGCGTGCCGTCGATGACAGCTTCCGGCAGTTCGCCCATATCGCAATTCAGATCAATGTGCTTCATTCCGAGATCAATTCTTCCATTTCTCTCAGCAGCGACCGAGCCATGTCCCAGCTGACTTTTTCAAATCGGATTTCATCACGCGGCCGAAGCTGTCCGACGCTGGCCAGATCCGCAGAAATCACATTTGCGATCTTTGGATAACCGCCCGTGGTTTGCTGCTCAACGAAGAGCACAATGGGCTGGCCTCCTTCGGGGATCTGAATAGCGCCGAGTGACACGCCCTCGGTAGTCATTTCTCCTCCTCCGGAACGTGTTGGAATGGCATCACCTTGCAGCCGGAGACCCATGCGATTGGATTCTTCGCTGACACGATATGTGCTGGCATAAAACATGCGCTGCGAGGGTTCCGGAAACCAATCGCTCTGCGGGCCCGGGGTCACGCGCAAGATTTTGCGAGGAGCCAGACGCTCCAACGCTTGTGTGGATATCGCCGCGTGGCGGAAAGACCCGCCGTCAGGTCCGATATTCAACACATCTCCCTTTCGCAGAGGCCTGCCATCGAGGCCACCGAGGCCGCTTAGGACGTGCGTCGATGCGCTGCCTAGAAAAAGTTGTACTGCGATTCCCCCGCGTATGCACAAATAACAGCGTGCTCCGGAACGCGTTGGTCCAAAACTGAGTGTTTGTCCGGGGCCAATCTCAATCGACTTACACTGGTCGACCCGCACGCCATCCAGAGTCGCACCGAAATCGGAGCCTGTCAGAGCGCTGACGGCGCCTTGCGGAAATAAAAAGCTGCCGCCGAGGAGCGTCATTTCCAGTGCGGCTGCTCCCTCTGTATTACCGACTAATCGATTCCCGATTCGCAATGAAACATGATCTGCAGCCCCAGATGGAGAAACCCCCATCGGACCGAAACCAGCTCGCCCGAGATCTTGCACGGTGGTCAACAGTCCCGGTGCTTGAACGTGAATCACGCTCACGCATTCTCCATCTCTGCGAATTGCTCGCGCGAAATCGGAATGAATCGCACACGATCACCGATGGACAAAAAGCTCATGCCCGCCCGCTCAGGCTGGAACATAGCAATGGGCGTACGACCTAGCAATCTCCACCCACCGGGCGTAGCGAAGGGATACACGCCGGTCTGTCGGCCGGCGATTCCAACACTTCCCGGCGGCACTCGAGGGCGCGGCCTGGCCAGGCGCGGCGTCGCTAGCGATTCAGGCAACTCGCCGAGATAAGCAAATCCGGGGACGAATCCGAGGAAGTAGACATCGTAGACAGCCGAAGCATGTAGCTCGATTGCCTGAACAACAGTTAATCCATGCATTTCCGCTACGTCGTTCAGGTCCGGGCCGTACTCTTCGCCATAGCAGACCGGGATTTCCATTTGGCGAGGCTGCGGAAGAGGTGCGTTTTCGAGGCGTTCGAGATATTCCCGCAGAATTACTTCCAGTTCGTCATGCCGTAATTTCAGTCCATCGAAAACGACCAGCAATGAGGAGTATCCGGGATGAAGGTTGCGGATACCCGCAATGGGTTCCAACTCAAGTAACCGAAGCAGCTTTATAACGTGCTGATGGAAATCGAGAGTGATCTGTTGACCAAAGTAAATCAACAGCGACTGATCGCTAGCGGGCTGGAATCGCGCGCAGTCGGCTGCAGGAATCGGCATGATGGAAAATCATATCGCACCCGATTCGCACCGCCCAACTCGACCACACCACATTTTGGCGTCCGCAAACTAGTAACAGTCCTTCATAAGAAATCGCGCATCTAACCACCAATGAAGAATTCGAAGAAATCGATCTTCGATGAGCAATACAGGGTAGTCGCGGTTGACAACGACCGCCTGATGGTTCGGGGGATCATGAGTGGAGAACTGCTCACTATCGTCAGCCCCGCGCCGGGCACTATGCTTAACCAAGCCGACTATCCGGTTGGTAGACTGATCGCCCTGACGGACCCCTCAACTTCTCCCCTCAACTAGTTTTTTACTGCGCTGCGCTATAGCTTCACCGGTTTGTTGGTGCGAGCCGATTCATAGATCGCCATCATAATTGTCAAATCTCGCAAGCCCTCTTCGCCTGGAGTAAGCGGTTGCTTGTCTTGCATTACGCAGGCCGACATATGATCCATCTCAACAGCGAACTGGTCGGTTCCAGGAAGAGACGGTTGTTCGAGCGTATTGCCGCGATTGATTTTCATCCGCAATCCGGAGTAGCTGGTTGCCGGTTCCAATTCGAACCAACCCTCGGTTGCTACTGCACGATAGCGATTCTGTCCGGAGTAACCATAGCTCGAAGAACAATTCGCAAGCGCGCCGCTGGGGAATCGCAGCTGAAAAATAGTAGTCTCCTCGACTTCCTTGAAGCGTACGTCATTGGGCGAAGTGTAGGTCATGGCATTGAGTTCGACGGGCTCCTCGCCAGTGATATACCGGGCGGCATTGAGAGAGTAGATGCCGATGTCCATCAGAGAGCCTCCACCGGCGAGCGACTTGTTTAGCCGCCATTGCGTGGGGTCGCCGATGTTGAATCCGTGATCGGAGACGAAAACTTGGACCGGTCCAAGCTCTTTTTCATGGGCCATCCGCATCATTTCCAGATTGTTCGGTTCATAGCGGCAACGGTAGGCCACCATCAGTTTCCGATTTGCTTTGCGCGCGGCGTCGATCATCGCCTGACAATCGGCGGGCGTATTGGCCATGGGCTTTTCAGAGAGCACGTGCTTGCCGGCCTGGTGGCCGCGAATCGTATATTCGGCGTGCATGCCATTGGGGAGAACGATGTAGATGATGTCTACTTCGGGGTTGTCGCGGATATTGTCGTAATTCTGGTAGTTGTAAATATTCTTCGGGTTCACGCCGTATTGCAGTGCAAGTCTGTTTGCCTTGTCGGGATGGCCGCTAACCAAAGCTACCACTTTGGATTTCTGGCAGTTGGCGAATGCGGGCAAGATTTGGTTTATGGAGAGAGAGCCGAGTCCGACGATAGCCCATCCCATTTTCTTGCCGGCCGGGTTGGGCGCATCAAAGCCAAAACCGCGTCCCAGCAAGGCTTCTGGAACGTTGGCCGCAACCACACCGGCCCCGGCCTTGAGCAGAAAATCCCTGCGTGTGATCCCCTTGCTGTCTGAATCGGACATAATCACTCCTCCCTTCAGATTCGAAAGACCGCCGATTCGTCCGATTGTCCCTCCGGCCTATGCCACAAAATCGACCTTTGCGGCGTATGGAATGATCCCCGCCGTGTGTCCCATGTCCAAGAGACGGCGAACCGCTTCGCGGCCATCGGAGCCGTAATCGAGCGTGCGCTCGTTGACGTACATGCCAACGAACTTATCCGCCAGTTGTGTATCGAGGTCTCGAGCGAACTGCATGGCATACGCTAAGGCCTCTTCACGGTGATCGAGTCCATATTGAATGCTCTCGCGCAGTGCCGTGGACACGCTCGCCATCATCTCGAGTCCAAGGCTGCGGCGAATCGCGTTACCCCCCAACGGCAGCGGCAACCCGGTGACTTTGTGCCACCATTTTCCGAGATCAACAATGCGGTGTAGGCCCACCTTGTCGTACGTCAGCTGTCCCTCGTGAATGACTAGCCCAGCCTCGTATTTTCCTTCGAGCACGTCAGGAATAATCTGATCAAACGGCACGACATCGGTCTCAATACCTGGAGCAAAAAGTTTGAGGACGAGGTAGGCGGTCGTCAGGGTTCCCGGAATCGCAATTCGTTTTTGCTTAATCTCGCTGTGGGAATAAGTCTTGTTAGCCACAATCATGGGGCCGTACTTATCACCCACGCTGCCTCCGGAAGGAAGCAACGCGTAGTTTTCCTGAATGTATGGGTAGGCGTGGAAGGAGATAGCGGTAACGTCGTATACGCCTTCCCCGTCCCGAGCCTTACGATTTAGAGACTCGATGTCGCAGAGAGTATGCGTGAAACGTAATCCCGGTACGCGTACTTTATTTGTGGCCAATCCGTAAAACATGAAGGCGTCATCTGAATCCGGACTATGAGCGACCGTAATTTCGCGAGTTGGAGTTGCAATACTGCTGGACATTCGAAAATCCTTTAAGATCCCCGGCGAGGCGGACGCAGGAATTGTGATTCGTGGAGATCAGTGCTGTTTGTAGAAACACTGCCAGCCGGTTGCGATCGCTGCAGCGGACATGATTTTGATTACTTCAGCGAAAATAAACCAATAAAATCCAAATCGCACTGCTTGGGCGAAAGAATGAGTCTGCACCGCCAACCACGCGATGCCCCCGGTGAAGAGCACCACATCTCCCGTTAAACTAGCTAGTGCAGCGCGTCCGAAAGTTCTTGCTCCACGCTCCCAGATCAGCCCCGTGATTCCCGCCGCGAATGGATAAGCAAGCAGATATCCGCCGGTGATGCCTATCAACTGCGCCACACCCCCGGGGCCAGTTGGACTAAACACCGGCATTCCTGAGGCGCCTTCCACAAGATAGAGGAGCAAAGCAGCAAAACCGCGACGGCTTCCTATCGTTAGTCCTACTAGCAGCACTCCGAAGTTTTGTAGCGTCAGCGGAACAGGAGTGAAGGGAAGGGGCACCGAGACTCGCGCACAGACCGCCACCAACAGACTCGCGCCGATAACAATTGCTGCCTGCTGCGCTAGGTCTAGGGCTCGACTGTTGTTCTCGGAATGTGCCGCAACTTTTGCCATTTTTGCTCCAAACGGGCTCAACTTTGGTTTTCTCGGTCGATTTTAGAGTCCCTCGGAGCAGCCTGCGAGGCGCTTTCAGGGACTTGCATGTGCCGCTGTACCCGCATGTAGACGGATATGCCGGCCCAAATAATCGCAGCGACGCTGAAGGCCAGAATAAAAAACCACCATATCATCCGCACGATGTCTTAGGATATCAAAACATCAGCCGCCTCGAAGCCTCGCTCAGCCTTCGACTGGAACGGCTAGCGGTGAGACTACTTTCCCGCCATGATTCGCTCAACATCTTCCGCCGTGTGGGGCAGAGACTCGGTTAAGTTGATGAGCTTACCATTTGTGTCGACATAAAAAATATCCTCGATGCGGACTCCAAGTTTTTCTTCTGGAATGTAAATCCCGGGTTCAATCGTGAAAACTGCGCCGGGACCCAACTTCAAATCGTAGTCGCCAGGATCATGAACGTTGAGTCCGACGTAGTGACTCAAGCCGTGAATGAAATACTTGCCCAGGGAGTCGCCATGCAAATCCTTGCCGTGCGAGTCGATGTAATCGAAAGCTATTTTATAGAGCGAGTCAGAAGTGTTTCGTAGCAGTGTCGATTTGCCGGATTGGAAAGCTGCAATCGCAGCTCGTTGCGCGCCCAGCACAATATTGTAGATCTCTCGTTGCCGCGGAGTGAATGTCCCCGAAGCCGGTAAAGTCCGCGTGATGTCGGAGGCGTACATGGAATATTCGCCGGCTGCGTCAATGAGAACCAAATCCCCGGTGCTAATCGTCCCGGAATCGTTGGAGTAGTGCAGGACGGTGGAATTGGCTCCAGCCCCGACAATTGGGGCGTAGGCTGGCCGCTCGCATCCGCGCTTGCCCCATTCGTATTGCACGAGGGCGGAAATCTCGCGTTCGGTCATCCCCGGCTTCATCGCGTGCATAGCGGCGAGTTGCGCGGCGATTGATGCATTTGTGGCCTTGCGGATGAGTTCGATTTCCCCAGCATCCTTGAAGGTGCGAAGCGAGGAAAGCATGGGGCGGACGTCCTGAAACGAAACGCCGACAGGGAATGCATTGGCTTGCTTCAGCCAATCGAGCGGGGCGGTGGAATTCGAAGGTTCTCCGGAAGCTGGCACGTCGGTGTAAATGATCGATCTCTGAGGAAGCAGATGGGATAAATCGTTCCGTAAATTGTCGAGCGATTCGACACGGTCAAAACCGGTGAGGAGCGCCGCGTCAGGACTATCTGGGCCTAGTTTCGGTCCAGTCCATTTTTCCTGCGAAGAATTTCGGTCAGGCAGAAACATGATCTCGGTGTATGCGCGAGCGGGTGAACCCCCCTTCGCTTCAAGGGGTGCAGCGATCAGCAGGGCGGCTCCCGGCTCGGTCCATCCGGTCAAATAGTAGAAATTGTCGTCAGGGCGATAGCCGTAAATATCGTTAGGGCCTTCCGCTTCGGGCGTGGCAAAGAGAAGCACGTAGCCGTCACGCGCCTGATTGGCCAGGGCTTGGCGTCGTACACGGTAATCGGAGTTTGGCTGCCGTTCGAGCGCGGACGCAATTCCAGCCCGGACAATAACTATTAACAAGATGAGAGGAATAAGAGTGAGGCTCTTGCGATTTCGCGTGGGGACAGCCGCCCCCGGCTGTCCGGCCGGGTCCCCGACCCGGCGGCCATTGGACGAATAAAACCATGTCGAGCTTTGCTCGACTGGACAGCCGAGGGCTGCTGTTCCCACGCAATGCGATAGAGGTTTCGATCCCATCTACACTCCAACCGGGAAGGGCTTTGTATGTCTCTCGCTGCTGAGCGACAATCCCGAGAATCGGCCCTGCAATAGCGACATTAGTCCGGTGCACCAGTAACCGACTACAAATAAAATCAGGAATGGCACCGTAATATAGTTTTCATTGTCGATCGCATAGTAGACAGTCCCGGCGAAGTAACAGCCGATTAGTAACTCCACCCATGGAACCCACCCTAGCCGACGCCGGTAAGGGTTCGCGCGGACTCTATCCTTCTTTGATTCCACATGGTACTTGGGAGTTCGCGCAAATGCGGTCTGCTTGCCCACCAGCGCCTCCAAGACGGCCCGAGTATTGGTGATAGTGAGACCAATCCCGAGAGCCATTAGGAAAGGAAGATACAGTAGCGCGCGCGGCCAACTTCGCGGAAACAGTTCCCGCTGCGAAACTAAATAGAAGCTTGAGATGGAAAACGTCGAGGCCAGAAACAACGGAAGATCGATGTACATCATCTGAAACCAGCCCTGGTAGAAACGGATAATCATGGCCGGCAACAAGAGCACCGACAACATGATCATGAGGGGATAACTAATGTTTGCCGTCAGATGATACCAAGCTTCAAACTTCACATGAAAAGGCTGGTCGCTCTTGAGCACGCGAGGGAGGACTTTCTTGGCCGTTTGCATCAGCCCCTTCGCCCACCGAGCCTGTTGAGTCTTGAAGGCGGTCATTTCCACGGGAAGTTCGGCGGGACATTCAACGTCCTGGAGATAAATAAATTTCCATCCCTTAAGCTGCGCGCGATAGGAAAGATCAGTGTCCTCGGTAAGAGTATCGTGCTGCCAACCGCCTGCCTCTTCAATCGCGATGCGGCGCCATACTCCGGCGGTTCCGTTGAAGTTAAAAAACACGCTGCTGCGGGCGCGGCCCGAATGTTCCAGCACGAAGTGTCCGTCGAGCAGGATGGCCTCAACTTCAGTCAGGAATGAATAATGCCGGTTGATGTGGGCCCACCGAGTCTGGACCATTCCGACCTTTGGATCAGTCAAGTGGTGGATAGTGCGCATGAGAAAGTCTCTTGGTGGAACGAAATCTGCGTCGAAGATCGCAATGAATTCGCCCTTGGCGATTTTCATGCCTTCCGCCAGTGCGCCCGCCTTGAATCCTTCCCGATTGGTTCTATGGAGATAGGAGATGGGAAATCCCTGGGCTGAGTAGTGGGCTACCAGGCCGCGCGCGACCGCGACGGTTTCATCCGTCGAATCATCGAGGACTTGGATGTCGAGCTTGTCCAGCGGATAGTCAATCTGGCAGATGGATTCCAGCAGTCTTTCGATGACGAACTGCTCGTTAAAAATCGGAAGTTGTACAGTTACGCGAGGCGGTTCGGAAAACCGATTCGTAGGTTCGGTAGTTCGGTTTTTCTTGTTCTTATAATAAAGATAGACCAGCAAATAGCGGTGAGCGCCATACGAAGCCAGCAGGATCAAGACGATGAAATATGGAATAAGAAGAGCGAGATCGAATCCGTTGACCTGGTAAAGCCCTTTGAATGTGGTATCGAGAAAATGCTGGCGGATATAGTGCCCAATGCCCTTAGGGGCCGCGAAAGCAGCGAGAGCGACCAGCGAATTGGGCAAACTGCTCAGGTTGAAGGTCTCTCAATGGCGATGCGACGCGAGTCGGAAACCTTCATTGTACCCGACCATTGCTTGTCGTATGACGCTTCCATCCAACCGTGCTAAAAGACTAAGATGAAGGGGAGGCAAGAACATGGCAACTCTCGATTGGTCGCAGTGCCCCGCCGTAGAAAGCGTGCCTGGAAGACTAGGTCGTGCCTGGGTGTTTCGTGATACCCGCATGCCGGTATCCGCCGTATTCGAAAACCTCGAGGCTGGAGCTACCGTAGATGAAATTACCGAGTGGTTCGACATTTCGAAGGAGCAGGTGATCGAGGTTCTGAAGTTTGCCGCCCGCAGCGTCGCTGCCCCGGTTCCCGTCGAGTCAGTACCAGTATCCGCTCCCGATGCTCGTACTTTTTGACCACAGCGCCCTGCCCCGCTGTCTCCTTATCTGATCGGCCACACGGTCACAGAGGCAAGAACTCGGGGATGGGATACTCTTTCCAACGGCGAATTGCTAGCGGAAGCGGAGCGGGCGGGGTTCGATGTTTTTCTCACCGCTGACAAGAATATCCAATATCAGCAGAATCTTGCGGGGCGCAGGCTAGCCGTTGTGGTATTGAGCACTCCGCAATGGCCGCTGGTTCGGTTGCACACTGCGAAAGTTGTCGCGGCAATAAACGCGGCCACTCCCGGCAGCTATACCGAAGTTCGGATTCCGGACAATTCGTGATGTGGGCTCCACCCCAAAGACCTGGGGGTTAAAATAAGCGCACTGCGGTGGGGCGAGGACAAATCGGATTTTCATTCAGTTGAGGAAATATGTCCGGTACAGCGTATCCCTCTGCACTGGCCTAAACCCAGCGTCGCGGATGATGTGACGCAGTTCCTCTTCCGTAGTGCAGTTGGTCACCCCGGCGGCACGCACCACATTCTCTTCGAGCATTACTGATCCCACGTCATTGCCTCCGAAACGGAGGCCCATCTGGCAGACTTTCAATCCCTGCGTCACCCAACTCGATTGCACATTGAGGAAGTTCGAAAGATAGAGGCGTGAGATGGCCAGCGTTTTCAGGTACTCGACGGAAGTGGCTTCATCCCAATGGCGTCCACCGAGGGCTGTGTTTGCTGGCTGAAAGCTCCAGGGGATAAAAGCGGTGAAGCCGCCGGTCTCCTCCTGCAATTCATAAAGCCGCTGGAAATGATTCACGCGGTTTTCGTAGTTCTCCCCAACACCGAACATCATCGTCGCGGTTGTCCGCATTCCTAACTGATGCGCGGTTCGATGGACATTGAGCCAGTCGTCGGTTAAGCATTTTAGGCGCGCAATTTTGTAACGAACTTCATCGTCGAGAATCTCCGCGCCACCGCCGGGGATCGAGTCAAGGCCCGCATCACGCAGGCGCGCAATTGTGTCCCGAATCGTCATGCCGCTGTATTCCGCGATGGCGATGATCTCCGAAGCCGAATAACAATGAAGATGGATTTTCGGGAAGCGCTGCTTGATGCCACGCAACATCTGCTCGTGCCACTCGATCTTGAGGTCGGGATGCAATCCGCCTTGCATCAGCACGCCGGTGCCTCCGAGTTCAACCGTCTCGCGAATCTTCTCGTGAATGGTCTCGAAATCGAGGATGTATCCTTCTTTGGCTTTCGGTCCCTTCAGCGGGCGGTAAAACGCGCAGAACGTGCAATATTCGGTGCAATAGTTGGTGTAATTGATATTGCGATCGATGATGTAAGTGACCACGCCCTCGGGATGGAGCTTTCGACGCAGCGCGTCAGCTTCCATGCCGATGCCGATCAAATCATCCGAACGAAATAAGTCGAGGGCTTCCTGCTTAGTCAATGTCATGAGGGCGGAAACTTCTGCCACGATTCTAACGGAGGCGCGGCGATTGCTCCAAGGTCGATCTCGGTTGGGGGCCTCGACTATACCGAAGGTATTGGATCAAAGAGACCACCCCTCCTATGACCGCCAAGCCGACCAGTATGGCAATTGCCGGTTTGTTGTACCGGGAGAAGAATCGCAGAATGTGGCGTCCATAGACAAAACCGAGGTAGGCAGCGATCGAGTAGCGAACTGCGCGGCCGAGCACCAGGGCACCCAGGAACTTATTTCGTGAATACTGCATGGCGCCCGCCGCCAGAAGAAAAGGCACAAAAGGAAAAGGCGGGGGAAGAAGAGCTGGAATCGCAATCGCGCCGAATCCCCACCTCTCGAATCTCTGGGAGACTTTTGCCGCGGTTCTTTTCGAGAGCTTGCGCTCCATCGCCTCCTTGCCGCCCTTCCGGGCCAAACTGTAAGTGATGTAGCCGCCAATCACAGCTCCGATCGTCGCCATTAGCGCGTAGTAAGGCCATGGCTGGAGATGGCGAGCGGCCAGCCAGATGGTCAGAACGTCCATGCTGCCGGTTAGCGGAACGACTGAGTTGTCGGCTACTCCCAACAGAACCAGACCCAGCCCACCTAAACGGCGCAGTCGTACCCATGTGGAGACTGCGAGTAAAGACTGGATGGGTATCAGCATTTCGAGTGAGTTAGCGGTAGCTTACAAGTGTAGCTGGCCGACGGAGAAAAACAGTCAAATAACCGCGAGCTTTTCGGCTTCAAGAAAGCGCAATTGGGGTGGGGTCGGCAAAAAACCACATTGTTGAGCGTATTCAAAGAATAGGCTCAAACCTTCTACACATTCTCGATCGAGATCATAGTGGATGTTTTTGGTGAGATAACTCTTCACGTCGTTTTCAGCAAGTTTGAGTTTGGGAGCCCATTCGCGGGCGATCTCATTCAGGTTTTCCGGCTTTAGCCCGTTATCGCGTGAGTGCTGGAAACTGGACGTTAGATAATCCGGAGAAAAGTCTTTCAGCACCGCTTGCCGAACCGCCCAAAACGCAAACACGAACGGCTTTCCCGTGAATTGAATCCACTCTTCTGCCAAGTCATAAGTGATGTAGCGGGAGCGGTCGACCAGCAATGCGGTATCCCCAATTACGAGCGCCGCATCATTCTGCTCCAACATCTTTTCCAGATTTGGACTGGCAGAAACGAACTGTCTGTTTCCTCCCCACCATTTCGCGAACAGTATCTGTACCAGAGCTACTGATGTCAGCGAGGAATTATCTAACGCAACGGTTTGAATTTTCTCCAAAGGAACTTTGCTAACCAGGAGGATGGAGCGGACGGAGCGCTTCGAGGCGATCGCCACGCCGGGAATGATAGCCAGACCAGGGATATTGGCGAATGCGGCCGCAGGGATAATCCCGATATCGGCGGATCCAGCCGCCAATTCCGCGGCGCAGCCCGAAGGGACGGTATAGGAAATGTCGAATGCAGGGCTTCCGTGGCGAAGATCCCACATCAAAGGCGCGGTATTAAGGTAGGAAATAGCGGAAATACGAAGACGTCTCATGCAGACAAAACTATATTAACAAACTTGTGCCATCTAACCTTGACAGCGTTTTTGCCGCCTCTATAGAGTTCGCAACAGATTCGCATCCCCGGAGGACCAATGTCTGAAGCGGCTGCTGTAGCATTGAAGGGCGATGAAACGGTTATACAACAATGGTTGGCGCTGGCGCTGACACCGGGGTTGGGCGCGAACAAGAGCCGCCGCCTGGTTGAATTCTTTGGCAGCGTGCAAGCTGTCTTTAGAGCGACGCTTACTGAATTGGAGGCCGCAGGTCTTCGTGCTGTTTCGGCGCAATCGCTTGCAACTGGACAATCCGCGGAACTTGCCCAGGAGGAACTGGGACGCGCGACGGCGGCTGGAGCAGTTGTCGTGGTGATGGATGATCCCGCCTATCCTTCGCAATTGAAACAAATCTATGACCCGCCACTGGTTCTGTACGTTCGAGGGAACGTGGTGGCCTTGTCGCAGCCGGGTATCGCGCTGGTGGGCACGCGGCATCCAACGCCATATGGATTGGGGATGGCTGAACGTCTTGCGTGCGACCTGGCTACACGCGGACTAGTGATCTTCAGCGGACTGGCGCGCGGCGTGGACACGGCTGGCCACCGAGGGGCGATAGCCGGCAAGGGAAAGACGGTCGCGGTGTTAGGAACCGGAGTCGATGTCATCTATCCCAAAGAAAATTCGCGGCTGGTGGATCAAATTATTTCGATGGGGGGAGCAATCATCTCTGAGTTTCCCGTGAGCACTTTTGCAGCGCCGCAAAATTTCCCCATCCGCAATCGCATTATTAGCGGAATCTCGATTGGTGTGCTGGTCGTCGAAGCCGCGGAGTATAGCGGTACTCGTATCACCGCGCGTTGCGCGCTGGAGCAGAATCGCGATGTGTTCGCGGTTCCCGGCAACGTGACCAACAAAAACTCGTGGGGGCCTAACACGTTGATTAAACAAGGCGCTAAGCTAGTGGCGACTTGGGAAGACGTGTGGGAAGAGCTGCCAGCCAACGTCCGGATTGCGCTGGAGCCGGAAAGCGGCAATGAATCGCCCACCGCTGAAAACGCATCTCTATTTCCAGAAGCGGACCTCTCGCCCCACGAGAAGAAGATTTTCGCGCTGTTGAAGGCGGATGAATCCACGCACATCGATGAGATTGTGGAGCGGCTGGAGCCGGCGGTGTCTTCGTCGGAAATCTTCGCAGCTTTGTTCGAACTGGAGCTGACTGGCAAGGTGAAACAGCTGCCGGGGAAGAATTTTGTAAGAAGCTTTTAGCTGTTGGCTCTTAGCTTTTAGCTTAAGGCCCAAATATGCGAAATTACAAAGACCTTCAAGTTTGACAAAAAGCACATACGTTAACGCTAATGGTTTACAAAGAGACACAGAGATTTCCTATCGAGGAACGTTACCGATTGACGAGTCAAATTCGCCGCGCCTGTGCCTCGGTTCCCGCGAATCTGGCGGAGGGTTGCGGCCGAAGATCCGAAGGAGAGATGGCGCGGTTCATTCAGATCGCAATGGGTTCGGGCGCGGAGCTTTCCTATCACCTCGTGTTGGCGCGGGATCTGGGGTTCCTGACCATTGCAGACTATAAAGATTTAGATTCTGAATTGAGTGCAGTTATGCGCATGTTAAGTTCATTATCACAAAAGATACGAAGCTCGTTGGCATCGTAGATTTTAGCCAAAGGCTAAGAGCCAATAGCCAAAAGCTTGTTGCCGCTGAGCTTTCGTGCTAGCTTCGGGAACAACAGAGGAAACATTGGAAAAAGGATTAGTCATCGTCGAGTCGCCGGGGAAGGTGAAGCTCATCCAGAAATATCTGGGGAAGGGTTACACCGTGGAAGCCTCTTTTGGCCACGTGAAAGATCTGCCCAAGAGCACACTTGGTGTCGATGTCGATAACAATTTCGACACCGAGTACATTGTCATTCCCGGGAAAGAGAAAGTTCTTGCCAAGCTGAAGAAGCTTGCACTCGGCATGGATCACATCTATCTCGCTCCAGACCCCGATCGTGAAGGCGAGGCGATGGCGGCGCATCTTGCCGATGAGCTTGGAGAAAGTTCCAAGAGCAAGAAGAAAAAAAAGAAGGGTGACGAGAATGGCGATCGCATTCAACGCGTCACTTTCAATGAGATTACTCAGCGCGCGGTGCGGGAAGCATTCGAGCATCCTCGGGAGATAAACCGCGACCTCGTCGATGCGCAGCAGGCCCGGCGTGTTCTGGACCGCTTAGTCGGATATCAAGTTTCACCGCTGTTGTGGGACAAAGTACGCCGTGGGCTTTCCGCAGGACGTGTACAGACTGTGGCGTTGCGATTGATCGTCGATCGCGAGCGCGAAATCAAAGCGTTTCAGAAGCAGGAATATTGGACCATCGACGCGAACTTGGCCGGCCCTAAACCACCGGCGTTTGACGCGCGATTTGTTGGCAAGGGCGAAGAAAAGGTCGAAGTCACAAACGGGGAAGACGCGGAGAAGATCCGGCTTGCTCTCGAAGGCGCGGATTGGCTTGTCCGGACGGTCGATCGCAAAGAGCGCCGGCGGAATGCTTATCCGCCCTTCACTACCAGCAAACTTCAGCAAGATTCTTCCCGCAAGCTTCGTTTCAGCGTGAAGCGCACCATGATGATTGCTCAGCGGTTATATGAAGGCGTCGAGCTGGGTGAAGAAGGCGTAGTCGGCCTGATCACTTACATGCGTACCGATTCCACGCGTGTTTCTAATGACGCGCTGGCGGAAGTGCGAGATTACATTAAGTCTCAATATGGTGCGGACTATCTACCTGAATCGCCGAATACATTTAAATCCAAGAAGAATACGCAGGACGCTCACGAGGCCATACGTCCCACGGGAGTTCTTCGGCATCCCGATCAAATCAAGCAATACCTAAAAGAAGATGAATACAAAGTTTACAAACTAATTTGGCAGCGGTTTGTAGCATCGCAGATTACACCCGCGGTTTTCGACCAGACGACAGTCGATATTGATGCGAAATCGAAGAGTGAGACATTCTGGTTCCGTGTTACCGGCTCGGTTCTTAAGTTTGAAGGCTTCCTGAAAGTTTATGAAGAGTCGAAGGAAGGCAAGGACGAAGAGGAAGAAGAACTCAAACACAAATTGCCTGCGTTGGAACCCGGCCAGAAATTGACGCTAAGAGAACTGAAGCCCGAGCAGCACTTTACTGAACCTCCGCCGCGCTACAACGAAGCTTCTCTGGTGAAAGAGCTTGAGGAGCGGGGCATTGGGCGGCCGTCAACCTATTCGGCAATCATCAGCACGATTCAGGAACGTCAGTATGTCCAGAAGCTGGGCGGAAGATTCACGCCAACCGAAATCGGGCTGGTGGTTACCGATCTTCTCGTCGAAAACTTTTCCGAGATTTTCGACGTCGCATACACCGCTAAGCTCGAAGAAGACCTGGACGAAATCGAGGACGGCTCTGAGAAGTGGACGGACACGCTCGCTGACTTCTATAAGAAATTTCAGAAAGACCTCCGCTACGCGGAAAAGCACATGGAAAACGTCAAGCGGATGGAGAAGCCGACTGACGAAAAGTGCGAACGCTGCGGATCTCCGCTGGTTATCAAGTGGGGGAAACACGGATCGTTTTATGCATGCAGTTCTTATGACAAAGAGAATCCCGAGAGCTGCACGTTTACCAAAGAAAATCCCATCAATTTACCTGATCTCGACACCGCCGACGTACAGGAAACCACGCAGGAGGAATATTGCGAGAACTGCGGCCGGGTGATGGTCTTGAAGCGAGGACGCTTCGGTCAATTCATGGCGTGTACCGGATATCCCGACTGCAAAACCACTCGGCGGCTCGATCAAGGCAAGAAGGTTCCTGATATTCCGCTGGATGAAGTCTGTCCCAAATGCGGCCGCAATATGATGATCCGTCACGGACGCTTTGGTGAGTTCACGACGTGCAGCGGATATCCAGAGTGCAAGTATGTTAAGCAGAACTTTATTGGCGTCAAGTGCCCCCTCTGCGCTGACGGCGAGTTGGTTGAAAAACGCGCTCGCAAGGGGAATACTTTTTACGGGTGCGGCAATTATCCAAACTGCAAGTTCACGTCGGCAAATAAGCCGATACCGGAAAAGTGTCCGACATGTGGACATGAGTTCTTGGTCGAGAAATTTCTTAAGTCAGGTCCCGTCATCGCTTGTCCAAACAAGGAATGTGATTTCGAACGGCCTGCACCCCAGCTTTCGGAAGGTGGGACGGCGGGCGCTGCGGCCAACATCTAGATTCGCGACGGATTGAATGAATCCGCCCCTTCTTCTATCATCAACTAAACTGCGACTCTCTTTGTATCCGGAATGTCTTTCTCAACACGGCAATTGGAAAATCTCAGGAGGTTCTAAATGTCTGGAAAAGCAACTGCTACTGATGCTGAATTAATTCTCAAACTATACGACCTTCGCCGGGAAGCTGAAATGCGCAAAGCTCGCCACTGGTGGACCACTACATTTTGGCCGCAAACTGCCGAAGACGTTCTGAAAATCTCGTCAAACATGGGAAGCCCGGAGAATAATTGGTTTCGTCAGGTCTCGGGATATTGGACTATGGCGGCTTCACTGGTTGAGCACGGAGCGCTCGATAGAGATCTTTTTCTGGAGCCGAGTATTTCTGGCGAGATGTTTTTTGTATTCGCCAAGGTGAAGCCGTTCTTGAAAGAATTGCGCGAGAGACAAAGCCCGACCATGTTTCTGCACATCGAAACTCTGGTAAATAGCACCGAAAAGAGCCGCGCGATCTTGCAGCGAACGGAAACGACCGTTGCCAATCGCAAGAAGGCAATGGCGGAAGCCGCAAAAGCCAGCTAGGACTAATTGGGAATTACGCAATTGGGTAATTTGTTGATCAAATTTGCTGTTGGTTTTCAAATTGCCCAATTACAAAATTTCTCAATTGCTCAATTTCTAAGAAATGTACTCTCGGATGTACTCGTCTTTTGAGTTGGCTAGCTCGTGTGCGTCTCCATTGAAGATGATTTTGCCGTCCCGCAGCAGTAGAAAGCACATCGGGACATTTTGACGGGCATCCGGCGGCAGCAGTTTCATGTGGTTCGTCTTGGGATCGAAGCCGTGGCTCGCCATGGTGAATGCGTCCTGTAAACGATGAGTCACGAACAGTGAGCTAGTCTTGTAGACGTTGCGCTGTTTGATGATGAGTTCGATAATTGTGGTAGAGGTGACGGGATCGAGACCTCCAGTCGGCGAGTCGTAGAGCAGAATTTCCGGCTCGGTGATGATCGCACGCGCAATGGCTACGCGACGCCGCATCCCGCCGGAAAGCTCAGAGGGAAAGAGATCGACTGTCCTTTCCAGTTCGACGAAGCTGAGCACTTCCCGTACTCGCTTCTCGATCTCGGCCTCGGGAATGTCTCCTTCTTCAAGCAGTCGGAATGCCACGTTTTCCCGAACGGTGAGGGAATCGAACAGCGCGCTTTCCTGGAAGACCATCCCAATCTTGCGTCGGAGAGCGAACAACTCCTCCTCGGTCATCGTCGTTATATCGGCTCCCAGAACGTGAATGCTGCCACTATCCGGTTTCAGCAAACCCATTGCAAGCTTCAGAATAGTGCTCTTACCCGACCCCGCCACGCCAAAGATCGCTTTGGTCTCTCCGCGCTGGAGGCCGAAGGATATGTCCTCGAGGACGACCTTTTCGTCGAAGGCCAATGAGACATTCTCAAATACAAGAATAGGAGATGGGCCGCCCTCAGACACCTTGGAAGGCTGCTCGGTCAGGGTTGGATGTCCAGACATATCAACGATAGCCAAAAACTGCCAGCAGCAGCTTAGTGACAAATGCGTCCATCATGACGATGGAGACTGAAGCGGCTACGACCGCTTGCGTGGTTGCCCTTCCTACTCCTTGGGTACCTCCGCGAGCAGACATACCGTAGTAGCAACCCACGGTTGCGATGATGAACCCGAAAAGTACGGGTTTAATCAGTCCGGTAAAGACATCCCTGAAAGCGAGTATCTGCCATGCCGAACTCCAGTACTGGTGAGAGTTAATCCCGAGCATAGCAATGGAAACGATGGCTCCGCCGACCAGTCCCAGAAGATCTGAAATGATAGTTAAGAAAAACAGCATAAAGACCGTGGAGACTACCCGCGGCGTTACCAGCTTCTTCGTCGGATCCGTGCCGAGGGCGCGCATCGCGTCAATCTGCTCGCTAACAACCATGGAGCCCAGTTCGCTGGCCATTCCAGAAGCGTTCCTACCGGCGACCATGAGGCCGGTCAAGACTGGTCCCAGTTCGGTGACCATTCCAACCGATACAAGCTGCGCAATTAGAGAAAGCGATCCAAATCGTTGCAAAGTGCTGGCGCTGTTCAATGCAAGAACTACACCCGTGAAGAGCCCAGAAAGAGAAACGATAGGCAACGATCCCACCCCTATCAGGTCGGCCTGCTGGATGATGTCCCCGATATAAAGCGGATGAGCGAATAGGTTTGCGATTGAACGCGCCGCCAGCATGGAATATTCCTGGACCGCCAGGACTTGCTCTTTAATGAATTCGCTAGGCGACTTTAATTCCATTTGGGCAGTTACGGAAATATATCAGAAAGCCGCATGCCGTCAGTTCCAGAGCAAAATTGAGTCAGTGAGGCGCCTGCAGATAGCACGCAATCGGAGGGGAATCGAATGGCGGCGAGGCTCAGTCTCTTGTCTTTTTCTTGATTTCGATGGAGAGGCGCTTAATCTTCTGGTTTAGGGTGGATAAGGGCACGCGAAAACGTTCCGCCGCGTCGGTTTGGTTCCAGTTGCACTTATCGAGCATATCTACGATGATGTGGCGTTCGTATTCTTCCACGATGTCAAACAGCGAGGCATCACCGCGATGCTCCAGGCGTGGGAAAGAAGTGCCACGGCCCGCTATGTTGTCGGCGAGTAGGTCGATGCCGATTTCGGGTCCCGAGGAGAGAACGACGGCGCGTTCGATAACATTTTCAACCTCGCGCACGTTGCCGGGCCAGGAGTAAGTGAGCAAAGCCCGCAAAGCCTCGGGCGTCACTCGCATTGCAGGTCTATCGTTTTCTTCGGCGTACTTCTGAAGAAAAAACTCAACCAGCAGTGGAATATCTTCTTTGCGCTGCCGCAGGGGCGGCAGGTCAACGGTGATAACGTTCAGGCGGTAGAACAGGTCTTCGCGAAATTTTCCATCGCGCACATGCTGCTTGAGGTCAACGTTTGTAGCTGCGATGATTCGGACATCCGCCTGTAATTCGTGGACTCCGCCCAAATGCATAAATTTTCTGTCCTGGAGGACGCGCAGAATCTTGCTCTGCGTGTCCATGCTCATGTTACCGATTTCGTCCAGGAAGAGCGTTCCACGATCCGCGATTTCAAAAAGCCCCTTCTTGGAGGCGATGGCGCTGGTGAAAGCGCCCTTGACGTGTCCGAATAAAGTTGATTCCAGAAGGTCCGACGGCATGGAGCCGGTATTGACTGGGACAAAAGAGCGGTCGCGACGGGGCGAATTCAGGTGAATGGCTTTGGCAATTAATTCCTTGCCGGTTCCACTCTCGCCTTGCAACAGAACAGTTGAGCGGCTGGGCGCGACTTGCGCAACCAAATCAAAAATTCTCAACATGGGCTCGCTCTTGCCCACGATGTTCTCGAAGTTATATCGCTGCTTGAGGGCGCGCTTGAGCTGGATATTCTCTTCTTCAACGCGATGCCGGGCCACTGCCGCCCTTACGTCGGCCAGCAACTTTTCGTTGTCCCAGGGCTTCTGAACGAAGTTCACTGCTCCCGCCTGCATGGCGCTGACTGCGTTCTCCACGGTGCCATAAGCGGTGATCATGATGATCGAGAGCTGTGGGTTGTGAATGCGAAGGTCGGCAAGCAGGTCAATCCCGTTACGATCGGGCAAGGCGAGATCCAGCAGAACAAGGTCGAACTCCCGTTCACCGATTCTCTCGAGACCTTGGATGGCGGTGGACGCAGTTTCCACCTGATAGCCTTCCATTTCTAGCAAGGTTTGCAACGATTCCCGAATTGCGGCTTCATCGTCTACGATCAGAACGGAGCCCAACGGGGAGGACGTTGCCCCGTTAACGCCTCGCTGCGAGAGTACTGCGGCCTCAGACATTGACCGCCTTCTTTACCATGGGGAAATCAAGGGTGAAAGTTGTGCCTTCGCCGGGCCGACTCTCTACTCGAATTTGTCCTGCATGCTCCTGGATGATGCCGTAGGTGACCGACAAGCCGAGACCGGTCCCGCGGCTTTGCCCCTCGGCCGGGGCGGTCTTGGTGGTGAAAAACGGATCATAAATGCGCCGGATATGCTCCTGCGGAATCCCGCTTCCGGTGTCAGCAACGACAACGGAAACGCTGGAGCCGTTGGAGGTCGCCACTCGCAGCGTCCCCCCATTCGGCATGGCATCGCGGGCATTCAGAAATAAATTCAGGAACACTTGTTGCAGGCGGCCAACATTACCGTGAATGGGCGGGAGATGTGCAGCAAGTTCGTCCTGTACCTGAATCTTGGCCGTTTTGAATTGGTGTTCCAGTAGCCCTAGCGTGTCGAGGATGATGCTGCTCAAGTCAACATTGGTAAATTCCGTACCGCTGGTGCGGGAAAAATTCAGCAGGTTGTTCACGATTTCTGAAGCGCGGAAAGTCTGACGAGTAATTTTTTCCATCAGTCCGCTTTTTTGCGGATCACCTTGAAGTTGCTTCGAGAGCATCTGCGCATAGGAGGAAATCACCGCCAGTGGAGTATTGACCTCGTGCGCAACGCCGGCAGCAAGCAATCCAATCGAGGAAAGTTTATCCGCTTGCGAGAGTTGCGACTCCAATTCAACCCGCTCAGTGATGTCATCCATGATGATGAGCCGGCCAATCACGTTAAACTTCTTGGTCACCAGTGGTGCGATAGCGACATTTACCACGCGGCTTTCCCCTGTCGGTGTGCCCAGCCGGAACTTATAAAGGTTGTGAATGCCAGGATTCTGCCGGACCCGATAGAACTCTTCGACGAACGCGGCGGGGAAGACCTCGCTCAGTGGCCGTGTCATCGCCTGCCAGCGGGGCAGCGCGTACATGACTTCCATCTGTGAGTTCCAGGATTCAACCCGATCAGCCAAATCGACGGCCAGCACGCCGACGTTGATTGACTCGACGATGTTCTCGTTGAAATCCTTCAGCCGCTCGTATTCAGAGACTTTTTGCTCGAGAGATGCGTATAGCCGCGCGTTCTGAATAGCTATTCCAAGATACCCTGCCAAAGTTTCCAGTAACTCAACGTCTTCGCTGGAGAGAAAATCGCCCTCAACCGTCTTTCCCAAACCGATGACTGCGATGGCGTGCTGTCGGGCCCGGCAGGAGATGTAGTAGTTCAGATCCAGCTTCGCGATTGTTGACTGTGCGCTTGCTGTTTCCCTTGGCACTTGATGGGTATTATCGAAAAAGATATGGCCCGACTCCGATTCCGGACGGCGCGCGCCCAGGAAGCTCAAGTCCAGACCGCCGGTCTGGGTCATTCCAAATGATTTCGCCAGGACGAAACGTTCCCCCTGTTCGCCGGCTGACAGAAATATCGCCATGCGGTCGACGGCAAGAGTCCGCGAGAGACGATCCACAACCGAGGCGAGCATCTTGTCCAGATCTGTTTCTGCACTGAGATCGCGTGCAAACTCAACTAAAGTTTTTCGGTAGTCATAATGAGTGCGGTAGAAAAATTGATCGATGCGCTCCTGTATCCATTTGCGGACTGGATCGAACAGCACCGCTGTAACGACAATTGCCAGCCCCAACCCGACAGGTCCTGAACTGGGGATTCGAGCGTGCACAACTTCCGCGACTGCAGCCACGATTGCAAAGTAGCCGCCTCCAATCGCCCCGGCAGCCAGCGTGTAGACCATGCCCCGCTTGAAGATCAGATCCACATCCATGAGGCGATAGCGGAAGATGGCGTATCCGAAAGTGAGCGGTAGCAAGCCAAGCGACAGAACGGAAACTCTCATCCCATTTGTCTGCACGGCGCCAGTCAGGTACGGGATGACGTAAAACAGCGTGAACGGAGTAATTGCGAGGATCGTCCCGCGCGTGACCCACTTCAACTGCTGGCGCAGGATCGGGGTGCTGGCGCTGCGATAGCTGTGCCACAAAACGGCCGCCGCGATTATAAAAAACATCGCCAGGTAGCCCATTTGCAGGCGATCGAGGTTCCAGCGCAAACTCTCAGTAGCGTTCAAGAATCGAAGAGCCAGGGCGTGACGGACCAACAAAACCGCCCCTGGGATGTAAATCAGAGGGATGGCCCAGCCATGCTTGCGGATCAAACGGCTTTTTTCAGGAAAAGTGAGAACAAAATGCAGAAATAACGCAGGCTGCAAAAGGCCAGCGACTACATTGGACCAGTAGATCGTCCAGTCGAACTGGTTAAATTTACCTGTGTACTTAAAGGCGTAAAAAATGAACGAAACCAGGCAGAAAATGTAAAAGTGCATGGATCCGGGTGCTGTCCATCGGCGAAGAAGCACATAAATCCCAATTCCCAGATAAATCAGCGCAATCAACCGTAACCACTGGTTTAGCGATTTTTCTGCCGGCACCAGAATTACATTTGCGTCGACGGGTACACCATTGCGGACCACAGAGTAAGTTGCTTTTAACCAAGGCCCAATGCGATACATCTGCCTTACTTGGGCCGCCGTGTTTTTGACAGGTTCCTCGTCAATTGCAACTAGGTGGTCGCCTTCCTTGATTCCGGCCTGGGCCCCAGGGCCATTGGCCTCGACCCGGTCGGCAACCACAAAGCTGCTGTGTTCGACCCACCAAACGCCGTCGGATGGAACCCGGTATTCGCTCTCTTTCTGAAAATTGATGGCGGCCAGAACGATCGCCGCCGCAGTGAGCAGAAACAGCAAAACCGCTGGACTGATTTGGAAATCTCGATTCATTCGCGCTATCTGCCAAGAGCCAGACGTAGCCGTGCTAGGAGACTTCTGCACGTTCGGGGCCATGGCAGTTGACATAAGTGCGCCGTTAAATCCATTATCGCTAAAGACTTCCATGATTATAGAGGGAGAGCGGGGGCCGGGCTACATTTTATGGAAGACTTCTCTGTCTTTTGGTAAGTGCATGCAGAGTAGTCCTTTACGCAGCCGGACTCGCCTCGCAAACTGGGAAACTGCGTTCCATGGCGAATTTCATTCTACCCGGTTTAGCCGGGGTATCCTTAGGAGGGCGAGGGTAACTTTCAGGTTACTCCCGGTGATGTTAAGCTTCCATTTGGCCTACCTAATTGCGCGCCTCGCTAAATCCTAGCCAGACCTACGCCCCTCCCTCACACACTGCGCTTCCATCCATTTCGATCTCTCGGGTCTGGATTCGTTTCCTTTCAGCCATAGGGGGGCTTGTTTTAGCCTTTGCGGTCGCTCTGTTCTCGAGCGTTGCGCGTGAATCAGGCAATTTGTGGGGTACGTTAATCCTGGCTTCCGTTGCATTGCTGCTGGCAGTTTTCGTTGGAGTCACCACCGTCCCGTATCTAGCCAAACGCGTAGCGGGAGCACGCATCCGAGACGCGGTGGACTACAAAGTCACCAAGTTCGGACTCATCTACGTAACGGTCGTGCTGCTGATCGGAGTGGCGGCGTTGAACACAGGGAACAACCTCCTCTATATCGTGGTCGCCGCGATGCTCGCCGCCATCATCGTCTCTGGTATCGCCTCGGCAGTGGTATTGCGAGATTTGGAACTCGACCTCCGGCTGCCCGAGCATGTCTTCGCAGGCGAACCAGTCCGGGGACGGCTGGCTCTGCGAAATCCGCGAAGATGGATGCCGTCACTATCCGTAAACGTGGTGCCATTCGCCAAGGAAGCTAAAGCTAAACAATGGCAGTGGAAACCCGCAACTTTCGCCTTTCCGCCGAGGCGGCCACCACAAGAGCAGTGGCTGAAACTGCCCGATCGAAGACTTCAACGCGTTGCTCGTATTGCGGTAGCGAATCACATATTTTCGGGGACCACATATTTTCCTTATATACCCGCACGAGGAGAGCTTAAAGCCGAGCTTGATTTCAATTTTGAACGGCGCGGATGCTATCGGGAGGAGAGTTTTGGTCTGTCCACGCGCTTTCCTTTCGCATTCCTCACCAAGACTCGCCGCGTGGCGGATATGCGGGAGATAATCGTGTACCCGTCGGTGCTGCTCGCTCGCGACCAAATTGAATTAATTCCCCGGATTGTAGGGGAGATTGAGACTTTTTTTCGCGGACGTGGGAACGATCTATACAGGCTTCGCGAATATATGCCGGATGATTCTGCGCGGCACGTGGATTGGAAAGCAACCGCCAAGACCGGTTCGCTGAAAGTTCGCGAGTTCAGCAACGAAGACAATCGAAAATTACGGATTGTGTTCGATAACCCACAGCCGGGCACAATCCCTGCGAAAAAATATGAGGAGGCGGTCGCTACCGCCGCATCCGTGTCCTGGTATTTTGCCTCGCAAGAATCGAAAGTGTCCTTTACCCATCAGGACTCGGGTGAAAGCGCCGATGTCCACGGATTCCTCAGGTTTCTGGCCACTGTCGAGCCCAAACGGTCGCCATCCCTTCTTGAAAATCTAAGATCCTCTGACGAATTCAACATCATTATTACTGCGAGAAACCGCGACGATATCCCAACGTCCCTCCTCAACCGTTCATTCCTGGTGTTAATAAGGCCTTCGGACGCGATCTAGTTCGGCTACCACGTTTTGACGCTTCCGGTTGGAATTCAAGAGAAGGTAATGGTTACTTTAGATTACCTTCGTCCATTGACCCCCGGGTCAGAGGTGCTAGAGTTTTGGAAGGAGGAAAGGAGCTTTCCTCTCAAGAATTTAGTAATGACCCCCCAAATTCAAACCGCGCTCTGGATAAGCCATCCAGTGCTTCAGGTTGCTGTCGGCGCAGCCATGTTCAGGCGAAAACTGCACCGGGCGTTTCCTGTTTTCTTCACCTATCTGGCCGCTCAAATCGCAATTTTCTGCATATTGTTTCCCATTCAAAAGCTGGCGAGTTATTCAGTTTATTTTTATGGATACTGGATCTGTGCGGGCATCAGTCTGGCGCTGGGATTCAAAGTCATCTATGAAATCTTTCAAGACGTTTTTCGCCCTTATCACGCGTTGAAAGATTTGGGGTCAGTCCTATTCAAGTGGGCCGGTCTGGTAATGTTACTGGCTGCTGTCGTGATCGCCGCGGCGAGCCCAAGCTCGGAACAGGGAGCCGTAATTGAAGCGATGCTCGTCCTCCAGCGTGGCGTGAGAGTGATCCATTGCGGTCTCATCTTGTTCCTTCTGGTTTTCGCGAGGTATTTGGGCGTCTCATGGAAGCAGAACAGTTTCGGAATTGCTCTAGGATTTGGGTCGTATGCCGCCGCGGAGCTGGGGGCGTTCGCTCTTTACAGCTCTGGCCGGGTTAGTGGAAACATGGTCTCTGCTGTGGATGGCATAGCCTATAGTTTGGCGATCATGATCTGGCTCGGATATTCGGTGTTGCGTTCCGCGCCAAGAGCGGAATCCTTTAACTTGCTCACATCTCAAAGATGGAACCAGAGTCTGGCCGATATTCAAAATCCAGTGGGTGGAGACTCTCTGATCCCGATGTTCGAGGGGATGGTAGATAGAGCCTTTTCGAGAACCGAAGAACACACATTCATGACAGCCCAGCGTGAGCCGTTGCCAGCATTGTACACGCATTCCGCCGTTGAACCTAGTGCGGTTCGGTTTCAACCCGCAACTTTTCCTGTGTCATTACCTTCAAAATTCTGACGGTACTTTCCGACGCGGTACTGGATATGTCAAACCACCACAACCGTAAGTTGTGTGTATGATTTGCCGGTTCCAAGTTATATCCTTCCGACACCGGTAAATAATATAAAGCTGCCATCTTCGTGTCCCTCATGCCAACCGATCACACACCACGAAGAATCGTCTCCTTGCAGCCCAGCGCCACGGTCATTCTTGCTGCCATCGGAAAACTTGATCGTGTCATTGCGTGCACAAAATACTGCGCCGAAGTCTGTCCCGAGATCCGTACGAGAGAAACTTGCATTATTGTTGCCGATTCCTGGGCAGCTCAGAGCGAGCAGATCATTGCGGTCCATCCGGATCTCGTAATTGCTGCGGTTCCTTATCAGGAAAAATCGGTGTCGGAGATTTTGAAGTCTGGAGTGCGATTTCTGGGATTGGCGCCGCACACTCTCTCCGATATTTATGGCGACATCGCGATCATCGCCGGGTTGGCAGGAGTACCCGAAGCCGGCTCAACGGTGATTGAAACAATGACGCAAGAGATCGAAGGGATTCGGCAACAGACCGCAGATCTGCCGCGCCCACGAGTCTATTGCGAGGAATGGGGCAAGCCGCTGATCGCGTCCCAGCCATGGGTTGAAGAACTGATTGGAGCGGCTGGTGGGGAACTCATCGGCACCCCAGGCGCGAGGACGTCTGCGGATGCGGTTCTATCCGAAAACCCGGACGTAGTAATCTTCGCCTGGTGCGGAGCAGGTGATCGCGTTCCACTTGAGAAAATCATCCGCGAACGTGGATGGTCCGGGATGCGTGCGGCTCGCGAGGGTCGAGTTTACTGCATACGAGACGAATTCCTGAATACGCCTGCGCCGACTCTGGTTCATGGCCTACGGGCGTTGAAGTATGCCATCCATCCCGAGCTTTTTCCACAGCCGGTTGGTCTACGATGCCTCAACGCGAAATCCACGCTGGAGGTATCGTGAAGCAGGTAGTTGCAGCTTTAATATTTAAGGACGGCAGGGTTCTGGTTTGCCAGCGAACGCGCCATCAAACCATGCCATTGAAGTGGGAGTTTCCCGGCGGAAAAATCGAAGAGGGAGAGCAACCGAGAGATGCGCTGCGGCGCGAGTTAGACGAAGAACTTGGAATCGAGGCGAGCGTTGGAGATGAAGTTGCGCGAATCCGACATCAATACAAGAATGGAAGTTCGGTGGAGCTGCGTTTCTTCGTAGTCAGGGACTATAAAGGCGAACTGGAAAATAAGATCTTTAAAGATATGCGTTGGGCGGATCGTTCGGAATTGCCATCCTTCGATTTCCTGGAAGCGGATCTGGAGTTGGTGAAAGACCTGGCATCTGGCAAGATCACGTGAAAACCTTACCTGATCTCTGTAGCTTAGTCGTCTAAAGCAGCTACAATCGCAACATTCATGGTGAAAGCAGGTAACCCCAAATCGGCCGACAAGCCGCTATCCGGCAAGTCCGTCCTAATCACTGGCGCGGCCCGACGCCTCGGACGAGCGGCCGCTTTGGCTATGGCCGCCGCCGGGGCCGATGTTGCGATCACATTCCTCACATCGGCACGCGAAGCGCAGTCCACCGTTATCGACCTTGGCGGTTTTGGAGTACGAGCGATCGCATTGCGTTGCGACGTTACGGATCCGAAGAGCGTCGCCAATGCCGTTCGGGAAGTTAAACGAGAGTTTGGCGGTCTGGATATCCTGGTAAATAACGCCGCGAACTATGAGACGGTCGAATTCGAAGACCTCACACTAAAACAATGGGATGCCATGTTCGCGTCGAACGTGCGCGGGCCTTTTCTCGTATCTCAGGCAAGCTTGAAACACCTTCGCGAGCGCCGCGGCAAGATTATTAACATGGGGTCATTAGGAGGATTGCGGCCGTGGGCGACTCACGCTCACTACTGTTCGTCCAAAGCCGCTCTTCATATGCTTACAAAGGTTATGGCGATAGCTTTGGCACCTGAAGTCTCTGTCAACTGCGTCGCTCCCGGTATGATCGATCTCGGCGAAAAATCAGCGGCAGCGTTCATGAAACGTAAGGCCAAGCAGACTCCGATGCGGCGCAATGGCAGCGCGGAAGACGTTGCCGCAGCGGTTTTGTTCTTTGCTACCGCGCCCAGTTTTATAACCGGCCAGATTCTAACCGTCGACGGGGGATTGGGACTGTGACCCTCGCGTCTCGTGTGGCGCGGGCACTCTTGCCCGCGATTCTGTTGATGTCTTCGTTGGCGGCCGGGCAAGCACGTCCCGAAGGTGGTGGACACGAAATCGCACTCTGGACCGGCGGCGGCCATTCTGTTCCCGGAGGCACGTCAGATACGGAAGTCTGGAATGTAGGCGCTCGTTACGGATGGATATTGACCCGTCCCCTAGGCCCGGGCTTTCTGAAAGGACGCTTCGAATATGCGGTAGATATCGTCCCGGTATTCATGGTTTTCCAGGGAGCCAATGAGTTTGAGCCATCGACCACTTCTTATGGCGCCGGTTTTAATCCCCTAAATTTGAAATGGAATTTTGCGACCAGGGGAAAGATTGTTCCCTATTTCGAATTAAGCGGAGGTGTGCTTTTTACAAACAACGATGTCCCCGCTGGCACCAACAATGTTAATTTCACACCCGGTGCTGGTTTAGGCACCCATTTCCTGGGAGAGAAATATAACTGGACCGTGGAAGTCCGCTATATGCACATTTCCAATGCCGGGCTCGCTGTACCGAATCCAGGATTGAACACCGTGCAAGTGCGCCTGGGAATCGGCAGATTCTTCAAGCACTAGCGTAGGGACAGCCGTCCTCGGCTGTCCGGGGGAGCAAGGCTCGCCAATCTGGTCCATTGGACAAGTTGCGGCCACTGGTTGCGCCAGATATTCTTCTCCCATATGTCAAGTCTCGTGGAATGTGTCCCGAATTTTTCCGAAGGACGCGATAAATCAAAAGTCGACGCCATCGTCGAAGCCATGAAAATCGATGGCGTTTACCTGCTCGACCGCGAGATGGATTCCGATCACAATCGCTGTGTGATTACGCTGGTTGGCGAACGTCAGGCAATTCAGGAAGCCGCGATTCGCGGCGTAGGAAAGGCGTCTGAAATATTAGATTTGACGAAACACAGCGGCGCGCATCCTCGCTTGGGCGCGGCGGATGTGGTTCCGTTTATACCAATTGAAGGCGTCAGCCTGGAAGATTGCGTTGAGATGGCTCGCCAGGCCGGAGCAGAAATTTGGAAGCGGTATCACGTTCCTGTTTATCTCTACGAGGCCGCGGCAACCTCTGCTGAGCGGCAGAACCTGGAATACATCCGCCGTGGACAGTTCGAAGGAATACGTGCGGAGATCGCGACCGTTCCCGCCCGCAGGCCGGATTTCGGAGATGCACAACTCCATCCCACGGCGGGCGCAGTTGTAGTTGGTGCGCGCAAAGCGCTGATCGCCTACAACGTGTTTCTCAACACTGCCGATGTGGAGATCGCGAAGAAAGTCGCCAAAGCGGTACGCGCCTCCAGCGGCGGTCTGCGCTTTGTGAAGGGCGCAGGATTTTTTGTTCGCGGCATGGCACAGGTCTCCATGAATCTCACCGATTTCGAGCAGACGCCTATTCACCGTGTTTTTGAACTGGTAAAGCGGGAGGCCACGCGGCATGGCGTGATTCCCGTCAGCAGCGAGATCGTAGGATTGATTCCGAAGAAAGCATTGGAATTGACCGCGGAATGGTTCTTGCAAGTCGAGAATTTTGATTCATCCATGATCCTCGAAAACCGGCTGGCGGCGGTGATGGGCGGAAGAATGGCGGTCGGGGGAATTCGCGCCGGAGTTGAACCGTTCATCGAGCAGCTCGCGGCCCCAACCGCAACTCCCGGTGGAGGCAGTGCAGCCGCGGCAAGTGCCGCCATGGCTGCGGGTTTGGCGAGCATGGTAGCTTCGATCTCGCGCAGCAAAAAGGCATATCTGCAATATGAGTCCGCTCTGACTGAGGCCATCACTCGGCTGACGGTGCTGCGCGAAGAGTTGAAGAGCGCGATCGATTCCGATGCTGAGTCTTACAACGCCGTAGTGAAGGCTTATAAGCGCGCGAAGGAAATACAGGATGGCGACGGCATCATTAATGCTGCGTTGAAGCAGGCCGCGATGGTTCCCCTTAGCGTCGCCGAGAAGGCGAATGAAGTCGCTGCCATTGCTGAGAAGTTAAAGCAGATTACGAATCCAAATATGAAATCTGATTTGGTCACGGCGATCGCGCTTGCCCGCGCGGCGACGCAAGGCGCGCTGGCGAATGTTGAAATTAATTTGGAATCATTAAAAGATGAAACTTTCGTGGCCGAGACGCGAACTAAAGCATTGGCGTTGAAGTGGTGATGGGTTTCCCGTGATTTTTCCCTGCGGCTGGATTGACTAAGAAATGAACTGGTCGCCTCCGTCCGTCGTTCGCTGGGTGTTCGATTCGGAACGAGGCCCTTCGGATCGCCTGATCCCGCGTTGGATTTTCCTTCGCGCGCTCGGACTCATCTATTTCTCGGCATTCTTCTCGCTAGTGTTTCAGATCCGCGGCCTGATCGGCCCCAACGGAATTCTGCCCGCCGGTCAATATCTGCGGGCTGTAGCAGCCCAACTGGGTCCTGCGCGATTCTGGTTCGCGCCTACGCTGCTTTGGCTTTCATCCAGTTCGCACATGCTATTGGCCTTGTCTTGGCTAGGGATGCTGGCGTCATTGCTGCTCGTTCTGAATGTATGGCCCCGCGTGGCGCTTGCCATTTGTTTTGTGTGCTTTCTTTCTTTCATCGCGGCCGCTGGAGATTTCTCCAGCTACCAGTCCGACGGCATGTTGCTCGAAGCGGGATTCATATCTTTATTCCTGGCTCCTCCGGGGCTTCGTCCGGGTTGGGGAGCAGCTTGGACTTCGTCGCGTGCGAGCTGGTTCTTGTTGCTATGGGAGTGGTTTCGAATTTACTTCGAGTCCGGAGTCGCAAAGATTGCCGGCGGCGACCCCGAGTGGCGCAATTTCACGGCCATGGACGAGTACTACCAAAACGGTCCGCTGCCCACGTGGGTCGGTTGGTACGTTCAGCACCTGCCGCATTGGTTTCATGCAGGCTGTGTGTACGGCACGCTTGCGCTTGAGCTTGGGCTTGTGTGGATGTTTCTCCTGCCTCGCCGTTTCCGGATTATTCTTTTCTTTATCGTCACTCCCTGGCAAATTGGAATAATCCTTACTGCCAACTATGCATTTCTGAATTACCTGGTGCTTGCACTGGGATTCTTGCTCCTCGACGATACTTTTTGTAAGCGCTTTATGCCGGCAAGATTCACGAGGCTGTTGCCTCTAAGTTCGAAAACTTCTGTCGCCGGTTCCGATGAGCGCAACGCCGAACTTGGTCCGTACAAAACGACGCCTCTGGTGGCGCTAAGACTTTCAGTCACCGCCGTCATGCTCGGGTGGATTTTCTATGTGACCACTGCTCAACTGATATGGATGTTCTTGCCCACGGCTCCATTGCCCACTTCGCCAGTGACTGCGCTTGAGCCTTTACGCATTGCCAATCGATATGGCCTCTTCGCGGTCATGACTCGCGGGCGGTACGAAATTGAATTTCAGGGTTCGCTGGATGGCCAGAATTGGGTCGCATACCCGTTTCGCTTCAAGCCGCAAGATGTTCGAATGCCGCCCGGAATTTACGCGCCGTATCAGCCTCGCTTCGATTGGAATTTGTGGTTTGCATCTCTCGGCTCGTGGCGCGAATATCCAATCGTCCCGAGTACCGAAGAACGATTGTTGGCAAATGAACCGGATGTGCTCTCTCTTTTTGCGGGAAACCCTTTCGCTCAACAGCCGCCAAAGCAGGTTCGCGCTGTGCTCTGGCAATATTGGTTTACCACGATGGCGGAGAAGCGTTCGCAAGGCGTTTGGTGGCGACGTGAATTTCGCGGAATATACGCTCCGACATTGGGACGCGATGCCAGCGGTAAGATTGAAGTGGTTGAGTGGCCATCGGCAAGTGTTCCGCAACCATAATTCTTCACATGAGTGAATATCGAATAATTCGCTGGAACCGAGAAATATGAATCGCAGGGCTTGCGTTATCGGCAGCGGTCCGAACGGTCTGGCCGCTGCGATCGTCCTTGCTCAGCGCGGTATTCAGGCCGATGTGTTCGAGGCCGAAGCAATTCCCGGCGGTGGCGCGCGCACTTTGGAATTGACGATTCCCGGCTTCTTGCACGATTTCGGATCGGCAGTGCATCCGTTGGGCGTTGGTTCTCCCTTCTTTTCAAGCTTGCCGTTGCAGAATTATGGATTGACGTGGATTCATTCGCCCGCACCTTTGGCACATCCTCTGGACGACGGAACCGCGGTGATGCTCGAGCGGAAGTTCGAAGATGCGGAAGCGGCGCTTGGAGTTGATGGCAAGGCATGGCGAAGTCTTATGGCGCCATTCGCGAGTCTGTGGAATGAGTTTGCATCGGAAGTCTTGGCCCCTGTTCATCTGCCATTTCGGCATCCTTTGTTGCTCGGGCGCTTTGGAGTGATGACGCTTTCTTCGGCGAAGAGTATCGCGAACCGTTTTCGCAGCCCACGAACGAAAGCGTTATTCGCTGGCTTGGCGGCACATTCTTTTCTCAGTCTGGATGAACCCTTGAGCGGCGTCTTCGGCGTGGTTCTTGCCGTGGCTGCGCATGCTGTCGGATGGCCGCTTCCTATGCGCGGATCACAGTCCATCACGAATTCTTTATCCAGCCATCTCGCATCACTTAGCGGTGCTGTTACGACATCTCGTCGGATTGAGAATCTGTCTGAACTGAAAAATTACAACGTCACACTTTGTGATGTCACGCCGCGACAGTTGTTGCGAATGGGCAGCGCGAGACTCTCGGACACATTCAAGCGCGTGCTGACGAGGTATCGCTACGGCCCCGGAGTCTTCAAAGTGGATTACGCTCTATCGAGACCGATTCCCTGGAAGGCTGCCGAGTGTCGGCGCGCCGCGACCGTCCATGTTGGCGGGAGCTTCGGAGAGATTGCCGAATCGGAAAAGGCCATGTCTCAAGGCAAAACTGCGGAGCGCCCGTTCATCATTCTGGTACAGCCCAGTTTGTTCGACTCCACGCGCGCCCCAGAAGGGAAGCATACGGCGTGGGCCTACTGCCATGTCCCGAACGGATCGGATTTCGACATGTTGCCCAGGCTCGAAGCGCAAATCGAACGCTTCGCGCCAGGTTTTGCTGACTGCGTTCTGGCTCGCAAGGTATTTTCTCCAGCGGCGCTGGAAGCGATGGATGCGAATCTGATCGGTGGCGACATTGTTGGAGGAGCAATGGACATCGGGCAGTTCCTATTTCGTCCCACGGCCCGCGGTTACGCTACGTCGGCGAAAGACGTGTATCTTTGCTCGGCATCAACCCCACCGGGGGGAGGCGTCCACGGCATGTGCGGCTACCACGCGGCTAGAGCAGCAATAGAGCGATTGCAACTCTAGGAAGAGGACTTAGCTTGTCAATTGGTGAAATTGCCGCTAACAAAGTTCATCTTTCGGGAACTCATCTGCGCGCCATGGTGTCTGATTTAGCATGAAGCGACGACGCGCGGCTATCAGCATCGCTGTGATTGCCGTTCTCGCCCTTGTGGTGGCGCTTCCTCTTGCAAGGCGATTCCACTTAGCCGCCCTCGAACCTTCCGAACTTGCAGCGAAGCAGCCAACGCCGCCCGCACCACCTGATGACAACTGCTCTCAAGTTCAACGTACCCTTGCAGGTTCCCCTGACGAGAGACCGGTCAGAAATACGGGTCCATTTAGCGCAGACGATATGGCCATATACAGGGGAATTCTCGAACGCTGGAACTCGAATTCGCGCAGCCTGCTGAACGTGTCAAACAAGACATTCCCAATTGACCGTGACCTCTTGGATTGCGGCTGTTTGAAAGGAATAGAGCTGCAGAGCATTGCGAATGCCGCCCAATCGTTCCACATCCTGACGCGAGACGTACTAGCCGGAGTGAACGTCAGGCTCGTCGACGCGGATAAACAATCCGCAATTGTCCAGAGCAACGACCCTACCAAATCCATTCGTGGGGGCAAGTCAGTCAAAACTGCTGTAAATGGGGCCTTTTCCACTGCCCTCTTCTCCTTGTCGGAAATCGCATTCGACAATGAGCATCGGCGTGCGCTAGTAAGCTACAGCTTTGTGTGCGGCTCGCTTTGCGGAAGTGGAGGTGTGTGGCTGTTTGAAAAGATAGGTGGCGTGTGGAAGAAGTCAGAGCGTGTCTGTGGTGGGTGGATTTCCTAGCTCTTCATCCCTACTACGGTTGATAAGTCGCAATATCTCTCATGTTCGGCACCCAGAAGCAAAAAAGATAAAGCTCAATTGGCCTTGGCGAACGCCTTCGAATGAAACTCCAACGTTTCTCCGAGATGCGCCAGAAAATAATCTGGGCTGTGATTTCCAGGATACAAATGAAACTCATGTTTGATTCCTTCGGATTGAAGCTGGCGATGCAAGGCTTGAGCGCCTACTTCGAAGTCGAAGTCATCTTCCTTTCCGCAATTGAAATAGATCGCCAGCTTTCCGATCGCACCCTTATTCATCCTCGCCAAAGTAAAGGGATCGTTCTGCCTCCAATGCGGAATATTAATCGGATCCCCAAACGGCGATCCCATCAGCCTTCCCAACTGATTTCGAGACTGTAACGCCGAGTTCAGTTCTTGAGGAGACTCGGTCATAAGCGCTGCACTCTGCGCGCTGACTGCCGAAAACAACTCCGGATAGGCGAATGCGAAACGCAACGCGCCATATCCGCCCATGGAGAGCCCGGTAATAGCTCTTCCAGTCCGACCCTTCCTGACGATGTATTTACTTTCAATAAAAGGCATGAATTCATGAATGAAGAAATCGCTGTACCGCACCTTGCCCTCGGCGGAGTTAATGAAAAAGCTGTTCTTCCCCTCCGGCGCCACGATCAGATATTGACTGATCTTTCCTTGCTGGCGCAGGTCTTCGATTAAATCCCATCCGCCGCTCTTGAAGAGGGCTTGTTCGTTTTGGCCGAGTCCGTGCAAAAAGTAGAGAACCGGATATGGCTTTGGCGGGTGGCTTGCAACATTCGCGGCGTAATCATCTGGCAACAACACACAGTAATGGACTGGCTGTAGGAGGATACGACGGTTGAACACGGCGCAGTCCATGCGCCCCAGCGCGTGAGAGCTGAGGGGGAAAATGAGAGAGAGACACAACAGAAACAGGACCGAAAAGCAGACGTGCCCTTTGACATTGTCATTCCGAAGCGCATTGCGCGAGGAATCTGCTGTTCCGCCGGCAAAAGCAGATTCCTCCGGGTTAAGCGCCCGTTCGGAATGACAAGTAGTAGGAGCGATTCGCACTCTATTCGTATCTTAGTGCCTGTACGGGATCGAGCCTCGCTGCGCGGCTTGCCGGATACAGCCCCGAAAGCAAGCTGACCACGACCGCGAAAGCAATTGCGCCCGCAACCAGCCACCAAGGCACCGACCAAATATTTTCAGGGGGGAATTGCTGCCGCTTTAGGTAGATATTCGTTCCGAAGTTAATTACCTGACCGATGATCCAGCCGAGGGCGACGCCGAGCATCCCACCAAAAACACCCATCGCACCAGCTTCGGCGAAGAACAGACCTTTGACATCGGAATCGCTGGCACCCAAGGCCTTCATGATGCCAATTTCGCGCCGCCTCTCAAGAATCGCCATCACCAATGTATTGACAATCCCGATGGACGCAACTGCCAAAGCCAAACTCCCGAAGATTCCCAGGAATAAATCCAGCACGGCAAAAAACTGGCGCAGGCTCTTCGTCGCATCGATGATCGAAAAAGTGTTGAATCCCATCTTCTTGATGGCGTCTTCAACCTGCTGCACATATTTCGGACTCTTGACCCGCACGCTTACATCGGAATAAGTCGGAGCGCCGGTTGCCGTGTCGGAAGCATCGCGCGAGCTCGATGCCTGCATCATGTGCAGGCTCTCGGCGAACTTCAGCGGAAGGAACACACGCGCCCGGGCTTGTCCCCGCATGCTGTCGGGGTCAAGATCGCAAATACCAACAATTTTCAGTTTCAGCTCGCGCGAGACTACAGAATATGCTGCGCCGCCGGAATCGCCTGTATCAGAGGAACCCGCTGCGGTGCGCTCCGCATAGCGCATAGTCAATTGCTTGCCGAGTAACGGAGGCGCAAGATCGGCAACTTTTACATCGTCGGAGCCCGTCTTCGGAGTGCGATCAAGAAGTTCCTCTGCGAAAGATTTTTGCAGCACGACCTCGGGCGCCATCTCAGAGGTAAAGAAGGTACCTTGCATGCCATCGAAGGCGTCGTTGGTCTTCGCGGAAGACGGCAAGCCCGCGACCATTGTGAGATGCTGCTTGCCTTCATAACGCAATTCGGTGATCAGCCGGATATCCGGATAAGCCTCCAGCACGTTGGGGAGTTGCTCCATCTTCTGGCGTTCTGTCTCGCCCAGGGCCGGACTTTCCGCCGGAGACGGACCGTTTTTCTCCTGGTCGCGATTGAAGCCGCGAAGATCCCGCCGCGAAGTGACGACGACGGTGTCGAATAATCCTGACTTTTGCAGTCGCCGCGCTGCCAACTGCTGCAAGCCGATGCCGAGCGACAGCATTGCGACCAGCGAGGCCACTCCGACCGAGATACCAACCGTCGTCAGAGAGTTGCGCAAAAAAGACTCGCGCAAATTGCGGAGTGCAAGCTCCGCCGAATCATATAACTTCACAGACTCTGCTCCATGCTTCCGCGAACCGCGCCCACAGCGGCATTCGCCTGGTCTTCTATCAGCTTTCCGTCGGCCAGAAATATCATGCGCTGGGCATAACGCTCAGCCAATGATCGCTCGTGCGTAACCATCACAACTGTCATCCCCATAGTTTCGTTGAACTCGCGAATAAAATTCATGATCTCGGTTCCAGTGCGCGAATCAAGATTGCCGGTTGGTTCGTCCGCCAGCAATACTTGAGGCTTATTAATCAACGCCCGCGCCAGAGAAGCACGCTGCTGCTCTCCACCGGAAAGTTCCGTTGGCCGATGTCGCTTCCTCGCGAAAAGACCGACTCGCCGCAGCGCTTCTTCGGCTAGGCCGCCGCGCTTCTCGCGATCCACCTCAGCGAAACGCATCGGAAGCTCGACGTTCTCCAGCAATGTCATGCTGGGGATCAAGTTGAAAGACTGAAAGACCATGCCGACCGTGCGCAAGCGGTATTTGGCCAGCTCCTCCCGCGAAAGAGCTGCGAGATTATGCCCTTGCACAATGACGCTGCCTGAAGTGGGATGGTCAAGCCCTGCAACGAGATTCAGCAACGAGGATTTTCCAGATCCTGATGTTCCGAGGAGGGCAACGAATTCTCCCGATCGCACCTGCAGCGAGATGCCATCAACGGCGCGTATCAGCGTCTCCCCCATTTTGTAATGGCGGCAGAGACTTTCGGTGTGAATCGCGATTGCTGTCTGCTGGGAGTTGCCCGAATCCATGTTCAGCGTACATCCCCTTTCACCAGGTTCAGAGCATCGGTTAAATCCGCATCGTCCTTGCCCGATTTCTTTGGGGCGGCTTCGCTGGAAGGAATGGCATCCCCTTCGCCGGGGGCGAGAAATAAATTGGTCTCCAAGCCGTGTTGCTTCATGTATAGCTCATGATAGCGGCCACCCAGAGCAAACAATTGTTCATGAGTCCCACATTCGACGATCCGTCCCTGCTCGATCACAAGAATCTGATCGGCGCGGCGAATCGTCGACAGCCGATGTGCAATCACGAATGTAGTGCGTCCTTTCATCAGATACGAAAGGCCTTGCTGGATGAGCGCTTCAGACTCCGAATCAAGACTCGAAGTTGCTTCGTCAAGTATTAGGATGCGTGGCTCCGCCAAAATTGCACGAGCGATGGAAATTCTTTGCCGCTGGCCGCCGGAAAGCTTCACGCCGCGTTCGCCAACGATGGTGTCGTATTTATCGGCGAAGCTTTCCGCAAACTCATCCACGCGCGCGATACGGCAGGCCTCCAGAATTTGTTCTTCGGTCGCGTCTGGCCGCGAAAACGCTACATTTTCTCGAATCGTTCCATCAAAGAGGAATGACTCCTGTAGAACCGTACCGAGATGCGTGCGATAAGAATCAAGCCGTACTGTGCTCAGATCAATGCCATCGACGAGGATCTTTCCTTCCGTTGGAACGTAGAAAGCCGCTACAAGTCCAATCGTCGTGGACTTGCCTGAGCCCGAAGATCCGATCAGCGCAGTCACCGTTCCCGGCGTGGCGGTAAATGAAATGTCGTGCAGAACCGTCCGTGCTCCGTCGTAACTGAAGCTTACGTGATCAAAATCAATGGTGCCGTAGATATCCGGCAACGCCACTGTCCGCTTCGGATCTTCATCTTCAGGACTCTCGCTGAGAATTTCGTGAGTGCGCTCCAATCCCGCCAGCGCTTCCGTCAGCTGGGTTCCAATCTGTACGATCTGCATAATTGGCGCAATCAAGAAGCCTAAAAATAATGTGTAAGTGAAAAATCCACCAAGAGTCAAAGTTCCAGCAATGATCTGGCGCGCTCCAAAATACATGATTAGAGCGCCCACCATACCCAGAAGCAGGCTGGCAGACAGGCTCATAACCGAAGTTGCAGTGAGACTGCGAATTACGTTTTGGAGCAGGCGAAGAACGCCTTGCGAGAATACATTGGCCTCGCGTTCCTCGGCATGGTAGCCCTTTATGACACGAACCCCGCCGAGCGACTCAGCCAGCCGTCCGGTAACGTCAGCGTTAATCTTGCCGCGCTCACGGAAGATGGGTCGAATGGTTCCGAATGCGGTACGGAGTGCCAGACCGAAGCAGAGCAGAAATCCAAATGCCATTACCGTCATTAGAGGGCTAATGCGGAAGAGCACGACCAACGCGATGCAGGCGGTGAGCAGGCCTCCCGTGAGGTCGACAAGGCCAGTGCCGAGTAGGTTACGCACGCCTTCCACGTCATTCATGATTCGCGAAACCAGGGTGCCGCTCTTGTTGGAATCGTGAAACGCAATGGAAAGCCTGCCAATATGCTCCTGCACCTTTTGGCGGAGCTCCGCAATAAGGCGTTGAGCTTCTTTCGAGAGCAACTGGGTAAGCGAAAAAGAGGTCGCGCCTTGAATGGCCGTAGCCAACAGGACCATTAAAACCAGAGGCCGCAGACGCTGAATCTGATGCTTATTGATGACCGTGTCAATCAGGAATTTTGTGGAGTAGGGAAGCACCAAGCCTGAAACGCGGTTGATCACCATCAGGACAAAGCCCAACGCCAACAAGGCGCGCCGGGGACGGATCAGTTCCCAAACGTCGGGAAGAATCAATCGGAGGTTTTGCACCGCATCGCGCTTAATTGATGGGATCTTCGGTGACGAACTCACTGAATTGTTAGACTGTGCGAGGTCGAAGTAAGGTTCTTTTTGTCAGGTTAGCTCATACCACCAAGAATGGCGCAGGCGGGGCAACATCTGTAGTACCAGCCGAATCGAAGCTTCCCATATATCAATATCGCAATCTCGAAAGGAACACACTATGAAACTTCCATTTCTGCTGGGCCGGGCAATCTTCGGCGGTTTCTTCTTATACAGCGGAATCCATCATTTCACAGACTCGGAAACAATAACCCAATACGCGAAATATAAGGGAGTTCCAATGCCCGAGTTAGCTGTAAAAGCGTCGGGCCTGGCGCTGATCGTCGGTGGGACAAGCATACTTCTGGGAGTTAAGCCGAAGCTTGGCACAGCTGCCGTCCTGGGCTTCCTTTCGACAGTTTCGCCGGCCATCCACGACTTCTGGAACGTTAACGATCCTCAGCAGAAGCAGAGTGAAATGGTCAACTTCACTAAGAATTTGGCTTTATTGGGGAGTACGTTGGCGCTAATGGGGGTCGAGGAGCCATGGCCCATGAGCGCACCAGTTGGTCAGCCTTCAAGAATCGAACGGGCGCGCAGATTTATGAAGTCCCCGCGGGCCGCATAGCTGGACAATCGGCTCCTACTTGGATGTCACAAGACCAGCGCTCGCCTGCACCAGTTTCTCGATCGACGGCGCGACCATGATTAGTAACTGTGCCTGTGGTTGCTCGGCCTGTTGAACGAATGCGAGCTGCTGCGTTGTCGAAGTTTCTGGCGCTCGCTCACCTCGGTCAAGGTAGTCCATGGCTTGCAGTCCTAATGCACCAAGCCCGGAGAGGGCTTCCGAAGCCGGAATCACTTCTTTCAGCAAGAACGATTGCTCCTCAAGCGGCTTGAGACTTGCCTGATTGTCGCGCCACAGGAGTAACAACGATCGTATCCGCTGTTTGGTCTCAGGCGTGGCCTGGCCAGCAATCAATGAATTCACGAGATCAGAAAAATGTCGCGCCACCGTGCTTTCGGGACGCGCAGCGTCGATCACCCGATTCAGAGGCATCGCACTCGTAGGTTCCACCGGACTCGTACTTCCGCGTTTGTAGCCCTTTACAGGCTCAACCACATCTGCGAGTGCCCTTAGCCCTGCAATGTCATCCGAGCCTGCAATCCGGCGAAGCATGGGAAAATAGCTCGAATTGTGTGTCAGCCCCAGCCAGTCCAACTTTCGGTTTACTTCTTCGAGGCGCTGATACATCGCGTTCACATCCACTGTTGATTGCGGAGACCACAGGCGCTCCGCAATGGCCGCCGTACGAGGCCAGATTCGCGAATCAATATCCTCCGGCGAAACATATTCCGACCACATGCAGGCCTCTCCTCCAAGGATTCTCTGCTTTTGCTCCGGAGTCAGGTCGGCAGCCCCAGCCGCTAAAGGATCCACCGCATAGTGTTGCGATGCAGGCTGAATCAGGTCAAGGTAATATCCTGAAGAAAGCAGTCCTCCATAGCCTTGTTTTGCTGCTTCCGCCAATGACGCTTGCCCGCGCCAGGACTGAATCACAATGCTTTTTGGCAAATCGGGGCGCAGGATTTCGTCCCAACCTTCCATTGTCTTCCCGTGCTTCGCCACGATTTTCTGGATTCGATTGTTGAAATAGGCTTGTAAGTCATCATTACTTTTCAAACCATGGGAATGCATGAACTGCCGGATTTTCGGATTTGCATCCCACTGCTTTCCGTTTACCTCGTCGCCGCCGATGTGAAAGAACTGGTCGGGAAATAATTCCGCCATCTCGCCGATGAATTCGTCCAGAAACTTGTATGTATGTTCCGACGTGGGATCCATGGCGGGATCGAAGACTCCCCACTTGCGTTCGATGGAATACGGTCCCGGCGCGCTGGCAAGTTCCGGATAACCCAGAAACCAGGCTGTGCTGTGCCCGGGCATATCAAACTCGGGAACCACGCGGATGCCGCGGTCGCGCGCGTACGCGATCACTTCTTTAACTTCATCCTGGGTGTAGTAGAGACCATCCGATCCCATTTCCTGAAGCTTGGGAAACTTTTTGCTCTCGATGCGGAAGCCCTGGTTCTCGGAAAGATGCCAATGAAATACGTTGAGTTTGACGGCAGCCATGCCGTCCAAATTGCGCTTGAGAACATCGATTGGGAAGAAATGCCGTGCTACGTCAATCATCAACCCCCGCCACGGAAACCGAGGTTGATCCTGAACAGTTATGACAGGAACGTCGAAGCCGTCTGGGCCAATTTCGACCAGCTGTAAAAATGTTTGTAGTCCGTGAAGGGCGCCCAGAGTCGTCGCAGCGTCTAGTTTGGCGCCCGAAGTCGTGATAACTAGGGAATAGGATTCATCCTCCCCAAGCTCGAGTGGGGCCTTCGCTCGTCCGACAGTATGCACGACAAGTGCTGAATTGGTGGCATCTGCGACTTTCATGTCCAATGGAAGCATTCCCGTCTGCCGGCGGAGATCGTTTAGAAATCGATCTACCGCACGCGCTAGCAGAGGATCGCTCTGGCCGGCAATTCCGACGGAAAATGACGGATCGATCAGCAACTTGCCAGTACCCACCTGTACGGTGGATGGCATAGGCATGAGATTCAAGGCCAGATAAGTGATCGGCCTGCCGTCTCCCATCTGCACTGAAGTTTGTGCCATGAGCGACGATTCGCAGATCAGAGTTGCCATGAGGACAATCAAAGTCAATCTCATAATTGTTTTTTGGATCAAGCAGACTTACTCGTCGAATACAGGTTAGATGTTAGGCCCACCACAATCAATCCCAGCAGCAAGACTCCCGCTTCCAACCGGGTGGACCAAACGTGGAGTTCTTTAAAGCTGACGCGCACAGGATCGTTTCCGGGGGTGGCGTCAAAATCCTGAACGCAGGTTCGCAGTTTCTCCATCCGGGGAATTATTTCAAATTGCGAAACGAGAGTCAGAGCGAGCATTAATAGCATGAGCACGTTGCGTGTGCTTCCGAGTTGGAGAGATCCTCGGTTCAGCCAGCCGTACCCGAGAGAACTAAACAGGAAGACTGCTCCAGAGATAATGCCCATCCAGTGCAGTCCAATTAAAGCGTTCCGCACCACGAGACCCGCTAAATGAGGGGCGGGCAACACCGAAAAGGCCGTCTGCGCAACCACCGGGAAAAAGACCAGGCCGCCGACCCACACTACCAGCGACAGCAGCATAAGAAAGCGAAGGAAGGGCACCGGGTACATTATGCCGTGCAAGTTCAGAACTGACAATGTTTTGTACTCGTCCAGTAGATTGGTGACACTTTCATTCCTTTCGTTGAGATAGGATCTGGCGCAAGAATTGTTGAGGGGTTAGGTAGGCCAAGGACTGGTGAGGGCGGATGGTGTTATAGATTTTTTCCCAGTGGCGGAGTTCGCGATTGAGCTTTTTCATTTCGAGCGAGCAGTGGGTGACTTGGTAAAACTCTTCGGTATGGGTGCGGTTGGCGCGTTCCACGGCGCCGTTGAGTTTAGGAGAGCGGGGAGGCAGCACGAACAGGTGCAATCCACGCTGCTGGCAGGCCTGTTCGAAGTCGGCGGCGAACTCCGAGCCGCCATCGACTTGCAGGGCGCGGATGGGAAACGGCATGCGGTGCTGCAAAGTGTCAAGGAACTGAGTTGCGGCTTGCGCAGTGGCGCGAGGGTGGGCCTGAATGACGTCCCAGCGCGAGACGACGTCGCGGGCGGTGAACTGTTTGAAGTTCACGCCAGGGATAAGACGGACATCAACGGTATCGACCTGGACTAGGTCGCCGGGGCTGCAGACCGCGTACTGCTTGGGTTTGCGCACGGCGTAGGGACGGGGACGCAAGGCGCGACGCGACCCCGGAACTCCGCTGCGGAGAGGTTCGACGAGCCGGCCCTGCCGTTTCAAAGAGCTCAGAATGCGGCCCAGCATGGAAGTCGAGATGGCAATGTTTTGCTTCCGCAGCAGCACCGCCAGCTTGTCCTTGCCCCAGCGGGGAAACTGCAACCGCAAAGTCAAAACCTTTTCTGCTAAGTGAAAAGACCAAGTCGGCTGGCGGCGGTGGTGGGGACGATGACTGCGCGCTTCCAGGGTGGTCAAATCCATGGGCTCATAGCGCTTGAGCCACCGGTAAAAGGTCTGGCGCGAGATTCCAAAATGACGGCAGGTCAGGGCCACGTTTTTGGTTTTGCGGTAGTTATCCATCCAGGACAGGCGAACCAGTGCCGCCCGGCTCAGTTCCACCCCGATCGTCGCTAAACCCGCCGATCGCGGTGGCTTTCCGTTCCTAGGTTGCATCGAAACACTCTACCTGAGAGTGTCACTAATCATTCTGAACGAGAACATGTTTGGAATTAACGACTGGGTTGGCGCGGGGTTGTTAGGAACTACAGCGGTATCGGCACCGCTTCCACGATCTCCATCATGCTTCGCTCGGCCTGTTCCGATTTCTTGAGCGCGGAGGCGTATTGTCCGTTTGCAACTACGCGATGCGCAAAGACGGGAACCACGAGAGGCTTGAAGTCTTCCGGCACGCAGAAGTTGCGTCCCTCGAGGAATGCGGATGCTTGGGCGGCGCGATAAAGCATTTGCGATCCTCGCGGCGACACACCTAGCGAGAATTGCTCTGAATCCCGCGTCAAGGCAACGATAGATAAGACATAGCTAACCAGCGACTCGTCCACCTCGACCTCAGTTACTGCCTGCTGCATCTCCAAAATATCGCCGCCCGTGAGCACAGGTTGCAACGATTCCAATTTCGCGGTGCCGGCTTCTGATCGCAGGATCTCGCGCTCCGCACTGGAATCGGGATATCCCATACGAACGCGCATCAGGAAGCGGTCCAATTGAGACTCTGGAAGTGGATAAGTGCCGTGATGCTCGGCTGGGTTCTGGGTTGCAATTACGAGAAACGGTTGAGACAGCGAATAGGAATTCGAGTCCACCGTCACCTGGCTTTCGTTCATTGCCTCAAGCAATGCCGATTGCGTCTTGGGAGTGGTGCGATTAATTTCATCTGCCAGCAGTATGTTTGTGAACACTGGCCCGCGTTTGAACTCGAACTGCTGCTCGACCGCCGAGTAGATCGAAATGCCAAGAATGTCCGACGGAAGCATGTCGCTGGTAAATTGCACCCGTTGGAAGCTGCAGTCTAGAGCCCTAGCCATAGCTTGAGCCAGTGTGGTCTTGCCTACGCCCGGAACGCCTTCGATAAGAAGATGACCGCGGGCAAGAATTGAAATGAGGGCGAGATGGACGATGTCGTCCTTGCCGCGAATGACCTTTTGGAGCGTGCTTTCCAGCAGAGCTGCGCGATGGAAAGCAGCCGTAGCAGTTTCGGACTTCATCTGCCTGATTTTACTATGTGGATCGATTTCGCTATTAACCGAGCGCAGTTACCAACGTCATAGTCGCGTCCTGCTTACTGCATGAACTCTGCAGGCCGTCCAGTCAAGCGCTCAATTCGCTTTGCGATTGGCGGATGCGTCGAGAATAAGCTGCCGAAGTTCATCCCCAGGAAAGGCTGGATAATGAAAAGATGAGCTGTCGATGGAGTCGCGAGCATCGGCACCCGCTTTGAATATGCGTCCAGCTTTGCTAGCGCACTGGCCAGCGCGTAAGGGTTGCCTGTATAGTGCGCGCCTGTCGCGTCGGCCTGATATTCGCGAGAGCGCGATACTGCAAGCTGGATAAGCATCGCTGCAAAAGGCGCCAGAATCAGCATCAACAGCCCGCCGAATCCTCCGCCTTGCCGATCTTCGCGATTGCCACCAAAAAAGAACCCAAAGCGCGAAAGAAACGTTACAGCACCAGCAAGTGTCGCGGCAATTGAGCTGATCAGGATGTCTCGATTATTAACGTGTCCGAGCTCGTGAGCCAGCACGCCTTCGAGTTCCTCGTCATTGAGCAGACCGAGGATGCCTTTCGTTACGGCGACCGAAGCGTGCGCAGGATTGCGTCCTGTAGCAAACGCGTTCGGCGAATCCGTAGGGATAACGTAAATTCTCGGCATAGGGATGCCGATTTTCTGGCTGAGTCGCTCCACTACGTCGTAAACGCGTGGGAGATCCTCTCGGCTAACCGGTTGCGCCCGGTAGGTGGCTAGGGCGATCTTGTCCGAGTAAAAATAAGCGACGAAATTGGTCACAGCGGCGATTCCCAACGCCAGCAGCATGCCGTTCTCGCCACCAAAAGCCCGGCCGATGGCCATTAACAGCAAGGTCATTGCGGTGAGCAAAAATGCGGTTTTGAATGTGTTCCCCATAAACCAACTCTCAACACATTAGATGGTTGCTGAGCACGCAGGATTCAGGTCGCCGGGGTACGACCTAAGCTGTAGCTTTCTTCTTCAATGCTCGTTCGAGGGTGAGATCGAGAGCCGCCTTCGCCTTGACGTACTCCTCCTGGGGAATGCGTCCTTGTTTGTGCTCCATTTCGAGCTGAAACATCTCTTCTTTCAGTGCGTCGAGCAGCCCCGAACGCCGCGCGGGCTGACCTTCCCATTCGCGATCAGCGGTTTCCACATCAGAGGCGAAGTTTGGAATCGCGACTCTCTTGGAGCGTGCGGTAATGTAAACCGCTCCCACTACGAGCACTGCCGCAAAGCCGCCGAGAATGTACCAGCGATATTTTTGCAGGGGATCGGGGGCATCGATTGGCGGACCTAATCCGCCTCCAGGCCGCGTGTCGGATCCGGACGCGCTGGCAGCTGGGGCAGCGCTCTGATTCTCGTCGGCAGAGCTGTTGTCCTGTAATATCCCGTTGCCAGATATTTCGAAAGACAACATCTGGCCCGGGCGGGCTTTGCTCGCCACCTCGGCAATTGCTCCCGGGGGACTGGGAGGCTGTTTGTCCTCATAAATTCCCGGGGTCGCGGGAGAGAACTGAATCGCTTGAGGCATGATGACGACAAAATGATCAAGGGGATAAATCAGCTTAGGATCGACCGTCGCCTTGCCGCTATAAGGTAAATGGTATGAAACCTGGAACTCGGTCTGACCCGGCCGCAGCGGAAAGGCGAACGCATAGCGTCCTTTGTCGGCTTGTGGCACGGGCGTCGAATCTACCCATTGCCCTCCGGCGGTTTGCGCCTGAGCGGAATCGATCTGCGCGCCGTCGGGAAGATAGAACTCGAAATTCTGATCATTCATCTGGGTGCGCGGAGGCTTGGACGAATTACTGACAGCGAAGATGCGGCTGACTCCAAGCTGGCCTTTCTGCGATTGTAAATACATCAAGTCGGCGACCGCGTTGACTCCCGCAACTTTCTTGGATACGTCGTACACTTCCATCTCTACGGACGTCGTACCGGGAGGAGCCGCACGGTGGTAAGTAACATCCTGATGGATAACGCGGATCAGATGTGGCTGGCCATCATCTTCGACACTGAGACTAAATTTGCCCTTGGCGTCGGTCTTGGTGCGAGCCGCCTCTTCCATCCCTTGGGCCAATTTGATTAGTACAACATCGTCGCCGGCGGAAGGCTTGCCGGTCGTGCCGTTCTTTACTGAACCGCTGAGTGAGGCGGCCGAAGCCAATGCCGAGAGAAACGCAATCAAGAAGATGACGGAAAGAAAATAGGCAAAAGCCTTACGCAAATAACGGATGGGGAGACAATTCGCCGGCAATGAAACTTTCAAACCGTGGTTCCTCTTATGCGACGAGATGGAGCGGCAGAACGCGCTGTTTTCTCCAGGCTTGAAATCTGTGATAACAGAGAGGCAGCCTCCTCTTCCAGAGAGTTCTTCATGGATTGATAGTCAGCTTCGGGAAACTTGCCGGACTTAAATTCGAAATTGAGGTCTCGCAGATTCTCGTAGGTCACTTCTTTCCGCTCTCGCAAATATTCAAGTTGGGTTTTCTCCGCGCCAAGCTGCAAGGTTCCGGGGAGATAGAAGACATAGACCAGCGTCACAACCATTACCGCGAGGCAAACAAAAATCACCATGCTCATACCCCTTCTGTTTCTTTTCTCGCCTGCGCGCGATAGGAATCTAGTTCCACGCCGTGCAGAGGCCCGGCACTGCCTGCGGCCGGCACCAACAGAGGTCGTGTGCGCCACACTCGCACAATTAAGACAACTCCTGTCAATCCGACTACCAAAGCCAGATACGGCATGATCCAGGCGACCCGGTTAAAGCCTTTGGTCGTCGGGGCAGCAATCACAGTGGTTCCGTATTTCTGCACAAATGATTGCAAAACGAGATCGTCATTGTCGCCACGATCAATGGCGGCCACGAGTTCGTTTCTCATCCGCGATGAATAGGCACAGCCTACGTGGTTGCACTCCATCAAAATCTGATTGCAGCCGCACACGCACATCATGCGATGCCCGAGGTCGTTGACGCGCGCAGATTCGTCACCAGCGCCCAAAAATACAAGCAGAGCGACGCTGAGGGAACAGAACTGAAGAACGCGGATTCTTAATCGCATAGTGCCACCGCGCTCTGATTTTCGCGGCATCAGTCACCAGCCCCAACCGGAGCAGCTTCCATTCTTGCCGGAACAAGAACCCTCGCCGGAACCGCATTTGGAATCAAGGCCACCACCGTTCCGACGATCATTACCCAGACGCCAATCCATATCCACATCACCAGCGGGTTCAAATGGGCCTTGATTATTGGGCGGCCAGTCACCGGATTTTGTCCTTCATAGACAACATAAAGATCTTCTTTTAGCGTCGAGCGATTGGCGACTATCGTGGAATTCTGCTCGCTGGCTTTAAAAAAACGACGCTCCGGATATAGCGTGTCGATCTGCCTTCCGTCTTTAAACACCTCAAGAATGGCCCATTCGCTACCGTAATTTGGTTTGTCTTCCTGGGTGTACGACCGGCATACCAGCGTGTAAGAGCCGATATTCATCTTGTCGCCAAAGCTCATTTCCTTTTCGTTGTCCTGATTGAAGGCCGAGCCGGCGAATCCGATCATGATCACGATTACGCCGAAGTGAACGATGTACCCACCGTAGCGTCGCGTGTTTCTATGTGCGAGATGAACCATCGAAGCGAAGAGATTCTGACCAGTATGGCGACGGATAACCAGTCCCCCTCGGACGAATTCCGAAATCACAGTCAGCCCCACCAGCACCGAAAGCATGATTGTCATTAGCGAGTAAACGTATGACATGTCCTGCCACGGCCTCATGCCTAGAACGATCAGCAACGCACCAGTCGCCAGAGCACCCAATGCTGGCCAGCGGAAATTGCGTTTCAGACTTTCGAATGAGGTCTTCCTCCAGGCCAGCAGAGGGCCCACTCCAGTAAGCAGCAACAACAGTAAGGCGACTGGAATATTTACCCGATTAAAGAATGGCGGACCAACCGTGATCTTGGTGCCGTTGACCAATTCTGAGAGTTTGGGAAACAGCGTTCCCCACAGGACCGTGAAACAAGCGACCAGCAGCAAGAGATTGTTGAATAGGAAGCTGGACTCTCTCGACACAAGCGATTCGAGTCTGTGCTCGCTGCGCAAATGCGAGCGGTTTTTTATGTAAAAAACCAGACACACACTGAAGATTATTGCGAGAAAAATGACGAACCAATCGCCGATGGAGGATTGAGCAAACGCGTGAACAGAGCTAACCAACCCACTGCGTGTCAGCAGGGTCCCGAAGATCGAGAGCATGAATGTGGTAAAAATCAGCCACACATTCCACGTCTTCAACATCCCGCGCTTTTCCTGCATCATCACAGAGTGCAGAAACGCCGTTCCCGTAAGCCACGGCATCAGTGAGGCGTTCTCGACCGGGTCCCATCCCCAATATCCACCCCACCCCAGCACCGAATACGCCCAGTGTGCTCCAAGGAAAATGCCGCAGGTCAGGAAAGCCCACGTCACCATGGTCCAGCGGCGGGTGATGTGAATCCACTTCTCTCCGGGGTATCGCATGATCAATGCCCCGAGGGCGAACGCGAAGGGGACAGTGAATCCCACATATCCTAGATAAAGCATCGGAGGGTGAATCACCATCTCCGGATATTGCAATAACGGGTTAAGTCCTGCGCCGTCCGCTGGCAACTGGCCTTGAATGATGCCAAAAGGGTTTGCCGCGAAATTCATCAGCAGCAGAAAGAAGATCTGAACCGCGGCTATGATCACGGACGCGTGTGCGAATAGGCGTCTGTCTGTCCTATGACGCATTCGCAAAACCAAGCCGTAAATAGAAAGAAGGAGAGACCAGAAAAGAAGAGATCCCTCCTGCCCAGACCAAAGTGTCGCAAACTTGTAGGGCGCAGGCAGATCACGATTGCTATGATGAAAGATATAAGCGATGGAAAAATCGTTCTCGAAGGCCGCTGTGACCAACACCGTGGCGGCGAGAGCCACCAATCCGCAAGTGGCTATTCCCGCTCGGCGCGCAGTTTCTCCCAGACGCTCAGACCCTGAGCCCTTAAGCGCCAGGGACAAGATGCCAGTGAGAAAGCTGTAAACGCTTAGAGCAAGAGCAAGCAGAAGCGCAAAACTGCCAATTTGCGACATGGGGGCCTCATGTATTTTTTCAGAAACAGCGCACGGAGGCAACTGTCAGAGCTGCGGGCCCCAGTCCCAAGCATTTGGAACTATGGTCTTTAGATTCCGGCAGCGGTTGCCAGATCGCCAGAAGTCAGGCACTCTGCTTATGATTGTCCGCGCTGGCGAGAATTTCGAGCTCAGCCTGAAACCAGTCTTCCTGGTCGCGCCCAGTTATTTGCCCTCGCTCTACATACAGCTCGTAGGCCCTCTCGCGGATTTTGCTTTCCAAGTCGTGGACCGAAGAGCCAGCCGGCGCAATTGGTGTGGCGGCGGTCCTTTTAATCGGAACGGAACCAGCTTCTGGCATGGTGATTACTTGTTTGTCAGCCTTGATCGTGGGACGAGGTGATTTCGCTTTTGCCATTTGAAATGCTCCTTAGAGTTCAGCAATAAAATGAAATGGGGCAGCACATACGCTTACCAGATTAGGGTCACAGGGTTACGGCGGATAATGTACCAATCATAAACCTAATAGGCCGCACATGCGTGCTACTGGATAAGAAAAAAACCTATCCGGAGGAACACTTTTTTGATGCATGCAAGGAACCGCAAGTTACATGGAAGACTGTGATTCCTGCGTTCAGTGAAAATCGTGAGAGCTGGTGTGCGCGCGAGTGATGGAAAGTGCGCCTACATTTGCGGCTTTGACGGAAATAACGTTATCCAGATTTTGCAAAGTTCCCTCAATCATTAGGAATTGCTCGGAAGTGATCAGTAGGCGTTTCTTTTGAAACAGTTGAGGATTGATGATTGCATTGGCAACTCCGGTTTCATCTTCCAGACTTAAAAAGACAAAGCCTTTCGCCGTGCCGGGACGCTGCCGGGCAATCACGCAGCCTCCAATTCTCAAATATTGACCGTTGGGAATTCGGCTGAGTTCGCTGGCTTTGTGAATCCGCAATTTTTCCATCTGCGCGCGGTGATACTGCATGGGATGCGGTCCAACCGTCATTCCTGTTCCGCGGAAATCCGCGACTAAACGCTCTTCAGCATTCATGGCGCGTAAGGGCGACTTAGAATCCGGTTCGGATATTTCATCAAGCAGTGGGCCAGAATGGCGAACTGCGCGTTCCACTTGCCAAAGCGCATCACGGCGCTGGAGGGCAAGTTTCCAGTTTCCAGTTTCAAGTGTCGAGTCACTGAGAACTGGCAACTCCAAACTGGAAACTGAATTTAACGCTCCAATTTCAGCCAAGGTATTCAGCTCATCTTTTCTAAGCTCAGGCACACGATGAATCAGATCTCGAATGGAAGTGAATGGCGCAATGTTGCGTTGCTGCAGTAACGCCTGAGCAGCTTCTTCGCGCAATCCGCGAACGTAGCGAAGACCAATGCGGAGGGCAGGTTTTTCCGAAGCCGCATTTTGCACTGTGCCAACGACCAACGGCCAACGACCAACGACTGTTTCCAGCGTGCACAACCAATCCGACTTCATCACATCAATCGGAAATATCTTCAATCCATGACGCTGCGCATCTTTCACAAGCGTTGCGGGGCGATAAAATCCCATCGGCTGATTGTTCAGCAGCGCGGCCGTAAAGGCCGCGAGATAATGGCATTTCAGGTAGGCGCTGGCATATGCGATGAGCGCAAAGCTGGCGGCATGGGATTCAGGAAATCCATAGAGAGCGAATGAAGTAATTGAAAGTACGATCTGCTCCTGAGCTTCGCGCGAGATTCCGTTGCGTTCCATTCCCGCTCGAAGTTTGGCTTCGATCTCGATCATTCGCATTCGTGATCGCTTGAATCCCATGGCTCGCCGCAGTTCTTCGGCTTCGCCTCCGGTAAAGTTAGCGGCAATCATCGCCATCCGTAGCAACTGTTCCTGAAAGAGCGGAACTCCTAAAGTTCGTTTCAGAACAGGTTCAAGCAAAGGATGTGGATAAACGACTTCCTCACGTCCTTGCCGCCGCTGCAAATAAGGATTCACCATCTGTCCGACAATCGGTCCGGGACGAATAATCGCAACCTGCACCACAATGTCGTAAAACGTTCGTGGTTGCAAACGTGGAAGGCACGACATCTGCGCTCGGCTTTCGATTTGAAACATTCCGATGGTGTCCGCTTTCCGCAAGGTGGAATAAACGTCGGGATCATTCGCAGGCAGGTGGGCGAGGTCTAATTCTTCCCCATAATGATTGCGAATGAGTTGAATGGAATCTTCGAGTGCCGCCATCATTCCAAGGCCGAGCAAATCCACTTTAATAATTCCTAAATCCTGGCAATCATCTTTATCCCACTGCACGACTACGCGGCCAGGCATGGATGCAGGTTCCAGCGGCACCACCGAATCAAGTTGTCCCTGGCAGATCACCATGCCGCCCGAATGTTGGCCGAGATGCCGCGGCAGATCCTGCACCGCCACGCAAAGCTCGAAATATTTGCGCAGCCGGGGATGATTCAAATCCAAGCCGGCATCACGAAAGCGGCGATCGAACGTGTCATTCTCATCGCGATATTCCCAATTGGCGACCGCGGCCGAAACCCGATCGAGCGTTTCGGGATCGAAACTAAGCACCTTTCCCATTTCGCGTGAAGCCATGCGGCTGCGATAAGAGATGACGTTTGCAGTCATCGCCGCGCCCCGCTCGCCGTATCGCTTATACAAATATTGGATAACCCGCTCACGCTGATCTCCGCTGGGAAGATCAAGATCGATGTCAGGCCACTCGCCGCGTTCTTCGGAAAGAAAGCGCTCAAAAAGAAGATCCATGCCGACAGGATCGACCGCCGTGATGCCGAGCGAGTAACATGCCGCGCTGTTCGCCGCGGATCCGCGTCCCTGGACGAGGATGTTTTGTTCGCGGCAGAAACGGACCAGGTCCCAAACAATGAGGAAATATCCAGAAAGGTCAAGTTTCTCGATCAAAATCAGTTCCCGCTCAACTTGGCCCCGGGCGCGGGTTTGGAGGTCGGCTGCGGCTTTACCGTAGCGTTGCTGAAAGCCTTCGCGTGTGCGCTCCCGCAAAAACGACATCATGCTTTCGCTTTCGGGAACTGGATATTTCGGAAATTTGTATCCCAGATCTTTCAAAGTGAACTCCAGCCGCGATGACAATTCCATCGTGTTAGCGATGGCTTCCGGCAAGTCGGCGAAGAGATCCTGCATTTCTTGTGGGGATTTCAGATGCCGCTCAGAATTTCGTGCCAATAAACGTCCAGCAGTGGCTAGCGTGCAATGATGTCCAAGCGCAGTGAACACATCACATAGCTCACGCTCTTGCTCACGCGCATAACGAACATCGTTAGTCGCCAGAAGCGGAAGCTTGAGCGAACGGGACAGACTGATTGCAATATGATTGCGGGCTTCCTGCTCCCGATGGAAATGCCTTTGCAGTTCAACATAAACATTGTTCTTACCGAAAATAAAGACCAACTGTTCGAGGCATTTCCGGGCGGCCTCAGCGCCGCCATGGGCAAGAGCCATCGCCAGCGGGCCATCATCACCGCCAGTTAAACAAATAAGGCCTTCCGCATGCTCCAACAACTCATCCTTGCGAACCGCGCCTTCGCCTTTCTTCGAACGCAACTTCATACGGGTAATCAGGCGGCAAAGATTCTGATATCCGGTGCGGGAAAATACGAGAAGAGGAAAGCGAAAAGAACGGATTGCGGGATTGCCGGATTTTAGAATTGAAGAATTTAAATACGGAAGATTTGAAGGGCTGTCCAATCCAGCAATTCGAAAATCCTTCAATCCGAAAATCTCGCAGCTGATCTCCGCTCCCACATGCGCTTTAATTCCTGCTTTTGTCGCTGCTCCATGAAACCGTGCTGAACCGTAAACGCCATCGCGATCCAGCAGCGCCATTGCAGGCATTTTCAGCTTGGCGCATGCAGCTATCAGATTTTCCGGCAGGGAAGCGCCCTCAAGGAAGCTGAATGCGGAGCGGGAGTGCAGTTCGATGTACATGGCGGATTGAAGATTTCAGATTGCAGATTTCAGATTTTAGAATTGCCGGATTTACAAATTGTCGAATTGCTAAAAGACAAATCTGGGGATGTTCAATTCGTCAATTCATAAATCCGTCAATTCGTAAATCTAAAATCTGCAATCTCCAATCTGAAATTCCTCAGTCTTCCTCAGTCATACGCTCCCTCCACAAACCACCTTCCAGCAAGCAAATCTCTGACCAAGCGAAATAAAGTAATCTCGGTTTCCGCTTGCACGGCAACATCCCATTCGTCTCTGGACCATGCTTCCTGCTCCCACCAATCCCCGGAAGAACGCCATGGGCCGGCTGCCCACAGAATCTTTCCTTGAATCTCTTTGTCCTTCCCTTTGCGGTTGGGACAGACAATCTGAGTCGGGCTGCCGTCATGCAATGTCACAGTTGCCGGCACGGTGGGACGGAAAATACGCAACGCAGTTACTGTGGCAAGGTCGTTGTCGTAAGATTTGCTTTTAAAACTGCCCCGAGAATTTGGATTAAATCGTTGCATTCGAAACCCCTCGGCTTGATACGTGTCCAGTAATTCCAGTGACCCAATTTTGTCTTCACCAACAATTCCCGCAATGCGCGCCAATGTGAGCTCAAGTTTTTCAGGCTCGGGCGCAGGAGGAAGAAAGAGGCCACCTTGCGCCGCGCGTGTCCGTACCGGCTCTGCCCGCAAATGAATTTTGAGGATAGGCGCTCCCGGCGGATGCGCGTTCAAATCAAGCTGCAACAGCTTGAGGAAAACCTTGGTATCCAAAAGAGGCACAGGTAAACGAAGGATGCGTTCAAAAGTCTGTACGCGCTCGCTCGATTCATTCAATCTCGATTCTGTTTCTTCTTCATGGCAACTGCTGTCCAATTCAAATCTCAAATGCAATTCCTGTGTCGCTAATGCGTGCATGGATAAACGAGTGCATAGTTGTTCCAGCAAACGTCCCAACAAAAATGCTAACGGCTCGAGCAACACCAATGGATGTTCCAATTCGATTGCTTCTTCAAAAGTCAGTAGCGGCTCAACTGGCTTCAATGTGCGGATGGTTGCGCCACGGGCCAGCTTCTGCAACCGCAAGCCTTGTTGTCCCAAACGTTCGCTCAAAGCTACGTCTGGCAGGGTCGCCAAATCGCTTAGTTTATGGATGCCCCATCGGCGGAATGTTTCTAAGAATTGTTCGGTTTCTTGAAAATCGTGTCCTCCAGCAAATAAAACTTCTATAGGCAATCCTCCCAACCGTTCCGCCTCTTTTCCATGTGGAATTAGAGTGATGCCAGAAAACCCTCGTGCCGCGATGACTGCCGTATCTAGATTTGCAGCCACAGCCACGTTCGATTCCAGCCCGAGATCTGACGCACGCCGCGCCAGGTCACGGGCAATTGTTGGTAGCGGACCAAAAAGTGGTTCCAGTCCAGCAAGGTCAATAAGAATGGTGTCGCACGCGATATCTTCCACTCGCGGCGAAAACGATTGCGCGCAATCCAATAGCGCGGCATGTGCGACATCCTCTTGCAATTGGGAGCGGCATCGCAGAACGATATCGCTGCATGCTTCAACCTCTAACTTGGCCATCCCCACTTCCACCCCGGCGCGCCGTGCTTTTTCATTCTGCGCGAAGACTCTTTTTAGCGGACCCTTGCCATCGAGAACTGCAACCGCCTGCGATCGCAGCTCAGATTCCGAACGCAATATCGCTTTCACGGGAAAATCAGGAACGAAGATGCAGGCAAAAAACATGAAGACAGCTCCGAAAACGCTTATTTTGGAATCGAAGCCAAAAGCTAAAAGCCAAAGGCCAAGAGCCTTTGTTATCCCGCACGCACCGCTTTCGTAGCGAATCTCGTAACCGACTGCACCGGCTTACGCTCCATGCGGGACCGCAAAAGCTCGCCTTCGACCTGGAACCCATCCAGTAGCCAGGAATGACAAAGGGGTTCAGCTGAAAGCTGAGAGCTGACAGCTGACAGCTTCTTCCCCGACGCCCGCAATTTCATCAGCAGCGAAGCGCACGTCGGCGCGCAGGGAACCGGCGCAATAACAAATAATATTGTCGGCGTATTCTCCACCGCGCGCTGAAAACGGAACCATGAAGTGAGTGGAATACGCCGTGCAACTTTAATCGGAACATCCCCGAGATCGATGATTACCAGTCCGAAGCCGCCGCTTTGCAAAAGCAAGTCCGTGACCCGCAATGCCTGCTCGACGGGGCCTTCGGTCTGCCGAACGAAAGATTCTTTTGAATAATTATTTTTTGAAGAGAAAGATTTCTTCCGAGGTGAGCTTCCGCATCGCACCCATAATAAGTTTTCAAAAATTACTCCCGCCCCATGTGCCGATAATGGATCAAAAGCATCAGTCACATCCACCAGCGCGCATACTTCACTTCGTTGAGTGCTAGCTGCCAGCACCGACAAAAGCAAACTGGTTCGCCCCGAGGATGCCGGCCCACAAACTTCGGTGAGACATCCGCGAGGAAGCCCTCCGGTAAGCAAATCAAGTTCCCGAATCCCGCTGGAAACCATTTCCGGTGTAGGGCGTACTTCAAGCCTGGATGCCGGAATTACCCCTACCAGCTTGGATAACGCAGAAAAGCGATCCATCTGCGGCAGCTTTTTAGGCGCAAAGGTTGAATGATCCAACTCAAATTGCGGACAAACCAAAGATGAAGATAGGGACATGCAATCTCTGAGTTAACTCTCGAGGCAATATTCGCCTTTTGTTCGCCTACTTAGAATAGGTTTCGAGAGACTTTTTGTCAAGATGATGCTTCCTAATCCTTGGCTCAACCCGTTTTCGTGACCGTGGCCGCAGTCTGACCAATCATCACCGCATCCTGCATCTGGCGGAAAAGATCGCTGACCGCTGCCGGAGAATGTGAAACAAAGATCGTGTTGCTCTTATCCTGGCTTCCAATTTCCTTCATGGTATCGAGGTATTGGGTCACGAGCACCAGCATCATTACGTCCTTCGGAGTCGTTCCTTCAACCGCCGCCGAAAAAGCTGCAACAGATTCCTTGAGCCCTTCGATAATCGCCTTGCGCTGATTCGCAATGCCTTGGCCTTGCAACGCCTTGCTCTGCGCCTCTGCCTCAGCTTGCTTCACTTTAAGAATTTTTTCTGCTTCACCGCGAGCAGTGGCTGCGACTTGCTCACGTTGAGCTGCGTTAATGTCGTTCATGGCGGCTTTCACTTTTTCATCTGGCTCAATGTCCGTTACCAGAGCCTGATCGATGGCGTAGCCGTATGTCCTCATCACATCGTCCAAGCCTTCCTTGATTGCCACCGCGATGTCCGATTGCTGGAGGAAGGCATCATCCAGATTCATTTTGGGGACGTGTCCAAGAATTACGTTGAAAACATAGGAAGAAATCTGTTGCTTGGGATTCGCCAGTTTATAGAAAGCCTCGTATACCTTGTCCGGAATGACGTGATACTGTACCGAAACCGGCATCTTTACGAAAACGTTGTCTTTGGTTTTCGTCTCCACATCGAGGGCCAACTGTTGTACGCGCAAATCAATGCGCCCAGCGATCTGATCGAGCCAAGGCAACTTGAAATTGATGCCAGCAGTAGCGACCCGGTTGAACTTTCCCATTCGCTGAATCACTACCGCCTCGGCGGTTCTTACCTGAAAGAATCCGCTGAAGATCGTTCCCAGGATAAATAAGGCCAACACTCCATAAAACAGGAAGGCAACAGCCTGCGAGAAGTCCATTAAAGTCTCCTTGCTTTGGATACTGCACTAAAATTAATGACGCTGATTTTCAGGAACGCATGATAGCCTCCGGGCACGATATCGCACAATGGCGCTGGAATCACCTACCTGTAGAGACCATAGCTTGCAATGTCTGATTTCCGCATGATTTTGTGTGGCGCAGCGGTTCACTGCGATAATTAGGTTGTTTGGTCACAGCTTTAGCCGCTGAGGTGATCTTGGCAGAAGCTCTTAACACGCAATGCTGCATAGTTGGTGGAGGCCCAGCTGGAATGATGCTGGGGTTTCTCCTCGCAAGAATCGGCGTTGACGTAATCGTTCTTGAAAAGCATGCCGACTTCCTGCGCGATTTTCGCGGTGATACTGTCCATCCCTCTACGCTTGATGTGATCTACGAACTCGGCCTACTGGATGAGTTCCTTCGACGTCCACATCAGGAGGTACGCGAGCTTTCCGGGCAGATCGGCAACGAAACCGTAACTATTGCGGACTTCACGCACCTTCCGACCCATTGCCGTTTTGTCGCGTTGATGCCCCAATGGGACTTCCTGAACTTCCTCGCCGAGAAAGCGCGTGCATATCCAGCTTTTCATTTGAGAACTCAGGCAGAAGTCACCGAGCTGATCGAGGAAGATGGCCGTATAGCCGGTGTTCGAGCGAAAACTCCGGAAGGTGACCTGGAAATTCGCGCTGGACTAACCGTCGGCGCAGACGGACGTCATTCCGTAGTTCGCGAACGTGCAAAGCTCGAAGTTACGAACTTCGGTGCGCCAATGGATGTGATGTGGATGCGAATTTCGCGAAAGCCCACCGATCCCGGCCAAACTTTCGGGCACATAGAGTCTGGGAAGATTCTTGTATTGCTAAATCGTGAGGACTATTGGCAGTGCGCATACGTAATCCCCAAGGGAAAAGCCGACGAAATCCGCCAAAAGGGAATCGAACTCTTCCGTCAGGAAATTCTGCGTCTACAAACTTTCTTGGGTGACCGGGTGAACGAATTGCGCGACTGGGACGACGTTAAGTTGCTCACGGTGGTTGTAGATCGGTTGCGCAAATGGTCCAGGCGTGGACTGTTATGCATCGGCGACTCGGCTCATGCCATGTCCCCGATCGGCGGCGTCGGAATAAATTTGGCGATCCAGGACGCGGTTGCGACGGCAAACATCCTCGGCCCCAAACTTCTCCGCGGAGTTCCAAACGATGACGAGCTGCAGGCGGTTCAGCGGCGGAGAATGTTTCCAACCCGCGCCACTCAGGGTATGCAAGTATTTGTGCAAAATAACATTATCAGCCGAGTCCTCACGACCGACAAACCATTGTCTCTTCCGTGGCCTTTGAAACTTTTACGACGGTTTCCAATCTTGCGTCGGATTCCGGCCCGAGTGGTTGGTGTGGGTTTCCGTCCTGAGCATGTGAAGATCGCTTAGCGGTTATACTTTACGGTCGTAGCTACTGGGCCTAGGATTTCATCAATTGCAGAATCATTCAATACTTGTCACCGGCGGAGCTGGGTTTATCGGCTCCAACTTCATTTTGAGGTGGCTTGAGACCGAAAGCTCCCCGGTCGTAAATCTGGACAAGCTCACCTACGCGGGAAACCTTCGGAATCTAGAGAAAATTGCGGGAGATCCCCGCTACGGTTTTGTTCACGGCGACATCTGTGACCGGACGCTGGTGTTTGATCTTCTAAAGAAACGACAGCCTCGGGCTATCGTCAACTTCGCGGCGGAAAGCCACGTAGACCGGTCAATTCACGGTCCTGATGATTTTGTGCGAACCAATGTGAACGGCACATTCAGTCTGCTTGAGGAAACTCGGGCATACTGGGCCCAATTGCCGGACGAACCGAAGGCTGCGTTTCGCTTTTTGCATGTCTCCACGGATGAGGTGTACGGCTCGCTTGCTCCCAATGATCCAGGCTTCAACGAGACCACAGCCTTCTCTCCGAATAGCCCTTACTCAGCGTCGAAAGCAGCCTCCGACCATCTGGTTCGCGCCTATCACCATACTTACGGACTTCCCACGCTGACCACGAACTGCTCTAACAACTACGGGCCTTATCAATTCCCAGAGAAACTCATACCTTTGGTTATTTTGCACGCCCTAAAGGGCAAGCCGATTCCGGTTTACGGCGACGGAAAGAATGTTCGCGATTGGCTCTATGTCGAAGATCACTGCGACGCGATCCAGAGCGTAATTGCAAAAGGAGGGGTCGGCGAGACCTATAACATTGGTGGCAACAACGAGAAACAGAATCTGGAAATCGTGCAGACGATTTGCGGGATTCTGGATGAGTTGCGTCCCAGCGACCCAGTCATTCCGCATCAGAAGTTGGTGACGTATGTGCAGGACCGCCCCGGACACGATCGGCGCTACGCCATTGATGCGAGCAAGATCCAAGTAGAGCTGGGTTGGCGGCCAAAGGAGACATTCGAATCCGGAATCCGCAAAACGATTGAGTGGTATTTGGCCAACGAAGAGTGGATTGAAGCCGTTACTAGCGGCAGCTATCGCCAATGGATGGCGAAACAATACTCTGTCTGAGATGTTATCGTTGGAACCGGACATTCACGAATTACATTGATGACGACGTCTTCAACACAGTCCTCTCACAATAAAGGCATCATTCTCGCCGGAGGCTCCGGCACCCGGCTTTATCCCGTAACCCACGCCGTTTGCAAGAGCCTGCTGCCAATTTACGACAAGCCCATGATTTACTACCCGCTTTCTACCCTGATGTTGGCGGGTATTCGCGACATCTTAATTATCTCGACGCCCGAAGACGTGCCCAAATTCCAACAGCTTCTCGGAGACGGATCGCGTTTAGGCCTCAACTTTCAGTACGTAGTTCAGCCTCGTCCCGAAGGAATAGCTCAAGCGTTTCTCGTCGGCGAGTCATTCATCGGCTCTTCAAGCTGCGCTTTAGTTTTAGGCGACAATATTTTCCACGGGCACGATCTCGCAACCAGCCTCATGAATGCGGGCAACGGCATGACGGGCGCGCGAATATTCGCCTATCCGGTACACGACCCCGAGCGATACGGCGTGGTGGAGTTCGATGATTCCGGTAAAGCCTTGAGTCTTGAAGAAAAGCCGGCCGTTCCAAAATCCCGATACGCGGTCACGGGACTTTATTTTTACGACAATCAGGTGGTGAATATCGCGAAGTCGCTGAAACCGTCCGCCCGCGGAGAACTCGAAATAACCGACGTCAATAAGAAGTATTTAGAGCGGCGGCAGCTTGAAGTTGTAGTCATGGGAAGAGGAATGGCCTGGCTAGATACCGGCACGCATGAGGCGATGCTCGAAGCCTCGCATTTCATTGAAACCATCGAAACTCGGCAGGGATTAATGGTCTCCTGCCCCGAAGAAATTGCCTATCGCAATGGATACATCACCGCTAATCAATTGGAAGCTACCGCCGCCCCCATGAAAAACAATCGCTACGGCGCTTATTTGCTGCAGCTTCTAAAAGAGAAAGTGTTTTGACCGGACCCGATCAATGAATGTTTCTGAAACCAGCCTCCCGGGAGTCCTCGTAATTACGCCCAAGGTCTTCGGAGACGACCGGGGATTTTTTCTCGAGAGCTATAACGAAAAACGAATGTCTGATATGGGCATTCGTGAACGTTTCGTCCAGGACAATCATTCGTGCTCGTCGCAAAATGTCTTGCGGGGGTTGCACTATCAGATACAGCATCCCCAAGGGAAACTGGTGCGAGTCGTGGCTGGCGAGATTTTCGATGTCGCTGTCGATCTCAGAACCAAATCCCCAGCCTTCGGCCGCTGGCACGGTGTTACCCTCTCAGCCGACAATAAAGAAATGCTGTGGGTCCCTCCAGGGTTGGCGCACGGCTTTTATGTGCTGAGTAGCAGCGCCCAGGTGCTTTACAAGACTACCGATTTTTATTATCCGGAATTCGAGCGAACTTTGGCCTGGAACGATCCCGATCTGAATATTGAGTGGCAATTAAAAGGGGAACCAATTGTTTCCGCGAAAGACGGACTTGGCGTCGCTTTCAAAGACGCCGAAAAGTTCGAATAAAACTGAAACCGAACTTTTGTGTCAAGTTGAACGGTCCCCGCAAAGAGCGCCTTCGCACTTGGCTAATCTGTAGTGGGGCTGTTTTGAATTTAACCCCGCGCTCTAGACGACACTATTCACGACCGAGAGATATGCCCATACAAACGAAACCAGCAACGCGATCGACCCACGTCGCGCGTGCCGACGGGCAACCAAATAGATTCCGAAAGCGAGTGTGCCAATGAAAGCAACCGCCACTGTCGTGAAAAGTCTCGCACTGTAGTTCGGCCCAAGTACGGCGTGTCTGTCGATAAACACTGCGCCCAGGGCAAGCAGGCTTACGGCACACCAAACCGTTGCAATCTTTTCTAGAACTGAATGATTCACGCTGCCACCCCCACTGCCTTGGGCTCCAATAATCCCACCAACTCCTCCAAATTCCAAATGTTATGGCAGGCCTGCATTGCTGGAGTGAATGTGCCTTCGCACCCCAGCTAATCTTATCCATTGTTTTCTTGCTGTCCTTTGTGTACTTTTTCCTGTCGCCCATTCCTCTCGAAAGGAATCAAGTCTGATGATCGTCGGCGTTCCCAAGGAAACTTATCCGCACGAGCGCCGCGTTGCTCTGGTGCCTTCCGCAATTCCAAGCTTGACCAAAGCCGGATTTGATGTTGTTGTGGAAACCGGAGCTGGCGACGAGGCGGGATATCGAGACGCAACATACGTTGAGAAAGGCGCGAAGATTCAGCCGACCCGCGCTGCCGTTTTCCAGTCAGCGGACATTATTGTTCAGGTCTTGTGTTACGGCGCCAACGACATTACAGGTAAGGCTGATCTTCCTTTGTTTCGAAAAGATCAGGTACTGATTGGATTCTTAAGGCCATTAGGCTCCGCCGAAGTCGTGCAGCAGATCGCTGCAACCGGAGTTACATCACTCTCCGTTGAACTCGTCCCAAGGACAACCCGCGCCCAGAGCATGGACGCGTTGTCCTCCATGGCAACGATCTCTGGATACAAAGCAGTCTTGATGGCCGCTGACGCTTTGCCACGGATTTTCCCCATGCTAACAACCGCCGCCGGAACCATCACGCCTGCCCGGGTGTTGGTGATGGGAGTCGGGGTAGCGGGCCTTCAGGCAATCGCCACTTCGCGCAGATTGGGAGCAGTAGTCTCCGCGTATGACCTTCGCCCGGCAGTCAAAGAGCAAGTACAGAGTCTAGGCGCGCGGTTTGTTGAGTTGCCAATTGAAGCCAAGAATGCGCAGGATGCCCGCGGATATGGCACCGCGCAGGATGAAGCATTCTACGCGAAGCAGCGGGAACTTCTGACCAAGGTTGTATCCGAGAGCGATGTGGTCATCACCACCGCCGTCGTGCCCGGAAAGAAGGCGCCGGTACTGGTGACTACAGAGATGGTAAAGGACATGGCCCCAGGTTCCGTAATTTTCGATTTGGCGGCCGAACGCGGCGGCAATTGCGAGTCCACGAAGCCGGGACAGACCGTAATCGATCACGGAGTCACAATAATCGGCCCCGTCAATATCGCGTCTAGCGTGCCTTATCATGCCAGCCAGATGTATGCGCGCAACATCACAACGTTCCTTACGAACTTAGTTAAGGATGGGAAGGTCCGTCCCGCAGAAACCGACGACATTATCCGGGAAACATTGTTGACTCGTGACGGTGAGGTAGTCAACACACGGGTGCGAGAATTCTTGGGACTGCCGGCGCTAGTGGCGCAGTAATGGTGTGTCGCCGGCGCTGCTTCTTCCAGTCAGCGCCAAGCAAGGATTAAGAAGTGAGAAGAGTTGGAACGCCCGATTGCAAGGAGGAATAGTGCCGGCAGATTTTATCTCTAATCTTTACGTCTTCATCCTGGCGGGATTCGTGGGTTTTGAACTGATCAAGCGCGTTTCGCCGCTCCTACACACGCCGCTGATGTCGCTAACCAACGCGCTGGACGCCATCGTCGTGGTGGCCGCCATAATTATCGCCGGGCGTCATCAAACCCACCTAACCCTGGTGCTCGGCGCTGTCGCCGTCGCCGCCTCCTTCAGCAATATGGTTGGCGGGTTCTTCATCACCGATCGCATGCTGCGCATGTTCAAGACCGGCAGGCCGAAGAAATGACTGCAATTGCGCTTCAGCAATATCTCGACTTCGCGTACATCGCCGCCGTTGTTTTGTTCATTCTGTCGCTTAAGTGGCTGAGTTCACCGGCTCGCGCCCGCTGGGGCGTGCTGGCGGGCGAGATCGGCGCCGCCATCGCGGTTACCGCGACTCTCTTCAACCCCGAGCTGGTGCAATACACATGGATCGTCATTTCCCTGATTATCGGCGCCGGAGTGGGCATTCCGCTTGGCATGGTGAAGATGACGGCGGTGCCTCAGCGAACTGCCCTAAGTCACGCCTTTGGCGCGGCGTCCGCTGCGATGATTGGCATCGCGGAGTATTATGTCGGCACTTCGCATTTGACCCGCTTCGAGATGGGCGAGATCGGGCTGGAAGTGATTATTGGTTCGCTCACCTTTACCGGAAGCTTAATCGCGGCCGGGAAGTTGCAGGAAGTTCTGCCCCAGCGTCCAATCGTTTATCGCGGACAGAACATCGTCAGCCTTTCGATCCTGGGTGCAGCCCTCGCCTTGGCCATTGCTCTGGTAATCAATCCCGGGCACACCGTGCTCTTTCCCTTCATGGTTGGTGTTGCTCTGATCTTTGGTGTAATGCTGGTCACGCCCATTGGCGGCGCCGACATGCCGACGGTGATTTCACTGTTGAACTCCTATGCCGGCTTCTCCGCCGCGCTGTTGGGTTTCGTGCTGAACAGTAAAGTGCTGGTGGTTGCGGGTGCGCTCGACGGCTCTTCCGGTTTTGTCCTCTCAGTAATCATGTGCAAGGCGATGAACCGTTCTTTTACAAATGTCTTGTTCGGAGCTTTTGGCCAGGTGCAGCCTTCCGCAGCGAAACACGAGGAAGCCAGGCCGGTGCGCAGCGCTAGTCCTGAAGAAGCCGCGTCTATTCTCACCGCCGCGAACAAAGTCGTTGTCGTTCCGGGCTATGGCATGGCCGTTGCGCAAGCGCAACACAAAGTACGCGAGCTCTATGACGCACTCACGAAGCTCGGCATAGACGTTCGTTTTGCTATCCATCCGGTTGCCGGTCGTATGCCCGGTCACATGAACGTGCTACTGGCGGAAGCCGATGTCCCTTACGATCATCTGGTGGAGATGGACGAAATAAACGGCGACTTTGCGCAAACTGACGTTGCCCTGATCATCGGCGCCAACGACGTCACCAATCCCGCAGCCCGCACCGATACGGGCAGTCCGATTTACGGGATGCCAATCCTCGACGTTGACAAGGCCCGCACCGTCATGGTGATAAAGCGTGGAATGAGCCCCGGTTTCGCCGGCATCGACAATCCGCTTTACTACTTGGATAAAACACTCATGCTTTTCGGCGACGCGAAATCCTTCGTAAGCAATATCGTCCGCGAGGTTGGCGGCGGCCATGGGTAAGGCAGTTAAAGGCCTGGGAGCCGAAAACGACACCGCAAAAGTTTTCCACAGTGCCTCTGTAAGTAATGGCCTTTTCGTGCCATTCCCCTGTTTTGGCTACACCTGTATTGTCGTTCGTGAGCAGTACTCGGGGGAGGGCTGTTCAAACTAACGTCCCGTGACCTTAAAAGTCTGGGGCGTTTTGTTTTGCCCAAAAATCGTCCTCTTCAGCGAAGCGAAGGACCGGATACATAGGTCTTCAGGATGGAGATAGTGGGTCACTTTGAATTTTCTTCAGAACACCTTAGTTCCCGATTCTCGGGACTTCGCCTTATGTGGATCCCGCTCTTGTGTTTGCAAAGGCAGAAGCAACATACTTCCCAGCTTCGCAATTTGGGATCAGGAATCTGATGGCCTGTATACAACTTGCCGATTCGCTTGCGATAGCAAGGTATGCAAACATTATGCGCCCACTTCCCCCCGCTCATGCTGCCTTATCCTTTGGTATTCGACCGCTTCAGCTTGATTCGGTGGGCCGCCCGCTTCTTCTTTTTCTTGGCCATCCGCCCAGCCGAATGTTTATTGCCGGAGTCATCGCTTGCAGCATGCTTCTTCGCCGAGCTTTTCTTTGGCTTTTCTTTTGGTTTTGCCTCAGGTTCGGCGGACTCCGATTTACCAATCACTTTCGCCGCAGTCGTTGCGACAACTCCTATAGCGGTCCCAATGCCGCGGGCAACAGTCTCAATCACGGGCTCTGCCGCCTGATCGTGATGTCCTTCTGAATCTTTGGAATCCGCTGTTTGGTCCTTCTCGCTGTCCATTCATTCTCCTCGAATCATTAAGATGTGTCTCCCAGTCAGACTACACCGCTTTGGATTTCCGCGTGAGTATTGTTCCGGAAAGGGCATAAGCTCGCATCTAATTGCTGGTGTGGCGCGGGTGCCCGCGGTTTGCATTTTCATCTTCTTCGGACGCAATATTGCACGCTGGAGTTGTTTGTTGCTGAGAAGCCGTAGTACTTCTTCGCTTATTTCGTCCGCGGCGCCGCTGAGCTCCATGCGGGCTCGATCCGCAACCCTGACAATCGCGATATTGTTTTTCGCCTGGTCTGCTACCCAAGCCTGCGCCCAAGAATCTCCGTCAAATCAACCGGTTTCGATTCAAGGTATGGTCGTGAACAGCGTCACTCATGAACCGATCGGACGCGCCCAAGTCTATTCACAGGATAATCGTTTCGCCGCGATGACTGACGATCAGGGGCACTTCGAAGTGCCTGCTCCGCAGCAAACGACCGCGGGAGGGGGCGGGGTGGACTTCGTAGTCAGCGGAACACAACTCACACTCAGCGGATCACAACTCGCCGCTCGCAAGCCAGGCTTCCTCCCTGAGCGGAGTGGCGAGCCGAACAGGTTGGTCCCCGGCGCAAACGAACTTACAATCTCACTCGTTCCCGAGGCCATCCTGATGGGCCGGATCGTTCTTGAAGGCCCGGATTCTCCCGACGAAGTTCCGGTGCAGTTATTTCACAGAGACATCAGGGATGGCCTTGCACACTGGACTCCCCAAAATATCGTTAACACAAACTCGAAAGGCGAATATCGTTTTGCCGAACTCTACCCGGGCGATTACCGTATCGGAACCCATGAAGTCCCAGATCGCGACCCAGAGGACTTCGTGCCGGGCGCAAAAGTATATGGATACCCCCCGGTGTATTTTCCCGCGGCCTCCGATTTTCCCAGTTCCACCATTATTCATTTATCGCCTGGGAGAGTTTTCCAAGCGGATATCTCTCTGGCGAGGAGGCAGTATTATCCAATCAAAATTTCCGTCGCCAACGTACCGGAAGGCGCTCCCATCACCGTCAATGTCACCGTGCGCGGGGACGGGGCTCCCGGATATTCTCTCGGCTACAACCCGGGTGACCACACGATCCGGGGAATGTTACCCAATGGAATTTATGTGATCGAAGCGACCAACTACTCGCAACAGGGAGCCACGGGGCTGATGAATCTGCGGGTTGAGAACGCTCCAGTCGAAAACGGTTCAATGACGCTTCTTTCAAATGGGACCATTGATGTCCAAGTCAAAGAAGAATTCACTTTAACGCTGCCGGCCCAGGAAGGTGTGGACTTCAGCATTAACGGAGGTGGAGCCAGAGACCGGCTGAACCGGCAATCACAGCGATATCTCAACGTCACCCTGGAGCCATTTTCAGATTTTGGGCAGGGAAGAGTTGCGAATCTCCGGCCGCCAGCAGGGCCGAATGACCGGTCATTGGTAATTGAGAACGTTGCCCCGGGCCGATATTGGGTTCGAGTCAATTCATCCCGGGGGTATGCCGCATCAGCTTCTTCAGGCGGCGTCGATCTTCTGCGAGAGCCACTAGTTGTTGGCCCCGGCGGCTCTGCGGCTCCAATCGAAATAACTATGCGCGACGACATGGCTTCTTTAGACGGAACAGTAGAAGGAGCGAATCCTCAACTCGCGAGCTTGGACCCCCCGGGAACCGCCAGTCCTCAGTATTCAGCACCCTTGGCATACATTTACTGTATCCCTCAGCCGGACAGCCCTGGCCAGTTCACGCAGGCGTGGGTGTCCGCAGATGGAAAGATTAATTCCCAACAAATGGTGCCGGGGGTTTACCGAATCCTGGCTTTCAAGCATCCGCAAAACGATCTCGAGTACCGCAATGCGGAAGCGATGCGGGTCTACGAATCGAAGGGGCAGCTTGTCCGATTAGTTGGAGGGCAGACCGAGCACCTGCAGCTTCAATTGGTATCGAAAGCAGGCGAAGATGCTGACTAATTCCCGCCGTTTCTCGCTGAGGATTTTTCTGACTCTTGCATTCCTATTTCAGCTTTCTGCAAAAGTCTTTGGTCAGACTCCCAGAGCCGGGCAGCCACAACGGGCCCAACCGGCGAAGTTCCGCGTAGCTGGAATTGTCGTAAGCTCCGTTGACGGGCATCGGCTAGCGCGAGCGGAAGTCTTTCTTATCGATACGAGAGACCCCAAAATTCGGCAATGGATGATCACGTCTGACGACGGTCATTTTGAATTCAATCAGGTTGTAAAAGGGAAGTACTCGCTGGAGGGTGGCAAACGGGGATTCATCCGCCAGGCCTATAACCAGCATGAGCAATTTTCAACGGCTATCGTGACTGGAGCCGATATCCCAACCGAGGACCTGGTTTTGCGCCTTACACCGACTGCGATAATTTCTGTCAAAATCCTCGACGAATCAGGAGAGCCTGTCCGCAAAGCGTCGGTAATGTTGTACCGCGAAGATCGCACCTCGGGTGTCCGCCGAATTCTGGGTATGAGGAGCGGCTCGACTGATGACTTGGGCTCATGTGAGTTCACCCGTCTCAACGCAGGCACATATTTTGTAGGAGTGACAACGACTCCGTGGTATGCCATGCATCCGCCCACATTGCGCGAGAAAGATCAAAACACGTCATCGGCAGATCAGATGCGCTCCTTCGACGTCGTGTATGCCCCAACCTACTATGGCGATACCTCCGAGCCCGAGTCCGCAGCGCCAATCGTGATTAAAGGAGGAGATCAGGCGCAAGCCGAAATCCATCTCAGCCCAGTGCAGTCGTTGCATTTGGTTTTTTCTGCGACAGAAGACAAGCAGCACGGAGTCTCCATGCCGCAGTTAGAGAGAATAGGTTTCGACGGAACGGAAATCCCACAGATGACCGAAATGCAACCTGTTTCTCCGGGCTTGTATGAGATAACCGGGATTGCGCCAGGCAGATACAAGGTAAGTGTGCCGGGGGCGACCACTAGCGAGATAGATCTTGCCACCAACGGGCAAGATTTGAGTCAGGTTAGGGGCGATGCACTCAGCACTGTAAAGGCGACCGTGCGGATCTTCGGAGCAGCGAAGCTCCCTGAGCCATTCTACGTGCGCCTCAACAACGGGGATGGAAAGATGGTCGCGGTCGAGTGGACGGATCAGAAGGGCGAGGTGACTTTCGCGAATGTTAATCCCGGCCAGTACAACATTTTCGCAGGGACTTACCAGAATAAGACCTATGCGGTTGTGAAAGTGTCATCTCAGGGGAGCGAAACATCGGGTCATTCGCTGAACGTTCCGCCCGGTTCCTCGCTCACGCTTTCCGTTTCTCTCGTCGGAGACCTTGTGAACGTGGAAGGATTCGTCAAACGCGCCCGAAAAGCCGCGCCCGGCGCAATGGTGGTCCTCGTGCCAGAGCATCCAGAATCGAATCGGGAACTGTTTCGCAGAGACCAAAGCGATCTGGACGGCAGCTTCAACCTGCAAGGCATCGCGCCAGGTTCATACAGCGTGGTGGCGATCGAAGACGGATGGAATCTCGATTGGGCCCTCCCGGTCGTGATCGGGCCGTATCTAAAAGACGCAAAGACAGTAACGATTAGCGCTCAGCACGGCGAATCCATGAAGCTCGCCGAACCAATCGAAGTTCAGCCGCATCATTGAACTCCAATCTGCGCAGTTCCGTGGAAAAAATTCAGATGGTGCCGGGACGGGGAGTTGAACCCCGAAGGGCCGAAGCCCGGCGGATTTTGAGTTCCTAGCGAACGAGGAATCAACGACTTGCGCTGAATGCTACGAATTGATACGTATTGCCACAGATGCCTTGTCCAGCAACGGTTTCCAGCGATGCCGCGACACTCCGTCACACTCGGTAGGGTTTGGTGGTGGGCACAAAACTGGGCACGGTTGAATTAGCTAGACGCGAAGCGTTAACCGGCTCATAATCCCGCTCATGAAAAATTCAAAGCCGCCGGGGCGTTTATTTTCGGAACTTGAAGCGGATATTACCGCCGTTAAAATTGGTAACCGCTACCTAGAAGAAGCTCGCCGAAGGCAAAAGACGGCAAAAGCTAAGTTGAAATCCATCGAAGATCAACTCAAAGGAATAAGGAATAAAGAACAAGAAAACGGTGCCGATGCCTGCACTCACCGAAGGTTTAATCCACGCTGGTGCACTAAGGTTATTAATCGTAGGCATATAGAACCGATGTCGTGCCTTTAATAATGAACCAATAATCGAAGGAAAATCAAAGTCTCGTCAGGGCTTAGAAGGGCCGAGACCGGTCTATCTTCTTTTGACAATAGGGTTCCCCACAGCTTGAATGGATATTGATCTCGCAGATATCGCCGCACGGGCAACCGCATGTGTGACAAAAGACGAAAAGGGGACTCACTAGTGTTGTCGGTGATTGCCTCCACTCTTACAATGAGCACCGCGCTCGTCAGCACACTTTCAGCGCAGACAGCGACGATTCCCCCGAGGGCGACAAAATCTGAGACAAGGCAGGCGCTACCGGCTACATCATTTTACGAGACAAGTATGCCATTGCCCCCAGCCAAAGCAGGCGCTTTGATCCGGTCAGAAGCATTCGACGATTACGATTTGTCGGCGGACATGTCGGCTTTGCGCATTCTTTATCATTCTCGAAATGCGTCGAACCAAGATGTGGCAGTCTCCGCCGTAGTTTTGATACCCGCAGGAAAACCGCCCGCAGGTGGCTGGCCAGTGATTGCCTGGGCGCACGGCTTCAGCGGGGTCGCGCGCCTGTGCGCCCCCTCCCTCATGAAAAACATTTTGAATGGACCACTTCTTTCTATGTATCTCTCGCTGGGGTACGCGGTGGTTGCCACCGACTATGCAGGCTTGGGGACATATTCCCGCTACGCCGTACTGGATTCAGAATCGAACGCGACTGACGTTATGAACGCAATTCCGGCCGCGCATGAGGCCACACGCCTTCTTGGGCCGAAATGGATCGCTATAGGGAATTCGCAAGGTGCGATGGTCGCCATCAAGATCGCTGAACGATCCGACGATCCCGGGTATCTCGGGAGTATTGGAATTTCTGGAGTTGCGAGTCCTAAAGATCTATACGAAAGGCTGGCGCAAAAGCCCGACGGGATGGTCGCGGTATTAGCGTATGGAATCAAGACGGTCTTTCCGGTATTCAATCCCAGCGACATGTTTACAGATAAAGGACTAACCACATTCGAGCAAGTTGCATCCACTTGCGGCATCCCCGGCAACGCCGCTGGGCCGCATATGCTGAAGCCTGACTGGGAAAAAAATGATTTCGTGCAGCAATTTCTCAGCAGAAATGAGGTCGGGCACAAGCCGGCCCGCGGTCCGCTACTGGTGATTCATGGCGCTGCCGATGCTGGTGTCCCGGCTTCAATGACCTCAGAAATAGTGGATCAAATGTGCCGTCAGCATGATCGCGTGGACTTCGAAGAATATCCAGAAGTTGATGCTGGAAGCGTGCTCGGATCTTCCGTAACAGATCAAATTAACTGGATTCAAGCGCGATTCGCGGGACGCCTCGAAGCCTCTAATTGCAAGTGATGGGTCGTCCAGCCGCTTGTCCGCCGTGCCAGTTTCCCGTCCTATTCACTTCAACGACGCAATCACGCTGCCAATTACATTCGTCGCCACGTTGCGAACCGTTATTGGGCAATCAAGACCCTTGATTCTGATTTTAAATTGCCCAATTACAAGTTTACGCAATTACTCAATGTTCAGCCCTTTAGGGCGACCATGACTACCAGCACCACCGGCAAATATAGAACTGAAGCGTGAACCAGGCGTTTGGCGAGAACTGCGGAGGCTGAGGCGGCAAGTTTCGATGAATGGTAGAGCAGGAACGCGCCAGCGAGGAACATTCCCACTCGGTAAAGCGGAACGCTGCGGTCGACGAGCGGCAGCATGGTCGTGAGAATAAGCGCGATTGTAAAAACAATGATCTCTACGCGGGTAAAACGGCTATCTGCATCGAACTCCGGCAGCATCTTGTAGCCGGCCCGGGCATAATCATCCTTGTACATTAACGCGATGGCAAGGAAGTGGGGAAACTGCCAGAGAAAGAGAATCGCAAACAGAAACCATGCCTGCCGATCGATGCTACCAGCGCCTCCGGCCCAACCGATGAGAGTTGGCATGGCACCTGGGATTGCGCCTAGCAGAGTGCATAGGGGCGTTACTCGTTTCAGCGGAGTGTAAACAAGAAGATATGAAAGCAGGGTAGATATCGCCAAAACCGCCGACAGCCGGTTCACGGTTAGAAGCAGGTAGACTCCGCCTCCGATGCTCAGGGCAATCCCGAACAAAAGAGCATAAAGCGGGCGCATCCGTCCGGATGGTATCGGCCTGTTTGCGGTACGCCGCATCTGCTTATCCCAGACTCGCTCCATCCATTGATTGAGTGTGGCGGTGCCACTTGCGACGAGTAGTGTGCCGATCAGAGTGTTGATCAATCCGGCGAATCTGAATGTTCCGCGGGAGGCAAGATAGTAGCCGGTTGACGTGGTCATCAGAATCAGCAGATTCACTTCCGGCTTGGTCAGCGTGTAATAATCCCGGAGCTTGGACCCCAAGGCCTGCGTGTCGCGCGGTACAGCCATTACTTGAGTTGTGGCCATGCTCTCCTGTTACCAGCGTCCATCAGACTGATCAGTATAGCCGTCATAGCTGTCGCGCTTGAATTGATTTCGCTTCCGATATGCCAGAACTGAAAAACCCACTGACATACAAGCCGGAGGAACCATCAGAACGATAATCCCGCTGCGCAACGCTTCTATCATTCGATGGCCTGCTGCCGCCGCTTGGGTATAGCACAGCGCACAACTCTGCGAGAAGGCTGGCAAAGGAGCCGTCAAAATAACGAGTCCGATAAAGATTAGGCTGGCTAGTCGGATAGTGTTTGGAAACCTCATAGTCTCTTTCGAAAAATTCTCGGCCGGTCTTTCAATGGTACGTAGAAAACGGAGCGCCCGAGACCAGGCGGAAACTGTCTGTCCACCCGTAATTGATTGCTCCAAGCACGAACAGGGCAAAAATAGCAGTAGCAATGATCATGCTACGCTTCTCCATCGCCAGGTTCATAAAGAACATAATCCCAAGTCCAGCCGAAAGAATTACCAATGCCATCATCTGGGCAACCATTTGCACTCCATCAATGTGTCGGTATGCAATGGCCACTTCTATCGCTGGGATTACCAGCATGCACAAATACACTATGAGGTACTTACCAATTCCACTCTGCTTTTCGACCTTTTGCATAAGAGATTCCTCTCTGCCCGCCCGGTCCTCTAATTCGCGACGTTAAGAAGATAAACGAACGGAACGACGAACATCCAAACGACGTTAATGAATTGCCAAAAAAGATTGCAATTCTCGAGATCAACGGAGCTGTATCGACCGCTCCGATAGCCGAGCCCGACAATTAACAGAGCTATAAGGCCGGCAACTACGTGCAAAAGCTCTAATCCCGTAACGGAAAAATAGAGCGCGCCGAACAGACTCGAGCCCCAGGGGTTGGTGTTCATTCTTACGCCCTTGTCGATCATATCCTGCCATTCGCGCAGATGGAGGATTACAAAGATCACCCCTGCGCCCATGGTGATTAACGTCCAGCGAAACGCCCCTGCCCTATCGTCACTCTTCGCCGCGCGGATGGCGAGTACCATTGTCAAACTGCTGCTGACGAGGATAAATGTCATCACCATCACACTGACTACGGTGGAAGAATGAAACGGCCTGGGCCAGTCCGAAGTGAAATTCCGCAGGAATCCGTAAGCAATCATGCATGCGGCGAACGTCATTACGTCGGAGATGATGAACAGCCACATCGCCAATTTCTTTGCGGGAATCGCAAAGGGCGATGGTTCCATCTCAGGTACATGGTGCCCCATCGTTAAGTCGGCTTGGCTCACGGCGCCTCCTGAATTCATTCAACACGAAACTTAGAGTCGCATCACATCTTTGCCCACAATAGCCACAACAGGTACAACCAAAGAACGCCAATAAAATGCCAATAATATGAGGTCGCATTCAACGTGCTTCGGCGCAGTACGGATTTGCTAAGTTTCCTGATGACCCGAACCAGTCCGCCGAGGCCGCCCAATACGTGTAACGCGTGCGCCGCAGTCAGCACGTAGAAAAACGAGCTGCTTGGATTCGTGGCCAGGTAGAGTCCCTGAGCTTTAAGTTGCATCCATGCGATGTACTGACCAGCGACGAAGAGCAACCCCAAGACTAGGGTCACGTAAAGCCAGAGCGCAGGGCGTGCGGCTTGGAGGCGAGGGCCGGTCATAAACGCTGCTACCCAACGTCGTCCTATTTCAAGCGTTACGCTGCTTGCTAAGATTACAAGAGTATCGAGGTAAAGCATTGACGGCAGCGTAAAGTGCCGCCAGTCGGTTGACGCTCCCTGACGAACGATCAAGGCGCTGGTGAAGGCCGCAAACGACATACAAATGGCGGCCACACCGACCCAGATCGCGCTGCTGGACGGCGGTGGGGAGTGATCTTCGACAATTCTCAGATCGCCGTCCGCAGGTGCCCAGCCGCCATTTCCCGAATGTCCTGACGTTGACTTCGGAAAGCGTCGAGCTTCAGATTTCGGTGGCTCGTGGACCGTGGTTGCCATAATTTCCTTCGATTACCAGAACGGCAGCCCGTGTTGCGAAATTACTTTTCGTCTCTCACGGTTTGTATTTGCTCGGGCGAGTTCTGCATAACATAATCGCCCGATGATCCCTCGATCCCATACTGGTAAGGATCGTGATACACGATAGGATCTTTACCGCCAAAATTATTCCACGGCGGCGGCGAAGACATGATCCATTCGAGCGAAGTGCATTCCCATGGGTTGTCCGGCGCCTTCGGACCCTTGAAACGGCAGTAAATCAGATTGGCTAGAAATATCAACTGGACCGCGCCGGTAAACAGGGCGGCGATCGTGATGAATTTGTGTACCGGGATCAAAGGAACCAAATAATCATCCGTGAACGCCGAGTAACGGCGAACATTCCCAGCCATGCCGAGGTAATGGAATGGCATGAAGATGGCATAAGCGCCTATGAACGTAAGCCAGAAATGGACCTTTCCCCAAGTCTCATTCATCATGTGTCCGGTCATTTTAGGGAACCAAAAATAAGTTCCCGAGAAAATTCCGAACAGCGCCGCAACCGCCATCACCATGTGGAAGTGTCCGACCACGAAGTATGTGGCGTGGAGCATGATGTCAATGGACGGTTGAGCCAGAAAGAAGCCGCTGACGCCGCCGCTCACGAACATCGAGATGAAACCCAATGCAAATAGAGAAGCAGAATTGATGCGCAGTTTCGAGCCATACAGACTACCGATCCATATCAAGACAACGACAGTCGACGGAATCGTGATGAGTAGTGTCGGGAAAGAAAACACAAGGGATGAAAATGGGTTCATACCGCTGACGAACATGTGGTGTCCGTACACCATGTAGCTTAGAAAGGCGAGCGCCCACATTGAATAGAGAATTGCCTTCGCGCTGAGCATGGGCCGCCGCATATTGCAGATTAGAACGTGAGTAACGATTCCCATCCCCGGCACAATTGCGATATAAACCTCAGGGTGACCGAAGAACCAGAACAGGTGCTGCCAAAGCAAAGTAGATCCACCGGAGTGGGGCAGCATTTTGTCACTCACAACCAAGCCAGACGGGATAAAGAAGCTGGTTCCAGCGAGATGATCGAGAATCAATAGGATACAAGCAGGCAGTAATACCGCGAAGGCTGTCAGGCCCATGCAGGACGTAATAAACCAGGCCCAGGCGGTCATCGGAAGACGCATCAGGGTCATTCCCTTGGTGCGCATGTCAAGCACAGTTGAGATGAAGTTCAAAGAGCCAAGCAGCTGTCCAATACAGAAGATGCCAATCGCTGTGGCCCAGAGAACTTGCCCCGTGCCTTCTCCAGGTCCAGCGATGGAGCCTACAGCGCTCAGAGGAGCGTAGGCCGTCCAACCGGCAAGCGGAGGACCATCGCCGACGAAGAATGCGGAAATCAGAACGCAAAAAGCGGTGAGGGTGGTCCAGAAAGACATCATGTTGAAATGCGGAAACGGCATATCTTCCGCACCCACCTGGATGGGCAAAAAATAATTGCCGAAAGCCGCGAAGGGTGCAGTCGTCAGAACAAAAAAGACCATGATCGTGCCATGCATGGTCATCAGTTCCAAGTAATATTCCGGCGTCATCAACCCATTCGGGGCCCCGGTAGGAGACAGCAATTGCAGCCCCGGAATGGTCGCGTTTGTCCATGCAAGGTGAATTCTCATGAACCACGAAAGCACCATGCCGATGAACACCGCGACCAGGGCCAGCCCGTAATACTGCAGTCCAATAACTTTGTGGTCAAGGCTGAATACGTGATTCTTGATGAAACCAACGGGGGGTGCGTGGTGTGGGGCTGCATGCGCCGACATATCGTGCATTTTGCTCACCTCGGAACAATTTGTGCTGAAAGATTTGCTCGTCCGCGAAAGTGCGCGGACGGTCCGGCTAAATCACTGGTTTGCTGCTTGCTGCTTTAACCAATTGTCAAAGTCACTCTGAGACATGACCTCTAAATATGCCCGCATGTTGTAATGACCCAGGCCGCAGAGCTGCGTGCAAACAATTTCGTATTTGCCAATTCTGTTGGCGGTGAAGTGAAGCGATAGATCCAAGCCTGGAACGAAATCCTGCTGGATGCGCAATTCCCGCACATAGAAAGAGTGCCCCAGGTCCTTGGAATGCATTAGAAGATGGATTTCCTTATCTACCGGAATTGCCATTTCTGCGGTAACAATGTCGTCTTTTGAATCTGGGTCATTTGCGGGATCCAGTCCAAAGAAATTCTGGTTGCCCTCATCAATTTTGTCAGGATGAAGAGGACCGAACTTTCCATCCGGCCCCGGATAGCGGAAATAAAATGCAAACTGCCCCGCCTGTACTTGGATGGGCATGGCGTCGGCCGAGGGCGGAGTGAAGTATACCTTCGCCCATGCTTTTGTTCCGAACGCGCCGAGCGCCAGAACTTCAGTGCCAACGAGAAGAAACGCGGCCAACACCAGCCCCATCGACCCGCCTGGAAATCTTTCAATCTTGGCGTCTTTGCTGCGGCCTGAAAATTTCCAGATAAAGATGGCAAGAATAAACTGCGCGGCCAGAAATGAAATTCCCGCTTCAGCCATTGTCTCTGACATCTGTTGATCAATTAGCGGACCGTGGGTGGAGATGTCGACAGGAGCAACCCAGGTATGCATCACGATGGGAATTGCCGAAGCTATCGCAATCAGAATGATCGTTACGGCAAACAATTTCGCCATGGCTCGCCTCGGGAACGAAAGCTTTTTCAACGAATCTGTTCAATAGCGCTAAATTAGCTCACTCCTACTTGGCCTTGAATGTGAAGTTCGCCGTAGCTGGCTTGCCTGCAGCGACTGTCACCTTCTGAGTTTGAGTGCCATAGGTCTCCTGCCACGCGGTTAATGTGTAATTTCCTGGAGCAAGGCCGGACAGTTTGAAATCCCCGTTATTATCACTGACCCCATAGGGTCCTTTCACCACGACCATGTAGCCATGCATCCAGGGATGGATGTTGCACTTTACCGGGATGGCTACTTCGGGATTTGTCCAAGCCACATCAAAGGGCTGCGATCCTGGTGGTTGCGATTTGTTCCACTCCGAATTGTTTTTAGGCTGGGGGTGGATATTGTGTGAGGTCTGATCGCTGTTGACAACTTTGAAGTGTTGATTGACGTCCATCCCCATGACATGAGGAATATACTGGCAACCCTTCTGATCCCAGATTTGTACGTCGGTGGAGTTAGCTTCGTTTCCCGAAAGACCTTCTGATACATAAACAACGACGTTTTGCAGGCCACCGTTTGGACCAACCACTACACTCTCCGTCCGAACCGGGTTGCTGGCGTGTATCTTCGCGCAACTTGGCTCCTTTGACATATCAATGGGTCTCTCGTGAGGAGGTGTTCCGTCGAGCTTGATCGTGCCCGTCACTGAAGCAGCAGCGGGAGGCGCGGCGCTGACTCTCCGGCCCAAAATCGCAATTCCTACGTAAAGCAGTAACGCAGCCGTAAACAGTGCAGCGGACTTATATCTGAGTCCAGTCTTCATTGCATGATTCTCCGATCCTCGCGCTTACTATTGCGGAGTTGATGTCGGCGGAGTCGCCGGAGTTGCTTCAGGTGTTGCCGCCGGGGCGTTTGGATTGATTGGTTTCAATCCAAGCTGCTTGGCAATCTCCCTTTCTTTGCTGTGCATCGGCTGAAGTGTGCGTAAATAAAACACCAAATCCCACGCTTCGTCCGGCTTTACGTTATCCGCAAATGAGGGCATCGGGGTCCCGTCGAGACCCGTCATGAAGATTTTGTATATATCCGCGTCGGTACCGCCGCATTTCGGCCGCGCACCTTCCGTAAAGTCATAAGCCTTGATTGGGCGGTTCTGATCGTCTTGAAGGGTGTCGGCAGAAGGTCCGTTTGCTCTTCCTTCTACCCCATGGCACTTCCAGCATTCCAGCCTCTGGAATAAGGCTTGGCCAGCCTTGACGCGGTCCGCCGTAACTGCCGGCTCAGGAGGAATCTGAATCGGCGTACCCGGTTTCTCTGTCTGGAACTTGGGTGAAAAGTGTTTGACGTACGCAACCAGATCGGCTCGCTGCTGATGGGTGAAAGTGTTCCACGGCGGCATATTCGACCGATCCAGACCCCTCGCGATTGTGTCGTAGAGATCTTTATCCAGCGGCAACGTTCCAGTTGGCGTCGAGCGGCACTTGAACTGGCCCAAGGTAAAATTCCTCGGCTTGGGATCAAGCCAAGGTTCGTTTTCTCCCAGCCCATCGCCTTCGTCGCCGTGACACCCAACGCAATACCGGCGATAATCCATCTGCGCGGCCCTGGCGTGACCCGTTAGGTTGCCAATATGGCTCTCCGTGTCCAGCCGCTGATCCTCTGCGTACTTTGTCTCCTGGGCGGTCGCGACGCAGGATAGCGCAAGAAATACGCCCACGGTTACGCTCACAAAGAATAAAAATTTCTGTGAAGTTGTGCGCATCGCTATCCCTTTCTAGAAATCGAAATCGAATCCCAGCAACAGGCTGCTGCTGGTCAGGTCGGAGCCGTCAGGCGCTGCGCCCTTTTGCCTCATCCATGAATATTCGTTGTGCCAGGCAAATCCTGCCCGGCTGGTCATAATCGGGTAATAGCGGTAGCCGAACGTGAACATGTTGAGGTTCCCCATGCCGGAGGGCGTCCCTTGAACTCCCTGTTGCGACACTCGCTCGAACTCTGAGCGTTGGAGGAAGATCAACTGCGGGCTGTAGACATAGTGAGTTTCCACCAGGTAACCGTTCCACGTTGGCGACTGCAGTCCAGTCGGAAGCGGCTGGTTCGCCGGAGAAGAGGGGGTGGTTGCGAAAAATGCATTGTCTGACCCATGCTGGGTCAAAACTAGGAAATCCAGTTTGCCGAAGTAGAACAGGCCAACAAAGCCTTCGCGGCTGAATCCCTTATTGCCGCCGCCGGAGTTGTTGCCGAATGGCGTCGCCACCGGACCGCCATTACTCGTCGTGCTCAGAAAGAACGTCGGCGCCAGGCCCACCATGGCGTAAAAGCCGACGCGGTCGACTCCGAACTTGCCCACGTCGAAAGCCTGGCTGGCGCTAAAGAATCCGCTATATGCATTGCTCGAAGGCAATCCTACCTGCCCATCGTTGCTGCTCAACAGAGCGGCGGAGACTCGCGTGCGGTCGTTGTAGGAGTGCCCCATCCACTCAACGCCGAGCTGGTTGTCGCCTATCTGACCGTAGATGTTGCTGTCTCCAGGGGGAAGGAAATGATAAGTCTGGTAAACGCCTGAAATATTAGTCAGCGTCAGGATTCGTTTCTCGGAGATCAGGTTGTCGAGCTCGAACTTGCCCAGCTTAACGTTGAACCATGAACTTCCGAAGAGGTTGTCAAGGCGGGCCATTACGGTTTCGAAGTGAAAGTTGCCCGACGAGTCCGAGGACGGCAATACGTAAAAGGAAATATTCTTCTCGAGCGTTCCGCCAGTGTGGAAGTCGAGACCACTCAGATCGAAACCGTGGGAGGTAACTTGCTGCTGGCCCAAGTTCGGTCCTGCAGTGGTATCGACCTGCACCTTGTCCGTACTCTCGCGGTGCCATTGCGGAATGATTCGGAAAGTCACTGGCCAGTATGAGGGATTCTGCCAGATCGGGGCGTCCCGATCGTTCATCAGCTGATAACCGTTGTCTTTAAATTTCTGTCCGAAATAATTGAGCATCGGCCAAGCCTCATGGCAGGCCGAGCATCGCAATCCATATTTTCGGGCAAATGCAGGTAAGGCGTTGGCGGTACTTGCGGATCCAAGAACAACGAGAATCAATAACAATACAACGGCAAGACTTCTCTGGGGGGAAGTCATTTTTGTCCTCCGACACGTTCGAGGCACAAACTACTTGCAGCTGTTCAGCACTCCCACAAGTGCGTATTGAAGAAAGTAATTATCATTTCAGTTAAGGCCGTGTCAAGGAAAAACCGGGAATAGTAATTTCACCCATCTATAAATTTAATCGGTGTCTACGCAAAAACTCGCGTCGGATTGCGCCTCAGTGTTAATGTTGCGAACAACGATATCTCTGCCTGATGAATCCGATGTCGAAGCTTTTGGTTTCTTTCTTGAACATTCCGAAAAACATTTGGATTTCCGTTCGCTTGAGAACCTTCTTGGCGGTTCTTGCCTTGCCGTTTCTGTTCTCCCCGCTGAGTGCCGAAAAAGCTGCCAAGGCGGATTACGGAGCCGGGCTATCGGTCGAAATCGAATCTCCGGAAAGTGAAGTGTTGCAGGCCGTCGGTGATGTCGTCGAGAACGGCATCATCCAAGGTAGCAAGGAATACAACAAAGACGAAAATATCGGCGGGGCTGCTTCTGTTGATGCAACTCCGCTGTACCCCGCGTGGAAAGGGCCGGGGAAGGCTTTTTACAAAGTGCGAACTGAAGTGCTGGATCCCCGCAATTTTAAAGATGCCGGAGACGCCGGAACGCTAGCCGTCCGATATATCGTGCAAAGCGTCGCGCCAAATAAAACTATTTTGCGGATCAATGCAGTTTTCGTGGAAGATTTTCGGCGCACGGTTCATCCTTCCAATGGGATGGTGGAATCGAGCGAGTACAAAGACATAACCGACCACCTCGACGCAATCCACCTTCGCCAAAAGGAAACCGAAGAGTCGGCGAAGAAACGCGATGAAGATATTGCCAAGCGTGAACTCGTTCGCGCTCCCGAGGCCAACAACGATGCTTCCCGTTTCGCTGCCGCACAAGTCTCCAATCAAACTCTCGAGCAACACATTAAGGATCTCCGCCGCCAGGTGGAACGCCGAGTCCCGGCCTCTGGCGCGGCGCTCAAGTCGGCGCCATTTCACACCGCAAGCACGTTAAAGCCGCTCACGCCTGGCACTGAAGTTGTGATTCTGATTGTCACGCGCTATTGGTACGGCATCGAAACGCAAGATGGACAACACGGTTGGATCTTTCACGACCAACTGGAGATGCTGCCGTGAGAATCGCAAACCTCCACGGTTGCGCCCTATTACGAGCACTAGCTTTTTTTGCATTTTGCAGCTTTGCGCTCTGCATCGCAGCGCAGAATTCTCCCAACGAACGCTCGTTTCCACAATCCAAAATCGTGATCGAGAGAGCGCTTAAAACCCTGCAGCCTTCAGTCGCTGGCCGCCTTCCTCTGCTAGAAGGATTCGTCGTCCCAGGCGACCGTCCACTGGATCGTTTTACTCGCGCGTACTATCAGTGCGCGGTTCAAGTCAGTTCGGCGTCCTCGGGCGGATCGCTGGTTCGAGTGAACGCAAAAATCACGGCATGGTACGCCGATCCTGTTGCCTCGCGCTCGGGATATCAGGTGTTGCCTTCGAACGGCAGGCTCGAGGCTGATCTGTTGGATCAAATTGCCGATGCCTTAAACGGCAAGGCATTCCCTACCGCCGATTCGAAGCCCACCACGCCAGCCGAACCCCAACCCTCGTTGTCCGCTCCCATGCCGAGACTTCCGGATGGATCTATCCGCGGTACGGCCATTAACCGCCCGGGCGATGCTGCCTCTTCCCTCAAGGCTCAAACCGATGCAGCCGAGAAACACGAACAGGAACTGGCGAATGAAGCGAAAGGCCTGGAAGAGATTCTGCAAAACCAAACTCACCCCACCAACTTAGTCGCGGTAAAGACGAATGGAACCCCAGTTTTGCAAAGTCCGAATGCTGAGGGGAAAATTTTGTTTCCGGCAACGGCAGGCGATGAATTCGAACTTCTGGACGCTAATTCGAGCTGGGTTCATGTGCGAATCTCAGAGCTTTCGCGTGGATGGATTCGCCGCTCCGCCTTGGAAATGCCGGAGGGGGTTGCTACAGACAGGCGGCAGTCAGGCGACTCATCTCTAGACGCCGCCGAGGAATTCAAACTAAGCAATGAACAACTGGCGCCGTTTCCTGGAGATTGGGAACCGCTGAGAGGAAAAATCGTTAAGATTCTGACCGTGCAGAAAACAAATGAAAGCGCAAAGAGTTCCGGTCCCCGAGCAAAGCTACTGTTCGCTAAAACATTACTTCAAAAGAAATATGGGGAGATGGCCGCCACAGATAACCCTCCCGCTGGAATTGTTCTCATATTCGATTCCGACGATGGCGGCATGCTGGCGGCGACGTCGGCAACGTTAAAAGAATGGCAGGCAAGTTCTGCGTCGGATGAAACAATCTGGCGGCAATGCTTCTTCGATCCGCCGGAGGTTTTCTCCGACGCTAAGTAACGTGTAGGGACAGCTGCCTTCGACTGTCCAGTCGAGCGAACCTCGACAAAATCTTAGCTAGCTAGAATCACTTCCACACAGAGCCAGCGATCAAGAGAACTATCTGCGCAGTTGCTAGCAAAACCCAAATTCGCTGCCGAAACCGCGACCGGCGCAGATGAAAACCCCAGTCACCCTGCGGATCACCAATCTCACGAATTACCTCAAATCGATTCAGAAGAAAATACTCTCGCGCCGCCTTGAAACTTTGCAATCGAAAGGCACGGAGAGAACCGGTATGTGACCAGAGAACTTTTCAACAGCGACGGGATCGGCCTCATTCAAATCGTAGCAGGCAAATCAAAGGCAGCCCGGCGCGTGTTGCCCATGACGCCGCGTGTCTACACTCTGCTACACGCCCGGCATGAAGCCGCGGGCCGACCGGAAGATGCTTGGGCTTCCCCAGCGCTGCCAAATGCGGGCACTTCGACGGCAACGCGGCCAAGGATCAGCACACGAAGGCGCTGGACGTTTCGAGCGTACAGGATTTCGTATCGTACGTTTTGCGGCACACTGCGCTCACACGGCCAGGCGAACACATCGCAATTGCTGGTAGGCACAAAATTGGGCACACCAAAAAAACTGCCGGGCGCGAGCACAGCGCAGCAGCAGGCAGCGTAAGGCCGGAAGCGAATGATTCTATGGTATTTACTGTGGTGCCGGGACGGGGAGTTGAACCCCGAAGGGCCGAAGCCCGGCGGATTTTGAGTCCGCTGCGTCTGCCAGTTCCGCCATCCCGGCGTCGGGAGATCAACAGTATCGCATAACCCACCCTTCAAGATAAAAGGTACGGATGCTATACTCCACCGCGTTAAAAGGAGCCTGTTTACCCGTGCCCATTCTCAATCGAGCTGCAATTGCCTTGTTCCCGCTTATTTTGGGAGCTAGTTTGGCTGCCCAGACCGCCGCGTCTTCCGGAACGCCGCCTTATCTGAATCCCAAACTGCCGATCAATGTCCGGGTCGACGATCTTGTGTCACGCATGACGCTCGAGGAAAAGGCGTCCCAGCTGGTTAATCAGGCTCGAGAGATTCCGCGACTGAAAGTTCCGGCGTATGACTGGTGGAGCGAGGCTCTTCATGGAGTGGCGCGCGCCGGAGTCGGGACCGTATTTCCCGAACCGATCGGACTCGCCGCCACGTTCGATCCTCCTCTGATTCACGAAATGGCTATCGTCATTGGCGTTGAAGCCCGAGCCAAGCACAATCAGGCCATCCGAGCGGGCAAGCACGATATGTACACGGGATTGGACTTTTGGTCTCCGAACATCAATATTTTCCGCGATCCACGCTGGGGACGCGGACAGGAAACCTACGGCGAGGATCCGTTCCTTACCTCCCGAATGGGGGTTGCATTCGTCACCGGGCTACAGGGCGAAGATCCAAAATATTTTCAAGTCATTTCAACGCCGAAGCACTTTGCTGTCCACAGCGGCCCGGAGCCCTCGCGCCATAGCGTCAACGTGGACGTAACCAAGCGCGACATGCAAGACACATATCTCCCCGCCTTTCGCGCCACAATCACCGAGGGGAAGGCGGGTTCCACGATGTGCGCCTACAACCGCGTGAACGGGGAGCCAGCTTGCGCCAACAGTTTTTTGCTCGAGGACGAACTGCGGGGGGCATGGAAGTTCACCGGCTATGTTGTGTCGGACTGCGATGCTGTGGCGGACATCCAGCGCGGCCACCATTTTACTGAGACCATGGCGGAAGCGGCTGCGATCTCGCTCAAGCGGGGCATGGACAATGAATGTGCTGACTTTCGCCCGAATGCGGTCGGCAACTCGGACTACGTGAAATTCATAGACGCGGTTAAACAAGGCTTGTTGAGTGAAAAAGATATAGATGTTTCTCTGAAGCGCCTTTTTACCGCGCGGTTCCGGCTGGGATTGTTTGATTCTCCGGAGATGGTGAAATATGCGAGAACCCCCGACTCAGAGATCGACAGCGCCGCGCATCGAAAGCTGTCGTTGAAGACGGCTCGCGAATCGATGGTTCTGCTGAAGAACGATGGCATTCTACCCTTGGGCTCAGGCGTAAAGAACATCGCTGTGATTGGTCCTCTGGCTCAGTCTTCCCGTGTGCTGTTGGGCAACTACAACGGCGATCCTTCAAAATCGACAACCGCGCTCGATGGTATTCGTGCCCAGTTTCCGGCCGCTCACGTGACCTTTACGGCCGGCACGAATTTTCTGTTGAAAGATCCAAAGGCGAGCGGCACCGGAGATTCCAATCCCGACATGATCGCGGATGCAGTTGCGGCGGCGAAACAGGCTGACGTCGTCATCGCCGTCATTGGAATCACGTCCGACCTCGAAGGGGAAGAGATGAACGTCGCCGTGCCGGGCTTCAAAGGCGGAGACCGCACCAGCCTCGATTTGCCAAAGCCTGAAGAGGACCTGCTTGAAGCGCTCAAGGGTTCCGGCAAGCCCATGGTGGTCGTTCTAATGAACGGCAGCGCGCTGTCCGTAAATTGGGCGAATGAGAATGCAAACGCGATCCTCGACGCGTGGTATTCGGGCGAGGAGGGTGGCACCGCAATCGCTGAAACACTCGCGGGAGTTAATAACCCCGCAGGACGGCTGCCGGTGACGTTCTACAAGAGCGTGGATCAGTTGCCTCCTTTTGAAGATTATTCGATGAAGAACCGGACTTACCGGTACTTTGAAGGTCAGCCGCTCTATCCCTTCGGTTATGGATTGAGCTATTCGAAATTCGAATACAGCAATCTGAAACTCTCTGCGACGAACCTGAATGCAGGTGATTCACTGAGCGTTGACGCCGATGTCAAGAACCCAAGCGATCGTGAAGGAGATGAAGTTGTAGAGCTGTACTTGAGTTTTCCGAAGGCGGCCAGCGCACAGATTCATGCGCTCCGAGGCGTTTCACGAGTGCGTCTGAAAGGCGGGGAAACGCAGCACGTTCATTTCACGCTAGATCCCCGCGGCTTGAGCGCCGCGGACGCCAATGGAGATCGAATGGTGTCGGCTGGAACTTACGCTGTGAGCGTTGGCGGAGGACAACCGGGAACCGGTGCTCCACAGGCGAAGGCGGAATTCAGCATTAGCGGCGAGCAGAGACTGCCAGATTGAGCCAACTCGGATGGCGGAGGATTCTGTTCGCGTGGGACTACTGGGAGCGAATGAAATCTCGACCGCAGCATAGTTTAGGACTCTATGTCTTGGTCTTCTGGTCTATCTACGCATTCTTGTTCGCACTTGGATGGCTTAGCTCGGAGATGAGGAGATCTGATGTTTTCCGACCAGACCTGCACAGTTCGTCCCTGTTGAAGATAAGTATATTGTCCGGCTTGGGTCCAGCGTATGCCGTATTTCTGTTCTCCCGTAAGAAAGACTGAAATTCAAAACAGCCAAAGACGAGAATGTATAAGCAAGCTATCTTCCGCCCCTTCGGGGCGGACTCGCTTTCTACTTTGTACCCAGGGCTTGCGCCCTGGGCTGTATTCTTGCGCCGCTTCGCGGCTTGTTGGTTTTGGATGCTAATTTTCCAAAATCGAAATCGGTTTGCGACACAGACTCTGGAGCCCGCAGAACAAGTCGATCCGAAATTCTACGGCTGATCTGGCACACGTTGGCTTTCTGGCGGCCCGAAGTAGCTCGGCTTAACGCCGCCTAGATTCACAACCAGCTTTTGCAGAACCACGCCAGGGTCAACCATCCAGAATTTCAAAGTGTGATATCCCGCGTTCGCCAAGATATGAGTCGATTCACTCTTGCGGACGCTGTCTTTCACGGACGTTGCCCAATCAGCAGGCGAATTTGTCGCAAGGGCGTCAACGATTTGCGGCGGCTGGTCGTCGAACGATATTGCGTATCTCAGGCCGCGTCCCGGAACGAAATTCAGGGTCGGGGCAAGGATTGCTTGAACCTGAACCGTGCCGGGATTGAACACATAAATCTGATATTCGAGGCAAGGCGAGTTCTGCGGCGGCGTCACGCTTTGTGCCGTCACCGGGAAAATGGTCATCGAGGACAAAGTACGACCGTAGTCTTCAAGTTTTTCCCAACTGACATCGCCTGCGTAGGTCTTTTTTGTGTAATGCTCGGCTTCAATCGAAACGTATCCGTCGGCCTCCACAAAACCTTTCACGGATGCTCTCGACGGTTCCTCCGGGTTGAAGATTCTTACTTTTACGACAATGGTATTCGTTCCCGCCCCCGCCAGTTTCACCAATCCATCACTTGAGCCCTTGGGCGCCTTGTTCCAGTCAATGCTTACCCAAATGCGCTGATCTTTGCCGAGCGTGCCATGGGTCGCACTCAGGACGATCCATCGATCGCTGGCCGCAGCCGCGAATTCAAATGCGGTTTCCCCGTGATTAAAAACATCGATGTACCGTCGCTGCTGATTGAAGACGTCGAATTGCAGAAGCGGAGGTTCCCCCGGTGAACCCGGCCATGCTGCCTCGGAGCCTTCTAAAGCAATGCCCAATGCGCCCCGAACCGGGACCGAAGGCTCCGTCATTGTGGGCATCACGTTCGCCGGCGGATCGTGCCACGAGCTATAGCCGATATGAGGCTGGTCCATCATGTGATTCCACTTGCCATTTAAAGCATGGTTGTACTGGTCTGACAGGTTAGCGTCCGCCTGAAATAGAGCGCGGACTTGCGCAGCAGAGATGTTCGCGCTGGCGCGTCCCTGGCTGGCATAAAGATGATTCTTGCCTACGTTGATGTAAAGTTCAGCGACCTGCGCCGAAGCCTTCACCGGATATAAAACAAGTTGGAAGAAGGAATCGCGCTCGTTCTCGGGAAGGACGCTGTAGATTTGCTCAGCCTTTTTTGTAACTGCTGTCCAATCGGCCAGAACGCGCTCGGCCTCGTCGTAATTCACTAAGCTGAAAGTGTCTGGTTCGAGCAGTTCCGGTTTGCGCCAGCCGTTGTACTTTGTGTATTTGGAAATTACGTCCGCGATGTCAGGTGCATACTGTGGCCCAAACTCGCGCTCCGCCCATAGCTTCGTGAACTCCGACACGCTATTCCTCGGCCATCTTGTGGGATTCCACGCCAAGTCAAGAAAGAATTCGATAGGGAATTCCATCGGCTTCAAATCGCCCACGTTGACGATCCATATCCGATTCGCGCCATAGTTATATACAAGATCCATTTGTTCCCAAACTTTTGTGATGGGGACTGTGTTGAGCCATTTGTAGGAACGCGGATCGCCAACATAATCGAAATGGTAATAAATGCCAGCGCCCCCGCTTCGCTTGCGTTCATCGGCGGTCGGCAATCGCCGGATGTTACCCCAGTTGTCGTCGCACCAGAGCAACGTTACGTCGTCGGGAACACGCATGCCCTTTTCGTAATATTCCTGGACTTCCTTATAAAGCGCCCAGTCCTGGGGCACCGCCGCGACGTTTGGATTCATGTGATCGGCAATGATTTTTCGTTGATCCGAAACTATTTTTTCCAACAGGCCAACGTTTGCGGCAGTGTCCCCGCCTTGCACCATCGGCATATCGCCGTCTCCGCGCATGCCGACCGTTACGATGCTTTCGTAGTTTTTGTTGTGCTCGATGCCTTCCGTCCAAAACTGGCGAAGAACATCGGAGTTCGTTGAATAATCCCACGGCCCTTTGCCATGCCGCTTCCATTCCTGTTGCGCGCGCAGCATCGGTTCGTGGTGTGATGTGCCCATCACGATTCCGTATTCGTCGGCCAGCTTGGGATTCAGCGAATCGTCTTCATTGAATGCGTTGTTCCACATTGCCGGCCAGAGATAATTGGCCTTCAGACGGAGCAGAAGTTCGAAGACCTTCTCATAAAACTGATGATTGTAGTTGCCAAACTTTTCGTGCACCCATCCGCTCAGCGATGGCGCTTCGTCATTCAAAAATATTCCGCGATACTTGACCGCGGGTGGACCCTGCACATATCTGCCGGGTCTTACGAATAGCGCATTCTGATGTTGAACTGCGACATCGGCCCACCAATACCAAGGCGAAACTCCCATTTGCTCGGAAAGATCGTAGATTCCGTAAATCGTTCCTCGTTTGTCACTGCCGGCAATCACCAGTCCGCTTGCGACGCCGGATATGGGCTTCGACACGACCTGAATTATGAACGACTCCCATTTGCCCGATATTTCCGAAACATCAATCTTCCTGTTCTTTATCAGTCGATTGATGACCGGGCTCTTGCCGATCGTTCCGACGATGATCGCATCTGGCCCCAGAGCCTTTTCATCATGCGTCTCCGACGGCATCCGTTCTGTAACACGGCTAATATCCGCGCCCAAGTCGCCAACCGCTCTTACGACACCGGGGTAGTCATTCGCATCCACGTAGAGGGTGGCGACCGACCTCCCCTGCACGATCGCGAAACTATTTTTCTGCCAGGAACTATCGACGTACTTAGGCTGGCCAAGAGCGAAGGCGTTTGGAGCGAACAGAAAAATGGATGCGAAATAAACGGCTAAGAACGAGTCTCGAAACCTGGACGGAGCGGTGACGACGCAGCCGCAGAGCGAGAAAAGACGACGTAGACGTGGAATCGTTTGCAATCCTAAAGTGCCGTGCTACTCTAGCACCGCCGTGAAGTCGAGAGGTAGTTTATACGATTTGAGAGTACTTCCAAATATTGAGGTGATAGCTGCATGAGTAAGAGCGAGGAATACCAGCCCAGACCAGAGCACAAGTTTTCTTTCGGTCTGTGGACGCTTGGGAATCGTGGCCGCGACCCGTTCGGAGATGCGGTGCGTCCTACTATTCGTCCCGTCGACATTGTTACGATGCTGGCGGAAGTCGGCGCATGGGGCGTGAACTTGCACGATAACGACCTGGTTCCGATCGATGCGACTAGCGCGCAGCGTGACGGCATTGTCCGGGAATTTGCGAAGGCATGCAAAGAGCATGGCATTGTCGTGCCCATGGCGACGGTTTCGCTTTTCTATCACCCAGTCTTTAGGGATGGAGCATTCACCGCGAATGATCCCGAGGTCCGCGCTTACGCTCTTCAGAAAACGCTGCGTGCAATGGACCTGGGCGCTGAACTTGGCGCCAAGATTTTCGTGTTATGGGGCGGACGCGAAGGCGTCGAGACCGATGCATGCCGCCGAGCCGATGAAGCGATAAAACGCCTGCGGTACGCAGTCGACTATCTTTGCGAATACAGCATTGACCGCGGATACGGCTACAAGTTCGCGCTTGAGGCCAAGCCCAATGAGCCGCGCGCGGACATCTATATGGCCACAACGGGGCATTATCTTGGATTCATTCCTACCCTCGCTCATCCCGAACTGGTTGGGGTTAATCCTGAAGTAGCTCATGAGCACATGGCCGGCCTGAATTTTGTGCACGGAGTCGCACAGGCGTGGGAGTGCGGCAAGCTCTTCCACATCGACCTTAACGACCAGATGCCGGGAAGATTTGATCAGGACCTTCGCTTTGGCTCAGCCAACTTGAAGTCCGCATTCTGGCTGGTAAAGTTTCTGGAAGACGTAGGCTATGCCGGGCCTCGTCACTTCGATGCGCACGCCTACCGCACGGAAGACTATGAGGGAGTAAAAGATTTTGCCCGCGGATGCATGCGCACCTACCTGATTCTGAAAGAGAAGGCTTCGCGCTGGAATGCGGATAAAGATATTCAAGCAATCCTGAAGGAAATATCTCAGGCTTCCGGTACAACTCCTGCGACCGGAAAATTCACTAAGCAAGGATGCGAAACCTTATTGGCTCACGTTTTCGATAAAGATGCGATCATGAAGAAACGTTTGCCATACGAACGGCTGGATCAGCTCACCATCGACATTTTGGCCGGTGTGCGATAAGGAATCGTGCATATCCTAGAAATTAATACTCCCGCTCACTCTAAACCCCGCTATTATCAAAGCCTCAGGAGAAATTGTGCCCCACCGAATTCTGATCGCCGATGATTCCTCGTCCGTTCGGAAGGGAATCCGTCGCTTGATCGAAGGACATGAGGATTGGGAGATTTGCTGCGAGGCGAAAGACGGACAAGAGGCGATCCAGAAGGCCATAGAACTAGCCCCTGATGTGGCTGTGCTCGATTTCTTAATGCCGGTAACCAACGGCATCGTAGTAGCGCGCGAGATTGCTACGAAGTGCCCTGGAACTTCGGTGATTCTGTGCTCTATGTACCTCGATTCCCAACTTGCTGAACTCGCGCGAGACGCGGGCATCGCTGGAATCCTTTCGAAGAGCAATGCGGGACAGATCGTGAATTGTATTGAGACTGTTCTTCGCGGTGAGACGTACTACGCTTCGTCGATCTAGTTCAGCATTCAGCAATCAGCACTCAGACAAATCTCCCCGGTGTAGGTGATTGCAAATGTTCAAAAGGCGCATCGATAAATTCCTGTTCTTTTTTGTTGCGCTCACTATTTTGAGTTCGACGACGGGGTGCGAGTGGTTCCCCGAGTCAACCTTTGAACTAGCAAGTGAATCGAGGTTGCCGAAGTGGATTACCCTCCCGCCCGGACTTACACGCGCCGACGTTTCAATTACGATGAGCTACTACTACGTTCTGCCATGGGGTAGAGGCGCCGCCGGATTCATATTAAAAGACAGGAAAGGGCAAATACGGACAAAGGTATCTGGCAAGGAGAGAGGCGGAGGGCCTTATCAATTGAAACATCCTCCGCCTGGATCTCCTCCAGATTATCCAGCCTACGAAGTAATCACTGTAAACGGCATAACCGACATTATCGAACATAGAAAAATGGAGCCGATATTTTATGTAACGGATGACCCTGCTGTTTGGAAAGAACTGGGAGTAACGCAAAAGTAAAAGCGGAATTCCGGCACAAACCGAGACACGGCCTCTGGCTGGGTACTTTTCTGGCGGAATAGATCAAGCCCGTCCGGGGGCGAACCGCACGCAATACAAAAGGCCGAAAATTGACAGGATTGCTCCCCACCAAACGCTGGCATGCAACTGGAACAAGACGACTGGATTCGCGGGTGGATTGAAAACTTCCCAAATCCCCACGCCCAAAATCAGAATTCCATTCACCAATAGAGACAATCCGATAAAGAACCAGATCGATATCACTCTGCCGCTCATGCTCTCACCAGCCTTTCCTACCAGAAAATAATGTTGAGAATGAAGAACACTACTATGACGATCGCCGCCCAGAACAATGGCTTTTGGTAAATCGGCACGTTGCCGACCTCAGGAATCGGAGTCAAGCCATAGACCAAGCCGGTCAATTCAGCGTCCGTCTTTGGAGTCGTCATCATACTCACGACAACCGTCACGATGACGCATACGAGGAACGACCAGAGCGCCTGATACATGTCCTGAGCCAGTCCTTTGGCATAGGGAGACAGTGCCACATACCGCAGCGCGGATGGGTCCACCTTGACCCATGTCCACATGCCAATCGACGAGAGCGTGCCGCACAGAAGCCCCCAGAAGCCTCCCGCGCCAGTCGACCGCTTCCAAAGCATCCCCAGAAGCACCGTACCGAACAGGGGAGCAATGAAGAAGCTGAACAGCGCCTGGACATAATCCATGATGCTCGCGAACTGCATTACCAGATACGCCGTGCCTATGCTGATCAGCACTCCGATAATCGTGGTCCAGCGGCCCATGCTTACGTAGTGATGATCGCTCGCATTGGGATTTATCAAGGGACGATAAATGTCATACGTCCAGACAGTCGTAAACGCGCTCACGTTGCCAGCCATGCCCGACATGAACCCAGCGATCAGCGCTGTAATACCGAGGCCGAGCAGCCCGGGCCCGCAGTATCGGGCGAGCATGAGCGGAAGAACGTCGTTGTAGCTATGAGCTCCGGTGACCGCGGCGACGGACTCCGGAACCAGTTTCACGGGCAGTACGGCCAAGCCAATCAGACCGGGAAGAATCACGATGATGGGCACGAACATCTTGAATCCCGCGCCAATAATCGGCGCCAGTTCCGCGCTGCGCAGATCTTTAGCCGCGAGAACGCGCTGCACCACCAAGAAGTCGGTGGTCCAGTAGCCCATTGAGATAACTGCGGCAAGGCCAAACACAATGCCCGTCCAATGAATCCCCATTGGGTTTGTGTTGAAATGGCCAAGGCCGGACCACATGTGAACGTATTGTTCCGAAGCTCTTTGCGCGATTTGAACTTTGAGGTTGCTCCAACCGCCAGCTTCATATAGGCCCAGAATCGGAATCAGCAGAGCGCCAGCCCAAATCAAGAAAAATTGAAGCACTTCATTAAAAATTGCCGAGCGCAACCCGCCCAATCCCACATAGATCGCCACGGTGAGCGATGAGACCCAGATGCTGAAATTAATATCCCATCCCAGCACGATCTGCATGACTTTGGCCATGGCGAACATATTGACGCCGCTCATCAGCACAGTCATGAAGCCAAAAGAGACCGCGGAAACAGCGCGTGCCGGTTCGCCGAAACGGAGTTTCAAGTATCCCGGTACCGAGTGAGTTTTAGAGATGTAATAGAACGGCATCATCACCAACGCCAAAAACAGCATCGCCGGAATGGCGCCGATCCAATACCAATGGGCCGCCATAATGCCGTATTGATAGGCGGAACCGGCCCAGCCCATCAATTCGAGCGCCCCGAGATTGGCGGAAAGAAAGCTCAACCCGGCAACCCACGCCGTCATTTCCCGCCCGGCCATGAAAAAGTCTTCGCCGGTGTTGGCTCTGCCGCGAAGGTAAAAACCAATTGCCAGAACCAGAGTGAAGTAGAAGGCTATGATCACTACGTCGACGCCAGACAGGTGCACAAGCCTGGTCGGAATTACCATCGCCAAAACTGGCATCATCAGTTTTTTCCTTGATGTCCGAGAAGTCTCAAATCAACTTATCCTGATTCGAACGTGGCGCCTGCAGCGATCCGAACCGAATCCGAGTTATGAGAAGTCGCACTCCAGAGAAAGTTGCAAAACCAAAAAAATACGAGGTGTTCGAAACCACCTCGCCGTTGGAACCGCAAGTGAGCAAACGTTAACTCGCCATGATACAGAAAATGGAATTTGGGACCGAATGGTTGTACCGCGTGGCTTCAAATAGTGTCAAGTCTCTTGGTTGCGATGGAATCGGCATGGCTAATCCAAGGCCAGTCGACGGTCACTTTAGTTTGCTGGCGACTTTCGGAAGGGTTTTGGCTAATGCGGTTCCCAATTGTTCCGGTTTGAAGCCAAATGGTCCGGGCTTGCTCTTGTAAGCAATCTTGCCCTGCGAGTCGATGAGATAGATACGATCTGGCCAGCCGGTGTAGGCCCGTTCCGTGGAGTTGCCGAACTCATCCAGCACAGCGGGAAACTTCAGATTAAGTTTCCGCACGCATGCTCCGGCTATGAACGCCCGTTCCTCTTCATTCTTCGGACTGGCAAAAACAACTTTGTCTTTGATATTGCTTTGCATCTGCCAGACATCGCTGGGATGGGCCTCGGTGATATACACGACCAGAAAAGCAACGCGGTCGCCGTATTGCTCGTACAGTTTGTTAAGGGCGGGAGCCTCCCGCCGGAATGGCGGTCAAGTGTAGCTGCCAAAAACCAGCACCACAGGTTGCCGCTGGTTTAATTCGGAAAGGTGAACCGACCCGCTCTTGTCCAACTTCATCAGCGAGAAGTCTGGGGCAGGATCTCCCACGTGCAAAGTTCCGGCGCGAGCGCGAGTCCACAATGTTTCAAACGGAAAAAGCAGAACCGGCACCGGGCCTGGCATTTTCGCCATCACTCGCCCGAATGTCTCTGGGGGCTGACGCATCGACCACAATATGAATCCGCCGCAAGCAAAGTAGAGAACTGCCAGCACGAGGAAAACGCGCATTAAAACCCTCCGGGTAGAGGGTTTCACCTTCAAAGACGGCAGCGTAAAGGGAAGAGTTTGACTCACTTTAATACCAGCGCCTGTTGCTCAAATCCCGAGTCGAAACACCGTGCTCCGGATGAGCGTGACAATATAGGCGAAGCGCAACCCGAACAATACTACAAAAATATTAGTCTTCAGACCCGTATGTCCGGACGAGAGCGTATATTTTCACGGGAGGCCTATCTTGCTAAGTTCCATTTTTCGACTGGCGGTAATTTGCTGGCTGCTCCAAACCCTCGTGGCCGCTCAGCCAAGCTCGCAACCAGCCACTTCTCAACCCGCTGCTATTCCCACTCAGATCCCCGGCCAGGACGCCCTTCTCATGGGCACAGCCTGGTATCCGGAGCAATGGCCTGAATCGCGATGGGAAGAAGACCTCAGGCTCATGGAAGCTGCAAACATTAAGGTGGTCAGAATCGCGGAGTTTGCATGGAGCAGGATGGAGCCTGCGGAAGGACACTACGATTTCGACTGGTTGGAACGCGCAATCGATCTCGCCGCGAAGCACCACATTATTTCTGTCTTAGGGACGCCCACTGCCACTCCCCCCGCATGGCTCACTCAGAAATATCCTGATGTCCTCCGCGTTGAAGAAAATGGACGCCGCGTCACCCATGGCAACCGCGCTCATGGATCTGTGACGTCGCCCCGCTATCGGGTCTTTTGCCGCGACATCGCTGAAAGAATGGCGCTTCGCTTCGGGCACAATCCCAATGTAGTGGGCTGGCAGATCGACAACGAGTATGGCTATGCGCTGATGTCGTTCGACGATGCGTCGAAACTCCTCTTTCAGAATTGGTTAAAAGCGAAATACAAAACCATCGCCAACCTTAATACGCAATGGACCACAAATTATTGGAGCGAGACTTACGATAACTGGAGCGAGATCCCGATTCCAATCGGTGGACACAATCCCGGGCTTCGTCTGGACTGGAAGCGATTTGTGACCTACGAATGGGATCAATATCAGCAAAATCAAATTGACGTGATCCGCGCACACTCTGAGCCGCGCCAATTCATTACTGGCAATTTGATGGGATTCTTCGACGGCTTCGATCACTACGTGATCACCAAGCCCTTGACCTTCGCGTCATGGGATGACTACGTTGGAAGCGGTCACGTCGATCCCGATCGCAACGGTCTGACTCACGACCTAACCCGCGGCTTTAAACGGGAGAATTTCTGGGTGATGGAAACGCAGCCCGGCGCAGTCAATTGGCACTCCCTCAACAACTTCCTAAATCGCGGCGAAGCCCGAGCCATGGCATGGCAGGCAATCGCCCACGGCGCCGACGACGTGAATTACTGGCAATGGCGAAGCGCTCTCAACGGGCAGGAGCAATACCACGGCACGCTGTTAGGCGCGGATGGAACGCCCGTTCCTTTTTACGACGAGGTCAGTCAGACCGCCCACGAGTTCGGAAAAGTGCAGATGGCGTTCAAGGGCACGACGGTTGTTTCGCAAGTCGCGCTGCTTTATTCCTACGATAGCCATTGGGCAATTCAATTCCAGAAGCACACCGAGTCATACAACGACATTGAAATCCTGAAGGCTTATTACGGAAATCTGCGGCGGCTTTCGCAATCGGTGGATGTGGTGAGTGCCTACCTCCCGCTTTCGAGCTACAAGTTGGTGGTCGCCCCGAACCTGAATGTGATTCCAGAAGATCTGGCGAACCACTTGATCGAATATGTCCGCAACGGCGGTCATCTGGTGCTTGGTCCGCGCTCCGGCATGAAGGACCAATTCAATTCGCTGTTGAAACAGCGCCAGCCGGGATTTCTCGCTGACCCTCTCGGCGGACGAGTCGAGCAATACTATGCGCTCGAAAAAGATGTACCCGTGTCAGGTTCGTGGGGCGAAGGCCAGGCAACCGTTTGGGCCGAACAGTTGAAATCACTCGCGGCGGATTCCGAAGTGTTGCTGAAGTATGGCAAGAGTAACGGATGGCTCGATGATCAGCCTGCAGCCATCACGCACGCTTTCGGAAAAGGGCGGATTACTTATATCGGTGCCGTCCTCGACGACAAACTCATGGCAGCGGCAGCCCAGTGGATGGTGCAGCAGAGCGGAGTCACTCCCGTATTCGGCCCAGTTCCGGATGGAGTGGAAGCCAGTCGCCGCAGCGGAGACGGTCGCGACGTATTTATCCTGATAAATTTCGCGAAGGAGTCTCGTACCGTCTCCCTCCCACGCACGATGAAAATTCTACTCAGCGGCACGGAGGGCGGTACCGTGGATTTGCCGCCGTATGGTGTAGAGATTCTGGTGGATGCGAAGTAGAGTGACAGCCCATCCGCGCCCTAATGGTTAAGAAGCGCAACGTCCAGCCCACGCCCTGAGGCATTGCGGACAATCATAGAGGCGGGGTAATTTTGACTCATGGTTACATCGCCGGGGCTGTTCGAGCAAGCGATCCTAGGTCTCCCCGGTGTCCAAATAGTTAGGTGCCAAGAGGTTCTAGGATGTCCCGTCATCTGATCTTTCAGTTGTTGCTCGTGAGCTTGTCCCTCCCCGCATTGGCTGGGTCCCAATTGGATGGGCGCTTTTATCTATCAAAGGAAAAGTATCCAGCCGGTGAGCCCGTTTTCCTTGTTTTTGAAGTAGAAAACAAGGGAACACAGCCTGTCATGATCCAGACTGCTGAGCCGCTGAGTTTCTGCGGAGGCTACACGATCGAGGTAGAAGGCCCCAAGTGGCAGGAATCAATCGGGTCATTCGGGTGCTACGGCGGCGTGGGTGGCAGCTGCGCGAGCAGCGATGAGGTCCTGAAACCAGGGGGCAGGCACATCGATCGAATCCTGCTCAATCAGTCATATAACCTCCGCCGACCCGGCAGATATTCATTGCGCGTCAGCCATGAACTTCCATACGGCCCAGGTGATGGTGATTTGTCAATGCTGTACCCCGGCGGTATTCACGAAACCTTCGACGGGCAATTGGAGATTGTCCTCGAATCTTCAGAGGACAGCGAACTGAAGCCGGAATTCCAGAAGTATCTGCTTGGCCTTCGATCGGATGACCCGCGTCGGAGAATAGAGGCGGCGAACGTTATTGCTGACCTCGCTCCACCATTCTTGGAGGGGACCATCTCGCAGATGCTCGATTCTCCAGACTTGAAATACTTCGCTGTGCGGGGCCTTCGCAATCTTGGTACACCGACCGCGCATCAGGCTCTAGCGTCTTTTGTGAAAAACTCCCAGCCCAGACAGGAGACTGGAGCGTATCAAGATGCTATTCGCTACCTGGGCCAAATCGGAGATCATAACGATCTCGCCATGCTACTGCAGGTCGCGCATGCAAACCCCCCAGACAGCTACAGCCGGGAAGTGGCGATGGAGTCTGCGGGGGAGGTCGGGGGCGATGATGCCGTTCCACTCCTGGTCGCAGAGTTGAAAGATCCGTCGATCGACGTCAAACAATCCGCTGTTCGTGCGCTCTACCTAACGGGCTCAAGCAATGCGGTCCCCGTGCTGATCGAACTCTTGCGTTCAACCGAAGAGCGGGTCAGTGGGACCGCTGAATTTGGGCTGCAAGTGTTGACGCATCGCTCCGCGACGGAGCCCAATTCAGGAATGACTCCGGCCACTACCTATGCAAAATGGAACCGATGGTGGAACACTCATCGTGACAGCGTAACAATCTTCAAGTATGACCAGTGCGGTGATGTCGTACCACTAGAGTAGCGACCACGCTGATTGTTGGCGAAACATCGTCATTTACTCATTGACCCGGATCGTGAGTGCAATTGGGTAATTGCAGCAGTCACCCGCGAATATTTTGCTTCACTGCTTCTAGGATTTTCTTTGTTCCTCCGAAAATGCCACCCCAGCCGTGCAAGCTGCCGTCTGCAAAGAATGCCACGGACGGAACTGTTATGTCGCCATATTCAATCTTGACCCAACTGTTGACGAAGTCTCTACCTTGCTTTCCGAACGTGACGCGATGGATGTTCCTAATGACAACAGTTTCCTTGCCACCCCTAAATTCAATCGAGTTCTCTCCCACCGTAAGCTTGCCATTGTCCCTGTACGCAAGGATGTTTAGATCGCGCCATTTGTTCTCGTGGGGTAGATACCAAACGGTGTCGAATGTCCGAACTGCCATTCACGGCTCCTTCCGTACACCAACCTCGACATGTTTTATCACCTTATTCCGCTTATCGTAACCGTTGAAATATCGCGATTTCACTCATCGACGGTCTTGGCGAGAGTAAATGCTTAATTTCAAAACTTTTCCTGGCTGTCCACGCGTGGGTGTTCCATGAGATTCTTGCCACGATAAAATTGTGCACTCTGAAAGAGGCTGCCTCTGCTGAATCTCTATCTCGTTGTCCTGATAGTCATCGTCGCTGTCCTCCTCGGCGTCAGCATTTTCCGAAGCCGTCTGGTCAAGAACAAGGCGGACTTCTTCGTTGCCGGACGCAACCTTCCTTCTTACGTACTGATCGCCACATTGCTCTGCTCCTGGATCGGCGCTGGAAGCTTGTTTGCCGGAGCGGAGAACGCGTTTCGCAATGGATTCTCCGCGCTTTGGCAGGCGGCTGGCGGATGGGTCGGGCTGCTGATTATTTACTTCGTCGCTCCGCGCGCACGAAAATTTGCCCAATACACTTTGCCCGATCTGCTGGAGACCCGATACAACGCGACCGCCCGCGTCCTCGGGACCATCGCGATATTGTTCGCCTACACCGCCATCACTTCCTATCAACTAAAAGGCGGCGGCGATATTCTGCACCTCGCCACCGGCATCGACAACACCGCCGGCATGTACATCGTGGCTGGATTCGTGATCGTATTCACGGCTCTGGCGGGAATGTCGTCGATCGCGTATCTCGATTTATTTATTGGCGTGCTCGTCACCGGGACCACGCTCATCGCGACGCCGATGTTGCTTCATGAAGCCGGAGGCTGGGCAGGATTGCACGCCGCTCTTCCCCCAGACCGGTTTCAGATATTGGGCCACTTGACCTTCACTCGGGCAATGGAATTTTTTGTCCCGACTTTTCTGCTCATGCTGGGGAATCAAAGCATGTATCAGAAATTCTTTTCTGCCAGGTCCGCGAAAGACGCGAAGATCGCGGTCGCCGGGTGGATCGTCGGAACCTTGATCCTTGAAACCGTCATCATCACCATAGCCGTGATTGGCACGGCGTTATTTGGCACAAATCCTGAAGTGGCGGAAAAGCCGCGTGAGCTGATCCCATTTGTAGCGCGTCATGGAATGCCAGCTCTCATGGGCGCCTTACTGATGGGATCGATTTTCGCGAAAGTTATTTCGACGGCAAATAATTTTCTGTTTTCGCCAGCGACAAATCTCATTAACGATGTTTACATCCGTTTCATTAATAAGAATGCGCCACAATCCAGGATTCTGCTGCTGTCCCGATTGATGGTGTTGTTATTGGGTCTCTTCGCGTTGGCGCAAGGAGCGTATTGGACATCGGTTTTAGCGATGGCCCTATATGCCTATACGATTTATTCAGCCGCGATCACCCCCGTGGTTATGGCGGCTTTTTTCTGGAAGCGAGCCAACGCCGCTGGAGCAGTTTCCTCCATCGCCGTCGGAACTGCGGTGACGATCGCATGGAATTATGGCGGCAAACATTTCCTGTCGCCTGCATGGGCCGAGCGGGACGCGATCTTCCCGGCGCTGGTAGTGTCTGTGCTCGCCCTTGTCATCGTGAGTCTTGCCACGCAAGCGCCGAGCCCGGAGAAGTGGAAGCCTTTTATTGCGGAGTGAAAAAAGCGTTCAGCAATCAGCATTCAGCAAGAGTGCCTCAGGGTGTCCTAATGCAGCAGGCTTTGTTGGGGTTCTCGTGCCCACCTAAAGAGGCTGCGGAAAAACTTGACGCTCCTCGGGCCCCCCCTATTTCTGCTAAATACCCGCATCATTCCCCGATGTAAAGTCCACGCTGCTAACGACTGCGCTGATTGCTGATTGCCGATTGCTGATTGCTCAGACCTCTCCGCTACAATGAACCTATGGCAAACCTAACCCTTGTCTACGGATTACGTCTCTTACCCTCGGAGGAAGTTGCCGAAGTCGGGGACGCGACTTTGAAGCTGAAGAACGGCAACGAAGCGCATGTCACCATGCACGTTCTTGAGGGCAGCAAGAAGGAAATAGAGAAGCAGTTGAAAAATAGCCTGGACGCATTTTTCGATTTCTATCCAGAAATCTGATTGCCTATATCTGAAAACCGGGATTTGAATATCCCGATGGCCGAGCGGCATCCATATAATGCAAGTTAACCACCCCGGATCATGCCATCCCGCTATCGCTATTATCGGCTTCGCTTGAGCGAGGCAGGCTTGCTGCCCAAAAGCAAGCTCGCACAAACAGCATGGTACCTGCTCGGACTCGCGATCTTTCTTTTCCTCATCCAGCGGATACTTGCGCTCTTTCATTCTTCCTATGGTCCAGCCCTGGGCGGCTGGGTCACTTTCTTAAGCATCCTCGTCATTGTTCTGTTCGGATCGCTGGGGCTGCGGTGGGCGAAAGGCAAAATGCTGTGGCGCCTCCGCAATCGCCTCATCGTCACTTATATGTTTATCGGTGTGATTCCGGTCGTCTTGCTGGTGGCACTGACGCTTGGTTCCTTCTATTTGTTTGCGGGACAGTTCGCGACGTTTATCGTTACAACAAAATTAAGTTCTGAACTTCGTGGTCTCGAGGCCGCGAATTCTGCAATTGCTCATGAACTGGCATCCCAAATGGGGCGCGGAGGGAGTCCGGGAACAGAAGCTCTTGAAAGTTTGCGGGAGACCCACAAATCGTGGTCCGGGCGGCGTGTTTATGTGTGGCTGAATGACAAGCTTATTCTTAGCAACTCCCCCAGGGGAATAACCTCCGATCCACCGGCGCTCCCTTCTTATTTGAAGCCAGCATTCTCGGACGTCGTTCGACATCACGACAAGCTATCACTGCGGGCGTCGGAGACGATTCCCGTTGCCGGCGGTGAACTGACGGTGCTCACCAGTGAACCGCTGGACCGCGTCCTCCTCCAGGACCTGGCCACCGACCTTGGCGAGATAACCCTGTATGCATCCGGGCTGACAATTCACAAAATCAACCAGCCAGATTCAGCCACCGGGATAAAGCTAGGCGGGGAGAAAGCCCCGCGTGCGGATACTAATCAGGCTGGCGTCTACGTGCTTGATACGGGCAAAGACTTGCCCGTCCCAACCATCACTACAGGAAGCATCCCGTCACCGACACGCAGCATGGATAAGCAAGTCAGCTTCGCCACCGCGGTTCGGGTAGTGGACTGGGAGACCGGGGAACATAACAATCCGGCGGCGATCAGTGTTCAGACGCGGCTTTCCAAGCTTTACGACAGGTTGTTCGGCGCCTTGGGAGAGTTCGCCCCGGCCATTGAATACAGCTTGCTGATCGTCGCGGTGGTGTTTGCGTTGATCGAGTTGGCCGCGTTGCTGATTAGCCTGCGGCTCACTCGCTCCGTTACCGGCGCTGTCGCGCAACTGTACGACGCCACCCAGCACATCAATCGTGGAGATTTCAGCCATCGCATACCGGTCCGATCCAGCGATCAATTGGCGGCGCTGGCAAATTCCTTTAATTCCATGACCGCGTCGCTCGAGCAGTTGATTCAGGAACAAAAGGAAAAGCAGCGGCTGGAAAATGAATTGGCCATCGCGCAGGAAGTGCAGGCCCAACTTTTTCCCAGGCAGATTTCGCAGATGGCCTCGCTCGAAGTTCATGGCTTTTGCCGTCCAGCGCGAACCGTCAGCGGTGACTATTACGACTTCCTGAAACTTGATTCCGACCGGCTTCTTCTTGCGATGGGGGACATCAGCGGAAAGGGTATTTCGGCGGCCCTTTTGATGGCCACGATCCACTCGGCAGTGCGAGCCTATAGTCTCGAAGGCATTCCGATGCTGCGCGAGCCAGCCATTGTGGGCGGAGGCGGATCAGGCATGAGTCTCGGTTCCAGTCTGCAAGGTGCGGAAGTTTCGCCGGGGACGCTGCTTACGTTGCTCAACCATCAGCTTTTCCAAAGCACCCCAATGGAAAAATACGCGACGCTGTTCCTAGCCATTTATGAGGAAGATGGAAGAAGACTCACTTATAGTAATGGCGGTCACCTGCCTCCGATCATTTTGAGCGAACAGGGTTCCGTACGAAAAATGGACCGCGGCGGAACTGTCGTAGGAATGTTCGACAGAGTAGATTACGACGAAGGATCCGCTCAGCTCCGGCGAGGCGACATCTTCATTGCATACAGTGATGGAATTACCGAGCCTGAAAATGAATTTGGCGAATTCGGGGAAGATCGTCTAATTGACATCGTGCAGGAGAATCGCGATCTGCCGTTGGAACGTATCACAGAAATCGTAACCGCGGCGGTGGATGACTGGATCGGCGATCACGAGCAACCGGATGATGTGACACTGGTGCTGGCAAGGGCACGTTGACGGCATCCGCTCAAATCGCTCTGACTCTAAACATCTGTAACCTGCCGGGCTTTGCTCGGCTTGCACGGGCGAGGGAGCTCGTCTCCATACAATCAAAATCTCTCGCTAGCTGTTTCGCTTTCGACTGACCAACTCTCCGCTCTGTTCTGCCGTCTCTTTCACCAGAAAACCCATTTTTGGATGAGAGGGTTCTAGATCGACACTGATGCCGTTTTCTCGCAGCATTTCCGAAGTTACCGGTCCTATCGATGCAATAACGGCTCGATTCAGAGCGCCCACAAAATCCTCCCGTAGCTTCATCTCCTCGGCGATTTGAAAGAGATGAATAATCTGAACCGACGAGGTGAACATGACAACATCAATTTCATTTCGAGTGACGGCGGAAATGGCATCGCGCAATGGACCTGTGTCCTCGGGCAATGACCAGTGATAGACGTGGACCGGAGTAACGTCGGCGCCGCGCTCCCGAAGTCCGGCATAAAGCTCCGGACTTGGAATGCCATGTTCCTGAACTGCAATCTTCCGGCCTTGCAACGGAACTTTTTCGGTATTTTGATCGAGAGCCTGCAGAATCTCGCGCCAGGTATTTGGTTCTGGCACGGCGAGGGTCACCGGAACTCCTAACTCGCGCAGCGCCGCAATTGGTTTGGGACCGCGAGCGACTACTTTTGTACGGCTCAAACCTGCTACAAACTGCGCTCGGGAGCAGACTGGTTCCACGGCTTGCGTCAAAGCCCGTGTACCCACGCCCGTCATGAAGATGACGGCGGCAAAATGATCTTGCAGTAGGCTTGCAGCGAACTCCAATTCCTTGGCGTTGGAATCAGGGACCTCACGGGTGGAGGGCACAACCATCGGTTGGCCTCCATTATTGATAATCAGTTGTGCAATTTCCTTGGAGCGCCTACTTTCGAGCGACAACACGCGTAGACCGTTGAAGCCGGAATTCGCCAAAAGTCCTCTCCTTCTTTAGATTCCGCACGATGCGACCCGCCCTGCTGGAACCCCGAATGGGGCCGCGAGGGAACCTACTTCCTACCTAAATACCCGGATTAACAGGCTTTTAACGGACAGGCGTTCCGTGATATAACCGCCCCTGAGCCATTCATCAGACTTTACTAGGAGCAATATATCGCGGACCTGGCTTTTGCGGGCAAGAATGGTCGGGAGCGAGGAGGTCTTGTGTCCGAAGCACGGACGGGAAAAAGGTTCCCTTTAGAACTGCCCATAAAGATTCATCGAGCTGAAGAAACCGGCGAACACAGCGGCGTCACAGGGAATCTCAGCGCTGCTGGAGTCTATATTCGAGCCGACGCGAATCTTGAAATTGGATCGAATGTCGAATTTGAGATTTCGTTGCCACCCGAAGTTACCGGCGCCAAAGAACCTGTAATGGTCAAGTGCATCGGCCGCGTGGTGCGAACCGATGAGCCCGCGAGCGGAGGCAAGAGCTCTGAAGCCCGCGGCGTAGCCTGTGTTATTGATTCCTACGATTTCGTTCGTCACGAGTAACACTGAGGTGCTGACGCGATGCTGAAACTAATTCTGGCCGATAACCAGGCAATTTTCCGCGCCGGGATTGCCAAAGTCCTGGCAGTCGAAGACGAAATGCGCATAGTGGCCCAGGCGCAAACCCAAGAACAGATGTTCATGGCCCTGGATAAATTCCGGGCCGCAGTGCTCATTGTCGCGGGCGGATTTCATTCGGACTTCAATGGGATTCTGGCCGCGGCCACCAAAGCGAAAACGCGCGTGGTCGTTCTGGCCGACACCGGTGAAAGCGCCCAGCGCTACATGGGAGCTGGCGCCAACGGAGTCGTGTATCGCAATGTGACTAGCGCTGCACTGGTGGATTGCGTCCGCAAAGTCGCTCGCGGCGAAAATTGGGTGCAGGATATAGCCGTGCCGAGTGAGTTGACCGAGAACGACATGGTCGGATTGCGAGTACGCGATCGCCTCACCGCAAAAGAACTGCGCATTGTTGCCCTGATCGTTCAGGGATATAAGAACAAAGAAATCGCCACGCAACTGGGGACGACTGAGCAGGTGATCAAAAATTACCTTCGCAACGTTTATGACAAGATCGGCGTCTCGGATCGGTTGGAACTGGCGCTCTTCACCATCCATCACCGGATACTGAACGAAGCCGCCGCGGCAACGACCGCAGCAGCGATGCCGCAGCCGGCACATGGAGCGGGCGTCCCATCTTAATAAGTCACGTAGGGACGGGCGCCCTCGTCTTTCCAGGTGAGCGAAGCTCACTAGCCCGTCGCCGTATTAAATATTGCCTCGTCCCACCTCCTAACCCTGTCATGTTGAGCGAAGTTAGGCTTCCGCTTGCGGAAGCCTAAAGAGTTGAAACACCCCTATCGCGGCAAACAACTTCACAGGAGCGGATTCCGGGTGGTCCTCGAGGATAGGGATCCTTCGACTTGGTTCTTCTTCGCGAGCGAAGAAGAACAGGCGCTCAGGATGACAATCTTCTTGTTAAGAGAGGAGATCGCTTCCAGCAGTCTCGTGTTTTAATTGTCGCAAACGACAAGACCATTGATGTGACCAGGAGCCTTCATATTGCATCTAATCCAGCAGGTGATTTTGCGGGCTGAAGCTTTGCGGAAAGTTTTTCAGACTTCGGCTGCGCAATTAGTGCTCTTTGAAAACTTATCCTTCCAGGTGGCGCAAGGAGAAATGCTTGCAATTGTCGGCGAGTCGGGTGCGGGCAAGAGCACGTTGTTGCACATTCTCGGCGCTCTTGATAGGGCTTCTTCGGGCGACGTATACTTCGCGAACCTGCGAGTGACTTCGCTCTCGGAGAATGATGCCGCCGATTTTCGTAACCGCGAGATCGGTTTTGTGTGGCAATTCCACTATCTGCTTCCGGAATTCACAGCCCTGGAAAATGTTGCTATGCCGTTGTTGCTGCGAGGACTTCCCCATAAGGACGCGGAAGTAGAGGCTTCGCAGTGGCTCAGGGAAGTCGGTCTTGGGGAGAGGTCGGATCACCGTTCGGGAGAGCTTTCCGGAGGCGAGCAACAACGTGTAGCCTTGGCGCGCGCTCTTATCACCAAGCCAAAGCTCTTGCTAGCGGATGAGCCAACCGGAGATCTCGATGGCCGCACCGCTGATTCGGTTTTCGAACTGATAGACCGGCTCCATCGTGACTATCAACTAACCTCTCTGATCGCAACCCACAATTTGTCTTTTGCAAAGCGATGCAGTCGCGTATTGCGCTTGCAACATGGCAAGATTGAGGAGGTCGTACCTGAAACGCTAGGGGGATAGCACGGAACGGCAATTGACATTTCGACGGGAACGTGACGAAATGGTCAATGGGGTGTTGGCAAGCAGCGGTTTGGTCGGAAAAGTTTGTAGTTGATTGCTTTCATGAGCGATTATTGGATTCGTTGGTAACTGAATCGCAGGTACCAACAGCTGATCGGGGATCGGGGGATCGTTGGCACCCCGATTGCATCAATGATAAATAGGGCCACAGGGTTCCGAGGGCTGGAGGGCCATTTACAATAGACGGCTTTCGGGGAATCCAGGGGGAAGGGCTATATGTTTGAACGCTATACGGAAAAGGCAAGGCGCGTAATCTTTTTTGCGCGCTACGAAGCCAGCCAGTTTGGCTCTCCTTATATTGAGACAGAACACCTTTTATTGGGACTTTTGCGCGAAGATAAGGCCCTTACCAACAGATTTTTGCGCTCTCATGCGTCCGTTGAATCCATTCGCAAGCAAATCGAAGGTCACACCACCATCCGGGAAAAGGTTTCCACTTCTGTAGATTTGCCGTTGAGCAACGAGTGCAAGCGTGTATTAGCGTATGCCGCAGAAGAAGCGGAACGGTTGTCGCATAAGCACATCGGCACCGAGCATCTTCTTTTAGGACTTCTCCGCGAGGAAAAGTGCTTTGCAGCTGAAATTCTGCACGAGCGGGGGTTACGTTTATCCACCATCCGCGAAGAGTTGGCTCGTACCAGTCAGGAAAAGTCCCAGCCGGCACGTCAACGCGAGTCATCGCTGCTGAGCGAGTTCTCGCGGGATCTGACTCAATCTGCGATGGACAACCAGCTCGATCCGTTGGTTGGGCGCGACGGCGAACTCGAACGCGTAGTGCAGATTCTCTGCCGCAGAACCAAGAACAATCCGGTGCTGATCGGAGAACCCGGCGTTGGAAAGACTGCCATCGTTGAAGGATTGGCGCAGCGCATTGCTGATGGCGAAGTTCCATCTTTCCTCGCCGACAAGCGCATTCTTGCTTTGGATCTGTCGCTCATCGTTGCGGGCACCAAATATCGTGGCCAGTTCGAAGAGCGTCTCAAGACCATCATGAAAGAACTGATGGAGTCGCAGAATTCCATCATCTTCATTGACGAACTACACACGCTGGTCGGTGCGGGATCGGCAGAAGGTTCGCTCGATGCGGCTAACATTCTGAAACCTGCCTTATCCCGCGGCGAAATTCAGTGCATTGGCGCAACCACGCCGGCTGAATATCGCAAATCAATTGAGAAAGATCGTTCCCTCGAACGCCGGTTTCAGGCGGTGAAAGTGCCGCCTCCGAACGAAGTTGATGCTACGAAAATTTTATTTGGAATCAAAGACCGCTACGAGAAGTTTCATGCTGTCACCTACACCGACGACTCGATCAACTTTGCGGTCTCACATTCCAACCGCTACATCCCGGACCGTTTTCTCCCGGACAAGGCCATCGATCTGATCGATGAAGCCGGAGCGCGCGTGAAGCTGCGCCAGACTTCGCTGCCCGAAGAAATCACGGAGGTACAAAAGCGGATCAAGTTCATCGTCCATCGGATGGAAAATGCCATCGCGAATCATGAATTCGAGAAGGCACGTTTCTATTCGGACGAGGAACGCAAGGAGCGCGAGAACCTGCGCGCTCTTCGCGAAAAATATCATTTGGACGAATCAGCAACCGGAGTCGTCGGCCGCGAGGACATTGAAGATGTAGTCTCGCGCTGGACCGGCGTTCCCGTGATGTCGATTAAAGAAGAGGAATCGGCGAAGCTGCTGCGCATTGAAGAAGAGCTGCACAAACGCATTATCTCGCAGGATAAATCCATCGTCGCATTGGCGCGGGCGATTCGCCGCTCCCGTGCGGGACTCAAGAGCCCGAACAGGCCTATTGGCTCGTTCTTATTCTTGGGACCAACCGGCGTCGGCAAGACCGAAGTCGCGCGCACGCTAGCTCAATTCATGTTCGGTAGCGAGAAATCGCTGATTCGTTTCGATATGTCCGAATTCATGGAGAAGCATTCCGTATCAAAACTGATCGGCTCGCCTCCCGGCTACGTTGGATACGAAGAAGGCGGACAGCTCACAGAGCGTGTGAAGCGAGCGCCATATTCCGTTGTGCTTCTAGATGAAATCGAAAAAGCCCATCCCGATGTCTTCAACATTCTTCTTCAAGTATTTGAAGACGGACAACTCACCGACGGCCTCGGCAACACCGTCGACTTCAAAAACACGATCATCATCATGACTTCGAACATCGGAGCGCGTCACTTGCAACGCCGCGAAGGCCTGGGCTTCCAGTCGAGCAAGGAAGACATGATCTCCGAAAAAATCGAAGACCTGGTGAAGAACGAAGTCAAACGCACGTTCAATCCCGAGTTCCTGAACCGTCTCGACGAGATCATTCTGTTCAGCGCTCTGAGCGAGAACGATCTGATCCAGATCCTTGAACTGATGGTCACGCTGTTGAATCAGAACCTGGCCCAGAAGTCGATCACTGTAACAGTCACCGACGAAGCCAAGAAATGGATTCTCAGCCAAACCCTGGGAGACAGAAGCTACGGCGCGCGCCCTCTACGCAGGGCTCTTCAAAAATACATAGAAGACCCGCTGTCAGAGGCGCTCATTCAAGGGACAATCACAACGCGGCCTGCATTCATCGAAGTCTTCCTCGACGATAACAAGCTGTTCTATCGTCCCGTGGACTCGAAAGAAACGGAAGGCGTGTTGTTATACGAGAGCAGATAGACAGCATTTACCAATCAGCACTCAGCCGTCAGCCAAAAAGCTGGCGGCTTTTGCTTTTGCCTGTCTCGGGATTTTGATTTCGTGGGGACGGGCGCCCTCGCCCATCCAAGCCGAGCGAAGCTTGGCGGGATGTGAACAACTCCTTTGCGACTTTTGCGAATAGCGCCCATCTCAAGAGTCACCACCGCGGTTCGTATCACCGAGGAAAACACTCATGGAAAAAGTCAATCTCGCTCAGAAATTCGAACAGATCACCGAATATTGGAAGCCGCACATTGCCGGCGAACTGAATGGCCAGCTTGTAAAGCTGGTGAAGTTCAAGGGCGAATTCGTCTGGCATCATCATGAGAATGAAGATGAGTTGTTCTTCGTGGTCAAGGGACGCTTTCGCATGGAACTTCGCGACCGGGTCGTGTGGCTTGAAGAAGGAGAATTCCTGGTGGTGCCGCGGGGCGTCGAACACCGTCCGGTTGCGGACGAAGAAGTGTGGGTCGTGCTCTTTGAGCCAGCCTCGACCCTGAATACCGGGAATGTCGAGAATCAATTCACTCTGCGCCAGCTTCAGCGCGTTTAGTTGGCTCTGTGTTGAATGCGATGCCAGCGCCAGTCGATACTCCATAACATAGTAAAATCAGCCAATGGAAATTACTGTCTATTCGGCCTTTTGGTGTCCTGAATGCCGCATCGCAAGGCGATTCCTACAGGAACACAACATTCCATTCACCGATATTGATATAGAAAAGACCCCAGGTGCTGCCGAAGAAGTTCTGAAGCGTACTGGGAAGCGCGCCATCCCGCAGTTTGTGATTGATGGCGAGTGGGTGCAGCCTTATCGCCCAGGCGAAGGCTTTCTCTACGAGGAAATGACAGAGCGCTTGGGTATTAAGCAGGACACTCCCAAACAATGATCTCTAAACAATGATCCGCGCTTACAAAGGCATTTCGCCGACGATCCCAGCGTCCTGCTACGTTGACGACTCGGCGCAGGTTATCGGAGACGTTGTCCTTGGCGAACATGCCAGCATTTGGATGAACGCAGTCGTCCGCGGCGACGTGCATTCGATTCGCATCGGCGCTCACTCCAATATTCAGGACTGCAGCGTGCTGCACGGCATGAAAGAGCAGTACGGAGTGTTTCTTGGCGAATATGTGACCGTCGGCCATACGGTAACGTTGCATGGATGCACCATCGAAGACCGTTGCTTGATTGGGATGGGATCGATCATTCTAAATGGCGCGCGGATTGGCGCTGGTTCGATCATTGCGGCGGGAACGTTGATCCCTGAAAAAGCGGTGGTCACGCCGGGATCGCTGTGGATGGGTTCGCCCGGCAAATTTCATCGCAAACTGGAAGAAAAAGATAACGAAGCAATCATGCGCTACGCCAACAATTACCTCTGTTACAAAGAGGCGTATTTGGCAGAACGGTAAATGTCACTCTGTCACGCTGAGCGAGGCTGAGTTTCCGCTCGTGGAAGCTCAAAGAGTCGAAGCATCCCTATTCAGGGCAGATGCTCCAGTCGCTCGCAGGGGTACGCGATAGGGATCCTTCGACTTGGTTCTTCTTCGCGAGCGAAGAAGAACAGGCGCTCAGGATGACAATTTCTCTTGAAGTTATGCAGGCCAGTGAAATTTCAGAGCTTATCCGGCAAGCAGCGCAGAGGGCAGGATTCGAACTCTCCGGCATTGCGCAGTTAGGGGACCACCCTGAGCTGGAGCACTTTCCGGGATGGGTCGATGCAGGCCACGCCGGAGATATGAAATACCTCGAGTCGCGAGATGACTTTGGGAAACTGAAGCGCTCGTCTCCAACCGACACCTTTCCGTGGGCGCGCAGCGTAATTGTCTGCGCAATCAATTACAACACCGCCCCGGCATACCCGATTCGTGAATACAAGCCAAATGCAGGATGGATCTCCCGCTACGCCTGGGGCCAAGAGGATTATCACCATGCTGTACTTCGCCGATTGCGCTCAGTCGAAGATGCGCTACGAGCGACGGCGCCAGAAATAATCACGCGATGCTATGTCGATACCGGCCCCATCGTCGAACGCGTGTACGCCAAATACGCAGGTATTGGATGGATCGGCAAGAATACATGCATCCTGAATCAGCAGCTCGGATCGTGGTTGTTCCTCGGAGTAATCCTGACTTCGCTGGAACTGGCCCCGGATAAGCCCGCCGCCGACCGTTGTGGAACCTGCACCCGTTGCATCGATGCGTGCCCCACTAATGCCTTCATCGGTCCCTACGAGTTGGACGCAACTCGCTGCATCTCATATCTCACTATCGAAAAACGTGGCAGCATCCCCGAAGATTTGCGCGAAGGGATGGGACGCCATGTGTTTGGTTGCGATATCTGTCAGGATGTCTGCCCGTGGAACCGGAAATCCCCAGTAACTAGCGCGCCTGAATTCCAACCACGGGAAGGCCTGGTGAATCCAGCCTTGGATTGGTTAGCTAATATTAGCGACGAAGAATTTCGAGAAAGATTTCGAGGCTCGGCCATCAAGCGCGCCAAACGTAGTGGGATTCGCCGAAACGCGGTGATCGCGATGGGCAATAGCGGAGATCAGGAATTCGTGCCGACGCTGGAGAATTTGAAGACCGACCATGACCCTATGGTTGCCGAGTCAGCGGCATGGGCGCTCGCGAGATTGCAGAGGCCTTAGCGGTTCCTCTAGCGTGGTAGCATCTTTCAAAGGCAGCATCGCTTCTAGCTCCGATTCCATGCGTCGATCAAAAAGCCTCACTCGGCGAATCGTTCAAATCCCTCTTTGCGCAAGTTTATTTTTTCCAATTTTCTGTTGCTCAATTCCCGCCCGAGCAGCTCAACCCACCAAAATTAAGTGGATTCGTATAAGCTCCGACCACTTTTCTGTTCTCAGCAATGCCGACGAAAAAAAGACGCGCGAGGTCGCTGTACGGCTTGAACAGATGCGCGGTGTTTTCGGACAACTGCTTTTTAGAAGAAAACTAAACATGTCCGAGCCGCTAGACGTCATTGCCTTAAGGAGCGATAAGGAATACGCCGATGTTGCTCCCATTCGCCAGGGACAACCGACCTCAGCGCCGGGCTTTTTCCTTTCCGGACCAGATCGCAATTACATTGTCTTAAATTTGTTTGAGCCGGAGAGTTGGCTTGCCATTTCCCATCAGTTCGCCCACTTGTTTTTGACCTACAACTACCCCCCAACGCAACCTTGGTTTGATGAAGGCTTCGCCGAATATTTTTCTTCGTTACGTCTGGTCGGCAATCAGGCGGAAATTGGTGGCGATCCGGAACTCGGCGTGACATGGGACGAGAACATCCTCGGCGATGCGGTTCAGAAGCGTAATCCTCCGAAATCGCTGACTGAGTTGCTCACCACGCCAGTGTGGCTCGCCACTCCCGACCTCTTTACCATGCACGACTACGTCTCGGGATACCAGGAGGGAACTCATCATTCGCTCTTCTACGCGCAGTCGTGGATGGTCGTGCATTACCTCTTGAACAAGAGCAAATTACCGGAGGCCGGAAACTACTTCGATCTAGTTCAAAATCAAAAAGTATCTGTTCCTGACGCCATTCAGCAGGCATACGGCATGTCCGTGGCCGAATTCGATCAGGCCGTGAAAGACTATTTCAAGTCACTTACACCGTTGTTCCTGGCGTTGGACGCCTCCAAATTGCCGGACACAAAGTCGTTCGATCTAAGTTCTCCCACATATCAGGTCTCCCATTTTGCGACCACGCAGGATGCGGAAAACATTGGAACGAGTACGGCGCAGATCTCTGATGCAGAAGCACAGGCGGCGGTCGCGGAGATGGCAGCTCGTCTGCCTGAACATCGGCAGCTAGCCACTTCACAATTGCAAGCAATCATCGATGATCCGAAGTCAGAAAATGCAATTGCCCATCGGGCGTTGGCATGGGTCCATTTGCAGAAAAAAGAATTTGACCAAGCCGATGCCGAGTTAACCGAGGCCGCGCAAATCGATCCCAAGGACCCATGGGTACGCTACTATTCCGCGCTCACAAAGTATCAACAGGCCCAGTTGCGCGGCCAAATTCCAGGGATCGCGAATATGATGCAGGATTTGCGCGCTGTCATCGATTGGAACCCCGACTTCGCCGAAGCCTACAACATGCTGGCGATGTCCAGACTGCAAGGGGGCGGGAACAATTCCGCGATGGACGCGATGCGGCCCGCTATTCAACTCAGTCCGCGCAGCGAAACTTACTTGCTGAACCTAGTAAGGATCTACTTCGCACTAAAGAAGTGGGACGATGCCACGGCCCTGCTGAATCGTTTGAAAGCCAGCACGAATCCGCAGGTCGCCCACGCAGCTCGAAAAGATCTGGAAGATTTGCCGACGCTGAAGAAATACGGGATTCTCCCGCAGCCGGAGACTCCTGCCCCAGCGGCTGAAGCATCATCGAAGCATCCCGCGGCAGGTCCAAATCAGCAAACTGACGATGATTCCGATTCTGAATCCTCGCCGGTCCCTGCTTCGGATCCCAAGCCAGACACGCGTCCAATTAAATTCCTGAAGGGAACGCTAATCAGCGTGGATTGCTCGAAAACCCCAGCAGCCGTGTTAACTGTGTCGTCCGCCGGAACGACGCTAAAACTGCGAACCGCAGACTATAAATCCCTGCTTCTCATCGGAACGGACGCATTCTCATGTGGATGGCAACGCCAGACGGTCATGGTGAATTACAAGGCGAGCGGAAAAGGCAGCGGCGATCTAGTCTCATTGGAATTGCAATGACCGCTCGATTTAAAGCTGATAGCTGACGGCTGATAGCTGAGAGCTGATCCAAAAACAACAAACCCTCCCAGGGGAACTGAGAGGGTTTCTCCGACACGCGATTGACTCTATCCCCTGCTAACGTTTGACGCTTGAAACCCTTTGGGGCCCTTCAGCAAATCAAACTCCACGGTCTCGCCCTCGTTCAGAGTGCGGTAACCGTTTTCCTGGATTGCGGAAAAATGTACGAATACATCTTCCCCCGTGGAGCGCTGGATAAAACCATACCCCTTGGCCCCGTTGAACCACTTGACTGTACCTTTTTCTCTCACAAGTTACTCCTTTCGCCAAATTTGAATCCCGCATTTCCCGTGAAGCTTTCGCTTCGAAATTACCCCCTCGGAAAATTCGGAGAAAACAAACAGGTGGACACTACGCGTCGCCGTCGAATCAACTCAAACGAAACGAGCTCCTGAGTTCTTTGCCGTCGCAGAAAAGGGCGGCAACAAACTCCGGAGCCTGTCGCAATTGCGCCAGATTCCACTGCAATTCACGGAACATCTACCCTGAAACATGAGACATTGTTTCCAAAATGTAGCAATGAGCAAGAGATAATATTCAGGAACCCGCATTCTGGCAAGAAAAGAAATTCGAGGCGTGGAAGGACATTTGTTTCGGAAGGCAAAGTGCCCGCCGACTCGAATTGAACGTTTGCGCTAAAAACTCGTCATAGGTATTTGACACAAAGCAACTTACGATCCGCGCCTCGCTTTCGGGGACAATTCAAATTTTCTCCAGAATGTTCATTTATCACACGGATCGTGTGACCAAGAACACATCCGAACAATCGTCCACAAAATATTATTGACCAACTCTCCGTCAGTAAGCTGGCCTCGAACTTCCGAGGCTGCGCGATGCACTTGTTTCCAAAGTATTTGGCGCTGCGCACGAATCTTCTCGTGTCTGCATCACTGTTCGTGTTAGCGCTGGCGGTTGCCGCGCAGCGACAGCCCGTCCCAGCGCGCTACGGAGTTCCAACTCTCGTGCAACTGAATCGAAACTCTGGATACATTTTCGTGGGCACCGTCAAATCTGTGATCCGGGTCGAACCTACGTCGCAGAGTGGTGTGGCGACGGTTCGAATCACATTCCATGTGGAAAACGCGCTGCGAGGGGTTCGCCAGGGACAAACGTTAGTTATCCGCGAATGGGCTGGCCGCTGGGAATCCGGCGAGCACTACCGGGTTGGCCAGCGGACAATGCTGTTTCTCTTTCCGCCCGGAAAATTGGGATTGACCAGCCCCGTCGGGGGCGAACTGGGAAAGTTCCGTCTCGATTCCTATGGGAACGTCCTATTGAATCGAGAACAGGTTGCGGCTGTCGCGGCGAACCCCGTGCTCGCAGTTCCGTTGCAGGGCCGAAGCCGGATGACCTGGAGAGAACTGTCAAATGGAATCCGCCGAGCCTCGCAGGAATAAAGCCAATGATTAGGAAATTGAGTCACCATCGTTTCACCAGACTCCAGATATTCCTGGTTTTGGCTATCCTGATTCTCTTAACCCAGACCGCATTTTCTGGAGGGCCGAAGTACGTCGCTGGGACTACTTACTTCAACTCCGGAACCGCTGGAACTCCGCTAACGTGGTCTCAGGGGCTGCTCAATTACTACACCGATCAAGGCAATCTCAGCCCGATCCTTCCCGGTTCCAGCGCAGACGCTTTCGTCGCAGGCGCATTAAGTCAGTGGACATCAATTCCTACAGCCGCCGTCTCAGCCCTTCGCGGCGGGCAGCTCGCGGAGGACGTTAGCGGGGCTAATGTCAGCGTGAATCCTGATGGCAGCATTAACATCCCAGCCGATATTCAGTCCGGTGCTGTGACGACTCCTGTGGGAATTGTCTACGACGTCGACGGCTCCGTCACGGACGCCCTCCTTGGCCAAGGCGCCGGGGCAACTGAATCGTGCTTCAACAACGCGGCTTACGGAGGCCTGGACAATTTCGGCACCGACGCTCATTTTCTCCACGCGCTAATCATATTGAATGGCAATTGCGCCCAGAGTTCCGCTCAGTTGCCGGATATGGAATATCGGCTGGTGCGGGTGCTGGGGCGAGTCTTGGGGCTGGATTGGTCCCAGCTGAATCTGAACGTCATCGCGGGCTCTCCAAAAGCAACGGCGGACGATTACAGCGGCTTTCCCGTCATGCATGCCGCTGATTCGGTGAATTGCGTCCCAATAAGCTTGTGCTATTCCAATAATGGCCAGACGAATCCCTACCTCCCAAAAATGGATGATCAAGCAGCACTTTCGCGGCTATACCCGGTGACATCTCAAAACGCGAGCCGTTTTCCCGGCAAGCAGCTTTTTTCACAAAACACTGAGAGAATCCACGGCACCGTGTACTTTGAGGGCGCTGCCGGCCAGCCGACGCACGGCATGCAAGGGGTGAATGTAGTGGCGAGGTGGATCGATCCCTCTACAGGCCTGCCCTCCCGAGCTCGTGCGGCCACATCTGTCTCCGGATTCCTGTTTACCGGCAATGCCGGAAATGCAATTTCCGGATTCGACGACAGCACAGGGCAGCCATTTACAAATTTCGGCTCCGCAGATCCCGCGCTAGAAGGATTTTTCGACCTTTCCGGCTTGCAACTCCCAAAAGGCGCAAGCAGTGGACAGTATCAGTTAAGCGTCGAACCCATCGACCCCTTATGGTCGCAGAATGTGGGGCCATACGGACCGTTGCAAGTCCAGCCTTCGGGAACGTTCCAGCCAGTATCAGTGGCGGTCACTCTGGGCTCGGATTCACAGCAGGATGTCATCATGCAGGCCAGCGCGATCCAGAAGCCGAATTGGTTTGGTCCCACAAGCTTTGCTTCGCCCGCCCCCTTGCCGGCCGGCGGAGACTGGACAGGCTCGCTGGGTACTTACGGCGATACTGACTTCTTCTGGTTCAATGCTCAAAGCAACCGGACTCTGTCGGTCTTAGTCACGGCTCTCGATGAGTTCGGTGCGACGGTGCAAAACAAGATTCAACCTGTTGCGGGAATGTGGGCACTCTCGGACCCGCCGATATCTCCCGCGCCGGCTGAGACCCCTTCGGCATTCAACACATCGGTTTTTGGAGAGACGCGTTTGGACGCGACGCTTTTGCAGTCCACCACATTTCGTGTCGGAATCGCCGACTATCGCGGAGATGGACGCCCCGACTATCGCTATCACGCTCGAGTTTTTTATGGAGATAATATCTTTCCCGCGAGGGCAAGCATAGCGGGCAACACTCCGATTGCAGTTCAGGGACTGGGGTTCCTTGCCAACACCGTTGTCGGCATCGCCGCAGCGAATCCCCCGCTGGTAGCGATATCTGCGAAAGAATTGATGATCAACGCGCCGCCCATGGCGGATGGAATTCAGAATGTCGTGCTCAGCGACGCCTCTACCGGAGCGAGTTCTACCATGACCGGAGTTTTGACTTACGGTGCTGGTCCGGCTGACACCATTGCTTTGCTTTCGAGACCAAACCCGGCGATTCCCGTTGGAGGCCAGGTTGTAAACCCCATTCGAGTGCAAGTCCAGGCGTCCGGCGGACGAACGCCGGTAGCCGGAGCCAGCGTATTCTTCACCGCTTCGCCATCAGTGGCGTTCTCGGCGTGTGGCGGAGGACCTAGCTGCACCGTCTTGACCGACCAAAGTGGACAGGCTGCAACCAGCCTGACGGTTCTCACCAACGGGGGCATCACGATTACAGCGCAGCTCGCGCCCGCATCCTACGCCAACCCGCAGCAGGTCCAAACCACAATTGTTGGCAGGTCCACGGCGCTGGATATTTCACTCTCTCCGGCCTACGCGTTTATGGCTCAGGGCGCTACGCTAAATCTTCCTCTCACGGCGCGCGTACTTTCGAGCAGCGCCCCGGTGAGCGGCAAAGCCGTGAACTATTCTGTGATGAAGGGCTCAGGGACGTTCAGCTCTGCCACCGTCGTCACAGACTCCAACGGATACGCCACGAGCAACCTCCAAGTGGTCACAGTCGCAGGCGACGTTGAAGCGAGCGCGTGCGTGGCCCCGGGGAACGCCCCGTGCCAAATCTGGAACGCAACCGCAGTCCCAGTCAGCGCGCTGCAACTTCAGCCGGTCTCCGGAACCACGCAAGTCCTGGGGGTGGGAACGATCTTTGTGCCGGTCACAGTTCGTGTGACCGATCAGGCGACCCCGCCCGATCCGGTTCTCGGCGCAAGCGTGTTTTTCCAGTCGGTGGTCGGCCGCTCCCCCGACGGCCAGCCGATTTTGTGGATAGCTCAAAGCGGAATATCGCAGCCGACGATACCGGTCATTCTGGCGCAGTCACAGGTAACACTGATATCGGATGTAAATGGCCTAGTTAGTGTTCAGCCCACAGCCGGTGGGATTCAGGGTCCAGTCGTGGTCTTGGGAGCGGCGTCCGCCGGCCCCGCTACGATAAATTTTCAGTTGCAGTCGTTGTTGCCCATTGCGAGTCACTGATGGACAAAGCAGTTGGGAAGGGCACGACTTCAGTTCGTGCCGTGAAGCACGCTAAACGAAATATTCGACATGGCTGAAAGCCATGCCCTTCCGGGTTGCAGCCGCGCCAGAGTTGAAGTACTAAGGCCCACTTCCTAAGCCGTCCTCGCTATCCTGATAATTTCTGCAACAAACAATAGCCAAGATACGTATCTACTTCAGGCCTACAGAGCATCTGACTCGGCTTACCTTTATCGACTGACAGCGTCCATCCTCAATGATTCTGCGTGATCTTATTGGCGATGTCCTTCGAACCTTGTGGGCGCACAAGCTTCGTACATTTCTAACTATGTTCGGGATCGCTTGGGGAATCGTTTCGATCGTTCTAATGGTCGCTGCCGGTGAGGGGTTGCGCAAGGGTCAAGAAGAACAAGCCCAAACTTTGGGAAAAGATCTGATGATTGTCTTCCACGGCCGCACCAGCCTGCAAGCTGGAGGCGCGCGCGCGGGCAGAGTAGTGCGCTGGCTCGACTCAGATGTTCCCGCAATCCAAGCCGAGTCGCCGGACTGTGAGGACGCCATTCCTGAGCTTGAGCAGGGTGATCTGCGCGTACACAGTAATTACAACAACGCCGCCTTCACGGTTACAGGATCATTCCCGCCTTTTGGTTCCATTCGCAGCTTGAACGTGGGCTTGGGCCGTTTCTATAACTGGGACGATCAAGCGCAATCGCGCCGCGTCGCCTTCCTGGGCACGGATGCATCCAAGCAGCTTTTTCCTGGGCGCAACCCGGTGGGTCAAAATATTTATTTGAACGACATTCCGTATGTTGTTGTTGGTGTAATGGCGACCAAGAAACAGGATTCCAGCTATGACGGCTGGGACGTGAACAAAGTATTCATTCCTTTTTCAGCCATGCGCCGCGATTTTCCCAACAAACCTCCACAAACTGCCGAGACGTTTGATCAGCTCTTGGTGACTCCGAAATCGGTCGAGCAGCATGAAGCTTGCAAGCATGAAATCCGCGCAGTATTGGGGCGGCTTCACAATTTCGATCCCACCGACAAAGAAGCTTGTCCCATCTGGGACACGGTTCAGGAAGCCAAAGCATTTCGTCAGATGACCGACGGAATGAAATATTTCTTGGGCGCCGTAGGCATCGTGACCCTTTTCCTTGGCGGATTGGGCGTCATGAACGTAATGATGGTTGCAGTGCGGGAGCGGACTCGCGAGATTGGTGTCCGCAAGGCATTGGGAGCGCCAGCACATACCATTCTGCGTCAATTTTTTATTGAGGCATTGCTGATTGCAGCGCTCAGCGGCGCGATCGGACTAGGAGTCGCATATGGCTTATGTGGGTTGGTGAATTTGCTGCCCATGCCCGATTTCTTTGCCGGACTATTGCCCACTTGGCAATCAGGCTTTCTTGCCTGCGGGCTATTGGGGACGATTGCAGTTCTCTCAGCGCTCTATCCCGCAAGAAAAGCCGCGTCCGTAGATCCCATCGAGGCCCTAAGATTTGAGGCTGGAGGATGAAGAGCGTGAACACTCCAATGTTCGTAACTCCTCTGTGGGCCTCCGTGTCCTCTGTGGTTTTCTGATTTACTAACCATGCTGATAGAAATCATGCTCGAGGCCTGGGGCGCTCTCAAGCGCAACTACACGCGCAGCCTGCTAACCATGCTTGGCATTGTCTGGGGAATCGCGACGGTCACATTGCTCATCGCATACGGTTCCAGCTTCCGGCAAATCCTGGTGGGCGGATTCGACGCCTTCGGAAAAAGCGTGGTCATTTGCTGGCCTCAACAAACCAGCGAGCAGCCGGGCGGACAACGCGCCGGCAAGAAAGTCGTGTTCGAAAAAGAAGACATCGAAATGGTTAAAGACACGGCTCCTCTGGTGAAGCATGCGTGTCTCGAAACTGTGCGCCGCCCCGGTATTGCGTACGGCGACCGCATGGCCGGGACAGCTGCGATCCGCGGCGTTTGCCCGGAGTATGGCGAAATGCGCAATGAAGTCCCGTTCGAAGGGCGCTGGATCAGCGCCAGCGACGAACTCGAAAGACGGAGAGTGTGTTTCCTGGGAGGACGCATTCGGGAGCAGCTATTCAGTGGCCGTCCCGCCGTAGGAGAGATCGTACAAATAGCCGGCGTGCGTTTCACCGTCATTGGACTGATGGCGCGCAAGATCCAGTTGAGCAATTATTTTTCCAGCGACGATGAGTCAGTATGGATTCCTTATTCGACCGCTGGCGACCTCTGGGACACGCGTTACGCAGCGGTTATGGTATTCGAGCCCATCGCGCCGCAATATGAAAAAAAGGCGATGGCTCAAGTGCTCGCCGCGGTGGCTACACGCCAGCAGTTTTCGCCAACCGACCCTAAAGCCATTCAAATGTTTGGCCGCGACGAATTCCGGCCAGTAATAGATGCGCTTACCATCGGTTTGCAGGTATTGCTTGCCTTCGTGGGAACCTTAACGCTGGGTATTGGCGGCGTTGGAGTGATGAATATCATGCTGGTCTCGGTGGATGAACGCATCCGGGAGATCGGGTTACGCCGCGCTCTAGGCGCTCGAAAGCGTCATATCAAATTTCAATTCCTCGCGGAGACGCTGCTCATCATGCTTCTCGGGGGAGCAATTGGTGTGCTTGTCAGCTACGTGATCGCTGCCGCCGTAGGAACGCTTCCGCTGATGGGACCGTTGTTCGAAGACGATTCCGGAAAAGCCGATATCCACCTACAGATTTCGCTGATGACAGTAATGATTTCGTCCTTCGTGTTGCTGATTGTGGGTGTGGCGAGCGGCTTGGTCCCAGCACTGCGCGCATCGAAACTCGATCCCGTGGAAGCGTTAAGGTACGAGTAGAAGAAACTAGTCCTCGTCTAGATGACAACCGCCTCTTTATATTCTCCAAATACTCTTCGTAGCGTGTCCGAAATTTCACCGACCGTCGCATAAGCTTCGACTGCAGCTATGATATGCGGCATCAGGTTCGCTCCGGTGCGTGCGGCGTCTTCTATTTGTTTTAGCCGCTCCGACCAGAGGTGCGGATCGCGGCGTGCGCGCAAGGCTTGCAGACGCTCTATTTGCCGGCGCTCCAACGATTCATCGATGCCCTGGATCGAAATCGGATTTTCTTCTTTCATGGCAAAGCGGTTTACTCCAACCACAATGGCTTCTTCGCGATCAACCTGCTGCTGATATTCGTATGCGGCGTTTTGGATTTCCTGCTGAACGTATCCTCTCTCGATGGCCTTGAGCATTCCTCCCAAGGCATCAATCTTTTCGAGATACTCGGCCGCGCGATTCTCAATCTCATTGGTAAGGGACTCGATGTAATACGAGCCGGCAAAGGGATCGATAGTCTGCGGAACTCCCGATTCATACGCGACAATCTGCTGCGTGCGAAGCGCAACTCGGGCCGCCTGTTCGGTAGGAAGCGCCAGAGCTTCGTCGTAAGAATTTGTATGGAGTGACTGAGTTCCTCCAAGGACAGCAGCCAGAGCTTGCAGCGCGGTTCGAGCGATGTTGTTCTCCGGTTGCTGCGCGGTCAGTGTAGACCCAGCCGTTTGCGCATGAAACCGCAACATCCACGATCGCGGATTCTTGGCTCGGAACTTATCACGCATGACGCTGGCCCACATGCGCCGGGCGGCACGAAACTTCGCCACTTCTTCCAGGAAATTATTATGGGCATTAAAAAAGAAAGAAACCCGGGGCGCAAAATTATCTACGTCAAGGCCGCCATCAATCGCGGCTTGCACATATGCGATGCCGTTCGCCAAGGTGAATGCCACTTCCTGTACAGCGGTCGAACCCGCTTCGCGCATGTGATAGCCGGAGATAGAAATCGTATTCCATTCGGGAAGATTTTCATTTGACCATGCGAAGACATCCGTAACGATGCGCATGGCCGCCTGAATCGGAAAAATGTAAGTGCCACGCGCAATGTATTCCTTGAGCACGTCATTCTGAACCGTTCCGGAAAGCTTACGAATATTCGCTCCCTGTCGCCGGCCCACTGCGACATAGAGGGCCAGCAGAATTGACGCCGTCGCATTGATGGTCATGGAAGTAGAAATCTTGGTGAGGTCGATTCCATCAAAGAGACGCTGCATGTCTTCGACGGAATCGATAGCGACGCCTACGTTGCCGACCTCGCCCATGGCCAGAGTGTTGTCGGAATCAAGACCGATCTGCGTTGGCAAATCAAATGCGACCGAAAGCCCGGTAGTTCCATTTGCCAGCAGATATTTGTACCGTTTGTTCGATTCTTCCGCGTCGCCCATCCCGGCATACTGGCGCATGGTCCACAGGCGGCCGCGATACATCGTAGGCTGAACGCCGCGAGTAAAAGGGAACTGGCCGGGGTAACCCAACCCTTGTTCTGGATTCCAGCCGTCCAGGCTGTCTCGTGTGTATAGCGAACGAATGGGAATTTGCGAAGAAGTCTTTGGGTCGGGCTGGGGATCAGGTGCGGCGCGGTGCTCGGGATTCTTGGAGGGTTTTGTCATTCGGGGGACTCTGGACATCCGGTACGATCAAAATCTGCTGGCACGAATCAGAAGCCTGTGAAAAAAACCATAATTGTCATCTCGAGCGGAGAGGATCGTCCGTCCTCGGACGATCTCATTTTCGCGCTGCGCCGCTGAGCAACGTGACCAGGCCGGCAGACAGCAGGTCTTACGAGTGCGAGAGCGAACTCGCGCGAGTTCACTCCCTCCGCTCAAGATGACAAAATAAGAAAGTTCTCGAGATTCCCGCGTCGTCCTAAGCCGTCCGCATTAAACCGTTTTGGTTATGATTTTTCTTTCTTTCTGATACGCCAGAAAGAGCTCAACCCGAACCATCCAAACATCACCGTAAAACAGATCGCAAGCACCACACGGTTGGGATTGGTCCGCATCGCCTGATATTTCGCCCACTCGTGCGCGACTGCAAAAGCGCCGACGGCGGATAAAGCAAGGAAAACAAACCCAGTAACCTCCAGCCAAAGCTGTTGCAGCACGCGACCCAAATGAACCGCTGTAGCGCGGCCAGCCTTCACCATCGCACCGAAAGTTCGGGTACGGCGGACGTGAGTGCTCAGCACCCGAGCAGCAATTCCAAGCTTGCGAGATGTCGAAACACCCATGCAGCACTGATTTTAGCAACTTCGGGTTACAATTATCGCGGTAGTTGGAAAAGCTTGGAGAAGCGCTCGTGCGCTTGCGCGCATCCAATAGTTTAAGATGAGGAAGCGCCGACTTCGGGTAGACTCGGAAGACTCGAGGCGCGGTTGATCGGAGGCTCTGTGGACCAGCAATTAAAACAATTAATGAAGGAGCTGGGAGAAGCTATCAATGAGTCTCTGGCCGATTCCGACCAAATAGCGGAGGTCGTCTCCAAGATTAAAGATGGCGGCTACGACATCTTCCTCGTTCTCGAAGCCACGATCGGCATCAGCAAGCCCGGGGAGAAAACCAGCGACAAGACTTCAATGGTGACCACGCTGTCGAGCAATCCAGAGTTCAAAATCAGCGATCAGGATATGAAGTTTTTGAAGTCACTACGAATCAAAATCGATGATGCCGCTTGAGTAGTTCCGTCCATTCAGCAAAGGAATTCTAAGTCCTCAACCTACTGAGGACCTCCGCTCTTCTCAACGTCACGCTTCTGTTTCGCAATGTCTCCAAGAGGAATATCTACGCAATCCGCGCGGGAACAGCTGGAAACCGTGCTTCCATTTTGGCCATCCTGCTGCAATCGAATTTTGAAAACTAAGCGATTGCCGTCGGCCGTAACGGTACGATGCCAACTCTTAAATCCAGCTAACCTGACCTCAATGTTATGCTCGCCCGGCCGCATTACCGCATCGGTAGGAGTCATGCCAACAAACTTTCCGTCAACCTGAACCTCCGCAGAATCGGGGAATGACGAAAAGTACACCTCGGTCGGTGAGTTTGCGAAAGCTGCCGCTGCTGCCTTTGCATTCATGGCCGCTGGCTGAAGACTGGCAAGATCGAGCGGGACATCTCCGTTCACATAAGCGATGAACTCCGTGCCTTGCGGAATCGTTATGTCCTTGCCTTTCGCAAAAATCAACGCCGCGGACGACATGTTGGTCGCCGACATGGCCGCGACGATCGAAGTCTGATTTCCATTTCCAGATGATTGCCGAACGGCCCGCAGCGCAGCTTTCTGGCCACTCACAAGTTTGACCGAATCAATACCCATGTCGAGCTTCGCACCTCGACCCATCATTTTCTTCGGTTCAGCTACCGTAACAATGGCTAGGCCTGTGCCCCCTTTGGGTATGACTACGGTGTTGTCGATCCTGATTTCGTCTAAAACTTCCAGAGCCACCTGGTCTCCCGTTCGAGCGTCGGTAGAGGAGACCGTTCGCCCGGTGCGCAACCTGACAGGAGTACCATCGGTAAGCACTGATTTGGATGAACTAGCCGGCGTATTCTCCCGACCAGCGCTTTGAGCCATGGTCGATGGACAACACGAGAAGGCGATGAGAATAGAAGAAGTAAGGGCTGCAAATTTTCGCATGGTAAAAGACTCCATTCATGGAACTCTTTATGTCGGGGCCCGAATAGAGTTTTTCAGTAATTCGCGATCTAGGGATAGTTACCGCAGTAATCGAAGGAATTCAGGTATAGCCTAGGCAGAAACAACCAGCCGTGACGCTATCGCTGGGCAACGTGGGTAAGGAATACAGAATCCAATTTTGCCCGCTCCCCCCATCATGACCGACTCCAAACTCACTACGAGCGAGCAGATTGAATCGATCTGGAAGCTTGGTGGACTGAGGCCGGGGCAACTTGCGAAAAAGGTAGCCCACGAGATTATGGACGACGATCTTCTAGGCAGAGCGTCCGAGTTGGCTTACAACTTCCTGCTCGCGGTCTTCCCGTTGATGCTTTTCTTGCTGGCGCTATTCGGCCTCTTCGCGTCGCGCGGCATGCTATTGAGAACCAGGCTGCTGATCTATTTTGCTGACCTGCTGCCGCCGGTGGCATATGACCTTTTCAGCAAAACCGTCGATGAGTTGGCAAAGAATAGTGGAGGCGGCAAGCTAACATTTGGAATCCTGCTAGCTCTTTGGTTGGCTTCCGGCGGAATGACTTCGATGATGTCGACTCTCAATACCGCATATCACGTGCGAGAGCATCGGTCGTTCCTGAAAGTTCGCGGCATCGCAGTGGCGCTGACTCTGGCGGTTTCAGTGTGCCTAATATTGGCGATAACAGTCGTGTTGGTAGGAGGCCATATCGCCGATGCTGTAGGTAGCGCGTTGGACCTCAGCGATCTTTTCGTGATGGGTTGGAAAATACTGCAATGGCCTGCCGCAATTTTCTTTGTCGTGTTGTCGTTTTCTTTGGTTTATTACTTCGCTCCGGATTTGAAAGAACGGCATTGGTACTGGGTAACTCCAGGGTCCATCTTCGGAGTGCTTCTCTGGTTGGCGGTCTCCGCAGCATTTCGCGCTTACATGCATTTTTTTAATTCCTACAGCGCGACCTATGGCTCGTTGGGAGCTGTGATTGTCCTTCTTTTCTGGTTATACGCTACGGGCCTAGCTTTCCTGATTGGAGGCGAAATCAATGCGGCGATAGAGCAAGCCGCAGCCCTGAGAGGGCATCCGGAAGCTAAGGCTCCGGGTCAGAGAGCGGCGTAGCAGCCCCGTGTGGTACTCCAGCGATTAGGACGAAAATTGCCGGCAGAGCAGCGGCCGTGCACGCCCACCACTCTGCCAGCTGCTTTCCAGCGGCGCTTTTTGATTGACGTTCCTAAAATACCTTGCTCGCCGGAGTGTCCGGAGTGATTCGCGTTCCCGTGACGCTCCCCATAATATGAGCCAAGTTGTTTCCCGCTTGATCATATTGATCGATCGTGAACTTGCCTGTAAAGACGTTCCCGTTGGTGTGCAAAGTAACTCTCATACGTATGTTCGCTGGGCCGATCAAGTTACTATTCTGGTCCCAACTAATGCCGAAGTGGTTAAGCTTATAGCGAGAAGGACCAGACTGTTTCCATACTCCCAGACAGAAACTCCCAGTAACCGGGGCGCGGGACGAGTTCAGGATTTCGGTTCCATCGCTATGCCATTGCGAGAAGCCTTTGTCGATCACGGTGCCATCGGGTATCCCGACACTTCCTTCAGAGACCAGGGTTACTTGCCACATTCCGACAATTGGATCGTTGTTATCTTGAACCCGCAGGAGCGAGGGCCGCGATAGGCGATCATTCAACCAGGACATAGGCTGAAGTTGGACAGTGCCTGTTTCGGGAAGTTTCAGGTTCCCGCACTCTGCATTCGCTGTCGCGGGTACAAATGTCCCAAAGAAAATGATCCCTATGGCTACGGTGATGTTCCTTAGCGCGCTTTTCATTGTGCTCTCCTATTTTTAAGCTTGCTGCTCCGGGTTGGCATGGTGCCGTGAAAACCCCTGGAGCACAATGAATGCCGGGTGAAGTTTAGGTGAAGAAGGGTAACGTTGTAAGTTATTGAATCACCGCGAAGTTCAGCATCCCCACCGGGTCAAATGTTATAGTTTGCATGTGTTCGGGGTCAGCTGTGCCTGTTTCCAAGTACAAATTCGGGGAATTTCAGCTGGATCGCGCCCGATTTGAGCTATTGCGCAAGGGCCGAATCGTGAAGCTCGAACGAATCCCGATGGAACTGCTCATCCTGCTAGCAGAGAAAGATGGCAACGTGGTCAGCCGCCAGGAGATCGCGGAGCGGCTTTGGGGCAAAGACGTTTTCGTCGACAGCGAGCACGGCATCAACACTGCCATTCGCAAGATTCGGGGGGTGTTGCATGAGGACGCCGAGCGGCCCCGTTTTGTCCAGACGGTGCTGGGCAAGGGTTATCGTTTTGTCGCAGAGAAAAACGGCAATGCGAGACCACTGGAGTCCCCACCGGAACTAAGGACTCCTGAATTAGCCAGTCCTATCCCCGCGAAACGGCGTGGTTGGGCGCCGTTGGCGATTGCGGTACTGGCGTCGTGCCTGCTCGCGGCTGCAATACTGGGTTTCAATGTGGGTGGAGCTCGGGACCGCATCTTCTCCGCGGCGTCGCGACCTCAAATCCGATCGATCGCTGTACTTCCCTTGGAAAATCTTTCAGGAGATCCATCGCAGGAGTACTTCGCCGACGGCATGACCGACGAGCTGATCACCATGCTGGCTAAGAATGCTTCGCTCCGTGTGGTTTCCCGGACTTCAGCAGCGCAGTACAAAGGGATTCGGCGGCCGGTGCGGGATATCGCGCGGGAACTTGGAGTGGACGGTATCTTGGAAGGTTCAGTGGCCCGGTCTGCAAATCGCGTACACATGACCGTGCAATTGATCCACGCGCCAAGCGACACGCATATATGGGCGGAGAGTTATGACCGCGATCTGAATGAAGCCTTTTCGCTACCCTCAGAACTGTCGCAAACGGTTGCGAAAGAAGTAAAGATCGCCGTCGCACCAACCAGGCCGCAACGCTACGTCAATCCAGAGGCGCACGATGCTTATTTGCAGGGGCGCTACTTCAGTTTTGCCTACAATAATGCGCGCAGCCAGGAGTACTTTGAGAAAGCCATCCAGATCCAGCCCGACTACGCCGCAGCCTGGAGTGGTCTTTCCGACGCGTACGCCGTACGCGCGGTCGCCGGGATTTCCCCTGCGCGGGAAGTCATGGGCGAGGCTACGGCAGCCGCGATCAAGGCTATAGAACTAGATGATTCGCTTGCTGAAGCTCACAACTCCCGGGCCGGTTTGTATTTTTTTAGCGGTTGGGATTTGAAAAGTGCAGATGCGGAATCGCAACGTGCCCTGGAACTGAATCCAAACTATGCCGAAGCGCACCATCTGCGCTCGTACATCCTGGCGGCAATGAACCGTCGGGAAGAAGCCTTGCAGGAACAAAAGCGAGCGTCAGAAATCGATCCGCTTACCAAGCCATGGGCGCTGGGATATTCCTACATTCTCCTGCGGCAGTACGACTCGGCGATCAGTGAACTTCGCCTGCGCGCACAGGTTCAACCGCAAGACAGCTTCGTCCATCTCCTTCTGTCAGAAGCCTATTCGTTCAAAGGAATGCCAAAGGAATCAGCACGCGAATTGGAAGAGAGAGTTCGACTCGTCAGCAATGACAAATCGGCTGCTGCTGTTCGGCTGGCATTTGATCGAGGCGGCGAAAAGGCCCTGGCCGAGTGGGGGTTGAACGACGTTGTGACCCGTGCCAGGAAAGGGTACGTCTCTCCCTTGGCTTTGGCCGATGCATATGCCGTTCTCGGACGGAAAGCGGAAACCCTTAAGTATTTGGAGGACGCCTACCGCGAGCATACCCCCCCGGCTCGTATTCCTGCAGAACGAGCCCATCTTCGATTTCCTGCATTCGGACGAACGCTATCGAACGATAGTTAAGAAGATGGGGCTGCCGCCTGCTTATTGACTCGATAATCTAACCTTACGAGATAGGTTCGTGTAAGGCGCCCCTACAGGGGCGGCGGAGTCAAGCCCTCGAATGCGGTCCCGAGGAATTTTCCTTGCGCATCGAAATTCCAGTTGAATATCGCAAATCCGGCGTGTGCGCAGGCATGGCATCCATTTATTAGTGGATAGCTCACGGTGAACTGTATCCCGCCATTTGGCCCTGGTTGCGAGTTGGGCCACTCTTTTCCATCGCGGTCTCCCGGCCATACATCCACTTTAGGGAATTGATTCTCGAGGTCCTGAAACTGAAAGCTCTGCTTCATTGTCTTGGTATCGAGCAGTTTCAGATCCTCAACGCTGACAATCGGCGGCTGCCCATTCACCAACACGAGGCCATAGTTAGTGTTGGCGCGCAGCGGATACGTGATCCAGCCGAACGCGACTGGGCCCTCGTCCTGGAAGCCAGTCATGATGCCGAAATCACCGTGGCTCTGTTTGTATAGATCGCGCGTGAATTTTATGGCGTCAGCAGGAGCACCAGCCTTTGCCATCTGATTAATCAAACATTCGTCCGCGGCAGAATGGGACGACTGTTCGCAGGCCGTGGGTGCAGTGGCGATGAACTGCGGTGTTACCTGCCATACGGCGGACGCCCCAATCTTTGTTTTACCGGGGTTGTTTGCCGAACTGCCTTGCGATTGTGCCGTCACCCATCCAGCCACGCAGATCACAACGAGAAATAGCCGAACTCCGCGCATATTTTTCCTTCCGGCGATTTTACGCTGGATAACCCGTCAAGCACCGGAATCCCGAAGAAACTTGATTCGGTATCGCGTCCGCCTAATTGCCGCCCGCGGTTATGACGAGTTCAGCGTTCGCGGTCCCGCACATCCCATTTCTAGCGCCCGACATGCATGCTCCCGCAGAGTATTTGTAGCATCCCGGCTTGCTCGCCTTGACTGAAGTCTCGCGCTCGCTGCCACCGATGATGGCTCCAGACGGTTCGAACGGAGATGCAGGGCCGACATCGACCACAAAACCTATATCCTTGCCCGTGCTCTTCCAGGTGACGGTCGTGCCGGGCTTCACACAGAAGAGTGCGTTGCTCTTGGCGTTTTGTATGCTCGCGGTCGACGACGCTGCGTAAGCCGTTCGTTTTACGTCGACCGTACAGGGTGTGGAGGCCGATCCGCAAGTGTTGCCCTCGTTGCACAATTGCGCCGGATTCGGTTCCGAGCATGCATATTTGTCGCTTTTCGATTGTGCAGTTGCATAGCCCACTAATACAGCCGATGCGAACAACAACAAACTGCACCTAACCGCGAACGATCGATCAATCCTCATAATTCACCTCACGGCGTGTTGTTTAGATCCGTCCACGACTGAAAGAAAACTTCGGCGCAAAAGAGGCCAGAAAGCCGGTTTCGGTCGCACGCCGAATCGCTAACCGCAAGTGCAATACAAACGAGAAAGCGTGGCAACTGTCGGAAACGACAGGGCCCAAGGACTAATTTATCGAGTCCGGGGCTTGTAGTTTGAACTGGCCCTCGGGAGAACTAGGATTTTATCGGAGTTGCGAAACAAGTAATGGCGGAGAGAGTGGGATTCGAACCCACGTTAGAGTTTCCCCTAAACACGCTTTCCAAGCGTGCGCCTTCAGCCACTCGGCCATCTCTCCCTGGTTGATGCCTGGAACTCTGATTGTATGGTTCAGGTGCGAACGCCGCAACCACGGCGCACTTTCCTGCCCTTCCCCCAGTGATACAGCCTAGATTTCGTACAGCATTTCTCATCGCTGTATCAAGCGAGAACCCGCGCCGAATGGGCAACCGCCCGATTTCGAACGTCTATCAAAAGCCGCGGAAATGGCTGTTGATTCGAGATTCACTGCGACGGAATCGAAAACGCAAGAAAGTTACCGTTCCGCTCCACTTCGTGACTCGTGAATGGAACCGCCGAAAATCTCAGTATTGGAGCTTTACTATGGGAATCTCTGGCAAATTAATTAGAAAGACGGTTCTTGTATGTTTTTTGTCGATGTTTGTCTTTGCTGTTAGAGGGTACAGGGAAACACCAAGGGCCAGTGCTTCGGCGGAGCAGATGCCCTTGACCTTCGAGAAAAATGTCGGGCAAACCGATTCCCAGGTCCGTTTTCTGAGCCGGGCGGGAAATTATCGAATCTACTTGACGGGCAATGCCGCATTCCTGAAAGTCGCCGGGAAGGGCAGCAACAAATACGATGCCGTTCTGCGCACCACTCTTGCCGGATCGAATTCCGCGGCACAAGTAAACGGCATTGAGCTGCAAAACGGGACGTCCAATTATCTAGTAGGACCCCAAGAGTCGTGGAAGACTGGAATACCCAACTACAAGGAAGTCAGGTACGCGGGAGTATATTCGGGCGTCGATTTGAAGTACTACGGGCGAGACCATCAGATGGAGTACGACTTTGATGTTGCACCGCATTCAAATCCTGCCGCTATTGTTCTCAACATCGAAGGCTCCAAAACAATTACGACGCGCGCTGACGGATCGCTCGTTCTTGAAACAGCTGCCGGAGAAGTACGTTGGGCAAAGCCCGTAGCTTACCAACAAGGCGCCGCAGGTCACAAACTGGTGCGTGCAAGTTATCAAGTGCATGGGAACCTAGTTAGCTTCGATATCGGCGACTATGACCGTAACAAAGCACTTGTAATTGACCCAGTACTTGAATACGGCACCTACCTCGATGGAACAAATTTTGAGAGGGGTACCAACATGCTCGTGGACCCGGCGGGGTATGTTTACGTAGTCGGATGGACGAGTTCGACTGACTTTCCGACTACTCCAGGCGCATACCAGAAGCAGATCGTATCTGCGGCGGAGTCGCAAATATTTGTGACCAAAATGACGCAAGATTTGTCCGCGCTAGTATGGTCAACCATCATCGGTGGTAGCGGAAACAATAATTACTCGCTTCCACAGGGTTTCACCCTCGATCAATACGGAAACGCATACATCGTCGGCACAACGACGGATCAATCGTTGAATAGCTCCAACAACCAGCTTGTTGACTACCCCTCTACCTTCCCAACTACTCCCGGCGCCTATAACAGCAGCCGTCCGGCGTCCGCGCGATATTTCCTGTTAAAGCTGAACAATACTGGGAGCTCACTTCTTTATTCGACTTTCCTTAGCGACCAGCCCAACATCAATCCGTACAGTGTTGCGGTGGATGCTCTGGGCGATGCTTATGTGACCGGCGTCTACAACCAAAACAACGGGCTTACCGCGCCGTTCCCCGCAACCTCTGGCGCATATCAGTCCGCCTATGGCGGGTATGATGATGCATTTGTGATGAAGTTCAATCCGCAGGGCAGCGCGCTGGACTATGCGACGCTGGTCGGCGGATCACAGACTGAAGATGCTTCCCAAATACAGGTAGACTCGAATGGAAATGCAACGATTAACGGATTCACATATTCTTCCAACTATCCCATTACTCCGAATGGGATGAGACAGACGGACGAAGGCGGATTCATCACCACGCTTAATCCGTCGGGAAGTGCTCTAGTTTTCTCGACCGTGCTGAATCATGTTTTGTCGATTAACGTAAAGCGCGATAGTTTGGGAGACTACTATGCAGGCGGCTCGGCAGGGACGAATCTGCCTACGACGGCGAGTGCATACCAGAAGACATTCCCGGCGAGTGGAAGTGGGATTCACCTTGGCTTCCTTACCGTGATTAATACCTCGGGGAGTCTTGTCTATTCCTCTTATTTAGGCGGAAATTTGGGCGGTCCCGATACGGAGGACACCACTGTGCAGTTGGTTTCTTCTAGCATAGTTACCGTCACCGGTGATCGAGTTTCCGATCCCACTTTCCCGGTCACGGACAGAACTTATGAGCAGGACAACTGCTCGTTCCTCGCGAAGTTCAACATTCAGGCTTCGGGAAATAGTTCGCTAGCATATTCGGGATGCACTCCCGTAAACATGACGGATAACTTATACACGGAGCTTTTCCGGGGAATTCCACTTTTCAGCGGCGCTCAAATCTACATGACTGACAGTAATTCGCTGTACGCGATGAGCGCAGCCGGACCAACTTCCGGCAACGCGTTTCAGAAGTCGCCTCCTGATCCGAACTCAGGCGATGGATCGCATATCTGGGTCGGGAAGTACGATTTGAGCCAGCCCAGTCCGCCGGTAATAAGCCTGAGCGAGCCCTATCAGTGGGGTCCTCCCTACCAGTCGCCGGTGTTGTATCGCGCCACGAGCAGTAATCAGCAATGTCCATCGGGGATAGCGGCCATGCGGGTTTACACGGCTCCCGGAGTAATCGCGTACACGGGGCCGGGGGCTACTCTGGACGCGAATATAGCGTTTCCCAAGGATGGGTCTTACAACACTGTGATCGTCGCTTACGACAATTGTGGACACGCATTTACAAAGAATGTCGGAATGTTTGTGCAAGGAGGCACTGGGCAGGATCCCGCAGTGACATCGCCAACAAATGGCGCGACTGTTAGTTCGCCAATCCACTTTGTAGCCAGCGCAACCGCAGCCCCGAGCTGCACCAAAGGCATTGCGGCAATGAGGATTTACACCGCGCCTGGAGTGTCGGCATACACCGTGAATGGAGGGAGTCTGGACACATACTTAAAACTCGCCTCAGGCTCCTACAACACAGTAGTGCAGGCGTGGGATAACTGCGGTGCCGTCTACAAGACGCCAATTAATATTACGGTCAAGTGACGGTATAAAAGACACTCTAGTTCGGAAGAGTAAAGAAGGACCGTGCGCCAGGAAAAGCCACTACGGCTGCTCGCACGGTCCTCCGCCAACGTGTCCGACGTGGACTGCTCCACCGCCGCCGTGCGGTCGAGACTGCTGGCATGCTTTCATCGCTTCCTGCTGCTGGGGAGTAATCAAAGCCTCCAGCTGTTGATGGGCTTGCTGATGAATCGCGCGTATCTTTTCGTTCCGCTGTTGGGTCGTCAGAGAGGGGTCGGCACATACAGCGGAGACTTGTGAGCGCACTCCTTGCTCGATGCTTCGACGCTGCTCCATCGTTGCTTTTGATACCCCTGCTTCTTGCCAGCAAGGCTCCTGCTTCACTTTAACTCCACCTTGCGGAACGGGAACCCTCAATGGAGGGGCTGTCGGTACGGGCTGTTGCGCGGACGCTGACACCGAGCCGAAGAGAATTGCAATTGCGCAAATTGATATCGGGATGGCCATGTGACCGCTCCGGCAATGGTAACCCTGTCAGCGGGTCAGTAGTTGTTATTTTTGATGGGTCTTAAAAGAACTAGGAAAGCTTTACGGAGGTCTGTTCCGTCGGGGCTGGAATATCCCCTGCGGCGCCATTGGTAGGATTTAGCTGGGCGGGAACTGATTCTTTGTCTGCCTCTGGCAGTCGATTGTGCAGGCAATACAGCGCCAATTCCAGGCGATCAGCGACTCCGAGCTTGTCATAGACTTTGCGTAGATAGTTCTTCACGACCTGCTCGGTAGTGCCCACGCGGACGGCAATTTCCTTGTTCTTCATTCCTTGCGTAACGCAGGAAACAATCAGCGATTCTTTTGGTGTTAACTGTATTTTTGAGCGCGAAGAGGAAGGCCGCGAACCTTGCGTGCGATAAGCGCCCAAGACCCACTGAATTCCTCGGCTGTCCAACCAGGGTTCGCCCTGCGATACTTTTCGCAGGCAATCCACAAAGGTCTCAGGGTCAACATCGCGGGAGACGACACCGTAGGCTCCGCGGCGAATCAGCTCCAGCGTGAGCTCTTCTTGAGGGCGCGCCGTAACCACCACCAGGCGCAAGCTCGGAGTATGCCGCAGCAGTTCTGACACCGTGTCGGCAGGATTCGGGCTCAAAGCAGCTTCCATGATCAGAATGTCGGCGGAAAACTTCTTGGCGGCGGAGATCGTTTGCGGCAACGTCTCGGCTTGTCCAACCACTCTTATGTCGTCTTCCACTGCGAATATCTTGCGCAAGCCGGCGCGGAAGATTGCCTGCGAATCCGCGACGATTACGCGAACCAGCGGCACACTGTTGCCTTCAGCCTCGTGTGTACTTTGGAACTCGCCTGAACTGGTCGTTGCCATCGTGGGAATCGTCGCCATCGGTATCAAGTTTCCTTGCCGCAATCAGCGGCGGTCAAAACGGTATTCATCGATGACAACGCCAACCCCGCGGCGTCCACCATCTTCGGAGCTACGCACCACCCGGCCTCGACAGTCCAGTTGAACGTCGGCGTCCGCGCCAACAATGTGCGCGGGAAGCGAAATTGTGAAGTCAACCAATGATCCCACCGGCATATCGGAATCCATCTGAAACAGAACGCCATTGGCCGAGATGTTTTGGGATTCGGTCCAGCTGTCTCCCGATTTCGATTTCACCGAAATTGGAAGCTTGATTGGGAAGCGCATGGCGCTTTGCATGTCCGGATATCGCAAATCGCGGCTTTTCTTGTTTGGGACTTGCGTCTTCTTCGTGGCGGCGACGGTACCGCTAGCCACATCCGGGGGATTTGCGATTTCCGTTGGACGAATATTGTTCGACATACGGAGGCAGATTACACCCCGGAATCAAGTGAGCAAAGTTACCGAAGGCATTGACCTGTTAGGGATAACCACTTGCGCGTCAGTGAGTTGCGGGGAGCTTAAAGCGAAAACAATTTGCCGATGATGGAAGACTTAGAATCTTGTGACTTCAGTGAAATTAAAGTCGCGAACTTTCATGGGGGGCACCACCATGTCGAATGATTCTTCGCCGCTGGCGCGTACTGGCGTTCCCATCTCTTCCACGTTTGAAAACATATGGATGAGGCTCTCGTTGAAGCGAAAATTTCTCACACCGTATCGGACCTTCCCCTCTTCCACGTAAAACGTGCCGTCGCGCGTCATTCCCGTAAGAATCTTCTCGTAGGGATCGACTTCGCGGATGTACCACAGCCGCGTCACCAATATTCCGCGTTCTGTGGAGGCGATCATTTCGTTGACGGTCTTTGGCGTCGACGGGCCACCGAAAACGATATTCATGGGCGCTTCCCCTATTTCATTCGGAATGGGGAATCCATGCCCTGTAACTTCTACAGGTCCAACTTTATCTTTGTACTCCGAGTGCTTCATTTTTTCCGCCGTGGCGCGCGCGTATACCAGTCGCTTCACGACGCCGTCCTGAACGAGTTGAACGCGCTGCCGCCGCATGCCTTCTCCATCAAATGGGGAACCTGACTGAAGCGGATGTGCGACGTCATCCCAAATGTTGATGTTGTCGCCGAAAATTTTGGTCTCGACGCGGTTATTGAGGAACGATCTTTGGTCCAGGATGGCGAGTCCGCCGAAATCCCAGAACATGAATCCTGCCATGTCGAGGACAGCGGCCGGTTCAAGAATCACGGTGTACTTTCCGGCGGGAATCTCTTTGGGACCTGCGGACTCATCCGCTTTCCTTCCTGCGATTTCGGCAAGGTCGCCGGGATGCAGATTCGCAACGTTGGGAGAGTTTGCCTTTTGCCATCCTGAAGAATCGGAGGCGAGCATGGTGATCGAGATCTCTGATGAAGTTTGAGTATGCCAATCTGACAGGCCGCGAGAGTTGAATATCCCTTCGATCGTTTCGCCCGTCGAAAAAATTCCAGCGGTTACGAGTTTGTTCTTCTGTGCGGCTGCAACAATTTTCCCGACAGCGTTCGCCCGGTTCTCCGGAGTGGCGGCTGCAGTCTCTTCAAAATGGCGGCTTGGGACTGGGCCTTGGCTCTTGCCACCTTTCGCGGCCATTGGGAGTAAATCGGCGTCGGGATGTTGCACTTTAGCCAGTGTTTCTGAGTTCTGTACTGCCCGCTTCAGGCTTTCATCGTCAAGCTTGTTTGTAGTGGCTCGGGCGGTGCGTCCACCGAAAACAGTTCGCACGGAAACGGAATAATTTTCCTCGGCAACATTTTGATGGATGGTGTTATTGGCAAAACGGGTGAGTGCCGTGCGGCCGCCATAGATGATGGCTTCGACCTCGTCCGCAGCGGAATATTTTTGAATGCGGGAGAAAATGTCGGCGGCTTTTGATTGAGTCAGCATTCAGCACTCAGCAGTCAGCACCCAGCGTTTCAGCTCGCAAGGCGCTCCTCATTAACCTTGCGAGCCAAGGATGCTAGCATTCGTTTTACCTCCAGTACTCCGCTATTAAGCTGTTCGTATCTTTCAGCGTAATGAATCCCAGATCTTTCGAAAGCAGAAAATGGTATTCCAACTCGCTCGCTGAATCTGCGGCGATGTTGAGGAATCGATGAAACTCTGCATTGCGACGTTTTCCACAACCCTCCGCGATGTTTGCGGCGATGGAACCGGCGCAACGCCGAATCTGAATCGTTAAGCCATACATTTCCTGCTTAGGAAAATCCTGTGTCGACCGGTATGAAGCGAGTGCGAGCAAATGGGCTTTGCGCCAAACCAGCAAATCTCTAAAATCCTTCATTTCGGCGTCCTCGATCCGTGACTGAATGCTGACTGCTGAATGCTAACGCAGCCACTCAGCTCACGGCTGTGACGCACCATCACGTTCCTTTATAGGCCGGTCCTACTTTGATGTTTCGGAATCTCGCGGGGCTTGCCCCATGGCCCGTTCCCATTACCTGCTGCGGTTGACCTTTGCCGCAGTTCGGCGTTCCCCAGAGTGTCCATTCATCTCGCGAGCAGATTGCGTCCATGGAATTCCAGAACTCAGTTGTGATTCCTGAGTAGGAAGGATTCTTCAATAGGCGACTTCGCTTGCCATTTTTGATTTCCCATCCCATTTCACAGCCGAATTGAAAGTTATAGCGCTTGTCGTCGATCGACCACGACTTATTTGTCTGCATCAGGATGCCGTAATCGGTCGAGGAAATGAGTTGCTCCAGAGTCAGCGGCTTCTCGCCGGGCAGGATGCTGATATTGGTCATGCGAATAATCGGCAGGCGATTCCAGTTCTCGGCACGCAATGTTCCACCGGAGCGCGTCGCCCCGATAGTGTGTGCGGTTTCGCGAGAACTCAGATATCCGGTAAATAGTCCGTTCGTAATGATCGGAGTGCATTGGGCCGGGACTCCTTCATCATCGAATGCGAATGTTCCGAGCCCGGGGCCGTGTTCCTGGCGGGCGTCGGCGACGACGTTTACCAAGTCGCTGCCATATCGGAGAGTACGCAGTTTATCGGGCGTGAGGAATGAAGTGCCGGCAAAGTTGGCTTCCATTCCCAGAACGCGATCGAGTTCGATGGGATGGCCAATCGATTCGTGAATCTGGAGTCCGAGCTGCGAACTTTCAAGGATGACGTTGAACGTTCCTTCGGGGCACTTGTCCGCTTGGTGCAACGCAACAGTCTCCTCGCCGATTCGCCGCGCGTTCTCGAGTAACTTCATCTCGTCGATGAGTTCGTATCCTCTATTCTGCCATTGCCCTCCGAAGGAACTTGGGTATGAGCGCTTATGAATTTCGTTCCCGGCAAATGCGTATGCGGCGAATCCCGCGCCAGTCGTGTATTTCGTCTGATGGATGTTCGCACCGTCGGAGGAGACGAACCATTGTTCCTCGCGGCGAAAATTCATACTGGTCTCGGCCAGCGTGACGGCGGAAACCGCACGCAATTCGGCGTCGATCTTGAAAAGGAGATCAACGTTCTGTTCGACAGAGATGCTGAAAGGATCGATCTGATGCGGCGTAGTCCATTCCGCCGTGACGGCTTTCTCGGGAGCCAGCCGGACGTTTGTCTGTTTCACTTTGGATGACGCTTTAGCAATATCAACAGCGCGCGCGGTAGTCGCTTCTACGGAGGCACGGCTCAAATCCTCAGAAGCGGCGAATCCCCAGGCCCCATCGGCGAGCACACGGATACCTATTCCCTGAGATTCGGCGTCCGATGCGCCTCCTACTTTGCCGTTTTTCGTGGCAAGGGCACGGCTGCGCTCGTCGACGATGCGCAAATCGGAATACGTCGCGCCTCGTTGTTCAGCGACGTTAAGAGCCCAATCAGCGATCTGTTTCATGGGATGTTTAGAATTTACCATAGGGCCGCGAGAGGCATCGTCCCCTGCCATCCGCACAAAATTGAAAAGCCCCTCAGTTTCCTGAGGAGCCATTTATTTTCGCGATGCTAATTATCGTCTGTCGTGGTCTCTATCGTATCCGCGATGTTCCCGATATTCGCGGTATGCATATTCCCTTCGATCCCATCGGCGATCACGATCATACCGGCCGTAGTAACCATACACGTTGGGATAAACATAGCCAGGCGCGTAGTAGGGTTGCGCGTAAACGTATGGGCGCGGATGCACGTAGACGTATCCATATGCGGGCCTCGCATAAACGGGACCCACGTTAACTCCGATCACTACAGCTGCTTTTGCTGGTGATGGACTGAACACTGTTAAAGCTAAAACCAGTCCGAATACCGCCGCTAGTACAGTTCGTTTCATCATTTCCGCACCTCCCGTTCCTACAGAATGCAAACACTCCCGCGGGGTAAAAGTTGTGAAGCTGCGATGTGGCTTGTTATCAGGAGATGATTGAACAGGTAACGGATATCCTGGTGCGGACTATGCGCATCCTCGCGAGCTTCCCCATACCCTATCGCTCAGGGCGATGGCTTCGGCAGGTTGCGATGGCGTTGCCTAACTTCAAATTCTCATTGCCTCGATGCAAGATTTCCACTGCAATTGTTAATAACGTTTACCATGTCTTGCATCGTTCGAGCATCGCGCCTGAATTAGGCGGCTCTGTGCGGTTACAATCATCAGCTGGCACAAACGTTTGTTTAGAATGCAAGAATCGAGAGTCACAGCGAAAAGATGCCGAAAATCAGACCTAAAGAACAATGCCAATGGGACCTTGTCAGCTTGGGCGAGGTCATGCTGCGCCTTGATCCCGGTGATGGCCGCGTTTCGACCGCTCGCACGTTCCAAGCCTGGGAAGGCGGAGGCGAATACAACGTCGCGCGCGGGCTGCGCCGCTGCTTCGGAATGGACACAGCTATCGTCACTGCCCTTGCGGACAATCCAGTCGGACGGCTGATTCAAGATTTGATATATCAAGGCGGGGTCGATCAGTCATACCTAAAATGGGTTCCCTATGATGGCATCGGGCGCAGCGTCCGCAACGGCCTGAATTTCACCGAGCGCGGATTCGGGTTGCGCGCCGCCGTTGGCTGTTCCGATCGAGGGCACACCGCCATTTCGCAACTGAAGCCTGGCGAAATTGACTGGGAGCAAATCTTCGGAGGCGAGGGCGGTCGCTGGTTTCACACCGGAGGAATATTCGCCGGGCTTTCTGAAACTACTCCCCTCGTCGCAAATGAAGCTATGCAAGCCGCCAAGCGGCACGGCACTCTCATCTCTTATGATTTGAATTACCGTGAATCGCTATGGAAGACCTTCGGCGGGAAGAAACGCGCGACGGAGGTTAATCGCGAACTGGTCTCACACGTGGATGCTCTCCTGGGAAATGAGGAAGATTTCACCGCAGCACTTGGCTTTGAAGTGGAGGGAGTGGACGAGAATCTTTCAAGACTCGATGTATCGAACTTCCAGCGAATGATTGAACGAGTGTTAAAGGAATTTCCAAATCTGAAAATTGTGGCTACCACTCTGCGAAATGCCAAGACTGCAACTTGCAACGATTGGGGAGCGGTGTGCTATTACGACGGCAAACTTTATCAGGCAACCCCCCGCGAAGACATAGAGATTTTCGATCGGATTGGCGGCGGAGATTCATTTGCGTCCGGATTGATCTATGGTTTTTTGACGGATCGTGGCGCCCAATGGGCGGTCGAGTGCGGCGCCGCTCATGGCGCGCTCGCAATGACTACGCCGGGAGACACAACGATGGCAACGCTGGCGGAAGTCGAACGAGTGATGAAGGGTGCGAGTGCGCGGGTTGCGAGGTGAGAGATGAAGCGCTCGATCATCACCTGAATAAGAGCGGAAAAACCGACAAGCCACTAAGGACACAAAGGTTCACGAAGGTTTCGTTCCTATAGGTTTCCTTTGTGTACCTTCTTGTCCTTAGTGGTTAAACAATTGGCAGCTAGCGCTGAATAGTGCGATACGGCTATGGCTATATGACTCAAAAAAGCAAAACCGAAATTCTCCAAAGGATTCACGATGTCGGTCTGATTCCAGTGGTGCGCGCCGAATCCGCCGAGATGGCACACAGAGCTGTTGCAGCCATTTGCGCGGGCGGAATCCCGATCGTTGAAATCACCATGACCGTTCCCGGGGCGGTCGATGTGATCCGGGCGCTGCTAAAACAAGTCTCTGCCGAGACATTAATCGGCGCGGGGACCGTATTGGACGCGCAGACCGCAGAAGCATGTGTGAATGCCGGAGCGAAATTCATCGTTAGCCCAGCTCTCGATCTCGACACGATCACGTACTGCAAGAGGATGAACATCGCCATGATGGCGGGAGCGCTCACGCCAACTGAGATTCATACCGCGTGGTCGGCGGGCGCCGATTTGGTGAAAGTCTTCCCCGCAGGTGCCGTCGGGGGACCGGGTTACTTGAAAGCAATCAAGGGTCCCCTGCCGCACATCAAGTTGGTTCCGACTGGCGGAGTGTCGCTGCAAAATGCCGCGGCATTCATTGAAGTGGGCGCGGAAGCACTGGGCATTGGCAGCGACCTGATCGACATGAAAGCTCTAAAAGAAGGAGTAGACTCCGTCGTTACGGCTCGCGCGCGACAGTATGTCGATATTGTCAGGCAAAGTAGAACAGCTCAAAGTGTTCGCTAGTAAAGGAAAATCCGGCACTGGGCCCAGGTTGATCATCGTGTGCGGATTGCCCGGTTCAGGTAAGACAACACTAGCGAGGGCGATTGAAAGCAGACTGCGAGCAATCCGCTTTTCTCCCGACGAGTGGATTCGGGCTCTTTCACTCGACCTCTACGACGAGGAAAGGCGCGGGAAGATCGAGTCGTTGCAATGGAATATCGGGAAGGAACTCCTCGCGCTTGGACTGACTGTGATCATCGAATGGGGAACGTGGGCAAGGTCCGAGCGGGACACTTTGCGGCTCGAAGCCCGAGCCCTTGGCGCTGCCGTTGAATTGCATTATTTGGCTGCGTCCGACGATGTTCTTCTCGACAGGGTCCAACGCCGCGGCATGGAGAATCCATCGATAAGTAGAGAGGACCTTTCGCGATGGTCCAAGGTTTTCCAAGCACCGACACCCGAGGAAATGGGACTCTTCGACGAGCCTCTGATTGCTGATCTTGCTTCCCGTTGGAATCCGGCCACGAAAGAATATCCTAACGACTAAAAGAAGAAGACCAGTGCCCCAAGCTATCATCTTATTGAAGATTTATTTACAAACTTACGTTGGAAATTCATCGCAGTATTTACCAAACCGACGTGAGAAAAAGCTTGGGGAAAGTTTCCGAGTAGACGTTTCGTTACCGAATCATATTCTTCCGCGAGTAGACCGACATCATTTCGAATATCCAACAAACGCTCAAACGTTGCTACAGCGTCCTTCTCGCGCCCTTGCAAAATGTAATTGTCCGCCAGCCAGAATGTGCAGGGAAGAAAGTTGGCTTCTCCGTGAGGCAAGCCATCTACCGCGGGATCTGTTGAGTATCGAGCGACAAACCCTTCTTTCGACATCAGGTATTTTTCGATTGCTGTCACCGTTCCTACGACTCTTGGATCGGTCGCCGGCAGAAATCCGACGAGCGGCATCATGAGAAGGCTTGCGTCCAAATGTTTCGAGCCGTAGAACTGCACGAACGAGTTCAACTCGGTATCGAATCCCTGGCGGCAAACCTGTTCATGGATGTCATCTCGAATTTTTTTCCACTTGGGTATGTCGCCTGACACCCATCCGAGTTCGGCAGATTTGACGATGCGGTCCATTGCCACCCAAGCCATCATTTTGGAATGGGTAAAGTGACGCCGGGGGCCGCGAACCTCCCAAATTCCTTCGTCCGGACGCTCCCACACGGTCTCCAGAAATTTCACCAGAGCATCAGCCATTCCCTCGTGAGTATCTGGCGGTGGCTCCGAAAGGGACTGCCGGTATTGAAAAAGAGTGTCAAGGACCTCTCCAAAAATATCGAGCTGAAACTGTTTGTAGGCTGCGTTGCCGGTTCTTACTGGCTTGGATCCTTCGTATCCGTCGAGCCACGGCAGTTCCAACTCCGTCAGTCGTCGTTCGCCCCGCAGTCCATAAACAATATTCAATTCTGAGGGGTGACCCGCGACAGCACGCATGAGCCATTTCCGCCAACCTGCCGCCTCTTCCCAATAACCAGCGTCCATCAACGAACGTAGCGTAAGAGTGGCGTCGCGTACCCAGCAGAAGCGATAATCCCAATTGCGAACTCCTCCGATGGCTTCGGGAAGGGAAGTCGTGGGCGCCGCAACAATTCCGCCTGTCGGGAGAAACGTCAGCGCCTTTAATGTGATCAAGGATCGCACTACTGCATCCCGCCATTTACCTTGATACGGGCACTGTCCAGACCATTTGCGCCACCAGCTCTCGGTTTCTTCGATTGCGTCATTTACATCGATGGATGGAGGCTCCGCAGTGTTGGAGGGATGCCAAGTGAGGTCGAAACTAATTTGCTGGCCTTCAGTGACGGTAAACTCCGCCGTCGTCTTAAAGTCCTCGCCATGAAGCGGCACATCGCTTCGTACGCTTACCATGTCGGGTCCAGCCAGCGCCGAAATGCCCGTTTCCGTTCGCCTTACCCACGGCACAACTGATCCATAATCGAAACGGAGCACGAATTCCATCCTGATGTCGACCTTGCCGCGCTTGCCTGAAACTACTCGCACGAGTTCAGGCTGGCCATCGCGGGGAATCATGCAATCGATGAGGACAACCGATCCAGTTTCCGTATCAAATTCGGTTTCAAGAATGAGAGTGCCTTCGCGATAGTGCCGGGAGACACTGCGAATTGTTCCAGCGGGAGAGATCGTCCAATGCCCATTTTCGTTTGTTCCTAACAAAGCCGCGAAACAAGCGCCAGAATCAAAATGTGGCAGGCAGAGCCAGTCAATCGCCCCGCTCTTTGACACCAAGGCAGCGGTATGGCAGTCACCGATGAGGGCGTAATCTTCAATGGGTTTGGACAAAACGATGCTCCCGCGAGTGCTTGGTTAGATTACAGTATCCATTTTCGTATGATCGACGTTGTTCACGAAGCCGTGGGGGAGAAATTCACGGAAGTGTTTGGCCATCGAGAAGCCTGTGCCAATGGTTTCAGTTCAAGAAAGGGCTTTTGAGGTCGGCGGAAGAGTGCTAGACAATCCGAACTCACCGATGTTTCTGTATAGCGTCAACGTCCTTATCACCCTTGCCCTTGGTAAATACTGGGCTATCAAGGGTTCCGCCAATCCGAAAGGGAAACTGCAACTTGCCGTCTTTCAATGTGGCTCCCGAGAACCTGGCAACGGTGTTGGTGAAGAAGCTCTCTTTGGTTGTAATCTCCGCCAAACCGCGATAGTTCAATTCGTCGGAGCCGGATACACTGACACTGCCCGAGCCATCAACGTCGACTCCGTAGCCATCAATGTCTATGACCCGGCTTGAAATCGTTTGATTGGCCAGTTCCAGATCGGTGGTTATCAAGTTAAACGATGAGGGATCCTTTTTAGCTGGACCAAGATCGTTGAAGTGCGCGAGTTTCATCAAATTCGCGTTCAGCATGAGACTCGGCACCTGACCGTTGCGCACAGTTACGTGTCCAGTTCCATGGACTCCCGCCAGTGGGCGGAGCGAATGCGCAATGTCCCCGGCTAACTTTACGTCCCCTTCCATCTTTCCGGTCATCTTTCCGCCGCCGTGCGGGAACGCCGCCATAAGCTGAGACACATTGATGCCGCTTAATCGCGCGTTGGTTTGAAAGGTTGTATTTTTCTTCGACAAGTCGAACGCGAAACTACCCACAGCACTCCCGCCGTAGATCTCCGCTTTAACATCTGTGAAAAAAATCTGCCTCGACTCCAACCGCAGTTTGGACTGCAAATCTTTAAACTCGACGGCACCGAAGCGCATGAGGCCCACCTGCAAGGTTCCCTCGCCGTCCATCGAGGATGAACTGGGATTGATAATCCCTACCAGGTTCACCTGCTCTAATTCGCCGGAGATCTCATGAGCTTCAAAAAACACCGGCCCGGCAGCATCAGACGGCAAGAGATTCGATGCTATAACTACGCCTCTATTTATTCTCACACGTGAAATGGGGCCAAGGAGAAACTTCTCCGCCTGGGCCGTGGATTGAGGATTCTCGAAGTTCCACGGACCATCGGGGTCCAACGTCACATTCAGAACCGGCTCCTCAAGCACAACTGACTTAACTACGACTTGCCGGTGCAGCAGCGCTCCCACGTTAAGTTCGGCATCAATTCGGGCGACTTGGATTACATATCCCGCCGGAAAAATAGGAGGGTTCTTTACGCCGATGTGATCGATGTGAATGGTCACGGGGAAAAACGTGAGGGCAAGTCTCCCGATTTCGACTTGCTTTCCGGTTTTTTCCTGAAGGTAGGAGATCAACCGGGGCCGGTAACGATTCACATTGAGGAGAGAGGGGGCGACAAAAATCAGCGCCAGCAGCAGCATTACGCTGATTCCGCCAATGACGAGAACAGTCCTGCGTCGAATGGACATAGCCTGCTTGGGGCGGTCGATGCTAGAAGCGATAGGCATCAGAATAGCGTGACACGGAAGCGGAACCTAAAGAGTGCAATTGTGAACAGCTTTTGGGGAGAATTAACACTTCAGAAGTCTGGACGTGGATACACAATTCGAGCGCGGTGATCGTGACGTCCTCTGGACAGCAGCGCTAAATGCTCCGATCCAGTATCTTGTAAGCTCACCCCGAAGGGCTATTCGCCAGGGTGTCGGCATGCTCCCATTCTCACTTGTCTATAGCGATGGTTATTATCTGCCGATTGGACCGCACGTCTTTCCGGCGGAAAAATATCGCCGTGTGCGGGATCGCCTGATAGAAACAGGCGTTGCTGAACCCTCCGACTTTCTAACTCCCGAACCAGCGGATGATCGCGACATTCTGCTAGTCCACACTCCGAAATATGTGCAGAAACTTGCCACTGGAACGCTTTCAGCGCAGGAAGAGATGGAACTGGAAATCCCCTACTCGCCGGAACTCGTGCGCGCTTTTTGGCTGGCGGCCGGAGGATCGATTTTAGCCGCGAAGTGCGCCCTCGAGAAGCGCGTGAGCATAAATATCGGCGGCGGCTTTCACCACGCCTTCCCCGATCACGGGGAGGGTTTTTGCATGATCAATGATGTCGCTGTGGCGATCCGGACGATGCAGCGCGATCAGAAGATTCGTACTGCCATGATCGTCGATTGCGACGTGCATCATGGAAATGGAACTGCCGCGATCTTTGCGGGCGGACGAACTTTGGCGCATCCTTTGCCTTCAACTTCGGCACCGAATCTGCGCACGCCTTCTTCAAACGAATCGTGAACGCTGAAGCTGGCGACGTTTTCACCATAACTCTGCACCAGGAGAACAACTACCCTGCGCGGAAGCCGCCCTCATCCATCGATGTGGACCTACCCGACGGCATCGGGGACGACGCTTACCTTGCGTGGCTGGACAACACGTTGAGTTCCGGGCTGCGGCAGTTTCAACCGGACTTGATTTGTTATATCGCCGGCGCCGACCCTTATCGCGAAGACCAGCTCGGTGGACTGGCCCTGACCATCGAAGGGCTGAAGCGCCGTGACCAGCTCGTATTTCGTGTGGCCAAGGCACGCAATATCCCGGTGATGGTGACCTTCGCCGGAGGATATGCTCGGCGGGTGGAAGATACCGTAGCGATTCATTGCAATACCGTGATCGCAGCGCAAGAGGTTTTTCCGGCGCAAAAGTCAGTAGTCCCGAGCCATGGCTAGATCACCCGATGCCGCAGCCGATCCTCAAGTCGTCGGTGTCCAAACCGGCGACGATCGCATCGGTTTGTGCGCGAAATGTCAACATTCGCGACAGATAAAATCTGACCGGGGTTCAATCTTCTATTTTTGTCAGCGTTCTCTGTCCGATCCGGCTTTCCCAAAGTATCCCCGCTTACCGGTCCTCCAATGTCCAGGCTTTGAGGCGCACATCGAGGAAGCCTAATAAAATTAGCAACTTACGCTCCTATCTTTATGGGCTAATTGCGCTTTTCCTTAGGGAAAACCGCAGGTTTTGCTATTCTGGTATCTGGACGCCTATGAAAGCCTCGAACTTCCTTTGGAGGGAACAACTCGCCGGTAGCATGCCTGAGGGCATTGCTCGGGAGATCGACATCTTCGAAACCGAGATCGTCCTTCGCAAACAGGGCAAAATGGACGAGCGCCTCTTTGCCGAAACACGGCTTCGAAGGGGCGCTTACGGCCAGCGTTACGATAATGGCCAAAGGCACGATGGAAAAAAAGTCCAGCAAATGACCTACCCGTCGGGGGACCTTACCAAGGGCCCGATGACGATGTGGGATGCGCCGGGCATGCAGCGCATCAAGATTCCCGGGGGAGGCCTGAACGCCGAGCAGCTCGAGACCATGGCGGAGCTGGCTGAGGAATACTCCGACGGCATCGCACACGTAACTACAAGGCAGGATTTTCAACTTCACTATATCCAAATCGACGACACGCCGAGCCTGATGCGGAGGCTTGCCGCCGTCGGAATCACCACCCGCGAGGCCTGCGGAAACTCTGTCCGCAATGTGACGGCTTGCCCGTACGCCGGCGTTTGCCCCGACGAAGTGTTCGATGTCACCCCGTATTCCCACGCGCTCTCCAAATTCCTGCTGGGCCACCCGGACGTGCAGAATTTCGGTAGAAAATTTAAGCCTGCATTCAGCGGCTGCGCCCAACATGCCTGCGGCCTTACTAATTTGCATGATCTGGGCTTGATTGCGGTGAAGCGTGAAGAGGATGGGAAAGAGAAGCTTGGCTTCGAGATGTATGTCGGCGGCGGTCTCGGCGCCGTTCCCTACCACGCAAAATTATTCGATTCGTTTGTTGCTCCGGAAGAATTGTTGCCACTGACGCAGGCGATCTCCAGGGTCTTCGCCAAATACGGCGAGAAAAAGAATCGCAACCGGGCCCGGATAAAATTCCTGGTTCAAGATTTCGGAATCGAGAAGTTCAAAGAATTGGTTCTCGAAGAACGCAAGAACCTGCCGTTCGATCCGCGATGGACAGAGTTTGTAAATGACGCCACGAAACTGCAGGAGAGCCCACTAAAGCCCGGCGGCGTCTGGCCCCCAGAGGCTGGGCAATCTGAAGCCTTCCAGCGGTGGTTGGAGCACAACACTCGTCCTCAGAAGCAACCTGGATATGTAACCGTCACGGTTGCGCTTCCTTTAGGCGACATCACGGCCAACCAACTGCGTTCTTTGGCGGACATCGTTCGCCGCTTTACGAAGGAAACCATTCGCACCACGGTCGAACAGAACTTTGTGATTCGTTGGGTCAGCAAAACCGACTTGCCCGAGCTTTATAACGCGTTGCAGGCTGTCGGTCTCGGAGATCCTGGCGCGGGCGCGCTCATCGATATCGTCTCCTGCCCGGGGACCGACACCTGCAAGCTGGGAATCTCTTCTTCCCGCGGACTTGCCATGGAGCTGCGTCAGCGGCTCGCCGAGAAAAGTTTCCAGTTGGATGAGTCGGTTCAAAATCTCCACATCAAAATCAGCGGATGCTTCAATAGTTGCGGACAGCATCACGTCGCGGACTTAGGTTTCTACGGTGTTAGCCGCAAGATTGCCGGATACGCCGTTCCCCATTTTCAAGTTGTCTTGGGTGGCGAGTGGGAGCACAACGGGGGATCCTATGGCCTGCCCGTAGTTGCTATTCCATCGAAGAACATCCCCCAAGTGGTCACTCGCCTTACAGAGCGTTACGCCGCCGGTCGCACGAAGGGGGAGAGCTTCAAGGAGTTCGTCAAGAGAATCGGCAAGGCTGAACTGAAAACTTTAATGGAGGATCTCACACGCCCTCCGGCCGACCCCTCCGACCGTTCTTTCTTCAGTGATTGGGGCGATCCTCGTGAATACAGTTTGGGTGACATGGGAGTTGGGGAGTGCGCTGGAGAAGTGGTGTCCGCCATTGATTTCGGTCTCGCTGCGGCTGAACGAGAACTATTCGAGGCCCAACTTGCATTCGAAGCTGGAGAGATCGAGCAGGCGGGAAAGAAAGCTTATCAATCGATGCTGCAAGCCGCCAAAGCTTTGGTGAGGCTGCAGTCGCCGGACATTTCGGACGATCCTGATCGGATTGTCTCCGAATTCCGCACGCGGTTTTACGATACGCAGTTATTCTGGGATCCCTTTGCGGGAGGAAAGTTCGCCAACTATCTGTTCGACGCTCACCAGAAAGTCGACCAGCCGTATACTCCCGACTCAAGCCGCTACTTGATAGACGAAGCCCAGCTCTTCATCGACGCCGCGCACAGCTGCAACAATAAATTGGGGACGGCAGTTAGTGTGTGAACTGCGGGTGCAAGGATCTTGAATCTGGAAACAAAACCTCCAATCTTTAAGCCGCGGAGCGGCGTCAGAATGCAGCCCACGGCGTAAGCCGTGGGAAAGTGGGAAATCGACGAGCCCCGCAGGGGCGAAAGAACTCGAGGGATCAACGGGAACCGAGAAAACATGGAACTTCAGCACGTCAACGTAAAGCTCCTGGTGAAAGACCCTGAGGGAGTCGATCTCGAACGCTTGATTCCGGTGTTTCATAGTTGGATTCAAGACCAAATCTTCGAGGATCGTTTGCTGGATATCGCCGACTACAGGCACGTCCATCACGGTCCTGGAGTAGTCCTGATTGGACACGAAGGTGATTACAGTGTGGACAATACCGATGGGCGTCTGGGCGTGCGTTACAACCGCAAAACTCCGATCGATGGCAGCAATCTCGCTGGTGATAATGAAGCTCGGCTGAAGCAGGCTGCCCGAGCCGTCCTGAACGCATGCCAACGTTTGGAAGCAGAACCTAATCTAAATGGAAAGCTCTGCTTCAACGGTCAAGACATGGAGATATCGATCAACGATCGACTTCTGGCACCGAATCGCGACGAGACCCGCGAAGCCCTCGACCAAGACTTCAAGGAGTTCGCACGAGAGCTATTTCGGGGAAATGAATATTCGTTGTCGTATGACAGCGCCCCCCGCAAACTCTTTTCTGCATCGCTTAGAACATCTCGACCTTTTTCCGTAGCGGAGTTGCTGGAAAACCTCTCGTGATCCTGATTGCAGCGTCCCCAAAACCCGTGTGTTGATGAGCATGGGATGCGTCGTAACATCGCTCCAGAAAATCTAAATTCTTACTCCGAGACACAATTCAAATTAACAGATCCCTTTGGAGTCGAATTCTTGTATTATATCGTGACACGATATGTAATTAGATTGGACAACCCTAAACCTTTGGGCGTCATCGAAATTAAATAGAAGAAGTGGGGTTTGTCGGGCGTCTTGGCGAGGTTCTCTATCGTGCCCCATGCACACCAATTTCCGGACGAACATGAAGATAGGGCGATACGGATCACCTGTTACTTGATCTCCGCGCTGTCCGTTGCTTTCTTGGTCGGTTTGTTTTTCTACACCACGTTGCGGTGATCACCGGCTGCCGGCGTAGTGATCGCGCCTTCAGGATAATGTTGGGTGAGGAGGCGACGTGATCGACACCTCGGCGGATAACTATCGACGTGTTGCACACCTCACTTGTAGGAGGAATGCAAATGCTGGGACTTAAGCTGGTACACCTCATCGAAAAGCATTCCGAGGAATTAGCCATCGGGTTGACTCAAGAGCTCCGGAATTCCGAACGTACTTCTGACTTCAAGAAAATCCCTCGCGACGAATTGCAGCTGGCAGCAGTTCAGGTCTACCGCAACCTGGAAGAATGGTTGTTGCAAAAGAAGGAGGATGATATCGGTAACAGGTTCCGAACAATTGCAGCTCGCCGAGCTGCCCAAGGAGTCCGCCTCCCTCAGTTGGTGTGGGCCCTGGTCCTCAGCCGCAACCATCTTTGGCACTTCCTGCAGCGAGAACGCTTCGCCGACAACATCTTGGAAGTGTTTGGCGAGTTGGAAGTCCTGCAAATGCTAAACCAGTTCTTCGATCGGGCGATGTACTATGCCATCCTCGGGCACGAGGAAGCAGTCGCGCACGACGATGCCGGTCATCCGGGCAGCAAAGGGAGAAGTTCATTAACTGCCCATCGGGATTGGGCATGAATTCGCATGACTTTAACGGAAATCAGGACGCGTGGGTCCCGAAGGATATGGCGCAAGTTGTTAAAGGGATTGGTGGCGGCGCGTGGACTCGAACCACGGACCTACGGATTATGAGACCGTCGCTCTAACCACCTGAGCTACGCCGCCATGTTTGTTTACCACTTGGGATAGAGACTTCACGCGGTCCGTCAGAACCGGGTCCTGCCGTTTAAGAACATGCCTGCCTGTGTGCGTTGGGCATACGCTCTAAAGTATAGAACAGTCGCAATAAAAGATGGGAGGACTCAAGCGGAACGTAGTTCTCAAAAGCCCCCGCCGACAAAATGGACGACCTCCAAACGATCTCCTTCCGAAAGCGCCGTCTGTGACCACATCTCCCGCGGGACAATGTTTCGATTCAATTCCACAGCAACCCGGTCTTCCTTCATGCCGAGTTGCTCAACCAGCTTCGACAATGAGAGTGGTGCCGCAAACTCGCGCTCATGACCATTGAGTTGGATCTTCATGCTAAGTGGAACTGCGTATAGCCGGAGTCCTGGTAGATGAAATTGCCTTAGAAAACTGCGCGAGCCATCGCTCTTGCTCGGCAGTCTCTGGTACCGCCAAACCTCGGGCGATACTGACTCGGCGGATTGCTTCTTCCGCGGTTGCTCCCTTGACAATCAACAGCGCTGCCGCAATAAGGGCTGAACGACCAACACTTTGGCGACAGTGGATGGCAACATTGCGCCCGCTTTCTAGGGCCTCACGCACCTTGTCGACAAAAATTTCGGTCTGCGCCTGAGAAGCCGGGACTTCGCGCTCTTTGATTGGGAACGAAAGAAAACGAATACCCCGGGCCTCGGTTACAACCGATTCGCTGCTCAATCCAAGTTCCTCCACCTCATCTGGCGTGAGCAACGACACAACTATGTCCACCCAATTTGTCTTCCAGACTTCGACCTCGTCTTCAAGCCAAAGTCCCCTCGGGGGCGCGAAGTGATTGCAAGCCGTCCGGGCGAGTTAGCGTCGATCCAATAAAAGGAAGGGCTCATTTATCCATTCAACATTCAATTGAATTTTTATAACTTGTCTTAAACTATGATGTCACGCGGTAACGCTTCCACGTCAACGCCCCGCGAACGCAAGACCTTTATACGATGGTGGCCATCCATAATTGTGCCATCCGGTCGTGCTTTGAGCGAATCTCTCAAGCCAGGTCTCAAGGACTCTCAATTATCTCAGTCGGAATCCGATTTAGGTGAGCCAATTTTGCCTCGCTCAAAGAGGTGTCCGGGTGGAGCGGCTTTAAAGGGGGAGGCGGTGAAGAGTTACTCACTGCAGATGCTAGTTGCCTCGGCGAGACAACTTAAGCTTCGACTTTCCTCAACTGAAATTTGCGCGTCGCGGTACGGCCAGAATAGTTTGCCTGCACCAGAACCGACGAATCCGGCATGGACGCCTCGTCCACTTCGATCTTCATTTCCGCGGCTCCGCCTTCAGTCGTCACTACCTGCGTGTAAAAGGGAACTGCGTCTGGCCGAGCGAAACGGACCGTGAGGCGAGCTCCTTCGACGCCGGACCCTCCATCGGTTACTCGAAGGCGCATGGTCAGATTCTGGTCGGAGTGCACCGAATCCGCGTTCAGCCATTGCACATCAAGCTCTTTGATCGCGGCCAGGACTTCCGGACTCTCCCGTTTGTCCAGAACGTTATCGAGGCGCCCGTCTTTGATCGCATCCAAAACCACACGGTGCTGATCCCTCAATATTTGTTCTTTCTGCTGATCGTTGAACCCGGATTCAGATGCCCTGTCGGCGTATGACTTCGCACACTTCCCGATGCAACGGCCGCGGACAAAAACTTGCGTTTGCAACAGCAGCTCGCTTTCGCGCGCCTCACTTTGTACGTGATAGATCGTATCTTCGTGTTTTACGTCGGTATTAAAACCAAAAATCATAGGATTTTCGTTTAACGCTGCTAAAAATCTATCATGCTCATAAACAAAACGTGCCAAGCGCTTGACACTGCCCACTGTGAAAACTACTCTAGAATGTTTACTTACAGCTGGCGCAAATTATATATAGCCTTTTTCTATGCCCGACAATTATTTCGCCAATTACCTGCCGTTATTAATCCATTTTCTGCTAGCAGGCGGATTTGCTGTCGCCGTGGTCACCCTTTCTTACTTTATCGGCTACCGGCGCCCTACTCGCGCCAAGCTTTCTCCTTATGAATGCGGCATGGTCCCGGTCGGCGATGCTCGCGGCCGCTTCTCGGTGAAATTCTTCATGGTTGCGATGTTGTTTATTTTATTCGACGTTGAGGCGGTATTTCTGTATCCGTGGGCGGTGATCCTCCGCCAACTCAAAATGTTCGGATTCTGGGAAATGCTTGTCTACATAGGCATTGTTCTGGTGGGCTTCTTCTACATATGGAAGAAGGGCGCGCTTGATTGGGGCGAGTCGCCAACGAGAGGTGAAATCTAATGGCTTTGGCGCCGGCCGTTACCGATCTGGAGCAATTGAAAGGTCATCCAGCGATTGCGCGATTGATTGCGTGGAATCCCAGCGCTATCGAAGGCGTGAAGTTCGATCGTGATGAGATGACGATTTATGTCGAGCGGTCCGCCATTCGAGAAGCCTGCGGCCTGCTCAGGGACGATCCGAACTGCCTGTTTAACTATCTTTCTGATGTAACTTGCGTTGACTGGTTTCCTTCCGAGCCGCGGTTTGAAGTGATTTATCAATTGTTGTCGATTCCCAAGAAAGAGCGGGTTCGGTTGAAAGTGCGATTGGGCGGCGATAGTCCCGCGGTCGAGTCGGTCACATCGGTTTGGCCCGGCGCCAATTATTTCGAAAGGGAAGTGTTCGACCTCTTTGGAGTTCGCTTCCTCGGGCATCCATATCTGCGACGCCTGCTGATGCCGGAAGATTGGGAAGGCTATCCGCTCCGCAAAGATTATCCGGTGGAGGGCTACCGCTAACACATGGGCCACCTGACCCAAATGCCCCCGCTTGAAGAGGCGCAGGATCGCACCATGATCCTGAACATGGGCCCGCAACACCCCTCGACCCATGGCGTACTGCGCCTGATCCTCGAGATTGACGGCGAGAACATCGTGCGGCTGATGCCGGACATCGGCTACCTTCACACCGGGATCGAGAAGACGTGCGAGGCCAAGTTTTACCAGCAGGTTGTGCCGCTCACTGATCGCATCGATTACCTGTGTCCTCTGACTAACAATCTTTGTTACGTGCTCGCCGTGGAGAAACTTCTCGGCCTTGAGATTCCTCCCAAGGCGCAGTGGCTGCGGGTGATGCTGAACGAATTGACCCGCATCAACTCTCACCTTGTCTGGCTGGGAACGCATGCCATGGACATCGGAGCCATGACCGTCTTCCTGTATTGCTTCCGCGAACGCGAGGATATTCTGCGATTGTTCGAGGCGGTGAGCGGTCAACGCATGATGACCTCTTATTTTCGCATTGGAGGAGTCGCTCTCGAACCGCCATTGGGATTTCTGGACCGGGTGCGGGATTTCGCGAGACGGTTTCCGTCGAAAGTCGACGAGTACGAGAATCTGCTGACTGGCAATCCAATCTGGACCATGCGGACGAAAGGCGTCGCCAAAATCACAGCGGAAGACGCTATTGCTTTGGGAGTGAGCGGTCCGACCTTGCGCGCCAGCGGCGTTGACTTCGACCTGCGGCGGGATATCCCATACTCTGGCTACGAGAATTTCAAATTCAAAGTCCCGACCGCCACCGAGGGCGACGTCTTCGCACGGTACATGTGCAGAGTTCGCGAGCTGCGGGAATCGATTTCGATTGTGCAGCAGGCCGCAGAAGGAATGCCGGAAGGCCCCATCAAGGCAGACGCCCCCAAAGTGGTGTTGCCTGATCGCGAAAAGATGAAGACGCAGATGGAAGCCCTGATCTACCACTTCAAAATCATCACCGAAGGGTTCGCGGTCCCCGAGGGCGAGGTTTATCAAGCGGTAGAATCTCCCCGCGGCGAGATGGGCTACTACGTCGTCAGCGATGGCACAGCGAAACCATATCGGGTACATATGAGGTCGGCCTGTTTGGCAAACATGCAAGCGTTGCCCGAGATGTGCGAAGGAAAGCTGCTCGCAGATGTGGTCGCCGCGATTGGAAGCATCGACATTGTGTTAGGAGAGATTGACCGGTGAGGAGATTGAGTAATTGGGTAATCGGGTAATTGAGTAATTGAAAATCTTTCAATTACCCAATTACCCAATTACAAAATTGCCAAATTCTTATGAGTTCGAAACCGGAACAGCTTCGAGACCGCACAAAAGCATTTGCACTAAGCGTGATCCGGCTTTTTAGATCTTTGCCGTACAGAACTGATACTCAAGTATTGGGAAAACAGCTTTTGAGGTGCGGGACGTCAGTCGCGGCAAACTATCGCGCAGTCTGCCGAGCAAGATCAAAACCGAAATTTTTGGCGAGGATGGGGATTGTCGTCGAGGAAGCTGATGAAACGATTCTTTGGTTGGAGTTGCTGACTGAGTCGGGTATTGTTCCGCGCGAACGATGCGAGGAGTTGTTGGGTGAAGCCCACGAACTGGCCGCGATCTTCACCGCTTCTCAACAAACAGCGAGAAAGGTCGCGTAAGGGTTTTCAATTACAAATTACTAAATTGCACAATTACAAAATGCTATGAAGTTTTCTGATCAATTCGAACTGCGATTCGTGAAGATGTTGAAGCACTATCCGACGAAGCGTTCGGTGCTGGTTCCGACTTTGCTGTACGCACAGGACGAAACCGGCTATTTGAGTCGCGAGGTAACTCATGAAATTGCGGAACGCCTAGAACTCACCGATCTTGAAGTCGATAATGTGATCAGTTATTACTCCATGCTTACCAAGAAGCCGCGCGGAAAGTACAACGTTCAAGTCTGTACCAATATCGCCTGCCTGGTTCGCGGTGGCGAGGAACTTCTCGATCACTGCAAGCACAAGCTAGGCATAGGACACAAGGGAACCACCGCCGATGGCATGTTCTCGCTCGAAGAAGTCGAATGCATCGGCGCCTGCAGCTGGGCGCCTGCGGTGCAGGTGAACTACGATTTCCACGAGGACCTGACGCCGGAAAAGATGGACCAGGTCCTTAGTGAATATGCGAAGCGCGGAATGGAATAGATTGTCGAATTGCAGAATTTCCAAGTTGTAGAATTTCAATTTCACAATTCGTAAATCCGACAATATTTAAATCAATGGCCTCTCTAGTTTCCCATCCCGACGAAGTAAAGGTTGTCTCCAAGCGCTTTGGTACGGGTGCGACCAATATTGATCGCTATTGCGAACTCGATGGCTACAAGGCGCTCACGAAAGCGCTTGAGATGCAGCCAGACGCAATCATCAATGAAGTAAAGAATTCAGGATTGCGGGGTCGTGGCGGCGCTGGATTCAATACTGGCCTCAAATGGTCATTCGTTCCCAAGCAGTCGGCAAAGCCAAAATATATTCTGTGCAATGGCGACGAGAGTGAACCGGGGACCTGCAAAGACCGCTTGATTTTCGAACATGACCCGCACGCCGTGATCGAGGGCGTGGTTATTGCAGGTCTCGCCGTCGGTGCGCATGCCGGTTACATCTACGTCCGCGGAGAATACCGCTATCTTCTCGAGATCATGCAGAAGGCGATCGATGGCGCATACGCTCGCGGGTTCATTGGGAAAAACATTTTGGGCAGCGGATATAACTTCGACGTTTATTGGCATGGAGGCGCCGGTGCATATGAAGTCGGCGAAGAATCCGCGCTCATGGAATCGCTAGAAGGGAAGCGTGGCATTCCGCGCATTCGGCCTCCATTTCCCGCGGTGGTTGGGCTGTGGGGCGGCCCCACGGTTATCAACAACGTTGAAACGCTGGCGAGCGTTCCCCACATTATCAATAACGGGGCTGAATGGTTCGCAAATCTTGGCACGCCAAAAAATGGTGGAACCCGCCTGTTCTGTCTCAGCGGTCACTTGAATAAGCCCGGCGTTTACGAGCTACCCATGGGATACAACTTAAAGAAGATGATTTACGACGTGGGCGGCGGGATTCCCAACGGGCGGAAATTGAAGGCGGTTGTACCAGGTGGGTCGAGCTGTCCATTATTATCCGCTGACGAAATCGACCTGCCGATGGATTTCGATTCGCTGGCCAAGGCCGGCAGCATGCTTGGCTCGGGCGGTTTGGTAGCGGTCGATGACACTACATGCATGGTGAAGTTTGCACTCCGCATCATGAAGTTTTATCAACACGAAAGTTGCGGATGGTGCATCCCGTGCCGTGAAGGAACCGACTGGCTGGAAAAGACGCTGAAACGGTTCCACTCAGGCGGTGGAATTGAGAAAGACATCGACAACATTCAATATTTGTCGGAGAACATGCTAGGCCGCACATTCTGCCCGTTAGGCGATGCTGCCGCTCTGCCGACAATTTCGATTGTGAAGAAATTCCGGAAAGAATTTGAAGATCATCTCGAAGGTAAGCCGTGCCCGTTTGAGAAGCAGCGCGTCGCAGAGCAGCATTTAGCAATTGCGTAATCTGGTAATTGTACAATTGAAAGGCAAACAGCCGATGAGGAGAACATGCTTTTGACTTTCAATTACCCAATTACAACATTGCTCACTTACCCAATTTCCTATGCCTGACGTAAACATAACGGTCGACAGCAAAAAGGTCACGGCTCCCGCCGGAACGCTGCTGATCGAAGCCTGCAAGAGCGCTGGCATCGAAGTGCCGTCCTTTTGTTATTATCCCAACCTTTCTTTGCAGGGCGCCTGCCGCATGTGTTTGGTGCGCGTCGAAAAGATGCCAAAGCTCCAAACCGCTTGTACGACTGTCATCAGCGAAGGCATGGCGGTGACAACTGAGAGCGACGAAATCCATCAGGCGCGCAAGAGCATGGTTGAAATGCTTCTCGGTAACCATCCTCTGGACTGCCCGGTTTGCGATGCCGGCGGCGAGTGCGAACTTCAGGACATGACGTTTTCCTACGGAGCGGCTGAGTCAAAGTTCATCGATGTAAAAAATCATCGCGAGGAGCAGCAGTGGTCTCCAGTCGTCTATTTCGACCGGCCGCGCTGCATTCTGTGCTATCGCTGCGTGCGCGTCTGCGGCGAGGGAATGGATGTGTGGGCTCTCGGCGTGCAGAATCGCGGAGTAAGTTCCATCATCGCGCCTAACCTGGAGGATCATCTTAATTGCGAAGAGTGCGGCATGTGCATCGACATTTGCCCGGTGGGCGCGCTGACCTCTGGCGCTTATCGCTACAAGACGCGGCCGTGGGAGATGAACCACGTTGGCACCACCTGCACTCATTGCGCCGATGGATGCAAAACTACGCTCGGTGTACGCCGCTCCGAAACCGGCATGGAAATCGTGCGCGGCGACAATCGCGACAAGAGCGGAATTAATGGAGATTTCCTCTGCATCAAGGGCCGCTACGCCTTCGATTTCGCAAATCACGAAGATCGCCTTACCCAGCCCCTGATTCGGAAGGATGGACGCCTCACTCCTTCCACGTGGGAAGAAGCGTTTCAATTGGTCGGGAAAACGTTCGCCGAGTTACGCGAAAAAGAAAGTGGACAAGCCATCGGTGTGGTCGGATCGACTCGCACGACGAACGAAGAAAATTATTTACTGCAAAAATTCGCGCGGGTCGTGTTGGGCACCAATAACATCGATCATCACCGTACCGCTGACTATCCCGGCTTTGTGGCTGCTTTATCGGGCAAGCCCGAATCCACTGGTAGTATGCGGGATGTGTACAACGCTTCTGCAATTCTACTTATCGGCAACAACCCTACAGACGAACACCCGCTCCTGGCGTGGCAGATTCGCAACAACGTTCGCTTGCACCAAGCCCGACTGTATGTGGCGAATTCGAAGCGGATCAAGCTTAGACGGCAGGCCACAATTTTCTCCCAAATTCCTGAAGGCGCGGAAGCCAGCCTGATAGCTTTTCTCGCTGGAGACGATTCCGCAATCGCGGCTGTCGCGAGTGATGTCAATTTGCCTGAATCGTTGATGAGTCTTCGCGAAAAACTACTAGCCGAGCCGAATCTTGTAATCATTTTCGGCTCCGAGATTCGCGGCGGAGGCGTGTCTTCTCTGCTGAGTTTTGCCAGCACACTCCAAGGCCCAAAGTTTATTTGCCTGAGCGATTACGCCAATTCGCGCGGCGCCGCCGACATGGGCCTCTATCCTGATTTGCTGCCGGGATACCAACCGGTCGCTAAAATCGGCGGCCTTCATGAAGAGTGGGGCCGGATTTCGCAAACACCGGGCTTAACATTGCCTGAAATGCTTGACGCTGCGAAAACCGGCTCGCTGAAAGCACTGTACGTTGTAGGCGCAAACCCGGTCGGGAGGCTTCATCTCGAACCTTCCTCTTTGGCGAACACATTCGTTGTTGTTCAGGATATGTTCTTGACCGAAACCGCGGCTATCGCGGATGTTGTTTTACCTGCCGCCAGCGCTTACGAAAAATCTGGAACGTTCACCAATACGTGCGGAGATCTTCAGATCGTGAAACAAGCCGGCGAAGTTACCGCCGTAAAATCCGATTTCGAAATGATAGTTCGCATCGCCGATGCGGCTGGATTCGATGTGAGCAAACTTGTGCCGTTCAGCCGCGGCACTCGCGCAGACACGGGACAGTCGCGCGGCGCACAATCCGGCGAAGCCGATAGGCACAGCGTGTGGCTCGAGTCCCATGGTCTCGAACCGAAGATGAGCCCTTTTGACCCGATGGCGATTCTCGATGAAATACAGCGGCTTGTGCCGGGATACGACATTTCCCGAATCAATCTGCTGGCGGGCAACGATCAGCACACAACTTTATCCAATAGCGGGCCGGGCGCTCAGCACGATCCGGATTTAATCGTGCCCGCGAATAACGATTTATTCAGCTCCGGAACGTTGGGGCGGTACTCCCGAACGTTGAATTCCGTCATGGAAAATCATCACAAAAATCCCGCTGAGGCCGAGGTCGCGGCGGACTAACGCGGACGTCACTGACTGATTAGATGAAACTGAATACTTTTCAATCGAAGGACGCCGAATTGTGAACTTGGGCCCATTCATCCTCGTTTCGCTGGTCAAGATTCTGCTTGCACTCTTCGTGCTGCTCACCGCCGTCGCCTACACGGTTTGGCTCGAGCGCAAAGTTGTGGGACACATACAGAACCGCTGGGGGCCGACCCGCGTTGGTCCTTTCGGACTGCTGCAGCCGATGGCGGACGGAGTTAAATTTCTCTTCAAAGAAGACCTGACGCCGCCGCATGTTTATAAGCCCCTGTACATCGCAGCGCCGATGATCGCCGTGATTTTTGCGCTGACCTCTATTGCAGTGATTCCTTTTGGCGACTGGCTCGATATTGGTCCGGTCTCGACAATGATGCAGATTTCCGATGTGAACATTGGACTGCTCATCGTTTTGGGAGTCACATCCCTCGGCGTGTACGGAATCGCGCTTTCCGGCTGGTCTTCGAATAGCAAGTATTCTCTCCTTGGAGGCCTGCGGGCCAGCGCTCAGATGGTTAGCTACGAAATTGCGCTCGGACTTTCGCTAGTAGGGGTGATAATCCTCTCCGGAAGTTTGAGCCTGCGCGAGATCGTCGACGCACAGGGCGGACACTTCTGGGGATTCATTCCGAAGTGGAATATTTTCTACGGGGGCCAAATCTTCGCGTTCTTTATTTACCTGATGGCTGCTTATGCGGAAACGAATCGCATTCCATTCGATCTGCCTGAGGCAGAGACGGAATTGGTTGCCGGATATCACACGGAATATAGCGCGATGAAATTCGCCATGTTCTTCATGGCCGAATACGCCAACATGATCACGGTAGCCTGCATCGCATCTTTGCTCTTCCTGGGTGGATGGCACGGCCCGCTTGGTGGCCCATCCTGGTTGCAGGCCCTATTGCAGATATTCTGGTTCATGGCCAGAGTTTTTGTATTTTTGTTTGTGTATATTTGGGTGCGCGGAACACTTCCTCGATTTCGTTATGACCAGCTCATGGCATTCGGATGGAAGTTTCTGTTGCCGCTGGCAATTGCGAATCTCGTAATCACGGCATTGGTAGTGGCTCTGCGCTCGTAGCCTATTCAAAACTAAGCGTACTTCGAAAAATGCTTCACTTAATTCTATTCTCGGTCTTCGGGTTGGTTTGCGTTGCTGGCGCTATAAATCTATTGGTGCAAAGCCATCCTATTAACAGCGCCTTGTCCCTTATCGTCGTAATGGGTTCACTGGCGGTTGAATATCTTCTCCTAGGCGCGGAGTTCGTCGCAGCGGTCCAAGTAATCGTCTACGCAGGCGCAATCATGGTGCTATTCGTCTTCGTGATCATGCTCTTGAACGCGGGCGAAGAAGAACGCACCAAGGGCAGCCGGGTGTCACTGTTGGTAGGAATTCCCGGGATGATCATCGGCAGCGTTCTGATGGCTTGGGTTCTTATCACGCACTCGGGCACGCACGCGGTGGAAGCAGGCGCCTTACCGGGAGCTCCCAGAGAAATCGCTCAATTATTGTTTCACGAGTTTCTTTTGCCCTTTGAAGTCACCTCGATTTTGGTGCTGATCGCGATCATGGGCGCGGTCGTTCTGGCAGCGCGTCCGGAACCATTGCAGCCGGAGGGAAAGAGCTAATGGTGCCTCTTTCTTATTATCTGGTTCTGAGTGGAATTCTTTTTGCCTGCGGCGTTACTGGATTCCTGATCAAGCGCAACATCATTACGATTTTCATGTCCATCGAACTCATGCTGAATGGCGTGAATCTCTCGTTCGTGGCGTTCGCAGCCCAGTGGCATCAGCTCAGCGGACAAGTTTTCGTTTTCTTCGTAATGGTTGTCGCCGCGGCGGAAGCGGCCGTCGGTCTGGCTATCATCATTGCGGTCTTCCGCACGCGCGAAACCCTCAACGTGGATCAGGTCAACCTGCTCAAGCTATGAATCCGAACCTCCATCTCTGGCTAATCCCGCTGCTTCCCTTGATCGGCGCGGCCATCAATGGCGCTTTGGGCAAGCGCTTCTCGCGCCAGGCGGTGACGAGTGTTGCATTGCTCTTTTGCGGAGCAGCGTTCGCGATGGCGCTGTGGGTTGCCTCGCAGTTCTCATCTCTCGCCTTGCCTCACACGGAGTACGTCGCAACTTGGATGCGCGCGGGGAGTTTTCAAGTAGACTTCGCTTTTTACCTCGATCAACTTTCCCTGGTGATGCTGCTTGTCGTTAGCGGTGTGGGATTTCTCATCCATATCTATTCAGTCGGGTACATGTGGGAGGAGGGCGGATACTACCGCTTCTTTGCCTATCTGAATTTATTCATGTTCTTCATGCTGACGTTGGTGCTGGCCAGCAACTATCTGCTCATGTTTATTGGATGGGAGGGCGTGGGGCTGGCGTCGTATTTGCTCGTTGGTTTTTGGTTCACCAAAGATTCGGCGGCATCTGCCGGCAAGAAGGCTTTCATCGTCAACCGGATCGGCGATTTTGGATTTCTGATCGCGCTCTTTCTCCTCATCCAACATTTTGGCTCTCTCGATTTCACCACGGTCTTCAAAAAAATATTGCCACTCAGCCCCGAGACAGCTGGCGCCGGACTTCTTACTGCAATCGCTCTGTTGCTTATGGTGGGGGCGTGCGGAAAGTCTGCCCAAATCCCGCTTTATATTTGGCTGCCGGATGCCATGGAAGGCCCAACGCCAGTTTCGGCGCTGATCCACGCCGCCACGATGGTCACGGCTGGCGTGTATATGGTCGCTCGGTCGCACGTGATTTTCGAGCGTGCGCCCTCGGCCCTGACCGTTGTCGCGATCATCGGAACCCTGACCGCTTTATTTGCGGCGACCATTGGAGTAGCACAAACTGATATCAAAAAGGTCCTTGCCTATTCAACTATCTCACAGCTTGGCTATATGTTCCTCGCATGCGGTGTCGCTGCTTTTTCCGCCGGCATCTTTCACCTGATGACGCACGCATTCTTTAAGGGCCTCCTATTCCTGGCCGCTGGCTCGGTGATTCACGCTTTGGGCGGGGAACAGGACATGCGCCACATGGGTGGCCTGCGAACCAAAATTCCGTGGACATTCTGGACCATGACCGCAGGGACATTCGCGATCGCGGGGATTTTTCCATTTGCCGGATTTTTCAGCAAAGATGAGATTCTCTGGCGCGCCTATCAGGGAAGTTGGATCTACTGGCTTATCGGAGTGTTCACGGCCTTTCTCACCTCTTTCTATATGTTCCGGTTGTGGTTCATGACGTTCTTCGGGGAGTATCGCGGGGATTTAGAAGACTCGCACGGGCGCACCAACCCTTCGCGGGCGGGGGCACCCGCGCCACACAACCATGGGCACGGCGGAATTCATGAGAGTCCCAAAGTTATGCTGATTCCGCTCATGATTTTGGCGGTGCTCTCGGTCGTCGGTGGATGGATTGGTGTTCCGGGATCTCTCGGCGGCAACAATCGATTCGACAAATTCCTTGGACCGGTTTTCCACGCGACTGCGCCGGACGTAAATGGAACCCATACATCGCCTGGTGAATTAGCTCCTCCGGAGAAGCAAACGGAAGGCCCGGAGCCGAAGACAGGCCCCGCCACTGAGCGGATATTTACCGGAATTTCACTTGTTGCCGCGTTCACGGGCCTTTATCTGGCATGGCTGCTTTACCTGCGCCTGCCGCAACTTCCACAGAAGATTGCGCGCTCACTCAATGGCTTCTATGACATGGTGCTGCATAAATATTACGTTGACGAATTTTACTCGACGATTTTCGTCAAACCTCTCATCGACGGCTCGCGCACAATTCTATGGCACGGCATTGACCAGGATGTAATCGACGCCACTGTTGATAAGAGCGCCGAGGAAGCTCTCGATGTCTCGGACAGCGTGCGCCATATGGAATCCGGAAACGTGCGCTCTTACGCAAGCTGGGTTGCGATTGGGGCAGCGGCCGTGATCGCTTACATGATCTGGGTGGCGTCGCGATGAGCAACATCCCAAATCTTGACAGCTCAATTCTTTCGCTGATCACCTTCATCCCGCTTGCGGGCGCGCTGTTATTGATGCTATTCCCACGCCGAGATCGTGACATTCGAGTTTTCGCACTTGTAGTCTCACTGCTGACTTTCGCGGCGTCCCTACACTTGCCGGTACATTTCCAGCGAGCTCAAGCTGGCTTTCAGTACGAGCACGACAACGTTTGGATAACGAATCCGAACATCCATTACCACATGGGCATCGACGGAATCTCCATGTGGCTGATTGTGCTGACGACATTCTTGACGCCGCTATGCGTGCTCATTTCATGGAAATCGATTTCCGAACGGGTGAAGGAATTTTTCATTCTCCTATTGATTCTTGAGACGGCGTTGATTGGCGTGTTTGTTTCGCTGGATCTATTTCTCTTCTACTTCTTCTGGGAAGCAACGCTGATCCCCATGGCTCTGCTGATTGGGATTTTCGGACACGGCAGGCGAGTCTATGCCGCGGTGAAGTTTTTCCTATACACGATGATCGCTTCTATGTTTATGCTGGCGGCGATCCTGTGGCTCTACGCCAAGGTGGGATCGTTCGATTTTGTGACTGTGGAGAATGCGATTCGCGGCGGCCAAGTCCAAAACTTTTCCAGCGCCGCAGAGTGGCTCTTTCTGGGATTCTTCATCGCTTTCGCGGTCAAAGTGCCACTCTTCCCGTTCCATACCTGGCTCCCCGATGCTCACGTCGAAGCCCCAACTGCGGGATCGGTGCTGCTGGCAGGCGTCCTGTTGAAAATGGGGACCTACGGAATGCTGCGGTTTAATCTCGGTCTCTTCCCGGAACAAGCCCGGCGGAATGCTCCGTGGATCATGGTGCTTGCTCTGATTGGAATCATCTACGGCGCGCTGGTCGCGATGGTACAACCCAACCTGAAAAAGCTGATCGCGTACTCGTCCATCAGCCATCTTGGATTCGTGGTTCTCGGAATTTTCAGCTTTACGCAGATCGGCCTCGATGGCGCGACATATGTAATGCTCGCTCACGGAGTTTCCACCGGAGCCTTGTTCATGCTGGCGGGAATTTTGTACGAGCGTAAGCATACTTATGAGATTTCTGAGTTTGGCGGACTTGCAACACCCATGCCGCGTTATGCGACCTTCTTTCTGTTCATAGTTCTAGCTTCGGTTGGCCTTCCTTTGCTAAACGGCTTCATAGGAGAATTCCTGGTTCTCAGTGGCGCATTCCAGGCAAAAGCCATATACGGAGTCCTAGGCGCCACCGGCGTTATCTGGAGCGCTTGCTATCTTCTGTGGATGTATCAGCGAGTGTTCTTCGGCAAGGTTACTCATCCGTCGAATCAATCTCTTCCTGACATGAACCTTCGCGAGCGTACGGCACTTTGGCCCGCTGCAGCGATGGCTTTGGTAATGGGCGTCGCCCCACTGCTTTGGCTGAATTCGATTGATCCCTCGGTTCAAAACGCATTGGCGCCATTCAGCCAACTCGCCAGCAAGGTGGCTGGACGGTGAATCCTTCCACGCCGCTTCCTCAAATAGTTGACTACATCCGCATTCTGCCGGAGATCGTGTTGTCGATTTTCGGCATGATCATAATGCTGCTCGATCCTTTAATGGACTTTCGTCCGGCGAATGCCCGCAGAAGCCAGCGAACGCTGGGAGTCATCGCGCTGGTTGGTTCGTTGGCCGCAATTGCCGCCAGCCTTTACCAAGCCAACTACCCTGGCACCGGTTTCTGGGAGATGGTGCGAGTAGATTCATTCAGCGTATTTTTCCACGTGCTGATTGCCGCAATAACGGGCGTCGTCATTCTTTCTTCGTTTGAATATCTGGACATGCAGGAAATCCGATCAGGCGAATACTATGCCCTCATTTTGTTGGGTGCTGTGGGCATGAGCCTGATGTCTTCGGCGATGGAACTCGTGCTTATCTTCATCGCCTTGGAAATTTCTTCGATATCAACTTACGTTCTGGCTGGGTTCCGCAGGCGCGCCGCTATCAGCAGCGAATCTTCGGTCAAATACTTTCTGTTAGGATCCTTCGCAACCGCATTCTTTCTCTACGGCGTCGCACTCATGTTTGGCGCTACTGGCTCGACTAGCATCACTGTGATCGGAGACGCCCTCAATTCCGGAAAGGCCTCGCTGTTGGCAGATGTTGGAATCGCACTAATGTTCGTTGGCCTGGGCTTCAAAGTCGCCGCCGCGCCATTTCATATCTGGACCCCTGATGTCTACGAAGGTGCTCCATCGCCTGTGGTCGGTTTCATGTCAACGGCACCGAAAGCGGCGGTGTTCGCGGTCTTGTTACGCATTCTGTTCGAGGCTCATTCGCCCGGCCGAGTGTGGCTCATCTGGATTACGGCGGCCTTGTCCATGACCCTGGGGAACATCGGCGCATTGGTACAGGACAACATCAAGCGACTGCTCGCCTATTCTTCCATCGCCCACGCCGGTTATCTGTTGGTGGCATTCGCCGCGTTGCCGCATGACGGAATTCCCTCGGCAATGTTTTACACGGCGTCCTACGCCGCAATGAACATTGGAGCTTTCGCGGTGGTGAGCCATTTTGGAAGCGCAGGTGAGCGTTACGTAACGCTCGAGGACTACGCCGGCTTGGGTCGTCGCTCTCCATTGCTGGCTGCGGCCCTGACGATTTTTCTCCTTTCGTTGATCGGAATCCCTCTTACTGGCGGCTTTTTCGCAAAATTTTATGTCTTCACTGCGGCGCTGGAAGCCAATCTCGTGGGGCTTACCATCATCGGCGTGCTGAACAGCGCGGTGGCTGCGTATTATTATTTGCGCATCATTGTCGTCATGTACATGCGAGAGCCTCGTGAAGATGTGCCGCTCCCGCGGATCCCACTTGGTCTCGGCACTGCTCTCGCAGCCAGTCTGGTGGCTACGATTTATCTGGGAGTGCTTCCTGGTCACGTCCTGGAGTACGCGTCCCAATCTGTTGCCAACCTTGTTCGCTGAGCCGCCTCGAATTATTCAAATCAATATCCTTTCGAACATGCAACTTTTTGCGCAGATTCACGGCATGAGCCAAAAAGCGCACCAATCCACAGTATTAACAGTTTGACATCCCTCTCCGGACCCGGCATGATGGTTTCAAACCGAACTCATCCCCCGGAGGTTGGTATGGCAGGGTTTATGTACAGACTTTTCATCGACGAAGAAGGTCAGGATATTGCCGAATATGCGGTCATGTTGGCAGTGATTCTGGTCCTGGTGGTCGGAACCATCCGACTGATCGGAACCAACTCGAATACCGCCTTTTCCAGCGTCGCCAGTTCCATTCAGTAACATAGGTCGCGACCTCCCTTGGATAACAAGGGCGTGCAAGGCTTTGCCATGAGGTTTTGTGGAGCCCTTGGCATTCAGCCCGCTTTCTTAACGACTTAACATTGGTGTTACGTTAGATTTTGGTAATAGGCATTCCGCTGTATAGCTTTGGAAGACGACCCGTTATAAGCTTCCGTCGTTGGGGTTCATTTGCTACGAATTTTGATTGTGGACGATTGCACGCCGGTGCGTCGCGCATTGCGCGCGTGCCTGGAACTGACTCCCGACTGGGAGGTTTGCGGAGAAGCGGAAAGCGGCCAGGCTGGGATCGAAATGGTACGGTCCGCCAAACCAGATGTTGTACTTCTGGACTATGCCATGCCGGGAATGAACGGATTGGAAGCCGCTCGCCAAATCGCCGTCGACGCCCCAAATAGCATGATGTTTCTCTTTACCATGTACGCTTCAGAACAACTTTCGGAGTTGGCTCAGTCAGTCGGCGTTCGGGAAGTCATCTCAAAAGCGGTCGGCGGTGTCGGCGCCATTGTACAGGCGATTCAGGATGCAGCTCTTAACACTCGAACGCTCCCAACATCGAAATTTCAAGCTTCCGGTGAGGTGGCGTCGTGACCGACGGGAAACCATCCACGAAGGATTGGAAACAGCTCTACCAGGCAGCGATCCTCGAAAGCGATCCGCAAATCGCAGCGCGACTTATGGAAGAAGCAGAGCAGGCAATTGTGGAGCGGGCCTTGGCGTTGCATCGTGACGCCTCGAACGGCACTTCCAGCGAGCTTACTTCTCTGGCCTATTCCGCAAATTTCCTGGCTGAACTCCGCCGTGTGGAAGTCGACTCAGCAAAGAATAAGACGCTCTCCCCGGCGAAGGATCGAGCTTCGTTCGTGCAAATCCCACTTAGTAACGCCTAAGGCCCCCAATCGCCCCGTACAGCGTTCTCTGTAACCTATTTCTCCGGTCTAAAAACCTCCAAAGTTCACCCCACCGCAAACACCACAACTGCATCTGAAAGAAAACAGGCAGCAAGCCTTTGGTCCCTGGCTTGCAAGCTTGATCGATGGTAGCAACCACTCGGCCATCGGACGGGAGGGTGCAGTGTTCACGGCGCAGGTACTCGAGATTGACCAGGCGATCGTCGTGCAATGCAGCGGAAGGCTGGTTCAAAGTGAAGCGGCCTTTCAACTTCGTAACGCCGTCCAGTCCCACAAGGAAGCTAAACGGGTCGTGCTGGATTTCAGCGAATTGGACGTTGTTGGTGGCGGCGGTCTCGGAATGCTCGCATTCTTGCAACGATGGGCCGAGCAAAATAGCATTCCCCTAAGTGTCCTCCGGCCAAACCCCCAAGTAGAACGGAAGCTGAAAGAATTTGAACTCAGGGGAAATTGCAGGTTCGACATCGAGCGCGACGTTGGATTAATGAAGCTGGTTGGTTTTCCCGATAGGAAGCACTGGGTGGCGTCTAAGTTGGCTGCGTGAAACGAGACTGAGATGAATTCGCGAACCAAACCGGTCCAAATCGCAGTGGTAACGCTATTACTGTGCGGGGTCGTATTTTGCCAAGGTTTTCGCCACAACACCACTAAGAGCAGCGTTGCGAATAATGCTCCGCAGACCTCGCCAGCGGTCGCAACACTCGTCGAGCGAGTCAGACAGGCACAGGTGGCCAGCAAGAACCCTCCCAATTATGAATTGGTTCGCGAGTACCGAATTTCAGGGGAGGGCCACAACAGCATTCAAGCGGATGTAACCGCAACGTTGGACTTCTCGCCGGCGAGAAACACGTACACAGTCGAGAAGCACGATGGCAGCCCCCGCGGGACAGAGGTGGTACGCCGGATATTGGATCATGAAGTGGCGTCGTCCAAATCCAAAACCGACTCGAGTGTTGCTTTAACCACCGCCAATTATGATTTTAGCTACGCCGGTGAGGCCGTTCTCGATGGGCAGCCGTGTTTTCTGCTGGGACTTGCGCCAAGACGCAAGGATAAGGAATTAATCGGGGGACAAGCATGGATCGATAAATCAACTTTTGCAGTGCGCAGGATTGAGGGAGACTTGGCTAAATCTCCTTCGATGTGGATCAAGAAAGTCCACGTCGCCATTACCTTCGGCGATGTAGCCGGCACCTGGCTGCAAACCAGCCTGAATGCGAAAGCAGATGTGCGCTTCCTCGGCACTCAGACGCTGACGTTTAACCTGATTGACTTCCAAACTCCGGAAGAGGTGGCACAGAAATCGTTTGGGGTCTCTCATGTTCCAGGTTCTTCGGCGTTTCGCCAACATCAGTAGCTCGCTTTTTTCCGGCTTGCAACCCCGCTCTTCGATTTGCTCTGTTACAATCAAAAATGCTTTAGACGTTGTGGACGTTGGCAAAATCATCTTCGGCCATCGCAGCTTTTTCTGAATTTTCCGCTAATCTATTAAGGCGAGTGGGGACGTAGTTCAGTTGGTTAGAACGCTGCCCTGTCACGGCAGAGGCCGCGGGTTCGAGTCCCGTCGTCCCCGCCATTCCTTTCTTCGGAGTAATCGGGCGTGACACCGAAAACTCCAACCAGAGTTCAACCCTCAATTCGTGTGGGTACCTCTCAATCACCTCGATCAACTCTCGGCGTTTACACCGTCAACTAGCCTGATTTAGAGCGCGGGGTTGAGCATCACTGGTCGCCCGTTCTCCTCTTGGCGACACCGCCGGCCAGTCTCCTCTCCATGCATCAGGGCCTGAGGCATTCAAATACCTGATGCGTATTGGCATGGCCGCAAGCCGGTCGGAAAGCAGTGCCTCATTGCGAATCGGCCACCAGTCGTATAAGAAGATCTCAAGCGGGCGCCACATGGAGACCCAGCCGCCGATCGTAAGGCTTTCGCGAACGATCTCGCCAATGCGGCTGCCCTTCATCAAAGCGGCTAGAAAGTCGCCCAAGGCAATCGCCGACGCAACAGCGATGAGGCCAATCGCAAGGCTGGTCCGGCCCAAACGAAACAATTCACGCAGACGCCTGCGGTATGCCTCAGCGCGTTGACTAAAAAACTCGTGGATCGCGTCGCGTAAAACAGCAGCCTCATCTGGCAAACCGGCCTCGCGGTCAAGATCAATCACCAGAGCAAGTGTTGCGTCGCGAGGTAGGTCCTTGGCCCAACCCACGATAAACTCCTCAGCTTTGGGATCCAGATCCTTATCGCGAAACGGGGACGGATCGATGGCATTGAACAACTGCTTCAATTCGCCTACGTGCACCTCTATGACAGAGCACTTGGGAGGGATCGGGTCGCCCGCGGAGGCTTTGTCCTTGACCGGGGAGGCGTTTGTCATCGGGCCAGAATACGCCATTGTCCCTGGCTCATGCACAAGTTTCGCGGAGCTTTCGGAATAACTTTGTTCACCTCAAAACTCAACCTAATGCGAAGACACCGCCGCGAACTCTTTTCGCACCATCGGAGCAACGCGTGTTCCAAGTAGTTCGATCGACCGTAACATCTTCTCGTGCGGAAGTGCTGAGACACCCATCTGGAAACTAATTCGAGAAAGGCCTCCCAGAACTTCATTCAGGTACAGTATCTTCTGCGTGATTGTTTCAGCATCGCCTATCAGCAGAGCGCCGGTGGGTCCCCGCAGAGCGTCAAATTGTGCCCGAGTCGCCGGTGGCCAGCCGCGTTCTTTGCCGATCTCCGTGAACGTGTGGGCATATCCTGGATAGAAATCGTCTGCAGCTCTCTGTGTGCTGTCCCCAAGAAAGCCGATTGCGTGAAGTCCGACAATGAGTTTCTCGGGAGAATGGCCGGCGCGGCGCCCAGCATCGCGGTAAAGGTCGATCAGAGGACGAAATCGCTTGGGTTCTCCGCCGATAATGGCGACCATCAACGGAAGTCCGAGCGTGCCGGCACGAACAAATGACGCAGGAGTGCCCCCGACGCCGACCCAAATGGGCAACGGATTCTGGAGCGGACGCGGATAGACGGCCTGTCCCGTCAGTGTTGCTCGGTGCTTACCCGTCCAGCGAACGTGAGTGTTCTCGCGGATATTAAGAAGAAGTTCCAGCTTCTCTGAGAAGAGCGAGTCGTAGTCGTCGAGATCGAAACCGAAGAGTGGAAACGCCTCTATTGACGAACCCCGTCCCGCAACAATTTCAGCACGGCCATGGGAGATCAGGTCCAGAGTGGCGAATTCCTGGAAGATTCGGACCGGGTCCGCCGCGCTGAGAACGGTTACCGCACTTGTTAGGCGAATGTTCCTGGTGCGGGTAGCGGCCGCACCCAGGATAACAGGCGGAGCCGAATCGACGAACTCGCTGCGGTGGTGTTCCCCGATGCCAAAGACATCGAGGCCAACTTCGTCGGCCAGGACAATCTCATCCAGCAGATTGTCCATGCGCTGGACTGGGCTGATAGTCAGACCCGCAGCCGGGTCAGAGATGACTGCTCCGAAACTGTCAACACCGATTTGCATCTTATGACTCCTGAGGTTCCTGTCCCGCGCACTCTGGGTCGCGGACCGCGGACTGTGCTGAAATGGTTTTCACTGAGCCGCTCTTAACCCCTTCAGTGCTCCGCCCCAAGCAATAACCTCGTCAGCCATTAAATGCACAGCTTTGTCGTGCTGTTCGTGCGGCTTAAAGGTCGTGAAGTTCTCGAAGTCCGCAAACATCGAGAGCGCCACCTGGGCTCGAACGTCTGCAATCTTGATTTCACCCATGACCAGCCGCAAGTTTTCGACCGCTCGGACGCCGCCCGCACCGCCATATCCGACAAAACCAGCCGCTTTGTTATTCCATTCGTGGTAGAGAAAATCGATAGCGTTCTTCAACGCCGCCGAGGTGGCGTGGTTGTATTCGGGGGTGACGAAAACATAGGCGTCAAGCGAAGCAATTTTGTCACTCCAGCTCTTCGTGTGTGCCTTCCCGTACTGATGCATCATGGGGGGCATAGGCTCATCAAGGAGTGGCAGCTTGTAATCCTGAATGTCGACAATTTCAAACTCCGCGTCGGTGCGGTTTTTCAGGAGGTTGTGCACCCACTCTGCGACGGCCCCGGCTTTGCGTCCCGGTCGCGTACTTCCAACGATGATTCCAACCTTCAGCATTTCATTCCCCTTTCTTCTGGCGTGGTCCTCATCTGATCTGTGGTTGGTCTAAAGTCCGTCATCACTTCCTGGCTTGTTCTTTGCTCTTGACCTTGGCGCCTTGTTGGTCGAGTTTTTCCGCTGCGTGCAGGCCAAGCTTCTTAAGCGATCCGTAAAGTTGTTCCATCTCCCGCTCGGACAACACTGACATCAACGCCTCAATGTCCTTTGCGTGCCGCTCAAAGGACGACGCCGCGAGCCTACGCCCTTTCGCCGTGAGCTCCACGACCCGCGCCCGTCGATCACTCGGGCTCGACTTACGAACAACCAACCCGAGTTTCTCGAGGCGATCGACTGCCGCAGTCATCGAGCCACTGGCTAAGCGCACCTTCTCCTGGATCTCCGAGATAGTGAGCGGGCCCTTGTGTAATAGCGCTTCGAGCGCGGCAAAATCCGTGAGGCACAGTCCCGTGTTGGCGATACTTTGCTCAGCGAGGAGGCTCAGCGCGCGATAACTCTTCAAAATTACCAGCCAGAGCCGAGGCGCTTTCATGCGATCACTCTTTTTCACCATTGGTTTCCCCTAATCAGGCGGCCTGTAGACGCTGGGCGTTGATCCTGCTCCTCGCGGGGGAGGACAACAGGCGATCGACCGAAACCGCTCCTGCGCCGCGAATCATCAAAAAAACTGTAATCGCCAGTGCCAGGAGGTGAAACTCAAAACCTTCTCCCTTTTGTGTCCCTGCCCAGTTCATAAAAAAACCGAATTGGTGATGGATCATCGCAACGGCAACAACCATGTTGCAAGAGATCCCAAAGGCCGCAACCCGGGTGAGCAGCCCGAAGATCAGACCCAATCCACCGAGGAATTCCGCGAGAATGGCCAGAAATGCGAATACGGCCGGGATGTGCATCATGCCTGTGAAGAAGGCCATCGTGCCCGTGAAGCCGTATCCCCCGAACCACCCGAGCACCTTCTGGGCGCCATGCGCGAAAAACACGACCCCCAGCACCAATCGGAGAATAGTTGTTGCAATGTCATTGTCCGTGGCTGTCAGTTTGCGAATCATAAAATCCTTTCGTGGGAACGTCGCTTGCCCCACAATTTGATACCAGTGCATAGGATGAAATACCCTTATATAAGGATTCTTTTTGTCGAGGTAAACCGGAATTAACAGTTGGGATCAGTCAACGACATTGCGGTTTCAGCGCGCGCTGAATCTTTTCCTTGTCACGGCAGAGGCCCCGGGTTCGAGTCGCGTTGTCCCCGCCACCTTTTGCAGAAGAGTTGCGCGAATTTTACTGAAACCGAGGATGGTGCAAGAAGGGCGCTTTTAAGGCACCGGACAGACTCTAGTGTGAAGACCAACCCGGGTGATCCGACAGCCTCAAGCGCGTGTTGACCAAGGAATGATTATCGGTTCATTATCTTCCCTGTTACACCCGCACCTCTCTGGCAACATGTTGAATTGATCATCGCAAAAACACTTCCGCAGCGTTGTCGGGAACAACAAAAGTTTTAGCCGATTTTGGATCCGGGTTGAACTTTCCAAAGACTGCGGGATTGCTGCGAAAATGCTTCTCTAATGCTTCCACACGATTTTGGTCATCGGGATGATCTGACAAGAGCTGAGGAACCTGTCCAATGTTGGCGCCTTTAAAATCCCGGAATAGCCATACGAGTCCCCAGGGGTTGTACCCGGTCGCCGCACAAACGTCGGAGCCGGTGATGTCTGCCCGCGATTCAACATCCCGCGAATAACTGAGCGAATGGAGCTTGCCGATAAGTGCAATAGCCAATATATGCGCCGTAGAAGGGCCCAGAATTATCGCAGCACCGATTTCCCGCCTTTCAATTTTTTGCTGCTTCTCCATTAATGTCACGGTGTCGTGATGGATCGTATGTGAGACCTCATGACATAACGTTCCCGCGAGCTGGTCCGTATTCTTGACGAAGCGCAGAAGTGAATCGACGACGTAGACGTTGCCTCCTGGAGTTGCAAACGCGTTCGGTTGAGTTTCATGAACGAGGAAGAACTTGAAGGGATGGTTGTAGCGGGGTTGCGCCGACCGGGTAATCGCGTCTGCAATTGGCCGCAACTGATCGTACAGAGGGGACGATTCGATGATTTCGCCCTTGGCTTTCAGTTCGTTGAAAACTTCCTGCCCCATCTGTACTTCCTCGTCCTGTTCTTGCCCTTGAGACGAGTTCTGCGCTTGAGCTGCCAACGGGAGTGTTGCGATCCCGAGAGCTGCGAAAGACAACACGGTTGTATACCAAAGCGCCCTTCGAAGCAGTTCGAATGCTTTCATCTTTCCCCCAGGTACATCAGTATTCTTTGCGCGTACTGCCGATCACGCTTGCCATCAGTTCAGTGCGCACGGGCTGTGGTTTACAGTCACACCGCACACTTGTGTTTGCTCTCTACATCGATGCTGTGCTGGTCGCTTGGTCTCGGCGTGGGATCCACGTGAACGGCCACCGCTAGCCGTCGAACCTGTCATCCCCTGGTTTCATTTTTCGGATGGAGTTTCTTTTGTGACCTGCTCGTACCAGAGGCGATGATGGGTCTTTGCCCACACCGTGGAGACTCTCCCTCGCACCATCGCGGTAAAGCTGCCGCGGACCATGGCAGTGCTCATATAAACGTGAATAATAAATCCTGCTATGGTCGCCAGCGCCGCGATCACGTGAACCGTTACGGCCAGATAAGCCAGCCAGTGCAGACTCCAGGGAATGGATTCGACAAACCACAAGCCGATACCAGAGATCACCAGCAGGATCACGCCATAAAACATGAGCCAGAAGAATAACTTCTGACCATAGTTAAAACGTCCCTCAGGCGGCACTTTCTCATCTTCGTTCTCAACGTAGTATTTCATCGCCTTCGACCAGCGACGGTCGGCGTCGGTCGTAAGCAGGTCGGGCAGCCACATCTTGTACATCCAGAACAGGGACACTGTAAAAGCCAGGCCAAACCAGGGATGCCAGAAACGGGCTGTTGGCCCGCCGCCCACCAATGCCGCCAGCCAGTACATGTAGGGCGACCAAAACGCGAGGCCGGTGATCAGGCAATAGCTGTAGAACAAAACCCCGAGCCAGTGGTGAATCCGCTCGCTAAATGTGTAACGGAGAATGCTGCCGCCGGTCTTGTCCACGGTTCGTCCAGAGGAAACGATGCGCGAGGTGCTCACGGCTGACCTCCGTTCTCATTTTTCGGATCATGCACTTCCTTCGGACCGAAGCGCAAGTAATGCAGCACCACTCCCAGAATGCCGCCAACCATGGCGAGATTTCCAATCCATTTCGCCGGCCCTTTCCAGAAGCGGACCAGCCATGGAACGTGTGGGTCTCTCGGCAATCCACCATAGGCTTCCGGATTGGTCACATCGTGAAGCACATAGATGACGCCAGTCCCGTTCACCCCAGCGGGATCGTAGACTCCGGCTTTTTCGATACCATAGTTTTCGCGAAGTTGTTTGGCGCGAGTCTCGGCTAAATCTTTCATGTCCTCTTTGGTTCCAAAGTGCAGGCAGCCAGTGGGGCAAGACTTAATGCACGCCGGCTCGAGTCCTTCGACTACGCGGTCGACGCACAGAGTGCACTTGAACATTTTCTTTGTTTCGGGATTGAACTTGGGAATATCGAACGGACATCCGCTTACGCAATAGCCACAGCCAATACAATTCTCCTGCTGAAAATCGACGATGCCATTCGTATATTGCACGATCGCGCCGTCCGCCGGACAGGCCGCTAGGCAGCCGGGATCGGCGCAGTGCATGCACTGATCTTTTCGCATCAGCAGTGTAACTGTCCCGTCTTCGCGCTCGTGCTCGTTAAACTTGATCAGGTTCCAGTAATTCCAGGTCGTCTCAGGCATGGTCTGGTAACTGTTATCGAAGACCGTATCGGTGAACGTGTAGCCATTCCACTCGAGGCAGGCCACCTCACAGGCCTTGCAGCCTATGCACGTCGTAGTGTCGACCAGCTTACAGACCAGTTCGTCGCGCTCAACGTCCTCGCCCGGAGCGGGCCCAGGGTGGCCAGAAATTCTGCGGATTGCTAACGTTGCCTGGCTCATATCGTTCCTTATGCCTTCTCGAGCTTAACCAGAAAGCCCTTGAATTCTGGCGTATATGCGTTGGGATCGACCACCGTCGGCGTAAGCCGGTTGAGGATCGTCCTCGCGTCCCTGCCTGCGTCTTCTTGAATACCGCGATAACCCTGATGGATTGGAATACCGATCTGATAGACCTTCTTGCCGTCAATGTTCATGGGCTTGATGCGTTTTGTGACGAACGCCTTGGCTACGTAATAGCTGCGCGCGCTGGTGACCTTCACCTTGTCGTTACCCTTGATGCCCAACTCGTTCGCCAGTTCGACTGGAATCTCGACGAACGGTTCGGGAATGAGCTGCACGTTCATCAGATTGTTCTTGGTCCAGTAGTGATAGTGCTCGGTGAGCCGGTAAGTTGTGCAGACAATATCGAAACCGTCACCCGGGGCAGCGTACTTGTCCGCTGGCGTCTTTAGCTTTTTGACTACCGGATTGTTCGACTGGTTGGGATGCAGCGCGTTTTGCACCGGACTCTCGATCGGCTCGTAGTGCTCTGGAAAAGGCCCGTCGTTAAGCCAAACGAACAGTCGGCCCAGGCCCTCCTGGTTCATGATGAACGGCCCCATGTGGTCCTTGGGCGGAGAGTCGGCCTTGAAGTCGGGCACATCGTTGCCGACCCATGTCTGCTTGCCTTCGTCCCACCAGACCTGCTTCCGCGACGGATCCCACGGCTTGCCGTCCAGGTCGCAGGAGGCGCGGTTGTAAAGGACCCGTCGATTCGCTGGCCACGACCATGCCCAGTTCTGGTAGATTCCCTGGCCGGACGGATCTTCCGTGCCGCGGCGAATGAGCTGATTCCCGGCTTCGGTCCAGCATCCGGAATAAATCCAGTTGCCGCAAGACGTTGTGCCGTCGTCTTTCAGCCAGGCGAATCCCGGCAATTGCTGGCCACGTTTGATCGTGACCTGGGTCTTGGGATCGGTGATATCCGCGAGCGCCTTGCCGTTTAACTCCTTGGCCAAATCTCCGAGCGCGGGATGCTGGGCATCGGTATAGGACCAGGTCAGGTTCAGAATCGGATCCGGGAATTTGCCGCCTTCTTTCTTGTAAAGATCGCGCACGGCGAGGAAGATTTGAGCCACTATGTCCTGATCCAGGCGAGCCTCACCTGGGGGAGGAAGAGCGACGTTCTTCCATTGCAGCCAGCGAGCCGAGTTCGTCATCGACCCGTCTTTCTCCGCGAACCCGGCGCAGGGAAGGCGATAGACCGTGGTGTTGATCGTCTTCATCTCCTCGGGCGTAACTCCGGGGGACTTCCAGAACTCGCTGGTCTCATCGGGATAAATTTCACCGACCACGAGCCAGTCGGCTTTCTTGAGGGCCTCGATGTTTTTCTGGGAGTCGGGACCGATGGCGACACCGTTCATGCCGAAGGCGAACAGTCCTTTGACTGAGCCGCGATACATGTTGTCCCAGATCTGGGTCCAGGAATAGTTGCGATCGACCTTGGGCATGTAGTGGAAGGCCCAGTCGTTTTCTTTCGTAGCCGCGTCGCCGTAGAGGGCCTTCATGAAAGAGACAGCAAACTTCGGCGTATTCGACCAGTAGTTGAACGAGTCCCACTGCGCCGGCTTGGATGTAGTAGGCGTGGTCCGTTTCAAATACGCCGCGAGGTCCGTATCGGCCGGAGTCGGCACCTTCAAGTATCCCGGCCAAATGTCGAACACTCCGCCCATGTCGGTAGCGCCCTGAATGTTGGAGTGGCCGCGAAGAGCGTTGACGCCGCCGCCCGCGCGCCCCACGTTGCCGAGCAGCAATTGCAACATGCACGCGGTGCGGATGATCTGCGTGCCATAGCTGTGTTGAGTCCAGCCCACCGCGTAGAGAATGGTCGCCACCTTCTTCATGTCGCCATCTTTGCGGATTGAGGTGAACAGGTCCGCGGCCTTCATAAACTGGTCTTTGGGAATACCCGTGATGCGCTCCACCATCTCCGGCGTATAACGCGAGTACTGCTGCTTGAGTAGTTGGAAGATGCAGCGTGGGTGCTGGAGAGTGAGGTCGTAGGCGACTTTCTCCGGCATGAGCGGGATTGGGAACGGAGGCTTGGCGGCGTCACTGGCTGGTTTGTGCGCCTTGCCATTGGACGTTGCGGCGGTCTTGCTCATGTCGCCGCCTTCTTCGTAGTCCCAGGTAGTTCTATCGTAGGTCTGGGTGGCGGAATCAAATCCGGAGTAGAAGCCGTCCTCCGGCAGTTTGAATCCTTCGTTCACGATGAGCGCAGCGCTGGAGTAATTGAGCAGGTAGTCTTTGGCTATGCGGTTGTTCTGGATGGCGTAGTTGATCATGCCTCCCAGGAATGCAATATCGGCACCAGCGCGAATTTGAAGGAATAGATCCGAGGTGGACGCCGTCCGGGTAAACCGGGGGTCCACCACGATCAACTTTGCGTTGCGAGTCCGTTTCGCCTCAATGACCCACTTGAAGCCGCACGGGTGGTTTTCGGCGGGATTGCCGCCCATGATCAACATCATGTCGGTGTTCTTGATGTCGATCCAGCCATTCGTCATGGCCCCGCGTCCAAATGTTGGTCCCAAACTTGAGACCGTTGGCCCGTGTCAAACCCTTGCCTGATTTTCTATATAGGTGAGCCCCAGGCTGCGCATCGTCTTGACGACGAGGTAGTTGAATTCGTTGGTGTCTGTGCAACCGCCGGTCCAGGCGATGCTTTCGCACCGGTTCACGGTGTGGCCCGCCGCGTCTTTCTCGATGAAGGTGTCGTCCCGCGTCTTCTTCACTCGATGAGCGATCTCGTCGATGGCCTGCGTCCAGGCAATATCTTCCCAATGATCGGAGCCGGGCCGTCGAACCTGCGGCTTCAGGAGTCGCCGCGGATTCAGGATGTCCTGCTCCAGCGACGCTCCCTTCGGGCACAGCGTGCCGCGGTTAATGGGATGATCCGGGTCGCCCTCAACGTGGATGACCTGCGGCGTCACGTTCTTGGCTTTGTCGCCAATCGTATAAATGAGAACACCACAGCTCACTGAGCAATAGGGGCAGGTGGATCGCGTCTCGGTAGCACGGGCAATCTTGAGTTCTTTGAGCTGAGCAACTGCGGGAGTCAGATCAAAACCGAGGAGAGAGAGACCAGCGCCACCAGCAAGCGCGCTTTTGAGGAAGGTTCTGCGGGAGAGTTCCATTGCATCCTCCGACCGCTTCGATCAAAACCTACATCAGAAAACCAATATAGTCTTCCGGCTCGGACACAGTCAACGACGTGTCGGGAAAATAAAACTTTAGACTTAGACAGTTGCTGATCGTGAGTCGAAGCCCCATAATCGCGCAGTGTCCAACACTCCATGGCGGCAGCGTATCCAGCGGGCTGAAGAACTTGCTGCACAGCATCCCTTCGCGGCGGATATTCTCGGCTTCTACGTTCACGTAGCTAGATTTCAGCAAAGCCTTCACGAGCGTGCGTTCGTCAACCAGAATCCAATCTCGATCTCCGCTTCGTTGGAATCGCCCGAACTTCTCAGAAGTTTTCCGTCGTTTCTCTCGCTCGTTGAAGAAAAAGCTCCCGTGAGCCTTGCGGAAATCTCCCGCGAAATGCGAAGCCAATCGTCCTCTGCCTGGCTGGAGCTTCTGACTCAATGCTGGTCCAACATCGACTCGCCCGTTGATCCTGCCGAATTTCTCGCCCTCGCTTTTCTTCAGCCCTATGCGGAATTCGTCCGGTCACAATCTCAATTGCAACTCGCCGGATACACCCACATGCTGTGCCCGTTCTGCAACCGCAAGGCCTCTCTCGGGATCCTGCGGCAGCAGGGAGACGGTGCGCGCCGCAACCTGCTTTGCGGCTTCTGCCTCTCGGAATGGGAATTCCGCCGGATCGTTTGCCCCTCATGCGGCCAGGAAGACCAAGCCAAACTGCCGGTTTACATCGCCGAGCAATTTCCCTACATGCGAGTCGAGGCATGCGATGCCTGCCACACCTATATCAAGTCCGTCGATCTCACCAAGAATGGCTTAGCCAATCCTCTAGTCGACGAATTGGCCGCGATTCCGCTCGACCTGTGGGCGCAGGAGCGCGGTTACGCCAAGCTCCGTCCCAACTTGCTCGGGATGTGATTTGAATCAGGATTCGACTCGTCGTCGTGAAGACACTTAAAATCCTTCTCGATCAAAAGAGAAGGACCACTATTTTCGGCGCGATCGCGCGAGAGCGAGATCTGGTCGGAGGTGGCCCATTCCTGAGCCAGGCCGGCTGGTAGCAGAACGCGGATGCAGTCTTGGCTGTAGTGGGCTTCCATCTCTGTCAACTGGGAAGAGGTCTCCAGAGCGTAGGTCAGTTTCGTACCCGAGCTGAAGTGTATCGATTCCGTGCGGATGCCCGTCTCCAGGAATTGCTTCACATCAGAACGGTTGAGTCGTAATCGCAGAGAATCTCCATGGATGCGAAGTTTCATTCAATCCTCGAATGGCCAGAATAGATGTTGAAGCGTTCGCCGCGAAGGAAACCTATCAATGTCATTCCAAACCGCTGCGCCACTTCTACTGCCAGACTGGAGGGCGCGCCAACGGCCGCCAATATGGAGATTGCGGCCATCGCGGATTTTTGCACCAGCTCAAATCCTGCGCGCCCGCTGACCAGAATGAGTGAATCTTCGAGAGCCACGGTGCCGTCGCGCAGAGCGAAACCAATCAGCTTATCGACCGCGTTGTGCCGGCCGACATCTTCGCGCAGGCCGATAAGCGATCCTTCGGGCGAGAAGAGCGCCGCGGCATGAATTCCACCTGTCCGGTCAAAAGCAGGTTGGGCTTGGCGAAGCAAATCGGGTAAGCGGTAGATCAGATCCGCTCGGAACTGCGGCCCGGACTTTCGCATAGGACGCGGCGGCCTGACTTCTATTGCGCCGATCGCGACCTTCCCGCACACGCCGCAGCTCGAACTAGTGTAGAAGTTGCGCCGGAGACGGGCCGGGTCAGTAGCGACTTCGGGTCTCAATCTGATTGTCACCGTATCGGTAGTTTTTCCGGTGCCATTCTCTTCACTTTCGGCCCGCATCGACAGAATCTGGTTAACGTTATCGATAATGCCTTCGGTGAAAAGAAACCCAGTCGCGAGGTCGAGATCGGAGCCGGGCGAACGCATGGTAATGGAGAGCGGGGCACCATTTAGACAAAGCTGGAGAGGCTCCTCGATAGCAACCAAATCGGACCGGACGGAGGAACAACTCTTCTCCACGGTCTGGACTTGAGCGGTGATCGTATCAGCGGACATAGTCGTCTCGGCGAGTCGGCGTTCCGAGTGCATCCCTCACAGGACGAAGCAAGTCGCTAGCATACAACGCGGAAATGGTCCCCGACTAGGCTCTTAGCTCATTGCGGATGGTCCCTAGCATTTTCTTAACCATCGACGCATTGCCGGGAAGAGCCGCATCACGAGAGTTTGCCGGCAGGCGTTCCCGTGACGCGACGTTTAATTTCCCCAGCAAACTGGAACGCCAAATCAACGCGCTGGCTCGACAAGTAGAGAAAGCTCCTCGCGAGACACTTGATGTTGAAGTTGCTTTTCTCTCTGGCTCCGCCGCAACTCATGGCCGTCTTCGTAGGCAGCCAAGAAGATCCGGTTGAGGAACACTTCGCTTCCGTAACGACTAAATACAAGCTGAGGTTTTTGATTGTGGTTAACAGAATCGAGGACTACAGTCGCCGCAATCTGGGACTGTTGCCCGTCGTTTCCGCTGAATACAATAATTCCGGGCTCCAACTGCGACACTGTATAGTTGCCGGCTTTCAGCGGCGTATTCCCGACCGAAAAATCGAACGGTACGTTTACCCGGACCCGACTGAAACTCTGGGCATGCGCCGGTAGAATCGCAAGTGATGCACCAAGCACAGTTATTAAAACAAACAACGTAGGCTTCATGAAATGTTTCATAGATTCTTACTTCCCTTCATAGTGATTAACGACAGTTCTGATTTACACTCCGCTTTCCCCCGATTTGATGACCCAAGCAAGCGTAGTTCTATCCACGCAACAGAGGGCCCTCATTCCGGGAATATCCAAAGCATGAGTGCATGTAGGTATGATTCAGCGAAAAGGATCTTGATACATTCCATTTGTAAGAAGGGTGTCAAATGATTGTCTGGCGGATGAATCCCATGAACGGCAGTCATGGACGGGATGCGCGCCACAGTCGACATTCCCAGTCAGGACGTTCTCGCCGTCACGGCGGAAGCAGCGCGATTTCCGCTAGTGGCTATTTGTCGCCGCGAAGGAAGGCAAGCCCGCGTTTCAATTCTTTCGTGAGGTCTGTCGTCTCCGTGGCGGCACGCACTGGCTTGCCGGATTGTTTTCCGAGCCAAGCGTTTAATTCGTCACTTGAAGCTATAACGAATTTGCCCTCCTTGTGAACCGGCATGCCCTCATGCGCCCATCGCTGAACGACCGAGAGCGGCTCGCCGAGGAAGTCTGAAATCCGTTGCCAGCCCTTCAGTTTGCCGGATTCGGTCTTCGCTCTCTTCACTCGCATCGGAAAGACTCGCAGATCACTTGTCTCCAGTGGAAATTGGAGATCGCATCAGGCCACGATTCTGAGCACGTTGTCAGCTATCTGGAACCTATGCGACTCGATGAAACCCGAGCATATATCTCATCATCTACTCCCGTACAGTCTTGATAGTCGGACAGGACGGAAGGAGATATCTTGATACTCATCCACGAATACCGCCGCGTTTTTCTATTGGCCGGGCTTTTAGTTTGTGCAGCCGCCACCTCCTTTGCCCAAACCGAGAACACGCCCGGTCCGGGCACTCCAGGTCAAGCCGTACCAGCAACTGTGACGAGCCCATACGCGGGCAGCGTACCGACAACGCTTGTGCCAGGAGTGCTAAAGCTTTCGCTGGAGGATGCCATAAACCGTGGATTGAAGCAGAATCTCGGCCTGCTCCTTTCGAAGGCAGATATACGCTCGGCACGGGGGCAGCGGTGGAAAGAATTAAGCGATCTTCTGCCGCACGTGACAGCGGCGCCTTACGTGGCCGCCTCGGAGATTAATCTTTCTGAGCTCGGCATTACGAGTATTTCGGGAGCTACAATCTCGCCATCCGTGGGTCCTTTTTCTTATTTCGACGCACGTCTGGCTGTTACGCAGGCGCTCTTTGACTGGAAGTCGATCAACTCTACGCACGCGGCCAGTCAGAACCTTAAATCGGCGCAGTACACATTCAAGGACGCCCGGGAACTCGTCGTGCTCGCCGTGGGCTATGTTTATTTACAGGCCATTGCCGACGAAGCCCGAATTGAAACCGGAGAAGCGCAAGTTAAGACGGCACAGGCGCTCTTCGATCAGTCGACGGACCAGGTGAATGCGGGCACTTCGCCGGACATCGACGCCTTGCGCACCAAAGTGGAGCTCCAGACTCGCCAGCAACAGTTGATTCAAGCGAGAAACAACTTCGCCATCCAGAAGCTGACCGTGTCGCGTGTGATCGGGCTCGCTCCCGGGCAGGAATTCGAATTGTCAGACAAGTCGCCATATCGGCCGTTCGAAGGCATTACTGTCGACGAGGCTCTCAAACGCGCATACGCTTCACGCTCCGACTACCAGGCTGCCATGATCAACGTCCGTGCCGCCGAGTTTTCCCGCAAGAGCGCGATCGCGGGATACCTCCCAACCCTGTCCTTTAACGCGGACTATGGTACGGGAGGTTCGCACCCCTCTACCGCAACGCAAGTGTTTGACGTACGCGGGACTCTGTCGATTCCGATCTTTCAGGGTGGAAGCGTTCAGGGTGATGTTTTGCAGGCTGATGCGAGACTGGAACAGAGCCGCGAGCGCCTGGACAATCTGCGGGCGCAGATTGATTCCAACGTCCGCACCGCGCTGTTTAATCTTCAGTCTTCGGCGGATCAGGTGAACGTGGCGCGGAGCAACATTGATTTGGCGGAACAGACGCTGACCCAGTCGAGCGACCGCTTCAGCGCCGGCGTCACCGACACGGTTGAGGTAGTGCAATCGCAGGAGGCAGTGGCCAGCGCGCATGAACAGTACATTTCGAGTCTATACAGTTACAATTATGCAAAAATTTCGTTGGTTCGAGCTATGGGGATCGCAGAGCAGGGCGTCAAGGACTACTTCAAAGGAAAATAAAAATGGCAGAAGAAAACTCTCCTTCGGCTGCGGCCACCGAAGACAGATCGTCCTTATCGGACAGAACTCAAAAGCCGGTCGTACGTCGAAGTCCGAAGCGCCGAAGAAACATTGTGATTCTGGCGATCGTCGTCATTGTCGTTCTTGTTGGCGGTGTGTTCCTCTGGCGCTACTTGAGTAGTTACGAATCGACCGACGACGCTCAGGGGGATGTTCATCTCTATCCGGTCAGCGCGCGGGTTTCCGGCTACGTGGTGCGGGTGAATGTCGATGACAACCAGTGGGTTGAGAAAGGGACGGTCCTGGTTGAAATCGATCCAAAAGACTACGAAGTCGCGGTCGCACAGGCAGAAGCGAATCTCGCCAACGCGGAAGCGACCGCCCAATCCGTGAATATCACGGTTCCGATTACGACCGCGAACACTACAAGCCAATTGCGGTTTGCTGCTTCGGGGATCCAGGACGCGAATGCGGGAGTCGCAGCCGCCGAGAAGCAGCTGACCGCAGCTCACGCGCAGCTGGAATCCGCCGAGGCGAGCAATGTGCGAGCGCAGGACGATCTTCACCGCTATAAGTTGTTGGTCGATAAGCGGGAGGTATCGAAGCAAGTCTACGATCAGGCTCTGGCGACGGCGAAATCGAGCGCAGCGTCGGTAGCAGCGGCCGCCGCCAACGAGTCTGCAGCGCAGGAGTTCATTGACCAGACGCGCAGCCGCCTGGCGCAAGCCGTGGCCAACCACCAAGCCGCCGAGACTGGTCCGCAGCAAGTGTCGTCCACCCGGGCTCGTGTGCGCGCTTTGATCGCGGACGTCGATCAGAAGCGCGCTTTGCTCGAGCAGGCGGAACTCAATCTCCAATACACCAAAATTATTGCCCCCGTCACTGGTGAAGTGAACAAAACGGTCGTGGTTGGGATGAACGTGCAAGAGGGACAGCAGCTCTTAACCGTGGTGCCGCTCGATGAAGTCTGGGTCACGGCCAATTTTAAAGAGACCCAGCTCAAGCACATGAAAGTTGGACAAAAGGCATCAATTTATATTGACTCAAATGGCCAGACCTTGAAAGGCCATGTGGATAGCATCGCTGGCGCAACCGGTCCATTGTTCAGTCTACTTCCGCCGGAGAACGCGACCGGAAACTACGTGAAAATTGTGCAGAGAATTCCGGTAAAGATCGTGCTTGAGCCAGGCGAGAATCGGGATCGTGTACTTCGTCCTGGCATGAATGTGGTGCCCGACGTTTACCTGCAATGAGCTTGGGTTACTGAGTCCTATTCAATGGCCTCCGCTGCGACCACGATCGATCAAGACGTTTGGCGTCCGAAATACAATCCCTGGCTGATCGCGGTCGTCGTCGCGCTCGCGGCGTTCATGGAGGTTCTCGATACTAGCATCGCGAACGTGGCCTTGCCATACATGGCCGGGAATCTGGGCGCGAGCAACGATCAAAGCACCTGGGTTTTGACTTCTTATCTGGTCTCGAACGCGATCATCCTGCCGATCAGCGGTTGGCTTGCAGGCGCGTTAGGACGCAAGCGTTTCTTCATGTCTTGCTTGAGCGTCTTTACCGTCAGTTCTCTACTTTGCGGCATCGCGCCCAGTCTCGGCTTTCTTCTTCTCTTCCGCGTGTTGCAAGGCGCCGGAGGTGGCGGCCTGCAACCAATGGCGCAGGCCATTCTGGCAGACACTTTCCCACCACATCAGCGCGGCTTGGCATTTGCGCTGTATGGCATTACAGCGATCATGGCTCCCACTATCGGCCCAACACTTGGCGGCTGGATCACCTTCAACTATTCCTGGCGATGGATTTTCTTCATCAATCTTCCCGTCGGCATAATCACGTGGTTCCTGGTGCGGCGCTTTGTCGAAGACCCTCCTTATCTGGCTAAGCTGAAAGCTGCTGGGGTTAAGCTGGACTACATCGGCATCGCTCTGCTCGCGCTGGGTATCGGAGCACTGCAGATACTGCTCGACAAAGGTCAAGAGGATGATTGGTTTGGATCGCGTTTCATCACCACGCTTGTCGTCATGGCAACCGTATGCCTGATCTCCCTGGTGATCTGGGAGTGGTATCAGAAGGCGCCGATCATCAACGTCCATATGTTCAAGAGTTTCAACTTCGCGAGTTCGAGTCTGATGATGTTCATGCTGGGAATCCTGCTGTTCAGCAGCCTGGTTCTGATGCCGCAGTTCCTCCAGACACTCTTGGGATACACCTCTGAGCTAGCCGGCTTTGCTCTGTCCGCCGGAGGTCTCGTTTTACTCTTCGAGATGCCGATCATCGGCCAACTTACAACCAAATTCCAGGCGCGTCGCCTGATCGGTTTCGGCTGGCTGGCATTGTCCATTGCCATGTTCTACTCCACGAAGCGGATTGACTTGCTGATAAGCTTCAGTGCCGCCACCTGGCTGCGCATCGCCCAAGTTATTGGATTGGGGTTCCTATTCGTGCCGATCACACTGGCGGCATACATCGGCATTGCGCCGGAGAAAAATAACGCGGTCGCCGGCATCATTAATTTCATGCGCAACATGGGAAGCAGTGTAGGCACGTCTTTGGTTACTACATTGATTGCGCGGCGCTCCCAATTCCATCAGGCCAGGCTGGTAGAGACCGTCAGGGTCGACAATCCTAATTTTGCGAATGCGGCAAACGGCCTGGCTCAACGGTTCGCCATCTCTGGTCTGGGCAGGTACGAGGCGCGACAAGAGGCCTACGCCAGGATTTACCAGACCGTCCAGGCACAGGCGGCAAGCTTGGCGTACGTCGACACCTTTATGGTGCTTTCCGTTGCAGCGGCCATCATGTTTTTTCTGTCTTTTGCCTTGAAGAAGAATGATCCCGGGGGCGGCGGAGTACGAGTAGCGGAGTAAACGAGTCTGATGCCATGCGGGTCATACAGGCATCAAAGAGGTAGTTATGGTGGAAATTAAACTCATCCTTTGCCCCATCGATTTCTCGGAGTTTTCAATAAGGGCATATCACCGTGCCCTATCGCTGGCCGTGCATTATCGAGCCAAGGTGGTGGTGCAGCACGTCGTGGAACTTTGGCGATATCCTTACGCCGACTTTGCCGCCACCGCGGGCGACTATGCAGAGTTCCGCCGGGTACTTGGAGAAGGTGGCCTGGAGCGACTACAAGAATTCGTGAAGAAGAACCCCCACTATGACATTCAGCCGGAGCTCGTGGTGCAGGAGGGAATAGCCCCGGACTTGATTCTGTCGTTTGCGGAAACGCAGAAAACCGACGTGATCGTTATGGGAACGCACGGCCGGCGAGGGTTTGACCGCCTGGTGCTGGGGTCGGTGACCGACCGAGTGATGCGGAAGGCTCCCTGCCCGGTGCTCGCAGTAACTAACCACCCGAACGATGCTATGGCCGAGGGTAAAGCCTGGGGCCGCGTCCACCATCTAAGCCGAATCCTTTACTGTACGGATTTCTCCGAGAATTCGAAGCCCGCTTTGAACTATGCTATCTCTGCTGCCGAGGAATACGATGCCGAGCTCACCTTGCTGCACGTATTGGAGGAGGTCCCAAGTCCGGCCAAGACGGAAGAGGCCATCGCGACAGCCACAGAGCAGCTAAGAAAACTGATTCCACGGGAGGGACGCAGAACTCTCAAGATTAGGACGGAGGTGCGCATCGGAAAGCCATACCTTCAAATCATTCAACTCGCCCTGGAAGAGCAATTGGACATGGTGACTATGGGAGTGAGCGGGCGTGGCGCCTTGGATCGAGCGGTGTTTGGCTCGACAACTTATCGGGTGTTGCAGTTGGGACCTTGCCCCGTTCTTGCTGTTCCTGCTTGAAACGTTGAAACTAGTATTTCGACCCAAATGATAAAAATCATCACCATTGAACGCGAATACGGAAGCGGTGGCGGCGAAATCGCTCAACTTCTGGCAAAGCAGCTGGGCTGGAAGCTTTGGGACCAGCTGTTGACGGAGGAAATCGCTCGGCTGGCTGAATGTCCAAAGGCGATGGTGGAAGTTCGCGAGGAAAAAAACGACCCTCTCTACTACCGGCTCTTCAAATCATTTTTGCGCGGAAGTTATGAAGGAAGTCTCAATGCGCACAAATTGAAAGTCGTGGACAGCGAAAGCATTTTGAAGTTCACCGAACGCGTGGTGCAGCACGCGGCAAAAACTGGTAACTCCATCATCGTCGGAAGAGGTTCGCAGCACTTTCTCCGGAACCGGGAGGACACATTACGTATGTTTCTTTACGCGCCGAGGGAAGATAAAGTGCGCCGTTTGCTGGGCCGAGGCAAGAGCGAGAAGGAAGCCGAACAGCTCGTCGACACGGTTGACCAAGAGCGCGGCGATTTCATCCTGAGATATTTCGGTGTCCAATGGCCCGACCGCGCCATTTACCATTCAATGATCAATACGACCATCGGGGATCAGGCGGTTGTCCACATGATTCTGGATTTTATGAAGACGCTCGAGGCCGGAGCATCCGCGCCCGTCCCAAGCCTTCGATAGGGGCTTTGCGGCCGTGCCACTCCGCGCCATTCCTAAATTAACGCAGGCTTCGGGCGCAGGGCCCTGATTTACTGGTGCGGGTCCTTATTTTGCCGCCATGGGTTAAAAATTAACCTATAATCTCTCCCGTCTGACGGACTACCATCCCGATGGAACTTGCAGCACAAGGAAATGCCCAGCGCATCGCCATACTAACGAGCGACGACGCGGTTTTGCCCGAGATACAAGAGTGGCTGGCGTCGACTTTTCACACAACTCTGCTGAGCTCTAAAGACGAGCTAATCGGACTACTCGAGGGAGTGCCCATTGCAGCCGTCGTAGCCGATCTTGAAACGGGTACGGGAACCAGCGAAGAGAGCTTGAACTTACTTTATGAACTTCGAACTCTGAATCCCGACCTTGTCCTGGTGGGACTCACACGCTCCCGGAGTAAGAGCTTGAGCGCCCAAGCGCGCGCTGTGGGATTGAATAAGCTTTTCGTTGCTCCCATCGCCTTTCAAGAGCTTCAGGCGTTTCTGTTGCAGGCGCTACAAGAGCGTGAGGTTCAGATCCAAAACCGCTTGTTACAGGAAGAAGCGCTCAGCCGGTCGTCTTTTTGCGAACTCATTGGCGGCAGCGAAGTCATGCAAGTGGTGTATGAGGCCATCTCGAGGATCGCTGACAGCAACGCCACGGTCCTAATCAGGGGAGAGAGTGGAACCGGGAAAGAATTGGTGGCGCGTGCCATTGTGGCGACGGGCTCCCGGCGCGAAGAAGCATTCATCAGCGTCAACTGCGCGGCACTCCCCGAAAATCTGATCGAAGCCGAGTTATTCGGGCACGAAAAGGGCGCATTTACTGGAGCTGACGCGGCCCGCACGGGGTATATCGAACAGGCTGACAGCGGCACGCTCTTCCTGGACGAAATAGGGGCCTTGGATCTTGGTCTTCAGAGCAAACTCCTGCGGGTGCTTGAGCAACGAACGGTTCAGCGGATTGGCGGTAAGTCTTCCAAGAAGATCGACTTCCGATTGCTCAGCGCAACCAATGAAGATTTAGAAGACGCTGTCCACACTGGCAGATTCCGCGAAGACCTTTATTACCGCATCAATGTGGTTCCTATCCAGCTTCCCCCATTGCGGGAACGCCGGTCCGATATCGCGCTTCTCATCGATAATTTCCTGCGGCTTTACTGTGGCGCCAACAATATCCCGCTGAAGTTGATGGATCCGGAGGCTCTTGAGGTGCTGGAGAACTATTCCTGGCCGGGAAATGTGCGCGAACTGCAGAATCTAGTGCAGAGACTGGTCCTAATGTCGCCCGGTCAAACCATTAAGGTGAAAAATTTCCCACAGCATATTCTCCTCGACAGCACAGCCAAGCAGGAATCATTTCTAATTCCGGATGAAGGGGTTTCCTTCGACGATGAGATAGCAAAGATTGAAGTTGCATATCTGAGAGCAGCCCTTCGGCGCACCGAGGGTAAGAAGACGGCCGCGGCGAAACTATTGGGAATCGACCGCCAGAAAATGAAATATCTCTGCCGAAAGTATGATCTCACTGCTTCTGGTCAATAATTGACCTATCTTGGTTCATTATTGACCACTACTAGCGCACTGAAAACTGTCCTTTCCAGGTTTCTAGTTATATGGGCTGTAAGATCATGATTTCCATGGATCGATTTGAACCCCCGCTCACGGTTGGCGTTTGGCATCCGCCTTGCATTAACAAGTAACAAGAGCGGAGCAACGGAACGGCCCGCCTGAGAATTTTGGACAAAACGTCCTCTGGAGGCTTCAAATGTCGGTGCAAAAAAAATCTCTGATCAGCAACCACACAGCAACCCGCAAAGCCATTATCGCCACTAAGCCGCCTTCCACCAATTTTTCGTCTAACCAGCCATTGGCCAGCACGACGGTGTTTGCGGGCAAACCCGTAGCAGGCAAACTTGTCGCGGGCAAACCCGTCGCAGGCAAACTTGTCGCAGGTAAACTTGTCGCAGGTAAACCCGTTGCAGGCAAGCTGGTCGCTGGCAAGAGATGGTAGAGTACGCAATCTGAAGAATGTCTAAGGGAGGCCCTCATGGGCTTCCCTTTGCTGTTGGACTCCCTACCAAATTTTTCTGTCAACAAATTCGCGTATGCTTCGGAAGATAAGACCGCCGATACTGCGCCATCGGAAATTGATTTTTGCGTCTCCGGACATTCCCGGCCTGAGCTCTCCGTCAGGGTTAGAGAGTTGTACGGTGGCGACGTAATACGAAGGCGGTGCGATCCCCTTATATTTCGCTTCATTCACTAATCCTAGCTCGACCGGAGAGGACGCCGGTGCTATGGAACTTATTTGCCCTCGAAGCGGCTGGAATCGGGACTCCAATTTCAAGGAGACCGGGGCGCCAAGAGAGACTTTTGAAACCTGGAATTCAGGAACAAAAATGCGGGCTTTCAAAGTACTAGTGTCATCAATCTCTGCCAGTTCGGTGCCTGAGTCAACAATCGTCCCGACCTTATCCTGCAATGCCGGAGTTACGACCAAACCCGAAATTGGACTTCGAACCTCGAGCGCAGCTTTCTGGTGCGATGCGGAATCGTAATGTTCCAACTGATAAGCCCGCTCCGCACGCACTCGGCCAATATCTTGGTATTTTAGTTGGGCCTGCCGGAACGTCGTCTTCCGCGGAACGCAAGTCTGCCTGTGCATTGTCGACCTGACTATCGAGGTCAATATTTCTGAGTGTCAACAAGGGGGCAGCAGCCGCTACCTGTCCTCCTTCGTCTGCCATCACCGTCATAACTTCTCCAGGAACGGTGGCGCGAACAACGGCCCGCTGGTGCGGTTCCAGAACAAACTTTCCAGGGACGGTTTCGCGCCATACCGGCAAGAACAGCGCTGATAAAAAGACTGCTCCATATGCAAGAGAGCGCGCAGAAGCAAATCGCTGACGCAAGTATTGCTTCTTGTCTAAAAAAAAGTCTCGCATGAATCTCCAGGAGGAACGCAAGCGCGCCCTAAAAATCAGTAAGGCTGGGACAGCTGCTACAAGGAAAGCCCATTGCGGCGAAAAGCGAGCGGCAATGTTGTAGGAGAACCGGACCACCGCAAAGAGAACAATATAGCTGTATGCCCCTGAAGCAATAGCGTAGAGAACAAACAGCCAGCGGCGGCGGCGGCGGAGATAAGGTACCTCGACAGGTAGCCGGAACACATTGTGCTTAACCCAGGATGAAAGATACTCCGTCGAGGTCTCCTTGATTGTAGGAACTCCGATGAGCTCGCCGAAAAGATAATATCCATCGAGTTTTAGCAGTGGGTTTAAATTCATCAAGACCATGGCCACACCCGTAATGAGCATGACCTTGTAAGCAAAATCGTGGATGGGGCTGCCCGCGGGAGTTCCCCACCAAATGATGCTGGCGATGGAGCAAAACATAAGCTCGACCCACATTCCCGCAATAATGGTTGCAATCCGCTGCCATTTAGTTCCGTAGACGTAGACTTCGGTGATCTCGGCAAAGAAACAAGGAGTCAGATACAGCAACATGAAACCTGTCTTGTGAACCCTTCCGCCGTAATGCTTGCAAGTCATCGCATGAGCCGCTTCGTGAAAGAATCCTAAGCCGCAAAACAACAACCAGAATTCGGCGAGGTCCGCTACGCCCTTGTCCGTAAAAGTGTAATATTCGACGCTATCCCTCCAAATTTCGCTCCAACCGCTAAAGAAAATGATTCCCATCACACCAAACAACGCCAATGTTGCGAACACGAACCAACGCGTATAAACAAATTTCAAGGCATGGTGCAAGCGAGTTATGTGAGCATCAGGATCCCACGCGGCAATTATAATCAAAGCTAAATCCACTGACTTTTTCTTGGCTCGTTTCTGGCGCGTCTCTGCCAGTTTTTCGCTGGCTGTGATATTCGCCTCCAAAGGGGTCTTGTGCCAAAATTCGAGATCCTCTAACGAATTCGCGAACTCCCGCACTTGGCTCTCCTCTACCGAATTTCCCAGGTCCTGATACAGTTGCGTGACTTGGGCATATGAGCGCTCTCCGTTGAATAGTTGTAACAGTGCCCATTGCTCGGGAGTGAAACGATACAAATAAGATCCGCCAGAAATGGCCGAAACGAAGGTCAGGTCTCCATCTATCACCTGTTCCCGCATAATCAGGTTGGGATGGAGACGCGGATAGCTCTTGACTCGTTTCGCGGGCAGTTCGGGGAGCGCGACGTTGAGGACTTCAGACAGGTTCATTGTGGGTTTTTGAGGCGAATGTTAGTAGTCATGCCCGGCAGAAGTCCCAGCGGGTGTCCTTCAAGCTGGGCGGTGACGTCGATAGTGTCGCTGGAGGGATCCACTACCGGACTCACCGTCACAACTTTGGCGAAATGAACCTGGTCAGGAGCGCCTGAGGGAGAAACGATCAGGTCGGTTCCTCGCTTCACTCGGCCGGCATAAATCTCAGGGAGAGTAAATTTCAGGCGCAACGGGCCGGTAGCGGAGATCCAGAACAGGCGATCGTTCTTCGACACTTGCTGGCCCAAATGAACATACCGTCGCGCGACCACTCCCGCAAACGGGGCCACGATATTTGTCTTTTCCAGCTCCAAGTCGAGGGATTGTAGAGTGTTTTGCGAATACTTGAGGTTCTCCCGCTCTCGCTCAACCTCAAATTGCACTGCTTCATATTGATACTTCGCATGGTCGGCCACTTGTTTTGAGACAATGTTGGCCTTCCACATGGCATCGTTACGTTCGAAATCCGACTTCGCGACTTTCTCTCCCTCTTCCCAATTTTTCACGTCGGCGGCGATACTGCGAGCTTTGGCGGCGGCTGCGTCACGGTCGGCCGTGAGCTGACGACTGTCGAGTTTCGCGAGAAGCTGTCCTTGGCGAACCGGTGCACCTGTGTCGATGAAGACTTCCGACACCACGCCGTCTCGCTGTGCTTCGAGATCAACTTGATCCTCCACAACCAAAGGACCGGAAGCTATAAAGTCACTTGGCCCAGATGGTTGCAGAGATGGCTTCGCCACTGCATTTGGGCTCTGCATCGGTGGGGCAGCAATTCCAGGAGTGGGAGCTGAGCTGCAAGCGGTAAGCAGGGGAAGAATCAGGCATGCTATAACGCACCCGCCGTAGCGCATCTTTCGATGCCGAGTGTTCGAAACGTCGCGGTAATTCATTCTAGAAATATCCCACGAGAATCTCACCAGCCGAACCACGACCACAATTTTGTCCAAATCCACATTGTGACACCACGAAACAATACGTACCCGGCAGGATGCCAGCCCACCGAAACCTTCCCTAGCCCCTGCATACCCGGCCTCAACAGGCCATCGCTGTTGGGAACGTCCACACGAGCAACAAAAACTCTATGGTCAGCCTCGACCTCGCCGCGCGGGCTGACCACAGCAACGACGCCATGAAAGGTGTGAACCGGGAAGCTTTCCAACTTGATCGCGGCACTGTCGCCTTTCTGCACTAGGGAGACATCACTCTCTGGAATTCCAACATCAACGGTAACGTGAGAAGTTGCAACTATATCTCCGAAAGTATCGCCGTGCGCAAGGTGGCGTCCCACCGAATCTTCAACGTGGGGAGTAGTGATTACTCCATCAAACGGTGCACGGATGGTGAGGCGGTTCATTAATTCGCGAGTGCGGGTCAGTTCCGCTTTCCAATAGTCGGCTTTCACTTTTTCGGTGCCTGCCTGCGTCCCGTCCCCCGTGGAAAGGGAACGATTCATCGCCGTCGTGGCCTCAGAATATTTTGCTTCGGCTTCCGCCAGATCGGACCGATGATTCCAGTCCTGCAATGTAGCCAGGGCCTGGCCCTCTTTTACGAACTCGCCTTCATCGACAAAAACTTCCTTGATTACTCCGTCAAGCTCTGACTGGATTTGGGCGGAGCGCGAGGAGGCGACGATACCGTCACCAGATACTCTCATCGGAAATGGGAAAAATATGAGAAACAGTAACACAGCACACGCGAGTGCAATCGCAGCGATTCGCCGATGCTTTGCCATCGCCATGAATCGGCGTTTCCGGTGAAGCAAGGGTTCGAGGACATTGATGAAGGGAACTTCGCGATAAAGCGAAGCATTCCGCAATGCGACCGTGGCTTGAGCCGCCAGCACCTTGATGATTTCCAAATGGGCGGTATTGAGAAAGTCGGGATCGCTGCTCTCGAAAGAGAGCAAGCCAAGCTGGCCTTGATCGTCGATCAGAGGCAGCGCATAGAAGGAGCGCATGCCGGTTTCGCCAAAATATGCCGCGAATTTTGCCTGCGTCTCAGGACGGGGGTCGTCGATGCCCTCGTCCCGTTGCGTGACATAAATTTCGTTGGAAGAAATCGAGGCCCATTCCAGCATGTCCTTTAGCGCACGCACTTGCGGGTCCGCGGAATTGATGTGTTGGACTCCCGAAATTGCTTTCAACTCCAGCGTTCCGCGCTGCTCCAACGCAATCGCCGCCCTTTCAAATGCAATGATGGACTGGGTACGATTTACGATCGCATGGAGGACGCGATCCAGATTTAAGGTCGAAGTAATTTCCTTGCTGATATCAACCAGGGTTTCAAGGATTTCGACTTTGCGCTCGGCTTGCAGCAAGCTGGCGTTATGAAGCGCGTTTGCCGCAGTTTCGGCCACCGTGGTCAGAAGGAACAGATCGTCATCATGAAACGGCTTCCCGTCAAGCTTATTTATCGCCTCCACCACCCCTACTTGGTTTTCTTGAGCCACGATAGCGACCGCCATCGCGGAAAATATCCGACGCTGTTTTAAGCGCTCATCATCGACGTCATCGAGCAGAAGCGGTTCGCCGGATTCCGAAACTGTTCCGGCAATTCCGTCGCCGCTCTTGATAAGGGACCCGATTGCCATGCTCTCGTCTTCGCCCTCGCGATTGAGCAAGATCAGTTCGGTTTCATTCTTGACCAACCACAGATTCACAGCTTGAACGTTAAGAATTTCGCGGAACTTGGACGCGACGATGGGGAGCAGTGTCTCCATCTCCAGATTGGAGTTAAATACTTTTTCCAAATCGTAAAGCTGCGCCAACCGCGAAATTGATTGCAGATGTGAATTTCGTTCGCGTTCATGTGCGAGAGCGCTGCCGATGGCGGGAGCCACGTAATCTGAGAGATCAACTAATGCAGAAAGATCATCCTCGGAAAGAGGGCCGCCGAAACTGGCAGCCTCCAAGGTTCCGATAAGAACTTGGTCGAACATGAACGGCACGTAGGCCAAGGTTCGAAGAGTGCGCCTCGCGTGAAGGTGGGCATAGTCTTCCCGTGCTAGATCGGGTCCGAAAAACAGAATCGATTCTTGCCGCTCAGCCACAGTCCCCAGGGTTCCAGAGTCCAAAGCAATAAGCTCGCTCTCAAGGACTATTTCTCCAACAACTGCCTTGGCGGTCCATTCTGGTTCGTCCGGATTTTCGATTACGTAAATTGCAACCGACGTGTCCGGGAAGATTTCAGCCACGTGCTGAGCAAACAGGAGGGCGCGCGGACGCACTTCGCGCTCTCGCATTAGCGCGACCAGTAACTTTTCGGGGACTACGGTGGAACCAGATTCCTGGATAGCCATGGCCGGACTTTCCACGACAAGCGAAAATACTTGGCTTATCGCAGAGTATTTTTGAGTTCGGAGGAGGTATTAAAGCACACTTATTGAGGCCCAGAGCACAGTTATTGAGGCCTAACGCACGCTCTATTGACGCCGGACTTTAACAAACCGACCGGTGAATGTCAATTACCCGGGTGGACTGTAATAGTGTTATTGTCCAAAGCGTTGGAGGCCCGATGGACATTAGCGTTCGAAGACGTAATGACGTCAACGTAATTCAGCTTCGTGGTCCCTTAAGAATGGGAGAGCCTGTGGACGGGTTACGGGCCGCGTGTGACGAGGCTCTGGCTGCCGGCGAAAACAAGTTAGTAATCACTCTCGCGGATGTCCCTCACATCGATTCGAGCGGCATCGGCATCCTCGTGAAATATATGGTGTCGGCAAAGCAACGAGGAGGGTCACTGAAATTGGTCAATCCTTCTAAGTTTGCAGTGCAGATTCTCCGCCTGGTTGGCGTGTTGAATCTGTTTGAGGTGTACGACGATGAAAATGCTGCAGTTGAATCCTTCGGTTAAGCGACCCACCTGCGTCTAGTGATGGTCCGCCGTTTCGGTGTAGGGGCAAGGTAGCTGGGCGACCACCTAGTCATTTTGCTAGTACCCACCCACAATTCCCTTTGGCACTATCAAGAACCATTCACTTTCCTGGATAGAGGCCTTATAAGAACGGGGCGCGCCATCGTTGGGGGATTTATTCGCTTTTCGTTAATCAGAGAACGGATGATGGCTCGCAAGTATTTGTGGATTATCCCGTTTATTTATCTGTCGTTTACTATGGCAGGCGCGGCGCAAGTTGACATTACAGGGAGGGTTAGCGGGGTTGTGGAGGATGCCTCCGGCGCCCTGGTTGTCGCTGCCAAAGTGAGTCTGGTGGGGGCTGCATTGATGGCTCCTCGCAGCACAATCACCCAGTCGGACGGCGGCTATCTGTTTGATTTCGTCCCAATCGGCACCTACCAGCTAGTAGTGGAAGCACCAGGTTTTAAAAAGTTCGAGCAGAATGACGTGCAAGTTAGTTCCGGGTTTGCGGCCACCGTTAACCCGCGTCTCCAAGTTGGAGGCAATCAAGAGGTTGTGGAAGTCCCGGTCAGCGGACCAGTCGTGGATGTGAAGAATGTCGCGACTTCCACGACCTTTGACGAGAGCTCGCTCAACAATATCCCAGGTGGTAGAGATACGTGGTCCACCGTGGCGCAGGCTCCGGGAACCACGATGAACGTCTTCGATGTCGGCGGCAATCAGAGCTTCCAGCAATCCATTATGCAGGTCCACGGCAGCATGCCCGGCGAACAGGTTTACAGCTTCAATGGCCTGCGCATGAATTGGCCAGGTTCGACAGGAGGGTTTGCCGCTTACTACATCGATGACGACACTTTGCAGGAGCTACAGGTGATTACCGATTCCGCTCCCGCCGAAGTTAGCGTGGGCGGGGTTTACATGAATCTGGTTACAAAGTCCGGATCCAACCAGATACATGGGACCATAGCTGCTTATTACACGACAGCGGCGTTGCGGAAGGGCGTGACCGAGCCTATCTATAACGGAACCCCTGTAGAGGCGGGAAGTCCGATGAATATGCTGCTAGATGTTGCGGCGAATCTGGGTGGTCCGGTCATCAAGGATCGCTGGTGGCTTTTTGGCGGTTATCGCAGATACGACATCACGGAAAGCATTTTGGCTATCGACCAACCGCCGTCGGACGGCGGAGGACCAATCTCCGATAGCAATCACCAATCGAATACGATTTTACGCAGCGACTGGCAGCTCAACAGCCGAAACCGCGTGAACTTCCAATGGTTGTACAACGACCACAACCGTTTCTTTCGACGGGACACCAGTTTTCAATTCGTAGACGAACAAGCAAGCTGGCTGCAAATCTCACCCTCGTATCTCCTTCAAGGCCAATGGACAGGTCAGCTTACCAATAACTTTCTGGTCGATGTGCGCGGCGGCTACCTGCATTTGCTGTTTCCTCTTGGATACCAGCGTACGGTGACTCCCGCCGACATCAATTTGCAGGATTTGGGATTCTCGACAGAGAAGGGCGCGGCTCCGTATGCATACTTGAATCCGTCGGAAACCGGACGAATCGCTGTGACTGCTTCGTATTACAAAGGAGCATTTCTCGCAGGCAGCCACAATTTCAAGTTCGGCTGTGAGACTGGACGCAGCAAGAATGGAAACTTCTACGATATCAACCATGATTTAGTTGCTCAATTCAATTCGGGGCTTCCGTTAGATGTGATCGTCTACAACACCCCAGTGCGGGAGCTTGCCATTTTTCATGATTCTGCATTTTTTTACAGGATTCGTGGTCTGCAACAGCGCGACTCACCCTGAACCTTGGCCTCCGTTTCGATCACTTTCGAACATTCAATCCCGCCCAGAGCAGTCCAAGTACGGGTGCTTATGTGAACCTGTTTCCTTCGCGTACTTTCCCACAGTCAGCTAATCTGGCCGATTGGAATAATGTTGCTCCGCGGCTCGGCGTGGCATACGACATAACCGGTAAAGGCCGATCGGTGGTACGCGCCGCTTACAGCCGTTTTTATCGAATCGAAGGCACGGAGTTAGCGGACGCTGTCAACGCCAATGGATTGAGTGGGCAGACATACAAATGGAATGGGGCCACCGTTAACGGCCTGCCCGATCCGGCTCAGTTCCTGCAACCCGGCAACTTTTTAGGCTCCTTCGGGGGAATCTCGACGCGTATCGATCCAAACATTAAACGCCCTTACTCAGACGAAGTATCAGCAGGCTGGGAGCAGCAGGTCTACCGGGACCTGCGCATTGGAGTCACTTACTATTACCGAACCAATAAGAGCCTTATCGCACAGCGCAATGCCGCGATCCCGCCCGCGGATTACACGCCGATAACCTCCATCGCGGGAATTCCGATAACCAACCCACTCAACGGCCAAGCTATGACCCTATACAACGTGATTCCTGCAAAGGTCGGCGCGTCTGACTTCTTAGTAACCAACATTCCTGAGTTGAATGACAACGCATACAACGGACTGGAATTTACTGCGACGAAACGGTTCACTGATCGCTGGCAGGTGTTGGCGGGATTCACGATTCAACGTGACAAAGGCGTATATTCGGCGGCATTTCTCAACGGATCGATTACGGACGACTTCAATGATCCCAACAAGGACATTAACCGCGGCGACAGCTATTTGAACTTTGATGCTACCTATGTGCTCAAACTGGCCGGCACGTACGAGTTTCCCCACTCTATTTCCGCGAGCGTAAATTTCCAACACTACACGGGATATCCATTTCAACCAATGAATGTGTTTACGGGACTGAACCAGAACTCGGAAACGGTGATCCTGGCACCAGCCGGTGAATCGAAACTGCCCAGGGTAAACCTGCTGAACGTACGCCTTGCGCGACCAACCAAACTCTGGGATTCACGTTTTACGCTGGAGCCAATTGTGGATCTTTTAAACATCACTAACAGCAATACTGTGGTGGCCGAGTCGAATTTCGTGGGTAGCCTGCGACAGCCGTCAGATGTGCTTCATCCGTTTATAGCGAAATTCGCAATGAGGATGACTTTTTAGATCGTAGCGCGAGAACTATTCTTTTGATTCTCCGATCTGGCAACTGTCAATTTTGCCAGTGCCAATTCACTGGTAATTTTGGCAGTATTGTCACATAAGTTACATTCGTTCCGGGTTCTTCACATGGACCCCGGCATAAATGATTCGAGTCGCTGTTTCGCGCCCCATTGGCCAATAGTGATGGTTGTGAAAGAGATTGCTGGTTATCCCCGCGGGAACGCCCATCACTATGACAGACTTCTAGAGTCTCAACTGCACATCCTGGCGCCTGAGCCACCGCCGCAACGGAATCGGCTGGCTCTGTCATGCATCCTTCTTTTTCTGCTCGCCTATAGTTTCATGCCGCAATGGACCGAGGCTGCACCCGTTAAGGAGGTGCGGCGTGTGCTCCTCCTTTATTCAATGGGCCCGTCTTCACCTACTGTATCTCTCATAGACCGTCAGATCCGTACCCTCTTGGAGGAATCTCCCTACCAGATTGAGTTCTATACGGAGTACATGGATACCAACCTCTTTCCGGAAAAGGCTTCGCAGCAGGAATTTCGTGAGTGGTACATTCACAAGTATCGCGATCGTCAGCCGGATGTGATCGTCGCGCTTGCCAGCGCGCCCATCCAGTTCATGGTTGACTCGCACGCCAAGTTTTTTCCCAATACTCCGATTGTGTTTTGCTGTGCCACTGAAGACCAACCGGATACTCCCAAGGTCGATTCCCAGTTCACCGGCGTGTGGACAAAGCTAGATCCGGTTAAGACCCTGGAAGCAGGACTTCTGCTACAGCCTGATACCAAGCACGTCGTGGTGGTAAGTGGTGCGGCGGCATCCGACCGGGATCTCGCGGATCTTGTTCGGCAAAGCCTACACCCCTGCGAAGACAGGTTGGAGTTTACATACCTCACTGGCCTCCCCATGCCGACCCTTCTCGAACAACTTAAGCGGCTGCCGGAAGAGACGATCGTCATATATGCGAATGTCCAGCAGGATGGGGCTGGGACGCATTTTATGAGTGCGACCCAGGCACTGCCGATGATCACAGCCAGCGCAAACGCCCCAGTGTTTGTGCTGGCTGACTTGCTTGTAGGCGAGGGAGCAGTTGGTGGATATGTGACAAGCTTCGCAGAGCAAGGCGTCGTAGTCTCGCGAATTACGACCAGAATACTCAAAGGGGAAAGGCCACAGGATATTCCTATCGTAAGAGGCGCCAACGCCTATATGTTCGATTGGACTGCGCTGCATCATTGGGGATTGAAAGAGAGCGCAATCCCTCCCGGCAGTATCGTGCTCAATCGGCAGCCGACACTTTGGGAAACTCACAAACGTTACATAATTGGCGGTATTTCACTCTGCTTTGCCGAGACTTTGCTTATTTTGGGTCTCTTGTGGCAAAGAACGAAAAGGAAGAAGGTGGAGAAGTCTCTCGTAGGCCGTTTGACGTTTGAAAGTCTGCTAGCCGATCTCTCTACGACCTTCATCAACCTGCCGGAGCCGCAAGTCTATCCGAATATAGAGAAGAGTCTCGGTCGCATCGGGGAGTTCCTCGAAATGGAGCGGATTACACTCTTCGAATTTTCACACGACGGCAACCATTTGATTGCGACGTCCGCCTGGGGGAAAGAAAAGATATCAAGTTCTCTGCCAATGTTGCAGACTGAGCACTGGCGCTGGTGGACACCCCGTGCCCTTCGCGGAGAGCAGGTACTCTGCTCCAATCCGAATCTTCTGCCTGACGAAGCATCGAACGAGCGCCAATACTTGCTAGAGTCTGGAATTCGATCGATTGCGAGCGTCCCGTTGCAGATGGGCGGGGGGAGCATTGGTTGCCTGTCATTCGTGAGCAAGAATCGTGAAGTGGAGTGGACAAGAGATTTGGTCAGGCAACTCACGGTTTTCGCAGAGATATTTTCCAATGCCCTCAAGCGTAAACGTACGGAAGCGATTTTACGCGAGAGCGAGGAACGCTTCCGTTTGGTGGCCAACACCGCTCCGGTAATGATCTGGATGTCCGGCTCCGACAAACTCTGCACTTACTTCAACCAACCGTGGCTCGACTTCACTGGCCGGGCCCTTGATTCGGAGCTGGGCGACGGATGGGCTCAAGATGTACACATCGAAGATCTTCAGAAATGCCTGGCAACCTACGACCAGGCTTTCGATCGCCGTCACCCCTTCAAGATGGAATATCGGCTGCGCCGCCACGATGGAGAATATCGCTGGGTCGTCGACATAGGAGTTCCAAGATTCAATGCGGACGATTCTTTCGCCGGCTATATTGGATCGTGCATCGACGTAACCGAGCGCAAGCTCGCGGTAGAGGCTCTCGCAGGTGTCAGTCGAAAACTGATTGACGCACAGGAAAAAGAAAGGACCCGGATTGCGAGAGAGCTCCACGACGATATCAATCAGCGTCTCGCATTATTGGCAATCGAACTACAACAGCTTTCGCAAAACCCTCCTCCCACGGTTGGCGAAGTGGGCGCCTATATCCATCGGCTCAGCACTCAGGTATTTGAGATTGGTAACGATGTGCAGGCAATCTCCCACAGTCTGCATTCTTCGAAGCTCGAATATCTGGGAATTGTGGCTGCGGCTAAGAGTCTCTGCAAAGAGTTCTCTGAGCAGCAGGGAGTGGTGGTCGAGTTCCGTCATGAAAGCATACCGCGCATCATTTCGTCGGATATCTCCGTTTGCATGTTCCGAGTGTTGCAGGAGGCGCTTCATAATGCGGTCAAGCACAGCGGAGTTCAGCATTTCGAAGTCGAGATGCACGGCGAGGCAAACGAGATTACGCTTACTGTGAGCGATTCAGGCGTTGGCTTCGATACCGAGACTAGTGTGGATAGCTCAGGACTTGGTCTAATAAGTATGCGCGAGCGCGTCAGCCTCGTCGGCGGCACGATTTCAATTGCTTCGAAACCTGCGCGCGGTACCGTAGTCAGTGTGCGGCTTCCTCTCAGAGGAGACGGCGCAATTGCGCTAAACCTCGGCTCTAAAACTGTTGGAGAATTTGAAATATCTGCGGATCTGGCCAGCTGATGATGGACGAAAACGATTCTGAAGCAGTCCTCCAACTTAGGGTGTAGCTTCGTAGTTTGTCCCCTCGTCGAACCTTAAAAGCTACTCGGTTTTCGATGAACGGCCGGTCTTGCAGTTGACAACTGGAGTACGATAGGCCTACACGAGAAAGTGGCTTTATTCCTATCTAAGCGAAGAACACAGGAATTGGTGTCTGGCAGTACGGTCCCTGCGTTCTCGTGGACAAGGGGAGCCATGCGAGCTGTAATCAAATCCGCACCGTCAGGTTCTTGTCGGATCCTCCTCCTTTCAGTGTCTCTCGCGTGCCTGTCCCTCACGCCGGTACTTGCTCAAAAGACCCCGAAGCCTAGCGGTCCCAAATACGATTTACAGACGGAGGCGAAAATCAAAGGAACTATAGAAGAGGTGGAGCTGCCGCCAAAAGGCAGCGGGAAAGAGAGCGTTCACCTGCTCTTGAAAAATGGGCCGGATACCACGGACGTGTATCTCTGCCCAAAATCATTCATGGACGAAATGGGCATGGACTTCACAAAGGGTGACGAGATCACCCTCACGGGTTCGAAAGTGAAGCAGGGCGACGCCGACCTCGTCCTCGCGCGGGAAGTGGCGAAGGGAAATAATACTTTCGTTCTCCGCGACGCGAAAGGCGGCCCGGTTTGGAATTGATTTTCGTTAGGGAACTTACGAGTTAATCAAGGGACATCGAGGCAGGAGATCAAGCTCCTCAAGCGACTTCCCTCGATCCCTGCCACCGCCTACGACCTAGTCGATATTGACGAGGTCAAAGCGCGACCAATAGTCCGCACGATCCAACGCACCGCGAAAATAATCACGACAAGAAAGCCGGCAACGATTCCCGCAGCCGCAATGGGATGCTGACTCGCAAGCCAGGTCAGAAAAACAGCGAGGGTGTCTTCGCCGGCGCTCAGCGCGAAATTCGAAACCGGCTCAGGAGACGGGGTCACGGCTACCCGGGCCGCTGTCTTGCCCCCGTGCGCGGCGAGGGCGATCGCACCGCCTGCCAGGGCCGCCAGCAATTGCTTTTCCGGCGAAAGCTGCGATGTGGCGCCGTAAGCAATCAGGGCCGCCACGGGAATTCGCACAAAAGTATGGAGGGCATTCCAGAACAAATCGAAAGCCGGGATCTTGTCGGCAAAGAACTCAATCGCAAACAAGACGGCCGAAGCCGCGATCACCCACCAACTGGTAAGCAAATGGAGCCCAGACGGCAAATCAAGCAGGCCGGCGCGAGCCAACAGTCCCAAGGTAGCTACCGTGGCATAGACATTCAGCCCAGCAGCGAAACTCACCGCAACGATCAAACCTGCGAGATCAGAGCCCGCGAATCCGCCAAACCTCATGCTCGCAAGCATATCCACAGGCCTTCGGATCGCCAATAGCCATCGGTGATTTTTGGCAATAAGGTTTGCCCTTTTCGGCTACGGCGCTCTTGTGCAAGGCCCAAACTGGTTCCTCTCTGTTTGATATAGTCTCTCCATCCTGATGGTGCACAATTCCGGGCAAGCTGGTCATTTTGAATTCCTCCAATGTTCAGTGCTCATCTTCCTATTGCTCCTGGTCCCAATTGTCTTATCCAATCGACCAAAAGGTGCGGCGCTGGGTGCTTTGCTTTTTGTAGTCATCTTCGTTTTCCCTGGCTACCTCCTTTTGACACTTTTGAACAAGCTGCCAGTCGGTTTCAGGATGCTTCTAAGCCCCGTCATCGGCATTGTGAGTGTCACGACGACCTACGACGCTTTTGCTCGTGCTTCGGTAGCCACGTATTTCCCCTACTTAGTGGTCGCGCTTTCAATCGCTGGAATGATTCTCCTCGCTGTCGATGCCAGACGCACACTGTTGTCGTCATGGTGGACGCAGCAGGGGTACGAGAGCGTCTTGGCCGGGAGTGCCGTGGCGCTGACGGTGGCTCCTCTGTTTTGGAGAAGCGGCAGGTTCTCCGGTGGCGAGTTCGTTTTCTATGGACCCGCCGGGCAGGATCAGCTATTTCACGTCACCATGTTGCAGAGGCTGTTACATCACGTGCCACCCGATAACTTTATTTTTTCGGGCCTCAGGCCGACCGTATATCACTATTTCGACGACCTCACGCCGGCGCTAATCCTGCAAGTTCAAAAAACGTTGCATCTTGGTACGACTGATTTGTTCGATTTGTATTACAGATGTTATCCGCTTTTTATATATTTCCTCATCGGAGCACTGGCTTATCGGGCCGGCAGGCAATTGGTTGGCACTATACGAGCTGGCATTCTGAGCGTTCTGCTGCTTCTCGGCGCGGGTGGATTTGGCTGGTTTTTCGGTGCTCTCCAGGCGGCCGTCCACGCTTCGCACTTTGCCATGCTCAGAGCTTCGCTCTTTTCCCACTGGACGTTGTGGGAAGGCGTCGATTCGATTTTGCCGCTCGTTCATCGTCCGGCCCATTACCACGGTCTGCTGATTTGCATGGCTGCGATCAATGTCCTGTTGCGGCCAGAGCGTTCCCGGCGCGATTGGCTTGTAGCGGGATTGTTGCTGGGCCTCATGGCCGGATTCAACTTTACACTTGCGGCGACGCTCGGCATTGCTACGGTGCTGGCGACCATAATCATATTTTTGCGGCACCGGCAACGCGAAGCATGCGATCTTGCGTGGTTAGCTCTGTGTATATTTATCGGCAGCCTCCCGGTGGCAAGTGGGATGTTGTTGTCGGGTTTTCACAACTTAGCGCCGGGCTTTCCATTTCGAGGGCCAAACCTCGAATTCCCAGTCTTTGTATGGGGTCCGCTGCTCGGGCGAATGTTATCGCCGGCCCTGATCCCGTGGGCTTCTCTGATCTTATTTCCCATCGTTGCTTATGGAGTCAGGCTTTACGGGGTGGGTGCAATGGCGAGGTTTGACCTCGGCGAACCTCATCGCGGTTGGGCAATAATATTCGCGATCTCCTTCGTCTTATCGTTCATAATCGGGACCTTCTTCCCATACCAAGGAATGGGCCAGGCCTTCATTTTTCTTCAGCCGACGCTCTGGATTCTTGGTCTCTTCTCGCTTCATCCGATCGATACTTGGCTGGAGCGCAATCGAGGTGGCTGGCGATCCATTGCGCTCTGGGGAATGCTCGGGCTTACCTGGGTGCAGGCCCTGGGGGCGTTCAATTTTTCCTCCAAAGTAGACTCCCATCGAGATGCAGCGCAAGCTTTGCAGGATGTTCGTTTGGAGGCTGCGCCCGATGACGTTGTGGCCTATTTGCCGAGTGACCTCACAGAAGAGCCGATCTTCGGCCACGCCGAAGTCTCTACGAATTTTTCCGTCATGGCGATGACCGGTCTCGACGGTTATTTCTCCTCGGAGATTTACTCCACATACTCTGCCGTTCCGGGCCTTATTGGGCGCGACCCAGCAGACGTGCTGGCGCAAGCGGAACGACTTTACGAACAGCGGCGGGACGACGTTGAGTCGTTTGTCAAGGGCGACATGACCAATGCGGCCGCCGCGCGCCTTGCGAGTGATCACGTTCGATGGATTGTTCTGTCTGGGGACGCAATGCACAGCTTCTCAACCTCTGCGATACAGTGGCGGAAAACTAACGAAATTGTCGTTTTCCGTTTATCGCGCTAAGGAAATGACGGTATCGACGATGCGGTCACAGACAGAGACCAGTTGGGGACGGACGACATCCCCAAAGTTTCACTGCGCGCGAAAATCAAATCGGCCTACACCAGAGAAAGACAAAACCATTAACCTTACTCTGCGACTCTATAAAGAAATAGGACTCGAGCCGTTGTCTGATAAATATCGGATTAGCTCCATCGTCCACAACCAAAACCCGGCTGTAGGGAGAGAGAGACTTCTCTGTTCGGGTATCCCGCCTCTCAACCTGTGAGATAAGCGGAACCAGGTCCGTACGAATCGAGGCCTTTGCTTCATCCCATCCCTCTTTGTCGGCAGGATTCTCATTGGAGAATACAAGCGATTCTTGCTGTGCGAGAGCGAAGGAATCAGTGGCAGCGCGGTCTGTTCCCAAGGCGTCCCGCCCGATGAAGTACAGGTAGAAGGCTTGCCGCAGCCGATAGAGGGTACGTTTTTCCTCAACTGATAACTCATATTGGGCGCTGCGACAAAACAACACTTTTGCTGGGGTGAGGAGGGGCACCCATGCACATAAATCATCAACGCTGTCGGCGCGAGCGATCACCAAATCCTCCTTTGTTAGGTTAAGCGATCGAATTGCCACTGCGAAGTCATTCGTCGTCCTATTGTCCGGCAGCGAGCTTCGATCAGCGGCGAAAGCAAGAAACAGGCCATTCGCCGTCGCAAGCACGATGGCTGCAATGTATGCTGCCTTCAGCCAAACCGACTCGCGTCCAAATCGAACGAATGCGGAGTAGGCCAGATAGACAATTTGCAGCGCAATAGTTGTTTGAATGAAATAGCCTGCGTGATGGGAAACTAGAAGCGCCGGAGAGAATACGATATCGCCGAGCATCAGCAGAAAGTTTGCAATGCCAAGACCAGCGACGGTCCACTTAGCGGTTCGCGAAACCAATACCGGCGATACAATCGTTGCGACTGTGAGCAAAAGAAGGCACAACAACCCGCCGCCCACAAGGCCAATCGCCCGCTCCAGATGCAAACTGACCAGCGCTTGCTTCGGATGGGTTCCTCCGGACAGGCGGAATAGAACAAACAATATGTCAGCGGCTGCGCAGCCTGCGCCGTACAATGCAACCGCGAGTAGGTGTTTGGACCGCATTTCCATAGCGAAAGTGGCAAGCACAACGACCGCCGTGGTTCCAGCCATTAACAGCGTTTCGTAAGGAAACGTCGCAAACGCTGCGGCCTGGAGGAAGCACATCACCGCCCAATCCGACCAATTCCACGAATGGAATGCACGAATCTGGAACGCCAAATAGGGAAAAAGCAACGCGATGGGAATTTGCGGAAAGACGGCGCGCATGTAAGGAAGAGTCAATCCGTCAAACCCGGCAAGCGACGGTAGCTTTAGCCATGCCAAGAGTTCAGATTTGGCGACCCCAAAATTGAAAAAGAAAAGAAGAGTCATTGCCAGGCAAACCGACAATCCGTGCGTCTCAGGGAACGCCATCCTTAAGAACCAGAGGGCCCCGACACAAATTGCGGTCCAACAAAAAACATTCCAGATTAAGATCGCCCGCCACAGGTTGTTGCCGACAACCTTCACGAAAATGGCAAGCAGTTTGAACGGGGTATCAAAAGTCATGTACCCAATTCCGCCAGATTGAAAGGGGGTGCCGAAATAGGGGTTAACGTGCGAAGAGCCAAGCGCGCTCAGGTTCAGATATAGGCTGAGGTCAGGGGCAAAGGAAAACGGAACCTGCTGGGATTTCAGTTCGACACTAGTCGCTAGATACGGAAAGCTGTAAACAGTTAAAACGACGAGAACAATGGCAAGATTTAACAGACGCCTGTTACTTCCCAAGGGCCATTTGTTCATCAAGCGTCTCCGATGCCTTGCGGTGTGGCGAAGTGAAAATATCACACGCGGCGAAAACGGTTGTGATAACTTGGTGCCCGAATCTCTCGGGCCCGGTGCTTCTTGAACGAAAAACCGAATTGATTTCACAAAAAAGCGTGACGAAAGCGCCAACGTCCGAAGCTGGCGGCTACAACCCGGCGTTTTTCGACCAATTGGCTCGCATCGAAGATCAGCACTTCTGGTTCCGGGCCAGAAACTACCTGATTTTGGGATTGGCCCGCAGGTTTGCCTCGTCGTTAAACCCGTGCAACCTCATATTGGAGGTTGGCTGTGGGACCGGGAACGTTCTCAGAGCCTTAGAGGCAGGGTGTCCAGATTGCACCATAGTTGGCTTGGAATTGTGGTTTGAAGGCTTAATGCACGCCCGAAGCCGGTCCCGTGCTTTTCTGATTCAGGCAGACATCAGGAACTCGCCATTTGCCAAACAGTTTGACGTGGTGGGAATGTTCGATGTCATCGAGCATATCGATGAAGACCAGGAAACGCTTCAGTTAGTTCACGACGCGCTCCGCCCGGGCGGGAAACTGTTGCTTACGGTTCCGGCACACCAATCGTTGTGGAGCTATTTCGACGAGGCGGCTCGACATTGCCGGCGCTACTCCGCGACTGGCATTCGTCAGAAGCTGGAAAATGCGGGATTTGAGGTAGAGTTTCTCACGCAGTTTATGGCCTGCATCTTTCCGATTGTGTGGGTTTATCGCAAACTGAATCAGCCGCAGACTGAGACTGAATCCGCGCAGGAGCGGGCGAGCGACGAGTTCCGCATCGTGCCCATCGCCAATCGAATCCTAGCTGGGCTGCTTCATCTTGAAGCCAAATGGATATGTCGCGGCCATTCCTTGCCGATCGGAACATCTCTGGTGGTCGTAGCTCGGAAACCCGTGTAGACTACCGCATTCGAGTTGTTGGATCGGCCACACAATGGCGAATGAGACGTGGGTAACAGGCATGACCGTGGGATTGGTTACGAAAATTACGGGAACAAGTGAAGCTAACGAATTCTTGGGCAGCCGGGTTTCCGTCGTCATCCCCGTTTACCGCAGCGAAGCAATTCTTCCTGAGTTGATCGAGCGATTGCACACTGCTCTCGTTTTGATCGCGAGGGATTTTGAAGTCATCCTAGTCAATGACTGTAGTCCCGATCGAAGTTGGGACGTAATCGCCCGTCTTGCAGGGCAGCATTCCTGGATTCGTCCCATCAACCTCATGCGCAACTACGGCCAGCACAACGCATTGCTGTGCGGCATCAGGGCCGCTCGATACGAGGTCATCGTTACAATGGATGACGACCTGCAACATCCTCCCGAGGAGATTCCGAAACTGCTGGCAAAGCTAGCAAGCGGATATGACGTTGTCTATGGGACGCCCGAGACAGAGCAGCATGGGATCGGCCGAAACTTCGCCTCATGGACGACAAAGCTGGCTTTGCAAAATGTTATGGGCGCTGAGATCGCACGGCAAGTCGGTGCCTTTCGGGCCTTCAATTCGGAGGTCGTCAAGGCTTTTTCTCATTACGAGGGATCTTTTGTATCCATAGATGTCCTGCTGACGTGGGGTACCAATCGTTTTGTATCCACTCCTGTGAAACACCGCCCACGAGAACAAGGCGCCTCCGGATACACTTTTCGTAAATTGCTGACCCACGCCATGAACATGATGACAGGCTTCAGCACGATGCCATTGCAGATCGCGAGCATGGTCGGATTCGTTTTCACCTTATTCGGATTTTTTGTTCTGGCGTATGTGATCGCCCGATATTTCGCGCATGGTGATCCGGTGCCGGGTTTTCCGTTTCTCGCGTCCATCGTCGCATTATTTTCAGGCGCCCAGCTGTTCGCTCTGGGGATTATTGGCGAATATTTGGCGCGCATGCATTTCCGCAGCATGCAGAAGCCTCCCTATGTTGTTCGTAATTCTGAAGCGCAGAAAGTTTTGGACAGGCACAATGCAGGTCGCGTTTGATGAAGTCCCGACTGAACCAAAGCGAAGTATTCGAATACTGGACGAATCAGGCGCGTGATCACGGCCAGTCGCCATCGGTTTCCTGGTCCGACCATTGTGTGATCGAGATGGAGATCAGTGAGATCACCAAGCATTTGGCCGATGGGGACAAAGTTCTTGACGTAGGTTGTGCCAACGGGTACTCGTCCATGCAATTCGCCTGCGCCCGGAGCATACAACTGCGGGGCCTGGATTATGTTCCGGAGATGATCGAGCAGGCGAAGCTGCGGCTCGACGCAATGCAAGACAATCTGCCGGGTTCGGTTGAATTTGATGTCGGCGATATTACCCAATTGAGCGAGCCGTCCGATCACTACGACAAAGTTATTGTGGTGCGGGTTTTGATAAATCTGGGAGACTGGGAGCGCCAACTAAGAGGGTTGCGCGAGTGCCTTCGAGTGCTCAAGCCGGGCGGTTTGCTGTTACTCTCAGAGGCGACGTTGCAGGGGTGGCGGCGTTTGAATGCGTTCCGGGCAGAGTGGGGGATGGAGCCCATTCCGATGCCCGAGTTCAACCAGTACCTTGACGAGGAAAACGTGATAGCGGCAATTTCTGAGAAAGCCACAATGCTCGAATTGTCTAACTTTGCCAGCAGCTACTACGTTGGCACACGCGTTTTGAAACCTCTGATGGCGCAGGGGGCTCATATTCCGGTCAACGTGGCTGATCCGAATGCCGAATGGAATCGCTGGTTCTCGCGGCTCCCTCCGGCTGGTGACTATGGCACCCAGAAACTTTTCGTGGTCAGAAAATCGTGACCTACCGAATCCCATTTAACCGGCCGTGTCTCGTTGGCAACGAGTACAAGTACATTGCCGAAGCCATTGCCAATGGTCACGCCTCGGGTGACGGTCCTTTCACGCGCAAGTGTCATGAGTTTCTCGAAAAGGAGATGGGAGTACCCCGAGTCTTGCTGACAACTTCCTGCACGCATGCGCTGGAGATGGCGGCACTCCTGCTCGGCTGCGGCCCGGAGGACGAGGTGATCGTCCCGTCGTTTACTTTTGTCTCGACTGCGAACTCCTTTGCTCTGCGGGGGGCACGGCTGGTGTTCGCGGACATTCGTCCCGACACGCTGAATCTCGATGAGACTCGCCTGGAGTCTTTGATAACGGCAAAAACCAAAGCGATCGTCGTGGTTCACTATGCTGGGGTCTCCTGCGAAATGGATTCGATTCTAGCGATCGCCTCTCGTCATGGAGTTAGAGTGGTCGAAGACAATGCTCACGGATTATTCTCCAGATACAAAGGAAAATACACCGGCACGCTTGGCTGTCTCGGTACGCAGAGCTTCCACGAGACGAAGAACTTTACATGCGGAGAAGGCGGGGCGCTGGTTATCAATGACGTGGATCTACTGGAGCGAGCACTCGTAATTCGCGAAAAAGGCACGAATCGAAGCCGCTTCTTCCGCGGTGAAGTGGACAAATACACCTGGGTCGATCTGGGATCGAGCTATTTACCATCCGATCTGCTGGCAGCATTTCTTTATGCTCAGCTCGAAGCGAGAGAGCAGATTGAGGAAAAACGTCGTGAGGTGTGGAATCGATACTACGAATCGTTGACTGAGTGGGCTCAGAGCAACGACGTTAAACTGCCCGTGACTCCAGTCGAGTGTGAGCAGACTCACCACATGTTTTATTTGCTTCTACCCTCTATCGAGCACCGGGAATGGCTAATCTCGCACCTGAAAGCCCAGGGAATACTTAGCGTATTCCATTACAGCCCGCTTCATCTTTCGGAGGCCGGAATAAAATTCGCGGCACGAGCCTCAAACTGTCCGGTCACTGAAGAGATTAGCGAGCGACTTCTACGATTGCCGTTCTACACTGACCTCGGCGAAAACGAACAAGAGAGCGTAACAACTGCGGTAAAGAACTTCCGGCTCCGTCGTCTTGCGATCGCGTAGACCACGGATCAACCTTTGTGATGAAATTCCATTCATTCGGGAGTACGATTTGCGCCATGCCTCTTTCACGCCGTTCGTTTCTTGCTCTCTCAGCAGTGCTTCCGTGGGCGATCACTGCTCGGGCGTCTGAATCCATTCCGGTTGGCCTTGAGCTCTATTCCGTTCGCGAAGCGCTCAAGCAAGACCCCGAGGGCACTTTGCGCTCGGTCGCTCAGATGGGATACCAATGCGTTGAATTCTACGCTCCGTATTTCGATTGGAGTGAAAGCCAGACGAAGCAAATGCGGAAGCTTCTCGATGACCTTGGCATCCGATGTTTCTCGACTCACAATAGTGAGGAGTACTTCAGCCCGGACAAGATTCATCGAACTCGAGACAGGAACCTGATGCTGGGCTGCAAGTATGTTGTGATGGCCAGCTCTCAACCGAAACCAGGCGTTGATGGCTGGAAGGTCGTCGCCGATGAACTGAACTCCGCTGCCGAGCAACTAGAACCTTCAGGACTCAAACCTGGATATCACAACCACCAACTTGAGTTCACGCCGGTTGATGGTGTGCGCCCCATTGAAATTATCGCCAGGAATACAAAACCATCCGTCATGCTTCAGCTTGATGTCGGCACGTGCCTTGAGGCAGGGTCCGACCCGGTCGCCTGGATTCGCTCCAACCCAGGGCGAATCCGCTCGCTTCACTTGAAGGACTGGTCTCCTGATTCAACAAAGGGCTATCACGTTCTATTCGGTGAAGGGAGTGCCGATTGGAAAAACATCTTCGCCGCCGCTGAAAGCGTCGGAGGTGTCGAATATTACTTGCTGGAACAGGAAGGCAGCCGCTTCAGCGAAATGGAAACCGCCCGCCGATGCTTACAGTCTATGCGTGCTGCGCATTCGTAACCGTCGATTATTTCTGCCCACAGACAAACTCCCTAGCGATTCGGAGCGCGACCGGGAAAGATAAACGTTGTATCTTTGACGATCTCTGCTGAGAAAGGCCTCGCCCAGAAAATCACCGAACGGCTCGTGGCCGTTTTCTATCACTAGGCACAGCCCCATTAATCGATATGTTCTCCTTCGCCAAAGAAACCAAGTTCCGGCGCAGGAAGCTTGTCATTCGGCCTTGCTGAAACCAGATATAAGACTGGAAACAGGACCAAACTTACAAGCAGCTCAATCGTGAGGCCGCCGACGATAACTATCGCAAAGGGTCGCTGCGAGTCCGATCCAATGTCGTGGGACAAGGCGGCTGGAAGGAGACCGAGCGTCGCTACCAGCATAGTCATCATGATGGGCCGAAGCCGGAGTAACGCGCCTTCCTTCGCGGCATCTCGAGGCTTCATTCCGCGAGTGCGAAGCTGGTTGATGTATTCGACCATAATAACTCCGACTTCGACCGAGACGCCCATTAGAGCCAGAAATCCTAGACCCGACGAAACAGAAAAATGCGTATGAGTTAACAACAAACTCATGAATCCGCCTAAAGGGGAAATCGCGACAACTCCGAATATCACGCCTACCCATTTCCAGGAGTCGAAGGCCAGGTAGAGGATGAAGCACATTAAGAGAACCGTGACGGGGACGATAACGGCGAGGCGACGGTTTGCCCGCTGCTGGCTTTCGTATTCACCGGTCCAGTCGAGATGGTAGCCTTCGGGAACCTGTACTTTTTGACGGATGGTTTCGATGGCTTCCCGAACTGTGCTTCCTAGGTCGCGTCCGCGGACGCTGTATTTGATGGCAATGTAGCGGGAGTTGCCCTCGCGATAAATAGTTGATGCGCCGTCTTCCATCTTGATCTGGCATAACTGGCCCAAGGAAACGCGCTCGCCTGAGGGGGCCAAAATGCGAATATTAGCGATGTCTTCCACCGTGCGGCGGAACGGCTCCTGATATCGGACAGTCAGATCGTATCGCTGATCACGGATCAAAATTTGGCTTACGGCTTTCCCGCCAACAGCCGTTTCGACTGCGTCCTGAACATCACTCACGTTGATGCCGAAGCGGTCCGCGGCCGCTCGATCAACAATGAGGTTGACGTTCGGCTGTCCGCGAACTTGAAATGTTCCCAGGTCAGCGATGCCTCGGATATTGCCCATCACGTCCTGCATTTCCTGGGCCTTCGACTCTAAGACCTTCAATTCCGGTCCGAACAGCTTCACGGCCAACTCGCCCTTAACGCCGCTCACTGCCTCTTCCACGTTGTCGGAAATTGGCTGAGAAAAGTTCCAGTCCACGCCAGGCAACTTACTCAACTCCTTATCCATAGCGTCAATGAGGTCATCCTTGGTCCTGAATTCCGAGCGCCACTGTGACCGCGGAAGTAAGTCAACAAAGAACTCGGTGTTATAAAAGCCGCTGGCGTCGCTGCCATCATCCGGACGTCCCACCTGACTAACCACCTGCGTGACCTCGGGAAAATTGGCAAGTATTTTACGGGCTCGTTCGGCCAGCGCGATTCCGGTTGAAGGACCTGTGCTGGGGGCCAATGTTCCCCTAACCCAAATCGCGCCCTCGTCAAGATGCGGCAGAAACTCAGAGCCGACAATGCCGCTGAAGGCGAGAAATAACATGATCGCCAGCGCACCAGCTCCGAATGCTAAGGTGAGCTTCAGATGGTCGAAACACCAATCGAGGACGTTGCTGTAAGCTCGCTGGAGAACCTGCAGAAGCGGATTGCGCCACTCCTTGATGTCGTTTTTGAATATCAAGCTGCAGAGAACAGGAGCTATAAGAAGCGCGAATAGCAGGGCACCAAGTAGCGCAAATGTAACCGTCCAGGCCATGGGCCGGAACAATCTAGCCTCCACGCGCTGTAGGGTAAAAATAGGGAGATAAGAAACGATAATGATGGTAATTGCAAAAAAAACGGGCTTCTGAACTTCATGGGCGGCTGTTCCAATCATCTGAACAAAAGACCGCCTGCCCTGCCCGAGTTCGGCGTGGCGCAGGATGTTTTCCACCATGACCACGGAACCATCCACGACCATTCCGAAATCGAGGGCTCCGAGGGATAGCAGATTCGCAGGTACATGTCGTAGATCAAGCAGAATGGCGGCGAACAGCAGCGCGAACGGAATGGTGAAAGTCACGATCAGCGCGCTACGTACATTGCCCAGGAACAGAAAGAGAATGACTGTTACCAGGAGCATTCCATGCGTCAGATTCCGAAGAACGGTATGCGTCGTGTAATGTACAAGGTCGCTGCGATCGAGATGAGGAACCAGCTTTACCCCCTTCGGGAGCAGACCGTTGTTCAGTTCGGCAATCTTCTCGTGCAGCGCATCGAGCGTTGCATCAGCCTCCGCTCCCTTGCGTAGCAGGACAATGCCTTCGACAACGTCGTCGTCATTGAGGACCGTCCCGTCCTCGTGCCGAATGGTTTTGCCCAACTGACCTAACCTGACTTTCGGAGCTTGCACGACGTTGCCGAGATCACGGACGCGGACGGGCGTGCCATTTACAGACTTTATGACGGTAGCGCCAATATCGCCGGTGTTCTGCATTAGTCCTACGGCACGAACATTCAGCGCTTGTTGCCCCCGCTCCAGGAACCCGCCACCTGCGTTGATATTGTTATTGGTCAGTGCCTGTTCGACTTGACTCAGCGAGAGTCCATAGGCAACTAGTTTTCCAGGGTCGAGTTGAACCTGATACTCGCGCGTGGGTCCACCGAAAATGTTCACATCTACGACATTGGGGACAGACTTCAATTGGTTAAGCACAAACCAATCCTGAAGCGCTTTCAATTCCATCACGTCATACTGTGGATTGGTACTGGTCAACGTGTAGAACATTATTTGGCCAGTGGGGCTGTAGTCCGGGCCAAGGTTTGGACTCACTCCAGTTGGCAGCGTGACCTGCTGCAACCGGTCGACCACTTCAGTGCGCGCATTAAACGTACTGATGTCGTCGTCATAAATGATTGTGATTACGGAGAGGCCGGCCAGCGAAACTGAGCGCAGATGCACCATATGGGCGACGCCGTTCAGCGTCACCTCCAATGGGATCGTGATTTGTTGTTCGATTTCTTCGGCGGCGTGTCCCGGCCACTGCGTGATGATCTGCGTGTAGGTGTCAGCGACGTCCGGATAGGCTTCAATGGGCAAACGACGAAACGAGATAATTCCCCAAACAAATAAGATGACGGCGACGCTAAGCACCAAAATTCGGTTGCGAAGGGCAAAGTCGATAAGGAAACGGATCATTTTCCCTGACCCGCCATCGCCGTCGAAAACTCCAGAGCGTTCATTACGACATCGTCGTCGGGATGCACCGGGCCATCCTGAATTTCGTGCATTCCATCCGCCGTGTCACCGAGAGTATGGACCTCAACTTGACGGAAATGTTGATTGTCCACCTTGCGAAATATCCAGTCGCGATCTTGCAGTCGCATGATCGCGGTACTGGCAACGAGGAGACGCGGTTGTAGCTTCCGCGACCGAAACGTTGCCACTGCATACATCCCAGGTCGCATTTCGCCCTTGGGATTGGACAATACAACCCGAACTTTTGCCGACCGTAAATTCGGATCAAGTATTCGGGAGATGTCGCTGACCGCGCCGTGAAATACACGATCCGCGAACGCGTTGAATGTTACTTCTGCTTGATCGCCCAAATGCACATCGCCCAAATCGTTCTCATAGACATCACACAAGACCCAAATTTGAGAGAGATCGGCAATAGTAAAAAGATTGGGACTGTTGTCGAGACTCTTGACTCCTTCAAATCCGGAGATGTTCTGTTCCACGATCGTCCCAGCTACCGGCGCTCGAAGTTCGATCACCGAACTTGGGTGCGATGGGTCGCCGCCCAGGATTCGAATGTGCTGTTCGGCATTCTGCACATCAACTTTGGCTTTTTGTTCCGCGTCCTGCGCTTGTTCGAGATCTTTTTGGGCGGCTGCGCCATGGGAGTAGAGCAGCTCTGTTCGCTCAAGAGCCTTCTTTGAGAGTTGCTCATCAACCACCGCTTTTTGATAATCCGAAAATGCTCCGGCGAGGTCAGCACTATAAATCGATAGCATGGGCTGGCCCTTATTCACGTACTCGCCCAGCCGTACTCTGAGATCAACTACGCGCCCCGAACCTTGCGAGGTGACGTGGACGGTTCGGTTCACGTCGGGGGTCACGGCGCCGTTTGCTTGAATTGCTGTGGGCAAGTCCCGCGTCTCGACCTTGACTAACTTGAACATTTCCGGGTGGTCCACAGTGAAGACTCCCGGCTCTCGGGTGATTTCAGTCTTCGTCGGTTCAGGCTTCTTGGAGTCGGAGCACGAGATTCCAGGCAAGATGAAAGACAAGACTGCAAATGTCGCCAAGAACCGATTGAACAAACTCTTTGTCATGGGATTACCTCACGGCCCACTGCGAGGTTCAGTTGGCTGGCCGCGGTCAGATACGAACCGACTAAATTCAAGTAATTCAACTCCACGCCGCGGTACTCGGCCTGAGCGCTTAGAAAGTCGAGCAACGATGCACCACCGTTTTGATAAGAGAAAGTGATCGTGTCGCGCACTCGGACTGCCTGCTGTAAATATTTGGCTTTGTATGGCTGCAACAAAATCAAATCGCTGCTCACTGTCGCGTACGCGGAATCCACGTCGCTTAGCACTTGCGCCTCCGAGGCATCCAATAGTTTTTGGCTTCGATCAATATCAATTTGAGTGCGGAGCTTCTCTCCCTGGTTCCTGTCGAAAATTCGCAGCGGAATGCTCACGCTGACACCGATGGTATTCACGCCAAAAGGGTTATTGTTAGAAGAGTTGTGCGTGTACCAGGCGCTTAGAGTCGGATCGGTCGAGCCGTTTGCAACCGCGAGTTTATGATCGGTCTGGGCTTTCTTCACGGCTTCAGTGGCCGCTTTTAAATCAGGGCGTATATCCAGCGCGATCTTTCTGAATTCTTCGCGAGGCATGAGTTGATCGCTGAAGTCGAAGGGTCCAGTTATATCGAATTGTTCAACTGGAGTTCGATCGCTCAGCAGGGTGAGCAATTGGATCTTCGCGGTCTCCAGACTCTCAGTTGCGGCCTGGAAATCTGATTCGTACTGGGTGCGTTGAAGTTCCAACCGATCGAGATCGATCTGCGCAATGTCGCCCGCATTGAAGCGAGTTCTGCTGATATCGAGTACGCGGTCATAGTAGGCAAGATTGTCTTTTGCCAGCTGGAGTACCGCTTTGGCTTGCAGCGCTGAAACAAATGCTTCACGCAAGGTAGACAGCATGGTCCTCCGCAGGTCAGCATGACTCCATTCGGCTATGAGTGTCCCCTTTTGTGCGCTCTCCAGTCGCAATTCCCGCTTGTGCTGCCGTTCATGCAAATAACTCAGACTGGGAGATTCAAAAGTGCCAGCGAACGGTCTCCAGACGCCTCTATCAGGGGCTATCTGGGTTCCATCAACGGTCAGCCCCAACGTCGGGTTGGGGCGCAGAAAAGCGGTGATCTCCTGTGCTCTCGATTCGTCGATGGTCAATTTGTCTGCTAACAGTGTCGGGTTTGCAGCTTCGAACTTGTCTCGAATCTGTTGCCAGGTGAAGGTTTGCTGCTGAGCATTAGCGGTTCTAGGAACCCACGCGATGAGCAGCGCCAATGCGGTATATAGAACCCACTCACGGCGGGACGCGCTCGGCCGCCGACGTGAAGCGGGCGCAGTAAAAGTGGCGGCCAAAATACCTATGATTCGCTTCAAAAAAGGATGACTGGCATGGATCGGCATTCGCGTCAGGATTTATGAATGATGAGGGATTTTCCAACATAAAATTGTCGTCGCGTGGCAACAAGAGCGGGAAGCCTATCTTCCGATAATTCAAAGCTATCTTTTGGGTAGGGCCTATTCACTCCGCGCAACAACTGGAGCAACATTGAAGAATTCGATGAAACGGCTACTGTCGATTTTCGTACCCGCAAACCGTCCAGTGTTGCTGACCGTCGCGGCTCTCCTCGTGGCGGCAATTGCGGTTACCGACTGGCTTACCAAGCCGTATATTTCTCTTGGATTTCTGTACTTGTTCCCCATAATCATTGTGGGCGGTTTTCTCTCACGCTGGCAGACGATCGGTGTGGCCTTGGTTTGCGCAATTCTGCAGGAGGCGTTCAGCAATCTGCCGGAAAATGAAGCCATCTTCCGATTGGTTTTGAGTTCGATAGGCTTTAGTGGAACCGGACTTTTTGTTTCAGAGCTCTTAAAAAATCGTCGAATCGTTTTGGAACACGTGGAAGAGTTGGAGAGTGAGGTCAAGCTGCGGCGTGATGCCGAAGATCAGTTGTTAGTTCTAGTGGAGAGCAGTCCCGCCGCGATCCTGACTATCGACACAAATGGGAAGATTCTTCTGGCGAATCAGGCAGCGCAACATTTGCTTGCACCGGGCGCACCGTCTTTGACGGGCCAGGCGATCACTTCCTATCTGCCCTCCCTGCAGACCGTAGTCCAGACTCAGCCATCACGAGCGTTCCGAACCACACTGCAATGTAAAGGACATCGGTCAACCGGCGAGGTATTTCTGGCCTGTCTGTGGTTTTCGACTTACAACACCATGTCTGGCCCGCGGCTGGCGGCGGTGATCGTGGATTTATCGGAAGATCTGCGAAACCGCGAAGACTTAAGTTTGGACCACTTGCTGAAGAGCAGCCGGATTCTAGTAGGCGCCATGGCTCACGAGGTTCGGAACCTGTGCGGCGCGGCAGTGGTGTTGCACAAGAACCTTTCACGCGTCCCAAATCTGGAGCAAAACGAAGATTTTCAAGCGCTGAGCTCGTTGATCCAGAGCCTGGAACGAATATCGGCACTGAGTGTGAAGGCTCCCTCTGACGCTGCCGGGACAGTGGAACTGACCTCTCTGCTAGACGAGGTCCGCATTCTGATCGAAGGCGCTTATCGTGAGTCCGAGACTGAAATCGAAATCGAATGGCGTGCGCACGAGAACTTACCATTGGTGCATGCTGATCGTTACGGCCTGATTCAAGTGTTCCTGAATCTCGCCAAGAATAGCCAGCGTGCAATGGAGTCGACTCAGACCAGGAAATTACGGGTGAGTACATCGCTTGAAGATAAGCACGTCACGGTCCGCGTTGAAGATACAGGAATCGGCATAGCACATCCCGAGAAATTGTTTCGCCCATTCCAACCCGACGCTGAAACGGCTGGGCTTGGCTTGTATGTCTCCCGCTCAATCATGCGGAGTTTTGGCGGCGAACTCATTCATGAAGCCAGAACTCAGGGGTGCTGTTTCGCTGTAGTCGTACCTGCATTGGCCAGGACTGAGGAAACTCTGAATGCCTGATTCCTCTACACAGCCAACAAGCATTTTACTTGTGGACGACCATGCCTTGTTTCGGGAGAGCGTGGCTCGATTGTTGACAAGCGAACCCGGCTTTCAAGTTGCTGCGCATTGCAATTCCATCGAGGAAGGTCTGGCGGTATTGCGGAGAACGAATGTCGATGTCGTGCTGCTCGACTTCGACCTTGGCCAGCGCGACGGCGGTGAGTTTATGCGTCTGGCGAGGCGGCACGGATTTGGCGGCAAGGTCCTCGTCGTGACTGCGGGTGTCGAAAAAGAGCAGGCCGCCAACTTAATTCGCAACGGCATCTCTGGAATTTTCATGAAACATAACTCGGCAGCACTACTGGTAGAAGGCATCCGGCACGTTATGGCTGGGAAGGTTTGGTTTGACCGGGAATTCTTGCTGGCGGCAATGGGCCCGGGTGCTCTTCAAGAATCGAAGGGAGAGCAATTCACGGAGCGAGAGCGGCAGGTTCTTTCTTACATATTCGAGGGCTTGGCCAATAAGGAAATTGCGGAGCGAATCGGGGCATCCGAGAGTTCGGTGAAAGCAACGCTACAGCAACTTTTCTCCAAAACTGGGGTGCGCACTCGCAGTCAGCTGGTGCGTATCGCACTGGAGCAGCACAGAAATCAGATTTAAGTTCGCCTAGTTGACGAAATCAGTGAGAACGCCAATCCACGCCCCCGACAGTCGATCGACTGCCGGGGCGGATAGGAGGTCGCTGTAATCAATTATGCCGAACGTCAGTCTCTAACTCTAGATGCGCCGGCATCGAGTTCCGAAGAGAGCTGAGACTTCAAGCCTCGACTCACCTCTTCGAATTGTGCTTTAGCCCTCAGCACATGTCCCAACAATGCACTCAGCTGCTTTGGCCCGAGCACAAGAAACCCGAGCATAAGCAGGAATATCATTTCCATGCCGAATCCCATGAATCACTCCTTGGATAACCCTTGGTCGAGTATCGCAGCGTTGCCTGGCTTCTCTTCGTCGGCTTTCATGGCTGACTTGAAGCCGCGGATGCCTTCTCCGATTCCTTTACCCAGCTCCGGAAGTTTTTTGGGCCCGAAAATAAGTAAGGCAATCCCGAAAATCACCAGCAGATGCATTGGTTGAAATAATCCTTCGAACATGTGGCTCCTTTTTGTCCCTACCAGAAAGTTGAATTAAGTGCTAGTAAGAAAGTCGGGCGCTGCAAAATGACATTAGATACAGCACCCGTTCAAACAGCAGGGGAGAGCTGCAACAATCAAAAGCCGCGCCGGACAGAATCAGCTTCGACGGCCAGCCGGTTAACTAGTTTGAAGAATGCTGACGGTTGTCCCAGGAATAACAGGTCATCCGTAAAAGCTTTGATAGTGGCGACTGCTCCGCCGTGCTGTGTTGATGTCGGCCGAATTACCGAGCATTGGGGCAGACTCTTGCTTATAAAGTCACCAGGCTCAGGCAGGATCAGGTTTGTCTGATCGAGTTCCGAGTTTAGAGCATTAAGATCTGGGAATGTCAGCCCAGTAACTGGATCCGTTACACCAGCCAATGGCTGATTCACTGCGTTGCCTGCCTTGTCATGCCAGAGCCCAAAGTGGTCAATCTCGACTCCGCCAATACTAATCAAAATCCGAAGGACTTCAGGATCGGTGGCCTTGAAGGCTAGCGTCGGGTACAGACTCGCTCCACCCTGCTCGATGAAAGCAAAGTGAAATCCTGCAGTATTCGCAATCGCTTGCATGCGAGACTGCTGCGGTGACGTTGGGGGCACAGGTTGGGCCTGGGTTGGCGGAGTGTCAGTGTCGTTTAATGGAATGGCGGGCTGGTTCGCGATAGTTAAGGGTCCAGTGAACTTCACCCCGAAATCGGGGTTCTGCCCGCTGCGGTACCGGGTGTACCAGCTTAGGTCAACGTTGAGGTTGATCAAGTTTGTCAGTCTTCCAATATTCTTAGCCCCGCTTGCCTGGCTACTCGGTAAGATTCTAAAGACGTTTAAATCAACTGGTTCCTCACCCTTGGAGATCAAATAGGCATTCAGGAAGGCCGCGTGGCTCAATTCATCGTCGGTGTTATCAGCGATGTATTGAGGCATGTCGCCATCAAGGTTGCTGAGTGCGGCTATGTAGGCGGGATTACCTCCTTGGACTCCTCCCAGTTCATTGTACTGTTGCCACAAATCAGCCTCTATGAGTTCTGCTGCCGCCGCGAACCGGAGCAGTGCAGCGTCGCCTTTGGAAAGCTTGCCCGGAGTTGATTTGGATTGTGCAGTTCCTTCGGTGGCCAGGAATGCACCAGCTGACAGCGTTGCGCCGGCAATTCCAAGGCCCTTAAGAAATGAACGTCTCTTGACTACACCATGCCAGTGACGTTGAACCTCTTCTTCCGGTGAACACTGGGTTGGGTGAGAGGTATCTGTCTGGGATACCACAGCTGGGGAAGTATTTTCTTTCATGGTTTAAGCTCCGATTCCTTTACTTATGATTTGTTACAGCTGTATATGAAACTTCCCGAGTTGAGCATTATTCCCGACTTTCAAACGATTATTTCTCGCCCCGCAAAAGCCGCTGAAACCCGACCCAGACGCGTAACTACAGGAATGGAGCCACATACCATGCGTAGTATGTTCCAACGCCAGTAAAGAGAACTATCATCCAAAGTACTAACTCGATTCGCATCCAGTACTTCCACTTTGTAAAGCGCAACCATTGCGGAAGAATGTCCGTGCCCGCTACTATGACGATATAGAGTCCGAGAACTTCAGCGATTATTCCGAGGAGCGCGTGTATTACCGCCGCCTCGTAATACCACTTATGTAAAACCTTGGACAGCCCAGGTTCAACTTGTTGTTGAAACGACGGCCACATCACCAACCCGATCATCAGCAAGTTCAAAAGGAGTACCGTCGTCTGGCAAATACCGTGAGCCCGGTAGCATTTTCGTTTCGCGAGCCGAGCCCCCGCGATCAAGGCTGCTCCCATGACGAGTTGCACAACGAGGTTGAGATCTGCCCCGAAGGTGGCGCCGGTTCCAAGAAAGCCCTTCATTGGAAAAGAGAGACAACGTCACTGATCACCCGCTCCACCCACTGAGTCTGATTCTCAATAACCGGCAAACTTTAGATTCGTGGAATAGAAGAGCCCTGCTCGTTATGTCGAACGCGTCGATAGTATTAGTTCAAGTCGCTTGAGAGAATTGTTTTACGAAGGCGATAGGATTCCCTTTAAACAAAGCCAGTTTCTCCGTTATACCTGGATGTACGAGTCACTTCACCACTATCTGGCCAGTCATCTTCGGGTGGATCGTGCAGTAGTAGGGATATGTCCCCGGCTTGGTAAATGTGTAGGAAAACTTTTCGTCGGTATCCAGCACCTTAGACTTGAACACACCCTCTGTACTGACCGAGGTATGGGGAATGTCATCTTTGTTTGTCCATATGACTGTGGTTCCGGCGGGTACCGTAATCGTTTGCGGTCCGAAAGTGAAATTATCGATTTTCACCTCCGCGGTCGCGGCTGAGGTTTGGTCATTCGCTGAGACTCTCGTTGACCCTATGAAAAGCATCGCAACTACCACTGCCGTCGTTAAACCTAGAAACCAAACGTTGGGTTTTGTCATTTCCTTGTTCCTTTCTGATTGTTGTAGCTTCTTGCTAATCTTCGTTGTTTGTTTCAGCTCTGATTGTCTAAACCGGGATTGAGTCAACTACAGATAGGGCTACTATTCATTTCCTGACGCGGAAGAGCCCGAATCCCCTAGTGGGGAGTCGACGACAGCGAGACTCCGACCGCTCACTCGATAGTTCACATCGGTGATACCCAACACCCGTTGCAGCTGGTCCGCCGGCACCTTCATGGGCCCCGCCGAAGGAGCTGTTCCGGGCGCAGGTTGAGGGAAGGCGGTGGACATCGCTGTGTGGAATGAAACTTTACCTTCGACCTTCTGCATGATCTGGTGAATATGGCCGTTCAATACAGTCACCGAACCGAAACGCTTGACGCAAGACAGAGCTTGTTCGCTGTCGTCGGTTCCCCATCCCCAGTCCGGATAAATCGTCCATAGTGGAATGTGTGCATAGAGCACAATGGGAGTGCTGGCGGAGCGCGCCTTGAGATCATCTTCGAGCCACTCCAGCTGTTCGTTACCAAGTGACCCCATGCCTCCGGCTTTCAAATTGGCGACATTCACCAAGCCAACGAAATGCACGCCTTTATGATCAAAGCTGGACCATCCAGTGCCCTTCGTACCTTTTCCATAGCGTTGAAGGAATTGATCGCCGTTATCGCTCAACATGTCATGCTCACCCGGGACAAAGTAGACCTGTTTTGCGGACGCTCCTTTTAGTACCTGGTCGAGCGTGTCAAATTCGCTGGGTTTTGAGAGCTGACTCAGATCGCCGGTATGAATGATGAAATCCGGCGGGTGGGGCATGGTGTTAATCTTGTTGATTGCCGTCTGCAAAGTAGCGGTGACGTTGGGATTGGCCGGCTTGTTGAATCCGATGTGGCTGTCGCTGATCTGAACGAAACTGAAATCCGCGCCTTTGCTCCCGCCTTTTTCCATCCCCTTGGCGAACGCTCTAGACACAGGAATGCCGCCGCTCAGGGTCCAGACGAGTCCCGTGCCAGCCCATGCCATGCACTTCAGGAACCCGCGGCGATCAACACCGTCGTTGTTGAGGTCCTGTAACTTCTCATCGATAAGATCTTGTTTTTTGTCGGTCATTTGGTCTCCTGGTTTCTAGCGTTCTGAGTTGATAACTTGCTTGAGCAGTTTTTATTCCCGGTTTTAGCTGGGAGTGTTTACGCCGCTTAGGAAGCCACCCAGGTGTCCTGTCAGCGCGACGAGACCGAGGCCCAGAATTTCAAGGGCCAGGCGGTAGCTCGGCAACGCCTCTTCCCGCCGTCGTGCATGGAAATGGACCCACCAGACCACCCAGATGATCACGCTAGAGACGCTTGCGAACACAATGTGAAGTAGTAAGATGCCCTTCACTTTCTGTCCCTCGAGCTGTAACTGCCACGCAAGAACACCCGTGGCGAGTACTGGGATGGTTGAAATCGCCGCTAGCAGCAGATTGTAGTAGGCGGCGTCCGTCAAGCTGATACGCTTCGTCCATTGCGCGATGAAGTCGAAGGCCACCGCGGAAATGAAAAGCGCGATCGGGAAATGTATCAGCACAACATGTTGTGCGTGCTTGGCGAGCAGTACTGTCTTAATGTCAAATGGATTGATCATGTCATCCGAGATAACAGACCGCCGCGATGTTTTATTCCATCATTGATAGAAATCGGCGGCCGCCAGGGAGATGATTCCGCTTCACAGGGAATATCGAGTGGGAAAACCAGTTCTCACTAGTGATGGGATCACGCGAGACGTTTGCGAGAGGCGGCCGCTCTAACTTCACTGTTTCCACTTGCTTGAGCCTGCATTTAATCCCCGAAACAAATTGTTCTTGGGACGGGAATAAATCAGTGCCTGCGGTGTTTTAACATGTGGACGTGTCGGCTACGGATCTTCAACTCGACTCGTTCGAAGGGCTGGCAATGCCACTCTTCGATCAGCTGTATAACTTCGCTCACTGGCTCACACAGAATCGCGAAGAAGCCGAAGATTTGGTGCAGGAAACCTACGCTAAAGCGTTAAAGGGATTCTCGTCCTTCAAGTTAGGAACTAATTTTCGGGCGTGGATGTACCGGATTTTGCGGAACACTTTCTTAACTTCTCGTACCGGCTTGAAAGCGACAATGACTGTACCGCTCGATTCCGACGAGGATGGACCTGAATTGGCGGTTGAGCACGAGACGCCAGAAACACTACTGTTTGACCGATCGAACCGCGAGCGGCTGCAAGCCGCAATCGACGAGCTTCCGGTGTATTTCCGGGAGATCCTTCTTTTATGTGAGGTCGAGGAGATGTCGTATCAGGAAATCTCAGAGACGCTTTCGGTTCCAATAGGCACAGTGATGTCGCGTTTATCGCGGGCGAGAAAAACATTACGCGATCGCCTGCGACCTCATCCGCAAGCGGGAACAACAACGTCGGCGATTGCGAAGGGGACGAATTATGGTTTGTGACTCTTGGAAGGAGAAACTCGATACCTATCTCGACGGTGAGCTTCCCAAGACGGATATGCGCACTCTCGACGCACACGTACGTAACTGTCCCTCTTGTTCTGCAGATGCACTGGGACGGGTGCAGATGAAGCGATCCATTCAGGCGGCAGGAAAGCGCTTCACGCCCAGCGCCGAGTTCCGCAGTCGCATACAAAAGAGCATCGCAATCAAACCGCGGCGAAGTTTTCACCTGGGATGGATGTTAGCAACGGCCGCGACCGTGATTCTGGTAGCCGGCACGTTGACTTCAGCCTATCTCGGAAACCGATCCAGCAGGGATCACGTTTTCAGCGAGATTGCCGACTTGCACGTGGAGACACTGGCCAGCTCATCGCCCGTGGATGTCATCTCCACTGACCGGCACACGGTGAAACCCTGGTTCCAGGGAAAAATCCCCTTCGCGTTCGATCTGCCCGAGCTTAACAATTCTGGCTTCTCCTTACTCGGAGGACGGATGACCTACCTGGACCAAACACCGGGCGCGCATCTCATCTACGACCTTCGAAAGCATCACATTTCTGTATTCGTGTTTCAGGAACGTGCGCTGCCTGCCCGATTGAACGAGAGCTCCCTCTCGCCGAAGAAACTGTCGTTCAACATGGAAACATGGAGTCAGGGTGGCCTTCGCTACTTTGTGATCGGTGACGCGAGTGCTGCGGATATCGATAGTCTGGCAAGATTGTTTAAAGCCCAATCATAGAGTTGAATACCTGGAAGATTCGCCCCATCATTGCAATAGCGCGCGTGTCTGCAGAACTGTGTTGTTCAAGTCTTGTTTTTGTTCCAGAACCCGTTTTGCGTTCGGGATCACGCGTGCAAGTTCCTGTGGGGCGCCTTGGATCGCTTGAGTTAGCGCAGGAAGTTTGGACTCATCGTTCAGGGCAGCAACATATGACGAAATAATCTGGGTCAGAGCAGCGGACGCCTGCGAGTTTCCTGCGTAGTCTCCGCGGAGAGCTTCTAGATCGCGCTTTGCCGCCGTAGGCCAGTCAAGTCCTTCCCCTACTCGCGCAACAGCCGTTTGCAGTTGTGATCGCTGGCCGGCGGATAGCTGTTCTGAGCGCAGCGCGTCGGCTACGGCCCTGAGGTGGCTCGTCAGGAGGTCTTTTTCGATTAGCGTAGCAAAAAGTGATCCACCATTTCCGACATCGTGCGAAAACCGGAGACCGGCTGCCAGAGCGCGAACCGCCCCATCTTTATTACCTGTCTTAAGCAGGTGAAAGGCATAAAGAACATTGAGCCGCCCAAGAACCAATGCCTTTCTCGCGTAGTCTACCGGCACGTCGTGCCCGAGTCCGTAATCCAATCCCCAGTCACAGTTCGGAAGAGACGTCGCGCGGGCCATGATTTCGAGGGACAACGTGTTTTTTTCGAGCAGATCCTTGTATTTCAAATCGTCGTACGACGCTGTACCGTCGAGGATCGCGTTGAGTTCTTTGGCTTGTTGGTCCGTGATACTGGAATCTTGGACCTCGGAGAACGCCGACCAGTAGCGCAAAGCTGCATTCTCCGTGAGGGACGCATTCCGCTGAGCCAATGCCGAACCGGCTGATAACAACGCAATCAGAATGATCGAAGGAATCGTGTTAAGGATTTTCATAACCTGATTTTCTCCTTGCTTAGCACAGCAACCGCGCTCTGTTTGCCTTGCGGAAGTGGGCTGGTTTGGGAACGAAACGCTAGGTCGTCAACGGCTGCTCTAAACGATGGCGCTGTCGCGAGCCAAGCATTCGCGCTTCGCATGGTTAGTGGCTCCGACGGTCCATGGGGCTCGGCAACTGCAGCATCGCTAGCCTTAGTCGAAACAACAATTCGACTACTGCGAATATGCAAAATGACCGCCCCTATAACAAGAACGGCTGCTGCCGCCGCCAGCCAAATCCCCAGTCGGGCCGAACGCCGAGATGAATGGCTGACGCTCAGTGTTGGAACAGGTTCGGGGGCGATTGGATGGAATTGCCTCAAGTAGTCTTCGAATTGTTCATCATCGGGAGTCTGCACAAGAGTTCTCCTTGGCTAACATTGAGCCGCGCAGCTTGGCTAGGGCATACCGGTACCGCGATGCCGCTGTGTTCGAGCTGACTCCCAGCAGGTCACCGATCTCCGAGAAAGTGAGCTCGCCCCACACATGCAGAACCATGACTTCTCGCTGATCATCCGGAAGTTCGCCCAGCGCACGCCTCAGGTTCTGCTCTCCGGCATAATCCCTGTCTGGAGGAGCAAACCACGCCGAATCGATGTCGAGGGGCGTGTTTCGATCTTGAAGCTTCGCCTCGTTAAAAACGGCGTTGCGAACACACGCAAAGAGATAGGCTTTCTTGTTTATCGCGTGGCTCATGCTCCCGTTCTCGATCGCTTTCAGAAACACTTGATGAACCGCATCTTGAGCGCGACCCCGATCGCCCGAAATCGCCGAAGCGAACAGCAGCAACGACGCCCCATGGTGGCGATACAGGGCCTCGATCTCAACGGCATTTCGGTCTGTCCTGCCCACTTTGCGGTCTCAATGTTAAGACAATCGGCGCGGATGGATTTGTCTATCTCGGGCGAACTTCTTTGCCAGGCTGCAAGGGATCCCTGGCAAGTCTAATGGGATGGGCAGGTTGGATTTCTCGGCGGCCTTCGATCCTCTCCGCTCCGACTCAAGCTTCCAAAAACCTCCACAACTTACGACTCGCTGAAATCGATCATCACGGGGGCCGTACGGAATCCGCGGGTTTTAATCGCTACATAGGCTATACCGAGGGCAAACCAGATTCCGCCCACAGTCTTCGCCAGCCCATTGAGGTTCCACCAGATCAAGGCGCAAAATGCGAATCCCACTAGAGGTAGGATGGCGTCGGTGAGCAGGCTTCGTTTGTAGCCCGGCCTTGCCTTAACTGCAAACTGCCAGAAAGTAGCCAAATTCACTCCCATAAATGCTAGAAATGCGCCGAAATTGAGCAACTCGCCGGCATGCTCATAAGCGTTGCCGATACTGTTCAACATCACCGCCCCGGCGAACGTTAGCACTCCAATAATCAAAATGTTGTAAGTCGGAGTGCTGCCGGGACTTAAATATCCGAAAACTTTGCGCGGCAAGACATTGTCACGTCCCATGCCAAAGAGTAGCCGTGCTGCCCCGAGGCCGCCGGTGAGCCCGCTACCGAATGCTGCCAGAATCAGAATGACGCCCATTGCATTGAAAAGAATTGGACCACCGACGCGGCTGCAGATGTCCATGAACGCGGTCACTAAATCTGGAAACGTGTGCCAGTCCGGCCAAACGCGTTGTCCTAAATAAACTTCGAAGCCACCGAACACTCCGGTAAACAAACAGACGAGAACGGTCGCCAGAAGCACATTCCGTTTTGGATTCTCAACGTCTTCGGCCAGGGTGGTTACGCCATCGAAACCGATATAGGTCAACGCTGCGAATGAAGTCGCGGTCTGGATTCGATGGGAGTTAAAAGTCTTCGGATCGTAGAATGGCTGGATGGAAAATAGTCCGCTCCATCCCTGGGAATAGAACAGATAGCGGATCGCGAGCACGATGAAGAATCCGACGACTCCAAACATCAAGAAGAGCAATACTTTATTGGCCCGGGCGGAAGAGCGAATTCCGCGGAGATTCAACAGAGTGATAATCGTGGCGATGATCGCGGCCCAGACCGCGAAAGGAATACCGGGCACATAACGTTCGTGGAGTGCGGTCGAGATCCAAACGGTGTTGATCAATGGTTGCAGCAGGTAGTCGAGAAACATCGCCCAACCCGCCAAAAATCCGAGATGGAGATTCAGGCCCCGTCCCACGTATGTGTAAGCCGATCCTGCTGCTGGATAGAGTGCCGCCATTCGTCCATAGCTCACAGCTGTGATCAACATGGCAAACATAGCGACTAAAATGATGGTCGCGAAATGGCCGTCAGAAAGTTTTTGGGCGACACCGAAAAGGGGGACTGGCGCGATTGGTTGGATTAATACGATGCCGTAGAATACGAGGTCCCAAAGCGTGAGCACTCGCTTTAAGCGAGGCGCTGATGTACTAGCAATCGACGTGGAAGAATCAGACATTTGCTCTCGCAATGCTCCAAAACATTTACTCAGTCACGGCGAAATCAAGTGCAAGAAGAATATACTTTGCAACACTACCAGTTGATGTAGGTCACTCTGCTTGACAGCAATGTGTCAATATAGCAATACTCATGCGTTTTAATAAAAGGATTTAATGAGAATGTCGATGATACTTCGGGGTCGCTTTTTCTCTCTCGCCTCCCTTTTTCCCGCAATTCTCCTGCTAGTTGCCGTGGGTAAGTTCTGCAGAAAGACCTTCAGAAAATATCAGAATTCCTCTGCACCAGAACTGGCAAATACAATCGTCGTGTGATGCCAAGTCGACGGCGGAAGAAATATCTACATCTGGATTCCGAACAACCGGCTGGCATCAGCGCGGAGGTTCCAACTACTGTGGTCGCGGCATTGGTCGCTGATAAGACATATCCGGATCCCAACTTCGGCATGAATCTCAAGTCATTCCCCGGAATGAACTATTCCGCGGCGTCCTTCTTTGCCAACCAGGATATGCCGGACGGCAGTCCATTCCGTTGTTCATGGTGGTTTCGAACGGAGTTCAACGTCCCGGACTCATTGCGCAAGCGAACCACATGGTTGCATTTCGATGCCATCAATTACCGCGCTAACATTTGGTTGAACGGACAGAAAATCGCCGATTCACAAGATGTCGCGGGAACATATCGAATGTTTGAATTTAATGTCAGCAAGTATTTAATTCGCGGCAAGCCGAACGCGCTGGCGGTGGAAGTTTCTGCTCCCGGGAAGAACGACTTGGGAATGACGTGGGTCGATTGGAATCCAACTCCCGCCGACAAGGATATGGGATTGTGGAAAGACGTTTACCTCACCACAAGCACCAGCGTTTCCCTGCGGCATCCCTTCGTAACTTCTAAGCTCGGGGCAGATTACAAGACGGCATCTCTGCTCGTCTCGGCTGATCTACAAAATGTGACCGATCGGCCTGTGACTGGCACAGCGCATGTAAACATCGAGGGAATTCATGTTACGCAGGAAATTGATCTGAGCCCCGGGGAGTCAAAGACCATCACCTTCAACGCCGATCAATTCCCGCAATTGCAGCTCGCTCATCCTCGCTTGTGGTGGCCTTATCAGATGGGTACTCCAGCGCTATATACAGCGAAATTCCAAGTAGATATCGATGGCGCAACCTCGGATTTGGCGGAAACACGCTTCGGCATCCGTGAAGTGACATCGCAGTTGACCGATAAGGGCGCTCGCCTGTTCACGATAAATGGCCGCAAGATTTTAATTCGTGGAGCCGCGTGGGCTCCAGACATGCTTCTGCGCTGGTCTCCTGAGCAGGCAACGGCAGCGCTGCAATACACGCGTGACATGGGATTGAACGCGATTCGTCTCGAGGGCCGGATGGAGCGCGACGAGTTTTTCGATATGGCGGATCAGATGGGCATTCTCATTATGCCGGGATGGACATGTTGCGATATGTGGGAGCACTGGAAGGATTGGACGGCCGATACGCGAACCATCGCGGCGGCTTCGTTGTCCGATCAATTGTGGCGTTTGCGGAATCATGCGAGCGTCTTTGTTTGGCTGTATGGCAGCGACAATCCTCCGCCCCCGGATGTCGAAAACATGTATCTCCAGATTTTGAAGGATCGGCAATGGCCCAATCCATCGGTGTCGTCAGCTTCTCAGCAACTCACCACCGTGACCGGACCCTCGGGGGTGAAAATGACTGGTCCATACGATTACGTTCCGCCGAATTATTGGTTGGCTGACACGCAGGCCGGGGGAGCGTACGGTTTCAATACCGAGACGGGGCCTGGGCCGGCCATCCCTCCACTCGAAAGTCTGCGAAACTTTATTCCTGCCGATCACCTATGGCCGATCGATGAATATTGGAACTACCATGCGGGTGGTGAGCGCTTTACTACCATCGACCGCTTTCTGAACGGCATGAACCAACGCTACGGCAAGGCGGAAAATCTGGAAGACTTCCTCCGCAAATCGCAGGCCATGAATTACGAGGCCCAGCGAGCCATGTTCGAAGCTTACGGTCGCAATAAATATGTTTCGACCGGAGTGATTCAATGGATGTTGAATAATGCTTGGCCATCCTTAATCTGGCACTTGTATGACTATTACCTTACCCCGGCGGGCGGATATTTCGGCACCAAAAAAGCTTGCGAGCCGCTGCACGTGCAGTATTCTTACGATGATAATTCTGTCGCAGTCATCAATGGATATGATCATTCGGTCGATGGCCTGAAAGTGACGGCGAAAATCTACGATATTGATTCGCAGGAAAAAGCCTCTCGCGAGTCGACGCTGGACTCGGCCTCCGACAGCACGGTGCGAGCTTTCGAACTACCAGCGTTGGACGGAATCTCCCCCACCTACTTTCTGAAGTTGCAACTTCGGGACCGCGCCGGAAAACTGTTAAGTGACAATTTCTATTGGCTGTCCACAAAGCCAGATGTGCTGGATTGGGCGAAGAAGGAAGACACGATTTATACGCCACAAAGCGCGTATGGGGATCTTAGGGGACTCAGCACTCTAGCCTCCGCCCATGTTGCCGCCGAAACGAAATTCTCGCAACAGGGCAGCGAAGGGATTGTGCGTACGACCGTAAGGAATGCCAGTCCCCATCTCGCTTTCATGGTTCATCTTCGGCTTACCGACTCCGGCGAGGACGTCGTGCCGATTTTTTGGGACGATAATTACTTTTCTTTGCTGCCGGGGGAAAGAAGGGAAGTCACCGCTCACTTCGACTCGTCTAAACTCAAGCGGGGACGAATCGCGCTTGCGGTCGATGGCTGGAATGTCGCGCCATTCAGCAATGCGGTGTTGAGTCAATAACCGAAGCAGCCGTAAGATTTCATGTTGGGAGCCTATCCATGCGTAGTTTCGTACTAGCGCTTGTATTCCTCTTTTGCTGTTACACGGCTTGGTCGCAAACGAAACTGTCAGTGCATTGGGAAGAACTAACGGCGGCGGACTTCCGCACTGGTATTAGCCACTCCCAGGGTACGTGCCTGCTGCCCTTCGGAATCCTAGAAAAGCACGGTCCGCATCTGCCCCTTGGAACCGATCTCCTGGATGTCCGCCACGCCGCGTTGACCGCGGCGCAACAGGAATACGCGGTGGTGTTCCCCGAATACTATTTCGGCCAAATCTTCGAGGCTCGTCACGAACCCGGCACCGTTGCCTATAGCTCACACTTACAAATGGAATTGCTGCAAGAAACCACTGACGAGATGGCTCGCAACGGCTGCAAGAAAATAATCATCGTGAACGGACACGGCGGAAATGAAAATCTGTTGCCCTTTTTTGCGCAGAGCCAACTCGAAAAGCGCCATGACTACGTTGTCTACGTTATGGGATTGGTAGAGGCGCCGTCTGGGCCGGTGAAGAGAAAAACTTCGATGGATATGCACGCCGGCGAGTCTGAAACTTCGAAGATGATGATCAGCCGCCCAGACTTGGTGCACCTCGATCGCGCTGGCAGTGAGTCGGGCGCCGATCAGGCTCGACTGAAGCTTCCAAGGACGCTTTACACAGCGATCTGGTGGTATGCGCGCTTTCCAAATCATTATTCCGGCGATGGTTCCGCCGCGACTCAGGAACTTGGCGCTCAGGAAATGAACGGATGGATTTCTGCTATCGCGGATGCGATTCGGGCAGTGAAGACGGATCAAACGAGCCTGCAATTACAAAATGAGTTTTTTGACAAGGCCGCACATCCGCTGGAAACGCGGCCGTAGAATCGAGGACTCAGCGTGGCTCCGCCATCACTTCCGGTGTTGGCACCCGCCCATTTTCCAAGTCTCTCTGCTGTTTCCCGTTCGCCTCGTCTGATATGCGACGCGATGTCTCCATTTCCGCGCGCGCCTCCTGTTGACGGCCCATCTGCAGCAGAATGCGTCCGCGAACGTAATGAATGCTTGCCCCATTTGGATCGAGCTTGAGTGCTTCGTCGATCTCACTCAGAGCTTCGGAATTTTTTCCTTTGGCTTGCAGTATCCTCGCCAACTCATAATGCGCGCTGGTGAGTTTTGGATTGAGCTGAAGCGCTTTTCGAAAATTGCGCTCAGCCTCGTCATTCTGCTGCTGCAAGTAGTAAACCAATCCGAGTTCGTCGTAATTGTCGGCGAGATCGGGTTCGATCGCGGCATCTTTGGCAAATTCAGTTTTCGCTTCTTCCAAATTTTGTTTCTTCAAATAGGCCAGCCCTAAATTAAAGTGCTCGAACGGAAGGTTAGGATCCGACTTGTTCGCAACCAACAGCTCCTGAATCGCGTCATCGTATTCTTCGCGATTGATGTGGGCTTTTCCCATCAGCAAATGAAACTCCGCAGAATTCTGTCCAGTCTCCACCAGGCGGTTCGCGGCGCGCTCTTCGAGTTGCGGCTGCCCGGATTTACTCGCAGCTATGCTGACAACATACAAGTAATTCAGATTATCCGATTCCTGTGTCCACAAGGGCATGAGCGTGGAAACTGTGTCGGAATACTGTTCGGTATAAAAATAGCAAAGCCCCAAAAGATATCGGGCCTGCAGCGAGTCAGGCACATCATCGACGACCGATTTAAACGCCGGAATAGCTGAGCGAAAATCATTTTGGCGGTAATAAACCAATCCAATGTTGAGCCTGATTCCTGCGAGTGTTGGCGCAAGAGTTTCGGCTTTTTGCAGCGTCTTCAGCGCAGCCGCCCATTCTTTTCTGCGCATGTAGATCACTCCAAGATTGGCGTAGGCTCCTGCAATGTTCGGATTCAGCGCCAGCACGCGACGAAATGAACGCTCTGCCGAATCAAGATCATTTCTTCGGAGCGCCGACTCTCCTTGCTGGAATACCTGTTGAGGGCTCATGTTTTGCTGGACAGATGCGGCTGACGGAGCGTGTTGGGCGGCGGCTTGTGTCCCGCTACCGAAGATTAGCGACAGAGCGAGAAGTGTGCGTGTTCCGTTCGGGTAGCTTGACACTCAATTTAGTCTCTGTTGTAGTGTCCCGCAGCGTGACTGCGAATTCAAGCGGTCGGCGGCTGGAGAATGGCGTGGCGGAACGTCTGCGAGAAAAGGGTTCCATAATCACGATAAGAGACGTTGGGAAGGAAAGCGGCTTCTCGTCGACAACCGTTTCGCTCGTGCTCAACAATGCGCCGTTAGCCCGCTACATTCCCGCTTCCACGAAAACGCGAATCGAAGGGGCGGCCAAAAAATTAGGGTATCGGCCGAATCAGTTCGCCCGCTCTCTGCGAAGCAAGCGCAGCCATACCGTCGGTGCCATGATCTTCGACATGACTGATCCGTTTTGTACTTTGGTACTGAGAGGTATCCAGAACAGCCTTTACGAGTCCTCGTATATGCCCATCTTGACTGATGTGCACAACGAGCGCAGCCGCTTTGAACGATACCTCGAAATGCTTCTGGACCGGCGAGTGGAAGCTCTCGTCATCGTGGCAAACTGGCTGTTCCTCGATATTAATGTTTTAGCCGACCTGGAAAAGAGCAGCATTCCGACCGTAATGATTGGACGCGAACTGCAAGGAGATTCGATCAGTTCAGTTATTGTGGACAACGAAGCGGGCACTTACACCGCCCTCGAACATTTGTTGGATCTCGGACATCGGAAGATTGCGTTCATTCGTGGTCCGCGGAGCCTCGGTGACAGCGCACCGCGTTGGCGTGGAGTGCGCGCGTGCGCAAAGGCTCATAGCCTGGAGCTGGATTCTCGATTGATCCTCGATATTCCCAACTCTCGCGATCCTCTATCGAGCTTCGAAGCTGGTTACAAATTAGCCGGACAACTGCTCAAACGAGGCGATTTTACGGCCCTGATGGCCTTCGACGACATGTCAGCCTTCGGTGCCATACGGGGATTGACCAACGCGGGAGTTTCCGTGCCAGAAAAGTGTTCAGTGATCGGTTTCGATGATGTGCCGCTCTCGACTCTGTATTCACCGTCTCTCACGACCATCCGTCAGCCCATGGCTGAAATGGGCGAGCTTGCCGTCGGCATTGCTTTGGAGGGCGTCAATGCTGTCCTGGAGAAGCGGCCAGTTTCGGTTGTGCACCGCAAGATGGCGCCCGAACTTGTGGTTCGGGAATCTACTCGAAGGAACCTGTAGTCCCTCAAGCGCCATCCGAATCGCAGTTATCAGGATTTTTCTCTTGACACCCAATTAGCGAATATACGAATATTCATTCGTTTTAATAAACGCATTTATGCGTTATGCCTGGTGGGGTTTCGCCTACCAAGAAATTAGGCTCGAGCCCTCAGGCAAGGAGTCAGTGATGCAATCTCGCTCCCTCTGGTTTTGCGCTCTCCTGCTTGTGCTATTGACTCCCGTCCTGGCCATCGCGCAGGATACGGCTTCAATTACCGGCACGGTGACTGATAGTTCCGGCGCCACGATTCCCAACGCGAAAGTCACCATCATCAGCACGGAGCATGGGATCAACCTCACAACCACGACGAATGGCAGCGGAGACTACATTTTCTCAGCGCTGCCGATTGGTGCAGTGGACCTCACGGTTACCACGCCCGGCTTCAAGAGATACGAGGCCAAGAATGTAACTCTGGGAGTGGCGCAAAAGGCTCGGATCAACGTCACGATGGAAGTGGGCGCACCGGACGTTCAAGTCACAGTCGAGGGAGCTGCGGTGGCGCAGGTAGAAACGCAGTCGTCGGATCTCGGGTCCACGGTGAGTGGCAAGGAAGTTAGTCAGCTGGAATTGAACGGCCGCGATTTCAAGCAACTTGTTACGTTGGTCCCGGGTGTCAGCAACCAGACCGGGGAGGAAGAGGGAAACGTCGGCGTCGCTGCGAATACCTCGTACAGCATTAACGGGGGCCGGATCGAATACAACAATTGGGAGCTCGATGGTGGCGACACCATGGACAATGGCAGCAACAATACTCTCAACGTCACACCCAGCATTGATGCGATTGCCGAGTTCAAGGTAGAAACCTCGAATTACGGCGCGCAGTATGGGCGCAATGGATCGGGGACCGTCGAAATCGAAACCAAGTCTGGAACCAGCAGCTTCCACGGCGACCTGTACGAATTCGTACGGAATGATGCATTCAACGCCGTTCAGCCTTTGCAAACCAGCGTCGCTCCCTACAAGAAAAACGATTTTGGATACACTTTCGGTGGGCCGATCTATATTCCCGGTCACTACAATCAAAACAAGCAGAGGACTTTTTTCTTCTGGTCTCAAGAGTGGAAGCGCGATCGCGTCCCCGCCAACTTCGGTTCAACGACGGTTCCATCTCTCGCGGAACGCTCCGGAAACTTCAACAACGTCTGTCCTGACCCGACTGGCTCGTTTTCAAATTGTCCGACAATTCCCGGCAGCGGCGGCGCGTTCTACCCTGGAAACCAGGTCCCGATAAGCGATCCGACAACCGTCGGCGGACTCGAAGGCTTGATTCCACTTCCGAATCTGGATGCGACTACATGGCAGCAGACGCCAACTCTGCCGACTAATTGGCGTGAAGAACTTTTTCGCATCGACCATAACGTCAACGACAAAATTCGCGCCTCGTTCCGTTACGTGCACGATTCCTGGGACCAGATTTATCCCACGCCGCTGTGGACTTCCGGCACAACTTTTCCCACCGTGCAAACGGATTTCAAAGGCCCCGGCGTCAGCCTGGTCGCTCGGCTGAGTGTGGTTGCTTCCCCAACCCTGCTCAACGAATTCGTGGCCAGCTATACCACCGACCACATCACTACTCAGTTGGTCGGAGCATGGCAACGTCCGACAGGGTTCGCGCCCATCGGGCTCTTCAACAATGGCTTCGGAAATCGAGTTACTGGCATTAGCCTGAACGGTAACTACACTTTTTCTGAAGACCCGGGCTATGTTCCGAACGGCCCGCTGAATTCGAATCCCACTTATACGTTCAAGGACAACGTCACCAAAGTTATCGGTCCCCACAACTTGCAGTTCGGCGGTTACGTTGTGATTGCCCAAAAGAACGAGATCCCCCAGCCGGGCACGGGGACCAACGGCATTTTAACGTTCGATTCGACCAATGGCGCGGTCAGTAGCGGAAACGCCTTTGCCGATTTGCTTCTGGGAAATCCGGTCAGCTTTCAGCAGGAAAAGGATGCTCTGAAGATGTATGAACGGTACAAAATCTTCGAACCATATTTACAAGACGATTGGCATGTGACCTCGCGCCTGACCTTGAACCTTGGCGTGCGTCTCAGCTTCTTCGGCACTTATTACGAGAAATATCACAATGCCTGGAACTTCGATCCCAGTCACTATGTGCCCGGTGCAAGCGGCATTGACGCGAATGGGCTTGTGACCGGAAATCCCTTCAACGGTTGGGTCGACTGCGGCGTTACCGCCGGTATTCCTTCGGGATGTATGACCAATCACTGGTTCAATCCCGCGCCACGCATCGGCTTTGCCTACGATCCGTTTGGCAATGGAAGATGGTCAATCCGGGGAGGCTACGGAATCTTCTTTGAGCACACAAACGGTAACGAAGCGAATACTGAAGCTTTAGAGCCGTTTAACCCACTCACCCAGACGGCGAATGTGAATTTCACAAGCCCCACCACACTCGGATATGCCGGCATCACCCCAGCCCTGCTTGGTGCATCAACCACTCCTTTGAGCTTCTGGTCCATTCCGAGCAAAGCGACGTGGCCCTACGTGCAGCAGTGGCACTTCGATGTTCAGCATGATCTTGGAAAGAACACCGTAGCTATGATCTCCTACGTGGGCAGCGCGGGCGTTCATTTGACACGCTCTTATGAATACAACCAGGTGGCTCCAACGCCGTCGAGCCAAAATCCTTATGTTCCCGGAGAAACCATCAACGCCATTGATCCTGCCACGGGACTGCCCCATGACGATTGCGGGACTATGACTACGTCGCAGGGGGTCGCTGTCACCGGCCAGGCTGCGATCAATCTCTCAATAGCTTGCGGCGCCGATCCAAATCCCTATCGTCCATTCGTGGGAATCGGGAGCATTGAGCGAAAAGACCTAACCGCTTCCTCCAACTTCAATGCTCTCGAGGCTTCCGTGCGTCACAGCTTCGGAGGACTTCAGCTCAATGCCGCTTACACTTATAGCCACTCAATAGACGATTCGTCTGACAATGCCGATTTCGGATTTGTAAATTCTTACAACTTGAATGGGTATCGAGCCAGTTCCAACTTTGATCAAAGGCACGTCTTCAACCTGGGCTACGTTTATGATCTGCCCTTCTTCAAAGCGAAAGGCTTGACCAACAAGGTTCTGGGAGGATGGGAGTGGTCTGGAATTACCAACATACAATCGGGAACTCCGTTCAGCGTCTACAACGGAGGCGCTAGCCCCATTCCAGGAGACAATGCAGGGGTAGGCAATCCCATCGCGACCGCTCCCTCCCACCCGGACTTGGTCGGTGATCCGCACAGCGGAGTCCAGAACATACCCGTTACAGGCTTTGGACCACTTCTGTATAATCCCTCGGCCTTTGCGGCGCCGACGGGACTCACTTTTGGCACTGCAGGAAGGAACATCTTAAGAAATCCCTCCCGCACCAATTTCGATATGGCGTTGCTGAAACACTTCGCCGTAACCGAGAGCAAGTACTTTGAGTTCCGCGCCGAAGCCTTCAACGTGTTTAATCACACCGAGTGGGCGTACATCGGAGGCGATAACGGATCAGGGGCAGCCAACTCGGGAAATGGCAGTGGTAACTCCAACGTGATCAGCTGCTACGGTGCGACCAACAACTCTGCGGGGGATTCGTCTTGCTTGGGAACTGGGCTGCTACATCCGAATTCCGCACACTATCCGCGGATATTGCAGTTGGCTTTGAAGTTCGTTTTCTAGGTGTGGCAACCGCCTAACGTCAATCGATCCGCACAAATTTTAGGTCGACTGGGGCGGGCACCTGGACTGTTTGGCCCGTTGAAATCAGCCGGCCTGTCTTGAGGTCAATGCGAAGAGCTACGATGTTTCCACTGTCCTGATTGGCTACCAAAAGGCTTGAACCATCCGGATCAAGTTCAAAGTTACGCGGCGTCTTACCCTCCGTAGAAAAATTGTCGATGAGATTGAGCCGTCCGGTTTGTTTGTCGATTGAGAAAACGGCGATGCTATTGTGTCCTCGATTCGAAGCAAAAAGGAACTTGCCATCGGGATGGACGTGGATCTCGGCGCCGTCGTTACTTCCAGAAAATCCTTTGGGAAGAGTTGATATGGTCTGCAGGGGTTGCAGCATCCCATCTTTAGCATCGTAAGAAAATCCTGTAATCGTAGACTGCAATTCGTTGATCGAGTACGCGAATCGGCCGTTGGGATGAAACGCAACATGCCGAGGGCCAGCGCCGGAGTCGACTTTCCCGAAGGCGGGGTCGTTCGGCGTCAGCGAACCGTTAGCAGCGTCATAACGGTATACCAGCAACTTATCAAGTCCTAAATCCGCGACAATCGCGAAACGGTCGTCGGGCGTGGTCTCGATCCAGTGCGCGTGCGGTCCTTGCTGGCGTTGAGGGTTCGGGCCGGTGCCGGTGTGCTGCACAAACGCCGAAGATTCTCCTAGCCGGCCGTCCTTGTTTACTGGAAAAACGGCAATACTCCCGCCGGTGTAGTTCGCTACCATCACGTGGGTCCCGGTCTTATCGAATGCGATATAGCAAGGATCCGCACCGCGAGACGGAACTTGGTTCAAAGTTGATAGCCTCCCGGTCTGGCGATCAATCGCAAATGCCGTGACCGCTCCGCTGGCGGTGCCGTGGAAGTCAGATACTTCGTTTACCGCGTACAAGAACTTGCCGCTCGGATCGATCGTCAAGAACGACGGATTAAGTGTTTCCGCTGCCAAGCCAAGCGGGGTTAGCTGGCCTGATACTGCATCGTAGCGGTAGGCGTAAATTCCCTTGCTCTCGCCTTTGGTGTAAGTACCTGCAAACAGCAGGTAGTGGTGACCGGCATTCTCCGCAGAATCGGTCGTCGACATTGAGAGCATCGCGATTATCAGAAGTGCGCAAAAGTGAGTAGTTTCCACATCGGCATGGAAGCAGATTTAGCCGAGAAACGCAAGCGGGTTTGTGCCAACGTCAATCAGATAACTTAATCGACTCAGAGAATCAGTCCGCAGGTTCCTTATATGCCACGCAATCGATTTCTACTTTGGCATCGATCACCATGCTGGACACGACGCAAGCGCGGGCTGGGGGATTCCTGCCAAAATACTCCTCAAACACTTGGTTAAACGCCTGGAAGTCGCGTGGGTCGTCGAGCCAAACGCCGCACCGCACTACGTGCTCAGGTCCATAGCCCGCTTCTGCCAGAATGGACAACAGGTTCCGGATCGCCTGATGAGCTTGTTTAACGATGTTGCCGGCGACAACTTCGCCGTCGAGCATTGGTACCTGGCCGGATACATAGAGCCAACCATCAGCTTCGACAGCGCGGGCAAAGGGCAGGCGCTGCCCTCCCAGGCCTTTACCGCCTTCGGCGCCGTAGCGCTTGATCTTCATCTCCTTCGTCCGGGAAGCAGGCATTAACCGCTGCTCGGAGTTGGCGGTTCGGGAGTCTTGGCGGGTTAACAGTTGCTCTTTCCGTTTTGTATTCATGATCAGTACTTGCTATGAAAGCTCCTCCTTCATTAGCCGACAAGGGCTCTTGGCTTTCCCTTCTTGCTCATAAACCTAAATCTTTCACTTGCTCCTCGGTTTCGTAGCCGAGCCAGTGCGCAACCTCATGCCAGACCACCCGTTTCACTTCGGCTCGCAAATCTCCTTTTGAACATCTCAGAATCGGGCCGCGAAAAACAAATATCAAGTCAGGGGCATACTTCACCTGGGTGTAGGACCGCTTCGTCCTGATTATGCCGCTGTACAGCCCTAATAACTCATTTCCACGGCGCCATTTTTTTCTGTGCGACATGTCCCCCAAAACGCCCGCAGGAGGCTCGTCAACCACTTGAATGCCGGGAAAATCTGGAAGGCCCTTGATCTTTTGCGGCAGGGTGCTGTATGCCCACTCCACAATCTCCTCAAAGCTTTCGGCATTGGTGGTGTCGGTCATGAGGCAACTTTAGCAGCAAAGCCGCGAGGCATGACCATGCCATTCGAGTTCGCGCCGTCACTAGGGCTTGCGGTCCGCACAAGGCTCTGCCCGCACAATCTCCTCGGGAGGACCGTAACCGCGACCATGGGCTTGAGCGGAGACCGCGTACATCGTCAATTCCGTCGAGCTCCATCGACTGGCTGTGGCCGGCCTGCCGCACGAACAATACAATATCCATTCCTCCCCGACTCCAGCAACCAGAGGCACCAGCTCCGATCCGTTAGCGTACGGACTGGAACCAACCAGATACCGAGTATGGCACTTCGGGCACTCGACGCAATGGCGAATACGGGGTCTCATGGCGCTCAAATAAATTCGCAGACCAATCGAATGTACATTTGGCAGTCTGCCAGTTGACCGACATGTACAATTCGTCTACGGTGAAAGTATGAATGTCCACTTCTCTGCTGACGCTGCCGTATCCAGAATTGCGGCGGCCATTGGCGAGCCCGCGCGAGCTCGCATCCTTTACTGCTTGGTGGATGGCCATGCACGAACCAGTACTGAGCTTTCAGTGGTCGCCGGGGTTAGTCCGTCAACCGCGAGCGTACATCTGAATCGACTGAAAACAGCGCACCTGGTCAAAGTGCTGGTGCAGGGGAAGCATCGCTTCTACAGTCTGGAAGGGCCCGATGTGGCCAGTGCGCTTGAAGGGCTGAGTGTCCTCGCCGGCTCTCGGGACAAGTTCGTGCCCAGCACGCCCAACCGCCTCCGTGCGGCACGCACTTGCTACGATCACATGGCGGGCAAAGTGGGTGTATTGCTCCACGACCGCTTCAAAGCGCTGGGGTGGCTAGCCGGCTCCAATGCCAAAGACTATGCCAGTCTCAACGACAATGCCTACGTCCTCACCGCGAATGGAACCAAGGCGTTCGAGGCTCTTGGAATTGATATCGATGCAACTCGGGCGCTGCGCCGCCGGTTCGCGTGCGCATGTCTGGATTGGAGCGAGCGCCGGCCTCACGTCGGCGGGGCACTAGGAGCAGCTCTTCTGAAAATTGCGCTGAACAGAAAATGGGTGCTTCAGGATCTTGACAGCAGGGTGTTAGACGTCACCAGCATCGGGCGACGCGAAATGCGGACTCGATTTGGCCTTCACGTTTGAGACGGGTTTCGGATTTTACCAACTGAGGCATCCACTACGCGGTCGTCTTTCGGGAACAATCCCTAGGATCTCCGTGGGGATTCGTTCGATGCCCATCTCGTCAGATACCCAGGGAATTGCGCACAGCAAGACTGGCGAGAGCGTTAGCTTCGGCATTGTTCTCTCGGCGGACATGGGATATTGAGAATGCCAACGACCGCGCTAATTTGCGGCAAGTCCAGTTGAGGGAATAAAGGCGGGAGGTATGGCACTTGTAGTGGCCCGTCATCTGCTTCACGACGACTTCTGAGTCAGAATAAACATGAAGCCGCCGCGCATTTAGCGAAAGGGCACACTGCAATGCTTCCATCAGTGCCGCATATTCAGCGACGTTGCTATCCTGGTGACCGATCCACTTTGCAATCCTGACTCGACCGGTAGCGGAGCCGTCAACGATTACCCCAATCCCGGAAGGCCCAGGATTTCCAAAAGAGCCACCGTCAACGTGCGCAACGAGATCAAACATAAGGTGTGAACTGCCTAGCACAACCATGCCTGCGAACAATTTACGCGTCAAGACTCTTGCTTGGTTCCCCTTAGCTTGGAGTCTCCCTGTGAATAGTCTTGTGCAAAAACTGGCAAAATTTAATTGAACATTCACTAAACATTAACAATTCAAGGCTTTCCAACGCTCGAACGAATGCAGATTCATTTCAGTGTTTGCACTGAAAAGGGGCATTGACAATATTCAATTAAGTGTTTAACTTCGCATCCGTCGACGGCTGAAAAGGTTGGCTTAAATAAAATTTCGCCAATCCGAAGTAGGCTGAGTGATTGGTTCGGCAGGGTAACTTGCCGCACTCTCGGAAACAGACGATTCCGCAAGGAATAGTTGGAATTCGAGACTGCGAAAGCGGTGATCACATCAAAAGGCTGTGACGGTACATGCGTCCACGCAGTTGGCTTCTTTCGGGGAGCGAGCAGCTAGAGCATAACCAATGTCACAGCCTTTATACTTTTTTCAAGAGTTTGATGATCTGGCTGTATTCTCCTCGGCCGAACTAGCTACACAACTGTCCCGCATACCGGTACAAAAACCCGCATTTCTATCCTGAAGCCTTGACAATCCCTGCCTCAAAAAGAATGATCTGATTGCGTCCGCAGAAGTTACGCAGGGCCGCCAGGAGAATGAAATAAGAATCCGCCCGGCTGCCGCGGTCTCCACCGCGTCGGTGGCGAGGCTGCACGTCCCCCTTACCCTAGAAGAATTTGCATGACTGACGAAAACATCAGGCTGGTTCAGATGAAAGACAGGCAGATTTTTTCACCGGAGACGGGTCTGTCGCGACAGGTGCTCGCATACAGCGGCAAGTTGATGCTGGTGCGTCACCTTATGGAAAAAGGATGGGTTGGCGCCCGACACAGTCATCCGCACGAACAGTTGGTGTACATCGTCCGCGGGCACATTCAATTCAAAGCTGGAGATAAGACCTTTGACGCCCGCGTCGGCGACAGCTTTGTGCTTCCAGGAGGCATTGAGCATCAGGCGAACGCCCTCCAAGAGTCTGAAGTTCTGGATGTATTTACTCCGGTTCGCGAAGACTACAAAGAGAGCAAATAGATGAGAGTCTCCGCGCTCACAACCGTTTTATTGCTTCCGCTGGCAGCACAGGCCGCAGGGCCACTGCGGTCGCCGTGGGATGGCAAAGATGTGAAGTTAACGAATGCTCCCTATGCCTGTCCCACGATCAATCACCTCACTCCTGACCTGACGACCGATGGCTTCTACTCTGACAGCAAATCGTCCATTATTGATCCGGAGAAATGGAAGGCCTATGTCGCAAGCGCCGGACCAGTTAAGGAACTGGGACAGGAAATTGTTGATGCCGCTGACGCCTATCGAACGACGGGCAGCCGCGACGCAGCGGAGTGCGCCATACAGCACATGGAGGCCGCCGCCCGCGATGGAGTTATCACGGGAAAAATGTCTTCGAACCAGGCTTATTACGTCCAAGGATGGGTTATTGGAGCGATCAGCGATCGCATATCTCAAGGTGCGCGACAGCGGCCTGGTTCTTCCCGAACAGAAGCGCGACATTTTGCCATGGATCGTGAAGGTCGTTCAGCAGACTGTGGATTACTACGACACCAGACGCCGGAAGGAAACTGGCGACTCCCAAAACAATCATCTGTACTGGGCCGGCGTCGAAATATCGGCCGCAGGCATCGCCGCGAACGATCGAAAATTGTTCGACTGGGGCATTGACGCGTACCACGCCGGGGTGGCGAAGATAGAGTCTGACGGCTCGCTGCCACTTGAAATGAGGCGAGGGCAGCGCGCCTTGCACTACCACTTATTTGCAGTTTCGCCGCTCGTCTATCTGGCGGAGTTTGGCGAAGACAACGGCTTGAATCTTTATGCCGAGCACAACTATGCCATCAAGAAGCTGGCTGTGCTTTCAACGCAGGGATTAGTAGATAACAGCTATTTTGTGAAGGCTGCTGGCATTGCGCAGGACACGCCCAAGGGACCTCCGACGGCCGAAGAAATCAGTTGGGCAAAGATCTATGTTGCGCGATTTCCAGATCCGGCGATATCGAAATTGCTCGCGCAGGCGCCATCACTGAGCTATATGTATCTAGGTGGATTGCCTCCCGGATAGAATAGCGGTTCGGATGAAGCAATGATTAAGGACATTTCTATGACAGCACCAGCTCTTTCGGAAGCCGTCGCCAAAGCCGACGAACCATATCAACTGCACGGCCTGGAGCGCGCGGTTTCTGTTCTCGAAGCTCTGAGCGAAAGCGACGGACCCCTCAGCCTCGCGGAGATATGCCAGCGCATGAGCCTGCACAAAAGCACGGCGCATCGGTCGCTCATGGTACTGGAGCGCAGTGGATTGATTGAGCGAACCCAGGAAAACCGATTCCGCCTGGGGCTAAAGTTGTATGAACTAGGCAATCGAGCTGTGGAACAGATCGACTTACGCGCCCGTGTTCATCCATTCTTCCGGCGCCTTGCTATGCAGGTGTGCGAAACGGTACATCTGAGCGTTCTGCAGAAAACATCGGTTGTGTATCTGGACAAAGTCGAACCAAATCGCAGGGTTTGTATGAGTTCGAAGATCGGAACTTCAAACCCGGTGTATTGCACTTCGATGGGAAAAGCAATGCTTGCTTTTCAGCCTGAGGAAACGATCAAACAGATTGTTGCGAAGATCCGGTTTGTCCGCTATACGCCCAAGACTCTGTGCTCGCGGGAGACGTTGCTCAAGTATCTTGAAACCGTGCGCCGCCGCGGATATGCCATTGACGACGAGGAGATTGAACTTGGAGTTCGCTGCATCGGCGCTCCGATTTTCAATGAAAATCACTGGGCTATTGCAGCGGTAAGCGTATCAGGGCCGTCTTCGCGCATCACCGCCCAAAGGGTGCCTGCGATCGCTGAGCATTTGCTGACTTGCTGCCGCGAAATCTCCGCAGCGCTGGGGCTGCGCGCACCGAAGAAATCGCACCAGCCGTCGTCCTTTATGCGCCACTACGGCAACTGAGCTATCACGGCGCTTCCTTGACCTTAACTACGATTGCGCCGAAAGTATCTCCGCCGGCGATCATCACTTGGTGCGGGGTTCCTGCCGGAATGTGAACGATGTCGCCTTGGACAATGGTCTGCGACTTCCCATTCTGAATGCCGCTTCCCTTTGTTTCGCCGTCGCTCTCGTTTCTCGCGTCCACCACGGTCCCGCCGGTAACCAAAGTGGCCTTTCCCCCGGTGACAATGAAGATGTCATCGTAGTAAGCGTGTACTTCGGCTCCGCCGCTCGCAGTCCGAACCGAAAGCTTGATTGCGTGCGATTTGTAATCGCCCAGGGTAGCTCCGCTGCTGCCCGAAGCTTTCGCCGCCTGGACTAGAGTTGCCAGGTGCGAAGAGACGTCTTTGCCGGAAAAGACCTCAGTCTTGCTTCCCGCCTGTGCACAACATGGAATTGCAAGTGCAGCCGTTGTCAAAATTAAAATCAGCTTCATCGCTTCCCCACAAAATTCGATCTGTTGATCTTAGCGAAAACTTTCGAGCGGAACTGGATCCATGTCTCCATAGTCCTGATTCTCTCCGCCCATTCCCCAGCAAAAGCTATAAGCTTGTGTACCCATGCCAGCGTGGATTGACCAGCCGGGGGAAATTACTACGTCCCGATTCTTCATAACAATGTGTCGGGTCTCTTGCGGAGGACCCATCAAATGAAAGACGCGAGCGTCTTCCGCCAGATTGAAATACATATAGATCTCTGAGCGGCGCATGTGGGTATGAGCAGGCATGGTATTCCATGCGCTTCCTGGATGAAGGTGCGTCACCCCCATCACCAACTGGCAGCTCTTCGCGCCATCAAGATAAATGTATTTGTATATGGTGCGCTGGTTGCAGGTTTTGGCGCTACCCAATTCAACCGGGCTGGCGTCGCTTTTCGGAATCAGCGTTGTGGGATAACTGCAATGGGCCGGGTAGCTGAGAAGATAAAAAATAGCGGGAGAACCTGGATCGGTCGACTCGAATGAAACTTCTTCTGCGCCCCGTCCTACATACAGGCAGTCTAGATTCTTCAGCGGATAACTCTCGCTTCCAACGTGAATGACGCCACTGCCAGCCGATGTTCAAAACGCCTAACTCGCGACGCTCGACGAAAGATTTCGCGCGTAACGTGTCGTCGGCGGTCAGCGCAATTGGATTTTCCAACGGTGCAGCCATGCCTACGACCGCGCGGTCGAGATCAACATACACCTGGTGAATCTCTCCCGGTCTGTAGAGAGTATCAATCGAAAACGTCTCCCGGATTTGCGCAGTCGTCATCGTGGGAAATCGCACCGGGTCTGCCATTGAGCGGGTTTTCATAGATCCCTCAGCCCTTGTTCCTCCATCGCAATGATACCTGACTGCGTCTCCGTTCATTGAGAGGTGGCCTGAAGATTTGCGCGCGGCAGAACACCCTCACATCAATATTTGTAAAGCGGCGACTTCTGTGTATCAGAGTTGGCCATCGATTGTCTGCACATTTTATACCCTGTCGTCCCGCTATGCGGGATGAGAGCTTGTTTTTAGTTGCATGCGCTTGTTGTACTCGACGCACCTCAACAATTCATGGCGTTTGAACCAACGGCCCCAAACCCGATGACATTGCAGCGTGAAGTAAAAAAGTAATGTTTTATGAGACAGTGTCCCGCATAGAGGGACGCTAAGGCGCAATGTTCTTGACAGGCGTTGTGACCGGCTGCAAGAATCCCGCGCTGAAGTCCAAAACGTGAAGCAAATGAAAGTTCCGATCGAGTTGATACGAGTCAATGCTTCGACCAAGGGCGGCGGGCCAATGCGACCGGGGCTCTCCCGGAACCGACTGAGGCCTGCCATTTTTTCGGTGCTGCGTACTCTTGTGGAGGTTTCACCATGTCGATGTTCCTTCGCGCAGTCTGTTGTTTTGTATTGTTCTGTGCCGCTTCAATCACCACTCTAGCGCAGCTTTCCACCGCTAGTGCTGCCGGGAACGTGACCGATTCAATGGGCGCCGAGATTCCCGGAGCAACAATCGTTTTTACCCAAACACAGACAAACTTTACGCGCACGACCAAGACCAACGGTCAAGGCGAATACCGCGCCGAGTTTTTGCCGGTCGGACCTTATACCGTTAGGGTGGATGCGCCCGGGTTCAAAGAGATCGCGCAGACCGGCATCGTGCTAGCCGTGACCCAGCAGGCAACCTTGAACTTCTCTCTTCAGCCCGGTACACAGACTGCCGTTGTTGAGGTCACTTCCCAGATTCCCCTGATCAATTCGCAAGATTCCGTACTGGGCCGGACCGTGGATAACCGAGAGATCGAAAATCTGCCCCTCGTAGGCCGCAATGTTTACGATTTGCTGAACCTGACGCCTGGAGTGCAGAACGTCATGAACGAGAACTCCATCGGCCTCCCGATGGAGCATGTGATTATCAACGGGTCGACTGACAATATGGTCGGGCAGGTTTCCTATTACCTCGATGGCAGCCTTAACATGACCGGCGTGCGCGACACCGGAAATGTCATTCCCAACCCGGATGCCATTGATCAGTTTAACGTCCAAACCAATAATTTCAGCGCGGAGTATGGGAGGACGGGAGCCGGCGTTGTTTCGGTGCTGACGAAGTCTGGTACGAACCAGTTCCACGGGTCACTTTTCGAGTTTCACCAGGAAACAAATTTCAACTCGATTAGCTATCTCCAGACCACGCCAACGCCGCAACACATCAACCGCTTCGGAGGGACCGTCGGCGGACCGATCGTGAAGGATAAGATATTCTTCTTCGGCAGCTATGGCGGCCTGCGGCAAATCTCGCCGCAAAATTTCAATACGGTGGTGCCGGACGCCCTTCAGAGAGTTGGTAATTTTTCTGAGAATCTGCCCACAACGGCGCCAACCGCTGGTCTCGGCGCCTGCTCCACTAAGCTCTCAAGTGCAGATAGCTCAAACACAAACTACGGTGGGAAATTTTTTGTCTGCGATCCGGTGACGCACCAGCCGGTACCCGGCAACCGGCTTGATCTTGATCCGAACTTCGTCCCCGACCCGGTAGCCGCCGCGATACTCGCCAAGAATGTGCCGTTGCCCACGCCGGGCCGAATCGATAACCGCTTCATCGGTAACGAGGGCCTGGCGAATACATCGGACGAGTACCTGATCAAAGGCGATTTCCAGTTGATCCCGCAGCATCACATTTCTGCCAACTACTTCCTGTCGAAAGGCTCCCAGATCATATTGCCAACCGGAAGCAACCTGCCGGGATGGGCGCTCTCCAATTACGTCTACAGGCAGCAGAATGCAAACGTGAACGATGTCTGGACGGTCTCGCCAACGTCCGTGAACCAGATATGGCTGAGCTATTCGCGCATGAATGCAGGTCGGATTAGCAGCCCTGCGCAGTCGATGGCGGCCTTTGGTTCCGATCTCAACGTGCAGGGAGTACCCTCGTTACCGCAAATTAGCGTATCCAACTTCTTCACCCTGGGGCAGGCGATCACCGGCCCGCTGGCAGGCGACAACGTTTATGGCCTGAGGGACGTGTTCAGCACGACCAGAGGGCGCCACACGATCAATGCCGGCGCCGAAGTCTACTTGGAAAAAGATTTTCTGGAGACGCTGCTGAATAACTATGGCGCCTTCAGCTTTACCAGCTCAGCTGTGCCCACGACCGCGTCAGGACAGGCAACCTACACTAGGACGGGCGTCGCTATGGCGGACTTTCTCATTGGTCATCCCAACACGATGAGCCAGGATTCGCCGGACAATGCCAACGCGAACTACTGGAATTACGGCTTCTTCCTGCAGGACGACTGGCGCGTCTTTCCCAGGTTGACTCTGAATCTTGGCGTGCGATACGACGTGCAGACTGCGCCGACAGATACCCAGCGCCGTATCGCTGTCTTCGAGCCCGGCGTGCAATCAACGGTTTCGCCGACCGCAATGCTGGGGCAACTTTTCCCGGGCGATCCGGGAGTTCCTGCTGGCGGCACCGCCACAAACTATAACCACGTTGCGCCGCGCCTCGGTTTTGCCTACAAACCGTTCAATAACGATCGCACCGTCATTCACGGCGGAGGCGGACTGTTCTACGACACTATAGGGGGTAACGAATGGATGCTGTCGCAGAACTTTCAGCCGTTCGCCGTCCGCGAAACCAATGCATTCACTCACGTTGTCAGCCTGCAGCATATCTATTCGACCGACTGCCAGGACTTCGCCGGCTGCGTTTCGCCGTTTCCCTACAACTACGACAAAGCTAACCCGCGTTACGTATCTCCCGCGTCGCTGGTGTTCGTGCAGAGGGGAATGCCCTGGCCTTATAACATGCAGGTAAACTTCGGCGTGCAGCAACAGGTTATTAGCGACCTGGTGCTGAGCATCAACTATGTTGGCGCCTTCAATCGCAAGCTGCCGCTCTATATTGACCAAAACGCGCCAATCTACAACACCGCAAACCCGGCTTCGAATACGACCGGCGATGTCAACTGCCGCCGCCCAATCAATGCAATCCCGTTCAAAACGGCGACCACCTGTGCCAGTCCTGCCCCCGGATCGAAGTACATGAGCAATGCGTATGTGATTACGGACGGCCAGTCGGCGAATTACAACGGTTTGCAGGTCACGGTCGAGAAGCGGCTAAGCCATTCCATCAGCGCTCAGGGCTTTTACATCTGGAGCAAGGCGCTGGCGAGCGCCTCGATGCAGACCACCGGTAATATTGGAAACAGCCCCGCCACCGAGCCTGAGGATTATTACGATCTGAGTCTTGAGCGACAACGTGAGGATAACGACATACGCAACCAAGCCGTTATGTCCGTCGTGTGGCAGCCGGATTATTTTGGAAGCTTCAACCGGTTCACGCGGACCATTCTGAACGGGTGGTCCATCGCAGCAACGATTTCCTTGCGGAGCGGCAAACCGTTTACCATCACCAGCGGTAACGACGACAACCTCGACGGTAACAATAATGATCGTCCCAATGTTGTTCCTGGAAAGGTGCCCCGCGTGCTGGGCCAAAGAACCGAGTGGTTCGACACTTCAGCTTATTGTAGAGTGGGGACGTTGGGTTGCCCTGCAGGCGGCGGTCCTTCGGGTCTCGATGGTTTAGTCAGAGCCAACTCGTTGGATGGGCCGGGATACAGAAATGTCGATATGTCCATCTTCCGTGACTTCGCCATCACCGAACGCGTGAAGTTCCAGTTCCGTGGTGAAGCGACCAACGTCTTCAACCACGTCAATCTGAACGGCAGTCCGGGCAATATCGGAGGCACACTCAACAGCCCCAGCTCCTTCGGCGTCATTTCGAGTGCGCTACCTATGCGCGTGCTTCAGGTCGGCGCAAAATTGTTGTTTTAGTTTCGCGGGTGCATCGCCAAAACTCGGGGCTTTCTGCCGCAGCCGGATTTGGAACCGTGCAGAGAATCATCCTTTGATCCTCGATCAATTCAGGCTCGATGGAAAGACCGCCCTGGTCACGGGCGCCTCGACGGGCCTGGGCGCAGCCATGGCGATTGCTCTTGCTGAAGCGGGAGCCGACGTAGTCAGCCACGGAAATTCGCGCTCACCGCAACAGACTTGCCAGCAAATCGAAAAGCTCGGACGCCGGGCAGCGGGTATCCAAGCTGATTTGTCAAAGCCCGGAGCGGCGGAGGATCTCTTCTCGAAAGCCCAACAGTTCGCGCCCGTCGACATCGTGGTCAACAATGCCGGAACTATTCGCCGTGCGAAGGCGGTAGACTACAGCGATCAGGACTGGACCGCCGTGCTTCAAGTAAACCTGAATTCGCTTTGGAAACTATGTCAGGCCGCAGGTCGCAGCTTTATTGCCAGGGGATCAGGCGGGAAGATTATCAACGTTGCTTCGCTTCTTGCCTTTCAGGGTGGCATTACCGTTCCAGCGTACGCAGCGTCCAAGGGAGCGGTGGCGCAGTTGACCAAAGCGCTTGCGAACGAATGGGCGGCGCAAGGCGTGAACGTGAACGCCATCGCGCCTGGTTACATGCGTACCGACAACACGGCTGCGTTGCAACGCGACCAAGTTCGCAACCGCCAAATTCTTGAACGCATCCCCGCAGCGCGATGGGGAGAACCCGACGACATATGTGGTGCCGCCGTGTTTCTTGCGTCCGCAGCGAGCGATTACATTTACGGCCACGTGCTGGTGGTCGACGGCGGATGGATGGGCAGATAGCCGGCCCTTCGAACAGGGAAGTGCAAAGTGCAGGAAAGTTCGTCTAAGCTCGAACCGATATCTGCGCCAACTCCATCGGCAATTGCTGCGGCGCTTCATGCCCCGGCGGGTGGAAACTTTCGCTGGGTTATCTGCTCGTTACTGTTCTTCGCGACCACGATCAACTACATGGACCGCCAGGTTCTCGGACTGCTGGCCCCTCTGCTTCAGAAGACTTTCGGTTGGAGCGAGATCCAATACGGAAGCATCGTGCAGATGTTCTTTTACGCTTATGCGCTGGGACTGCTCGTGGTGGGCCGTTTCATTGATCGCGTCGGGACGCGAGTTGGATATGCCATAGCTATCACTATTTGGAGCCTCTCGGCGATGGGACACTCCCTGGCCAGATCAATCTTTGAATTCGGCGCCGCGCGTTTTATGTTGGGGCTTGGGGAATCGGGTAATTTTCCAGCTGCTATAAAAACTGTTACCGAGTGGTTTCCTAGAAAAGAGCGCGCTCTAGCGACTGGCATTTTTAATTCTGGAACGAACATCGGCGCCATAGTGGCTCCGCTCACCGTTCCTTGGATCGCTGTGCATCTGGGCTGGCGATGGGCGTTTCTGTTCACGGGAATTTTCAGTGCGACGTGGCTCGTTCTGTGGTTGCTGCTCTATAAGCGTCCACAGGAGCACCCGCGGCTTTCCGCGGGCGAGTTGCGATACATCCAGAGCGATCCCTTGGAGCCCGAAACGAGAATTCCGTGGCTGCGTTTGTTGCCGCACCGCCAGACATGGGCGTTTGTGATGGGAAAGTCGATCACCGATCCTATTTGGTGGTTTTATCTATTTTGGCTGCCAAAATTCCTGCATGAGACACACGGAGTTACCCTCACGGGACTTGGGCCGCCGCTAGTTGCAATTTACCTGGCCGCCGATTTTGGCAGCATTGGCGGGGGATGGCTCTCCTCCAGTCTTCTCAAGCGTGGCTGGAACGTGAATCGCGCCCGCAAAGGGACGATGCTGATTTGTGCATTGTGTGTGGCGCCGGTGCTGTTTGTTTCGCACGTCAAAGGACTGTGGCTCGCGGTCGCAATTATTGGTCTGGCCACCGCAGCGCACCAGGGCTGGTCGGCCAATCTATTCACTCTTGTTTCCGATATGTTTCCTCGTCGTGCAGTAGCTTCCGTAGTGGGTATCGGCGGCTTCGGGGGCGCCGTTGGCGGCCTGTGTATCGCCTGGCTGGTCAGTCACCTTTTACAGTGGACCCATAGCTATGTAGTGGTCCTTTTCATGGCTGGCTCCGCCTACATATTTGCATTGCTCGTAATTCAATTGCTAGCGCCACGGCTGGAACCGGTACATCTCGATTCTGTCCCTGCGTAGGAATAATCAAAGTCGTAACGGACGAGCAAATGAATAGACAAGCAGTCTGGACTTGGGCGGCAATAGCGGCGTTATTGGCGACACAGATTCTGTGGGCGGAGCCGCATCTGAAGTCGATCAAGGTCGCCGTTACCAATCCCACAGACGAGAATCGTCCCGCCGAAAACATTGTTCTCTCAATTCCAGACCTGAAGAAAATAGCTCCTGATTTTTACGCTGGCTCGCAGATCGTGACTGCGTCCGACGCCTCTACGGTTTCTGAAGACGCGACCGTATTGCATCCGACCGAACTCCCCTCCCAGGTGGACGATCTCGACGGCGACTTTCAGCCGGATGAACTCGCCTTCCAGATCGATCTAAAGCCGCATCAGACGCGGATTGTAACCATTACATGGGGTTCAGTGGATCGCATTTTTCGTCTGCGCGGTGATTATGAGAAGCAGACAAATGCCATCTTCAGCAAAAAGATCGACGGGATAGGTTGGGAATCCAAGCGCGATGCTTTCCGTTTGTACTTTGACAAACGCAATGCAATTGATCTTTATGGCAAGCCGAGACCAAGTTTGCAACTCGATAGATACGCGACACCCGGCTATGTCTACCACAACAATTCACCAGACGGCCGTGACATTTACCTTGTCGGGAACGCGTTAGGTATCGGCGCTCCAGCATGCTTCGTGAATGGTGCGGCAGAGCACGTTGCGGAGGTTGAAGATCGCAGTTTGCGCATTGTTTCCACTGGTCCGGTGCGTGCCATCATCGAAATCACTTACAAGGGCTGGGGGATCCCGGGAAAGACCGCGGGAAAGAACATCGACCTTCAAGATCGAATTACCCAGTGGGCGGGAGAGCGCGGCTTCCTGCAAACGATCCAATCGACCGACGCAGGTGATCTGGTATTCGCAACCGGTCTCACCCAGCAACAGAACATTCCAGAATTGCGTTCCTCGGCGACGGACGATCCGGCGTGGCTCGCGATGTGGGGCGAGCAAGTTGTAGAAGGCGGAAACAAGGCAGTCTCGGTGATTTTGCGTGGAACCAATCTGGGCCTTGCAATCATCATGGCTCCGGGCACAAAAGCCTCCGCGAACAAGGACGGCAAGAACTATCTGCTTACGTTTCCGCTGAAGAATGGCGCTGCGTCCTGGTATTCGCTGGCTGCATGGGATCAGGAAGGAACGAATGATCCAATCGCTGTGCCCAGCGCTCGCGAGCAACGCGACGACGTGGCTAGGGTCGCGGACATCGACCGCGTGACTTCGCAGGAGCAGTTGCTCGCGTACGTGAAGATGGTTGCTGGCCGATTGAAGAGTCCGGCAATAGTCAAGATTCTTTCGACCGCAGAGGAGGTGCAGTCGGCGCCGCCCGATAGTCTGTATCCGATCGGTTCGCGGACGTACAAGCAAGCGATTGATCTGCTCCGGAAGGAAATAGATCGCACGGCAACCCAGTGGGAGCCCGTCATTTCAGCGGCACCGCCAGCTAGTGTTAGCAAGAGCGCTGGCGATGGCTTCTTTACCGATGGCAATGACCAGACCGGTGAATGGAAACCGCAACAAGGATTCTTCTGGACGGGCAGTTTCTGGACGGCCGAGCTGTGGAAGATGTACTCCCGAACTCACGACGAGAAGTACCGCCGCTGGGCAGAACTTTGGACTTCAGCTCTTGTGGGCAAGGAGTCCGTACAGAACCACGATACCGGTTTTCTTTATTTCTATTCCTCCGTGCCCGGCTTTCGGTTGACCGGCGATTCGAAACTACGCGACAGCGCTCTGCGTGGTGCCGACCATTTGGTGGAAATGTTCAATCCCGTCACACAATTAATTCCCGCATGGAATGTGAATGGCGACGATTCGATCATCGACACCATGATGAACCTCCAACTTCTATGGTGGGCGAGTCATGAGACGGGCAACCCTAAATATCGCGATGTCGGGCTGAAGCACGCCCTTCGCGCCGCAGATTGGTTTATACGGAATGATGGCTCGGTGATTCAGTCGGTGCACTACAACCCCGGCGACAACCGCCAGGAGTTCCAGCTCAGCGGAAATGGAAAGAACGAGGCCTTCGTATTTCCGAACCATGCGAAGCCGGGTGAGCGTGTCTTCTATCACACCCATCAGGGATATTCATGGGAGACGAGTTGGTCTCGTGGTACGGCATGGGCCCTCTACGGATTTGCTGCCGCTTATCGTGAAACCAAGGATCCAAAGCTGCTGCAAACTGCGCAAAAGATCGCCGACTACGTTATTGCCGAATTGCCGGAAGACGGTGTGCCGTGGTACGACTTCTCCGATGAAGGAGTTATGTATCGCAATCGCGATACTTCGGCGGCAGCGATCACGGCTGGAGGGTTGCTTCAGTTGGCTGCGCTCACGCCAGACGCCCCGGAGGCCCAGGTGTATCGAAGCCAGGCCGAGCGTATCACTCACTCGCTGGTCGATCGCTACCTAACGCCGACTTACCAGGGAGACGCGACGCCTCCGGGAGTTTTGCGGCATGGAAGCGGAACGCGCCCTGCCGACGGAATGCTGATCTACGGACAGTACTACTTGCTCGAAACGCTGATGCAGCTAGATTCTGCAATGCCTGGGAACGGGCCATGAGCACGGCGAACTTTTTGACGTAACCCGCCTCTAAGAAGGGTACAGACCCGCGGAAGCCCCCACCCATTCCATATTTCGATTTTGGTCTACGCCCATCATCAAGCCTCGACCCATTCGGACAATTGTCATCACCGGCGTTAGTTCGTCCAGCCAGATGTACATGATGCGAACCTCCGCTTTAGTTTTGCCGAATGGCGTTTCAATAACTGGTTCGAACGTCATCCGCTCCTGAACAATATATTGGGATCGCTTATCCTCGGGGATGGCAGCGATATCTTGTGGCGTGGCATTCAGAATTACGCCAAACCCCGCGAATGAAAAAAGAGGCTTGAGAACGTAATTGTCGAGCGGGATATTCTCGACGCGATTCAAAAACCAGCTTTGCGGTACGCATTCGTGGCGCAGATAGGGCAGAGAGAACTTACTCATCCGAAAATACCAATTCGGATGGCCCGCCCATTCCACCTGGAGATCATCGGTCAATCGGAAAGGCAGTTTCAGGTTTTTGCGCACCAATTCGTCAACGATTGTGCGGTTGTAAATGCGATTTATTGGGATGCGCGTGCCTTCAAGGTAGTAGAACAGCTTTGCCTCGTGCTGCTCGATGTCGGTGATGGCTACAGTTTTTATTCCAAGAAGCTTTTCTGTGACTAGAAAATCCGGGAGAGTTTTTTGATGGAGCGGATCAACTTCCATGAGAATGACATTCTCTGGATCATGGTTGCCCACGACAGCCCGCCGCAGCAGTTGCTGATAGCTCTCCCAGTTCAGGCCGCCCAGCAAATACTTCAGATTGTCATCCAAATCGAAAACGTCAATGTACGCTTGCGACAACATCGCCTGATATCCGTACAGCGATGGAAAGCCTTGCAGCTCAACCAACTTCGGCGTTAATTGTCCGGACGCATCGCGGACTAAACCAAAGTCAACCTGTATGAACAGTGGATGATCATCTTCATTCGGAAGATTGAATTCCAGCGGAATCGATTCCGACGAGGCTTTGCGATATTGCGCGGTGTCAAGTTGCTGAATCAGTTCTTTGCCGAATTGAACCATCTGATCGATCAAACTGTTTGGAAAGAAGCAGGGAGTCTCGCTGAGGCGGAACTGAACTGGAGTTCCGCAGCGGTCTTCCATCAAACTGAGTAGTGACAGATATTTGTCGGGAGTGAAGTCTCGGTTAAAGGCTTGGCGCAGAGACGGAATCATGTTTCAGGAACAAGCGGATGCCAGCTAGGTTTGTAGTAGAAATTGGCCCTGCCGCATAATCTGCTCACTATCGACCCAGATGTCAAACTTGCGGCCTACGACATCGATGTGCGTCGAAGAATACCATTCCGCACCGGTGTGCTCGCCGTAAGGATTTCCGAAAGCGATGTGTATTCCAGGATATTTCTCATCCTGAAGAATTTGCCCGATCAGATCTGTTAGTCCGATGTTGGTGCCGATGGCGAATTCACCGACGCGATCACTGTTTTCGTCGGAGTGAGTGTAATTCCAAAAATCGTTTTCAAGCTCGCGGTTTGCGGAGTGCGCTTCAATCAACCGGTTACCCTTAACCTCGATTGTCAGCGGAGTATCTTTCAAGTCTCCGAACTTCGCGCATAGATAATCTCCCACAACGCCGTCAATCACGAATGTGCCGTTGACTTCGCCTGGCGTGGTAAACACTTCTCCGCCCGGTAGGTTTCCCCATTTGTCGGGGCTGATGATACCGCTGGTCTTGAGCCAGTGATAATTGGGATTCATATCAGCGACCAGGTCGGTGCCGGCAGCAGTCTTAGCCCGAATCTGTTTTGCTTTCCTTGCCATCTCAACCACTTTCGTGCTGATCCGATCCACTTTCAGGAAATCGGCGCGCATGCCTTCCAGCATGATCTGGCGGTTGATGTTGACCATGTGGGCATGACGAATTTTGCGCCGATTTACTACATTGGTCATCTGCATTCGCGATCGCAGTTCATTGCTCTGCGCCTGAACCGCAAAGATACTTACCTGGCTGGTTTCAAGATCTTCAAGAATTTCTCGCGGTAAATCTACGAGCGGACGCGGCGCGAGGTCTTCCAACACCCAGGCGCCATATGGCGAACCGATATTTTTTAATTCGTGCACAAGGCTGGCCGCGATTTCACTCGTAACCTCATCCGTGATCACCGTGACTTTCTCGCTCGGCTGAATTCGCAGGCAAACGCTCACCGCGTTGCGAGCGCCGGGTGTAAGTTCAGAGCTGAAGGGAAGGCTATCAAGCTGACGATTGGCTGGGCTTACTGGCGTGCTCATTACCCTACTTTTCTAGCGGAGGTAGTCTCGGACGATTCGTCCAATCCAATCCCCGTCTCGTCAATAATGTAATCCACTACTTTCTTCAAATCGCCGGTTTCCTGGAAGACTCGCAGCTGGCGGTCCGCGCCCGTGCCCATCCTGAGGATCTCGTGGATATAGTTTAACTCTTCCCGCGAATCCAGTTCGTCTACAACGTCGTCAATGAAAGCTAGATACTCGAGAATCAATTCGCGCGCCGGAACTTCTGTCTGCTTCCCGAAGTCAATTAGCTTGCCGTCGAGTCCGTAGCGCGCCGCGCGCCATTTGTTCTCCATGATTAAAGCCCGGCGATAGAGACGGAATCCCTGGTTCGCCGAGTACAGCTTGTGGAGCTTCACAATTGTCGCTTGGATTAGCGCCGCCAACGCAATTGTTTCGTCCACCCGCATTGGAATGTCACACACGCGAAATTCGAGAGTGTTGAAGAAAGGATGCGGACGGATATCCCACCAAATCTTTTTTGCGTTATCAATGCAATTAGTTTTAATCAGCAGCTTAATGAAATTATCGTATTCACCCCAGCTCGGAAAATAATCAGGGATATTGGTTCGCGGGAATTTGTCGAAGACTTTGCAGCGATAAGATTTTAACCCTGTATTCATTCCCAGCCAGAACGGCGAGTTGCTGGAAAGAGCAAGAATATGGGGAAGAAAATATCGCGCATGATTCATCAGGTGAATCGCAGTTTCGCGGTCTTCGACTCCGATGTGTACATGCAGCCCAAAGATGAGGTTGGCGCGGGCCACTAATTGTAGATCCTCAACGATGTTTTTGTAGCGGTCGTCCTGGGTGATTTCCTGGGCGCGCCAGTCGGCAAAAGGATGGGTTGCGGCAGAGGCGAGTCGAAGTCCGTTTTCCTTCGCCAAGGAAATCATGTCGCGGCGAAGTTTCTTAACCTCTTCTTTAACTTCCTTGATACCGCCGCATACGGACGTTCCAACCTCAATCACGGATTGATGCATCTCCGATTTGACACGCTCCTGGAGACGCAGCTTACCCTTTTCGATAATTTCGGCGTGAATGTGCGAGCGCAGATCGCGGCTGACCGGATCAACGGTCTGGTACTCTTCTTCGATTCCGATCGTAAAGGTCGGTGGCATACAACTACTCCGCATAAATCTGACCTAAGCTCACTGCGGCGTCAATCAGTATAATCCCGCCGCGTACCTTGGAGAGCCAAACAAAAGCCACTCCTATCCTGTCGCAACGCTCGGAAAAAGTTCTCGCCAGCGCTAAGGTCTGTTGGTGGCGAGTTGAAAGTTGGCTCTGCCCGCAATGACATTGACTTGCCGCGGCTTGGCCCCTAATATGGTCGCGCCTAGGGTGAGCTTCATCTATTGATCGGCCAAGACATATCGCACTACCGCATCGTCGAGAAGCTGGGCGGTGGTGGCATGGGTGTTGTCTACAAAGCCGAAGACATAAAACTGCACCGCTTTGTCGCTTTAAAGTTTCTCCCCGACGAGATTTCAAAGGACGCCCAGGCTCTAGCCCGCTTCCAGCGGGAAGCGCAGGCTGCGTCCGCCTTGAATCATCCGAACATCTGCACCATTTATGAGATTGATGATCAGCATGGACCAACCTTCATTGCCATGGAGTTTCTCGAAGGATTGACGCTGAAATACCGCATTGCAGGGCGACCAATCGAAACTGAGTTAATTCTGCCGCTCGCCATTGAAATCGCTGACGCCCTCGATGCTGCTCACTCCGAAGGCATCATTCACCGCGACATTAAACCCGCCAACATTTTTGTGACCAAGCGCGTACATGCCAAGGTTCTTGACTTTGGGTTGGCGAAGGTCAGTCTGGCAGACAGTTCTTCGAGCAAGATTGCGTCCCTTAACACGCAAACGGTGCCGCGGGATGCGGAGCATCTGACCAGTCCGGGCACCATGGTGGGAACGGTAGCGTATATGTCGCCGGAGCAGGTGCGGGCAAAAGAGTTGGATGCGCGGAGCGATCTGTTCTCGTTCGGAGCCGTGTTGTACGAGATGGCGACGGGCGTACTGCCCTTTCATGGTGAAACTTCGGGAGTCATTTTCAAGGCAATACTCGATTCTGTTCCACCCCCGCCAATTCGTTTCAATCGAGATATTCCGCCCAAGCTGGAATACATCATCAACAAGGCGCTGGAGAAAGATCGCAATCTACGCTATCAGGGCGCGGCGGAGATGCGAGCCGACCTGCAGCGGCTGAAGAGGGATACGGAAACGGGACGATTTGCCGCCGCTAGTTCGGGTTCGGTGGCGGTCGCGCAAGAAAGCAGCTCTCAGGTCGCGGGTCAACCGCCATCGCCAGCATCCAGTTCTTCGGCTGTGCTTGCTCCATCTCCGTCATCGGGCGCGGTGAAGATCACAGATCGTGTAGTGACAGATCGTATAGGGACAGATGGTGTAGGGACGGGCGCCCCCGCCCGCCCAGGCCGAGCGAAGCTCGGCAGCTACGTCGTGGCTCTGGTTCTGTTAGCTGCATTGATCGCCACCGCACTCTACTTCCGGTCGCGCCAGACTAAGCCCAGCCTGACCGACAAGGACACCGTCGTTCTCGCCGATTTCAGCAATGAAACGGGCGATGCGGTGTTCGACGACACGCTAAAGCAGGCGCTCAGCGTGGCTCTTAACCAATCGCCATTCCTGAACGTGCTCCCCGACAACAAGGTCGCGGCAACCTTGAAATTGATGTCCCGTCCGGTGAGCACGAAACTCACGCCCGAGGTGGCCCGCGAGCTTTGCCAGCGGGTGGGCAGCAAGGCGTACATTGCCGGATCGATTGCCAGTCTGGGCAGCGAATACGTGCTGGGATTGAAGGCGGTGAATTGCCAGACTGGAGACCCGCTGGCCGAGCAGCAAGTCACGGCGGCGTCCAAGGAGAAGGTGCTGGACGCCGTGGGTGAGGCGGCATCCAAGTTGCGCACTGAGTTAGGCGAATCGCTGGCAACGGTGCAGAAGTTTGATGTCCCGCTCGCAGAGGCCACCACGTCGTCGCTCGAAGCTCTGAAAGCGTACAGTCTTGGCAACAAGGCCCGTAACGAGAAAGGTAATGATGCAGCGCTGCCTTACCATCAGCGTGCCATCGAGCTTGATCCGAATTTTGCCATGGGCTACGTTGCGGTGGGCACCGACTACAACAATCTAGAGGAGGTGGTGCGGGGCAACGAGTACTACACCAAAGCATTTCAGTTGCGGGAACATGCCAGCGAGCGGGAAAAGCTGGTGATCGCCGCCTTCTACTATAAGGATGTAACTGGAGAACTGGACAAAGCTGCCCAGACGTATCAGGAGATGATTGAGAGCTACCCCCCGGTACTGGCAAGCGTACGGCAATTTGGGCGGTGTGTACGCCAACCAAGGGCAGTATGAGAAAGCAGCGGAGATCACGAGGCAAGACATGCGCCTTGCACCGGATCGGGTGAGTAATTACGGAAATCTCGCCAACTACATCCTTGCTCTGCAAAGGCTCGACGAGGCGCGGCAGGTCATCCACGAGGCGCAGGCGCGAAAACTGGATGATTTTGTGCTTCGCAATGCTCTTTATGCTCTTGCCTTTCTCGGTTCGGACTCTGCTGCGATGGCAGAACAGCTACAGTGGTTTGGTGGCAAGCCAGCAAATGAGAACGTTGGACTGGCGCTCGCATCCGATACCGAGGCGTACGGGGGTCATCTAGGCCAGGCGCGGGAACTGACCAAGCGGGCGGTGGACTCCGCCATCCGGGCGGACAACAAGGAATCCGGAGCAATCTGGCAGGCAAATGCCGCTCTCGAGCAAGCCGCTTTCGGCAATACCCCAGAAGCCCGGCAGGCAGCGGCAGAGGCTCTGAAACTTGCTCCCGCGAGTCCGGGATCCGCGGCCGAGGCGGCTCTTGCGTTTGCCATGGGGGGTGATACAGCCCGAGCAGAATCGGTGACACAAGATTTAGGGAAGCGATACTCGCTCGCTACCCTAATGCAGTCGCTCTGGCTACCGCCGATTCAGGCACAACTCGCGCTTGACAAGAAAAACCCGGCTTCCGCCCTGACTTCCCTGCAAGCTGCTTCACCCATCGAGTTGGGGCAAATTGACTTCCTCGCCAACCTTTCCTGCCTCTATCCAACTTACGTTCGTGGAGAGGCCTATCTCGCCGCCGGCCAAGTGGCCGCTGCCGCCTCCGAGTTTCAGAAAATTCTCGATCACAGCGGTATCGTCTGGAACTGCTGGACGGGAGCGTTAGCGCATCTCGGCGTGGATCGCGCCAATGCCTTGCAGTCGAGAAAGTCGCTAGCACAAGGCCAGGGAGCGGATGCCGATGCGGCCCGCACGCGCGCACTCGCCGCCTACAAAGATTTCCTCGACCTATGGAAAGACGCCGATCCCGACATCCCCATCCTGAAAGAAGCCAAGGCGGAGTACGCGAATCTGAAGTAGAAGTCCGTGTTCTTTGTTTTTGGTATCGCTGAAGCGGTGGTTTTGTTAGAAGCCCTTAGGCTGTGGCTCGTTTTCCTGCGGAACGCTTTGCCGCGGCGGGTTTCCCGGGCTTATTTCCAGCCAGAAATGCAGCCCAGTGCAATTCCTTGTTGGGATTTTCACTGCTAAGAGCTTTTTGTATAGCCAATTCCGCGACCGCATTGACGACCCATTCAAAATTCTCCGTGCCAACGGAATGGAAGTCCGCATCAGGGGCAGGATTCATGAAATCAATGGCGTAGGGAATGCCATCTTCGACCGCGAACTCCACCGTGTTGAGATCGTATCCCAGCGCACGGCACAAAGTTAGTGAGTCATTTACGACACGTTCGTGAAGCCTGGGGTTCGTCGCGGCTGGATTTTTCACGTAGCGCTCATGGTGCGGCGCTCGCGGGTCGTAATGCATCACGCGGACCTTCTCCTGGCCAATCACGTAACACCGGAAATAGTCGGTGAACTCCACGCCATGCTGCAAGGTCATGCACATGTCTCCGGTCTGATTGTAAAAGTGAAAAAATTCTTCCGGCGTATGCACCTTATAAACATGCTTCCAACCTCCACCAGCGTACGGCTTGAGGAAGGCAGGGAACCCAACATAATGAAAAATCTCGTCCCAATTCAGCGGATAAATCAGGTTCCGCATCGATTGACTCGTCGTGCCTTCAGGATGGGTATTGTGGGGCAGAATTACGGTCTGCGGAATAGCCACGCCCAGTTTGGTCGCCAATGAGTAGTTGAAAAACTTGTCGTCTGCTGTCCACCAGAAGGGATTATTGATGACGACAGTTCCGGTCAGTGCCGCGTTCTTCAGATAAGCGCGATAAAACGGAATGTCATGCGAGATGCGGTCGATGATAACGCGATATCCGCTCGGCTCCGCCATCTTGACGCCGCCGAGCTTTACGAACTCAGCTCGTAGGCCCTCCACGTCCATGGCGTTTACGCGCTCGACGAATGCGGGCGGAAACGTATTCTCCATCCCGAAAATGATTCCTATTTTCCCGTGGCTCACAAGCGGCCTCCTTATATATAGGCCCGATCCAACTTAGAGTAGAACTCAGAGAAAGAATTTTACCGCCATTTGCTGCCACCAGGGCCAATCATGTCCAGCATTATTACCCCAAACGTCCAACACGTGGGAGATGGCCTTGGAATTCAAAATATGGGATAACCGGATATTTTCATCCCGGCAGATGTCGGTTTCGCCTGTCGCCAAAACGATCTTCATACGCCGGTACCAGTTCAGATACCAATCGTCACTCATGTTGCTCAGGAAATCCGGCGGACAATTGAAATAGCAATCGTCATCATAATAGCCATTAAGAAATTGATGAATGTCGAAAGCTCCGCCCATGCTCACGCAATAATTCACCAGGTCGGGATGCCTCAGAGAAAAATTAATGGCGTGATAACCACCAAAACTGCATCCGGTCACGGCTAATTGGGAAATAGAATTTTTCGATCGAACAAACGGAAGCAGTTCATTCAAGAGATAGCGCTCATACTGCATGTGCCGCAATACACGCTGGCGAGGATGAACGCCCTTGTTATACCAACTCTCGGCGTCGACACTGTCAGCGCAAAATACTTGCAGACCGCCACTTTCTATTTTCGGAGCCAGTGTTCCGAGCATTCCCCGGTCTTCGTAATCGAAGTACCGCCCCATCGAGGTGGGGAAAACAAGCAACGGCATTCCCCCGTGCCCGAAAACCAAAAGCTCCATGTCGCGTCGAAGTTCCTGGCTGTATCCCTTATGGTATTCACGATTCATGTAGTGTGTCTCACGTGACGCCGAGCGGAACAGGTAGCCCGCGCTGTTCATCTTAACTTGTTCGTTCAAAGTTAATTTATTTGTGCAGTAGTGCCGGCCAGTTAAGCAGCAAGCTGATCGAACTGGATTCGGCCCGCGCTGGGGTTACTGCAAGGAAGCGCTGGCCGTCCGCGGTCACGTCGAACAACGGCGCTGCCGTGTCGGCGAGATTCATTTGGAAAAGAGGGCGGAGAGCCTTCACCTGCAAAGATTGTCTGGTCAGATTCAATTCCGCTTTCATCAATTGGTTGCCAATGGTCAAAAAGAAAAGATCGCCCTTCTTGTCCCAGCGAACGATCCATCCGCCGCCATGTGAAATCTGGTATTTTCCACCCGGCCCCGGAAATGGAACGACGTAAACCTCCGGCTGGCCGGTCTCATCGGAAAAATAAGCTAACCAGTGACCGTCCGGCGAGAAATTTCCATCGTACTGATCGCCGCCAACCACCGGAGCGCACTGAAACGGTTTCCGGTCGCCGAACAAAGGGAGAATCCAAAGTGCCCTGCGCCCTTGATTGAGGTCGAAAGCGTCGAAGGACAAGTACCGGCCTTCCGGCGACCAATCCACAACCGACGCGGCCGAGATCTCTGGTCCCAGAGTCAGCAGCGTCTCTTCGGCGCCCGACCCGTCCGATGGCTTGCGCGCGACGCGAACTTTACCCGGAGCCTCAACCCCATAGGCAATGTATTTTCCATCGGGTGACCATGCGCTCCAACCCTTCCAGAACGGACCGAATGTCATCCGCCGGCTGACCCCGCCAGCCGCGGGAAGCGACCACAAATCCGATGCGCTTAGATTCTGCAGGTCCTCCATCAGAAACAGCATCTGCTTGCCGTCCGGAGAGACTTTGGGAGAAAGATAATAAGCAACCTGGCCGGTTGTACCCGTCGGATTCCCACTCATATCAAACCATTGCAGCCGTGTATCATGCGAAACAGATTGAAATGCCAGCACCGATGGTCCTGCCACCGAATACCAGTCCGCATCTGCTACCGGAGTCGCTGTGCCGGAGACCTTCCCGGAGCCGGGATCAAAAGGTTGCGCAAAGATTTTCTGGTTCCGGATGAAAAACAGAACTCCGCCGGAATATGCGGGTTGCCGGCCATCGTCGAGGACGAACTTACTCTCTGAAGATGTTAACGACGCGAGTTCGATACGCCTGTGTTGGCTTTTGTCGCTGACAACAATCAGAACGTGTCTCCCGTCGGGCAATATCGCAGGATCGCTTTCGGAGTAGTCATTGGCGCCTAATGCATTCATTGGCACGGCCTGCCCACCCGTCGCGGGAACACGGAGAAGGGGCGATCTTGCCGCCGGCCTGAACAGTATGGTACCGTCCGGCGCCCACGCCGCAGTTTCCGTCCAGGAACTATCCGCCAGTGCCTGCAGATTCCCGCCACCCAACTCCACGGTTTTCAATTTGCCGCCTGCGAAAAACCCAAGCGACCGGCTGTCCGGAGACCAGAACGGCGCAGCCGCTCCTTCCGTTCCCGGAACGGCTGTGGCATCGTTGGCTTTGAGCGACCGCGTCCACAGCTTTATCAAGCCGTTCTGATCGATCACCGTGAATGCCAGTTTTGTTTCGTCGGGCGAAACCACCGCGGGTCCTGAGCCAAAACCGAAAGCAAGAAAGTGAGTGTCGGTTGGCGGAGGAACAAACGCCAACACCGGCCCGGCTCCCGGCGGACGTGGATGAGCATACGTCCATACCGCAAACGCCGCAGCAAGCATCGCGAATCCGCACATCAGTAACCACGCCAGTTTCTCCCGGTTCGTGCGACGAGCCGCCACTCGCACCGGCACTCCTGACTGCGATCCGCCTTCCGCGATCCACTTCAATTGCAGCTTGACGTCGTGCACATTCTGGAAGCGCTCGTCCGGATCCTTGGCCAGACACGTTTGCACCACCCGGTCCAGTGCCGGCGGAGATGCAGGATGCACGGTTGAGACCGCCGGAGGGTTTCTTTCCAACACCGCAGCAATAACGCTGGCTGTGGTTTTGCCTTCAAACGCTCGCTTTCCAGTGGCCATCTGATACAGCACTGCGCCGAGCGCAAAGATATCGCTGCGCGCGTCGACTTCTTTGCCTTCCACTTGTTCTGGGGCCATGTACTGGAATGTCCCCAGGACCATACCCTGCGCGGTTAGCGGCTGGGCAGGCGATGCCTCGGACGATGTCATCGTCAAACCTGAGACTGGAGTCGCTACGGCTGGGGTGGTTTTGGCCAATCCGAAGTCCATGAGCTTTGCACCGGTTTTGGTCAGCATGATGTTAGCGGGTTTCAGATCGCGATGGACGACGGAGGTTTTGTGCGCTTTCTCCAGCCCTTCACAAATTTCGATTCCGTACTTCAGCACCTGTTCGGGCGGCAGAGGCCCTCGGATGAGCCGGTGTGCGAGTGTCTCGCCCTCGAGAAACTCCATGACCAGATAGTCAATGCCGTTCTGATGCCCAACGTCATAGAGGCTGCAGATGTTGGGATGGTTCAGCGAAGAAATAGCGCGGGCCTCTCGGTCGAAGCGCTGTTTGGCATCAGGGTTTTCAGATAGGTGCGAGGGAAGAATCTTGACGGCTACGGTGCGGTCGAGCCGTGTGTCGCGCGCACGATACACCTCACCCATCCCGCCAGCGCCTAGGGACGATTGGATCTCATAAGGGCCAAGCTTCGTGCCGGAAGTTAGAGCCATTCGCGGGCCAATTATAGCCTCCATGTTGGGGAAGCCGTAACGATTGTGGGAGCGTTGCCGCCTTCTTCATTGAATCAGGCGATAGATCAAGAGGGCAGTCCGTTTACTCTGCAGCGGCATGCGAGACAGATCCGCTGTTTCCCCGGGAGCGTGTGAACCGGTTCCGGTAGCCCCAAGGCCGTCAAGAGCGTCCACAAAAGGGGCAACGAACGAAACGTCGCCTGCACCACGCAGCATCGGATCCAGAGCCTGGATTTTCGCCATACCCAGCGCTCGATTCCCCTCGTTCAACTTCTCCAGGAGTTTGACGTTGCCAGGCGTGGGAGCCATCGGCGGATAATTGTCGGTGAATGTGATCTCCGCTTTGGTGCCGGGGAGGTTCCCGCCGCCCACGATCGATAGCATTTTGTTTTTTACGCGGGCAAGTTGGTCAGGAGTAAGTACGCGAAGATCGCCCATCGCTAAGGCTTCACCCGGAATAATGTTTACCTTTCCCGTAACTGAAGCATCCCCGTTCGGTTCCACTTTGATATTCGAACCGCCCAGCACGAGGCCAGCGCTGTACGTCATGTTTGGTTCGCGCAGCGTGTCGTGAAAGAGATTAAGGATGCGGCTTACTTCGAATATCGCTCCGTCACCGGCTGATGCAGAAAAGATGCCGCCGGAGTGTCCCGCCTTCGCATGGACGTGCAGTTCCCACGAGGTGGCACCGCGGCGCGCCGTGCTGGCATAGTCTTTGCCTTGTTCGGTTATGCCAGCCTCGAAAGATAGGACCGCATCGCTATTCTTGCCCGCTTCGATAAATTCTTTGCGCGAGATCTCAGTAGGCTGACCGGGGGACTCCTCGTCACCCGTAATGAAAACCGTAATCCTGGCTCCATCGAGTACCCCGGCGCTCCTCAGTGCCTTGAGCGCAGACAGAATTACAACGATTCCGCCCTTCATATCCGATGTGCCGGGACCGGTGGCGATGTCCCCTGCGCGAACAAACTTCTGGAACGGACTGGATGGCTCGAAGACCGTGTCCATGTGCCCAATTAGCAGGACTCGCTCCCCGCGACTGCCTCGCCGTTCCGCGACCAGCGAAGGGGCGCGCTTAACGGCGTCCATTGGCACCCATCGGGTCGTAAAACCAAGAGCCTGGAATTCGCGTTCCAAAACCTTGCCGACTTCAAGGACGCCAGCAGGATTAAAGGTCCCTGAATTCATGTTTACGATTTTCTCCAGCAGCGCAACTGCCGCAGGGGCCTCTTCGTCAACGGAATGAACGATGCTCGCTTCTTGCTTGGAAAGTTGTTGCCCTAATGATCGAGACGAAGACGGGAGGACAACGAGGAGGATGAGAACGGCCAATCGGAGGTGGACGCGCATGACGTTCATGTTATCGACGCGGAAGACCTGCCACAAAGGTTATTTCAATGTTGAATGTGTGAGTGGAGAATTGTCGCTTTCGCCCCCGTATTCTGAGCAAATCCCAACAAGTCGCACACCGGTAGTGGGTCAGTTTGAGAATGTACGCTCGTCCAAGGCACCGTAGCTGAAGAGGGCCTTGTCCAGCATGCGAAAATCGTTCGTTTCGCAATGATCGGCCAGCTTCTTGAAGAGGGGGACGTATGAGTCCAAATACGATCTGACAGTGTCCGGCAGTTTCGGCCGGTCGAGGAGTCGAGCGAGTGCTGTTTTTACCCGCGAATCGAAGATGGGATAGCGCCCTCCGCTGATGAAATGAAGCAGTGTGGTTGCGCGGGACAGCCCGCACACCCGCTTTCTGTACAGGCTGCGCGCGACACGTCTAAAATGCACAAGCCCGAGATCGAACCGGAATTCAGCTTCGGATAAAGCTACAGAATCGGTTTGCACTCTAGATCGAACCCAAGGAGGAGTGGTCATGCGACCTGCAATGGTCATTTCCTGCATTCTCAGCATTGTTGCCGTCTGCGCCTTCGCCCCTCAAATTACTGCACGGGCGGTTCCGTCGCCTCACCGCACTTTCATTGCCGCGAGCGTGGTGCTTGATGGCAAGGGCCACGTGCTGCATGACGTTGGGATCGTGATCGAGGGCTCAAAGATCGTTGCGATAGTCCCTAAGATCGAAGGTCCCGTAGATTATGACCTTCGCGGCTTGACGGTGTTGCCCGGCTGGATCGACGCACACGTGCACATTACATGGATCTTCGGGAAGGACGGGAAGAACGCAGGCACGGAAGGGACAACACAAGAGGATGCGTACAAAGCGGCGTCGAATGCGTGGGTGACGCTGATGGCAGGCTTCACCACGGTGCAAAGTGTGGGCTCGCCAAACGATATTCCACTGCGCGACGCCATCGGGAAAGGAATGCTCCCCGGCCCGCGCATCCTGACCGCCGCCGAACCGCTCGAAGGGAAGGGCGAGGCGACCGGAACGCCCGATGAAATCCGTGCTTATGTGAGAAAGCAAAAGGAAGCCGGCGCGGACCTGATCAAAATCTTCGCATCGAAGTCCATCCGCCAGGGCGGAGGAATGACTCTTTCGCAGGAGCAATTAAACGCCGCGTGTGACGAAGCAAAGAAGCAGGGACTGCGCACACTCGTCCATGCTTACAAAGAGGCGGTCCCCGCCGCGACTCTCGCAGGATGCACCGAAGTTGAGCACGGCACGCTGGCCACAGATGACGACTTGAAATTAATGGCGGAGAAGGGCACGTATTTGGATCCGCAAGCCGGGCTGGTCATCGAGAATTACTTGCTGAACAAAGAAAAATATCTCGGCACAGAGGGCTATACTGCCGAGGGATTTGCAGCGATGGAAACGATTCTTCCGATGAACCACGATATAGTGCGACGTGCGTCCAGAACTCCAGGACTGAAAATGGTTTTTGGCACGGACGCCGTGGCGGGCGCTCACGGGCGCAATGCCGAAGAGTTCATCGACCGCGTGCGCGACTGCGGAGTGGACCCAATGGCCGCGATGGTCTCCGCCAACTCGCTAGGTGCTGAAGCGATGGGATTGGGCGATCAGATCGGCTCGATTGCCCCCGGCTTGCAGGCGGACATAATTGCGTTAGATGGAGATCCGTTGCAAGACATCACAGCCGTTCGGCACGTTGTGTTTGTGATGAAAGGCGGTGTGGTTTACAAAAACATTTCCCGAGGCGCGATTCTTTTCGATACGGGTACCCGGCCTTGATCGACAAAAAATGCAGAGATCTCGCCGGGAAAACCCGCATCAGCGAGTTTGGCCACACTCACTGAACATTGATGATTTTTCGCTGGAGGCTAAGCTCTAGGGTCCATTGCCAAAGGTATGACGTTACTACTACTTTGCTTTCTCCTCGGATTCGTGACCGGGTTGCGCTCGCTGACTCCGCCAGCCGCTGTCGCTTGGGCTGCGCATCTCGGCTGGTTGCATTTTGCGGGAACTAAGCTGGCCTTCATCGAAAGTCCTGCAGCGCTCGTTGTCTTTACGTTGTTAGCTTTAGTGGAACTGATAGCAGATAAGCTACCGAATACTCCGGCCCGTACTGCGCCAACCGGGCTAATCGCACGCGTTGTCGTGGGTTGTCTCTCCGGTTTTGCCCTTGCGACAAACGCTGGCGGAAACCTGCTGGTTGCTGCGATCATCGGGATTGCGGGTGCTCTTGCAGGGACATTCGCGGGCTACAACATTCGCCGGAGTCTCGTGTTGCACGCGCATGTCCCCGACTTCGGCGTGGCATTGGCTGAAGACCTGGTTGCCATTGCAGCGAGCCTGCTGATCGTTTCGCACCTCTGAAAGCCCGGTGATCCCGCTATTCACGGGCTCGGAGGAGGACGGCGTCCCATGACTCAGCCGAATGCGAAGACGCGCCTCCGACGCTATTATTTTTCAATGTCAAAATAAATCTTTGTGGTGGCGCGGTACTTGGCAATCTTCTTGCCATCCAGTTCCATTTCCAATTCTGCCACTCGCGCCCACCTCAAGCCTCGAACAGTTTTTGCGGCCTCAGATACAGCGTTCTCCGCGGCCTTTGCAAAACTCTCTTTCGAAGTTCCCACTACCTCAATAACTTTCTGTGTCATTACGATTCTCCTTATTTCTCAGTTTGGATCGTACTGCCATCTACGACGTCGTTCGGTGCGCGGTGTCGCTACGTTGTCAGCGCGAGGAAGCGTACCATTTGGGCATGAGCAGAATACATCCAGAATGCCCTGACTTAACAGATGTTCGCCTTCGACAAGAGCCTGATGATGAAGAAGATGAAGAAGACGACGACGGTGCCGGCGAGGGGGACGAAGATGATGCCGACGAGGACGACGACGGATATTCGGAATGAGCCCACATAAAATACGGCACAACTGAAAACGCAGCCAACTGAGCGAGCTTTTGCCTCAGCTAGGCTCCGGTGCTAGACTGCGCGGATGGCCGCCAAAAAGAAACCCATGAAGAAGCCGACGAAGGCGAAGAAAACTGCGCGCAAGAAGGCAACACTAACGAAGGCGAAGAAACGTTCTAAGAAAGTGACAAAGAAGAACCCCGCGCCGAGGAGGGCTCCAGCAAAGAGAGCTCCCAAAAAGAAAGCCGCTGCTAAGAAAAAGCCCCGTAAGAAAATCGAGCGCGTGGATGAGCTTGCGCTTTCACCTGAACGTCGAGCCTCGAGCATGGATGAACAGTCCGGAGATTTGCAGGGCTTGTCCCGCCGCGAATCAGCCGATTCGGAGAGCGTTGACGAGTTGCTCGAGGAAGGGAACGCATTCGAAGCCGACGTCGTCGCTGGTGTCGAAAGCGCCGACAATGCCGACGAGCAGGAAGTCCACACGCACGAGGTTCCGGAGGACGACGTTCCTGGCGAATATCTGGACGAGGATTAGGCACCAGCCGTCGCAGCGAGGTTGTCGCTGGACATTCCTAATCGGCTGACATAACTTACTTAACCGGAACATTCGTTTGCCATCCCCGTATAGATCTTCAGGGGTGGTGAGGATGAAGCATCTTAGTTTATGGCTTGTCTTGCTGGTTCCTGGCTTGTTACACGCCCAGAATGCCGGCGCGAGTTCAGCACAGCAGAAGTTTATTTCCGGAGGCACGATTCGCCTCCACCTGGAGTCGGGTGGTTACACAATTACTCCCAGCGATTCTGAGAACATCGTGGTGAGCTGCAGCGCTAGAACGGAGCAGCAACTCAGTCGCATCAAGGTAGCGATCAAAGCCTCAGGCGCAACCGCGGAAGTTTACGTTTCCGAAACTCCGCACAACAACTTTCAGGCCACCATTGAAGTTCCTCGTCATTCAAATCTTTGGGCCAGACTTACGGCTGGGGAACTGGACGTTAAAGCTGTGGAAGGCGATAAGAATCTCGAGGTTCTTGCTGGTCGCATTCAGGTCGACATTCCCCAGCCCGAACTGTACGGCCACCGCGATGCTTCGGTGCTGACCGGCAGCATTGAGGCTTCTGCTTTCGATGTTTCCAAAGGGGGTCTGTTCCGCTCATTCGAGCAGCACGGTCCGGGGCAGTACCGTTTGCATGCGCACGTGATGACGGGAGAGATTGATCTGCGCGGGGGCGACTAACTCCCCGCTGCCGATACATCCCATCGACAAAAGTTGGGATGGCGTGTTCGTTAACTTCAAAGTAGTCGCTGGAAACGGAATCACTAATGGATCGGGGAATGAACTGGAAATCTTTTGGCAGAGTTTTCAGATGGAGCGGGCTGATCTTGGTGTTGTTAGCAGGTCTGCGCGGGCCCGTCCGTGCACAAGCCGGTTCTGCAGCGCCGTCGACACAACGCGAGACTAGCAACCCTTACACTGGCGATCTCTCCATTTTCGATGCCCCGGGGCGCGATCGGCGCCTGCAGATCAACCGCGTTATGGATATGCTTGGCATTCAGCCGGGCAAAAATGTAGCCGACATCGGTGCCGGATCGGGCTGGTTCACGGTGCGCGCCGCTCGCCGCGTTACGGGCTCAGGCACGGTTTATGCCGTGGACATCAACCCTGAGGCAATTCATTACATTGACCAGCGGACGAAAAAAGAGGAGCTCCAAAATATAAAGACGATCCTCAACAAGCCCGACGATCCCCAGCTCCCTTCCGGCAGCCTCGATGCCGTGCTTCTGCTCAAGACCTACCACGAGGTGGCCCATCCGGTTGTGCTGCTCAGGAACCTTCGCTCATCGCTGAAACCAGGAGCCATGATTGGCGTCATCGACCGCAACGGCAACGGAAAAAATCACGGCGTGAATAAAGACGTGGTCGTTCGCGAAGCCGCCCAAGCCGGATACGAACTGCGCGACTCGCAGGATTTCGTGAAAGCCGACGGCATGGATTATTTTCTGATCTTCACGGCGAAGCCGTGATGGCCCGCAGCGAGGCGCGGGTATATAATCCTGTGATTTTTCGAGCTGAGTCCTCTACCTAACTAGTCCGATCTTCGCGGAAAGAAAATTGCCTGCCCCAGCCATTGTCGGCGATGATGTTGCCGGCCGCGCCCGCCGTCGGATCACCTTGCGCCTGCTGCCCTATGTACTCCTGCTTTACGTAATTGCTTACCTTGATCGCAATAATCTTGCCACAGCAGCTTTGCAAATGCCGCGCGATCTCGGCTTCGACGATCGGGTAATTGGGTTCGGAGCGGGGATCTTCGCCCTCGGCTACGTTATTTTGGAAATTCCCGGCACCCTCATCGTGGAGCGTTGGAGTGCGCGGCGCTGGATCACGCGCATCATGATCTCCTGGGGGCTAGTCACGATGGGGATGGCCTTCATCCGGACGCCCCACCAGTTCTATACCATGCGGTTTTTGCTGGGATTAGCTGAAGCGGGATTTTTCCCCGGCATCATCGTGTATCTCACCCACTGGTTCATCTACGAAGATCGCGCCAAGGCCATGGCCGGTTTCATGGCTGCCATTCCCTTAGCATTCGCGATTGGTTCCCCAATCTCGGGATTGCTTTTGGGTGTCCACTGGGGCGGCCTCCGAGGGTGGCAGTGGTTGTTCATTCTTGAAGGATTACCTGCACTATTCTTCGGGGTTGTGACTTGGTTTTACCTGACCGATTGGCCACATCAGGCAAAGTGGTTGCCCGCGGATGAGCGGGCGTGGGTTATCAATCAACTGGAGAGCGAGACGCGGTCAAAAAAATCCGTCCGCGCCTATACCGTGTGGCAGGCGCTCGGGCATCGCGACGTTCTAATTCTGACTACGTTGCACTTCGTACAGAATGGCTCGGCGTACGCTTTGGCCTTCTGGCTGCCCACCATGCTCAAGCGATTGTTGGGACTGAGCGATTTTAAGGTGACTCTACTGGTAGCCTTGCCGAACCTGCTCGGTTTTGTTGCCATGCAGGTGAACGGTTGGCATTCCGATCGCACCGCCGAACGGCGCTGGCACACTGCGGTTCCACTGTGGGTGTCGGCGGCTGCTTTACTGGTGCTAAGCAAGGCGGATTGGGGAACCGTACCTTCTCTATTCTTATTCTCAATTGCGGCTGCTGGTCTGCTCGCGTTCTTGCCAAGCTTCTGGGCAATGCCTTCCGCATTTCTTTGTGATTCCGCCGCAGCCATGGCTACCGGCACCATCAACTGTGTCGCGGCAGGACTAGGAGGCTTTCTCGGCCCGGCCTTGGTCGGCTATCAGGCCGCACGAACCCACTCATTCAGATCGAGCTTCGCAGTCCTGGTGGTCATGCTGGTGGTCGCAGGCGTGTTGCCCCTCACCCTCCGAGTTCGCGGGCATGTCGTAGCGCTTTCAGACAGGCAGTGACCACTTGTCTAGGGCCGTGCGCATGTCGATAGAGTTCTTTGCACATCCACTAGCAATACTGCGAGGAACGGCATAGGATGTTTTGCGTTCTTCTCCGAATCAGGCTGGTCGTCCGCAAAAGAGTACAGCATTCACAGCGAGGTCGTGATGGGACCGAACCCTACACCAAATGAGGCCAAGCAACCGTCCGCTCCAAACGGGCTGGCGCTTATACGCGTGACGATTGGGGCAATGCTCGTGTCGGTCTTTTTCGAGAATCTGGGGAAAGGCCTCTACACCCCGGCTGGCTACGCGGGTCTGATCAACGACTACATCAAGAACAGTCATTCCCCGGCTATATGGAAGTCGGTGATGGCACTGGCCGCGAGCCACGCCGCGATGGCTGCTCCTATGCAGGCCGTGACTGAGATCTCTCTCGGCATCCTGCTCGTCATCGGTCTGCTCACCCGGCCCGCCGCATTTGTGGCGTTTCTCTATCTCGGCAGCCTTTGGGTCTCGGAGTGGGGCACATCGTGGATATGGGAACTGCTGGTTCCGGTGGTCGCATCGCTCGGGCTCGCTATCGGAAGCGCCGGCCGTAAATGGGGCGTTGACGCGTGGCTGTCCGAACGGTGGCCATCCGCTCCATGGTGGTTGATTTAAGCTGATGCCCCGTGCGAGTGTCCGTCATCATTCCCACAGATAATGAAGCGCAGGCGATTGAGCGCGTTTTAGCGGACCTCCCGTCAGGCCTCACGACGGAGGTCATCGTAGTGGACAGCAACTCGAATGACGGGACGCCCGAGATTGCCGCAAGGATGGGGGCCCGCGTCATTCAGGAACCACGCCGCGGCTATGGGCGAGCGTGCCTTAGCGGGCTGGCCGCGGCAAATTCCCCTGGACGTCGTTGTGTTCCTCGATGGCGACTACAGCGATCGTCCCTCCGAACTGCCGCTTCTGTTAGCGCCAATCATTGAGGGTCGTGCGGACATCACACTCGGTTCCCGTCTGCGCTCTGCCAGGGCTATGCCTTGGCATCAGGTGTTTGGCAATCGTCTAGCCGCAAGCCTCATCAGGCTTCTCTATGGATTAAGAATCACCGACCTCGGCCCGTTTCGCGCTGGCCGCGCGGATGTACTACGCGCCCTCGCCCTCGAAGAGACTACCTATGGCTGGGCAGTTGAGATGATCCTAAAAGGCGCCCTGGCAGGATATCGCGTGGTTGAAGTTCCGGTGAGCTACTACCCGCGTATCGGAAAATCAAAGATCAGCGGCACGCTGAAAGGCACCATCGGCGCGGGTTGGTTCATTCTCAGCCTCATCGTGCGCTATTATTTCCGGCATCGAAGAGCCGAGACCACCCGGTCAGTGTAGCTCTTTACAAAAACTCTTACATTAGACATAATCTAAGTTACTGATGGACCCCGAGGCAATTAAACGGTCTTTGGAAGGCTGCGGGTTGCGGTGTACTCCGCAACGCTACGCCGTGCTCGCATGCCTTATGGACCACAAGGGACACCCCACGGCTGCGGAAATCTTCACAGCCGTGAATCGCGTGGATCCCCGCTCTTCCCGGGCCACGACATATAACAATCTGCGGGACCTGGTGAAAGCGGGTTTGGTTCGGGAGGTGGCCGTCGAGGGCCGCGCCGGGCGGTTCGACCTGGAAGGCACGCGCCACCACCACTTCATCTGCGACCGCTGCGGCGAGGTGGGGGACGTGGATTGGTATGACGTCCCCAAGCCTGCCTCTCGTTCTCTCGGCAAGCGAGTGGTTCGCGAATGCCAACTTATTTTGCGCGGGCTTTGCGCGAAGTGCGCCCAGCGTGCTTCCCGTTAAGTCTCCAGTTTGATGGGTTAGATCAACAAAGTTTTTGAACTAATACAAAGGAAAAGCATATGGAAAATCCAAAAGTTATGGAAAACACACTTGCCTCTTCATCGGGAACTGTTTCCCCCGAAAATCAGGGAAAAAACACGTCAACCGAATCTAAGTGCCCGTTCAACCACGGAGCTTCCGCTCCCACAAACCGCGACTGGTGGCCGAATCAGGTGAGCCTGAGGGCCCTGCACCAGCACTCAGACCTGTCTGATCCGATGGGTAAGGACTTCGACTACGCCAAGGAATTCAAGAGTCTCGATCTGAATGCTGTGATCAAAGACCTTCATGCGCTCATGACCGACTCGCAGGATTGGTGGCCGGCCGACTTCGGCCACTACGGAGGGCTGTTCATCCGCATGGCATGGCACAGCGCAGGCACGTATCGTATTGGCGATGGCCGCGGCGGCGCCGGAGCTGGGCAGCAACGCTTCGCCCCGCTCAACAGCTGGCCCGACAACGTGAACCTCGACAAAGCGCGGCGGCTGCTCTGGCCGATCAAACAGAAATATGGACGGAAAATCTCCTGGGCTGATCTGATGATCCTGGCAGGCAACGTCGCCCTCGAGGATATGGGATTCAAAACCTTCGGTTTCGGCGGCGGACGCGCGGATGTGTGGGAGCCCGAAGAGGTGAATTGGGGTCCAGAAGGCACGTGGCTCGCGGACGAGCGCTACAGCGGCGATCGTGATCTTCAGAGTCCTCTCGGCGCGGTTCAGATGGGTCTCATTTATGTGAACCCGGAAGGGCCCAACGGAAAGCCCGATCCCGTCGCAGCGGCTAGGGACATTCGCGAAACGTTTAAGCGCATGGCCATGAACGACGAAGAGACAGTCGCACTGATTGCCGGCGGGCATACCTTCGGCAAGACTCACGGCGCTGCCATTCCCGCTGACTATGTGGGCGCCGAACCAGAAGGCGCCGAAGTCGAGCTACAAGGTTTTGGGTGGAAGAATGAATTTGGAAAAGGTTTTGGTGTTGACACCATCGGCAGCGGCCTGGAGGTCACTTGGACACAGACGCCTACGAAGTGGAGCAACAACTTCTTCACGAATCTGTTCAGCTATGACTGGGAACTGACCAAGAGTCCGGCAGGCGCGCACCAGTGGACGCCTAAAAATGGCGCCGGCAACGGCACGGTGCCGGATGCGCACGATCCCTCAAAGCGTCATGCGCCCTCCATGCTGACCACGGACTTGGCGTTGCGCTTCGATCCAGCGTACGAAAAAATTTCGCGGCGCTTCTACGAGCATCCGGACCAGTTCGCTGATGCGTTTGCCCGGGCATGGTTCAAGCTGACGCACCGCGACATGGGCCCGATCGTGCGTTATCTCGGCCCGCTGGTTCCGAAGGAACAGCTACCTTGGCAAGACCCGATCCCTGCTGTGAATCATCCTTTGATTAACGAGCAGGATGCTACTGCTCTTAAAGCAAAGATTCTCGCGTCTGGCCTGTCCGTTTCCCAGTTGGTCTCGACCGCCTGGGCATCGGCGTCGACGTTCCGCGGCTCCGATAAGCGCGGCGGAGCGAACGGTGCGCGGGTTCGCCTCGCGCCGCAAAAGGACTGGGAAGTCAACCAGCCCGCGGAACTCGCGAAGGTGTTGCAGAAGCTCGAAACCATCCAGAAGGAGTTCAACTCTTCGGCATCCGGCGGCAAGAAAGTCTCACTCGCCGACCTGATCATTCTCGGCGGCGATGCTGCGATCGAGAAAGCCGCAAAGAACGCCGGGCACGACGTGAAATTCCCCTTCACGCCAGGCCGCATGGACGCGTCGCAAGAGCAAACCGACGTCGAATCCTTCGAGCCTCTCGAACCAAAGGCAGATGGATTCCGCAACTATCTGCGCGGCAAGCAGCGCCTCACGGCAGAGGAGATGTTGGTCGATCGTGCGCAATTGCTGAAGCTGACCGCGCCTGAGATGACGGTCCTCGTCGGTGGCCTGCGCGTCCTGGGAGCAAACACCGGCAACTCCAAGCATGGAGTCTTCACTCAGAAGCCCGGTACGCTGACCAACGACTTCTTCGTCAACCTGCTCGACATGAGCACGCAATGGCAGCCGTCGAATCACTCCAACGGCTCTGGAGATGTGTACGAGGGGCGCGACCGCAAGACGAACCAGGTCAAGTGGACCGGCACCCGTGTCGACCTGATCTTCGGTTCGCACTCGCAACTCCGCGCTCTCGGAGAAGTTTATGCGAGCGCTGACGCGAAGGAGAAGTTCGTGAAGGACTTCGTGTCAGCGTGGACCAAGGTGATGAACCTTGATCGCTTCGAGGTCGCCTAAGCTCGACCAGATCGGAAGTCGTCGCTTTTCCTGCGTCGCGGGGGCGCGTCAGACATTGGGGCTAGAAGCAAATGGCGCGTACTTGCGGGTGCCGAACGGAGGAATAAGCATCGGCAAATCCACCATTTTGTAGGTGTATCCATCAACGTGTATTCTGCTGGTTCGAAAGAACAGGCAGCGGGTCTCCTCGCATTTTCCGTCGATTACCGCCCGTGACATTTGCTCAACTTCCAAGAGCAGTTGTTCTGCGCTTGCCTCGCGATTCCTTCCTTCTTGCGGCAATTCCCACGTCCCCATGTCGTCCAAAACTGAAATCCAGGTAGCCAATACCTTCGTCGTCGACGTGTACAGCAAACGAGGCCGAATCGCGGTTCGTTAGAAGTAATTCAATCACTGTACCGTCGCCCTTTGGGACGCGATAAATGTTGACGCGAGCGGTATCACGAGGAAGTTCTGCCACGAGCCTTTCAAAAAGTACTCTCAGTTTTTCAACCATATCGCTTTGCCGATGCATCTCTTGTGCAAATACGAAGTGTATGCCAAAGACGGGTGGCTTGAGTGGGCCCGCTACTCGGCTCGTATGAATTATGATGAATGGCGCAAAATCGACTCGAAGGAGATTTGACAATGCGTGTCTCGAACGCTCGATATTTCGCTGCCTGGGTTTTTCTCGTCATCATCTTCGGCTTTGTGCGAGCCACGTTCGCCGCGGAAATCCTGATCGCTGATGCGAAATCACAGCCGGAAAGTTTGACCATGGCGCCGGGCGGCGTGCTGATCGTCGGCAGCGCCAGTTCGCCATTTGTCTATAAGGTGCGTCCCGGTTCCTCCACAGCCGAGAAGTTTATCGACGCCAGCGCAGAAGGCCCTGGGACGTTCTTCTTTGGCATGTTGGCGGACGCGGCCAGCAATACGTTGTGGACATGTCAGCTGACTCCGGTACCGAACACTACTCCGGCGCAGCGGCATACCGCGCTGAGAGGCTTTGATCTTGCAACTGGCGCGCCGAAGATTCGCTGGAACCTGCCCGGGGACAACAATGTGTGCAACGATTTTACGATCGGACCGGATAAGGCGCTCTATATTACTGACACCATCCCCGGCAGAATCTTCAGGCTGCCTGCCGGTGCGTCCACCGCGGAACTTTACCTGGAACATGCGACGCTTAGGGGCGTCGATGGCATCACCTTCCTCGACGGAACGCTCTATGTGAACAACGTGATCTTTAACAAGCTCTACCGCATCCCCGTCGATGCCACCGGCAAACCGGGGCCACCTGTCGATATCTGGACGGACCAGCCGATAAAAGGCCCGGATGGTATGCGGGCAGCAAACGGTAAGCTCATCGTCGCAGAAAATGCCAGCGGCAAAATCTCCGCTCTCACCGTAAATGGAGATAAGGCAAGCGTGACCGTGATCAAGGATGGACTCAACACACCAACCGGAGTAGAACCCGTAGGCGATACAATCTGGATTGCCGAGCGCGGCGCAGGCAAGGCCGTGTCGGTCCCCATGCCCAAATAGTCCTGCTGAGCTAGTGGATTTCGCGAGGTTTGCTGACGGGTGGCCGGGTTCTTAATATACCTTGACACGTATATGCACTGTGGAGTATATAAAGAGAATGGAATCGTTCGAAGTCATTGCGGAGCCGAACCGCCGCGCGATACTGAGCCTCCTAGTCTCGTCACAACAGTCAGTTGGAGAGATCGAGCGTCAGCTTCGTATGACGCAGCCGACCGTGTCCAAGCACCTGCGAGTGCTGCGCGACGCCGGGTTCGTTGAATCCACCGTAGACGCACAGCGCCGTCTCTACCGGCTGAAACCTGAACCACTTCAGGAGGTGGATATGTGGCTGGCTCAGTTCCGCCGGTTCTGGTCCGCCCACCTGGATGCTCTCGAACGCCACCTCGATCGCATGGATAACGCCCGGATGGATCAGAAAACATCAACCAAGAAAAAGAAACGTAAAAAAACGACGCGGCCCAAGCCGCGAACGTGACAAAGGAGAAAAGAAATGAAAATCAAACTGACCAGCGTATACGTAGACGACCAGGCCAAGGCCCTGCGCTTCTATACCGAGGTACTGGGTTTTGCGAAGAAAAACGATTTCAGCAACGGCCCATATCGCTGGCTGACCGTGGCCTCGCCCGAGGAGCCGGACGGCACTGAGCTGCAGCTGGCGCTGAATAACAACCCCGCAGCGAAAGCGTATCAGCAGGCTCTATTTCAACAAAGCCAACCCGCGGCCATGTTCTTCACCGACGACATCAAGGGCGACTACGAGCGGATCAAGGCCCACGGCGCCGAGTTCACGATGCCGCCCACCGACGTGACCGCCTCGACCATTGCGATGCTGAACGACACTTGTGGCAACCTCATTCAGCTCACCCAGCTGGCACGCTGGTAAGGACGGCCGTTAAGATAAAGATTAAAGATAAAGACGTCCGTTAGGAAAAGAAGATGATTGAGCGCGAGCAGTACACACCGGGTCCGGCCAGCGGGGCGCGGATACAAAAAGACCGGGGAAAAAACGGGGAAGAGAAGTGGACGCTCGTTCTCGTCCGCGAACTGCGCCACTCGCCGGAAAAAGTCTGGCAGGCGCTTACCGACCCAGCGCATCTGCGCGAGTGGGCTCCCTTCGACGCCGATGGGAGCCTGGGCACGGTTGGAATCACGGTAAAGCTCACCACCGTGGGAGCGCCCGTGCCGCGCGTCACCGAAACAATAGTGACGCGAGCCGAGGCTCCCGAGGTGCTTGAGTACAAGTGGGGTGGCTTCGATATGCGGTGGGAACTCGAAGGGTCCGATAGCGGCACTCGCCTGACGTTGTGGACCAACATCGGTCACCGCTTCATCGCGATGGGCGCTGCCGGATGGCACATTTGTTTCGATGTTCTGGATCGTCTTCTCAGCGGAACTCCCATCGGTCGCATCGCTGGCCCCAAGGCCATGAAGTTCGCCGGCTGGCAGCGATTGAACAAGGAGTACGCCAAGCAGTTCGGCATTGAGACGCCCAACCTGCCATCTCAGTCGGCTCTCCGAACCGTGAAGCTTCTAAGATATGTCGAGCTTAAGAGCGGCCATTCGGAGAACGGTCCCGCTTGGATTGGCTACGTGACCTCATCGAAAACTGGCCGAACACTGTACTTTAATGGCCGCGGATTGATGAAGCTTAAAGGCCAGCGGCGTGGCAACTCGGGCGGCAATTACATTGACATGGAAACAGGCGAATCATTTTGGGTTTCCGGAGTGAAGAAGAACGGGGAAGACCGCCACTGGGCCGGATCGGGAAAAGTTCTGATTGAAGCCGCAGCAGTTTCGGATTATCTGAACGCCATCGGGGCCAAGACCTTGAATCCGTCACGCTGCGAGGTGACAAACTCTATCTCTCAGACAGACATCAAGAGACTCTCACAACTGGCAAATTCGTCCGGCAAAGGGTGGCCGCATGACCCGAAAGCGCAAACGCCTTACTCATTCGTCCGGAATGTGACCTCCTCGAACAAGTGAAGAATGCAGTGATTTAATGGATGGGCGGGTGGTTACCCCAGCAATGGCGCTTGCTTGCATTTCATGCCTGCAGTGCCTACAATAGATGCATGCAATACACCATCCGTAATGTGCCGAACATGTTGGACGAGGCTCTTCGCAGGGCCGCGCGCGAACGGGGCAAGAGCTTGAACGAAGTGGCGATTGAAGCCTTGGCCCGGGGTGCGGGCGTTACCGAAGAGCAACGTCAACGACGCGATCTCGGCGATATCGCGAGCACGTGGCGCAAGGATCCGGCCTTCGACCGGGCGTTGGCCGCGCAGGACACCATTGATGAAGAGATGTGGCGGTGAGGCTGGCACTCGACACGAACCGCTATACCGACCTGTGCCGCGGCCATGTCTCCGTTGTCGAAACAGTCGAACTCGCAGATGAAGTTTGGCTGCCCTTTATCGTGCTGGGAGAACTGCGTGCCGGATTCGCGGTGGGTAGTCAAGGGGTGCGTAACGAAGCTGTCCTGCGCCGCTTTCTGCTAAAGTCTGGCGTCGGTGTGCTCTATGCCGACGAACAGACAACGCATCATTACGCCGCCGTGTACCGTCAACTTCGCAAGCAAGGCAGTCCCATTCCGACCAACGATATGTGGATCGCCGCGCTCGTGCTACAACATTCGCTTGTTCTCTTTGCCCGCGACACGCATTTTGACGTGCTCCCGCAGCTTACGCGCGTGTAAGGAATCGAAATGTTGCATCATGAGGGAGCCGCGTGCCCCAGGGTTTCGCGCCCCGGTTTTGGGGCTAACCTAGGGCAGTTGGGAGTGCGGGAGCTTCGCAATGTTTGAGCAATTGGACGGGCCGCAAAAAAAGTCGCAGGTTTCAACAGCGATGACGCTCGGGATACTCGCTGCATACTTGGTCGGAGCGTTCGGAGGCTTCTGCCTTTTCATTGTTCTCGGCGACAGACCTTTCGGAATCCAAATCGCAACAGCGATAACGTACACATACTTTGCTTTCTGGTATGTCTTTTTTCCAACGAGAGGACTACTCGAAAGATATAGCCTCCGAAACAATACTGTTCGGCATCAAATTCCATCTCTTTTGGCGATCCACATTGCGTTTCTAATTATGATTTTTCTCGGCCAGACCATTTGGTTCGCGATTAAGCCTCATTTATCGAGCTATTGGGCTACAGACCGCGGGGCTGGGACTCCGTACGTATGGGTCATGATTGGCTCGTCCGTCGTTTTTTTCTTTACGCAGGTCCTAATCTCCCGCAGAATCCTTAGCCGCAGTCTGGATGAAGCGCGTTCCGGTGATGCGGTTACGTGAAAACTATGTCGAAGACCGGTGGCATTATCGGAGTATCAGATCATGGCGGTTGGGCCGTGCTAGTGACGGTCGCGCGTGATGGGACGCTTCTCGACCGCCGCCGGGTGGAACTCGTGGGCGAGGGCCTGCCGAAGCTTCCGCACCACAGCGAAGGTCAAAGGCTCCCGCTCGACGAGGCCGTTGAGTTAGTCGAGCGCGTTCGCGTTTCGGCGGAGAGGCATGCGGTGCTTGCCTTGGACGCTGTCATGACAGCGGTGCCGCGCATTCTTGGCGTCGCCCTTCGCAAGTGTCCACAGCTTCCACCCACGATTGCCGAGCAAATCACGGACTACCGTGCGCAGAACAATGCCGACTGGGTGATGTACCGCAAGGCCCTCGCCTCCGCAGCCGAGGCACGGGGTTGGCCCGTCCACTGGTACGACGCGAAGACGGTGTTGGGTGCAGCGAGCCAAATATTGCAGGTAAAGAACCTCGACGCGCACTTCCTCAAAGTACGAAAGACCGTCGGGCCGCCCTGGAACAATGATCACAAACTCGCAATGGCGGCGGCCATAGTCACGGCGCCCGCGGCTGTGGAGTGCGCCGCGCGGGAATGCCGATAAATGGAGGACGAACTAATCATGAAAGATGCCACCAAACGCTTGAAAAAAGAGTTGTCACCGAAACAACGTGAAGAGCTGCTCGGAACATTGAGAACCCGTTTTGAGAAAAACATGAAGCGCCACCAAGGTCTTGAATGGGCTAAAGTGCAAGCAAAGCTGGAACCTAATAGTGAAAAACTGTGGTCACTGAACGAAATGGAGAGAACCGGCGGTGAACCGGATGTGATTGGTCACGATAAAAAGACGAACGAATACACTTTTTTCGATTGTTCGGAGGAAAGTCCTAAAGGCCGTAGAAGTCTTTGCTACGACCGCGACGCGCTGGACTCAAGAAAAGAAAATAAACCAAAAGACAACGCCATTGATATGGCAGATGCCATGGGCATTGAGCTTCTAACAGAAGAACAATATCGAGAGTTGCAGAAACTTGGAAACTTCGATTCGAAAACATCGAGCTGGGTGAGAACACCTTCTGCTATCAGAAAACTCGGCGGCGCCCTTTTTTGCGATCGCCGTTACGACACTGTTTTCGTGTATCACAACGGTGCGGAATCTTACTATGCCGGCAGGGCGTTCCGCGGCTCGCTAACGGTCTAGCGCGAACAATCTTACGTCTCACACGTAAACCGAGCACGCGGCCTTTCGTCGGTACCTGCCTTATGGCTGGACTCTGGCAAGCGTATAGGCCATCAGGACTTCCATCCGGACTCTGTGGAATAATTAGTCGCGATGGAACACTCATCGCACCCAGAAGAAGTGCTTGGTCCCCACGCAGCGGCACTCCGAGCGGCACTCGTGCAGCCTTTTCTAAGATTAAACTTTACGACCCTCTGGGTCCGGGATCAGGAGCGAAGTCGGCGGTTCTTCGTGGAAAAGCTAAACTTCGAGGCGATTGTGGACTTGCCAATTCCCGAGGGAGGCCGGTGGATCGTGGTCGCTCCGACGGCTGCTGGTTGGCTCCTTGGATCGGCAGGCGCGGGCCTGCCCGGGATCGCCCTTGTTGTTCCACCCGAAGGATCCGTGGAGCAGCAACGTATCGGCCAAAACACCGGATTTAGCTTTCTTACCGAAGACGTGCATCGCTTGTTCGAAGAATGGTCGAGACGCGGAGTCTGGCGGATACCGCCCGTTCCAACTTTGATCGAAAGATGCGGGGAGCGTCACATAACGAAGTTCGCACCAGTCGTTTTGACCCGCAGCGACGACTAATTGCTCGGCGCGACCTTGTCCGTATCGTGTAGCGTCATCACGACAAACTTCCAACCGCTATCATCTTTATGCAGCAGGTAGGTAATGCCCACGCGCTCCATCTCTTGACCACCAGCCTTGTAACGTATGGCCGCGCCCGTCGCCAATGCCGATGTGGCGCTGAGAAGCCTGAGGTGTTGTAGGCTGAATTCACTCCGGCCATATTCCCGTTGCCTAAGATTTTGCATCACCGGGCCGAAGATGGGAACCACCGCCTCGGGGGTCGGAAGGGCAATCACTCCTAATGGTCCGATGAGCAAAGCTGGCTGGTGAAAATAGCGCAGAATGGACAGGACATTTAGTGTACTGAATGCCTTGTAGTAGTCAGTAAGTACTTGCTTGACACCGTCTTCATTATTATTCATGGTTCGTCGTTTTCGCTTAGTTTGAATCGCAACCCAGAGAGAAGCGCAGAGCTGCACACACCTCATTCATTCGTGCGGAGCTCTCAACCAAAGACTAACTCGGAATTAGGTTCGAGCCTTCTCTCTTATCCAATCAACTCAAGCCCGGTTTTGTCCTGAGTGGGGAAGTTCAACGCTCATGCGCAGTTAAAGATTCTTGCGAGCTTAGTCGCGTGTTCGCCTTCGCGCTCGAAGGCGCGGCGGACTGCGGCGAAGGACTCGGCGAGAGGAAAAATTTCGTCGGTTACAAGCAGATCGGCATCTTCCGCACCGACCGGATGCCAGTAAACACCCTCAGCCGTGATCGTGACCTCCGGGACTAAGTCGGCGCGAGTAATCGCGAGACCTTCGCTGGCAGCGCCGCGCAACGCGATCCGGCGGATTACTCGGTCTTCTGCGGCGATCTTCTCCTCGTCGAGGAATCGACGGAACTCCTCGGCTTCAGTATCGGTCGAAACCGTGGCCGCCAGTCGCACTCGAAATCCTTGCGCACGAGCGCGCTGAATACCTTCGCGCGCTCGCGCCCACGATCCGGATCCGCGATGGAGGTCGTGCCGCTCCGGCGTAGGGCTGTCGAGGCTGATTTGCAGCACGATTCGATCGCGAGGCAACGACCGCAAACTTTCCTCGCGCCGCCCAGCAAACAACATTCCGTTAGTCAACACTGTGGTTGGAGCGGCTGCGGCGCAAGCGAGCAGAATATCGCCGATGTCTTCCAACAGAAACGGCTCGCCTCCGGTCACGAAGATTTCTTTTACGCCAAGCTCCGCCGCTTCACGAGCGATGCGCTGAACGCGTGCGAGCCCCAGTTCTCGTCGCGGAGCGGTGGGCGAGGAACGCACGCAGCAGTAGTCGCAACGAAGGTTACAGTCGAAATTCGTGTAGAGCCAGAGCCGCGAACCCACCGCCCGATTGTCTTCGTCGGGTACTGCAACAGCCCCGTATCGGAAAATCCATCGTGTGCGGCCTCTTTCAGACGAAGTCTCTAGCAGTGGATTCCCAGTGAACCGGCACCACGTTTCCAACTCAGGTCCAATAGTCTCTTCGTCACCGAGCAGCGCGATCAGATCGCCCGGCCGACTGCGGCGCAGGACGCCGACCAACTCCGACAGCAGGCCGGAGGCGAAAGTCTTTCGACGAATATCCAGATCAACGTCAGCCTTCATCGGAATGCTCGGGCAGAAAAATCAATCAACCACAAAGGACACGAAGTATCACGAAGGTTTCCAGGTTTAGGATTTCTTTAGCGTAACTTTTTGTCCCTCCTGGTTGACTTGGCAAATTGAGCCACTACGGAGCACCTGGGGAACTTAACCTCAAATGCGCTTGATGATGAACACGGTCTTGTCGTCGATCAGGTCTTCGTAGCCGCTCTGCCGCAGAAGCTCGTCTTGCTTCACCGCCTGTTCCAACAGCGCATTGCAGATGTCCTTGGCCGGTTGCCAATAGTGTTCTCGCATGACGACTTCAAGTTGCTCGCGCACTTGTTCATCGCTGCCATCGTAAACTCCATCGGTATAAAGGACAAGAATGTCTCCCGGGCTCATCAACGTGATTTCGGCGATATCGGAAGAATCGAATTCACTTTGCCGGAAGTTCAGGGAATAGTACCTCTTACGATCCGGGTGATCTGCTGGAACTTGCAGGCCGAGCGCAAGGAATTGCACCATGCGGTCTTCGTCTATCTTCATGAACTTGCGAAACTCCGCGGAGTACACCAGCGGCGGAGGATGTCCGAAATTGACGAACCGAAAAAGGCCGCCAGGGCGCACTTCGCCGTATAACATGGTGGCGATTTCCCGGGCACCTTCTTTCTCAGTTATCCCCAGCGCATTGCGAGCGGTGACCGATTGCGCCAGTCGGAGATTGAGATTGTCGAATAGGTCGGGCGTGGTTTTTCCGTACCGGTCCAATTCGGTGAGCATCAAAGCGTGGAATGTGTCATGAACCGTGGATGCAATCTTTGCCGAGATTAACCCGTGTCCTTGCGCGTCTACCACCAGAACACCCGCCGTCGAACAAAGTTCGCCAAGGTCTTCCGCAACTCGCACCTGCTCGGAACTTCTCGCGAATCTATACTCGGTTTCCATCTCCGGCCTGTAGTCGGGGGTTCCTTTCATCCATTGCACGTGATCGTCGACCGAATTGCGCACTGGGACGCCCGGAGGAAGCGGTTCGAGGAATTCCTTTGACAGGCGTAGAGCCCGCTGAATGCGTGCGTCAACGTCGTAACGCTGTCGAAAATTGAGGTACTCAAAAAGATCGCCTCCGACAGTTCCAGCAGGGATCGAATTCCCAAACATCTCGATGCCGGGAAGGTGCGGAATCGCACCTTCGACCGGCATCAACCGCTCCCGCAAGTATTCATCGATACTCGGGAATGTGTACGATTTCGCCATATTAGATTGCGGCTGCGGAACCTATTGTGCGTTCATCCACTTGTCTGATCCAGTCAGCTTGACCGCCACGCCAGAAATGAAGATGTGAAGCGGCTTGCCATCGGCAGTGCCGCGGTGCTCGGTTGAGAAAAGCAGCGGACCTGCCTTTTTGTAGCCTGCCCAGGTTGCGTTGACGAGGCTCGGCTTCTTGTCCCCGCCGTGCTGGAAGGCAAGGTACTCGACGCGGTTGTCCTTGCCAACGTAGAGTCCCCAAGTGTCGCCGGGCGTATAACCGCCGGCCTCTGGAGGATACTTCACCGAGACCAGCGTGGCCGAGCCGGCGCCCGTCGGCAGTTTCTTCATACCTTCATCGGTCACGGTGGCACTGGTGTCCCAATAAGCATGGAACGGGAACAGAAGCCAATAATTATCGTTGACGAAAGCCGGTTCGACTTCGTTCTTAACCTGGTCGGGTTGGCTGCTGAGCTGAGAGCTGTCGTACGTAACCTTAACCGGCTTGCCGTCTTTATCTTTACTCTCAAAGGTGATTTTGCCGGTCTTGGGCTCCCACTCCCACTTGTGAGCAAGTTTGATTACTCCGGGGATGTCCAGGTTCCAGTTGTAGCGGATCGCTTCGACTTTATCCCAGGAATCGATCCCATAGGTCTTAGCGATCTGTTCGAGAATTGGCGGCGCGGCTTTGCGCCCAAGAGGTTGCAGAGAGGACAAGCAGCATGCGAAAGCCAGAAGGCGGAACAACGTAGACGGCTCGCATTTTTCATGAAGGTCCCTCCTCGGTGAATTTGAACGGATGAAGTGTTGGATGACGGATAAAAACTTTGGGATACAAGATCGGATACAGCCTAGTAACCCTCGCTCACGCCATCCATTCAACACCTCTTCTTCGGTCGGTTGCGAGATTATAACGCAGCACCGCTCGGGTCATTGTGTTCGTCGGGAGGAGCGATTGTTGGTATTAGCGCCTTGCTTTCTTGGCTTTCTTTGGGATGAAAACATCAGTGGGAAGCTTGAACCGTGCGCTTAATTTCCGCACTTGTTCAATGGTGAGATTCCGATGTCCTGAAAGAAACATCGAAACCGCACTCTCCGAACCGAATTGAGGAATCAGGTCGCGTTGCGTGAGATTCTGCTTTTCAATGAGAAACCGCACAACCGAAGCCGGATCAGCAGCAGGGATAGGATAATGCTCTTCCTCGTAACGTTCCACGAGTAAGGTTAGGAGTTCGATTGCCTCCGATTCAGAGCGGGAGGGATTTTCGAGCGCCGTTAGTTGGAAAAGAGCGTCCGTATACACTTCAAGTTCCGCGTCATCGTGTATCACGTGGGGAGCGCCGCGCGCGATCATTTCTGCCGGGTTCGCGAGAATTCTCTTCATTTTGTCCGAAACTTCCTGTCCCAGTTGCTGCGGTTGTTGTATTCCTTATGCGTCAAGAAAGATCGGACGTAAACATGTCCTTTGGTCTGCATTTCTTTCGTGGTCTTTGCATAGTGGATAACGGTGATCAGCCTGTAACGGTTCCGCCTGATGTCAAAGATCACGTAGCCATCCACGTTATCGGCATCTTTAAACATGCCACGAACTTCATCAAAGTTGTGCCAGCGGACCTCCTCGACGATACCTGCCCAAGCCGCGATTTCGTTCGCCGCATCCGGATAGCGTTCCATCGCCTCGCTCAGATGCTTTCGCGTAACGATGACCACTTACCGAGAATACTTCACAATATGTGAAGTTGTCAACAATCTTAACTTCAAGCTAGAGGCATCGAGTACTGTATTTAATGCTTCGCCGGCGTCGGTTCTGCAAACGCGGCGAAACCCGATAATTGCAGCGGCCATTGCCACGCATCCATATTCCAGCAGCATAATCCAACCCGGAAGCGATCCCCACGGACGCCCAAGCGTCCGCAAGTGCCAAATGACGTAAGTGGGAATAATGCTCACAGTCCAGATGATGATCAGCAGCGTCGAGGCCGACGCAGAAACGGCAGCAGCCAGAGAAGATACCACGGGAATACGACGGGCGCGCACAAAAGAGATGCTGCCATGGGCCAGGCAAATTGGAGTCGAATCGGTCGGAGACCAGGCGCGGTTCTTCTTATTCTCAGCCAGGTTGCAGTCACTAATCCGACGAGCACTGCCAGCCCAGCTAGCAACTGCGGAGGCGCCACTCGAACGAGTATCGCAAACACAGGACCATTAAATCGGAAACTGTGCACATAAGTGCCAAGCGAGCCGATGTGGAATGCGGCCGTGATTCAGAAATGGCACGTACAGGAGTCCGACCACGACTGCCGCCAGCGCCGCGTCGCGAATGCGAATCCGTTTCCAGTAGAGGGGCAAGAGTACGACCGGCAGAAATTTCACTGCTATAGCCAGCCCAAGTGCGACGGCCGCAGTCGCTCGCCATCGGCGCACCAGCGCGGCGGCGGACACCACCAACAATAGCGCGCCAACAATGTCGATGTGACCGCTTCCCGCCACCTCAATCGCCAACAATGGGTTCCAGGCGAAAGCCAGGACCAAATGCGCTGGCTGCCGAGTACAACGCAAGACATCGAGCAACACGAAAACAATTGCGAACTCGCAAACCACAAACGCTACTTTCAGCGCAAATGTAGATTCGTGAATCGCGGTTACGGCGCGGAAGAATAGCTCAGCCCCCGGCGGATATGGGCTCGGTAGATCCGGATTGTTCAAGTTGCGGGTCTCCGGAGTGTGCAGCCCGCTGAGCGGCAGGATCGCTGGGAACAACAAGATAAGGGTTGTAGCCGAGCCGCTGCAGGCGGCCATCCCAAACATAGCGATGAATATCATCATCCGCGCCCGCAGGCAGCCGGAGAAATGCAATGTTCCACACAGCCGCCAGGACGAGCCCGATGACGACGACGCGCCGCGGAAAATATCGGCGTAGAGAAAAACTCACGAACGCAAAGAGGTACGCGATGCCAGCAAGCGTCAAAGAGGCCATGAAGTATGGCCCACCCCGATCGCCGAAGTTGCGTGAGCAGATGGTTAGCGCCACGCACAACGTGGCGCCGAGCATGTACACTCTCCACTCGGGGGTGATCTTCATATTACATTCTCCCGTGCCCATCCGGAACTGTGCCGCCACAAACTTCCACTCCCGGCACTAACCAAAGGATCTGATTCCGCACGACGAATTTTGGGCATGGAACCCGATCAATGAATGGAATGACGATGTTACGCCAATGGGCCTACAACCAGTCGCCTGTTATTGACATACCCGCGATGAACAATGCACCCCATGTGATCAGTTCGGCCAAGGCCATCAGCCTGGTCGCGTACCACCGAAATCCTTTCTTGCGCCAAATCCAAAACCCACACGAGGCGAGCGACCCGTAGGTCATCGTGTCTAGGTATAACTTCGCAGTTTGGTTAGCAGAGTGGGGAATGGTGGGATTAGTTACTGGATTGGCTCCGATTACTCCGACAATGATGGCAACCGGGAAGAACAGCAAGTGAGTAACGGCTAGCCAGTGGTGTGGTTCCAGAGCGCGCTTGGAACGGCCGCTGCTTCTGCGTCGCCCAAACGAGACTGATCGCGACAAGAACGAGTGCAAAGCAAATTGGAGGGACAATCATGAACTCCAAAGCCCACTCAGAAAACCTTAACGCCGTATTTACGTTGTCCATGTGTTCTTGACTCAAGGCAGCTTATTACTGTACGGCCGTAGTGGGTAATTGTTCAAGCCAGGGAATAGCGCTCGTTGAGAATTTGGCCGAACACCAGCCAGGTCAATGAGCGGTTGAATCCCACTCTTTCAGCCACGCTGCTGTGCGGGGCGCCCTTGCCGGAGCCAGACGCAACTCCTCTGCGAGTCGACTCAAATCGTCTGCAACGTCGATGTCATAAAAACGATCTGCGAAACCTACGGATAGCTCAAGAGATCGTGCGCGCGATAGGAGGCTCTCCAGCGCGCTGCTGGTGCCCATTCCGTCGCCGGCGAAAAGCGTCGGATGAGAAGCCTTGGCCCCGACGAGATAGTAGCCTCCGTCGTGCGTCGGTCCCACGACCACGTCATGCGTGGCGAGCGTTTCGAACGCGGTTTCGAGAACAGAACGCGGCAGGTGTGGGCTGTCGCTGTTGAAGGCAATGATGCGGCGGTCGATGGCCTTCTGCGAAGTGCGCAAACACCGAGGTGAGGCCGGCGGCGAGGCCTTCACCTTTCTGGGGAACTATGCTCACTTCACTGCCTGCCAATTGCGCCAGTTCGTTCACGTCCGTGTCCGGACACATGATCGCAACTTCCACATCGCCCAATTTCAATGACCTCGCCAGCGCCAGCGTGTCTCGCAGAAGACAGGAATAGAAATCAATGACAGCCTCAGGAGAAAGGCTGGACGCCAGCCGAGTCTTGACCGCGCCCGGCCTTGGTGCTTTCGCCATAATTACCAGCACACGGTCGCTGCCTGACGAGTGCACTTCCCTCTCCCTTGAAGATTTCATAGATTGTTGGGGAAATAATATACGACGGGTTGCCCTCTTATCGAGGGCCGAGCCCGTCCTGTCTCGCCATTTGCTAAAATGCCTGCCGTGACCAGACGACTATTGCTGGAATCGCTCTCCGCTTTGCCATTGCTTTCAGCAGCAATCTGGGCAGCCTCGCAACGTGGCGATCCTAAGCAATCGTCAACCACGGTCTATGAGCTGCGGATCTATCATGCAGCGCCGGGAAAATTGGGAGAACTGCTCGCGCGCTTCCGCGACCACACCGATAAACTCTTCGAGAAGCACGGGATGAAGAGTGTTGCTTACTGGACACCGCTAGACGAACCCGAGCGGGGCAACATGCTTATTTACATTCTTCAGCATCCCAGCCGCGAAGCCGCAACCGCCAACTGGAAATCATTCCAGGACGACCCGGAGTGGAAGCGGGTCAAAGCAGAATCCGAAGCGAACGGCAAATTGACAGAAAAAATTGACTCGACCTATCCCGCCCTAACCGACTTCTCCCCACAGTTGCGATAATAGAGATCGAAAGGAGACGTCAATGACCAGCGTACAAATCGATCAGAAGAACTATGAGATGCCCCCGCGAGAGGGGATCAGCATCGCACATTTTCTCACCGTTGCCGACGTCGAGCGATCGGCTCGCTACTACGAAAAGGTGTTCGGCGCTCGCATTCTGACCATGGGTGACGGCAACGCGCCTCCGTACCTTCAGCTGGCGAATATCTGGATGATTCTGAACGTTGGGGGCGGGCCGACTCCGGACAAGCCGACCGTAACGCTCAGCGTCCCCGACCCGAATCACATCAACAGCTTTATGAATTTCCGCGTTGCCGATATTCAAGCCTGCTACAAATTATGGAAAAGTCGCGGAGCCGAGTTCATCACGGAGCCGATTCCCAAGTACGGCGAGATACGCTGCTATATCCGCGATCCCGACGGTTACATTATCGAAGTGGGACAGAGCACCGATCTAACCTACGGTTAACGCTCGGCCCGAATGAACTAAAGGCCGGGGACAGACGGCACGTTCACCAATTTCCATTTTTTGTTTTGGACTGTGTGGCGCGGGCGCCCCTTCGACAGGCTCAGGGCAACCTCCCGCCCGCGAGCCGCTATCACTCCCGTTGGACGTGGTGTGGGCCGAGGTTTTCCAGGCTCGCGGCGATGAGATGTGGGGCGCGGTCTTTTACCAGTGTCGCTATTTCAGTTCTTACTTGGTCTCTCCAGTTTGGTGGCAGCGGATCTGGCTTTCTCTGAAGGTTTTTCTCCGGCGAGGACTCGTCTTTTTCTTTGCCGTTGAAGTCTGAGTCCTGCCAGACATTTTCTCCGAGGTGCGTTTCGCCCACGGTGGCGGGATTGATGACGACTTCCCGAGGGAAAGGCTCGAACCTGATGTGGCGCAGGTTGGCGGACGCGGTTTGCAGTCCGTAGAGAAGCAGGGCTGCGGCTTTGTGTTCGATGTGTCCGGTGAGGAGGAGGTTCAACACCTGCATGATGGCGCACTGGATGGAGTTGGCGTCCTCAAGCACGGGAAGGTCGATGGCCGGCACCGTTTTTGCTGTAGTCGCAAAGGTGATGTGCTGCTCGCGCCATCGTCCATGAAAGTAGCAAAAACTATTTTTGCGGATGGCTGGCGATCCGCATTGAGTGCCGTTGACCTTGATGTGCTCGCAGCGGTGAATGCTGGGATGGTAGCTCATAGGGATACCCTCCCCCCCGGTGTTCGATATATTGGAATCATAGATTTAGGAGGTGTCGAAAGTCCAAATCTATGGATATAAAAGAGTTGTACGTAAAATCTTGATTTACAGATAGTTATATGCATTTATTAAACCTTTACGAGAAGTTATAAGCTAGTTATGGCAGAGTTGAAAAATGAGGTCAAGCGGAAAGTGCATGCGGTCGGGGGCTGGCCCGCTTTAGATTTTGATCTGCGCAAAATAAAAATCTGTCGAGTTCACAAATCCACGAGGGCGGCCGGCCTAGAATGCGGGATTATGAAGATACCGGGAGCCTTGCCTGACTTCCTTCGGGTTTGGTGGGTCTGCGCTTCGCCCTTTGCCGTTTTGTTTGCGGCGCGAATCCTGTGGGAGAAGACAATTCTGACGTGGTCTCAAGGACCCCAGATGGTCGGGTTTGCCCTGTGGCACATTCACCCTGGCTTTGCCCTCGTCGGAACGCTGTGTTCCCTCGCCGTGGCGCTTTGGCTCTTGGTAACCATTCCTTACGCCTTTGTGCGTCGGCGCGATGTTGAGCCTTCGGATTGGTTGATGATGGCATGCTCGGTGTTCGTCATCGTGGCTTTGGCCCTCCCCGAGACTTTCTTCGCATAGTTGGCGACTGCTCTGCATGCGTTCACGCCCGCAGCTTGCTCGCGGCAACTCCGGTGATAAAACTCGATGTGATTTTGTGAACTGCCTTCCGCGCTTGAGATTCTGTTAGGTTTCCTATGCAGAGTTTTCTGACACGACGCGGCTTGGCCCCATTAGACTTCTGGCAGGCGGTTTCCAATCGCCAAGTCCCACCACCCTCGGCATACATTTTTACCTGAAGCCTTTCGTCGTCCCCTTGCGAATCCCATTTGAAGCTGGATTGGGCAGCTTTCTCTGTGCAACTCGCCCGGATCGGAACCTGCTCAATGGCGTGTCGAAACTCCTCAGCGCTCTGAAACCTCTCATTTGGGTCGACATGCATTCCTTTGGCGATGACTCGTCTTAGCTTCTTGGGTACGTACAGCCGGTAGTATGTGCGGTCCGGAAATTCGCCGGCGAGGATCATCTGCTTAAGATGGTCCACAGATGTTGGCGAGGGAAGGTAGGATTTCCCATTCAACGCCTCGTAAATGGTGGTCGCCATGGCATAGACATCTGACGCCTTTGTAGTTTCGCCGGAACGAAGCACTTCGGGTGCGACGTAAGTGTAGTAAAACTGTGGTGACGCCACTCCTCCTGGACGGAGTTGGGTGGCAAGTCCGAAGTCACCTAATTTTCCGCCCGAATTATCAGCGATGAGGATGTTGGCAGGCTTGATGTCGCGGTGTATAAACCCTCTATCATGAGCGTATTGCAGTCCGCGCAGAGCACCGCAGAAAATTTCCTTCAGCGCACGTAAATCTAGCGGATCTCCTCGCAGCTCGGACGCGAGACTGCCGCGCTTCAGGTATTCCATCGCGATGAACAGATCGCCATTGTCCAGCCGACCTGTGTCGTGGACTCTGACTATGTTGGGGTGCTCGAGTGTCTTTAAGAGCCGGGGTTCACGATAGAATTCCGTCGGACTGGAAATGTTCCCTGCCGGCACGAACTTGACAGCAAAGTCCGCGGCAAAGCCCTCGTGTTCGGCAAGCCATACTTCGCCAAAGCAACCGTTTCCGAGCTTCTGCTTCTTAGTGAAATCCCCCATCCCTACTCCGGTAGCGAAGCCCAAGCAGCTAGCGCCGCTTCTTGAAAGTCCGCCCCATCAAACTCTCGAAGTGGGCTATCCTCAAGCGCCTTCGCGACCTCTTTTGCAGTACCGCTGAAACCGATCCTCGACTTTAACTGTTGCTTCGTATAACTTCCGATCGCCTTACACCCGAACTCATGTACGACGGCTTGTACAACGCCCTCGACCTGCGCGCGGCGCAGCAGATCGGAATTTTTCCTCGCGAGGGGCTCGATAGACTTATAGGAACAACGCGCTGGGTTGTGACGCGTCAGGATGGTCTTTACTTCGCCAGAGATCCAGTTCAAAAAGGCTGGTCGATCGCTATCCGCCGGTATCTCTATTCTTCCTGAGGTTATGGGTTTCGGTTTTGCGATAGTACCGTCAAGAACTACATACGCGAAGTGGTCAGGCCAACAGCGGAAACCTACGCAGGGCATAGTCCCTTCTTTTTATCACCATACGCCCGTTTTTAGTAGACACGAATGTAACGTATGCGGACGGCTGGCTGGCCTACCGCTAGATTTTGATCTTCTCGACATAATAATGAATTGGCTGCGCCACTCGTCGCGATTTTCGACGGTGGGAATGGATGCCGCCGACATCGGGTGTTTTGGTTTGATGAAATCAGAACCTCCTCTGCATAGTGGTCGCGGTACTCACCCTCGCAAAAATCGCAAGAGTGGGCCAGCCTCCAGCCGCTCCACAGAGGAAAGTTGCAGTTTGCACAGTTTCTCCACAGATATAAGGACTTTGCCTTGATTTATAAAACATTTTGGGTGAGAAATGTCTTTCGCCTCTCCTTCGCCCACGCTAGACTTATATTGAGCACCAAGGACGCTACCATCGATCCGAATCGTCAAGCCGATCTTGTTGGCGCGATGTTCGAGACGTGTGCTGTCCCTGTCGCAGCGGAAAGCAATCTTGGCGACTGCGACGAAATCGAGTGTGGTGGCAGGTCCAGTGTCCGTTGTGCATCTGAAGATTGCTCCAACTATCCCTGCCAACGCCACGCGAAGCGTTGCCCTTGCTGTCAGGAGCACTTTTGCGAGTCGTCTGATGAATCCTTGTGGACGTGTTTCTTTGTGCACGTGCGAGAGGCGAAATGCCAGGATGAAATTCTTCGCGCGCCGTTGGGCAGACTCACTCAGGCCTTCGTTTCCGGTCAGTACCCGGAGCTTGAAAAGTTCGTCAACCGTGACTCCGACGGACTTGGACATCCATTGCCCAAGGAGACCTACATCAACCATGCGCTTGCCGTTGCCTATTCAAGAGATGTTATTCCCCAGTACAACTGGGATGTTCTCATAGACCAGGGAGTGCGTATTCGCAATCGGCGAGCGCAACGGCAACGGGCCCGCAGAGCGGGACAAAGGCTCAAAGCGGGGGTATCCACCTACCCCTCCACACCGACGCGCTTAGCGCCGTACAGAAACTCAACGATCCACGTGGTAACCGGGGCGCTCGCCGTGAGGCAATGGACTGGCTCATGGCACTATCGCGAGCAAATGGAACTGCTTAAAATCATGGGCCTCTACAAGGGCGATGACTTCATACGGGACCGAATACGTTATCTACGTATGAGCAATCCCACGATGTTCCATGACATTGAGTTGTGGGCCGCTTCAATGAAAAAGCGTTGATCGGCATGAAGCTGGAAAACTCCCGATTTTTGAGTCCGGATTTGTCCCTTTGACGACGCGGATCGTTGGAACTAGTCTGCGCTTGTGACCTACCAAAATCACGAACAGGGGAGAGCGAGATGGCCGACTTTATCGCAAGAGTTGAATTGCATTCCGCAGCGTACGTCGATTACGAGAGTCTGCATTTGTACATGCAGCAGCGCGGATATTCGCGAGTCATCAAGGGCGATGACGGCAAAACCTACCAGCTACCGACAGGCACATACACGAGCGTCGGAAGCTTCGCTTCAACGAGCTCAGCCCTGCAGTCCGCAGTTGCAGCGGCGAACGCCACAGGCAAGGCGTCCTCTGTCATAGTTGCTGATCGGATCTCGGCCAGTTGGCAGGGACTCCCGATTGTTAATGCAGCGCGTACCACTTGATTTTTACGCTGCGCCCGCTGGGCGAGACCTAGGAGGAACTTTGGCGATGCCGCATTTGAAAAATCGAGGTCCCCTGCTCTTAATCGTAATAATAATTCTTCCTTTAGTAGGCTCCGTGGTTGCAGCCAATCGTGCAATTCCTGACGACAATCTTGCGTACCCTGTTTTAATAACGCTGAAAAATGGGGGCACTGGCTCTGGGTTCTTCGTAAATACAGCCAAAGGTATCTATCTGGTTACCGCGAAGCATGTCTCTCTTCGACCCCGTAACGCAAAAGCTGCTAGATGTATCGGCTCAGCTATTGTCATACTCGAAAGATCCTGCGGATTCCACGCGAAACCTTGCGATAGTAGACCTGTCGATCCTGCAGAATAACGGCAACATCAAACCCCATCCTTCGCAGGACGTGGTGGTAGTCGAGATCAGCACAGTTGTGAATCCTGCAGGCCCGGGTGGAGGAACCTCCTCTCCTGTTCCCGGAGTCATATTCGCGGAGCAGGCGAAAGGCGGTTTGCTAGGCGTGGGCTTAGAAACCATCAAGCCCTTCGAGCAAGTGCTCACGGGGAATGAGGTCATAGTCTTCGGCTACCCAACCTCTCTCGGGCTGGCGCAATTCCCGCAAATTGACACTCACCGTCCCCTACTTCGCAAGGGAATTGTGGCCGGAACAAATCCGGCAACTCGGGCCATCATCATCGATTGCCCTTCCTATTTCGGGAATAGCGGCGGTCCGGTCGTGGAGCTCGACAGGGAGGCGTTTCAGACGCATCTCAGCGTTATCGGGGTGATTAGCCAGTATGTGCCGTTCGCCGACACAGGGCGTTCTAACACCTTCATGATACTCAGCAATTCGGGATATTCAATTGTTACACCAATGGATTATGTCCTTGATCTAGTGAAATGAACACCCGACGAGATCGCAACACGTGTCTCTCAGCGGCTGAAATCTGACTATAAACCATAGGCGAACAACTAGCGAACATGCTAGAATCCCCCTCGTCATGGCGCGGCGTCCGGAGGTCTCGAAAGAAGTTTTGAGCCGGGAGGACCTGAAAGACCTGCGTCATCGGCTCGCGCATCTCTCGGGCGCCGCGGTGGGCGATTTCTATGAGAGTTGTTATCTTGGTTGCCGGGTCTCCCGCGACCATTTCCCTACGTCCCGGCAGATTCAAGAGCTCGTCCAAGCGTCGAAACAGTTGAGGAAGTGGAGATAGGTTCAGAGATGCGTTTCTTGTCTTCTCTTATTTGCGCTGGGGCATTCCGAGAAAAGCAGATTCCCTTCGACTACCCCTTCGGCTCCGCTCAGGGCTTCGGCAAATAAGGGCAGGCTCTCGCGCGTGGTTTCGGCAGCATGCCTCTTTATGGGCTCGGAATGACAATGCTTTTATGCTGTAGGGCGGCTGGCTGTCCGGCGAGAGGTGCAGGGATCCCTTCGGCTTCGCTCAGGGCAGGCTCTTCGTTGGGAGTCATTCGCGAACGAATGACTCCGCTACCTCAGGATGACAATGTGGGTGGGTGTGAGGGAGACGCGGCAAGCCGCGTCTCTACGAGAGATTCTGTTTGATCCGATGTTTCATCTTCTGCCTCTTTACTCTCAAGCCGACTTGGCCAATTCTTGCTCGAAGAATCCCTGCTGGGATGCTGCTTGGCGCAAGGCGGCGTAACCATCCACGTGAGGCGGTAGCCATCGCTGGAGGCCTTCGGCGTCGAGGATCGGGCGATGGTCCGGATTGTCATAGCTCATGGCTGAGAGCGCTTCGGCGAAGCGGCGCTCACGTTCTGGGTCGAGATCGGGACGCGCCGTGAACATGCAGTGATTGTAGGGCGGAGAGGACCATATCTCACGAAGTCCGCCTTCGGGGACCAGGCGCTCGTTGCGCACCGTGTTCCAGAAAGGACTGCCGATTGCGCCGGCGTCGGCTCGTCCGTCGAGGACGGCACGCACTACTTCCACTTCGCTGGTTCCGGTATCCCCATGTTTACCTAAGTCGGTGTCGAAGCGTAGCGTGCGGTAGTCCCGGCCCTCGCGCATGCCTTGCTGCTCCAAAAAATGGACGGGAAGAATCGCGGCGTGTCCGCTGTCCCGGCTGCCGAGAGCGAGAGTGCGATTTTTCAAATCCGCAAGGGAAGAAATGGGCCCTCCGGTGACCGCGACAATCTTGGTCATCCAGCCGAGATCGGTGTCGCGCATGGCGATCGCACGACAGGCGTGTCCGCTCCACTCATCGGCCTGAAGGTAGGCAAGATTTGTGTTCCAGGCGATATCGATACGCGGCATGGCCTCTCCCGGTTGGGCGAGGAGCGCGAGAACCTGCGCCTCGTAGCTCTGAAACAGTACGACCTCAACGGGAAGATGCGCTTCCTCGTGAAAATAGCGGCGCATGCCTTCCCAGATCGTGACGACTTTAGGATTGTAGGCAACGGCTCCGAGCCAGATTGTTTTAGACATCGGCTTTTAGCTCCTAGCTCCTGGCTTCCAGCTAAGGCTCAGATCCAATGGACTGAGCTAGAAGCTAGGAGCCAGAAGCGATCAGATTCAGAACAGCGGCATTCCCAACAGCGATTTCCCGATGAACTCGCGCAGGACATCTCCTGTTGGCGCCATAACCGCGCCTGCGTGCGCATCGCGGAACAGGCGTTCGATGCTCAAATGTTTTGAGAATGCTGCGCCTCCGCAAGTGCGCATTGCTGTCGAGGTAACGCTGATAGCGACGTCGCCTGCGGCGGCCTTCGTCTCAAGCACGCGCAGCATCGTCGTCTCGCGCGGCTTCTCCAGATGGTCAACCAAATCGTCGATGCGCGACGACAGTCCGTCGGTGTCAATCTGCATCGTCGCGAGTTGCGCGCGCAACGTAGGCAAACTCTCGCCGAGGCTTTGGCCAAGATGCTCGAACTTTGCGTTCTTCAGGTGCAACGCAGTTCCTGCGACTGCTGCCCGGCACAATCCGAGGGCTACCGCTGCCGCCCCCAAACTAAATAGCGGGAGTATCACGTTCAGCATGGCCGGGAAGCCCGCGCCGTCATCGGTAAGCTGGAAATCGGATGAGACTGGGCAATCTTCCAGCGCAACCGGCGCAGAAGCGTTGGCCCGAAGTCCCAAACCGTCCCACGGGCCGGCAACTGAAAGGCCGCGTGTGTCCGCTTTAAGAAGATACAGCGTCGAATCGGTAGGTCCGGCGCCTTCAGGGGCGAGCGCGGAAACGACATAACTCTGCGCATGACCCGCGCTGGTCACCCACGATTTCTTGGCGCTGATGTGCACGCCGTTACCGTTGCGATGTGCGCGGGAGATAGGCGCCCAGAAATGACTGCGCGAGCCGGCTTCACTGAACGCGAGAGTGGATAAATGGCGGCCCGCACCAATCTCTTTCAGTATTGGCGCGAGTGATTGCGCAGTGCTCGGGCGCGCTGCCGAGATAGTCGCGGTGCCGAGGATGTGCATCAGGTAAACCATGGCGACAGAAGCGTCGGCCTCGGCGAGCGTCGCGATCACTGCCGCAAACGTGCGGGGACCTAAACCAGAGCCGCCAAAATTCGCGGGTAGCATCAGGCCGAGCAGTCCCGACTTGGCGAGTGCCTCGACAGCCTCGGTTGAGAATCGTCCCGCCTTGTCGTTTTGCCCAGCGGACGGCGCCAGTACTCCATTGGCGATCTCGCGGGCCTTCGAAACGGCTGCGTCATGAGTCATGAGTTGCACCTGTTATTCATGATTTTATCGACACTAATTTACGGACACAAATTTACGGGACCGAGCGTTCATTTGGATCGCCTTACTGGATCGAATCAGGATTGTCGCCGAGGACGCGCCGAGTGGTCAAGAATCTAAAGGAAAGGCTACGAACGGCCGATATATGACAGGTGGAAGTTCGCGCGCATCCGCAGATGAGACTTGGATTGGTGGCTCCGCTACCGCAGCGCGATGGACACCTCCTGGACCGTTTCCGAAGATTTTGTTCTCGCTCCCTTCATAAGATTCTGAGACGAACTATTAATAAGAAGAGCCGGTTTCTTCTCATTCTCATCGGCATCGTGTGTGCTGGGGGTTTGGCATACGGTCTCGACCCGCAAAAGAAGATTGACCAATATGGTCATGATAGTTGGACATCGCAGAATGGACTGCCGGGTGAAGCTGTCTATCAAATTCTGCAAAGTCAGGACGGTTACCTATGGCTCAGGACGTTGGCGGGGCTGGTACGGTTCGATGGAGTACGTTTTGTTCTAACCAATCCGGTGGTTGGAGGCCGGGCGGTCGATGAGCCTGTAAAAGCGATCTGCATCGGCACTGATGGCGATCTTCTGGTTCGTACTACGTCGAGGACGCTGATTTATGGTGATGGCGAGTTCTTTGATTACCGCCCGGCTGCTCCACTTCCAGATGGAGAAATTCGAAGTATTTTTGAGTCCAAAGATCACGAAGTATTCATTGGGTCGGATGACTTTATCTATGTGATTGACGATGGTGTGATCAAAATGCTGCTTCGAGGGACTGGTTGGATCAATCAGTTTCTTGAATATCCGGAAAAAATATGGATCGCAAGCGGTGGCGTGAGTCCGTTGTACATATATGCAAACGGCAAACTCATTTCATACTCAGCAAAAATAGGAAACGCTACGGCAATGGCCAAGCAAGGGGACCAGCGCTTCTGGGTTGGGACATTAAACGGGCTGTATCTCCTGAATCAGGTGACATCCGCTCTGCAACCAATCGCTCGAAATAAAATTCGAGGGGAAGTGAATTCAGTGGTGCCGGACAAGGAGGGAAATCTCTGGTTAGGAAGCGGCGACGTTGGATTAGTGCGGGTAACTCATGGACAAGTATCTATCTTCGGTTCCTCAGATGGACTGAGTGACAGCACAGTGCTTACGTTGTTTGAGGACAGGGAGGGCAGTCTGTGGGTCGGTACGGCTAGCGGGTTAGATCGATTCCGCGACACAAAACTCACAACTCTGACCGTTCGAGAGGGACTCCCATCCAACTCCACTGGCATGGCGCTCGAGACCCGGGATGGAATTCTTTACATTATGTGCAAAGGCGGCGGACTGGCACGAATTCAGAATGGGGTTGTAACCGCAATGACGCAAAAGGATGGTCTTCCGGGAAACTACGGCAACGGAATGATCGAGAGCAAAGATGGAAGCCTTTGGTTTGGAGACGGGGGCGGCCCGGTAAGCTACAAAGATGGGAAATTCACACAATACTCCGCGGGCGGACGCCTATCCAAATACTACACATCCGCGATTGGAGAAGACGATGAGAGTCTGATCGTTACCACATCGGAAACCCTCGCATTCCGACTTGAAAATGGGCAGGCACAACCGTTCACGTTTGACGGAAAGCCCACTCCCCTCTCGATGCCCGGCAACTACACTTTCACAATTTTTCGGGACAGATCGGGGACCCTTTGGTTCGGTACCGTCAAAGGCTTATTCAAATTCGCCAAGGGTCAGCCACCCGAGAGCGCCCGGCAGCCGCAGATCGATTTTCCGGTAACTTCGATTTTTGATGATCTGAGCGGCAGCCTGTGGCTGGGCGGAAGAATCCCCGGGCTTACGCGTTTTCGAATCCGGGACGGTCGCGTCACTCGGTATACAAGAAAAGACGGCCTCTTCGACAACTACCCATCCCGCGTTCTTGCTGATGACGGCGGCAACTTGTGGATCAGCACATCCAATGGGATTTATTTCGCTCAAAAAAGAGATCTGGACGACTTCGCTGAAGGCCGCTCGACGTGGGTCCCGAGCGTGCACTACGGTGTCGTCGACGGAATGAAAACCAGCGAAGCTTCACTGCCAGAATCTCAACCTGGAGGTTGGAGGACTCACGACGGGAGACTCTGGTTCACGTCTCAAAAAGGCATTGTCGTCGTTGACCCCGACCACATTCTACGAAATAAGTTGATACCTCCGGTAGTTATTGAAACGCTGCTGGCCGACGGCAAAGCCATTCCTTCGAACCAGAATCTTCAGCTGTCGGCAGGTACAAATAAGATTGAATTCGAATACACCTGCTTGAGTCTGCGGGTCCCGGCACGAGTTCAATTCAAATACAAGCTCGAAGGCTACGATAGCGATTGGGTGGACGCGGGAACACGCCGCGTGGCTTATTACACGAACCTTCCCCCGAGAAGTTATCGCTTCCAAGTCATTGCTTCGAATGACGACGGACTTTGGAACGAGGCAGGCGCATCAGTCAGTTTCGGCTTGAGGCCCCATTTTTATCAAACTCGCTGGTTCTACGCATCCAGTGGGATTCTTCTTTGCTTCGCCTTCATCGGTGGCCAGAGACTCTATACCCGGCGCCTGCGCGCTGGCGCAAGACAATTGACCCTGTTGATTGAAGAACGAACCGAGCAGTTGCGAGCGGCGAAGGAACGAGCCGAAGTCGCGAGCCAGACCAAGAGCGAATTTCTGGCCAATATGAGTCACGAAATACGGACCCCGCTAAACGGTGTCCTAGGAATGACTGATCTCGCCTTGGAAACTGAACTCACTCACGAGCAGCGCGAATATCTCTCTACGGTGAAGCTCTCGGCCGACTCCCTGCTTACCGTCATTAACGACATTCTCGACTTCTCCAAGATCGAAGCCGGAAAAATCGACCTAGAGGCGCTCGATTTCGCCATCCGCGATGGCCTTGAAGCAACACTCAGAACAGTCGCCGTCCGCTCAGACGAAAAGGGACTGGAACTGCTCTGCGAGGTGGCCGCGGAAGTGCCTGAAACATTGGTCGGCGATTTCAGTCGGCTTCGCCAGGTAGTCATCAACCTGCTGGGCAATTCAATAAAGTTTACCGATCACGGAGAAGTGGCGCTCAAGGTAGAAGTAGAAAGCCAAAGCGAACAAAGCTGCCTGCTGCATTTCACGGTTTCAGATACGGGGATTGGGATTCCATCAGAGAAGCAACAATCCATTTTTGACGCATTCTCGCAAGCAGACAATTCGACTACCCGGAAATACGGAGGCACCGGCCTCGGATTGAGTATTTCTATGCGCCTCGTGGCGATGATGGGAGGAAGTATTTGGGTACACAGTGAGGTTGGAAAGGGCAGTCAGTTTCATTTCACGATCCGGTTGGGAATTACAGATGCGAAGCCGGTTGAAGTGGGCAGCATTGCCCCTCCCGAAGTGCTCCGCGGAGTGAAGGTCTTGATCGTGGACGACAATCGCACAAATCGGCGGATCTTGGAGGGAATGCTAAAGCGATGGGAGATGAAATTCACTTCCGTGGAAGGCGGAGCAACGGCTTTGTCGGAATTGTCCGCCGCTAACGGCGCGGGCGAACCTTATGCATTGATCGTGACCGACATGCATATGCCTGAGATGGATGGCTTCACGCTTATCGAGAGAATCCGGCAAATGCCAGAACTTTCCGCGGCTATTGTCATGATGCTGACTTCGGCCGGTCACCGCGGAGACGCTGCGCGCTGCCAGCAACTGGGTGTATCGGCTTACTTGTTGAAACCGATTCGTCAATCCGAATTGAGAGAAGCCATCGCCAGAGTGCTTGGCGGCACGGAGGGCCACGGCCCAATTCCCCTGATCACGCGTTACTCTTTAGGAGACGCCCGCGATCCTTCGACGATCTTGCGGATATTGCTAGCCGAAGATAATCCGGTGAACCAGCGCGTCGCCAGCCGGTTACTTGAAAAAAGAGGGCACAGGGTTCAGGTCGTTTCCGACGGCCGCGAGGCCTTGGCGGCGCTGGAGAAGGAAAACTTCGATTTGGTTTTCATGGACGTGCAGATGCCAGAGATGGACGGATTCGAGGCCACTGCGGCGATTAGAAAGAAAGAGAAAGGCGGCACGATTCATCAGCGAATCATAGCCTTGACCGCGCATGCCATGAAAGGCGACAAGGAAAGGTGCATCGCCGCAGGAATGGACGGCTACCTCTCGAAGCCGATACGCGCGCAGGAACTAGATGACATTCTTGACAAGTACGTGGCCCGTCACGGCGGGGTCGCCAATCCCGCCAACGTCCCGGTGCGGGTCGAGGTGGAAATCTAGCCTACCTTATTTTCGGGATTGGCCGGCTTGTTTCCACCAGCCTGCCTCTACCGGACGCCGGCCTTTTCTGCGCCTAGTCCCGTGTTAGAGCGGACCAGCAGCTCGTTGAATTTATACTGCGAAGTTGGTTCGTGGCTTAACAGCGTGCCGAGGATCGCACCTAGAAATCCCAACGGAATGCTTAGAATGCCGGGGTTTTCCAGTGGAAACCAAGCTTTCGCCTGAATCAAGTGACGTGCCGCGCCAGTCACTGTGGGCGGATCGATTGCCATCAGACTCGGGCTAACCAGGATGAGCCCGATTGAAGCCAGCAATCCGACTACAAGTCCGGCGACTGCCCCAGCGGTGTTGAACCTCCGCCAGAAAAGCGAAAGCACAATTACAGGAAGATTGGCAGACGCGGCAACGGCAAAGGCGAGGGCCACCAGGAAGGCCACGTTCGCGGTGGGGCCCAGTAGAATTGCGATGGCGATCGCAACCGCGCCGACGGCAAAGGCCGAGATGCGCGCCACCATCACTTCCTCGCCCGGTTTTCGCTCGACTCCGTTGTGGACAACGTTGGTCCAGAAGTCATGCGAAAACGAAGTAGTAGCGCTGATGGTCAGACCCGCTACCACCGCCAGAATAGTGGCAAAAGCAATGGCGGATATGAATGCGAAGAAGACGTTTCCCGCCAAGGCTTGAGCGAGCAGCGGAGCGCTCATATTGGTGCCGCCGTGGGTTTTGATGTAGTCGGGGCCCATAACTGTGGCGGCGCCGAAACCAAGAAACGTAGTCATAATGTAGAAGCTGCCGATCAGCACCATGGCCCAAACCACGCTGTGCCGCGCGGTCTTGGCATCGGGCACGGTATAAAACCGCACCAGAATATGAGGTAGACCTGCGGTGCCGAAAATCAAAGCCAGACCCAGCGAGATCAAATCCAGCGGTCCGTAAGGAGGTTTGTAGCGAAGCCCCGGCTGAAGGAAGTCTTTGACCACCACTTGCCCCTTGGCATCATGATAGGTTACGTGCCCGATGGCGCCGAAGAAGTCAGTGAGACTGAAATGAAAGTGGGCCAGGACCAGGATGCTGAGCAGAATTGTGCCTGACATCAACAGGATCGCTTTGATGATCTGCACCCATGTCGTCGCCAACATGCCGCCGAAGACGACATACACAATCATGAGAACGCCGACACCGATCACGGCCTGGTTGTAGGTAACGAATCCGCCGAGCAGAAGTTTTACCAAAGCGCCTGCGCCCACCATTTGCGCAATCATGTAAAAGGTGCTGACGGTGAGCGTGCTGAGTGACGCCATCATCCGCACGGGTTTCGGTCTGAGGCGATATGCGAGTACGTCGGCCATGGTGTACTTGCCGGCGTTCCGCAGGGGTTCGGCGATCACCAATAAGACGGTGAGGTAAGCTACCAGCCAGCCAACTGAAAACAAGAACCCGTCATAACCCTGGAAGGCGATGATGCCGGCGATGCCCAGAAATGAGGCAGCGCTCATGTAGTCGCCGGCTACCGCGATCCCGTTCTGCCAGCCTGTGATCTGGCGGCTTGCCGCAAAGTAGGCGTTCGCACCCGCCGAACGCTTCGAGGCCCAGTAGGTGATGCCCAGGGTGATGGCGATAAACACCAGAAACATGACCAGCGAGATATTCGACATGGCCTACTTGCCTCCTGTGCCGTTCGCGGCCTTCTCGAGAATGTCCTTTGCCAGTTGGTCAAAGGTATTGGCCGCTTTGACGTAGAGTCCGGCAATGATCCAGGCCATAAAAAACTGGGACAGCGCGAAGAGATACGCGAGGTTGAAAACGCCCCACACCCTGGTGGACATGAATTGCGGCGCGTAGCCGACCAGCACCGGCAGCGCGAAGTAGTAGGCCACAAAAAACACAAAAGCAGGGATGATGAAAACTCTCTTTGCCGCCATCAAGTCTTTGAACGGTTTACTTTCGGCAATTTGGTCCCACTTGGTCTGCGACGTTTCGTTGGGTCGCCTTGGATCGGCGGGTCGAATAGGATTGGCCATAGGGTCTCCCCTTTTGTTTTCTGGTGACGCACCGTGACGCGTGCCCCTCAGAAAATACACACATTAGAAAAGTGAAGGTCGGTTGATTCTCTGAACTGATATTCTGCTCGGGCGGTCCCATTCTTCGTTCCCAATTCTTCGTTCCCCCAGGGAACTGAACTCGGGTGTACCCTCCCGGCGCGGAGTATAAATCTAGCATGATCATTGTTTTTTCGGCAGTCGACAGCAATTTCCGGCCATAATTGCACCTGAGGGTTTTCGGGGAGCTTTCATCCAATCCCCAGATCCTTTTTTAAGACATCCCTGCTAACGATTGCCGTCGTCGACAGTCGAATTGCATAGCAGCGGTTGTCGGGCGGGTTAGTTTCGCTGGTCTCGACCGAACTGAGGTAAAATGCGCGTGCTGCTGGACACCGTCGGCCAGACGTTGCGTACCCTGTGGGCGCATAAGCTGCGCTCGTTCCTCACCATGTTTGGCATCGCCTGGGGCGTGGGATCGCTGCTACTCCTTGCCGGGGTAGGAGAAGGCTTCCGCAATGGAAACCGCCGGCAACTCGAAACCTTCGGCAAGAACATTATCTTCTTCTGGGGCGGTCGCGCTCCTGCCGTCGAGGGCAGCTTCGATTCCATGAAGTGGTTCAACCTTACTTATGACGATTACCGCGACATTCAGAATGCGTCCCGGCTCGCGCTTAACATTTCACCGGTGATTGCGCGCGACGACATTCGAGCCGCCAGCGATTACACCAGCACCAACGGCCAGGTCTCCGGCGTGCCCCCGGTCTACAACCAGGTGCGAACCATCCCTATAGAGGTCGGCCGCTGGTTCAATGACGAGGACAACGACCAACGTCGCCGCGTATGCATTCTGGGCCGGGAAATGACGCGCAACCTGTTCCCCGGGCGTCCATCAGTCGGCAATACCGTAACGCTCAACGGTATTCGTTTTCAGGTGATCGGCATGCTGTCCATTATCGGCAACCTGGAACAGAATTCCACGAATATTCGGATATTCGTACCCTTCAACACAATGCGTGAACTCTTCCCGCTCAAAGGCGACAATTCGAAAGATGGGAACGCAATTTCATTTATTAACTATCAACCGCGGACGTTCGATGAAAATGAAGCTGCCAAAAACGAACTCCACGGCATTGTCGCCCGCAACCACGGTGGCTTCGATCCCAAAGACAAGGACGCATGGGAAGAGTGGGACACGGTGAAGAATCAGAAGACCATGGGCAAGATCTTCACTGCGATGGATTGGTTTCTGGGTAGTGTTGGACTGGTCACGCTGGCGCTGGGTGCAATCGGAATCATCAACATTATGCTGGTGGCGGTGACCGAGCGCACGCGGGAAATCGGGTTGCGTAAGGCATTGGGTGCAACGAACCGCAACATATTGTTCCAATTCTTCCTGGAAGGCGCGTTCCTTACGCTCCTGAGCGGGGCGTTGGGGGTGGCTGGCGCAACGCTTGTCATCCACCTACTCTCGGGAGTAAATCTTCCGCAGGGTTTCGATACGCCGCGCATCATACCGGTGTCAGCCATTGCTGCGGTGCTCTCGTTAGCAGTAGCCGGAATTACAGCCGGACTTTACCCAGCCCGTAAAGCCGCCATGCTCGAGCCCGTCGAGGCCTTACGCCAGGAGTAAATCATGACACGTGATCTGCTGAAGGAAGCTTTCAATGCGATGCAACATAATCGCCGCCGCACGGCTTTAACAATGTTGGGCATGGCCTGGGGGATTGCGACCGTCGTTATCCTGCTGGCTTTCGGCTCGGGCTTCGAGCGAGCTATCGGCGTGATATTCAGCTCATGGGGAACCGACGTGATAGGAGCATTTCCTGGTCGCACCTCACTGCAAGTAGGAGGCGCTAAAGCGGGAAGCGAAATCCGCCTCCAGCTTGCGGATGTCGACTACGTTCGCAACGAGGTGCCCATGGTCAAGGGAGTCACACCCATCTTCGACAAGCGGAACGTAACAATTCAGCATGACACGCGTACCTTTACTAATCTGTTCCTGACCGGCGTATATCCTGTTTACGAGCGAATCCGTGGTTTTGCGGTCGCCACCGGGCGTGGCCTCAGCGAAGAGGATCAACTCCAGCGCTCCCGTGTGGTCGTGATTGGTGATGAAGCCAGAAGGAGACTTTTCTCCGGCGAGCAAGCGCTGGGACAGAACATCCGCATCAATGGCATAAGCTTTCAAGTTGTGGGTGTCTATCAGCGAAAAGTCCAGGACGGCGATGACAACGATAACACTCTACTCGCCATCCCCTTCAGCACGATGGGCGACCTCTATGACACCAAATACATCACCGGTATCTTTATGGACTATGAGGGCGAGAACCACCAGCAATTGGCTCGGGTTGTGCGCTCAGTGCTCGCCGCACACCACAACTTTCGTCCGGACGATCGCCGCGCCATATTCATTGCCGATTTCAAACAAGATTTCGACGAGTTTACAGTTGTGACCACCGCCCTGAAGATCCTACTCGCCTTCATCGGTGCTCTGACCCTGGGCATCGGGGGTATAGGACTGATGAACATCATGCTGGTCTCAGTGCAACAGCGCACTCGTGAAATCGGCATCGAAAAGGCCTTGGGCGCCCACAGGGGACACATATTGTTTCAGTTTCTCGCCGAAGCTTTGGCCATCACCTTCGCCGGGGGGCTGACAGGTATAGGAATCGCTTACATAATTTCCTGGGTCGTTAGTTCTCTGCCGCTGATGAGCGCCTTCGGCGACGGCCTTCAGGCTGGCGACATTCACCTGCAAATCGACGTGAGCAGCCTGCTTGTGGCGACGATTATTCTGAGTCTGGTGGGAATCATCAGCGGTATGGTGCCCGCTATCCACGCCTCACGCCTGGACCCAATCGAGAGCCTGCGCTACGAATAAGCGCGTTTCGACCGTGGTACCAATGAATGACTTCTGGCTTGTCGGGAAGGGTCGTATTTCCTACCAAATCAGCTTCAACCCGAATTGCACTTGCCGCAACGTCGTCGAGGTGCTCGTGATCGCTCCTGCCGTACCCGAAACTCCGGAGGGAGTGAATACGATCAGATTTGGAGTGTTGAAATTAGCTCGATTCAGAAGATTGAAAATCTCTGCCCGGAATTGCAGCGTAAGGTGTTCGTAAATCGAGGTGTTTTTCAGCGCGGAGAAATCCCAGGTGGCCAGCCCCGGCCCGATCAGCGTGTCTCTCCCCAGATTACCGTAGAATCCGCTGTTCGGCGGTGGCTGGAGAAACGCGTTCGGGTTGAACCACTGAGCGGGCTTTCCAATAATGGCTGAGCCGGTGAACGCCGGATTTACAAATGGACGCACTGGATTCCGCGTGTCGCCATTGTTCGATGGGTTATAGCTCAGTTGCGGCGTAAACGGAAATCCATCTTGGAGCGTGACAATGCTGGTTACAGACCAACCGCTCACTAACCCGTTACTCCAGCCGCCAAGACCGTTTGCCAACGCCTGTCCACGCCCGAATGGCAACGCATAAATAGCGTTGATCACACCCACATTTCTAACGTCGTAGGTAGCGAGCCCATAATCTGCACGCAGGTTGAACGGGTTCGACGCTAATCCGGGCGCGTTCCCCGCCGTGGTGGCATTCAACGAATCTCCGTCATCCAGCGCCTTCGACCAGGTGTAGACTCCGCGAAAAGAGACGCCATGGCTGAAACGATGATTCACGTCCACCTGAAACGCGTTGTAATTGCTAATCCCCCGCGAAAACCACGTCCACGTATTCGCTAAAGTGGGGTTCGCCTTGGGTGTCTTGAAGGGAATGTAATAGCTGCCGGCAGGAACTGGGGCGTTCGCCAATGCTCCTGGGAATGTACTTGGGTAGGTGGCGGGGCAAGGCGCGGCGGGACAAATCGTGGGAAACGGTTCGTTGGCATCTATCCCAATAATCTCGTGGTATCCGTGAGATCCGATATAGCCGACGTTCAATACCGTATTTCGTGAAAGTTCCTGTTGCACTTTCAAAGACCAGGAGATGAGCGTCGGCATTTTCAAGTCCGGCTGAACACCGCCGGGTACTAACAATGTACCGGCTGGAACCGGAGCGGCAGGGTTTATAGGAAGTTTGGAGACAGTTTGCGAAGCGATGCTGTAGGTAGGGTTGAACGGGGCATTTTGATCCGTGCGATATCCAAGCGCATCCTGAAGCTCGTTGTACATGCCAAAACCCGCATGAATTACGGTTCTTGAACCCAGCGGACTCCATGCCACTCCGATCCGTGGTTGTGGCAGAGACTTTGCGTTGTTCGCCGTGAAGGTCGCGTCTCCGAAACGCGGTTGACTGGAAATTATCCCATTGCTGAACGTGTAGTTCGCGGCGCGACCGTGGGCCTCGTTCCATCCGGTTGAGAATTCGTCGCGGAAGCCCAGCGACAGCGTCAGCTTCGGCGTCAAGCGAATGACATCCTCGGCGTACAACGCGCCAAAAAGAGACCGCCAGTTCATTTCAGTTGGCGCAGGATCGTAAAGGAAGGTCGAAGTCGTCCCTTGCAGAAAAGTTTGCAGGCTGGTGAAGGTCGCTTGACCATACTGGCTGAGCGCGATCGTCTCGTTTGATTGAAAAGGTTGGAACCAGGCGCCAAAACTGAATTGATGCCATCCCCTAGTAAGGGTTACGCGATCTTCAAACGTATATAGATTGCGCGCGATCCGCAGGTTGCTGCCGTTGTTGCTGCCCGCCAGGCCGATCTGGGCTTGCGGATTGGATGCCGCGCTGCCGCCGACAACCACAGCACCAACTTGATGTCCGACCAGAAAACCGGGAACACCAGCCGCTGGGGTGCCGGGGGTCGGTTCGCCGGTGAAGAAATATCCCGCGCGCGAGTACCCGATGCGGGCAACGTTCAAAGTGGACGGTGAAAATGTATGTGTCTCTTCCAGGCTGAAGACTTGCTCCCTGAGGCTGACCACATCGGTGCTGTAAGGATTAAGCGAAGTGGCGGTGACGTCATCGCCATCATCAATTGTGGAGACGCTTGCCAGCGAATCACGGTCCGAAAAAATGTGATCCAGGCGAACCGTCCCAAAATCTTCTCGAATAGTTTGCAGAGGACTGCTGAAGACCTGCGCGATCCCATTAAAGTCCGGGGCGCCAGTCGGCGCTATCGGCCATAGGTTGAGCAGCGGCACGACGCTGGGCACGGCGGCAGCGCGCGACGCTGCGTCCGGAACGAACGCTGCTGAAGTCTGATGCAGATGCTGGCGAAATCCTTCATAGTTGCCGAATAGGAAGGTTTTGTCGCGCTGAATCGGGCCGCCGAGGGAACCTCCAAACTGGTTGCGCTGAAATGGAGGAGCCGAGCCCTGGTCAAAGTAGTTTGGTGCATCGAGAGCATTGTTACGCAAGAACTCGAATGCAGACCCATGGATTTGATTACTGCCTGACTGGGTAACGATGATGACCTGGCCGCCGGGCCGTTTGCCGTATTCGGCGCCGTAAGAGTCGCGCAGCACGTTGAATTCGCGCACAGCATCGACACCCAGCAACTGTTGGCTGGTGCCGCCGGGCTGCATGTTATTTTCCGCGGCGCCCGTATACTCAACCCCGTTTAGCAGAAATAAATTTTGCTGCGGCCGATTCCCGGAGACCGCAAAATTGTTCCCCGTCGTGGAATTCGAGACACCGATCCCGCCAGTCTTCTGCGGGGTGAAATTGACAACCCCCGGATTCAGCGTGAGCAGTAAATCGTAACTCCGGCCGTTGAGCGGCAGATCCTTCACCTGCCGCTCTCCTACCAACCCCGAAATGTCCTGAGTCGTAGCGCTCACTAATGCGGCGTCTCCGGTCACCTTCACTTCTTCGCTCACCGCCCCGACCCGCAGACTAAGATCGGCGCTCGCGTCCTGCCCCACCAAGAGCAGAATTCCCGTGCGCACTCCTTCCGCAAAACCGTCCTTCTTGATGCGGATTTCGTATTGGCCAACCGGAAGTGCAAACAACTGATATCGGCCCGCCTGATTGGTAATCCCGCTTCGCGATAGCCCGGTATCAACGTCTCGCGCCGTCACGGCTGCGCCGGAGACAGTTGCGCCAGACTGATCCGTCACGACCCCAGTCAAGTTTGCTGACATTTGGGTCCACGCCACTGGGGCAAATATGCACACCAGCAACGCCATCATCGAAGGACGAACAAGCCGGAAGATCTCCGCAGTACGTACAAACAATCGTTTGGGCGAAGCAGGACGTGAGCAGAGGAGGCTAAACATTCTCGTTCTCCCTCCGATGAAGTGTTCGTGGGAGCTTAAAAGTGTATAACCGAGACGGTTAGAATGTCTAATAGTAGACGCTTGTATATTATTAAGTCCTTCGGTCGATCACAATCTCCGCTCAACTTGCCGATGTGAATCTAAACTTGAATAATGATGGGACAGCGCCCCAGTGATAATGCCAAATGGCCGGGAAGCCTAAAATTCGGCGAGCAAAAGAGAAAGATGAGGAGTTGCTGAAGCTGCGCGAAGCGGCTCTGGAGCTCCGCGTCAGCTTCCCTACAATCAAGCAGTGGATTTACAAGGGAAAGATTCACAGCGTACAGACGGCGGGGGGCCATCATCGCATTCCGCAGAGCGAGGTAGACAGACTCTTGTTCCGAACCCGCGGTAAGACGGCTCCCGAGCGAGCCCTTCTTTCGCGCCTCGTCAGCGGAAGAAATCAGTTAGTCGGACGCATTGACGGAGTCCGCATAAGCGGACTTATGGCCGAGGTAAAGCTTTCCATTGGCGATCAGAAAATCACTTCGATAATCACCGCAAGTTCAGCTCGCGAAATGAAACTCAAGCCCGGCCAAACTGCGGCCGCGCTCATCAAAGCAACGGAAGTCATGATTCTTCGCGTGTGAATGAGATCCCTCGCGCAGTTCCAGATTCGTTCCGGGTCAGCAACTCAGCGACCCACCTAAGTGCAAAAGAGTAAAGCGTTCAGAGTGGAATGAGCCCGCGTCGGATTCCCAGCGTAACTGCTTCAGTGCGCGTCGAGGCGCCTAGCTTGTCAAGAATCGAGCTGATATGGAACTTGACCGTATGTTCGGAGATACCAAGATGCACCGCGATATCTTTGTTGACGAGTCCCTCCGCTAACATTCGAAGCACTTCGGTTTCGCGCGAGGTGATCTCTTCGGACAATTCATCCTCACCCTCGAGCGGCTGATCGCCGTAGACGGCAGCCAAGTTCTCTGCGGCCGGTGTGCTCAGCAGCACCATGCCATCATAAGCGACGTAGATGGCAGAGAGAACATCTTCTGGCTGGTTCTCCCTGGACAGAATCGCACGTATTCCGCTCCGCAATAAGCGCGAGATCGATCGTGCGTCGCCAAGCTCAGTGAGCAGAACGATCGCGGCGTCCGATGCCGAAACTAGTGACAAATCCCGAAGCGAATCGGAGTCGATCACAATGACATCCAGTTCCGTGCCACCCGCAAATGAGATGAGGCTTGTAACCGTGCCAAAGCTTCCCGCCAGATGCAAGTCAGCGTGGCTGCGCACGATGCTCTCAAGCCCGGACCGGCGGACGGCGGAAGTCGTCGCAACCGCAACTCGGATCGCGCCTCCGCCGCTTCGCTCTGACATTCGCTATCGCGACCTTTCGCCTAACGTAATTAAAACAGGCTTGATCTCACCAGCGCGAATTACCCTCACCTGCAAGACATCACCAATTTTTGCCGCGGCAAGCGAATCTTGGATCGCATCCACGTGCTCGGCTGTCTTCCCCCCTACTTCGAAAACAACGTCTCCCAGCAAGACTCCAGCCTTGTCTGCAGGCGAACCGTTTTCGACATGCGTGACCAGCAGCCCGACTTTCGTTTCAGCAGGCAGCTTCGAGCGGATAGTGCCCGGAACCTCCACCGGCTGCATGGCAACACCTAAATATGGTCGAGCGATGTGGCCTTTGTTCAAAAGCTCTTCGACAACGCGATTGACTGTTGCGACTGGCACCGTCACGGCTCTTCCATGCGCCAGGCCTCGCGTATTGATGCCGACGATCTCGCCTCTGGCGTTCAGAAGAGGTCCGCCGGAAAATCCCGGATACAAAGCGAGATCGAGCCGGATGTGCTGATCGAGGTTTCCACCCCTCCGGTTCCTCCACTCGCCGCTGATGCCGCCAATGATCCCGCTGCTTGCCACTAAATCCCCGCGCCGGGTGCGGCCGAGAGCGAGAACAAGATGGCCGAGCTTTAGACTTGTCGAGTCGCCGAATACAGGCGCGACGGCAGATTCCTCCCCGATTCTTAGTACTGCAATGTCCGTACTGGGATCCCGTCCTGCCAGTGTCGCGGAAACCGCGCGACCAGAACCTAGCAGCACTTGAATGTCTTCGTTGCGCTGCACTCCGTGATGAACCGTTACGACCACGCCTTTCTTCCATTCGATGCCGCTACTTGGCATCCAGCGTCGGGCTTGGACAGCAACCACGCGGTCGCCTACTTTCTCTGCGGCAGCCGCAAACTCGTTTGAAATTGTTTCTAGTACTGAATTGGTCATGTTCAACAAACCTCTTTTCTTGAAATGTGACAATAGGATCTAGGATAAGCAGGGAAGGTGCATCCGCCAGATGGTTAGGTACAAACCAGACGGTTGACTAGTCGCGTCGGGTGACTACGGCCTTGACGGCGCATGCCGCGTAGTTCCTGATAACCTCAAACAACATTTTTGGGAGACCGCGACTCGTGCCACCGATTATCAATGCGCAGGGAATTACGAAAACGTTTGGAGGGAATCCTCTATTTCAAGATATTTCCTTCACGGTTTCTGAAGGCGATCGCATCGGCCTAATCGGTCCAAACGGCTCGGGAAAATCCACCCTTTTACGAATTCTTACGGGCAGCGTAAGCCCCGATGGCGGAGAACTCGCCGTTCGAAAACGGCTCAGACTCAGCTTCGTGGAACAGGACTCGAAATTTGAGCTGGGGGATACGGTCAGGTCCGTGATCGAGACTTCGCTGGAACTTGCGGCAGTGCCAGAGTCGCAGCGGAGCGCTCGCATCGCCGAGATCCTTGGCCGAGCCGGATTCCAGGACCTCGAAGTCGAAGCGGCCAGTTTGTCCGGTGGCTGGCAAAAACGTTTGGCGATTGCCCAGGCACTCGTTCAGGGGCCCGATGTTTTACTGCTCGATGAACCGACGAATCATTTAGATCTCGCGGGAATTGAGTGGCTTGAGACAGTACTGGAGGAGGCTGCGTTTGCCTGCGTGGTTGTCAGTCACGACCGGTCCTTCCTCGAAAATATCGCGACTGAAATGGTTGAACTCAGCCAAGTTTATCCGAACGGTTTGCTGCGGGTTAGCGGAAACTACAGTGCGTTCCTGGAAAAGAAGGAAGAGTTTCTGCACGCGCAATCGAAGCGACACGAAGCGCTGGAAAATTTAGTTCACCACGAGATCGAGTGGCTCCGCCGGGGAGCCAAAGCCCGGACCAGGAAATCGAAGGCGCGAATCGGGAAGGCGAACGAATTGATGGGGGAGCTGGCGGACCTGGATACAAGAACCCGAAGCGCCACTACGGAAATGGATTTTGTGGCCACTGATAGGAAGACCAAGCGGTTGATCGAATTAGAGAATCTCACTTACCGAATTGGAGACCGCACACTCTTCGCGGGACTTAACTTCGTCGTTTCTGCTGGGCGGAGAGTGGGATTGGTGGGCCCGAATGGCAGCGGCAAAACAACGTTGCTGCGCCTGTTGCGCGGAGATCTGACGCCAACAAACGGAAAAATCCGCCGGGCCGATTGGTTGCGTGTCGTCTACTTCGACCAGAGCCGCGAACTGGATCCGAATATGGTTTTGCGTCGCGCCCTCGCTCCGGAAGGGGATTCCGTCATTTATCAAGATCGGGTTATTCATGTGGCGTTATGGGCGGCAAGATTCCTGTTCACGAGCGAGCAGCTGAATCAACCTGTAGGGAAGCTCTCCGGAGGCGAGCGGGCGCGAGTCCTGATCGCTCAGCTTATGCTCCAACCCGCCGATGTCTTGCTTCTGGATGAACCCACCAATGATCTCGACATCCCGACTCTCGAAATACTAGAGGAAAGTCTTCTCGAGTTTCACGGTGCGCTAGTGCTGGTCACACATGACCGCTACATGCTTGATCGCGTCTCAACCATCGTGCTTGGCCTGGATGGCGAGGGCGCCGAAAGTTTTGCCGACTACTCGCAATGGGAATCCTGGCAGGTAGGGCGCAGGGAGTCCGCTAAGATTCGTGCGCGAGGTAAAGAGGCCCGATTAGTGGGGACCACTGCGGAAAAACCGACACCCGCCAGAAGAAAGCTCGCATATCTCGAAGCGCGCGAATACGCGACGATTGAGCAGCGCATCGCCGAAGCCGAGCAGGCGCTACAAGCCAAGCGTGCTCAACTCGAAGATCCAGCCATCGCAAGTGACGGCCCCCGGCTGATAACTGTCCACGAAGAGATGGAAACAGCTCAGAATTCAGTCGACACGCTTTACGCCCGGTGGTCTGAACTAGAAAAGAAAACAGAGTAATCATGGGTCACGGTCGCTAACTGTTTGTTGGCATTGCCGTCTAATTAAGTTATCTTTTGTGGGGTCTGTTAGGAGCCTCTTCTGGATGCAGAGAAAATTTGCTCTCTTCGCGGTAATTTTGTGCGCCTGCGTGGGCGCCTATTCTCAAACTGCCGACGAGCTGGTTTCCAAGAATATTCAAGCCAAAGGCGGCATCGACAAAATCAAAGCAATTAAAACCTACCGCATGACCGGGAAGCTCGTCGCCGGCGGCGGTGTAACTGGCGAGGTCAGCCAGGAGAACTTACGCCCTAACCTGGTGCGCGAGACCTTTAATCTCCAGGGATTGACCGCCGTGCAGGCATACGACGGCACGACTGGATGGCAAATTCAACCATTCAACGGTCGCAAGGACCCTCAGTTGATGGGTGAAGATGACCTGCCAGACATCCTTATTGATTCCGATTTCGACGGACCTCTTGTCGACAGCAAGCAAAAAGGGAACACCATCGAGTATCTCGGGCATGACGTGGTTGACGGCGACGACGCTTTGCGTCTGAAGGTCACGTTGAAAAATGGAAATATCATTTACTACTATCTCGACCCCGATACTTTTTTGGAGATCCGCAAAGAGACACAAGAATTCATTCGCGGCTCGGTCAAAGAAAATGTGACCGATATTGGTTCATACAAGGCGATCGGCGGGGTGATGTATCCGTTTTCCATAGCTTCAGGACCGAAGAATGATCCAACGCAGTGGCAAACGGTCACCGTGGAGAAGATCGAAGTCAACATACCGCTCGACCCGGCAACGTTTGCAGTACCTGCATCCTTAAAAAAATAATTCGTACCGGAACCTAGGAAGGACTTTCTTAAATGAAAATTCGCGACCGCCGTTCGCACGACGGATTTAGATGGCTGGGACTTCGGGCGGCCCTGTTTTTTGTGGCTTGTGCTCCAGTTCTTGGACAGCGAAACATTAAGTTTGATGCCGCGACGGTTTCGGGTTTACCCGCGCGCAACATTGGCTCAGCCATGATGAGCGGTCGAATCGCAGCGATGGACGCAGTCAATCAAGACGGGCGATTGACGCTCTTCGTGGCATCGGCCAGCGGCGGCGTGTGGAAGTCGGTAAACGGTGGCACGACCTTCAAGGCGGTGTTCGATCGCGAACCAGTTCAATCTATCGGAGCTGTCACCATCGACCCCTCCAATCCAAAGATTGTGTGGGTAGGTTCCGGCGAGTCGTGGATGCGCAACAGCGTTTCCGTAGGAGACGGCGTTTACAAATCGACGGACGGGGGTGAGAACTGGACGAACGTTGGGCTTAAAGATTCTGAGCACGTCGCGAAGATTCTGGTTAATCCCCACGATGGAAACTCGGTGCTGGTATGCGCGACCGGTCATCTTTGGGATGACAACGACGAACGCGGCGTCTTCAAGACTTCGGATGGCGGAAAGACATGGCGAAAGGTGCTGGCCGGAGCCAATGGATCGACAGGATGCGGAATGCTGTCTTACAGCCGGCAGGAGCCAAATACCGTTTACGCTTCGTTGTGGGATTTCCGGCGTCAAGGCTGGACCTTCCGCTCAGGAGGCCCAGGAAGCGGGCTATACAAGTCTACCGACGGCGGCGAACACTGGACCGAACTGAATGCTAGCAACGCGAAAGGCCTTCCGGAGAAACCCTGGGGCAGATCGGCACTGGCCGTCGCTCCTTCGAAGCCGCAGATCGTCTACGCTATGATCGAATCGAAGAGCAGCGCACTATTCCGTTCCGATGATGGCGGAGCTAACTGGAAGCGTCTGGACGCCAGCCAATATGTCATTTGGCGCCCGTTCTATTTCGCGAATCTGATTGTAGATCCGAAAAATCCCGACAAGATTTTCAAACCGGATGGCCCGCTCTTGCTCAGCGTCGACGGAGGTGTGAGTTTTAGCGAGGTGGCGAACGCGCACGGCGATCATCACGACGTCTCGGTTCAACCCCGACAATCCCAACATTATCTATACCGGAGACGACGGCGGATTGTGGCGTAGCGAAGACGGCGGAACGCGCTGGAAGCACCAGCTTAATTTGCCCGTATCTCAGTTCTATCACGTGAGTACGGACAACTCGAATCCCTACCACGTTTATGGCGGATTGCAGGACAACAGCACATGGGTTGGAGACTCTTCTTATCCCGGCGGCATAAGCAATTCCCGATGGGAGAACTTATATATCGGAGACGGCTTTTGGGCCTTCCAGGATACGGCCGATCCGGATTATGTTTACGCAGAGTACCAGGGCGGTCAGATTTCGCGCATAAATCGACGCACTTTGGAAGCGCGAGACATTCAGCCTCTGCCAAACTACAACGAGAAAAAATTGCGGTTCAATTGGAATACCCCAATTCACATGAGTCCGAACGAAAAGGGAACTTTGTACATTGGAGCGCAGTTCCTGTTTCGTTCGCGCGATCACGGACAATCGTGGGAGAGGATTTCTCCCGATCTGACCACCAATGATCCAGAGAAACAGAAGCAGGAAGAGTCCGGTGGAGTGACTGTTGATAATTCTTCTGCCGAAATGCACACGTCCATCTACTCCATTTCCGAGTCCCCCAAAAACGGAAACACGATCTGGGTGGGAACTGACGATGGGGACCTTCAGATCACGCGCGACGGCGCGAAGACCTGGTCGAACGTTGCAGGCAACATTCAGGGACTGGGCAAGAACTCATGGGTGTCCACTGTCGAAGCAAGCCGCTTCGAAGCAGGCACCGCCTATGCAACCTTCGACCGTCACACCTTCGGAGACAGGAAGCCGTACGCGTACAAGACTACGGATTTTGGCAACACTTGGACATCACTGAATCTAGAAGGAAACGGGGTTCAGGGATACGCGCACGTCATCAAGGAAGACACCGTCGACCCGAATCTGCTTTTCGTTGGGACCGAGTATGGATTGTGGATTTCAGTGGATGGCGGCCAGCGCTGGGCACAATACAAGAGTAATAATTTTCCGTCAGTCGCCGTGCGCGATATTGCGGTGCAGGCCCGAGAATCTGATTTAGTGGTCGCCACCCACGGACGCGGTATCTGGATCATCGACGATATTTCGCCCTGGCGCGCACTTTCGCCCCAGTTGATGACGCAGGAAGCTGCAATGATTCAAGGGCCTCCAGCTATCCAGTACTTCAATGCCAATGGAGGCTGGGCGGAGGGCGACGAGTCGTTCACTGGACCTAGCCGTCCCACCGATGCGTTCATCGATTATTACCAGCGAAGCCGCCATATTTTCGGTGATCTTAAAATCGAGATTTTCGATCAAAACGGAAAGTTGGTAGATAGCATTCCGGGTGGCAAACATCGGGGCGTCAATCGCGCAAGCTGGTCGATGCGGTTCAAGCCGCCAATGCTTCCGCCAGCGGCGAGCTTACTTCCCCAAGCGACTCAGGGACCGCGCGTCCTTCCGGGCACATACCAGGTCAAGTTGACCAAGGGCGATAAGACTTATACCGAAACTCTTCAGGTAGTTCTTGACCCACGCGCCAAATACAACGTCGACGATCGCAAACAGCAATATGATCTGGTAATGAAACTGTACCGGACGATGGCTCACATGACGTACGCAGTCGACGCAATCCAGGGAGTTCGTGACGACGCGCAGAGCCGGGCAGCAAAGCTGCGGGAGTCAGATCCGCTGCGAGGACAACTGCAACAACTCTCGCGTTCAGCGGAGAATTTGCGTTCCAGAATTGTGGCTACCAAAGAAGGTGGCATGATTACCGGTGAGGAGCGTATTCGCGAGCATATTGGTACGTTGTACGGCGCGGTTAATCAATACGAAGGACGTCCCGGGGATTACCAGGTAGCGCGAGCAGAGTCGCTATCGAAGGAACTCGAAGACGTGATCACGGATTTCCGCAAGCTCACCGACAAAGAACTCTCCCTAATAAATTCCAGTTTGCAAAAGAAAAAGATGGAGACGATCAAAGTGCTTGCCGAATCGGATTGGCAGCAGCAACATGACCGCGGCGGTTCATCTCACCCCCCTGGGGTTTCGAGAAGGGAACTCGATTAACTGTGTGAAATCTGCCTCTGGCTAATTATCGACCCGAACTATCGGTCGCTGGCAGGAACGGGGACGAGAACTCCACCTTCAATCCTGGGAATCCCGAAATGTCCCGCGAGATGAACGAGGTCAAGGAGACTGATCGATCCGGAAACTGCAACGAAGTTGAGCTGATTCTGCCCGGCAAAGAGAACCGCGATGTTTCTAACGGTGTTTTTCTCGTAGCGAATCCAGAGATCGGTTGAACCTGAATTGCCATCCTTATTATTGTGGGCGTTGACCATGTGCCGCCAGCCCGCTGCGTGGTACTGTTGCCGAACAGAGCTAAGAGTTTCCGAATCATACATTCCCGGCTTCGGGAAACGGTAGCTGTGGACGGAGACGCCATCGACGCCCGCGATTACGCGCCGCAGGTTGTCATCGTCCTGATCCAACTTCGACGCGAATACCAGCATGGAATGATCCAGGGTAAACTCAGTCCTCGACGACGCATTTCGTCCCAGGTTTTCAATACCTTGGGGAGTCCAGTCTCGCTGCTGCGCGAAGCTCAAGTTGGCGACGGAAGTAGTGATTAGAGCCAGGAAGGCGACGTGGAACAGTCTCATAAAGCACCTCGGAGCCAGACAGTCTCTGGCCGTTACTCGAGCTAGGGATTTCCATCGGTAAGTGGCCAACTAGAGACAACCCAAGTCGCGGAAATTTGTTTCGCACTAAGACAAAACAATTTTTACTGTACGCATACCTTTGTATAAAGGATGAGAAAAATGCAAAAACGCAAACTTGGAAAAAGCAATCTAGAAGTTTCAGCTCTGGGGCTCGGCTGCATGTCACTGAGCTTTGGGTACAGCCCGGCTACAGACAAGCAGGAAGCGATCACACTGATACGGGCCGCCGTCGAAGACGGCGTCACATTCTTCGACACCGCCGAAGTGTACGGTCCGTTCACGAATGAAGAACTCGTGGGCGAAGCCCTTACTCCCTTTCGCGGGAAGGTTGTGATCGCGACGAAGTTCGGGTGGGAAGCCAATCCCGATGACGGCGGCAAGTGGAATTCTCTAAACAGCCGGCCAGAGCACATCAAGCAGGCCGCTGAGGGATCGCTCAAGCGGCTCAAGGTCGATGTTATCGATCTTTATTACCAACATCGTGTCGACCTGAATGTTCCGATCGAAGATGTAGCGGGCGCCGTGAAGGACCTCATTCAGCAAGGTAAGGTCAAGCACTTCGGGATGTCTGAAGCCGCCGCAAAGACAATCCGGCGTGCACACGCAGTTCAGCCCGTCACTGCGCTCCAGAGCGAGTACTCGCTTTTCTGGAGAGAGCCGGAAGAGACGGTGATGCCCACCCTTGAGGAGCTTGGGATTGGCTTTGTTCCATTTAGCCCGCTTGGCAAGGGCTTCCTGACAGGCAAGATCGATGCAAATACGAAGTTCGACAGTACCGACTTCCGGAACACCGTGCCCAGATTCAGTCCGGAGAATCTTAAAGCGAACCTGGCATTAGTAGCTGTGATCCGCTCCTTCGCGGAAAAAAAGAAGGCAACCCCTGCGCAAATCGCACTCGCCTGGCTACTTGCAAAGAAACCATGGATCGTTCCCATCCCGGGCACAACGAAGCTGCCTCGACTGGAAGAGAATCTTGGAGCGTTGAACATTGAACTTTCCTCGGATGATGTGCGCGCCCTCGAAGAGTCGTCCTCAAAGATCAAGCTTGAAGGGGCAAGATACTCACCCTTTCATGCGAAGCTGGTCGGTCGCTGAGGTGCGGGCACACTCGGAACGTTCTACGTACTGGCTGTGAGAAGGGGCATTGGGGATGAGAGCCTGGTGCGACAGGTTCCGCGCCCGTACTTTGGGCGCTAACCTGGGCTTCATGGTGAAAGGAGTCGGAATGCCTGAGATCGGCCCAGTAAAAGGTTCCGTGACTGACCGTGTTAATCTGCAGCGGTGAAACTCGTACTCGCGCTTTTCGTGGTTGCCGTTGTCGTGCCGAGTGGATCACAAACTCCCAAACTGCCCATCCCTCAGCTTTCTCGTAAGGTTAAGCTCTTTCGGCATCATTCCACGATTGCGTGGGTGTGCGGTTCGTCTTCTGCCGACCCCTTTGTGTATGAGGTCGGTTTGGCGGTTGATGCAGACGGAGCGTTTAGGGCGTACCACCCGAACAATCGGCTGGGGCTCGATAGCAATGAACATGCAGGTCATCCGGGCAACTGGTGGGCCTTGGCTACTGACACGGGCGACCCAAGCGGTCGGCCAGTCGTGCAAGGCAAAAGGGATCCCGCGCCGGGATATTACGTCTCGATGACTTCGCTTTTCGATGCAGCTAATCCCAACGAGCGCGATCCGCATCGATTTGTAGACGCCGCTAGAATTCCGTATGTAGTACTTCCGCCTGTAGGTCTCAAGCACGCCAAACTAGGAGACTTTGCGACAGTAGTCAATCTTCAAAATGGCGAACTGGCCGGCGCAATTGTCGCGGATGAAAGCGCGCCGGAGTTAAAGATGGGCGAAGGCTCAATTGCCTTGGCTGTTGCTCTCGGTATTGATTCCAATCCGAGAAGCGGTGGAATCGAGCATGGGGTTGCTTACGTCATCTATCCAGGTTCGGGAAACGGGAAGCCCCGAGGCCTGGATGAGATTGTCTCTACTTCACGACGAAATTTTCAAACGTGGGGCGGCCTGCAAAAGCTGAATGGCTGTTTAAAATAGGCTTAAGGCATACATACGCCTCACGAGCCTGGAGAACCTGCTTAAAAGAAACCATGAAGAAAAAGAAGATAACTTTACAAACCATTCGACGCGGCGGCCTACCTTGATAACGATGAAGTGGTTGCGGAATACATTTCGGCGGCCGCCGAAGACCCGAACCCGGCAGTGTTCGTCGCCGCTCTCGGCGAAGTAGCAAAAGCGCGTGGCATGGCGCAGATCGCCAAAGATGCCGTGGTTGAATGGGAGAGCTAGGGAGAGAGTTGTTATCTGCAAGAGGCTGTGGAGGGTTCGCGATGAAAGATGTTCTGCCGCCGGAGGTCCTGCAGGGTGCCACCTTGCGGGGTAATGAATACGGCTGGAGCGTTTCCTCTTTTCCCAATGCGGTGGCTAACGCACAGGCCCATGGTTATGGATGCTTAGGCGGACAGTTTCAGTTTCGGCTAGATGACGGTGGCACCTGCGAGATGTATTGGCTCGCCGCCGACCCGACTGATCGCTCAGACGCGGAATCTTGGAACGACTATTCTCGTCGCTCTTGTTCCGAAGTTCTTACCAAATTCCGTCATCTGATGACCGTCACGGATTTCGCAAAAGAGGCGTCGACCTGGTCGGTTCAAATCGATCCGGTGAAAAATCTAGTATTTGTCGCGTATTTTGTAACCGAGGCCCAACTGGCTGAACTACCCGGGAGCACTGCTGAATAGCGGTTGTGATCAGAACGTTTCATTCCCACGAAGGGGCGTCAAATGGAAATCAAGCGAGTTGGCACGCAACCTTCCGCAAAAGGATCGTCAGAATGGTTCACTGGCGCCGTAAGAATTGATCCGCTCTTTCAGGCGCCGGATCCGGCATTTGTTCAGGGTGCCAGCGTGACCTTTGAGCCGTGTGCGCGGACGGCATGGCACACACATCCGCTCGGCCAGACTCTGATCGTTACGGCCGGATGCGGCTGGGCTCAGCGCGAAGGCGGTACGGTCGAGGAGATTCGTCCCGGTGATGTGGTCTGGTTCTCGCCCGGTGAGAAGCACTGGCACGGCGCCACGCGGACCACAGCGATGACGCACATCGCCATTCAGGAAAAGAAGGACGGCAAGGTGGTCGACTGGATGGAGCACGTCACCGACGAACAATATCGCAAGTGAAGGTTCCTGGGAGCGTTACCGCCCGAGCCCCGAATCCCATTTTAAGACTCGTATACGAAAACTGTGACGCACGACCTTGCGATCTTCTCGCGAGCCGCGGAACACTCTCCTCGGGGCCCGTGGTGTAAGGGGAACATAGCACTCTGTCACAGTCGCAGATGCGGGTTCGAATCCCGCCGGGTCCATTCTCCCTCTATGTGGAGGAGTTCTTGTTTGAGGAGAAAACGCAGAGATAATCTCCTCATGTAACTTGACACCGCTAGACGCTTCACCAATACTGGTGTTGACAGAGTGCTTACACTACGGATTCTTGACGATGGCTCCGAACATTCGGAGCCATTGTTATTTTTGTGTAAATGAGCGCATTGTTCGGATCTCCAGGCTTAGTCTTCGTCAGCGACGAACAATGCCGCGCCGGGAAATAAAGGAGGTTCAGGTGAGCAATAAGCCAACGCAGAACGACGCTCTCACAGGTCGCCTTTCGCGGTCTCGCGAAATTACCATCACTGTGACCGGCAGAAAGTCAGGACGCGCCATCTCAATCCCTGTCTGGTTCGTTTTGGAGGGCGACAAACTTTACCTCCTACCGGTCCAGGGCTCGGATACGCAGTGGTACAAGAACGTGCTCAAGAAGCCGTCGATCCGGATCGAAGCAGGCGGCGCAACAGCGGAAGTTCAGGTCGTAGCTGTCAAGGACGCCACACAGGTGAAGTCCGTGGTCGAGAAATTTCGCGACAAGTACGGCGCAAGCAACGTCAAGAAGTACTATTCAAAGCTCGACGTTGCTGTTGTCGCTCAAGTGCCGTGATGGCGTCCCTGAGTGATTAAGCCTATTGGAACTCGAGCATCACAATCTCGGGATTCGATCCCAGCCGCAGCGGCGGTCCCCAGGTTCCGGCCCCGCTCGAAGTGAAAACTTGCATCTTTCCGATCCAGCTTAACCCGTACACAAACTGCCGGTAAATTCGTCGCGCAATCCAACTCCAGGGTAAGAACTGTCCAAGATGCGTATGCCCCGACAGCTGGAGCGACACGCCAGCAGCCTCCGCGGTCTCGGGATGGTCGGGCGCATGTATCAATAAAATGCTCGCACGGTTGCGATCCAAGTGGACACCCTTCAGCGCCGACGCCAAGTGTCCGTTTTGTGTCGCATTTCGGTAGGGCACGCCAATGATCTGCAAACCATCCACTTCCACCTTCTCATTTTTGAGCACGCGCACCCCGGCCGCCGCAATAGCATTCAGATATTTGCTGTCATCTCCAAATTGCTCATGATTTCCCGCAACGAAATAGACGCCATGTGCCGCCACCAGCTTGCTCAATGGTTCCGCTGCCCGATGCGCGTCGATGGCGGTACCGTCATACAAATCTCCAGCGATAAATATCGCATCCGGCGCTTCCTTCAAAATCTTCGCCACCATGCGCCGAAGAAAACTGCCATTTCGAACATGTCCCAAATGCAAGTCGCTGATTAACGCTGCCCGCCGCCCGCGCCACGCCACAGGCAAGTTCGCAAGCTGCACTGTCGTTCGCGTGATTCGCGTCCAGCTTGCGTTGAAAACCGCATAGAGCCCGGCCACTACTGCCACATTGAACAGCACTTCTACCATGCGATGGAAGTTCACGTTGAGGTTGGCCAGCCGCGCAACTCCGAAAATAATCCAGGAGGAAACCGCCGCGAGAAAGAGGAAGCTCACCAGACCTAACCAAACCGCAGCCATCCGGTAAAACGTCCGCAGGGCAGCATTTGTATAGCGAAAGGCAAGTAGCGAAGCGGCAATGAAGCTCACCGACAAAAAACCCAGGACGAGTTTGATCCAGAACGCGCCCTGCGTTTCGCCTCCCGCGGGCAAAAATGTCCATGTCTGATAGAGAAAGAGATGTGTCAAAAAAATAACGGTCTGAACGATTGAGATGAAACCGATTAACTGTCGTACACGCATAATGCATTAGACGCTGCAAACCCCCATTCGGATTGTTTTCGCATACCTGCTGGGAGATTCGCTTATTTCTAGGCAGGAACTCGAGTGCTGTCTGGAAACCCCGAAGCGCTTTCACCGCAAATCCCGAGAAGGACAGGCAACAAGCGCCTGGGTGCTTCGTCTTTGGACACGAAGGCGTCGACGACGTTCAAAGCGTCTTCTGAAATCTCATCGTCACTCGAAACCATGATAATTGGGACTTGTGGCGTGACGCGCTTTATTTCGATCGCAACCTCATGCCCATTCATCTCGGGCATGTGATAGTCAACGATCACAGCAGCAATGCCGCATGCTGCCGCCATTTGTAAGCCTTCAAGAGGGGATGCCGCTGTGAGCACATCATAGCCGCGTCTTTCGAGCAGTGCTTTGTGGTATTCCAAAACACTATTATCGTCATCAATGCAGAGAATCGTTTTGCGCTGGGGGAAATCCGACATCTTAGACTCACTTCCGATACTAATCATCGATGAAGCAGCTGGGGACAATCTGTTCAAATTTGCACACTCTCTGCCACGTTGCTACTTAGTTACCCCTCGTTACTCGGAGCTTTCGGTCTTCCTCATCTAAAGCGCTGTGGAGTTGCTTGATCAGGTGCATGAGCTTCTCCGAGTCGTGCTCCACACTTGCTGCTTCCGCGAATTGTTGCCACGTGTTGTGAAGGTCTTTAGCCATTGCCGGGATCCTTTTCCTAAGTTTCCTACAACGTTACGCTCAGTTCCATTTCGGGTCTGAGCAACATTGCACATTCGGCGGACTATTCAGCCTTTCCCTTGACGTGTCACTTCGTTCGGTTTTTAAATCTTCGAGGGCGGCATCGGCTGAGTGAATTGTTTTAAGCAGGCGGGCAGAACTGGACTTTGGATTAGAAGCAGCATCAGCCGCCAGTGCTGGAAATTGCTCTTCGGGGCTAGACATAAAATTCCTCCACCTACAAACCTTGCGGCCGCCGACGCTAGTCAGTTACAAGCCCTGAGGGGCAATGTCCGCGGGGCGGGCGCCGGAGTCGGAAACCGCAGCACACCTGGAAGTGTCACGTGGACAATTTCGTTCCTTACCGCGTACAGCACCAACTCCGCGACCGAATGAAGCTTGAGCTTGTACATGATGTTGCTGCGATGTGTTTCCGCCGTCTTCACCGTTACATTCAGGATGGTGGCGATTTCCTTGGAAGTCTTTCCTTCACCGACCAGTTGCACGACCTCGCGCTCCCGTGGCGACAGTTTCGGCATTTTCGCTGCGGTGGGTCCAACTCGCTGGCGCTCAAGGTAACCGTCCATAATCAGATCAGCCACTCGCAGGGTAAACGAAGCCTTTTGCTGTCGCATTGACTCGACCGCCGTCGTAAGGTCATCCATTCGTTCTGACTTGAATACCCACCCGCGCACACCCAGTTCCAGACAGTCCCGGACAACTTGTTCGGAATCGACTTCGGTCAAAACCAATATTTGTTGCGCGGGATTCTCTTTCATGATCTGCCTCGCCGCGTCCACGCCATTTAGTTTTGGCATGCATATGTCCAAAATTACAAGATCCGGTTTCAACTGCTTGGACTTCTCGATTGCATCCCGCCCGTCGCACGCCTCGCCGCAGACCTCCCAATCCTCGTGAGCCCCGAGAAGGGAACACAGACCAAAGCGGAAGATCGGATGGTGGTCAGCTACTAAAATGCGAAACATATTCATAAAGCCTCCCGTGACCAGAAAGTTATCAGGGTGGCTGTCGCACAATCTGTTCAGAATTGCTCAAAAGCAGTACCCCGCAAGGATTTGCGAAGGTCGTTGTCACTTAAAGTTCCTTGATCTGGAGCGGGCTCAGCGGCGGGGAAACCCTAATCGTGCAGGACTACATTCAGCAGCGAGCTGTGGACTTGCAGCCCGCCATTGTAATGAATGAAGCCCAACTTCCGGAACCGGTTCATGAAAAAACTAACTCGTGAACGAGTGGTGCCAACCATCTCCGCCAGCGTCTCCTGATTGATCTTGGGAATAACGGTTTCAGGAGTACCCTCTTTGCCAAAATGAGCAAGCAATAAGAGAACCCGGGCCAGCCTCTTTTCACTGGAATTAAACAATTGGTCGACCAGGTCCTCTTCGAAACGGATGTTGCGGGCCAGTAAATACGCCACGAATATGTCGGAAAACGCGTGCCCCTGATGAAGCGCGCTCATCATCGCCTTTTTGTCGACGCGCATAAGTTCGCAATCCGTCATCGCAGCTGCGGACCCCATGCGTATTAGCTGACCTGCGATCGCGCCCTCGCCAAAAAAATTGCCCTCGTTCAATATTCCGATCGTCGCTTCCTTGCCGGTATGCGATACGACAGTTAGCCTGACTTTTCCTTTTTGGACATAGAAAACAGAGTCCGCAGCGTCTCCTTGCGCGTAAATCGTTTGCTTTTTCGGAGCAGTAACAATCTTTCTGCCCTCGCCGATAGTCGCGAGGAAGGAGTCGGGATCGAAGTCCGGTGCCTTTTTAGCTCTTGCCGTTGGTGTCATGTTTAGTGCCTGAGCAAGATTAACTCGGTTCGTAAAATGCGGGTGAATTCTTAGTAAGTCTTAGTGAAACTACCCCCCCCCATAACGCATCCTATTGATAACATTAATGTTAGGTGATGCATGCGCATCGCATCGGGTAAACAGTCGAGACCGCACGGAAATTTAGTTGCAGCCTAGGTTTCTTTGCGCTACGATTTTGTCCATATCGGATAGGATTTCGGAGGAACTGGAGCCTCATATGAGACGCAACGGAAACGGAACGCACTACGAGTCGGTAGACCGGGTCGATGTTCCGCAAGGCCGCAAAGGAAAGCATCGGAAAGCGGTTACGGACATTCTTGGCGATCTTTCAAAGCTCAACGGCAAGCAAGCGATCAAGATCCCGCTCAGCAGTCTGAACGGCGAGAAGATGCAGAATCTCAGGTCAGCTTTGAACCGCGTCACGCGAGAAAAAAATATCCCCGTGGTAACTTCGAGCGACGAGGAGTATCTCTACGTTTGGCGTGCCGACTCGCCCGGAGATGCGGCCGCGAGTAAGTAGTTAGACCCAATTCGGACACCCGGCGATCAAGCCGCAGACTTGTCCAGGATTCCCGCCTCCCGCGAAGAGATGCGCGCAATTGCTGCCCAATCCTGGGCGCTCATCCCTTGGGCAATTGCGGTTACAAACCGGTCATGAATAAGATTTGCCATCGGTAGCGGCACGGATGCCTCTTCCGCTGCGGCGAGCACCAACTTGTTGTCTTTGAACCCCAGTGGCAATTTGAAACCAACCGGTTCAAACTTGTCAGCCGCAATCATCGCGCCATAATTTTTGTAAACCGGGCATGCGAACAGCGAGTCGGTAAGGACTTCCAAAAATGTTTTCGGATCAGATCCGGACTTGCGGATAAGCGCAAAAGCTTCGGCTAAACTTTCTATTACAGTGGTGATCATAAAATTTCCCGCCAGCTTGAATACATTCGCCACTTGCGGTTCCTTCCCCGCAACGAATGTCTTCTGTCCGATGGGCTCAAGTAGAGGACGGCATCGTTCAATCTGGTCCGCAGGGCCGGCAGCGACGACAACAAGCTTGCCAGCCGCAGCCGCGTCAGGACGGCCGAATACTGGCGTGGCAATGTAGTGCTGTTTCTTCTCACCATGTGCCGCCGCCAAGCGACGCGACAGAGCCACGCTAATCGTGCTCATGCTCGCGTGAACCGCCCCGGCGGGAAGTGATTCAAGAATATTGCCTGGACCGAACACGACCGATTCCACCGCATGATCGTCGGCGAGCATGGTGAAGACAACCTCTGCCCCGGACGCCGCTTCGCCCGGCGTGTTTCCAACTTTCGCCCCCAGTTGGCGCAATTCTTCGGTCCGGCTCCTGGTGCGGTTGTAGACGGTCAAAGTATGCCCAGCCTTGATCAGGTTTCTGGCAATACCCGATCCCATATTTCCCAAGCCAACGAATCCTACTTTCATGCCGTTTCTCCTTATCTGTGCACTGCTGAATATTGATGAGCGGTACTTAGGAAGGCTTCATGAAGTTCTCCGAAGCTGAAGATCAGTGCCCGTGTCGATCCAATACGCGATTATCATTCTTGAGTTCACTTGGACGAGAATATGAATATGGATATTCAGCTGTCAGAAACAATAGCTCCGAAATCGAAGCATTTGTTGCGATGGCTTTTTGCGGCCGTGGGAACGTTGGCTGTATTTCTATCCAGCGCGTTCGCGCAGGGGCCGGCCTCTACCGGTCCAACTGCCTCTCAGGATCCGGCCTCCATCGACCAAATCTGGCAGAGAGCCAGCGCGAAATACGATGCCCAGCGCGCAGCGATTCTGCAACAAGTCGATGCCGCAACGTACAAGGGTCCATACCGCGCCGATTGGGAGTCGCTCAAGAATTACGAGGTCCCTGAATGGTACAAAGACGCAAAGTTCGGAATCTTCATTCATTGGGGAGTGTATTCAGTCCCAGCGTTTGGCAACGAATGGTATCCCCGAAACATGTATGTCCCCGGCTCTCCCGAGTACAAGCACCATGTTACGACGTATGGCCCGCAGGATAGGTTTGGCTACAAAGATTTCATCCCAATGTTTAAGGCCGAGCATTACGACCCCGCCGCGTGGGCGAAACTTTTTAGGGATGCAGGGGCTAAGTACGTCGTACCCGTATTCGAGCATCACGACGGCTTCGCGATGTATGACAACGGACTATCCGATTGGACTGCCGTAAAAATGGGTCCACACCGCGATCTTTGGGGAGATCTGGCCAAGGCAGTCAGGGCGGAGGGACTGCATCTCGGAGCCTCCTCTCATCGCGTCGAACACAATTTCTTTCTGGGTGTAGGCAGAGCGATACCATCTGACATCAACGATCCCGCGAACGCTGCTCTGTATGGGCCAGCGCATAATTGGCTTGCGAATCCCAACAACACTCCGCTAAGCGACGACTTCACTTACGTCTCCGAGGCGTGGACCAATGACTGGCTCGCACGTTCCGCTGAAATCGTGCAAAAGTATCATCCGGACATAATGTATTTTGACTGGTGGATCGGGCAGCCATCGGTCCGCGCCGCGCTCACTAGGTTTGCCGCCTTCTACTACAACACGTCGCTGGCGAACGGAAACACCGTCGGCATCATTAACTATAAAGACTATGCCATGCAGGAACATTCGGGTGTGCTCGATGTCGAGCGCGGGCAACTCTCCGACATTCGCCCGTTGTATTGGCAGACCGATACTTCTATCAGTAATAAATCCTGGGGATACATCGAGAATGACACTTATAAGTCCGCCGACTTCATCGTTCATCAGCTGATCGATATCGTAAGCAAAAATGGAAACCTGCTATTGAATATAGGACCGCGCTCAGATGGCACAATTCCCGAAGCCGCGCAGCAGGTATTGCTGGATGTGGGGGCCTGGCTGAAAATAAATGGAGACGCCATCTATGGCACTCGACCGTGGAAGGTGTACGGTGAAGGCCCAACCAAGGTGACGGCTGGCTCTTTTCACGACGCCGACACCAAACGATACACAGCCGAAGATTTTCGCTTCACTACCAAAGCCGGCGCGATTTACGCCATCGAAATGAGCTGGCCAGCCGGTCACGAAGCGGTCATTCACTCTCTGGGTAATAGTTCGGCAGAGAAAGTTGATTCTGTTTCTTTACTCGGTACAGGAAGCAGCCTTCAGTTTCAGCAGCAACCCGACGGACTTCACATTCAGCTTCCAGACCAGCCTCAAGGAAAGTATGCGTATGCTTTTCGGATCACGACTGGGCTACCTTCAAAATAAACCATGTATGCGCTGATTCTCTGGAAGACTTCCGAAACACTCATCGAGGCCGCGCTGGCAGGGAGGCGGGCAAAAAAGCAAGCCTTAAGAGTTCTCGGGTGACACGCTGCTCAGTCCACTCCGCATGCTCACGCCGGATACCCTCTTTGGCTAATTCCCAGGCAAACATGCTCATCTCAAACGCTATGACTAACCGTCGTTCGCCTGACATCGCCCGCTGAATCTGAAGCTGGAGGTCTTGCGCAGTAGGTCTGGTGTCACTGACTGGCACTGGAAGATGTTATCACGCTGTCATCCCATTCTACGTAGCGCGCCGCTATCCCCCCGCGATCGCTCCAATGATCAAGAAAGGCTCGGCACCGGACGCGACTGCGTCCGGTAACGGCGAGTCCGGCGGACTATGGGAAAGATCCTCTTCGCAAGCGAAGAATCGCAAGAATGGACGACGCTGTTGAGTGTCATGATCGCGGATCGTCCCTCGCAGCATCGGATAGCGGGCCTCAAGGGTATCGAGTACCGCCCGTTGCGTGATCGATCCCTCAACCTCGATCGTAACCTCGTTCCCCACATGCGCGAGTGTCCGCAGATGTTGCGGAAGCATTACCCGGATTTTCTTGGAACTCATCTCATCTACCCCGGTTGCTGAAATAAATCTTACGATAGTTACCGATGCCTCGTCCCCTGCCCTCCAGCACTTGAATCAGTCTGGAAGCGAACGTAAGCTGTAAGCGGGCCTTGGCTCGAAAAACACTATGGGAATTCGCCGTCTCGCCACCACCGCTCTCCTGTTCATTCTTTCCACCGTTTTCATCATGGCCCAAACCGGGCTACCAGCGGGCAGTCCGATCGATCGGGAGATTCAAAGCGGAACGGCATCCATTCGCCAGGGCAATTATGCGGAAGCGAAGCAACATTTTGAGAAAGCAGAGAGCATGGGCGGACCGCCTTCTGCCGAGATCAACTCCGGGATCGCCGTCGCGGAATTGGAGATGGACCACTTCGATGCCGTGCGCCAGCGCGTCGCAACAGTCTTGCAACTCGTCTCCACCGACCATGAGCGCGCCGAGGCTTACAATCTCATCGGTACATCATGGCTGCGTGAAGCTGCGCAAAGCACCCTCAAAACGGACATGTTGAAATCCGCTGAGGAATCGTTTCAGCGAGCGGCGAAGCTTGATCCACTATTTGAAACGGCCTACTTCAATCTCGGAAATGCTCTTCTCCGTCAGAAACGGGATGACGACGCAGCAATGGCCTTCAAGAATTTCATTGCGGCCGCGGAGAAAAATCCCGCCTACGACCAAAACCTGCCGACCATGCCGCAATCACCCGCGCCCGCGTTCAAGATTACCGACAGCGAAGGTCACCTCTTCTCCTCCGATTCCTTGCGCGGGCGCTTCGTGCTGCTGGATTTCTGGGCGACCTGGTGTGCTCCCTGCATGCGGGCTCTTCCAGCTATGCGGCAGCTCGCGCACTATTTTCCTTCTAGCCAGTTCACCCTGGTCAGCGTGAGTGAGAATAGCGGAGATCAGCAAGTTTGGAAAAACTTTATCGCATTGCACAAGATGGATTGGACGCAACTCTGGGACAATAACCTCGAGCTATATTACAAATTCGGCCCTGAACCTCGCACAAACGTAAACATTCCGAGATATGTCTTGATAGACAGCGATGGCTTCGTGCGCCGGATTTATAGCGGGACCGACCACTTCGGGGTCGTAATAGGCGAGGTCACAAAGACCGTGGCCGGCGCCGTTCAGAGCAACTCGTCATCACGGCTCGCGCCGGAAAAGCCAAAGCCACAGCCACAGCCAGGGCCACAGTAACCATCTCTCCGCGACCGATCGTGATCGCGCCGCATCTCTAAGGCGGAAAGGACCCCTTCACATGCAAAGAGACAAAGCGCTTCGAGAACATCTTGTTGAGCTGTTAAAAGGCGGTCATGCTCATGCGGATTTTGAAGCGGCGATCAAGGACATGCCTGCGAATCTTCAAGGGAAAATTCCCGAAGGTGCCGAGCATTCGCCCTGGCAACTCCTTGAACATATGCGCCTTGCCCAGTGGGACATTCTCGAATTCAGTCGAAACTCCGATCACGTCTCGCCTAAGTTTCCGGAAGGGTACTGGCCAAAGTCACCAACTCCGCCCACCAAAGATGCCTGGGACAAGACCGCAAAAGCTTTTCGCGCCGACCACAAAGCTCTAATTCACCTGGTGGAAGACGAATCCACCGACTTGTTCGCCAAAATTCCCCACGGAGACGGCCAAACAATTCTGCGCGAAGTACTGCTGGCCGCCGATCACACGGCCTACCACCTGGGAGCATTCATACTGTTGCGCCGCATGCTGGGAGCATGGAACGGCTGAGACACCTAATGTGGAATGGGTTCGCTTCGCTGGTATCCCGCGAGGTCGCGAATTGGCTCAGGACGCAGTAGTCTAATTCACAGAATCTAATGTCGCCGTAGTGTTCTTCCAGTCATTGCGCAGAATGCAGCCTGTACGATCTGCCGCGTCATCGCGACCCACCAGACGAATCTTTAGACGTTTGACCACGGAGTTCTGGCCCTCGTAAGAGTCGGTGCTAGTTTTCGAGTCGTCAGCTATTCCTAAAGCAGCGAGAACTTGGGTATGGCTGACGCTGGACTGGCCTGGCCTATCCGCATTTGCATGGTCGCATGACGCGATAGCAGCCGGAAGAGCGCAGCCAGATTGGTTCTGGCCCAGACTCATCTGTGAGAATGAGATAACTAAAACGACGGCAGCGGTGAAGCTCATGATGAAGTTTTTCATAACGGTGCAACGACCTTCGAGCAAGCACATCCGTCGCGATGATAACTCTTCTACGGGAGATTATTAAGCAAAAATCTCACTCGCCTTCTCGCGTGGAACGGCTGAGACACCTAATGCGGATTGGGAGATGACTTAGCGACAGGAGGTAGTTCCCTGTGAAGATCTGCGGTTCCGATGTGGCCGTTCTCCGCGTCCCGCACCGCGATTCTGACGTGTGTAGTGTCACGCGGCATCGGGGACTGCATGCTGAATACAACTGGCTTGTCCCACTGTTTCTCAAAAACATCGTCGTCGACTAAGACTTCGAGTTGCCGCACTTTTTGGGCAGCGACCCGATCATCGGACTCAACCATGACGGTTGCAACCGTCACTTCGCTCCGGCGTTTGCCATTTGGCTGTCGTTTCCAGTCGAGACCACGCCTGCCAACTTCGATACTGAAACGCCCAAAATCGAGAGCGGACGGAATGAAGGCCGCGTGCACGTCAAGCGATCGATAGGTCAAAGGGCTCATAACCGCACGCGAGAGAACGCTGTCAATCTGCTCGTCAGTCGGAGTAGTGTCCGCAACCGCGAAATATCCCTTGCGGGCGATAACCTGTAGCCCTTTACCGCGCGCCGCAATTTGAATCTTACGAAACTTGCCGTCCCAATCGTGGTTACTCGGATAATAGCCCACGCCGTAGTAAGCGGCGCCCTCATCCGAACTCTTTCCGATCAATTCATCAAGGGAATTGCGATGTGTAAAAATTCTGCCGCCAGTCGCGGTAGCGATGCTCTCGAATATCAGCTCGGAGATAGTCGCATCGGACCAATACGGCGTTACTTCAAGCCCACGAGAGTCTAACGTGTAAACCGAAAGGCGCGTCTCAAAAAGAAGATTTGTGGTAAATAAAACGGCGTCCTTCAGAGTTTGACGATCCGTCGGGTTCATTGTGTCTGAATTGACTGCCGGAAAACCCGGCCCGATCCATATCACATTTTTGCGCCCTGCGAAATGATCGTTCGCCGCGGCAATCTGTTGCAACGCCCACAGGGTTTTCCCAAAACGCTCGCCCACGCCAGTGAACTCGGCGTGCATCAGGCTGAACGGCAGTTCTGCGTGGCGATGTTGTAGCGATTGCAGAAGCGCGCCCGCATCCCGGGAATAGTCATGTAATAGTTCAAGCCGCTTCTGTCCCATGATCATCATCGATGTCGGCTGGGGCAATACGGGGCCATGCGAGTTCAGATACTTTTGAATTGCAACCCGCGCGTACGCTTGCTCGGTGATCTCACTGTTCAGTTCGTCTAAAACCAGGATCGTTAGGGCTCGCGGCTCATTCCCGAGGGGGGTCGACACCAATTCGTCAGCACTTTCTGTTCCAGTGAGTCCGCTTTGCTTTTTAACACGCAACGGAGGTGGATCGAAGGTTGCGATTCTCTGAGGCACTCCGTCTTCAAGAATCGTAAAGTCCTGACGCGAAAGATTTCTCACTGGACGCTCCGCACTGTCCGTAACCACCAAGTCAAGCGCTACCAGGCGCGAACTGCCTTTGAACACTTGTTCTGCTTCTGGCGCTGCCTGAGCCCGTAGCTGTCCAGCCAAAACATTCGCCAATAGCACCGCGAGCAGTATCCAGGAAGGTGTGGGCTGCGTGAAAGAAGTTTTTTGCATGAGAAAGGCTCTGCGCACACGTCCACCGCAGCTTTTGGGGAAGGACTTTAGTGTGACGCAGCTTGTCTTTTGGTGTCAAACAGTCCAGAAACGGTAGTGACGCCCCTGCTCCCGGCTATACCAGCGTCTGCACCTCCACCGACAACACCGCCGGAAGGTCTCGCACGATCGACGCCCAACTGTCTCCCGCGTCGGCGGAGGCGTATACCTGGCCGCCCGTCGTGCCGAAATAAATTCCGCATTTATCGAGCGTGTCGACGGCCATGGCGTCTCGCAGCACATTCACGTAACAATCTTTTTGCGGCAGGCCCTTGGTGAGAGCCTCCCATTCGTTGCCGCCGGTGCGGCTGCGGAAGACGCGCAGCTTGCCATCGAGAGGATAGTGTTCCGAATCGCTTTTTATCGGGACGACGTAAATCGTCTCCGGTTCGTGCGCGTGCACGTCGATTGCGAAACCGAAATCGGTCGGCAGGCTGCCGCCGACATCTTTCCAATTGTCTCCAGCGTCGTCCGAACGCATGACATCCCAGTGCTTCTGCATAAAAAGCACGCCCGGACGCTTCGGATTCATGGCAATGTGGTGCACGCAATGGCCAACCTCGGCGTCCTGGTCGGGGATGTATTGGGAGCGCAGCCCGCGATTAATCGGCTTCCACGTAGCGCCGCCATCGTCGGTCCGGAATGCCCCCGCCGCTGAAATGGCAATCCACATCCGCTGCGGATTACTGGGATCAAGAATAATGGTGTGCAAACACATGCCGCCCGCACCCGGCTGCCAGTTCGGACCAGTGCCGTGGCCACGCAGACCGGGAAGTTCCTTCCAGTTCTGTCCGCCATCGGTCGAGCGAAATATAGCGGCATCTTCCACTCCAGCGTAAACGGTGTCGGGATCGGTGAGCGATGGTTCGAGGTGCCACACTCGTTTGAACTCCCACGGATGCTGCGTTCCGTCGTACCACTGATGCGTGGTCAACGGCTTCGCGGCAACGTCGTAAGCGAACTTGTTGCTATCAGTCTTGGGCGGACCCGGCGCGGCCGCCTCACCGGCAGGTGTACCAGGCTGATGCCACGTTTTGCCGCCATCATCAGATCGCTGGATCACCTGACCGAACCAGCCGCTGGTCTGCGAAGCGTAAATTCGATTCGGATCAACCGGCGATCCCTTGAGGTGATACATCTCCCATCCCGCAAAGTGCGGACCGGAGACGTCCCATTTTTCCCGCTTGCCGTCCGAGGTGAGAATGAATGCGCCCTTGTGTGTACCAACCAAAACACGAACTCCGCTCATGCTTGCTCCTCCACTATCCGTTTCTTACGAAATGGCTTGCAGTCATGCCGGTTCTAGTATCGCAAAGCTCACGCCCCGACGGGAAGTCGCGAACACATCCGCAAACCATTCCCTCTACAATAGTCACCCAATGGACCACCACACGGTCGCCGCCATCAGCATTGCCGGCACCAGCCTTGATGTGATTGGCAGCCTATATCTCGCCTATGATTTGCTCGGCGGCCGGCACGGCCCGCTGCGACTGCTTACCCGGGCGGTGACATACTCCATCGTCTTCGGCGTCGGATACGGCCTCGGCCTCGGTCTTTTCTTCGGCATCGCCTCTGGACTTGCGACGGGGATTACCGTTGCGATCGAGCTCAATCGAACTGCCCGCGGACTGAATCATTACTCGTTGCCATGGGAGGCAGTATTCTCGGCCATCCGCGGATTGGCTTTCGGCGCCGGACTCTACCGCAAGCTGGGCCTTGGTTTTGCAGTTACCTTTGCCGTCCTCATTACCATCGGACAGGTCGTCGCCTATTCTCGCGGAATGCGTCCCGCTATCGACTATGTCGCCAATCGCCGTCCCCGCATTACCCGCCGCCAATTCTGGGGAACCGTAGTTCGGACGGTAGGTTACATCGCCACCGCACTCGTCTGTAGTTTCTTCGTGCATCACATCGACCATGCCTGGTCCTTCGCCATTCGAGTAGGACTGGTCACAGGCATCGTCACCGGTATCGGAATCAGCGTGAATCCGTACATCGAGTACTACGCGGACAATCTTCCCGAGCGGCGGCTCGGCGTCTTCGGCATCGCGCTCATCCTGTGCGGCTTCGCCCTGCAATCCTTCCAATATTGGCTGGCCCTGTTCGATGTCCGCGTCACGTAGTCGCCGGGCTCATCCTTCGTATGCACGCTTCAACCCGGCAATGTCGATCTTGGACATTTGCAGCATCGCCTGCATCACTCGTTTCGATTTCTGCGGGTCCCTGTCCTGCAACATTTCCATCAAAGCCGACGGTATGATCTGCCACGACAATCCAAATTTATCTTTGAGCCATCCGCATTTACTTGGTTGGCCGCCCGCAGACAGTTTCTCCCACAACTCATCCACTTCTTCCTGCGTCTTGCAATCCACGAAAAAGGATATCGCTTCGGTGAAATGGAATACCGGACCGCCATTGAGCGCGATGAATTCCTGGCCCTCCAGCTGGAATGTCGCCGACATGACTGTTCCTTTCAGTCCAGGCCCGGCGTCGCCATAACGAGAAACCTTGCCAACTTTTGAGTTCTTGAAAATGGAGACGTAAAAATTCATCGCCTCTTCCGCTTGATTGTCGAGCCATAAGAATGGCCTGATTTTCTGCATGATTTATTCCTCTCTCGGATTGCCGCGCTACATGGCCTTTTCACAGTTGATCATCCACGGGATGCCAAATTGATCCGTAAGCATCCCAAATCGCGCCGCCCAGAAGGTTTCCTGCATCGGCATAGTTACGGTGGCTCCTTCTGACAAGGCACGGAAGATGCGTTCCGCCTTCGTGACATCTTTGAGGCCAATGGATACCGCAAAGCCGGTAGGTTTCTGGTAACGGCCGGGCGGAACATCTGCGCCCATTAACGTCTGGTCTCCGATAACAAGGGTCGCATGCATCAGCTTTTTTCGGAAGTCCACTGGAACATCAGTTGCGATGGGAGAACCTTCATATGCGAACGTACCTTCGATCTTGCCGTCGAGACATTTTTCATAAAACTTGAATGCAGCTTCGCATTGACCATCGAAATAAAGATAAGAATTCAGCTTCATGCCGCCTCCTTTGCAGAACCGAAATTATGTAACGACCTGCTTGTGTTTTCCACGCAGACTTAGGACTCTTTAGATCCCACCTCCATCAGCTTCTTGGTCATCAGCACAAGTCCCAAAATCTGCGTCCATTCCGAAACGATGTTGCCGACCACCTGTCCCCACTTACTGTTGGGATCCATCGCTCCAAACGCCACAACCCATCCGATACCTGTTATCAAAAGGAAGGTCGTGAGCGAGTGCGCTCGCAGAAATTCCATCGTCGGCGATGGCTCGATCCCCTTGGGCTTTTTGCTTTCGCTAGATCCTTTTTCGTACAGATGCTTGGTCATCACCACGGTTACAAACACTCCCGTCCAATCCGCAATGGCGTTCCCAAAAAATGATCCTAGATGTGTTGACGGATTAGACGCGGAATAAAGCCCAATCAATCCCACCACAACCGCGAATGCCACAATACTCAGCGAATGCCGCCGAAGAAACGTTCCCTTGCCGGGTTTCATGGAACTACTCTATTTGATCGCGAGAAAACACAGCCGAAAAATGTAGGGCGGATGCTCCTACCCCCCGCTTTTCATTGTGGGCCGACGATTTCGCCTCTCCAAATTTGTCATTCCGAGCCCATGGAAATCACCTGGGCGCGGAAAGAGAGGCGCGAGGAATCTGCTTTTCATGTACGCGCGGAAAGCGCCCCTGCTAGACTGTCACGACCATGAGCGTGATCGATGAAGTTCTGGAAGCGAACGAGATTTACTCGCGTACACACGAGTTGCGGAGGCTTACTCCGCGGCCGGCGCGGAAGTTGGCCATCCTTACTTGTATGGACACGCGGCTGTCCATCCGCACACTGGGGTTGACGACCGGGGACGCGCACATCATCCGCAACGCTGGCGGCATTGTGACCGACGATAGTCTGCGCTCGCTGCTGGTGTCGCACTACCTGCTCGACACCGAGGAATTCATGGTCATCAATCACACCGATTGCGGATTGATGCAGACCAGCGAGCAGGATTTGCGGACGAGGATCCAGAACCGCACGGGGACGGCGGCCATCTCTCCCGCATTCTTTTTCGCGTTTCAGAATGTCGAGCAGAATGTGCGCGAGCAGCTGGAGAAGCTGCACAATCATCCGTGGATTCCGAAGTCAGTTTCAGTGCGCGGATTTGTATACGACGTAAGCAACGGGAAGTTGCGGGAGATTAAGTAAGAGTCAGATATGCGGCTCCCAACCTTTTTCGTACTGACGGCTGCACAACTTGATCGCGTCAGGGTCACCGACAATGCGTCCATTGCTTGGGTCGAGCGTCAGCTCTCGATTCAATTTCCAGGCGATATTGGAAAATAACATCATGGCCACAGCAATGTAGGCGCCGCCGATAGGTGCGTTCAGCTTTTCTCCAGTGCGTACCCCGTTGATCATGTTCTGGAAGTGAGCGTCGGTCATGGAGTCGCGGCTCGTAAGATCCTGCGTCTGACTGTGCCCGCCGAGGTTGAATTCAGTGAGCAGTTTGTTGTCAAGACTGAAAACCTGGTATCCCTCGCGATCGATCATGACCGTACCCTTTGTGCCGTGAATCGTCGATCCGCGGCCCCGGTTGTAATAGCGTTTGTCATTGCAACTCATGCCTTCCCATGTGATCATTTTGTCGTCGTATTCAAAACTCGTGACCAGCGTATCGTAGAACTCCCAATCATCGGTAAAGGCGTACCGGCCTCCCGAAGCGGTGATGCGTTTGGGAAAGTTAGTCCCCAACGCCCAACGGCAAACGTCCACTTCATGAGTGCCATTGTTGAGAGCTTCGCCGGTGCCGTAGAGCCAGAACCAGTGCCAGTTGTAGGGATGAATGTTGTCCTTGTAAGGCCGTCGAGGAGCGGGGCCCTGCCACAGATTCCAATCAAGGTAGTCGGGCACCGGGATCTCTTTGCCGATTCCAATCGACTTCCGATTATTGCTGTACCAGCATTTTGCGAAGTAGGCACGGCCGATTAATCCATCATGGATTTTCTGGATAATTTCGATGGTGTGGGGCGAAGAGCGCTGCTGGGTTCCCATCTGGACCAGCTTTCCGTACTTGCGCTGCGCCTGCAGCAGCATCCCGCACTCGTCGAAGTTATGGCTGCAGGGCTTCTCCACGTAAACGTTCTTGCCCGCCTGCATAGCCAGAATCGCCATGACAGTGTGCCAATGGTCGGGCGTGGCGATGCTCAAGACGTTAATGTCTTTGGATTCGAGGACCTTGCGAAAATCTTTTTCTTTGGCGGGAAGATAACCCAGTTCGGTTTGTGCCTCGGCTGCGAATTTGTCGAGTTCGTGGGAATCCACATCGCAGACGAAAGAAAGATTAGCGCTGCTCTGGGCCGCTTTGATAGATGACAGATGCGCGTAACCGCGTCCATGCAGTCCGGCGATTGCGAAGTTCACCCGATCGTTTGCGCCGAGAATTCTGGCATAGCTCTTTGCAGTGGAGGTCGCAGCGAAGGCAGCCCCGGCTGCGACAGTCCCGAGAAATTCACGCCGAGAAATCATTTTTTCCTCCGATCAGTTTGGCAACGCAAACGCAACAATGCTTGCACTCGACGGGACGCCCTTTGATTTGCCGCCTCCAGCCACGATCACCACATATTGGCGGCCATTGACTTCGTAGGTCGACGGTGTTGCGTTGCCGGCAGCGGGCAAGGTCGTTTCCCATAGAAGTTTGCCAGAGTCCTTGTCGAATGCACGGAACTTTTTGTCGAAACTTGTGGCGGCTATGAAGAGTAATCCTCCGGCGGTCACGATGGGTCCACCGTAATTTTCGGTGCCGGTATTCGTCATGCCTTCGGCGGCGAGTTCAGGATATTCCCCCAGTGGAATCTTCCACGCGAACTTCCCCGTGTCCATATTAATCGCGGTGAGAGTTCCCCAGGGAGGCTGGATCGCGGGATATCCGTCGTCATCGAGAAATCTGTTATAGCCGTCGCTGACAAACTTCGGGGCGGTGAAGGAACCTTTGGTCTTAGCGCTTCTATCGACCCCGCTGTAAACGTAATCGACGACGGTCCGAATGGCGTCGTCTCCAAGACGCGCAAAGCCCGGCATTCTTCCACTTCCTTGGGAAACGAGAGCGGCCACATCTCCATTGGGATAGCGGCTGCTGAGTCCGACAAGAGAAGGGAACTCCGGCGGCGTTCCCTGCATGTTGGGCTTGTGACACGCCGCACATTCGCGAAGGTAGATACTCTTCCCGCTCTCGATGCCGGTGCTTGGCTTGGGCTCGACCATGCGCAAGACCCATGCCATTTCATTCGCATTTACAAACAGAAGATGAGTTTCGGGATCGAATGCCGGGCCGCCCCACTCCGCTCCGCCGTCGAAGCCCGGGAAAATGATTGTGCCTTCACGGCTTCCGGGGACGAATTGGCCGTCGCTGCGTACTTTGCCTAAGCGCGCGAGAGCGTCGTCGTGAGCGCTGGGCGTGCGCTGGGTCAGCATGTCTGCGGTCAGCCGCTGGCGGGCGAAGGGCTCGGGCGCGATGGGAAGTGGTTGGGCGTCGGAGGTGACTTCTCCTTCCAGATCAGACTTGGGATATTTCTTGTACTCGACAGGGAAAAGTAGAGCCCCGGAATCGCGGTCAAACAGATACACGAATCCCGATTTGGTTGTTTGAGCAACGGCGTCGAGAGGCTGTCCACTTCGTAGGACGGTGACTAGTGCGGGAGGCGCGGGTAAGTCTCGATCCCAAATGTCGTGTTTAACAGTTTGAAAATGCCATACCCGCTCGCCAGTGTTGGCTTTTAAAGCGATCACCGAATTCGCGAACAGGTCGTCGCCTATACGATCGGCGCCGTAGAAGTCGGATGCCACCGAGCCTGTCGCGGCAAAAACTAGTCCACGCTTTTCGTCGAGTGAAAGGCCGGTCCAGTCGTTGGCGGCGCCGCTGTAAGTCCACGCACTCTTCGGCCAGGTTTCATAACCGAGTTCGCCGGGATGAGGAATAGTGTGGAACGACCATTTGAGTTTCCCGGAGCGGGCGTCGTAGGCGCGAATATCTCCTGGCGAGGCGGGCAGCATTTCGCCCATGCTGCTTCCTATGATCAGCAAGTCTTTGTAGACAATCCCCGGGCTGGTCATCGTGACCCAGTTCTTTGGCTCGCGTCCCAGATCGTCCCGAAGATCGATTCGGCCAGAAATACCGAAACTCTCGTCTGGCTTTCCCGTCTGGGCGTCCAGCGAGTAAAGATACTGGCGGACGGCAAAGAAGATTCTTTGATCTTTTCCACCGGACCAATAAGTAACGCCACGACTGCGCATTTTGCCGATAACCCGCAGTCCTACATTCGGATCAAAACGCCACAGAAGCTTGCCGCTAGCGGCATTGAGGGCGACGACATTCACTTTCGGAGTCGTAGCATAAAGCACTCCATTCACGATAATCGGATTACATTCGTTTTCAGAGCCCGGGAATGAATCGCCTGAATCGTAGGTCCACGCAATCTGAAGATGGTTTACGTTATCGCGCTTAATCTGCGACAGCGGAGAGTAATGCGTGCTTTCTGGATTGCCCGAATAGACGCTCCATTCAATCGCGTGATTTTGAGCGGGCGGAGCGGCGCGAACGGTCTCACTCAGTATCAGCAGGACGACGAAAAAGGATCTCATAAATTAGGGCGACTTGCAGGTTACGGAAAAACTCGTTGGCATTTTATATTGAGAGAGCCCGACTTTCAGTCGGGCCGTGAGGATCAAAAAATCTCAATCGGCCCGGCTGAAAGCCGGGCCCAACCCCCTTCTGCGAAAGATCGAGTCGTTCGGCAACCCGTTGGACCGTGAGATTACGGTGCAAGCATACGCCTGAGGTAAAAACGAAAGAACGCTTCGGAATCTGAATTCAGACAGACCTGTGTATTTGGCGCCCCGGATTCAATGCGGGTAAAACCCTTGTCGTCTACCCGAATGCGCATCGGCTTAACCGGGCAGAGATCAGGCTCCAGCATGTAGGCCACCGTCATCACATCAAAAAGAGTCGGTGTCTCCTGTCCCCACAGGTGATAGAGGAGAGTGAGAGCGTCAGTGAGGGGTGTTCCCGCCTGAAACAAAATCGATCTCTTGACCTCATCCAACTTTAGTTGGGTTGAATCGAGAGGCATCATGTAAATCGGCACGCCGGAGGCGAACAGCTTTTGCGCTGAAGGAATGTCGTTCACGATATTCCACTCCGGTTCGGGTCCCCGTGGCGGTGTATATCCGAGATCACCGTACCTTCGTTCGATCGAGCCGCCCATCAGGACTACACGCCTGAGCTTACGGAAAGTCTCCGGGTCCTTGTCAATGAGCGCTCCAACATTCATTAGAGGACCGATCGCGATCAACGTAATCTCGCGCGGATAAAGGCGAATCTGGTCGAGGATAAAGTCGACTGCTTGGGGATGGGATGCTTTGGCAAAATGCCCAGCCTCCGCATAGCGACGCTGAGTAAAGGAGCTCTTAGTCGCCGTTGGAGTGCCGACAGCGACTGGTATGTCTGAGTGGCCGGTCTCGCCGAGGAGCCGGTCGAGAAGCTTCGCACGGGTCTGCGTGTCTCCGAAGGTAGTGGAAATACCTAGAATCTGAAGCTCAGGACTATGCAGGGCAAGTGCGACTGCGAATGCGTCGTCGACATCGTCACGAATGTCGGTGTCAATAATTATTTTTTCCGGAGAGTTCTTCTGCGGAACAGCTAGGTTGGAGGACTGTGCATAGCTCGGGGTCACAAAGAAGGCGACGATCAAAACAGGAATCAGGGCACGCCGCATGGTTCCGTTCGGGGGAGAATCCGAGTATTGGAGAGCTTCGAGCAAATTTGGTTTCAGTCCTGCGAAACTGTCGTTCGGGTTTCGTCTAGCATTTGATTCAGCCGTTGCTTCACTTGCGGCCACTCTGACTCGATGATTGAAAAGCGCGCCGAGTCGCGAGGGATATAGTCCGCGGCCATGCGATGCGAGCGAAGAATTCCTTCGAACTTTCCTCCAATGCGTTCGAGCGCGGCCCGTGAGCGCTGGTTACGTGCGTCGGTGTGAAAGCAGACTCGAAACACATTCCACACCTCAAACGCCTGCTGCATCATCAGCAGCTTAGCCTCGGTGTTGACCGGGGTCCGGATTGCGGAGCGGGTCAGCCACGTATAACCAATTTCGCAACCGTCGGGGAATCTCCGGCCATGCCTGGGGTGGTCCGGCGGCCAGGCCCATCGCTCCAAATTCCAGAAACGAGTCGAGCCGATAACGACATCATCAGAAACACGGATGATGGCAAAGGGTATGGCGGTGCCGGCATCCCGCCCAGCTAGAGCGGTGTCGACGTAGCGGCCAGCTTCGATTTTGCCCTGCGGCACGGGAGTCCAGCGGTAGAGCGTAGGATCGGCTGCCGAGGCGGCCACCAAACCCTCGATGTGACGGGGTTCAAGCGCCTCAAGGCGAATATGCCTGCCGGTTAGTATGTGGGGTCCAGTTTCCACAATCCCCACAGTATGCCATGCTGCTACCGCGTCGGAGGCAATTGAAACAAAACTCCGCTGTCAGAATTTACTTTCTTAGTTGTGTCCACATCGAGGTCGGCCAATCGATATTTTTTCGAGTCCTGCTCTGTGTAAACCCAAATGCTATCGCCGATAATCGCGTAGTTGCGGGTTTCGATGCGGTGTCCATCGCGGAATACTAGAGTTGTGATCGGAGTGGGTTCTTCTGGCTGCGGAGCCGGGGAAGGCGTCGCCGTCGCGACAACCGGAGCAGTAGTTTTTGCCGAAGTTGGTTGTGCTTTGGGTTTCGATCTGACAGGGCTTACGGTCGAGGATGGAGAAGTCCGCAAACGATTGACCTCATCGTCCAGGCGTGCGACTTCTTGACTCAAGCGCTCGACCTCGGCTTTAAGTTGCTGAACCTCAGCGATAACTTCAGCATTGTCGGTAGGCTGGGTACCCTGAGTATCGTCCGTTTGCTGGGCAAAAAGAAGGGCTGAAGGGCTCACGCAGAGCAGCAAAACGCATGTGCAGCTGAGACGGTTCATGCCAATAGCCTAGCATTTTCCGGCGCTTTTCGGTCCGGGTACTGAGGCTCGAATCCATAACCAAAAGCTCTTGGTCCCTGGTGCGTTGTGGTTCAGGTCTCAGCGTCGGAGGATGCGACACTCCGTTGGTGGTCCCAACATAGACCTTGCCATTGACCCGAGTTTTCCGTCGAGCTGTGCTCGACTGGACAGCCGAGGGCGGCTGTCCCTACGTGAGCTGTTTACAGAGCTCCCGCAAACGGGCGGCAGCAGATTCTGCGGTGATATCTCGCTGCGGCGATCCGAGCATTTCGAATCCAACCATAAATTTTCGAATGGTCGCTGAGCGCAAGAGCGGCGGATAGAAATGCGCGTGCAGATGCCATTCCGGATGCTGTTGGCCATCGGTCGGACGTTGGTGAAAGCCCAGGGAGTAAGGAAATGGAGCGTTGAAGACGCGATCGTAGCAACCGGTAATCTTGCCTAGAATTTCGGCGAGGGCGTCTCGCTCTTCGGAATTGAGAGCGTTGATATCTCCAAGATGGCGCTTGCTGGTTACAAGAGTTTCGAAAGGCCAAATCGCCCAGAAAGGTACCACCACCTGGAAATGTTCATTGGTTAAAACCAGCCGCTCCGAGTGCTCTGCCTCATACGATGTGTATTCACATAGCAGACATTGATCATGTTCGGCTGCGTACTTCCGCATGGAAGTTTGTTCTTTTTGAGGCTCGTTCGGGATAGAGCTGGTCGCCCAAATCTGACAATGCGGATGGGGATTGCTGGCTCCCATTGCGGCACCCCGATTCTCGAAAATTTGTACATGATTAATGCGGGCTCTCTCTCCGAGATCGCTGAACTGATCCGCCCAGACATCAATCACACGGCGAGTCTCGGCAAGAGTCATGCGGGCGAGAGTCAAGTCGTGCCTGGGAGAGAAACAGACTACGCGGCAAATTCCGGATTCGGTCTCGGCGACGATTAAATCTTTTTCGTTCAGCTCTGCTTTTATTGTGTTGGGAAGAAGTGCGGGAAAATCGTTGTCGAAGACGAAAGTGGAATCGTACCTCGGATTATGAACCCCGCGAGCCCTCTCATTTCCCGGGCATAGGTAGCAGGATGGATCATATGCAGGCTGAGATTCCGAAGACGGAGCCTCCACTTGCCCAAGCCACGGTCGCTCAGAGCGATGTGGAGAGACAAGCACCCACTCGCCGGTGAGAGGATTTAGACGCCGGTGTGAAGTCTCGCTTAAGCTGAACATTGCGTCATGCGACGGCTCTCCTGAGGGCGAGCTAAATGGTTACGGCGCTGGCTCCGTCAGCGGCCGAGCTTACGTAAATCTCCGGTCGAATGCCTGTTTTATTTTCGTAGGACCGCGATATGTCGCTCTTGAAATCTCCGACTCTCGCTTTCTCTACCAGATTGACTGTGCACCCGCCAAAACCTCCGCCAGTCATGCGCGCGCCATAAGTTCCCTGAAATTGGGACGCGAGTTCCACCATTATGTCGAGCTCGGCGCAGCTGACTTCATAGTCGTCTCTCAGGCTGCGATGGGAGTTGTACATTAGTTCGCCAAACTTGCTGATCTCTCCGGCGCGAAGAGCCTTGGCGGCGCAGAGTGTCCGCGCATTTTCTGCGATCACGTGATGGCAGCGACGAAAGATCGTCTCCGGCAAATCCGTTTTGTGTTGTACGAGCTGCTCCTCGCTCACATCGCGCAGGGCACGAATCCCCGGCAAACTAGCGGCGAGGCGGCGCACGCCTTCCTCACATTGGGAACGACGCGCGTTGTACTCGCCTCCGGCATGGGAGTGCTTGACCATCGTATTGCAGATGATGAGGCTTACATCGTCAGGTAACGCCAGCAGTTTGAATTCAAGAGACCGGCAGTCTAGTAACAATGCATGTCCTGTCCGGCCGTTGATGGACGCAAACTGGTCCATGATTCCGACTCGCGCGCCGACCGTTTCATTTTCAGCGCGCTGGCAGAGCTTCGCGAGATTGACCCGGCTGGCGGCCGTGTCTTCCAAAGAACATCCAGCCGCGTGAATTAAGGCAAGTGCGCTCGCCACCTCAAGCGCAGCGGACGAACTGAGTCCAGCCCCCATCGGAACATTCGAGGAAATCGCCAGATTGCAACCTTGAAGTGCGTACCCGCTGGCATTCAGTTGGAGGGCAACGCCACGAATGTAGTCGAGCCAATGATGTTTCGAGGATGCATCGACATCATCCAGGTTGAACTGGGCCGTTTCTTTCCACTCTTCGGAGTGCACAACAACCGTTCGATCGGCCCGAGCAGCCACGGCAACCCATGTGTGGAAGTCGATCGCAGCGGGCATCACAAATCCGTCATTGTAGTCAGTATGTTCTCCAATCAAGTTAATGCGTCCCGGGGCGCTGAAGATTGCAGGGGTTGCGCCGAACGACTCAACGAATCGTCTTTTCAGCTGTTCAGTCCGCAAGTTTTTCCCTAGGCCGGGATGAAAGTTTAAACGTAAAACGTTAAAGTATAGCGCGAGCCAGAACCTACTGACCTCCACCGCAGGTGTAAGTCACCCGGATTCCTTCCGGATTGCCAACCCCACGTCCAGAATCGTCGAATATCGCTTTGCCCAATGATCGGCGAGACGCTGCCAGAGAAGTGTTTGCTAATTCCACCGGTCGCCTCGCGCTGAAGAACGTCTCTCTTGCCACTTCGCAAAAGTACGGCGCCCGGAATTCGGTTATCATTAATACGTGGTGTAAAGCGGGAATGAAATTGAGTTCATGCATAATCTGGGTCCTTGGACTGTTGCTGGCGATCGCCTCAGTCGACACCGTACCTGACCCGCCGGCAGTGAATCCGCGCACGGTTGGTGTTGCCTGCATCCTCGGTGACCTGTGTGGCGACGCGCACGAGCGGTGGTTGAACTCCGATTCGTCCGTCTCTTTGCTCCGGCAAGTCCGATGGATCGCCTTTACGTCGGCATACGAACCGAATCTTCCTACTGATCGGATTGTCCTGACGGGATTTGCGACCGATCCCTCTCCGCCATCCGTCTAGAGTCGGCTCAACTCCTATCTCCACTCATCAGGGCGCAATCGGGAGGCTTTCCCATGAAAAACGTTTAGCCCAACGGCGACAACTATTCCCGAAAACCGAGTGGCACGGGAATCACCCTGACTGTGTAGAAGCCACTTGCCGAGTACACAGGCAGAGTTTCTTCAGGCAAGAAAGAGGACCGCGGATGAAGACTTCAGAAATTCTTAGAGGCTGGCTCAAGATTCTTAAAGGGGAGCAGCCCTCTCTTTCCATAGAGATTACTCGCGAATGCCCCCTGCGTTGTCCCGGATGCTACGCCTATGATGACGCGCACTTAGGTGGCGGGATCACTCTGCGAGGTCTCCGCGATCGCAAAGGGCAAGAACTCATAGACGGCGTCCTCGAAATCGCCGACCGGCTTAAGCCGTTGCATCTGTCGATTGTCGGAGGCGACCCCCTCGTCCGGCATCGTGAGCTCGAATTGATGATCCCATTACTACTCGATCGAGGAATTCACGTCCAGCTTGTCACCAGCGCATTCCGGGCCCTTTCGCCGAGTTGGGCAACGCAGCCTCACATGAACATCGTCGTATCGATTGACGGACTGCAACCGGAGCACGACGTCCGCCGCGCTCCGGCCACTTATGATCGGATCCTGAAGAACATCTCGGGCCACAAGATCACGATCCACTGCACGATCACCGGCCAGATGATGAAGCAAACCGGCTATTTGAAGAAATTTCTGCAGTACTGGACACCAAAGCCCGAGGTCCAGAAGGTATGGTTCAGCTTATTCACGCCACAAGTCGGAGATCGGTTGCCCGAAATGTTGCAACCCGATGAGCGACAGCGCGCTATCGCCGACATGCTTGCATTGCGAAACGAGTTTCCCAAGCTGGACATGCCGGAGGGAATGATCCGGCAATTCTCCGCGCCTCCACGCAGTCCCAAGGAGTGTGTGTTTGCGCTCACCACCCAGGTCCTGTCGGCGGACCTGAAAACGAAAATCGTTCCGTGTCAATTCGGCGGAAATCCGGACTGCACGTCGTGCGGGTGCGTCGCATCGATGGGCCTGGCCGCCATAGCAGAGCATAAGCTGGGCGGCATTATTCCAGTTGGAGCCATCTTCAAAGCCTCAGTCAGAATTGGCCAGATTGCTCGAGCTCGGACAGAACCGGCCGGAGCGCTGCCGCCGGGCCAGGAAGTACTGCGGGTGCTTCGCGAAGAATAAGAAATCTGGAGGAGTGTATGAACACGAATATATCGGCGACCAATCAGGCTGAACTTACACGCCTTCGGGAACTATCCGCACGGATTGGGAACGATCCTCTATTAACGCAGGCGAGCACCGGCAATAGTTCTATCAAGCTCGACGGTGTCCTGTGGGTTAAGGCATCGGGCAAATGGATGGCCGATGCCATCCGTGAGGACATCCTGATCCCCCTGGATCTCGCGGATGTCAGGGATTGCGTGAAGCAGAAGGTCGATCCCGCAGATCAGTATTACGGTGCTTCCATCGAGACCGCCATGCACGCGACTCTGCCGCACCGGGTTGCTCTTCACGTACATTGCGTGAACACGATCGCCTGGGCGGTACGTCAAGACGCACCTGTTCAACTGCAACGCCAAATGGAAGGCCTACGCTGGCAATGGATCCCCTACGTGCCTTCGGGCCTGCCCCTCGCGCGGGAGATCGAAAAGGTCGTATCTGCCGTCCCCCACACCGATGTCCTCATATTGGGCAACCACGGTTTGGTTCTCGGAGGAGACGATTGCGGTGTAGTCGAAGATCTTCTATTCGAGGTGCAGCGGCGTCTGGCCATTACCCCCCGGCAGGCAGATTCGACCGACTACGCTGTGCTGGCCGAGATTGCCGATGGTTCATCATGGGATCTGCCAGATGACAATGAAGTGCATGCTCTCGCCACCGACCGAATCTCTCGAGAAATTCTTTCCGGAGGTTTCCTCTATCCTTGCCATGCGATTCTTTCGCCCTCGAGTACCCCAACGCTGTTCCGCCCGGTCCCTTGCCCCGATCCCAAGAACCAATCGGAGAGTCGCTACTGTTCTCAGCCCTTCTTGATCATTGACGAGTGCGGAGTGCTCTTCAGCTGGTCTATGTCAATCGCCCAGCGCGCCATGATGAGCGGTTTGGCGCGAGTTATCCAGCGGATTGGTTCATCCGCGCCCATTCGCTACCTTGCCGAAGAGGAGGTGGCTAGTACTTCCGTGACCGCCTCTCGCTATGGCGAACTTGCCACCTCAAGCCGGTATAGCCAGTGCAAATAAATTTGCTCTCCCCAAAGGAAATACTTGCGTCGGCTGATGCGGATGATAGATCGGCAACGCCGTTTGACTTAGCCTTCCACAGCGCCTAATATCGCGGCCCAAGGAGTAAAATTCGTCTCTGTGCTTGGTCAGACCATCTCGCACTACCACATCACCGAAAAACTCGGCGGTGGCGGAATGGGCGTAGTTTATGGCGCTGAAGACACCCGGTTACAGCGTCGAGTTGCCCTGAAGTTTTTGCCCGACGAGATGGCGAAAGATTCGCGGGTCTTGCAGCGGTTTCGTCGCGAAGCGCGCGCCGCCTCCCAGCTGAACCATCCGAATATCTGCACCATCCACGACATTGAGGACAACAATGGCCATCCTTTTATTGTCATGGAGAGGCTCGAGGGCGAGAGCCTCAAACAACGCATGCGAGGCAAGCCGCTCGAACTGGAAGAAATCCTGGATATCGCTATCCAGGTTACGGATGCTCTTATTGCCTCCCACGAAAAGGGAATCGTTCATCGGGATATCAAGCCGGCGAACATTTTTATTACCAAGGGCGGACAGACCAAGGTCCTGGATTTTGGCCTCGCGAAAGTCGCAAGAGAACCGCTGGGAAGTAACGATGCGGCATTCGAAGACTCGTTAACGCAATTGGGAGTAATTCCCGGTACCGCGGTTTATATGTCTCCGGAGCAAGCCCGCAGCGAAGAACTGGACGCGCGCAGCGACATCTTTTCGTTTGGAGTGGTTCTGTATGAAATGGCCGCGGGGAAAAAGCCATTTGCCGGCTCAAATATAGTCACAACGCTTGACGCGGTGCTGAATCAAAAGCCGGTTTCGCCTCTGACGTTGAATCCAACCCTTCCGGTCGAGCTGGAAGGAATCATCGGCAAGGCGATGGAAAAAGACCGCAGCAAGCGGTACCAAAGCGCCGCCGAGATGAAAGCGGACTTGCAGCATCTGAAAAAGGAGACTGAATCCGGACTCACCAGAACGTCCCTGCGCAACTTCTCGCCGCTAAAGTCATCGACCAGGACCTTTCAACAGTCTTCCACTCCGCAAAAATACGTGCTGCTCGCGATGGCGCTTGTGCTACTCACGGTTCTGGTCTCCGTGGGGACGTGGTGGTTTCGGCACCGCGTGCTCGTCGCTTCACCGGGAGCCGCAAATACTATCGCGGTCCTTCCTTTGCAAAACAATACCAATGCTCAGGACGCCGAACAGCTCGACTATCTTCGTTTCGCGTTGGCCGATGAAATCTCCAACATTTTGACGGGTACGCGGTCTCTGGATGTACGACCCACCAACAACACGGGCAAGTTAGCCGCTGGGGATATTGATCCGCAGCAGGCTGGCCGCCAGTTGCGAGTTTCGACCGTGCTGACCGGCCATTATTTATTGCAGGGCAAGAAGCTTCTCGTAACAATCGAAGCGATCGACGTAAAAAGTAACCGCGTGATCTGGCAGACGACGGTCAGCGCCCCTTCCCAGGATTTGATTTCCGTGCAAAATCAGCTTGCCTCCAAGATGAGGCAGGGATTGCTGGCTCAGTTGGGCGCAGCGGATGGATTCGTCGAAGCCGGCACAAAGCCCAAGAACCAGGACGCTTACGATCTCTACATGCGAAGCTTGGCCATCTCTCACGATCCCGAACCCAACAAGTCTGCAATCGGTATTTTGGAAGAGGCTGTGAACATGGACTCAAGTTACGCGCCTGCTTGGGAGGCGCTGGGTCTGCGCTACTACTATTACGCTGCCTATTCAGGCGGAGGCAACGCCATGTTCAAGCGCTCGGATGATGCGTACCGGCACGCCCTTAGTCTTGATCCCAACCTCAATTCCGCCTCCGCCCATCTCCTTCTTCATATGGCGGAACGGGGTGAGGTGGCATCGGCTTACACCGGGGCAAAGGACCTTGTCAGGCGTCGTCCAGAGTGGGCTGAAGCTCATTTCACGTTGTCTTATGTGCTCCGCTATGCCGGGATGCTGCCGCAAGCTACCCACGAGTGCGATGTCGCGATGGCGCTCGACGGCGGCAATTACGAATTCCGGTCTTGCGCTTGGGCGTTTCTGGAATTGGGAAGAACCCAACGAGCCATGGACTTCGCCCGACTCGACGCTGGTTCGGAATGGGCGGCTTACATCACATTTTCGAGTTTGCTTCGTGAAGGGAAGATTGAACAGGCGCGCGCGGCGGTAAAAAATATTTCCGCCAATCCTTTTGATCGCCGCGATTTTCTGGAAGCGTGTATGCAACCGAAGACGCCCTCTGACTTCGAAGCAATCGCCAGGAAAACTGAGACGGCAGTGCTGACGGAAGCGGATCCCGAGACGCGCTACTATCAAGGCGCCGCGATGGCATATTGCGGAGAGACAGACGAAGCGGCAAGGCTCATCAACAGCGCCATTTGGCAAAACTATTGCGCCGTATCCGCGTTGCAGTCCGATCCCCTGTTGGCAACGTTGCGAAAGAACGCGGCATTCCCCCAGTTGCTAACGGCAGCACAGCAATGCCAGAGCAAGATATTGGAGTCGGTAAAGGCCCCGGTCAGGCAGTGAGCGCTGCTAGCTTCGTATCAGGGCAAGCCTTCAGGCATGCCTTTTCCGTCGCAAAACCGAATTACGGTATGGCTGAAGCCATACCCTGATACGGTGCGTTTGGGATCGAGATAGCTCGCGATGTCAACTGGTCTCATCTAAGAGAAAAAGCACATTGATTTCTCTGGCGACGCGAGAGAGCCATGCAGGTCAAAATCTTCAACTCACCTGACGAATTCCGAGAATGGCTCGGGAAAAACCACGATCGCGTCGCCGAGCTGTGGTTGGGCTTCTACAATAAACGCACGGACAAGAAAAGTATCACTTACCGCGAGGCCTTGGACGAAGCTCTCTGTTTCGGATGGATCGATGGAGTCCGCAAATGCGTCAATGAGACCACCTACAAACAGCGCTTCACTCCCCGAAAGCCGAAGAGCTACTGGAGCGCAGTCAACATCAGGCGGGCAGATGAACTCGCGAAGCTTGGACGAATGGCGCCTCCGGGGGTGAAAGCGTTGGAGCGCCGAACTAGTGATTCCGGTAAATATTCTTTCGAGTCGCGACCGAAAAAATTGCCTCCCGGATACGAAAAGCAGTTTAAGGCCAACCCGACGGCGTGGGAATTCTTTCGGACACAAGCACCGTGGTACCAGCGGACGTCCAGTTTTTGGGTGGTCAGCGCAAAGCAAGAAGAAACTCGTCTGCGGCGACTGGCAACGTTGATTTCCGATTCAGAGAAAGGGCGTAGGCTTGGAATGCTAACCCCGAAAGTGAAGAAATCACAACATTCAGACGGTAAGGTTAAGAAGCCACGAGAGCAGTAGGTTGGAATAGTGCCGGCAAAAAAATGAAAGGCTGGGCCATCCACCGAAGGCGTGCTCCTACGAACCGGCCCGTTTGTATACGCGAACATAGTCGACCAGCATTTGCTGCGGGAAAACCGTCGATGCATCCGGATTGCCCGGCCATTTCCCTCCCACCGCCAGATTCAGAAGAATAAAAAATGGATGATCGTAAACCCACTTCGTTCCAGCGGGAAGATCGGCGGGAGTGCGAGTGGCGTAGAGGTTGTCGTCCACGAAGAACTTGATTTGCTTGGGCGACCACTCAACTTCATAAACATGAAAGTCATCCGCGAACTTGCGGCTGTCGGGAAACGAAAATGGAGAGCCGATTCCTTTACCCCCCGAATATCCAGGACCATGAATCGTGCCGTGAACAGTGGAAGGTTCGCGGCCAATATTTTCCATGATGTCGATTTCGCCGCACGTCGGCCAGGCTTTAGTGGAAATATCGCTTCCCAGCAGCCAAAATGCCGGCCACATGCCTTGTCCGTAGGGAATCTTTATGCGGGCTTCAAAACGTCCATAGGCCTGCGCAAATTTGTTTGATGTGTTCAGCCGCGCGGAAGTGTAGTCGTGGGAGACCATGTCTGCCCCCGTGTAGCTTTCTTTGAGTGCAGTGATGACAAGGTTGCCGTTCTGAATTTCCGCGTTTTGCGGCCTGTTTGTATAGGACTCGAGTTCTGCATTTCCGAAGCCATTGCCACCAGTCACAAGATTCCATTTGCTGGCATCTGGAGAGGAGCCATCAGGGAGGTTGAATTCGTCGTTCCAGACCAGCGTCCATCCGGGTAGTGTTGGAGATGGCGGCGGCGTCACCGATGCTTTGACAGTATGAGCGCAGCTTGTCAGCAGGAGCTCGGCAACGATCGTGAGCACCATAAAATATCCGCGAAGATTATTCCTACAATCCAACAATACCTCCCGCCTACTTCGGAGGCGATGTCATTTCCATCGCCCAAATCGCCGCAGGGCGCATATACATAGATGCCCGATAATATCCGGTATTTTCCCAAGCTTCAGGAGTTCGGAACCAGTAGCCTTTCGTTTCGTAGGTCGTGTGAAAGATGCCCCATGCCGTCCGGTATCCCTCGTCTTTCATGCCATCGCTTAACATCAGTGCGGCCACGCCGAAAGTGGTGCCAGTCCAAACCTCCTGCACCTGTTCGTTAGTAGTGATGATGCTGCCGTCGGCGCCCATGCCATTTACCGCGCCCATCTCGCCCTTGGCAAATTTCATCACGTTGAAGTCGTAGATTTTCTTGAGCGCCTTCAACTGCATCTCGCGGGGAACCAGGTCGCCGAGTCCGGTCATATTCGCGTACCACTGCCCGGCAAGCTGATCGGCCTGTACGTTGTCACGATATTCGCTCATGGTGTCGTAGCGAAAGTATTCTCCGTTCCAGAGCTTTTTCACGTAAGTATCTTGGCCCTTGAGGAACATCGCGCGGTACTTAGTTGCTGAAGTCATATCACCCAACACCTGCGCAATTTCTTCCGCGGCGCGGAGTGCGGCCAGCCACAGTCCTCCGCAGTATGCGCTCTCTCCATGCACGATCCATACATCGTATGTCTGGTCGGGATAATCGTCATTCTGTGGAATACCATCGCCAGTGCGGTCGTATTGCTGAAGATGCTGAAGCGCTTCTTGAACTGAAGGCCATGTGTCGCGCAGAAATTCGGTGTCTTTCTTGCCAGTAAAAACGTAGTCGCGGTAAATCATGAGCACGAACTTGCTGTTAAGGTCCTTCCAGTCGTTAGTATTTTGCCAGCTGAAGGAATTCACCTGGGCAAACGGATCTTCCTGCGGTACTCCAAGGTCGTGCGGTACAGCGCCTTTCGCTTTGCGAATTCTGAAGTTGAGCGATCCCGTCTGTTGAGATTTCCATTGCCACAGATATTTATCAGTCGAATCCTGCGAAACAGTATCGGCAAATTGACGCAGTACTTGCTTATCGATATCAGGCCAGAACTTCACCAGCGGCATGGAACCGTAGAAACGAACATCGAGCGTGGCATAGAACGCGTAGTCAAAAGACTCGAGAAAGCCGAAAGTGTCGGGGGTTTTTGTATCTGAACCAACTTGATGTCCCCAGAACGAACCTCCGTCGGCGAGAATGTACATTTCGTTGAACAGCATTCCGCGATACCACAATGGCTTGCTTTCATCGTTGATATATGGAGCCTGCCAGGCATCAATCTGATCGCTCCACTGCGATGCATTGAGCAATCCATCGCGGGCGATCTCCCAGGAATTCGTTCCAGTCGTACCGTAGAAATTTGTATAGTGGCGGTACCAATTGCGCCCGGAACCGAAAGTGACGATCGGGAGATCCCACGCGATCACCATGGGGATTGCGCGCTTCTCTCCCGGCTTCAGCGTAAATCGAACTGCGATGGCTCCCGAGAGATGTTCACCGCTACTTACCCACGATCTATTGTTGTTTGACAGGCGTCCGTCGGCCGCGAATGGCTTCCATATCTCGTCACTAGTTTCTGGCAAGAAAGTGGTTTGATAGCTGACTTCGACGCCGGGCGAATCAAGCGTGGCGATAGTCATCTGACCATCCCAATCATCTTTTACGCCGTTGGGATGGATGCGGTCGAATACGATTCCCTTCATTTGGCCGCTGCCGCCCTCATTCTTCTGCACAAAGCGGTTGTGGTTCCCCAGGTCGAGAGCGCCATTCATGTTTGGCGAAAAGTCCCGGAACCAACCGAGCATGTTGGTCCATGACAATAGGACTGAAACTGTGACGGGTTTGTCGGTTGGATTTTCGGCGTGCCAGAGATAGACCGCAACCGGATAGCTGCTTTCGCGATAATTGTCGGGCAACACGGGAGAAAATTGCTCTAGCGTCACGTGCGCGGGAAATTTGTTCCATCGATAGTCGTACCAGGATTTCGGATAGAGTGAATAGTAATCACCAGCGGCCACCGGATAATCCCACTTCCAACTTCTCAATCGACCGTTTTCGGGATGTGCCGCCGTCAAGACTTGTGCGATGCCTTCGGAAGCGCCTTCTGCTTTTTGATACATGGCAAATTGATTGGTCCAAACTGTTTGATACTTGTGGACTCCGCCCTTCATGTGCCAGCGGGCGAAGTCGCCACGGTAGGTACGCGAAAAAGTTCCCGCGCCGAAACCGCCGACGGGGGCGCCTTGCCAGTAGCCGTCGTCAATCATCCCAGCGGCGGCTAGCGCTGGCTTCCTGCCGCCCGCATTTTCGAGGGGAAGACCGATTGGACGTTTCCATGCTGCTTTAGGAATGGCGTCTCCAGCAAATAGATACGATGCTGAAAAAAGAGAGAGAAGCAGCAAACAGTTCCAGGTACGCCGAAAATTCATCCAAATCCTCCCCAAGCAACCGCGATAGCATTCTTAGAATCGTTGTATAGACGCGAGGCTCGGTATTCTACAGAGGGTTGCCTGGAATAGGAAGCGGTGTCTAAAAGAATTCGGCCATTGATGGCGCTGTGCTGGCGGAGCCAGGATAATTCATCACGTTCGGCACTCCGAGCCCTTCCAGAATGAGCCGGAGCGTACTCTGATGCTGATACAACGTGGTCGACTGGAAGCCTTGTTTCGCCTCAGGGCTAATGATTACGGCGGCGACGTGGCCCCCGCCGTTGGTTGAATCGCTGGCATCTCCCTCATCAAACACGATAATCAGCAGACCATCCTTCTGAAATGTAGGGCTTGAAATCACCGGAGCAATGTATTGGTGCAACCACTGATCCGCCAGTTGCAAGGTGCCGTCATGAGCGTCGTCCAGCAAATTCGGCACGAGGAAAGAGAAGTTCGGAAGCTGTCCATTCGCGAGGTCCTGATTGAATTGAGTTAACGATTGGAGATTATTCACTTGCGTGGTGCTATTGACAACGTCAGTTATGTACGCGAACGGATTATGGCGCTTAGCGTACGGATAAGAATCGCCGCCGGTGTATCCCGGGTTAGGAATGCTTTCAGCGTACGACTTCCACGTCTTCCCCGCAGCGAGTAGCTGGCGAACGATGTTGTCCACGTTGACTGTTCCGCTGAACGAATCGTCGTTCGTGATGAGCTGTCCCGTGGTCAGCATGAAGTAATTGCCGATCGATGGATGCGTGTTCGCGTAGTACTGAGTTGCCAATCCATATTGAGTGGCAACGCTGTTCAGATACGGCATGTCAGAGTTTCCGATCACCTCTGAGTAGCTGTGGTTCTCCTCGACGACTAGCAGGACATGCCCGAAGGATGGCACGCTGCCCGACGACGGCGGAGGATCACTCGAAGGCCGCGGGCCGCTCGCCGATGATCCACCGCAACCCAAAGTTGCAAGCATTAAGAGGGTCATGACGAGGAACGAGACTGTTTGAAATGGCGACGGAGAAATGAAGGGTAAGGATTTCACGAATTTTTGATGCCGGAGGCGGCATATGCGTCTACGGACGCGCCATTCAAATGAGGCCTTTAGGGTTTATTACGGCGAAGACCTGCATCAACTTACCGTCCCTGGAAATGCAAAATGAAGTCAACCTCGTGAGCGTCGGGATGACCATCGCACATTGCCGGAGTAAACGTCCACTGCGCGGCTAGTTGCAGGGCTTCGGCATTTAGCTCAGGGCGGTCCGAGCTTTGTACAGTCGTGTTGTACATCTTGCCGTCCATCCCCACCATTCCTCGTATTACCACGTCGGAATTTCCGCCACCATTGCCAGGCTTTGGTTGTGGCATGGAAACGCCGAAGGGACGGCGGAACGTAGCGCAGACTTTGTGCATGCGCGAGTTGGGAGGGGCAGCCAGCACATTATCGGCGGCTTGGAGGGCGGTCATGGTTTGCGTGATCTCAATTTTCTGTGCTCCGCCGGAGGAGTAATTGATCTTGCCGGGAAACAGCGCTCCGGCGAACGGAAAAAAGTCGCTGTTCTCGATTATTTCTCCGTTGATTTTCTCGAACACCAAAGTGCCGTTGGCGGCGTCCACGCAGAGCTCGTTGTTGTCGGATTGCTCTCCATGAATCGTGTCAAACGCAACGCAGTGAGCAGAACGGCCGTTTACGCTGCGGTCGGCAATGCTGCGGATCACGTCCTGATCGTCGAACGTCAACAGATAAATTGGAGTGATGCGCACGACATTGTCGAGTTCTGGAGGAAGAATGCCATCTGTTCCCGCAACTGCGACCTGCTTGCGGGTCCACACATTGATCAGATCGTAATCGCCGAAGATGTATTCATCGCGTCTGCCAGCACCTTGAATCACCATCCGAGTAAAGCTGCCTTCTTTGACTCCGGCGTCACCGAAAACACGGAAAGTATCGATTCGCTCGAGGTTGGGAAGGGTAGGCGGCAAACTGACAGCATTCGCTTGTTCGAGCAGGCGAACAGCTTCTTCTCTTACTTTCAAATCCTGGGAGAAACAAAGTGCAGATACAACGAGAACGGCGAGAAGCACCAGGGCTGGCTTCATGGGACCACCTCAAAGTCGTGCGAGGTCAAGTGCGGGGCCCGAAAACAAGCCCATTATAGCCGCAAAATGGCGGAAGCGAATGGGAGTCGAACCCACCGACGACGGGGTGACCCGCCGTCCACCGGTTTTGAAGACCGGGACGATCACCGGAACGCATGCGCTTCCATCGTACAGTCAAATCTGTAACGCTTCTCGATTTGTCATCCCGAGCGAAGCCCCACTTCTAAGTCCAGCGAAACCATTTCAATGCCAGGGCAAACGAGATTCCTCCCCACAAAGCAAGTATGAGAATTCTTCCCGCTTGCGACGTTAGAGATCCTCCTTGCAGGATGGTTGTTCGCAGGGCGTCGTTGAGTGCGGTTAGCGGAAGGATTCTTACAAAAGGCAATATTTTTGCAGGGAAATGTTCGTAGGAGAAGAAGACTCCGGAAAAAATCCACATCGGCATCATCACAAGGTTGATGATTCCGCTTACGGTTTCGATTTTCTGCGCGCGGCTCGCTGCTAGTAAGCCCAATCCGCCGAATGCTACGGATCCCAGTCCCGCGAGAAGCAGAACGACTACAAGCGATCCCAACACGCGCATGTGAAATGCCAGAACGCCAAGGCTGAGCAGTAAGCCTACTTCGATCAGCATTAACAGCAGGCGGCTACTTGCCAGCGCAAGCAGAAAGTCACTTTTGCGCATGGGAGTCGCTACAAACCGCTTGAGCAATTTTCGTTGGCGCATGTCGACCAGGGCGAATCCGACTCCCCACATGCCGGAGTTCATCAGGGTCATCCCCAACAATCCTGGAATAAGAAAATCGATATAGCGCGAACCCGGTTCGGTCAAGACCGACGAAGAGGCCGCCACCGGATTTGTCCGTCCCGCGCCCGATTGCAAAGCGTCGTCCACTTCGGCGCGCGACAGCACGGTTTCTGATCGCGAAGGATCGTAAATGTAACGGATGCCCCCCTGGCCGTCCGGTTCGACGACCAAATCATATTTGCCAAAGTTGAAGGCTTGCAGTGCTTGCGACTTCTCAAGCACCTGCAAATTTATGGACGAGCTTTGAGGCGAGCGCCGGATCATGCCCACGACATCCTGCACCCCAGGGCTGGCGACGACAACAATTGATGTGACCTGGGTGGGCTTATTGCGGAAAGCAATTCCGAGTCCGAGGGCTAGTAGGAGAGGGAAGCCGAATATCCAAAAAATCAGTTCTGGCTCGCGAATGAGTTCGCGTATGCGTACTAGGAGCAGGGAAGCGAACGCGGACCAACGTCCGTTGCGCTGGCGGGGCACTGAGAGTGGGCTCAGTTCCGCGGGCGGAGTTTGTTGTGCGACGGCCATTTCTATGCCTCCCTCAGATGACGCCCAGTCAAGTTCACGAACACATCTTCCAGACTGGCTTGGCGCGTGCTGAGGTGAAGAAGCTGGGAGTTTCGCGCTCGCACTGCATCCAGTAGCGCTGGAATTGTGCTGTGAGGTTCGCGCACATTCAGGCAAACGAGACCCTCTTCGTTCCGAACTGACTCAACTCCGGGAAGCGCCTTCCAGTGATCGAGAGAAGCAGTATCAGCGGTGCCGCTAACGTCGAATTCCACGACATGATGACCTCCGAGACGCTCGATCAAGTCGGAGGGAGTGCCCTCCGCAATGACCTGCCCATGATCGATAATTGCGAGCCGGTCACATAGGCGCTCGGCCTCGTCCATGTAATGGGTGGTCAGAAGCACCGTGCCGCCTCGGCTCAAGAATGCGCGAACGATCTCCCATAGCTGGCGGCGGCTTTGAGGATCGAGCCCGGTGGTGGGCTCATCCAGGAAGAGAATTTTTGGATTGCCCACCAGGGCAGTGGCGACAGCTAAACGCTGGCGTTGCCCACCGGAGAGTTTGCCGACCCACGTATCGGCCTTCTCGGTGAGTTGCAATTCTTCAATCACTTCCGTTGACGACCTAGGCTGACTATAGAAACTGGCGAAAAGTTCAATCGTCTCTCGCACGGAAAGTTTTTCGGAGAGTCGAGTCTCCTGTAAAGAAATTCCCAACAATTCGCGCAGTTCGCGAGTGTGAGTCTCCCATGTGTGTCCAAGAATTGTGACGTGACCGGAGGTTGGTGGCAGCAAGCCCTCCAGGATTTCAATGGTGGTGGTCTTTCCGGCGCCGTTCGGTCCAAGCAGGCCAAAACATTCACCCGCCTGGATTTCAAGATTTAGCCCTCGCACAGCTTCGACCTTGCCGTCGTAGGTCTTGCGCAGGTCGCGACATTGGATGGCGGTCGCCACGGGAGAATTCTAGCGTATCAGTTCTTATTTCTCAGTTTTCTGGCGTCACGGTTCAACGAATTTTTGTACCGATCGAGTCTGGCTTTGCCGGGGTGCGCGTCGCTCGCCGCGCAGCAAGTGCCAGGCTTCTTTATAGGCGCCGTGCTTTGAAACTGTTAGGTGCGGCGACAGGATTACGTTGCTGGTGTTCTTCAGAATCACGTCTATGGGAAAAATGAACCAAACGTTTTTCGGGACGATGTAGACAGCGACGAAATCAATTTGCTCCCTGGTGTAAGGCTGGCCACTAACTTGGTAGGCATATGAAGTCCGTCTCCGGCTGGTCGTGGATTTGACCTGGACGCGCAGGAACTTTCCATCGTGTTCGACGGCAAAATCGTAACGGCAGCTTTCTCCCCGTGGCTTGCTGACAAGCAGCCCTTGCTCGGAGTGCGCGAGCCATGAAGTGCATTTCCGCCCACTCTCCGCGCCGTTTGTTTTGGTTGATGCTTGGTCCTGTAGTTTTCATGAATCCCCATTCCAATAAAAAACGCGGCCCCAAAGGAGCCGCGTGGTTAAAATTCACTATAGTTCAAGCATAGCAGGTTGAAGGGGGTAAACATGCCACGTTCGGAAGCTTTATATTTATAAGAGTTTCAGGGATTTACGGAAAGTAGGCCTTTCCAGACCCCTTGACAAGAAAATGGAGAAATGTCCGGGATGAGCGCGGCAGATGGGCCGGAGAATGATCTAGAATGATTTCTCCCACAGGACTCCGCAATGCGAGTGTTTCGATGCGGCTTCACTTGACGGTGCCCCCTTCAAACGCCCGTGTGTCGTTTTCAACTGACATTTCTGACACCGTCGAAAGGATATCGCCATGTTACGCAAGCTTGGATTGCTGCTGCTTTTCCTCGTCGCATTTGCCGGGCTGGTTTCGGCACAGGAGACGCGCCACTTTACATTTCACTATGCCTTCACGGTAAGGAATATCCCCGCGGGTGAACGGGTGCGGATATGGATTCCCGCAGCCGAAGCCAACGACTTTCAGGAAGTCACCGTGGTCTCTGCTACCGGTGATTTGCCGCTAAAGAAAACTCATGAGTCGAAATATGGCAATCAAATATATTTTGCCGAAACGAAAACTGCGAAACCGGAACTGCATTTCGAGATCGTCTATGACATCGTGCGCCATGAGCGGCTTATGCTGGGCACTTACTCTCCGCATCTTCAGAGCGTCGTGCTCAAGCAACGCGAGAGAACGGAATTCCTGGCACCGGATCGTCTGGTCCCGGTTACGGGCTTGCCCGCGCAATTAGCGGCTTCGGTTACACAGAACGAGACGACCAACCTGGACAAGGCGCACGCGATCTACGATTTCGTATTTGCCAACATGCGCTATGACAAGACTGGGACGGGATGGGGTCACGGCGACGTGTTGTACGCATGCGACGCCAAAAAAGGGAACTGTACGGATTTCCATTCTTTATTCATTGCCATGGCGCGTTCGCAAGGTATTCCATCTCGCTTTGAAATTGGATTTCCGTTGCCTCCCGACAAGCATTCGGCGGAAATTCCTGGATATCACTGCTGGGCAGACTTCTTCGAGCCGCAGCATGGATGGGTTCCGGTGGATATTTCCGAAGCCTGGAAGCATCCGGAGAAAAAGAGTTATTTCTTTGGAGCGCTGGACGCAAATCGCGTGCAGTTCACGCTGGGCCGCGACATACGTTTAAATCCGCTGCAGGATGGGCCTCCGCTGAATTACTTCGTTTACCCCTATGTGGAGATTTCGGGAAAAGAATATCCCGATATCTCCCAGGCGTTTTCTTTTTTGGATGTTAGCAGTGGAGACTTACACGGCGAGCAGTAAGGTTACGATGATCGATCGGAGTCTCGTTAGATCGATTCGTCCTCGCGGCGATTCGATTCCCCAGCGATCAATAGTTCCCACCCTTCAAAAACGAAGGGTGGGTGGGCCACCCGCCAGTAACTGAGACCTTCTTCTGGACCAGCGCCTAGGCCAACAACCCCAGCCTCCGAGAGTGCATCCGTGAAGGTGGATTGGAGGTACCGCATGAAGACAATGACGTGCCGATCGCTGGGCGGGCCGTGTGAACAGAAGCTCTCCGCCGAATCATGGAACGAAATGGTGCAGGCCATGACCAAACACGTGATGGAAAAGCATCCTGACACCGCTAAAGCAATGGAAAAAATGCATAACGAAGACCCTAAGAAATGGGGCAGAGAAACGAAGCCGAAGTGGGATGCGACACCGGAGACATAGCGCTGGCACGTGTTGATGATCTCGTCGCCTCGGCGGGCTGGCCCAGTTTTATATTTTGATCTCGTCAGGATCATCACTAAACCGGCTGCCCTACTCGTCGCGGTTTTCGAAAGGTGTGGATTCGTGCTGATGATATCAAGCGGTTTCCCGCACCCGAAGTTCTGCTCATTGTGCTTCATTCACTATTAGGTGCCCGTATCCCCACACTCGTAGTGTCGAAAGCTATTCCACGTCCGCTGTTGCAGTTCGAGTACAAGTCCGCGCGCTGTACCGGATTCTGATGGATATACCTAAGTTTCTCCGCACGCGTCTTCTGTGAACACAACAAAATCGTAGAAGCGTTCGATATGACCAGCGAACAAACGGTTGAGAGCATGAATGCCCACCGGTCGAAAAACAGCGACGAGTGGGACCAGTTTAGTTGATATGTCGAGGAGGTCAAAACCGCGGCCAGCCCGCCCGACAAACGGTTCGTCATTCGTGTATCGGGGGCAGCAGAGTCCAGCTCAGGGCAGGCTGTCGAAAAACATATAGATCGAAGCAATGCGACCGTTCCGGGCGACGACAAAATCGGTTCCCGCGTAAGCTGGTGGTTTGCCGGGAGTGGCAGATACCCATCGAACCCGTCCGGCATCGCTCAGCCTGATTTGATCTGCTTCCTCCTACCTCCTATCCGGCGATTCGTTGACGAGCCGTTGCCGCCTCCGTAAGATGATTGCGACCTGAGGCCAAGCCTCCCCGAAATGATCGGCCAGACCATCTCGCACTACCGCATCATTGAGAAGTTGGGCGGCGGCGGGATGGGCATTGTTTATAAGGCGGAAGATCTAAGCCTGCGCCGGTTTGTCGCCCTGAAGTTTCTTCCCAATGATGTCGCCAACGACGCGCAGGCGCTCGCCCGCTTTCAGCGTGAGGCGGAGGCCGCGTCCGCCCTCAACCACCCCAATATCTGCACGATCTATGAAATCGGTGAGCAAGATGGGCGGAAATTTATCGTCATGGAGTTTCTGGATGGTGTGACGCTGAGGCACCGTATTTTGGGGCGTGCGCTGGAAGCTGAGGTCCTTCTTTCCCTCGCCATCGACATTGCCGATGCTCTCGATGCGGCGCACGCTTCTGGCGTCGTTCACCGCGACATTAAACCTGGGAACATTTTCATAACCAAACGGGGCCACGCCAAGATCCTGGATTTTGGGCTGGCCAAAGTGACGCCAGGCGTCGGCAGAGTCATCGAAAGTGCGTCAGCAGTGGCCCGGGAAACGACAATGGCCGACGATCACCTGACCAGTCCGGGCACGATGGTGGGAACGGTGGCCTACATGTCGCCGGAACAGGTGCGAGCTAAAGACCTCGATGCCCGCACAGACCTGTTTTCTTTTGGCGCAGTTCTCTACGAGATGGCGACGGGTGCGTTGCCCTTTCGCGGTGAAAGTTCGGCGATGATTTGTGAAGCGATCGTGAATCGCGCTCCCGTGCCTCCGCTGCGGTTGAATCCCGACCTGCCGCCCGAGCTGGACCGCATCATTGACAAGGCTTTGGAGAAAGATCGCGATTTGCGCTACCAGCACGCAGCCGATATTCGAACCGATCTGCAACGGCTGAAGCGGAGCACCAGCTCGGCTCGTGTTCAAGTATCGCCTGTCGAACAAGAAGAGCGGGCTGGACGAAAGTCCCACTCAACGTCGCAGCTGACACCAAGGAAGCGGAGAAACTATTACTATGTTGCCGCTGCATTGGTTTTGCTTGCGGCTGCGGTTGGAGCATTTCTCTTCTACCGATCGCATCGAAAAGGTCCTCCCGTCAGCACAGAGTGGCAGCAACTGACTTTTTTTACCGACTCTGCCGTGTACCCGGAGCTGTCCCCGGACGGACGAATGCTCGCGTTCATCCGCGGAAGCGGTTCATTCATGGGCCTCGGACAAGTTTATGTAAAGTTTCTGCCCGATGGCGAGCCGGTCCAACTCACGCATGATTCGAGGACGAAAATGAGTCCGGTCTTTTCTCCAGATGGCTCACGCGTCATTTACAGCGTGGTCGGGCCCTGGGACACGTGGGAAGTACCTGTGTTCGGTGGCGAGCCCCACATCCTGCTGCCCAACAGCTCCTCTTTGACATGGATTGAAGGCGGGAAGCGATTGCTCTTCTCCGAGATCAAAAAAGGATTACATATGGCGGTGGTGACGACGGATGAGGGCCGAGGAGACAGTCGAGACGTTTACGTGCCTGCCGGAGAGCGCGGCATGGCCCATCATTCGTATCTTTCCCCAGACGGCCGATGGGTGCTCGTGGTTGAGATGAACGCTCGTGGCGACATTCAGCAGTGCCGGATTGTTCCGTTTCAGGGCAGTGGCGCAATGCGCCTGGTTGGGCCTACCGGGGGTACGTGCATTGCGGGCGCATGGTCACCCGACGGCAACTGGGTGTATCTCTCGGTCGGGACGGATGGATTTCACATCTGGAGGCAACGCTTTCCGGACGGAGAACCGGAGCAAGTGACCACAGGCCCAACCTCTCAAGAAGGTATTACGATGGCTCCCGATGGCAAATCGCTAATCACGTCTGTGGGCGCGACAGACAGCACGGTATGGGTCCACGACGACAAAGGCGACCACCAAATCTCCTCCGAGGGAAATGCTGTTGAGCCTTCGTTCTCTTCCGATGGAAACAGTCTCTACTTCCTTATGTCCAACGGCCAAACCCGTGGTAACGAGCTGTGGAAGGAAGATCTGGCCAGTGGGAAAGGGGAGAGGCTTCTACCCGGCTATGCGATGGAGAGCTACTCAGTTTCACGGGATGGAAAAGAAGTCGTCTTTGCCATGAAGGACCAGAGCGGCGCCATGAAGGACCAGAGCGGCCAATCCAGCCTGTGGATCGCGCCCACGAATCGTCGTTCTTCGCCGGTGCGCATCTCGTCAACGGCCATCGAAGACTCTCCGCATTTCCTGGCCGGTGGCGATATTATTTTCCGAGCAATCGAAGGCGGCTCGAATTTCCTGTATCGCATGAAAGCAGACGGAACTGGGCGCAGCAAAATAACCCCCGACCCCATTTTGGATGTCTCTGCAGTATCGCCGGACGGCCGCTGGATCGCCGCCTTCTCAACGGGTTCTGATGAGGAGCACACGGTTGCAACAAGGGCGTTTGCGGCGGATGGCAGCGAGGTTGTGCCGTTGTGCATGGTTTATTGCGAGCTCAACTGGGACAATTCGGGGGAATCTGTTTACCTCGACGTAGCACAGAATGGATACAACAGCTACCTATTACCCGTGCTGCATAATACGGGACTTCCCAACGTGCCGGCAGCTGGAATCTCGGGAATTCAGGACCTCACAAATACGAAAGGTCCGCCAATTCCATTTTTCGTGCAATCGGCCGCAAGCTCTTCGGTGTATGCCTACACGCGGCAAAATACTCGCCGCAACCTATATCGCATCCCGCTGCAATAACTCACGCATCTTCTGCACGAGCGCCTGCGGTTCCTCGGCCGCATGACGACGTTCCGTCAGCAAGTCCCAAGCTGAGCTTGGACGGGCCCTCACGATTTCCCCCACTTGCTCTCTGAGGGTCGATGAGTGTTATGGCGATTATCGTCAACAAGGGCATAACTTCCGGTTGGCCGACGACACAGAAGTTCAGATGCGACTTGTTGGAGGCGGCGCAACTTCCGGACATCCTGCGGATTGTTCTCTGGTATAAGTGCCCATACCGGGAGGATTTACCAATGATCAGTCGTGGCGAAATCGGACTAGGATTCACGCTGGTTTTCTGCGGGTGTCTTGCTCTGCTCCTACTTGCTTCGGCTTGCAACCAGCAGACGCCGGCAGACACGCGCGCGGCGGATGAAAGCAGTATTAGAGAGATCGAAGCCCAATGGGCAAAGGCTGCGGCGGCCCATGACCTGGAGGGCAGCGTCTCGTATTACAGTGATGACGCCACTATCTTGCCTCCAAATGCACCCATCGCCAGTGGCAAGCAGGCGATTCGCGCAGTGTGGGCCTCAGTTCTCGGCCCGGGCGATTCCCTGTCCTGGCAAGTAAGCAAAGTAGAGGTCTCACGTTCGGGCGATTTGGCCTACGTTATGGGCGCTTATCAATTTGCGGGGAAAGATCCGCAAGGCAAGCCAGTAACGGACCACGGCAAGACCCTTGAGGTGTGGAAAAAGCAGACAGACGGCAAATGGAAGGCAGTGGCTGACAGTTTTAGCTCTGACCTGCCGCCGTCGGCGCCTCCGGCGAAAAAGAAAACGAAATAGGAGTTCTGGCGGGCTGGCGGTGGATTATCCTGCATAGTCGGCGCCGATGACCGCGCGAGTACGGAGCCTCACGGTCGGATGAGGGGCTAACCGGAAGTTAACCGTGACTATCCGGACATGTCACGCATTGACCTAAGGGCAAGTGGGCCATTTTGCCGTCCGTATGCACAGGCCCTGCCCCTCGTTGACGGCCCACGGCGGCGTCCGTAAGATGAGGCGGTCGGAAAGCTTGGAATCTCTATAGTGATCGATCAGACCATCTCGCACTACCGCATCGTTGAGAAGCTTGGTGGTGGTGGCATGGGAGTGGTCTATAAGGCCGAAGACACTCAACTTGGCCGCTTCGTCGCCCTCAAATTCCTGCCAGATGAACTTTCGCGCGACCCACAAGCGCTGGAACGGTTTCGCCGGGAGGCCCGTGCGGCGTCGGCCCTCAATCATCCCAATATTTGCACTATCTACGAAATTGGCAAACACGGCGAGCAATCGTTCATCGCCATGGAGTTTCTGGATGGCATCACACTGAAATATCTGATTGCGGGGAAGCCGCTCGATAACGACCGAGTGCTTTCGCTGGGCATTGATATTGCCGATGGGTTGGACGCGGCGCATTCCCAGGGTATCGTCCATCGCGACATCAAACCTGCGAACATCTTTGTCACCAAGCGCGGTCACGCCAAGATCCTGGATTTCGGACTGGCCAAAGTCGAACTCACTGCCGGCTCTTCCAGCCGGGTTGCATCGGCGAACACGATGACGGCCGCGGTCGATGAACAGCACCTTACCAGTCCCGGCTCGACGCTCGGCACCATCGCTTACATGTCACCGGAGCAGGCGCGGGCGAAAGACCTGGACGCGCGCACGGATCTGTTTTCGTTCGGCGCTGTTCTCTACGAGATGGCCACTGCGCAACTGCCCTTTCGTGGAGACAGTACGGCAACTATTTTTGAAGCGATCCTGAACCGTGCTCCAGTTGCCCCGGTGCGGCTGAATCCAGATGTACCACCAGAGTTGGAGCGGATCATTCAAAAGGCGCTGGAGAAAGACCGCGAGTTGCGTTACCAGCACGCCGCCGACATGCGGGCCGACTTGAAGCGGCTGAAACGGGAGACGGAATCGCGGCCTGTCGATGCGGCCAGTTCGGGGTCGTTGGCAATCGCGGCGGAAAGCGGTACTCCAGTTAGCGAGAGGTCGTCGTCAGGATCCGGTTCTTCCCCGGCGTTGCCTTCGTCCAAGTCGAGCGTTGCGGCTGTGGATCAAGTGCCTGCGGCGTCCAAACCGAGTCGCTCTTACGCGAAACTCGCTGGGGCACTCGTCGCGACGGTTGTTCTTGTGGCGGGTCTTTTTTGGTTCGTCAAGCAGCGCTCAGCGCCGGTTGTGGTCACGTCCACTCAAAAAACCGTCGCGGTTCTGCCTTTACAGAATCTGGGCTCTGAAAAAGATGTGGATTTTCTGAGGCTGGCTCTGGCCGACGAGATTGCAACTTCGCTGAGCTACGTTCACTCGCTATCGATACGTCCGTTCGCGACCACCAGCAAGTACGACTCTCCTACGCTCGACCTGCAGGAAGCTGGCCACGCCATGCATGTAACCGACGTTGTCACAGGGCATTATTTGAAAGAAGGCGATCAGCTGCAGATCACGCTCGAGGCCGTGGACATCGCGGAGAACCGCTCCGTATGGCGCGATACCATGACTGTCGCTGCTGCGGACCTGCTGGCCATGAGGGACCAGATCACAGCGAAAGTTCGCCAGGGATTAGTCCCAGCTCTCGGCGCAGGAACTGATTCAGGGGAAGCTGGCACCCATCCCAAGAACGAAGAAGCCTACGATCTCTATTTGCGCAGCATCGCGTTGCCGCACGATCCTCAGCCGAACAAAGATGCCATTGTCATGCTGGAGCGCGCCGTAGGAATGGACCCCAGCTATGCGCCGGCATGGGCCTATCTCGGAGTTCGTTACCATTACGATGCGGCTTATTCGAACGGCGGGCAGGCCATGCGCCAACGTTCTGACGCAGCTCTGGAACGCGCGATCTCGCTTGATCCCAACTACGTCTTCGCGGTTGCCTGGCTGGTCACCAATTGGGTCGAAGAACGCGAATTGATCAAGGCCTACCAGGCGGCGAAGGCCCTGGTGATTCGGCATCCAGAGAATCCGCAAGCCCATTTCGCTCTGGCGTATATCCTTCGCTATGGAGGAGCGGTTGAGGAATCCGCGCACGAGTGTGACGCCGCCTTGGCCCTCGATTCCGGGAACTTTATGTGGCGCTCGTGCGCGTTGACCTTCGACCAACTGGGGAACTACGCGAGGGCGATGGATTATCTTCAGCTCGACGCCGGATCGATGTGGGCCTCAAGCAACCTCATGCGGCACTATCTTCGCGACGGAAAATTAGCGCAGGCGAAGGAACTCGCCGGTAAATTCAACGAAACCGGCAGCCGAGATTTCCGGATGATGAAGGTGTGCTTCGAAAACCCGTCATCCCCAGAGGTGGCGTCTCTCGCCCGTGAACAGGCAGCCGGGCTGCTCGCCGATTCCGACCCCGAACCCGCCTACGTGGTTGCGCCCGACTTTCTGTTCTGTGGACAGCGAGACCTAGCCGTCCAACTTCTAAAGAGTTCGATCGCCGGACACTTTTGCGCCTACACGGGTTTACAGAATGATTCCGCGTGGACGAAGCTGCGAGGCACGCCTGAGTTTGCAGAGTTACTCTCCGCCGCGAAACAGTGCCGGGACAATTTCCTTTCCGAAAGATCGCAAGCCGCGCACTAAAGCGCGGGCAATCCTGAGCCGCCGTTCGTTGACGGGCCACGGCGGCGTCCGTAAGATGAAGCGACTGGAAAGCTGGGAATCTCTTTAGTGATAGATCAGACGATCTCGCACTACCGCATTGTCGAGAAGCTTGGTGGTGGCGGCATGGGCGTGGTCTATAAGGCCGAAGACACCGAGCTTGGCCGCTTCGTCGCCCTCAAATTCCTGCCCGATGAACTGTCGCGCGACCCGCAGGCTTTAGAACGCTTTCGCCGCGAGGCGCGTGCAGCGTCCGCTCTGAATCACCCCAATATTTGCACCATTTACGAAATCGGCAAACATGGCGAGCAGTCGTTCATCGCCATGGAGTTTCTGGATGGTGTGACGCTGAAGCACCTCATTGCGGGAAGGCCGCTTGAGAACGAGACCGTGCTATCGCTTGCGATTGAGATTGCCGACGGGTTGGATGCCGCGCATTCCCAAGGTATCGTCCATCGCGACATCAAGCCTGCCAACATTTTTGTGACCAAGCGCGGGCACGCTAAAATACTCGACTTCGGACTTGCTAAGGTCGCGGCGGCAAGTTCTTCCAGCCGGGTGCCATCGGCGAACTCGATGACTGCAATGACGGATGAGCATCTCACGAGCCCCGGCTCCACGCTCGGAACCATCGCTTACATGTCTCCGGAGCAGGCTCGCGCTAAAGAGTTGGACGCTCGTAGCGATCTGTTTTCTTTCGGTGCTGTACTTTACGAAATGACGACTGGCACTCTGCCGTTCAGAGGAGAAAGTTCCGCAGTCGTCTTCAAAGCAATTCTCGACGCGACGCCCACTTCTCCGGTGCGTTTGAATCCTGCGGTGCCGGTTGAACTTGAACGGACCATCGATAAGCTGCTGGAAAAAGACCGCGAGTTGCGCTATCAGTCCGCGGCTGAGCTGCGCGCCGATTTGAAACGCCTCAGACGTGCGACCGAATCCGGAACGGCGGTCGCGGCGCCGGCCGCGCCCCAAAAATTATCCACTAGCAAGTATTTGATCCCAGCGGCGATTATTTTGTTCCTTGCGATGACAGCGGCGGGGATTTGGTATTGGCGCGGCAAGGCGAGTACTTCGCAAATCGAATCCATTGCTGTGATTCCATTCGCCAATGTGGGCGGCAGCGCCGACACCGATTACCTCAGCGATGGTCTCACCGAATCACTAATTTCCAGCCTCGCCCATGTACCGGGGTTGAAAGTGAAATCCCGCAACTCTGTCTTTCGCTACAAAGGTAAAGATGTTGATGTACAAAAAGTCGGGAAGGATTTGACAGTCGACGCCTTGCTCACCGGCCGGGTCGTGCAGCATGGGGACGACGTCCAAGTCAGCGCCGACCTCACCAACGTGCAGGACAACACGGAGATATGGGGCGAGCAATACGAGCGCAAAGCCTCTGACATTATCTCTTTGCAGCAACAGATAGCGGGCGACATCGCCGACAAGCTGCGGTCGAAATTGAGTGGAGCGGAAAAACAGCAAATTACGAAACAAGGCACGCAAAACCCCGACGCCTATCAGCTTTACGTGAAAGGCCGCTACTACTGGAACAAACGCACGACTGCCGATATTAGAACGGCAATTTCCTACTTCAATCAAGCCATCGATAAAGATCCTAGTTATGCGCTGGCATATACCGGACTGGCGGATTCCTATCTCGTACTGCCTTATTTCGGCTCCGACCCCCATGACGTTATCCCCAAGTCGAATGCCGCCGCCGCAAAGGCTTTGGAACTCGACCCCACGCTTGCACGTCCACATGCGGACCTGGCTTCAAACAAGCTGCGATTCGATTGGGACTTTTCCGCCAGCGAGGCGGAGTTCAGAAAGGCGCTTGAACTTGATCCCAGCGACGCCTCCGCCCATCAGTGGTTTGGCCAAATTCTCGCCGAATTGGGCGGCCGGGCACAGGAATCGATCGATGAAGTCAACCGGGCCCATCAGCTTGACCCGCTGTCGGCCATCATCGGCATGGCGCAAGCGGAGGCTTACTTCGACGACCGCCAATTTGATAAGGCGATTGAGCTGAACAAGAAAGTCGCAGATGACAACCCGACATTTCCAGCAGTGCACTTGGGTCTGGCAACATCCTATTGGGCCGAGCATAAATATCCGCAATCCATCCAGGAATTTGAAAACTTCTCGAAATTGTCAGGCGACAAGAATGACGCCGAACTCACAGCCGCCAGGAATGCAGGCTTTCTCGCGGGCGGCTGGCCAGCCTCCCAGCGGCGGGTAATTGAAGTTTTACTCGCGCAACGTAAAGACAAGGCCGAGTACGTTTCTCCCTACACAATTGCCGAAATATATGCCGATTTGGGTGACAAGGACCATGCTTTTCAGTGGCTCGACACTGCGTACCATGAACACGATCCATGGCTGTACGCTATCCGAACCGACTTCACAATGGATTCCCTGCGCTCCGATCCGCGTTACGCCGACCTCGTCCGAAAGATTGGTTTGCCGCAGTGACCAGTCTGCAAAGAGGCAGAGAAAATAAAATGCGCTTATTCTCAGCGTCCGCGCTCTGCTCACTTGGCGAACTATTCAATCGTTGTCGGGTTTTGATTTCTTGATTTTCGATTCGACGAAAACGGCGTGTTTGGGCGCCGGCATCGGTGAATTTCCGTTGCGGTCGCGCCACAAAATTGCATTAAGCACGGCGGGATTGTTGGCATCAGGACGAGAGAAGTCCAGCTTCGCTGAAGTCGCCGCGCCTTGACCGTGTGGCGGATTCATTTGATAGATCAATCCATTGTCGCGGTTACTCCAATCGGCAGTGTAGGCCGGCTGAGTGCCCGGGCCGGTGAAGAGCGGAGCCATCACCGGCGCGTAGGCGTCGTTTTGGTTCATGGGCGGCAGTCCAAGCAAACTCTCCATCGTGTGCATCATGTTGACGGTCGTATAAAAGCGGCTGTCCACGAATGGGTGCGCGGCCGAACTTGGCGAGTATTTACTGATCACAAAAGCTGTTGAACGGTGCGCGTCCACATGGTCTGCGCCATCCTGAGCATCATCTTCTATGACAAAAATCGCGGTGTCATTCCAATATGGACTGTGCGACACGGCCTCGACCACACGCCCAACCGCAAGGTCGTTGTCTGCCACAGACGCGGCGGGACGTGGCGCGCCCGGCGTCGTGCCGTGGGTATGATCATTCGGAAGATAAAGATAAACAAAACTAGGAAGCTCAGCTGATGCATTGCCCTTTGCGTGTGCCTGTACGAATCCACCAAACTCATTCAGAAATTCGTCTGCTCTCAACTGATCGGGATACTCCGTGTTGAAATCGGGGAACAAAGCATCGATGTGACCTCGGAGAAGCGCCTTGGTCGCTTTTCCTCCCGAAAACAATGGAATCGGCCAAGGCCACTGGCTGATTGAGCCGTGAGGCTGTCCCACATTGCTGGGAAGCAGATCACCATTCTTGACGAGCGGCTGTGTGCACTGCGCAGATAGGGACGGCGGAATCGCCTCCGTCGGTGTGCCCGATCGTTTTTTCGGCGCCCTACACCAGACAGTTCCGATGTAATCACCATAATCGCGATAGCTCAATCCGTGGCTCGCGAGGTTGTCCCAGATGTAACCCGTCGCCGGAGCATCCACGTCTGGCTCGCCTTCATCGAGCGGAAATTCATCCGCAACCAGGCCTCGATAATCGTAGGTTCGCTCTTTGCCTCGATATGCAATTTGCCAGGTTTTCTCGTTGTAATCGGTGGTGATGGCCGCACTGGACCAATCGTGGCCGTCTCCTGAAACTTCACCGCTATCGTAAAAGTTATCGAGAACTCCGAATTGCAAAGCGAGTTTGTGTTCATTCGGTGTGATGTCAGCGCCATAGAGAGTGAGCGACGGATCTCCGTTCCCAACTTTCAGGTCGCCAAGAACCTGGTCGTATGTCCGATTTTCTTTGAGAATGTAGATCACGTGCTTGATCGGATTCAAGCCTTGCTGAAAATGGACTGTCCCCGGATCGGAAGTCATCAGATTGCTTTCCAGAACTTGACGCGTCAAGTCGGGCAAGTGCTGTTCGGCGGTGCGAAAATTGATGCGAGAAACCGAACCGTACAACAGCGATGCAATGTAAGGATGCTTGCGGGCGTGAGGGCCGTACGAGGTAGCGGGACCGTTGTTCGGTCCGGTTCCTTGGCCCTTGGCGGTCGCGATTAGAAGATCATCTCCGACGGTGGCCAAGGCGGCGGGATACCAGTCGGTGGGAATGAAGCCCACCACAGATGGCGCTGGGCCGATTTCGCTTACGTTCGTTGATAGAGTCGAGGTATCGATGACTTCAACTGCATTGAGGGCGGAATCAGCTACAAACAAACGTTGGCCGTCCGCGGATTCAGCTAATGCGCTGGGCGAAGTCCCAGCACTTTTTTGACCTGGCAACGTGGTGCTCAAAGAGTGGAGTTGATTCCCTGTGCTGGTGTCCACTACCGCGACTGTGTCCGCATTCGCGAGCGCTACGTACAGAAGTTTCTCGTCAGGGCTGAGCAGCAATGCAGTGGGATGAGATCCCGGTGCGGTGGGATCCTTCGGCTCAAGCAGAGGAATCCATCGCACGACCGTTCCGCCTTCCAGATCAAGTTCCACCACGCGAGACGCGTTCCATAAGCTGCACCACGCGCGGCGTCCGTCGTGAGTCGCGACAACTGTGTAAGGAAACGACGATGGAATCATCTGGTGGGTGCTGAGATCGAAACGTTGAAGCATGGCTCCATCAATCGAATCGAGGAGAACAACGTTATCGGAATAATTATTCGAGACCAGCAATTTGTCGGGGCTGCCTGCACTGGAAATTACTGCGAGCCCTGCGGGGTAGGGAATTGCGGTCCCTTCCGCGGATGTACGAAGCCCATACGCAACTTTCTTTCCGAGTGCGATCTTTTGCGGCCAAATCTTTATGAACCGCTCCCAACTAATCTTCCCCTCCCGGAAACTATAAACGGCAATACCGTTTCCGGTGTCCCCGGGCTTTTCTGCCAATGGGTCGGTAATCGAGCCGATGGAGGCGTACAAATGACTGCCGTCCGAGCTAAAGGCTAGTCCCAGAAAATAGCTTTGACGGGCATTTTCAGGAAGCCGCGTTTCAGGGAAATCGTTAAGCTGGTTCGTCTGGAGATCGATAATTGCGATTGATTGATGAGACTCATTCCCTTGCGCCCCATAGCCGTCATTCATAATTGCGGCGTAGTGACGGTCCGGGCTTAGGGAAATTGTAGATGGAAACCCATTCAAAGGCCCGACACGGCCGAGCGAGGGCACCGTTAAGCGCTTGCTGCTCGGGAGGGGGATTTCCTGCGAACGCTGGGGAGACTGCCCTAAGAGAGCGCTCACATACGCTACGGTTAACATCATTGGATAGATAAATCGCTTCAAGTTTCAGACACCTCGCTCATAAGCTGGAGAACGACACTATCACTAACAGGATGGATGTTTCAGGCGAGATCAACCTTCCTTGAAAGCCTCCACATAAAGAGAATGTGGAAGTACCAAATCGTTCGGTTCAAAAGGCGGGATATTGTTTGGGTAAACGCGGCTCCTGCCCTCTGCAACCTCCTCGACCACGTTGAATCCGGACTTGCGCAACACTTCATCGAGATATCCAAAATCAAATGCAGTGCGATGTTGACCGTCACAGAACACAAAGTTAGAGAAGCGCCCTCCCAGTGAATCAAAGTGCCGTGGAAACGAGTCGTAAAACCATTCGGCACGATTTTCCTGATAGGCTCTGATGGCGTTTCGCAAACTGGGGACTACCAGCCGGAGTCCTGCTCCATTCTTCAGAACCCGGAAGCATTCACGGAAAAGCTGCTCCAGTTCGTCGGGGAAAAAATGCTCGATCATGTGAGTAGAGTAAATGGATTCGATCGAGGCTGTGCGAAAAGGTAAGCCGCGACGAACGTCGAGCCAAATATCCACCTTCAGAAACGGATTTGCATCAATATTTACGAAGCCGGGAAGGAATTTAGGACCACATCCCAGATGCAGGTGACGTGCGTGCCCATTTCCGGCACCGATTGCGTAGGCGCATTTGCGCACCCAATAGTTTGGCAGCGTGGCCTTTGCTAGGGCCAAAAAACATAGATCTTTATAGCGCTGATGAAGCAAAGCGGGCCTCGCAATTGAGTTCAGAAATTATAGAGCAAGCTCCGGAGTTTTCTTGCTGGAATCCGGGAGAGAATGAGCCAGCGCTAACATTTGCTCGACGTGAGCGGACCAGGCAAAATCTTTCGAGCGAGCCAGGCCGTGCGCAGACAACCGGTTTGCGAGATCATGAGAATTAGCAACCCGCTGAACCTGCGCCGCAAGCTCCTCCGGGGAAAAACGATCAAAGTAAAGAGCGGCATCCTCACATACTTCCTGATGAACGAGCAGGTCGGACGCCACGACCGGTAATCCACTTGCCATGGCTTCAACGAGAGGATGTGCGAAAGATTCGGCGTAAGCCGCAGTCACATAGATGTGGCACGACCGGTACAGATGGTGAAGCAGTTCATAGGGAACCGTCCCGAGTTCAACCACACTGTCTGCAATATTTAATTTGCGTACCAGTGAGGCGGCGGTTTCCGCCTGATAGGCTCCGGGATTCTCCTTTGATGTCAATTTGCAAGTGAGAAACAGTTTGACCTGCCTGGAGCCCAACTTTTTCTGAATTATCGGCAGCGCGCGAAACACCGTTTCAAAATTGCGGTAATAGTTATAGTGACTGACAAACAACAAGCGGATCGCTTGCTCGGAAGCGTCCAGTTCCGCTTGAATTCGAGCGGGTAATGGGCCGGGATCCTTGAAGAAGCGGTCATGATCGAATCCGTGATGAATGGCACTCACTCTAGTTCCAGTCCACGCGGCAAGCTCCTTCGCAAATGCTTTTGTTGGTGCAACGGTGCGATCGGCCCATGCTAATGAACGCTTTGCGAAGAGCGTTTTGACGTAAGTATCCGCTAAAAGGCGGTAGTCGCGCCTGCAGCGCAGGTCTATGACAAAGTCGTTGGAGGTATAGAGCGAATTTCCAGAAAGTAGTATTTGCGGCACGGGAGAATTTCGCAGGGCAAAATTACCCGCGGAGATCAAAACGTCGGCGCCATTCTCCTTTATGATCCCGCCCAGATGCGTTAGTTCGCGCCAGAAGCGCTGTGTGGCGCCCTTCGGACTGGGTAAGTTGACAAAAGAAATATTTGGGAATTTCTCAAACTCGCGCTGTAGCGTGGAGTCCAAGGCTACCGTGGTTCGAACTTCTGAGCGTTTCGAGATTTCGGGAATCACATTGCGCAAATAAGTCAAGCCGGCGCCCGCGCTGGCAGCCAGTCCATTTAGGAAAAGGCGCATCACTGGCTCGTAGGAACGAATGTGGCTTCAGTCGGAGAAATATGACTTGGCAGAAAGGTGTGGTCAGCTAGGGCTGCAACTCGGGAAGGAATAAAGTCCGGCAACATGAAAGCAAGACTCCAGAAAAATATACAGACGTAATACCCGACGGCGAATAGCCAATCTTCAAACATTGCATGGATCAGACCAGACAGAAGAATGGCAGCGATAGGAAGTGCGGGCGAAAAAGGATCTTTCGAGTGCCAGAGCCATTTAAACACCCGACCGAGTTGAATCACAATCACAACCAGCAAGCAAAAGAAAGGAACTGCACCGAGCAGCCCGACACTCTCGACAACTGCCAGATAGCTGCTTCCATGTTCACGCGTCGTCGCTGTGTTGGAGGAAAAATTTCCTACTTCATCCACGGCGGCGTTATATTCGGTGGCGGCAGTCCCAAACCCACCACCAAACCAAGGATGTTCCTCAATCGAAGAGATCGTCCGATCCCAGACCGATCTTCTAGAACCAAGAACTCCGGCTTGGTCTTTTCCTTTAAACACGAAGTTAGAAGTGAGTGAGGATCGGACGGCGGATTCGGGAGCGGGTCCAACAGAAGCGACGATGGCTGCGATCAGCAGAGATATAGCCAGACCCTTAATCAGCAACCGATAGCGCCCCAGCAATAGGCACATCAGAATACCGGAGACTGTCGCCGCAGTTATACCGGCGCGCGCGTGGCTGGTCAGCAATAGGGCGAGCGCCAACAGCAGCGCGAATATCCGGCGTCCTCGAACAAGCGAGCTTTCGCTTACAAAAACTCCCCACAGCATGAGAGGTACTATGGATACCCCCATGGCGGCGCCCAGCGAATTCGGATTCCCAAAGAACTCGAAGTGAAAAATGAAATACGCCGCGGCCGCGAAGTAAATCAGGATTTCGCAACCGCTCAATAGCCCAGAAAAGAATCTATCTTCTCTGCCCTGGACAGCCAGCCTGCTGCCGAAGGAGCCATAGGCGAAAAGCAGGAATAAGCTCAACGCTTTGAGCAGCGCGTGTTTAGGGTAAGGGGACACTGACGCAGATGTGGCCGCCGCGACTACGCAAAACAAGGCGGTCAGGTGAAGAAAGCCAAAAGAGTGAGACGGCTCCCTCAAGTAAATGAACACGGCAGCCAGTACGCCTCCGCCGAGTACCAGCCATCGCGCAGAAGTCCACATTCCCTGCATGGGTACCGCCGTACCTGCAAACAGGAAAGTGAGGATCAGAACGGGAAAGAACATCTGACGATAGTTCCAAATAATCGCCGCTAGAATCTCAAGCAGCAGCAGTCCGCCCAAATATCCAACGCTGGTAAGATAACCCGGTCGCGCCAGCACCAGATAGACAGCGCCTAATACACACAGCGCAGCGGCCGCGACGATTCGTGGGTCGAGTTTGAAGCTATACATACTTGGGCGCGAAAGAAACCGCAGCGGCAGCTATCCCTTCCGCACACGCGCGTGGTGAGTAATGCTGTATGCGTTTCTTGCTATTGTGACCCATGATGCGAGTTGCCTCGGGACTTCTCGCCAAATCTGCAATAGCCTTGGTCAATCGTCCGATGTCGCGGGGAGGAACGACTCGGCCGTTCCATCCTTCTTCCACGAGATCAGCGGCGCAACCGGTGACATCTGTACAAACGACTGGCAAGCCACATGCCATCGCCTCGTTGACCACCAGACCCCACACTTCGGCGTGGGTCGGGAAGACAAGTGCCTCGGCAAGCGCGTAGTAGACCGCCAGGTTCTCTCGCTGAACAAAACCGGGGAACTTAACGCAGCCCGGACTGACATCGTCGGCGAGTTTACTAAGTTCGGGCCGCGCAGCACCGTCGCCTACAAATATTAATCCAAATTCACGTCTCAGTTCGGGATCGAGTTCGCGATAAGCAAGCAGAAGATCAAACACCCCCTTTTTAGCCACCGTTCTGCCGACAAAAAGAAAAAACCGCGCGGGAAGTCCGAAGTCCTCACGGAACTTGGCAGAATCGTCGCGCACTTTTATGGACATCTGGCTGAAGAAATCATTGTCGACCGCATTAGGGGCGGTGAATATCTTTTCCGCAGAAATGCCGAAGCTCTCCAAATACTGAAGGGATGCCTTTCCAGGAACCACAAAGGCATTACATTTACCGAGGAATCTACTCTTCAATGACTCTACAAACCAGATGTTTCGACGCAAATCTTTCGCATTACTTTCAGTCCACAACAGAAATGGCACCCGGTGGCGCCCGGCCCACAACAACGCCTGCCACGATGCGATGTAGTTATAGCCGCCGCAAAGAATGACAGCCGGTGATGCCTTTCGCAAAGCCGCATTCATACCACGATTGAGCAGCATATTACGATTCCGCCAGCGCCTTCGATAAGAAGCCAGGACCTCGTAGCTGAAATCGATTTCTTCTTTGTAGACTAACCACTCTCGGACAAACGGATCAGTTTCAGCCAGAAAAATAACATGCAGATCGATTCCCTCGACCTTTGCGAGGGCATTGAAGACGGGTATTCGGTATGGCGCGATGATTTCGGTCAGGATGACCAGTTTTCTATTCACTCGACGCACTCCCGATAAATTCGAACTAAGCGTTCCGCCTGATGATTGAGAGTGAAGTCTCGCAGAATCGTACTCCTCGCGGCTTCGCCGAGCGCGTTGCGCATTTGACTGCTTCCTAATAACTCAAACAGTGCCTCGGTTAGTCCAGGCAGGCTGCCGGGATCGATCAGCCATCCATTGGCCCCGTGCTCAATCACTTCCTCAATTCCCTGGCCACGACAACCGATAGCCGCTTTACCGGTGGCCATTGCTTCCAGATAAACGCAACCAAGGCCTTCATACCCACTGGGAAGAGCGAACAACTCGCAGCGACGCATTGCTTCAGAGACTTGGCTGCGGCTGCGCCGTCCCAAAAACCGGATCTTATCGCCGAGATGTAACTTCGCGGCAGTTTTGGCCAAGCGCGATCGTTCCGGCCCGTCGCCGATAAATTCGCAGGAAACCTCGGGAAAGTTCGACTGTACGGCTGCGCAAGCTCGAAGCAGAAGGTCGTGTCCCTTACTCGGTATCAGGTCGCCAACGCAAAGGATCGGTTGCTCATCCGCGCTGTCACCGGATGGATGAAACATTTCCGGATCGACCCCGTTGTAGACAACTTCAGTATTCACTCGATCAAGACCACCTTTGAGTACTTGGTCCCGAACTTTGTCGCTCACGCAAATTACGCGTTTCGCGGAACGATAGACAAACTTCGACACCCGTCTACACCAGTTTCCGGAAAGACCGCCGACCTGCTTCGTAGAGTAGGCATCGAGCCCGTGCACTGTCACCAGGAAAGGAACTCCGAGTTCGCGGCTTAGCAACGCAGCAGCGTGGCCACAAGGCAAAGCTGCATGCGCATGAATCAGGTGAATGGGATTCGACCGGTGCAAACGCCGAACTGTGCTTAGAAGGTTAGCGAACAGAAATGCTCCGGCCGTGGGTAGACCCAATCCGCCAGGAAACGAGAGGTAGCGAGTGTGCTGCGCTGGAAATGCGAGCGGGTTCAGAGACGAGCGCGACCGATAGAAAGGCTGAACCCCAGTGACGCTGTTATCAACTCCAAGCTTCGACAGCGCCGGCATCGGTTCGGCAACGAAGCAACCCTTTCCGTCATCCGTCGAAGTCGGGTAGAAGGGCGTGAGCACCAGGACGTGAAGTTCTTTCTTAGGCGACGCAAGCTGGTTTCCCGGCAATGGAAAAGAGGCAATCACGCCATTCGACCGTTCGCTTTCCGCGAGATCAATTGCTGAAAGATCGCCTCCCACCTTTTGGTAATTAAGTCCCAATCGAATGTCTCGCTCAGCAGGCGTCCAGCCTTTCCCAACTTCTGGCGAAGCTCTTGACTACTTAGCAACTCTCGCAGCCTGTCATACAACTCCTGATCGGACCCGACGAGATATCCTGTTTCTCCATCGACTACGGTTTCAGGACAGTAGTCCTTTCGAGCAATCACGGGCAGGCCACACGCCGCCGCCTCAAGAATAACTTTCGGAGATCCCTCCCACTTGGAGGGAAACAGAAATATGTCTGCCTGCTGATATTCGCGTCTTAAGGCGGGAGCAGTTAACGATCCCAAGAACGTCACATTGGCAAGATTTCGCTGTTGTGCCGCGGTGCGCAAATCTTGCGCCATGATTCCATCCCCGGCTATGACATAGTCCGCCTCGGGAAGATAGACGGCCGCCTCCAATAGCAGGTGCGGCTGCTTGAAAGGCCGCAACGAACCGGCAAACAACACGCGAGGCCGGGGATTAGGCGGCCGATCCCACGCCGGCGTAAAGAACTTAGTGTCTACCCCGGTGGGTACGATCTCGCTGGGCAATCCGTATTCGCGATGAAGGCTTCGGCGTACCGCTTGCGAATTGCTAAAAAGGTGCTCACAGCGTAACACCGAGCCTTCCCAGAGGCGCACGCCTGCGGGGTTAATTGTAGGCTCATTGCGGAGATCGGACTGAGACTCAAGTGTCCCAATCGTAATGCGATCATCATCCCACCTGCGCCGAAGTTTCATGTAGAACTTACTTGCTGGCGCCGCCTTCATATAGAAGAGAATTTGATGATGCCCGAAAACGAATTCCTGGAAAATTCTGATCGTTTGTCCATGCTTGGGCAGTCGGATCAATCTTGTGTTGGGCCGCTCCTCAATCATCGGATCGGGTCGACCGACGCAAAAGACGCTTACGTGAAACCGGTTCGGGTCCAGGCGCCGAATGATCTCACGCGCATTCGTCATTTGCGCGTTTGTCAGTCCGTCATCGGCCAGGCTGTCTACCAGAATACGGATTGGATTCTCGCTGGTGTTTGTGGCTGACAAGTTTTCTGATGCGGAAGAGACCAACATACTAGGAGGAAATGCTGCCAACCGAATCCGACCATTCTAGCCGAAGGTCGCGGAGTTGAGCGTGCAGACGCCGAGCAGGGCTGCGCGACACAACTGACTGTGCCAGGTGCTCGCTCGCGCGTTTCAACATGCGGCGTCGCACAGGCTTCTCAACTTCCGGAAGAAGAGGATGCAACTCTCCGGGATCGTTCTTTAGATCAAATAAATTCTCCCTCGACGAAGCGAAATCGATTACCAGTTTGTAGTCAGCTTCTCTTATCGCAAGGACCCTCGGGCCGAGCCGGTGCGAATAATCGAATGGATTGGTACAGGTCCCAACCGATTCGGCAATGACCGCCTCGTCGCTTTTGTTCGCACTCACCGGCGCGGTCCAGAAACTCCTGCCGCGAAAAGTGTCTGGCGACGAAACGCCTATCGCGTCAAAAAGCGTCGGTGCCATGTCGACCAGGCTAACTGGCTCTTTTCTGACGGTTGGCCCGCTCGGCTGGCCTCCCACAATTAACAAGGGGACATGAATCAGTTCCTCCGTGAGTTTGGAAGGAGGATGATATCGGCCTCCGTGTTCCAGAAATTCCTCACCATGATCAGCCGTCACCGCAAGGGTACAGTTCTCCCACAAGTCCCGGTGCCGCAGTTGATCGACGAAGCGGCCGATCTGGGAGTCGACCGTGCGGATTCCTGCGTCGTAAAGCGAGACGATTACCTCCCGATGTCGAGAAAAGCGGCTTGGACCGATGTCTCCGCGGTTCCAATACGAATTCAAATAACGCGCGCGCGAGGCGTCCAAATCGTTTCCCATGGCCCGCAAGGATTCTTGCTGCGGATAGTAGGGAGAGTGGGGGTCCATGAAGTGCAGCCAGAGAAAAAATGGACTTCCGGAAAGGCCGTCAAGCCACAGGCTCGCCTGATCAATAAGGACATCGGCTGCTGGAAATCGTCGTAACGAATCGAAGCTAACGCCATCGGTCCCGGCCGCACGTTGGCAGTATTCAAAATAGAGCTCATCGTAAATCGAACCAATTGGTCCGAGACTGTGGCAAGTTTTCGCCAAGTATTCATTAAGGCGGCTGCGAAGAGGATGACCGTTCGAAGGAGACAGGTTCCAGGAAGAATCGGCCTCCGCGTCGAGAAAATCGCGAAACGTGTCAAAGCCTGCGTTGTAGCCAAAGCGCGGCGATAAGTAAGGATTGGCGGCGAGAAATGCGCCAGTCGCATATCCCATTTGGCTGAGCGTGGAGGCAATCGTTGGCTCTTCGGGAGTGATGCCGATGACATCTCGTCCGAGAGCCAGCGGATGCCGCGAAGCCATGATCGAGGGAACGGAATAATAGGTTGGAGCCCCGGCCACTATTGCATTGGAGAAAACGATGCCGGTTGCGGCGAGCGAGTCGAGAAAAGGCGTGGTCTTGCGAGCGTATCCCAGAAAACCGGCATGATCGGCTCGCATGCAGTCCACCGTGATCAGCACCAACGATTGCGCCGCGTTCATCTAGCTTCCCCAGCAACAGTGGTTGCCTGGGCTTCCCGTTCGACTCTGAGAGAAGTCGTGCCGCGCGCATTGCGAAGCTTTCCGGTGGTAACAATCTCGTACGCGTCGTTGTCGTTGATGTAGAGCAAGTTGGGGAATTTTGTTTCGAGTGCGCTGAGAAATTCGTCCAAGTCCAGCAGAGTAGGACCGCGAAAATCTTTCAAAGAAGAATGGAAATTTATGGAGTGCACCGAAATGATTGCCGGAATGCCGCGAGCAAAACAGCCAGTCGCCAGTTGCACATATTTCTCGATGGGCAAGTCTTTCTGGCTGGGCTCGAAGTCGATGGTCCGATGGAGATTCAAGATTTCAAATTCGTCCATATGAGGCGGCAACGGTGCGCCGCTGCCGTTTTGTGCAACGCGAATTCCGCACTTCGACCATGCCGCGAACGTATCGCGGTTACTCCTATATCCGGGAGGACACGCCGAGACCGGAGCCCGGGAGAAGAACTGTTTGAAAATGCGAGCCGCTTCTTCTATCAACTCCGTCTGCGCTTTTGCTGACAGAAATCCTGCGTGCGGTCTTTCTGGATTATTGTATTCATATCCCACCCACGGCATTCGCCAGTAAATATATGGTGTCTCTGCGCGCCACATGAGCCGCAAGAGTTCGGCTTGTGGGCCATTCTTTGCCACAGCATTTTCAATCGCAATTTGACAGAAGTGTGTCAGGCCATGAAGGGAAGGGAAGAAGACTGAATCGGCGATACCAGCCCGATATGCTTCGAAGAGTCCGGGTCGTTTCCAATTTAGAGGCAGGCCTTCGGTCAGCGGCAAAAGGTGAAGGGTTCTGAATCCATCCGGAGACATCTTTTCAAAATCTAGATTGGCCATCACAAAGTTCATTCCCAAACAAGCGGATCGACCGGTGGAATCACGATGTCGCTTTAGCAATTCGTGGATTGCGGCGACATCGTCCGCAGTTTCGAGACTGTAAAGATCGTAAGGATGTTCCCCCAACCGCACTCCCGCGGCTCGCAGAAGTTCATATCCTTCCTTGTCGCGCACCCCGACGCGTCCCCAATCATCGCTTTGCAGCAGTACCAGTGGGCGATTGATGCGAAAGCTTTGGGAGGGATTGCTTTTTCGCTGTCCCAACAATTTTCGCGCGAAATTGAGCATGATGGGTGAATGCCTGAGATAAACGGGAGGATATACCTTAAATCACTTCGAATCCGACATCGCCGTGCGTATTAACTCCACGAATCCGGCGACGATTCCTAATATCAACCCAACCAGGTAGAGCCACGTCGTATGCAGCCAGCGATCCAAACCTGCGCCCAGTAACCACCCGGCGACGGTCGCGGCCGGGAAAATAAATGCTAGCTGGCTGTATCTTGCGAGTTGCACCCATGTCCTTTTTTCGTTTGGGTCGTCATTCATAGGCGACATGGTCATGGTTGCAAGTTCGGTTGCCGAATACTTCCGAGCGCTTGTGCCTGGTGCGTTTCGATCAACTCTCGGATTCGGATTGCATCCCTCTTGCGATGGCCGTGGCTGGTAATCGGGTCGGTGCCACCAGTCGAGTCGATTCGAATTTCGGACCACAATATTCCCGTCGCAATCTTGACCGAGGCAACTTGGGGAATGGCAATGCTCTCATCGTTGCTCCCAAAGAGCCGTGATTTGACCCGACTGACCCGCTGAGGCGTAACAACTATACGTGTGGGGAAGATCAGATTGCCCTTCGTCCATCGGCTAGCCGTAAACGTTTCAGTCGCAGCTGCGGACGATTCCGACGCTAGACTCATTCGCGTGCCCTCGATTCTCGCGTACCGATAGTATCGCCTGGGAGGGTTGGCCTTCAACGACCAAAGACTTAAATGCATTCCTTCAGCAACTCGGCCATCTGCTTGGTTATAATCGGGCCTTCTCTCTACCACCAATCTCAGCCAGCAAAAGGGACTTAGTGGCACTCGACGAAACAATTTACGAATTACGACGCGAAAAGTTGAAGCAGATCGAAGCTTTGGGGCAGCCCACTTACCGTAGCAGCTACGAATTCACGCATACCGTCCCCGCGGTAGTAGTTGATTTCGCCCCAAAAACCGCTGAAGAGTTAGAGAGTTCCCGCGTTTCTGTGCGAGTTACAGGCAGGATTATGGCAATTCGCCTGATGGGGAAAGCCGGCTTTGCCCACATTCAGCAAGGCGGACAGAAGTTGCAGATTTACGTCAAGAAAGATGCGGTCGGAGAAAGAGGGTTCGAACTCTACAAGCTACTCGACCTTGGCGATCACGTCGGGGTTGCGGGATACCTGTTCCGCACGCGCACTGGCGAACTCAGCGTGCATGTCGACGAGATCACTTTTCTCTCAAAGGATCTTTTGCCGCTGCCTGAGAAGTGGCACGGGCTAACGGATGTCGAACTCCGTTACCGGCAGCGATACGTCGACCTGATCATGAATCCGGAGGTTCGCGAAGTCTTTCTGAAACGCAGCAAACTGGTGCAGTCCATGCGGCGGTTTCTCGATAGCAACGGGTTTATCGAGGTCGAAACTCCCATGATGCAGCCAATCGCCGGAGGCGCAGTCGCGCGGCCGTTCGTTACGCATCACAACACGCTCGACGTTCGATCTCTATTTGCGAATCGCTCCGGAACTTTATCTCAAGAGACTGGTCGTGGGCGGCTTCGACCGCGTTTACGAGATGAACCGCAATTTTCGCAACGAAGGAATCTCAACTCGCCACAACCCAGAATTCACCATGCTCGAGTTTTACCAGGCCTACACGGATGTTCTCGGGGTGATGGATTTGACGCAGCGACTGATTGAACGGGCGGCAATAGACGTGACGGGAGGGACAAAGACTAAGTGGGGCGAAGATGAAATCGACTGGAGCAGCGCGAACTGGCGTCGAATGACAATGCGCGAGGCCATCATTCACTACTGGCCGGAGGGCGCGGGACCAAAGCCGGAAATGGCTGATTTTGCATCAGCTGAGGCAGTAAAACAATTGGTGGTACGTTTCAATGCCGGTCACGCCCACATCGCATTTGATCCTAACGAGCCAACTGGCAAGACGATCGCAAATTTGTTCGAGGCCACCGCAGAAGAACATCTGATTCAGCCGACGATCATTTATGAGTTCCCGGCCGCGGTATCTCCGCTGTCGAAGAACAAACCAGACGACCCGGATTGGGTGGAACGTTTCGAGATTTTCGCAGGCAAGATGGAAATTTCCAACGGATTCAGCGAGCTTAACGATCCTGAAGAGCAGCGCCGCCGTTTCGAGCAACAACTAGCCGAACGAGAACGCGGTGACCAGGAAGCGCATCGGATGGACGAAGACTATATTCGGGCGCTCTCCTACGGCATGCCGCCCGCTGGCGGAGTGGGAGTCGGCATCGACCGTCTGGCTATGTTGTTAACGGATTCTCATACGATCCGCGACGTGATTTTGTTTCCGCTAATGCGGCCGGAAAAGCAAAAGATGGAAGAGGACGAATCCAGCGCTCCCGCCGCTGCGAGCTGACAATTTCATCGTTACCGTTCATTACCGCCGTGTGTTGACTTGTTACCGACAGCAGGTTACTTTCGAATTCTCGAGGGAAATCCCGTTTCGAAGGCGACTCCGTGGCAAATCGTCCCATCATTACTCTTACTACTGATTTCGGACTTAACGATCACTTCGTCGGAGCGATGAAGGGCGTTATTCTTAACATCGTCCCGGATGTCGAGATCGTGGACATCTGCCACGCGGTGCAGCCTTTTGATATCCTCGACGGCGCTCTAACCATCGCGCAAGCATACAATTATTTTCCCGCGGGAACAGTTCATTTGGTTGTGGTGGATCCCGGCGTAGGGACCGACCGTCGTCCCATCATTGCAAGTACTGACCGTCATCATTTTGTCGCTCCGGATAACGGAGTCCTATCGGTTGTTTACGGCCGCGAAGAACGTCTGCACGTCCGTCACGTGACCTCAGAACATTATTTTCTGGAACGTGTGAGTAACACTTTTCACGCGCGAGATGTATTCTCGCCAGTGGCAGCCTACTTGGCGAAGCGTGTGGAGACCGAGAAATTCGGCGACGAAATTTCTGATTTTGTGAAATTCAACACTCCCAAACCCAAGCCCGTGAATGGAAACACTCTTCGCGGCGTTGTGCTGAAGGCCGACCGTTTCGGTAATCTCGTGACCAACATAACCCCCGAAGATGCACCCATGCTCTTCGAGCCAGAACCTCCGCCGTTCAAGATCGTCATTGGAAGTCGCGAAATCACATCGGTGAGATTTGCTTACGCGGATGGGGCTCCCGGAGAGGTTTTCGCGATTCCCGGAAGCATGGGATATTTGGAGATTGCGGCCAATCGTAGTTCGGCGCTGCAAGCAATAGGGTCGGGCAAAGGCACCGAAGTAAATGTTGTTCTCGAAGGTGCGGCCGCTACCAGCAGCGGCAGCTAGATACAAAATCATCAGCCTTTTGTCTTAGGGTGGACGTATCGTTCCATCTCAGCCGTCCACTTGAGAAATCGCCACAGATTAGTGCGCTCTCGCCAGGCAAATTCCCAGAACTCCAGAAAACCGATTTGCTGCATCTTGACTCCGCAGTAAGTCTCGATTCTCCAAAGCAGATACCGGCTGCGCCACGGAGTCAGGTGATGACCCCGAGTCGCGTTCCACAGAAATCGTACGATATAAATCATTCGTGTTCGTAGTATAGCCGCCGCCCGAAGCGCCTATGGGATGCTGAGAGTCTGCCCTTCGGTGGCGTTTGCTTCATAGCGAAGTCCTCGCCAAAGATAGATCACGCGAAGAAATTTAGTCGAACCGTAAGCAGGGTCTCCACCCATGAATTGGTTCGTGACCGGCAGCTCCAGCCGGTTTCCTTGAACCATGGAAGCGATACGGCCTGTAACGTCTACCTGATGATCTCGTTCTCCCCAAGTTGCCTGCAAAATCTGGAGTGCGTTATAGGAGCCCCCCGGCCAATACTTGTGATAGTAGGCGTCATCGTCACGGTCGTGGTCGCCATCTCCCCTACCAGGGGGGAGAGTCAAAAATTCGCCTTCGTTGGCAAAGACACGTCCATTGCGGCCGTTGAAGATATAAAAAACGGTCAGGACTTTGCGCTCTCCCGGAGCAGGATCGCCACCCATCGCGTAATTCGTGATCTGGAGATTCAGGGAGTCATTTTGGATCTGCGAATTGAGCTGCTCGGTAACATCCACAAAGCGTGATTGTCCGCCATACTGGGCGCGCGCAATTCGCAGCCGACTCCGGTAATAATTCGACTCGCCCCCACCCGGCAGAATCAAAGTGTCGCGCTCGGGCACTACGACTTGCCCCGGCCGCCCATTGTATGTGTACCAGACTGTGAGAGTTTTCGGTTGGTCTTCCGCGGGGTCGCCGCCCATGACGCTGCTCGACACGCGGACGTTTAGTTGATCACCTTGAATCATGCTGGAGAGACGGTTAGTCACATCTCTTACTCGGGGACCAGCTCCATATTCGGCGCGAGTAATCTGCAAGCCGCGACCATATTCGCCGCCATATTGCGCAGCTTGAGGCGGCGGGCCTGGAGATACTCCGTATGGGGGTTCGGGAACTTCGCCATGCCCGTTTGCAATGTAGAGGCGGACCACGCTTTTTTCGGGATAGGTAAGATCTTGAATTTGCCCGTGACTGTTGAGGACCTTCAACCGAAGAATTTTTCTCTGGTTCGGGACCGGATCAACGAGCAGGTTATCGACATCGACTCGAAAATTTAGGCCTTCACCACGTACGAGTGCGCGGACCCGCTCCGTCACATCTACCCACTGATTTCCCAGTCCGAATTCCGCGCGGATAATGTGTACCCGGTCTTGGTCCTGACTTACCGCCGCTAAAACCAGCATCCCCACTGCAAGCGGAAGGAGCTTTAGAAAGCTTCTATTCATTGATCGGAAACCTCCCTGCTAAATTTAAGACAAATGTAAGCCGCAACGCCTACGGGATTCGTAGCGTTTGCCCTTCAGTAGCGTTTGCCTCGTATCTGGCGCCGCGCCAAAAATAAACTACACGAAGAGATTTAGGAGAACCGTAAGCTGGGTCGCCACCCATGGTTTGATTCGAGACAGGTATCTCCAATCTATTTCCTCTTATCCACGAGGCAACGACGCTTGTAACGTCGCTCATTCTGGGACCGTATCCATATTCGGCGCGAGTGATCTGCAGGCCCGGCCCATACCCCCCACTCGGAGGCGGCCCGCCATACGGTGGAGCGCCGGGTCCGTTGATGACGTAGAGTTGCACAATACTTTTTTCGGGGTAGGTAAGATCTTGAATCTGGCCGCGACTGTTGCGCACTTTCAAGCGAAGGATTTTTCTCTGATTCGGGACGGGATCCGCCCGCAAGTTAGCCACATCGGCGCGAAAATTCAAACCCTTCCCGCGCACGAGGGATAGGACCTGCGCTGTCACGTCAGCCCATTGATTCCCCAATCCAAACTGCGCCCGGATAATCTGTACTTGATCCTGTGCGAGACTTGTCCCCGCCATAAGGACAATTCCAGCTGCCAAAGCAAGAAACTGCAGAAGATGTCTTCTCATTAATTGGAATCTCCGGAGACAGGATACTCCGGTGACAAAATTTACTTGCCTAATTAACTTACAGACCCCACAGCGCGGACAATGCCGTGGACGCAACTTTTAGAGCTTGGTTCTTTGGGTCCAAAGACTGGTTAATCCTTTGGCGTTGCACGATGGGCTGGCGGCGGGCGATGATCTTCGGGTTCATGATTTTTGGGTCGTCCTGGCGCAATTCCCCCAGCGCAGCTTCAAAATTATGCTTCAAATCGCGTTGCAATTCGGGAGTCGCGGTCGTCGAATGTCTATGCATGTTTCATCCTCTGTACAACACGATTACAGGTGATGACGCAAACTTCCGCAATACCATTGAAATTCGAGGAACGAGCACTGAGCGCCCTTATTGGATTGCCTCCCCGGTGCCAAAGGTAGGATTCCATACAGTTTCCGCCTGATACAAGTAACGATCTTTGCTCTGGATCGCCCCACTCAGCCGCCCTGTTAAACTATCTTCCTAACCATGTTTGAGAATCTTTCAGAAAAATTACAGCGTGCGTTCAAGACCCTGCGCGGTCAGGCCGTCCTCAATGAAGAGAATATTCAGGAGGCGTTGCGCGAGATTCGCCTGGCCTTGCTCGAGGCGGACGTTAACTTTAAAGTCGTAAAGCAGCTCATCGATCGCATTCAAGAAAAAGCTCTCGGACACCAGGTTGCCACCGCCCTTTCTCCCGGCGAGCAGGTAATAAAGATCCTGCGCGACGAGCTGATCGAAACGTTGGGTAAGGATACCGCTCGTATTAAATTCGCCTCCCAACCTCCTACTGTCGTTCTCATGGCCGGCCTTCAGGGATCAGGCAAGACGACCACCTCTGGCAAGCTGGCGAATTGGTTTAAAAACGGTGGGCATCGGCCGTTGCTGGTATCAGTCAACGTCTACCGACCAGCCGCGCGCGAGCAGCTCAAAGTTGTCGCTCAGGCTATTAAGGCCAACATTTACGAAGGAGAAGTCGGCGAAGCCAACACGGCCACCGTCGAGCGCCTAGCTAAAGAAGCTAGGAAAGAGGCGATTAATACCGGCTCCGACGTGCTGATCGTAGATACAGCCGGGCGACTCCACATCGACGACCAGCTCATGGACGAGATGCAGTCGCTGAAACGCATCCTCAATCCGCAGGAAATCTTATTCGTAGCGGATGCCATGACTGGCCAGGATGCGGTGAAATCCGCAGAAGAGTTTCACAAGAAGCTTTCTCTCACTGGAGTGGTGCTCACAAAAATGGATGGCGACGCCCGCGGCGGCGCGGCGCTGTCTATCCGGCAGGTAACGGGCCAGCCTATCAAGTTTATTGGCGTCGGCGAAAAATATGACGCCCTGGAGCCCTTTCATCCCGACCGCATCGTGTCGCGCATTCTCGGCATGGGCGACATCCTCTCTTTAATTGAAAGGGCCGAGCAGCATGTTGATAAGAAAAAAGCCCATGAAATGGCCAGCAAGGCCTTGGCGGGAGATGGATTCTCTCTCGAGGACTTCCGCGATCAACTGCGGCAGGTTAGAAAAATGGGATCGATTCAGAGCCTGATGGGCATGCTCCCAAGCGTTGGTCCGTTCGCGGGATTACAAAAAGCCGCAGACAAAGTGGACGAAAAGCAGATCAATCGCGTGGAAGCCATTATCAACTCAATGACAACTCACGAGCGTCTCCACCACGAAGTGATGAACGGAAGCCGCCGCAAACGCATCGCCCGCGGCTCTGGAACCAGCGTTCAGGAAGTCAATAATCTATTGCGTCAATATGCGCAGATGCGAAAAATGTTCAAGCAAATGGGAAAAGCAAGTTTCGCGCGAAAGTTTGCCGGCATGAAACTTCCGGGAATGTAGACGAAATGAAATGGCGATCGCTCGACGAATCCGCAACCCAGCTTGACCTCAGGTCTCTTCGAGAACAGTTCGCCGAACGCAAGCAACTCATCGCGAAGTACGCGCTTCCTGAGACTCAAGCGATACATACCCGTGCAATTGCAGAAATCAGAGATAGTGGGATCCTTCGAGGCGCTTTAGCTGTCGGTTCTCCGGCTGCGCCCTTCAAACTTCAAGATCACAATGGAGTGAATGTCTCCTCCACGGAAGTCCTAAAAAAAACCAGCGTATTGATCTGCTTCTTTCGCGGACGTTGGTGTCCGTTCTGTGTCGGCCAAATGGAAGCGATGAACTTGCTGCTTCCACAAATTCAGGAAGCTGGCGCAACACTCGTTGGCATCTCGCCTCAAACCGTCCAGCAATCATTTTTCATGGTGGATCAACACAAGTTGCGCTTTCCTCTACTGAGCGACAGAAATAACGAAACGGCGCGCAATTTTGGACTGGCATATCGCGTCCCCGAATATCAGCAGGCAGTCTATCGTCGCTCATTTGTCAATTTGCCTCATGTTAATGGCGAGGATTCCTGGGAGCTTCCGATTCCCGCGACTTACGTGGTGGGCCGTGATGGAATTGTCCGGTGCGCCTCTGTGAATCCCGACTACTCCGAGCGGCCGGAGCCGGCAGATATCCTCGAAAATCTGCTTCGTCTTTGATCCACAAAGCTTCTCGAATCCCTGATGAATTACTATTGCTTCCACCATGGCACACGCGCCACTGTGGAATGCGGATGATCAACGCAGCCGGCTCGAGGAACTCACCGCGAGCACAGACGACCGCTCCAAAGAGAAGCCTTTACGGCGGGATGTTCGCTCGCTGGGCGTCTTGCTGGGTAGAGTGCTGGTGGAACAGTCGGGTCCGGAGCTCTTCGAAGTAGTCGAACAGCTGCGACGCCTCCTGATCACTTACCGCGAACAGTCGGCGGGGCAAGGGCCCGGCGCGAGTTTCGAAAATCCGCAGATGGTAGAAGCGCGAAGGATAGTGCAACAACTTGAGATAGGAGACGCCTACCTTGTCACGAAAGCCTTCGCAATCTACTTCGAGCTGACCAATCTCGCCGAGACCAATCACCGCAAGAGACGACGGCGAGCCGCGAAGGTACATACCGACCAGCCACCTCTAGGAGGATCATTCAGAGGAACACTGCTGCGGATGCGGGCAGCAGGGATATCAGCAGACGAGGCAATGGCCTCATTGCGTAAAGTGAGAGTAGTGCCGGTCTTCACCGCGCATCCCACGGAAGTTGCCCGGCGCACTGTGTTATTCAAACGCCGCCGGATTGCACAACATCTGGAAAATCTTGATCGTTTGCCGCTCTCAGAGGCAGAAGCGAAAGCCATTGAGAATCTTATCCTCGCGGAAATTACCAGCCTCTGGCAGACCGATGAAGTCCGCGTTGAGAAGCCGCTCGTATCAGACGAAATTCGCATGGGCTTGGACTACTATCCGATGTCGATTTTCGATGCGCTGCCCCGTCTCTATTCGGAAGTCATAGATTCGTTCGCTGAAGTCTATGGAATGGAATTAGAAGACGAGAACGTGCCCGAACTTCTTTCGTTCGGATCGTGGATCGGCGGCGATCGGGATGGCAATCCATTCGTTACCGCTGAGTCCACCCGCGAGGCGCTTCAGAGAGCTCGCAACGCAATCATCACGCACTACATTTCAGAAGTTCAGCGAGCGATTGACCGAACCAGTTCTTCCTCAGGGCAAGTGCCGGTGTCAGATGAGCTTCGGTCGCGCCTAGCGGACTACAGCGCTCGCATTGGAGATGAGCACTCGCGGCTAGCGCGTATTTCAGAAACTGAGCTATATCGGCGCTTCATGAACTTCGTTCTTATTCGTCTGGACCATACTCGCGACGACGCCGACACTGCGCATGCATATTCGAATTTAGACGAATTTGAATCAGATCTCTTACTTCTCCGCGATAGCTTGCGCGCCAATTCCGGACATCGCCTGGCAGATCTGATATTCAGTCCACTTCTGCGAAAAGTACGCACGTTTGACTTTCAGCTGTCGACTCTGGACATTCGTCAGCATGCCCGCCTGCACTCGCAGGCTTTGAATGAACTGTCGTCGGCCGGTGCGAGCAATTCCCAAAAATCCGAAGTGACTGCAACGTTCAAGAGCATTGCCAACCTGAAGAAGACATACCCGCCGGGCGCGATCCGAAACTATGTAATCAGCGGGGTCGAATCGTCGGAGGACATTCTTGCCATACTTCGTCTGGCCGAAGCTAGCGGAGTTTCTCTAGCCGCCGAAGGTGATGATCCGGGGCTAATGCCTGTTCCGTTGTTCGAATCGATCGAAGCGCTTCGCGCGTCGCCGGAAATAATGTCTAGCGTTTGGAATCGGCCGGATTATAAAGCGCTAGTGACTTCGTGGGGCAGCTGGCAGGAAGTGATGCTTGGCTATTCCGACTCCAACAAAGATGGCGGAATGTTGACCAGCATTTGGGAGTTGTACAAAGCGCACCGTGACTTGCATCGCGTCGCTCGCGAACATGGCGTTAAGCTGCGGCTCTTTCATGGCCGGGGAGGAACTGTGGGCCGTGGCGGAGGGCCTACCCATGCGGCGATTCTTGCGCAGCCCGTGGGCGAATTCTCGGGAGAGATTCGCGTAACCGAGCAGGGCGAAGTGCTCAATTGGAAATATGCCGATCCGGTTCTCGCCGAGTGGAATCTTGAAATTATGATCGCAGCTTGCCTTGAGGCTCTCACTCGTCCCGATGGACCAAAAGCCGGCAGCGACGAGAAATGGAACCACGCGATGGAAGAGATGTCCGTGGACGCATACGGCTTCTACCGCAAGAACATTGCCGAGAATCCAGATGTGCTTGAGTATTTTGAACAAGCTACTCCCGTGAACGAACTCGAGCACGCGCGCATCGGCTCGCGCCCTCCCCGCCGGTCTCAAGCTCGCGGACTTGAAGAGTTGCGCGCAATTCCGTGGGTATTTGGCTGGATGCAGAGCAGGCACGCTGTTCCGGCATGGTTCGGCGTCGGTTACGCGCTTGACCGTTTTGCCGCCAAGGGCTCCGCGCAGCAGCAGTTGTTAGCCAGCATGAAGAAGGAGTCCCCACTTTTTTCAGACCTGATCCGAAACGTTGAATTAGCCATGGCAAAAGCTGATTTAACAATTGCCAGAATGTACGCTGAACTCGTCGAGGACGTGCAGCTAAGAGACCGGGTTTGGCAGGTGTTGGTCGAAGAATTTGAACGTACCCGCCGTGCCATCTTGTCCTTAACCGGGGAGCAGCAAATTCTTGAAGACAATGCCGTGCTATCGCGATCGATCCGGTTGCGCAATCCGTACGTGGATCCTATGAGTCTGATTCAGGTCGACCTTTTGAGAAGAAAGCGGGCGGGGAATGGCTCCGACGAATTGAACTATGCACTGGGTGCAACCATCAACGGCATCGCCGCAGGGCTGCACAACACAGGATAAAGCAAATTTGAGTTGTCATCCTTAGCGAAGCGAAGGACCTGTGTATTGTCTCAATCTCGCATCTGTACCGTTTTGGGGCAGTTGTTGCTTTTTGGGAACGGGGTTTGGGAACGAAGGTCGATAAGGCTTTCGATTAGGCACTAATCATGACAATCTAAATGCGTGGTGGGAGGACGCAAATTGCATGCAGTCAGAAACCCCAGAGAGCTTTCGTGAGTTGTGTGCCCGAGCCCAGAAGGAAAGCGACATCGAGACGGTGGCGGAAATTGTTGATCGTCTCCTTCACACGGTGGGTGAGAATTTAAAAACGCATTCCGAGCGCAGAAACCGCAAGGCGGTCGATCTTTGATTTCTTATACGGTCGGGCGGTTAAGTTCGGAGTCTTGCTTTCGACTTTCGAGCGTCCAGTAACACGTACGCCATATAGACTACAACCGCGAGGTTCACGGCGAGCACACCTACGTGAAACAAATTTCGACTTTGCAGCACTTTATATATCTCGAATGGCAAATATAACGTTCCCGAGATTAAGGCGATCCATTCCGCCCAAGCTCTCGCCTTCCACAACCCATAGGCTTCAATAAAGCGTAGCGTCGAGTAAATGGCCGCCACCCCGGCGACTACCCATAACTTAGTCTCAGTTAAGGTGTCGGCCCAGTCGAGGAAGACCTGGGCAAAATGGTGGTCGGGACTGATGTGAAGAACCGTCAGGCACCAATCAGCTACATCACCCGGGTCCTTGTTAGTAAGCATGAGAATGCCAAAACCACCGGCTAGGACGATAAGCCCCTTGATCAATTCCAGTGAGGCTACCGCGCGCAACACCCTGATATGGGGAGGGTGCTCACTGTGCACGGTAGAAATGCCGGGGTGAACCATACTTCTCATGCTCGTAATTATCTCCCAGGTTGCAGAATCAATTGTTCCGCGGATGTAAAAATCCGCGCACGAATGAACAGCGTACTAACGAGCGACGTCAAACCGGATGCAGCAAGAATCATAGCTAATACCACAAACTGATAAATCGCAGCATACAACGGCCGGACACCGGAAAGCAGCATACCTGCCATTAGCCCAGGAATCCAGACGATTCCAAGTGAGCGTACCGAATCAATAGCGGGTATCAAACTGGATTCGAACGCCTCCTGAATATACGGAGAAACACTGACTTTAGTTTCCGCTCCCAGGGCCAATGCCGCTTCGATTTCACCGCTGTGAGCGAGCACGTCCCCACGCAGACGATTTAGCGCGAGTCCATTGGTGTTCATCGCATTTGCAATCAACATGCTGCCCACCGGCACTAGAGAAGTGATGGCGCTGTCAATCACTCCGAGCCAAGTCATGATAGCAATGACAGATCCGGCTCCGAATGCAATTGCCCAAGTAGACACCATGAAAGCACCGGGAATGCCTTTAGCGCGCCTGGCGGACGTGGCTCCCGCAGCAACTATCATAACCAGCAATAACAAGCCTCCCGTCCAACGCGGGCCTCGAAGCAACAGGACCAAAATAGATCCAACCGCAATGATTTGAACGAGCCCGCGGACCATAGCAATCAAAGTTTCGCTCTCGAGATGTATTCCGCGTTTGCGGGCGATAAGCACGACAATCATTGCAGCCGCTGCCGCGAATCCCGCTTGCACCAACACCAACTGAAGCGGATTGCTGAAGAGATGTTTAAGCATGAAGTACCTCACTTGTGGCGCCCATGCGCACCACTCGTCCTGATTCGAGCACGATCGCCCGCTCGGCTAACCGGGCCGCCTGGGCTTTGTCGTGAGTCACAATCACACATGTAAGCCGCTCACCGAGCACAATATTTCGCAGCAATGCTTCGATCTCGAACTTGGATGCCTCATCCAAAGCGGACGTCGGCTCATCGAGCAATAGTATTAGCGGAGAATTCGCAAGCGTCCTCGCCACGGCAACTCGCTGTGCTTCTCCTCCCGAAAGGTGAGCGACATTTCGAGTCGAGTAGCCTCGCAAGCCTACTCTAGCGAGCAGGTCATCGGTAGATTCCTGGGAAAGAACTTCTCCGTGTTGCGCAGGTCCGAATTGCAGATTCTGCCCGACCGTGCCGGGAAACAAGTACGGACGCTGAGTCACGAGGCCAACTTTCCGGCGTAGGATGCGCGGATCAATCTGGCGGTAATCAGTTCCTTCAAGATAAACTGTGCCGCTGCTGGGTTCATCGAGACGGTTCAATAGCCTCAATAAGGAACTCTTTCCCGAACCACTGGGACCGACGATTGCCAGCACTTCGCTCGCCCGAAGGTCGAACGTGACTTCCTCGACTAACACCTTACCATTGACAACGCGTCCCAAGTTTTCAGTGCGGAGAATAATGGAACCGGGATTACTCACGGGATTCGCCGCCAGCATGGAATGTGAGGACACCTGCCGCTACGTGTTGACGCCGACACTGGCGCGCAGCTCTTCCACAATTTCCGCCGCTGCTTTCCGTGCGAGGTCATGTTGGTTGACGTCAAATGAGATCGCGCCGACGCGAGCATGCCCTCCGCCTCCGTAACGCTCGCAGATTTTGGCGAGATTAACCGTAGGTTCTGAGGGCGCCCAGGGATTGGAACCCACCGAAACCTTTACGCGAAAACTGCTCTTGCTCAACCCCACGCTGTAAATGGATTCCGGACTCAAATAGTACGGAACAAACTTGTTATAGCCCTCCAAGTCGAGATCGGTCACATCGAAAAAGAGCGTTCCATTCTTGACTTCAATTCGCTTCCGGAGAATTTCTATCGACTGTTCGTGCCGGCTCAGCAGGGGCGGCAAGAGTGAAGCGACAAAAGGTTCCTCCAGAATCTCCGCCAGCGGCTTGGTAGCGATAAGAGGAATCAGGCGTGGAATAAAAGCTGGATCTTTCGAAGACTCGATCGCCATGGTGAGCTTCATGGCTGGGGCCTTCATTTCGACAGCCGTCCAAGCGTCTGAATACATTGCGCCGTCAATAATGTCGGTCCAGTGAACCAATTCAGCGACCGAAGAGGGATCGAATCCGAAGCGCTGCTCGGCGATCATGGCAATGAAGCTGGTGCACGATTTGAAATCAGGATCGTAGAATTTCTTGTTGCTTTGATCCTGCTCAAAGTGCGCTGCATCCGCAGGAGTCAAAAACGCGCTCTGATGATGGTCAAACCACCATGTAAGTTTAGGTGAACTGGAATATTTGAAGTCAACAATGGCGTTTTCGTCGCCGTCAAAGACGACGTTGTCGAAGAGCGATCCGGCCCGGTGCAGCAAACCGCAAAAAGTGAACTCGGCTCCGCCACGGATGCGTTCGCGGTAGAAGCGCGAGAACAGCGCCGCCGAGGATGCCCCGTCAAAGCACTTGTCGTGATAGAAAACTTTGACCTTCAAGCCACGTCCCTTCGAGTTTTTGAGTCCAGATTCAAATATGCAGACTACCTGAAAATGTGAAGAACCCAAAACTAATAGGAAGGGCATCGGTCGGGGGTCTGTAAGGCGCACTCGGGCGAACAGCAGGTCCCTCGACTGCGGAGAGCGTTCGCTAGCGAACGTTCTCCTTCGCTCGGGATGACAATCTCCTTGAGGGTTTAGCAGCGGTTCTTATCTTTTAAAAAGCGGCAGCCTGCTTTTCCGCCAGATCACCGATAACTGGCAGTTTGTACATCTGGCCCTGATTCGCTTTAAGTAACAAAACAACCCAAATGATCATTCCCGCGAGGCCGACTAACGGCCACAAAAAAACAGTCAGCCATCCCAAAACTGGGATCACCACGAGAAAATGCAATGCCGTCCAGAGGACAATCCAGGCGATGATGAAAAAAATCGACTGGAACGAATGAAACCGGACAAAGCGGCTTTTGTTATACGGCGGAGTCAAGAGAAAAATGATCGGAGGAATGATCGTGACATAGGCAAGCATTCCGGCGACATTGTCAGCCAAACCGCCGCCAGCAGTCGCAGGAACAGCGGCAGGCGCTGAAGTCGTTGACCGGTTGCAAACCGGGCACACGGTCGAGCCATCTGAGATCTGGGCCCCACATGCGCTGCAAAATGCCATAGAAGTCTCCAATCCGAACTTGATTCAACTCCGCGAGAGGTCCGCGAAGGACGGGCGCAAAGTTATCAGAGTTGGGGCCTCCAGGCAATTGGAATTGTGAGCGGAAACAAGTTTGAGCTACGGAGAGTCGACGAGCTCCACGTCCATAGCCTGGCCAACAATATCTATCGTGGGAGTGGTCTGCAGCAAGTCGTTTGCCGTGTTGTAAATGTTTAGCCCGCCATTCTGGCAAACGTAAACGACATTCCGCCCAGTAATAGGCTGAATGCCGGTCACATCGCCCGGGATCTTTGGTATGTCAACGGTACCGGTTGCGATGTTGAAAATGGAGAGACATCCGCCGCCACAGGTTCGGGCGCCGATATATAACTTTCCATTCGCTGCGACCGCCATCCGATTGTGATATCCATCGCTGATCGAGATTGCGCTGGTATTCGTGACCGTATTTGAAGCCACACTGATCAGGCTCAGCATTCCACCAGTTGCCGAAGTTCCCGCCACATACAGCGTAGAACCGTTCAAAATCCCATAAGTCGCCGCAGGAACCGCAACCGTGGTGAGAATTTGCGGCGGGCTCTGGGTCATGTCCAAGACGGCCACGCTCGCCGCGGACCCACCGCATTCTGGCCCGCAGTTAAGAACGTAAGCCGTCGTGTCATCGCTGCTGAAAACGGCCCATACCGGATGATCAAAGTTCGCGTTCAATAGCACGGTCCGAGGGTCCGAGGTGGTTCCAACCTGGCTGGTTGAAATTATCGTCACGGCGTGGGGATTATTGCCAAAAGCGAGAACTCTGCTCCCATCATGGCTCTCAACGACATATTTGGCGCCTGGAACCGGAAGCGTGGCCAGGGTCCCCGAGTTTGCCAGATTCACCACGACCACCGCACCGGGCGTTGGTCCCTGGACTGCACTCACCGGTGCAGTCGGCACTGCGGCATAGGCGGTCCCATTGTCGATCCAAACAAACACGCTCTGAGTGGGACCAGGCAAATTGAACGCGGAATTTACAGTTTCAGCCGAGTTATTCACTATCGCTACCGAAGTACTCGTGGGATTCAGCACCAGCGTGAAGCCCCGATTTGGGGACAGGACCATCATGCCGGTATTCGAAACGGCTCCGGACAAATTCACCACCGACGCCGATTCCACATCCGTAGTAGCATCAATGATATTGAGGACGGGCTGGGCGGCACCAACGGTTGGGGAAAGTGGATTCGAAACAAACGCCCGAAATTTCAGCCCGCTAGGGCCGGTCCCTGTGGTGGTGGTTGGGCTGCTGCTGCCGCAAGAGATTACAGATATACATCCCACCAATAACCAAAAAATACTGCCGAAGGTTTTTTTCAACCCGGGAACTCCAAAAGGCATGAGCGCTGGTGAGTTGGATGCAAAGAAGCGGATTATAACAGAGCCTTCTGAGACATTTCGGAACCCGCTCCCAGTGTGCAAACCCGGCGATCATCTTGTATTCTCGATACATGGCTGTTGATCTGCTGGAGCGTCTCAAAAAGTCGCCGGTGCTGTGCGATGGCGCGATGGGCACTCTTCTGTATTCCAAGGGTGTGTTTATTAACCGTTGTTATGACGAGCTCAACCTGTCCCAGCCGGAACTAATTCGTGAGATTCACCACGACTACTTGCAGGCGGGTGCTGAACTTATCGAAACCAACACGTTTGGCGGAAATTCCTTCCGGCTGGAACGTCATGGTCTGGCTAATCGCGTACGAGAGATTAATGTGGCGGGCGCGCAGCTCGCGCGGGAAGCTGCGAAGAGCTTTGATGTATTAGTGGCGGGAGCGGTGGGTCCGCTGGGCATTCGCATCGAACCGTTGGGAAAGACTTCTTTCGCAGAAGCTCGGGCCGCTTTCCGCGAACAAATTGAAGCTCTAGTAGAAGGCGGCGTTGATGTTCTGATAATGGAGACCTTCGGCTATGTCGAAGAACTCCATCAGGCGATTCTGGCAGCCCGTGACGTGGATCCCAAGATTCGGGTGGTAACTCAAGTCACAGTCGACGAAGATTCCAACTGCCTTGACGGCTCGACCCCAGAGACTTTTGCGCCGCGGCTGGAAGAGTGGGGTGCTGACGTAATCGGCTGCAATTGCAGCGTCGGTCCGGTGGCCATGCTTGAAGCTATGGAACGAGTGCGTGCCGCCACGTCGCTTCCTTTATCCGCCCAACCCAACGCGGGCATCCCGCGTTCCGTCGAAGGACGCAATATTTATCTGTGCTCCCCCGAATACATGGCGAGTTATGCCCGGAAGTTCGTCAATGCGGGCGTTCGACTGATCGGCGGATGTTGCGGAAGCACTCCCGATCACATCCGTGTTATGAAATCGGCGCTGCGCGCCAGCGAAGCCCGTTCCAAAACGACAGGTGCCCACGTTAAAAGCGGAGTAGCTGTAGCTGCGGCTGTGGCCACCCCTCTGGAACAGCGTTCTGCCCTGGGCGCTAAGCTGGCGGCAGGGGAATTTGTCACGATGGTGGAGATTGTTCCGCCCAAAGGCACGGACATCCGCAAGGAAGTCGAGGGCTCGCGATTTCTGAAATCCGTCGGAGTCGACGGAATCAATATCCCGGATAGTCCACGGGCCTCCGCCAGGATGAGCAACCAGGCGCTCTCATTGCTGATCCAGCAAGAAGTTGGTATCGAAACGATCATGCACTACACATGCCGTGATCGCAATGTGTTATGCATTCAGTCAGATCTGCTGGGAGCCGCCGCAACTGGCCTTCGCAACTTGATCTGCATCACCGGAGATCCGCCGAAAATGGGTAGCTATCCGGATGCGACCGCAGTTTTTGATGTAGACGCTATCGGACTAGTTAATATCGTCCACAACTTGAACCGTGGCTTGGATATTGGCGGCAACGCGATCGGAGCAGGCACAGCGTTCGTGATCGGCGTCGGGGCGAATCCCGGGGTGACGAACCTCGATGAGGAAGTTCGCCGCTTCGAATACAAGGTCGAAGCAGGAGCGGAATATGCCGTCACCCAGCCTGTTTTCGACCTGAGCTTAATGGAAGAGTTCCTACGCAGAGTCGAGCACGTCCGGATTCCAGTGGTCGCCGGCATTTGGCCCCTGGTAAGCGCCCGGAATGCCGAATTCATGAAGAACGAATTGCGCGTGTCAGTGCCGGACTCCATTTTGCAGCGCATGTCCAGCGCCCCAAGCCCGGAAGCCGCTCGTGAGGAGGGCATCGCCATCGCCCGCGAGATGCTCATCGCGGTCCGCGGAATGGTGCAAGGCGCCCAAATCAGTGCCCCTCAGGGAAAGTATTCGTCCGCCGTGGATGTACTTGAGGCCCTTGGAGGAGTTTCGCAATCCGCAGCGGGAATTTAGGTGTTCCACCCGGTCCCACTTAGGGACCGCCTACAGGATTTCCCTGATATCCACCGGCCATCCCGCAGTAGAATATTGGTAGGGAGTTCTCCTTGCCAAAATTTGAAGAGTGCCTCCAGCGGTTGGAGAAAGTTGTGCAAGAACTGGAAAAAGGTGAAGTGCCGCTGGAAAAATCTCTGACTCTTTTTGAAGAGGGCATGCAGCTCTCTGCGAGTTGCCGAAAGGAGTTGGAGGAAGCAGAAGGCAAAGTGGAGATCCTTTTAAAGCAGAACGGAAAGCTTCAGGCTGAACCGTTCGACACTCTTACTGAGAAAGCGTCTGGCCGCAAGTAAGACGCCGTATTAACGTCTGTGGCCGCGTTCGCGCCTGTGAAATTGGCTACAGTAGCTGCCATCACAACGTAGTGATGGCCGAAAGTAGAGGGAAGTATGCAGCCTCTCAATGTTGTTCTCCTGCAGAGTGATTCCGCGATATCGCAAAATTTGATCGCTTCTTTGTCCAAGTCGACCAATGAGATTTACACGGCTCGATCCAGACGTGAATTGCGCAGCAGTATCGTCAACCACCATGCGGGAGCCGTGATCCTGGATTTAGAAGCGTCCTCTCTCGCGGATGTGCAGGAGTTGTCACGCGAGTTCCCGGATGTTTCGATCGTCTGCAACCACCGCGTGGCTGATGAGGACATGTGGACAGCCACGATGAATGCCGGAGCGGCGGACTGCTGCCCATCGTCCGACACAAGAAGCATTGCAAGAGCCGCGCTGGCTAAGTCAGAGCGCAAGAATACTGTCGCCGCTTAAAGAAGTAACAGAAGTGTCCGATCTGATCGTGTGGGTCGGACACTCTTGTCCGCCGCCTTTGATCCTGCTCTTGGTTTTCAAAGGTCCTGTTCCTCGCTTGTTATATTCACGTCATCAATCTATTCACTTCTTGTCGCTCGATGGCATGAAGTGAAGAGTGAAGGAAACGAGCGGCAGATTCACCGGCACCGTGTAATCGGCGGCGAGGTACAGCCTCGATGTCTCTCCCGTGTCTGTGCGTCGCACCGTTACCTCGGTCGGCTTGAGCTCAATACCATGGTCCCATGCTTTTCTAACGATGGCGCGGCTTAGGTCCTCATCTGACATCGGCGCTACAACCCCAATGTGGGCTCCAGCCTGGGATGCCAGGTCTCGCATATCCTCTTGCAGGTTGATGTTAGCCAGTTCCCACGCACCGATCTGCCAGCCTGCCATCGTCGTCGGAATAAGAACGGCGAGGCCCAGTATGATTGTAATTCTTCGCATGACAGGGCGTTGAACGTCACCCAACTCGAACCCCGAGTAGTTCCAAGGTACGGCGGATCAATCATAACAACGCAAAAGAACAAGATTGAATGTGTGGGGCGGAAACTCTTGTCCGCCGCATTTGATTTTGTTGTTGGTTCGAGAGTCTCCCATTTCGGCGCTTGCTATACTCACCGTCATGCTCGAGGAAACTCTAGAGCAGGGCCGAGGGATGGTGGACGCAGCATTGGAGCGTCTTCTGCCATCAGCGCAACAGTGCCCCGTTTCCATTCACAAAGCGATGCGCCACAGCGTCTTTGCTGGAGGCAAGCGCTTGCGTCCAATCCTGTGCATGGAGGCTGGCCGCATGATCGCTGGTTCTCTTCCTCCCAAAATCGAAGAACTCGGCGCCGCGCTCGAAATGTTGCACACCTATTCCCTGATTCACGACGATCTTCCCGCGCTCGATAATGACGACCTGCGCCGAGGCCGCCCGACCTGCCACAAAGTCTACGGAGAGGCCATCGCAATTCTGGCCGGGGATGCCCTTCAGACACAAGCTTACGAGGTGCTGTCGCGACTAGAATGCTCCGCCGCGTCCCGAGTCCGCATCATAGAAGAAATCGCGCGTGGTACGGGCACCGTCAACGGAATGATCGGTGGCCAGGTGGTCGACCTCGAAACGGAGCATCGAAAGCCGGACCTTGAAACCGTCGAATACATCCACCGCGCAAAGACCGCTGCTCTCATTACAGCCAGCGTAGTCAGCGGAGGAATCTACGCGGGCGCAAACGACGCGGAAGTCGCCAACTTGCGGGAATTTGGACAATCCGTCGGACTCGCATTTCAGATTGTGGACGATGTGCTGGATTTGACCCAGAGTTCCCAGCAATTAGGTAAGACAGCAGGAAAAGACTCGGCGGCGGAAAAGGCGACCTATCCCGCCTTGTTCGGAGTGGAGGAATCTATCACCAGAGCAAACAGCCTCATCGAATCGGCTCTGAAATCCGTCAGCGGATTCGGGGGCAAAGCCGAAGTGCTAACCTCGTTAGCAAAATTCCTCGTCGAACGAAAGAACTGAACTTTCTTTGAGAAACCTCCCAAAACATCTCAATTTGATTCGCGGGGCGGTAACGATCCTACTTCTATGCTCTGTTACCTCGGCGTCAGAACCGCCGGATTTGCAAAGCACAATCCAAGCTGTAGACGATAGATACAATCATTTACACACGCTCGTAGCCGATTTCACCGAGATCTACACCGGTGCCGGAGCGGGACGCACCGAATCGGGAACCCTGTGGTTAAAAAAACCTGGCAAGATGCGCTGGGAATATCGTTCTCCAAGGGAGAAGCTGTTTTTGAGCGACGGCAAGGAAGGTTGGTTTTTCGTCCCCGGCGAGCAGCAAGTGCGGAAGATTTCGATGCGCAAACTGGATGACCTCCGCTCTCCAATAGCTTTTCTTTTAGGAAAAACCCGGTTAGAGAAGGAACTTACCGGCATAACTCTGGCCAACGTTTCACCTTTGACTGCTGGAGACACAGTCATCAGTGGTGTTCCGGTGGGCATGACAGATCGGGTGACCCAGGTTGTGCTCGAGATCACTCCGGATCACCGAATAGCTCGGATCTTACTCGACGGAACAGACGGCTCGGTCACTGAATACCGGTTCATGAACCAGCAGGAAGACGTAGAAGTCCCCGACTCACGGTTTAGGTTCATCCCTCCCCCCGGGACTGAGGTTATTGAAGGCGACGTTGCCGAATGAGGTATTGAGATAGTGTGGAAATTAACCTTTTTGTTCCAGTAACTTACGCGAAAAACGGGAGAATATTAAACCGGCGTTACCGCCGATACTAAATCGCATTCCAGTAAACCTTAATATCTGTTTGGAATGCTAAACTTGGCTTGGGACCCCCCTGAAATTGTATGGCTGAATTTCTCATAAAAGTTGCTGACGAACGCGGTCGTCTGGTTCAGCAAGTGGAGAGCGGATTCTCCGAGTCCGAGGTCCGCGATCGCTTCGTGCAACAAGGGTTTCTGGTCTATTGGGTCAAGCCCAGGGGAATGCTTTCCTCGGGCAGCTTCAAGTTAAGGCGCGGCGGCAAGGTCAAACAATCGTCCTTCTTGGTCTTTAATCAGCAATTTCTGACCTTGATCAAAGCCGGCCTGCCAATTTTAAGCTCGCTTGACCTGCTAATTCGACGCCAAAAAGACGCCTATCTCCGCAGCGTCTTGCAGAACGTACGAGACCGCGTAAAAAGCGGCGAATTGTTGTCGGATGCCTTTGCTGCCCAGGGTTCTTTCCCGAAGATCTACACCAGCACCTTGTTGGCCGGAGAGAAAAGCGGCAACATGGAAGAAGTCCTCGGACGCTTCATCGGCCTGCAACGCATGGCCCTGACATTCAAGAAGAAACTGATCGTATCACTCGTGTATCCGGTACTACTAATTACAGTCGTTTTCTTCATGTTGATCTTCCTGGTCACGTACGTAGTGCCGCAATTCGCCAAGCTTTACGAGGACATGAACGCCCAGTTGCCATCGGTTACAGTCTTCATGCTGGCTCTCGGGAACCACGCTCAGCAATACGGTCCTTTTGTGGCAATAGCTGCAGTTCTGCTTATCATTGGGTTGTGGCGATGGAAGAACACTGATCGTGGAGCTGACCGCGTTGACCGCGTTCTGCTCGGACTGCCGTTGCTCGGCGGCATATGGCTGAAATATCAGGTTGCTAACTTCGCGCGAATGCTTTCCACTTTACTTAGTGGTGGCATGCCCCTGGTTCCATCCCTCGAAACAGCCGGATCTTCCATGACCAGTCGGCGCATCTTAAATGGTGTAGCCGACGCTGCGGTTCGAGTGCGCGAAGGACAACCGCTGGCAAAAAGCTTGGAAGATCAGAAGATGTTTCCCGATCTATCGGTCGAAATGATCGAGGTGGGCGAGTCAACTGGAGCTTTGCCCGCCATGCTCAATTCGGTTGCGGAATTTTATGAGGAGGACGTGCAGACGGCGCTTGCCGCGGCGATGGCGCTGATTGAGCCCGTGATCCTCATCTTTATGGCAGTCGTTGTAGGTGGCATATTGATTTCGCTTTATATGCCGATCTTTAGCTTAGGAACAACCATTCATTAATCGATTCATAGCACGATACGGCCCTGGGCCGGCGTGAGGCGGCTACAAAATGGCGAACGCGGTGGAAAAGAAGTCGGTATTCGTAAACGGCGGAAACGGTGCTGCACCGGGCACGCACGCCGAAGAATTGGAAAGAGCTCGCGATGTTGCGCGGCGTTACCGCTGCGAGTTCGTCGATCTGCACGACTTCCAGCTTCACCACGATTTATTCAAGAAGATCCCCGTGCACCTGATGTTCCGCTACAACTTCATCCCTCTGGAGGAGACCAGCGATGACCGTTTAGCCATCGCCATCGCCGATCCCAGCCAGCTGATGATGATCGACGAGATCAGCCTGCTGCTGGGCAAGCGCATCGTCACCAAAGTCTCGACCCTGGCGCAGATCAGCGAAATCCTGAAAAAGACGGAGCAGTCCAAGCGCGTTCTTGAAGATGCCAGCGAAGGTTTCACTCTCGACGTTATTCATGAGGATGACACCGTCGGTGATGAAAGCATCTCGATTGACCGGTTGACAGCGCAGGGAGATATCAGCCCGATCATCCGCCTGGTCGATACAACGATCTTTACCGCACTGCAAAGGCGTGCCAGCGACATCCATATCGAAACCCGCGACGACTCGGTGGCCATCAAGTTCCGCATTGACGGGGTGCTCACCCAAGCTATGCCGCCCATAGCCCGTGAGCATCATTCGACCATTATTTCCCGTATCAAGGTCATGAGCGAACTCGACATCTCCGAGCGGCGAGTTCCGCAGGATGGCCGTTTCCGCGTGAAATACGGCCAGCCAGAACGCCCAATCGATTTTCGTGTTTCCATCATGCCTTCGATTCACGGCGAAGACGCTGTCCTCCGTGTTCTCGATAAAGAATCGATGAGCGAGAAGTTCCACAAACTCGTTCTTGATGTCGTCGGCTTCGACGAACAGGACCTGAGAAAATTTCGGCGATACATCAGCGAACCATACGGCATGGTACTTGTCACGGGTCCGACCGGAAGCGGCAAGACGACGACTCTCTACGCGGCAGTAAACGAAATCAAAACCGACGAAGACAAGATCATCACTATTGAAGACCCGGTCGAATATCAGATTCGCGGCATTACGCAGATCCCGGTGAACGAAAAGAAGGGACTCACCTTCGCCCGCGGACTGCGATCCATTCTGCGGCATGATCCAGACAAGATCATGATCGGAGAAATCCGCGATACGGAGACCGCTCAAATCGCGATTCAATCCGCACTCACCGGTCACCTCGTATTCACCACCGTGCACGCGAACAACGTCGTCGACGTTATTGGACGCTTTCTGAACATGGGCGTGGAACCTTACAATTTTGTGTCGGCCCTTAACTGCATCTTGGCGCAGCGGCTGGTGCGACTAATTTGCGAGTCCTGCCGCTCAGTAGTGACGTACCCGCCCGAGATGTTGGAGGCTAGTGGACTTGATCCTGACCAGTGGTCTAAAGTTTCTTTCTACGAAGGGCAAGGCTGCATCGAGTGTGCAGGCACTGGGTTTCGCGGCCGCACGGCCATCCATGAACTTCTTGATTTGAGCGACCGGATTCGCGAGATGATTTTGCTGAAGAAACCCACGTCAGAGATACGCAGAGCCGCGCGCGACGAAGGCATGAGATTTTTGCGCGAATCTGCTCTGGACAAAGTTCGGTTGGGCATGACTACGCTAAAAGAAATTAATAAAGTAACGTTCATCGAGAGCATGCGATAGAGGCAAAGCACATACTGGAATTATTTTTGGGGTCGCTCGACAGAATCGAATCGCAAACAATCCAGCTCCGGAGGAACGGTAGAGATTAGCCCAGAGCGCAAGCTCTGGGGACAAAACGAGAAAAAGACAACGCGCCCGCAGGGCGCCCCGCGCTGGCGAACTGCTGATCGAGTAGCGCAACACAAATAATGGCCAAATCCTATACATCCGCAAAACCAAGAGTGGCGTGTGAGATCGCCTCAGATCGTGTAATCGCCGCGCGTCTGGCTGAGACTGGCGGCATATTAGATACGTGCGTCTCGCAGGATCTGGCTGCGGGCAGCGTGGTTCCCGACCTCATTGAATCCAACCTGCGCCAACGCGATTCGGTATTTCAGGCGCTCCGCAATACTTTGGGCAGCGTAAGCGGCCGCTCCCGGGACTTGATCGCAATTCTCCCGGACGCTGCCGTGCGCGTCGTTCTGCTCGACTTTGAGACTTTGCCCACCAACCGCGAAGAGGCCGAAGGAGTCGTGCGCTTCCGGCTGAAGAAGTCATTGCCGTTCAACGTCGATAAAGCAAAAGTTTCTTATCAGTCTCAAACCTCTACTACGGGATTACGAGTGATTGCCGCAGTAGCACTCAACACGGTTGTTGATGACTATGAGTCCGTGTTTCGCGAAGCCGGTTACAGCCCCGGAATCGTCATTCCGTCGACGCTGGCGGCTTTGGGCGTTGCCGAGGCCAGCAGTCCAACCCTGGTGGTAAAAGTCGACTCTCGCACCACCAGTATCGCGATCATGGATAAGCAACAATTGCTGCTGTTTCGAACTCTGGAAAATGCGCGTGGCTCCGAAATTACAGGCGAACGGCTCGCCGAAGAGGTCTACCCTTCGGTGGTTTTCTTCCAAGACACGTATCATATGAATATCGATCGAATCTTCGTGGCCGGAGTCCCCGATCTCGGTGCGGCGGCTCCAGCGTTGCGTGCTCAGACCGGGGCGGAAGTCGAGGAATTAGTAGGATCGTCACAGCTGGGTGCCAAAGCTGCTTCAGTGCCTAAATGGCGAACGGCGGGAGTTCTGGGCGCCCTGCTTTCCTGAATCAATGCGCGTAGACATAAATCTCGCGACTCATCCTTACGAAGATCAGCGCATCTTCTGGATGCGCTGGGGCGGCATACTCGGCGGCCTTGGCGTGTTTTTCTTCGTGATTCTTTTCCTGATCATTCATGGCTGGCAGCAAGCCCACGTTTCCAATAATCTCATTGCTAAAGGTGAACAACAGGTCGCCATGCTCGACGGGGAAAAGGCATCCGCCGAGGCAACTTTGAATCGGCCGGAAAATCGTGCGACCCGAGACCGGTCGCAGTTTCTAAATGATCTTTTCGAACGAAAAGCATTCTCCTGGACTCAGGTGTTTGAAGACCTCGAGCGCATAATGCCGCCACGCGTACACGTCGTTTCGATTCACCCCGAAATGGCTCCCGAAAACCAATTGCAAATTAAGTTGGTGGTTGCCGGGGATTCGCCTGCTCGCGTTCTCGAGCTGGTCAAAAAGATGGAAGGCTCGCAACACTTCCGGCAGACACAGATTAATGTGCAGCAATCTGTGAGCCAGCAACAGGGATCCGGGGATACCGTGAGCTTCGATATCAGCGCGCTTTATGTTCCGCAATATGTTGCCGAGGCTTCCCCAGAGCCTCTGCCCACTCCCCAACGGAGGCGTCGATAATGCCCGAACTCGGAGAGACCCGCAAAAAACTGAAGATTGCGGTGGGTGTTCTCGTTGCATTAGACGTGGTTGCAGTGGCAATCCTGATCTCACCGTTGGTGGGATCCGCGAGATCACGAGATCAGCAACTGACTGACTTAGGATCAGCGATACAAGTCAAGACCAAGCAGGTCGAACCCCTCCGTGGGCTGGACAAAAAGATTCCCACTGCTCGTCAGCAGATCGACGATTTCTACAAGAACCGCATGACTTCGGAAGATTCGGAGATTTCCGCGGAGCTGAGCAGGATGGCGACCGAGAGCGGCGTTAAGATGGAGGGAGTGAAGTACGCGCAAGGCGAACGCTCCGAGACTGCGAATGATCTGACCCAAAGAGCTGAAGCGGTCGGTCTTCACCGCATCCTGCTGGAATCGGATCTTTCCGGCGATTACCTGCAGCTCATGCGCTTCATAAACGCTCTCGAGCGAAATCGGCTCTTCTTTATAGTCGACAGTGTGCAATTGGCCGGAGAACAGAGCGGAGCGGTTAAACTGCAGATGACGCTTGAAACATATCGGAAGACGACGTAATAGAGAAACGCAGGAAATGAAAATAGCTGTTTTGATTGCAAAGTAAAAATTAGATCTTAAATTAAGATTTCAAAATAAGATTTCGAAATAAGATACTCAAAATGAAGCTTGGCAGCGAAAACCGGAATAAGCTGATCATTGCCGTCGTGCTGATGGTGGTCGCCGTCGGACTCCTCGGACAATGGCTTTTCAGTTCTGGAGGAACCTCGTCTGCCGCTTCGATTTCTCCCTCAGCGTTGTCGGTGCCGGTTGGCTCTACTACGACTGCGAGGAAGATCATTCATGGCAACAAGCCCGTTAAGACTGAGCGGAGCCTTGATCCGACCCTGCGCTTGGACTTGCTGAGCACCAGCGAAGGCACAAAGTACGAAGGTAAGGGCCGAAATATTTTCCGCGCCGAAGCGGAAGTTATTCCTCAGGCGAAATTCAATCCGATGAGGAGTATGCCGACCCCGCCTCGTGAGCCGCAGGGGCCGCCTCCGCCGCCTCCCATTCCGTTGAGGTTTTATGGATTCGCCAGCCGCCCGGGTGAGCCAAAAAAGATTTTCCTCTCGCAGGGTGACGATGTTTTTATTGCGGGCGAAGGCGACATTGTCGACCGCCGCTACAAAATCTTGCAGATTTCTCCGAACTCGGTCGAAGTCGAAGATGTCCTCACCAATAATCGGCAGAGCCTTCCGCTCACTCAAGGGTAAACATTGAAGTTTGCTTTCATCAAACCGCAGCGCAACTCCCACAACCACAGCGAGCAAGGATTTATGCTGCTGGTTCTCATGCTGTTCGTTGCGCTGTTGACGATCGCGGCAGTCGCGATTGCCCCTTCGATTGTTTTCGAGGTGCGGCGCGATCACGAGCAAGAGTTGATCCATCGTGGCGTTCAATACTCGCGCGCGATCCAGCATTACTACAAGAAGTTCAAACGTTATCCCACTCGCATCGAAGATCTAGAGAGCTCTAATAATCTTCGATTTCTCCGAAAACGCTACAAAGATCCAATCACCGGCCAGGATTTCAAACTACTCTATCTAAGCGATGTCCCGGCCGCTCTGGGACCTGGATTGGCAGGCGGTGGCCTCAACCCAAGAGCGGGCGCTGCAAACAATCAATTTGGGCAGACAGCAAATGGATTCGGCGGCGGTAATTTCGGCGCGGCGACACAGCCATCCAGCAATAGTGCGGCCAACACTCCGGCAGCCACAGCGCAACCCGCTTCTCCAGACGCCAACAGTCCAGGCGGCGTTGCAGCGGATAATAATGGTCCCCCGGATCAAGCCACGCCGGGAAGCTCGACTTCCAGCTTCACTCAAAGCGCAAACCAGCCAGGCGGAACCAAGAACGCGAGTACCGATAAGCTCGCCGGACAGACTTTCGGTGGAGGACCCATCGTTGGCGTCGTGAGCACCAGCAAGAAGGAAAGCATCCGCGTGTTCAATAAAGAGAATCACTACAACAAGTGGCTATTTATCTACAATCCTCAGACGGACCGCGGAGGCCTGCTGAACACCCCGAATCAACCGGCTCTCCAGGGCGCAACGCCTGTAGGACAGCCAGCCGGAGCAGGTGCTGCAGGCGTCTCAGGCACTCCCGGCTCCCCCTTCGGCAACCAGGGACCCGGCAACCAAGGATTCGGGAATCAAGGATCGCCGTTCGGGGGCGGTCAGCAGCAGCCACCAGTCACACCTCCTCCCCAGCAACCCGAACAATAACCCTCGCCCGCGAGCCGCTATCACTCACGTTGCACGTGGTGTGGTCCGAGGTTGTCGAGGCTCGCGGCGATGAGATGTGGGGCGCGGTCTTTTACCAGTGTCGCTATTTCAGTTCTTACTTCGTCTCTCCAGTTTGGTGGCAGCGGATCTGGTTTTTTCTGAAGGTTTTTCTCCGGCGCGGACTCGTCTTTTTCTTTGCCGTTGAAGTCTGAGTCCTGCCAGACATCCTCTCCAAGGTGCGTTTCGCCCACGGTGGCGGGATTGATGACTACGTCCCTAGGGTAAGGGTCGAAGTGGGTGTGGCGCAGGTTGGCGGAAGCGGTTTGCAGTCCGTAGAGAAGCAGGCCTGCGGTTTTGTGTTCGATGTGTCCGGTGAGGAGGAGGTTCAACACCTGCATGATGGAGACCTGGATGGAGTTGGCGTCCTCAAGTACGGGAAGGTCGATGGCCGGCACGGTTTTTGCTGTAGTCGCAAAAGTGATGTGCTGCTCGCGCCATCGTTTATGAAAGTAGCAAAAACTATTTTTGCGGATGGCTGGCGATCCGCATTGAGTGCCATTGACCTTGATGTGCTCGCACCGGTGAATGCTGGGATGGTAGGACATAGGGCTACCCTCCCCCCTGGGTTCGATATATTGGAATTATAGATTTAGGGGGTGTCGAGAGTCCAAATCTATGGATATAAAGGAGTTGTAGGTAAAATCTTGATTTACAAATAGTTATATGCATTTATTAAACCTTTACGAGAAGTTATAGGCTAGTTATGGCACGAATGGTGACTGAGGTCAAACTCGGAAGTACATTGCGCGCAGGTGAGTTCCAGTCTCGTAACAGGCTTTCCGGACTGTCTGCCTCCCATCACTTTTTGGCGACCGATTGGGCTTTCGCTCCCCTGACTGCGTCGAGGAAACCTTCTGCCGCCGCTGGCGCCGCCACTCGCCCCAGCAGCGCGGCCCGAGTGGTCACCCTGCGCCCGTACATGGCGCGCCTGGAACGGTTATCCGCTTGGACCAATGCGCCCTTGAATGTAAATCCAACGAACGCACCCTTGGCGCGCGAGTAGGTCAGGATCAGGACATCCAGCTTCAAATCCGTATTTTCCGAAGAGGCCCGTCCCACGGGCCCGACGGCTACCGATGAATCCCTCCCGATTTCCAATTTGCTCGAGAGCAGCCTCTGCATCCCTTTTTCGCTGTTGATGATCATGACGAGGTCCACCGCTTCGGCGCCGACCTGCGTTCCCCAGCTCCCGCCTGCGATCCTTATGAACGCCGGCGCGCTCCAGCCGTTCGCCGTCCGGCAAGTGGCCACACCCTTGCCGTGCTCAGCGCCGAAGACGAATCCGCCTTTTATCATATGGGGTACGACCGCCACGCACTTTGCCCGCTTCATCGTTTCCTCGGAAATGCGCCGGTCCGGCGCAGCCATGATCTCGTTCAGCACTTTGGCTGCATTATTCAGCCTGTCGATGGCGCCTCGGCGCTCTGACGCTGCCCAGCACAGGCTGGCCAAGCTCAGCATGACGCCTAGCAACACGAGCTTCTTCATGAACACCTACCCCATTCCTTTCCGCAGCGGCGTCCTCGCACAGTCGGAAGGTGGTTCTCGGAGGCCACGCCTGATGCCATCTTCACCAGTAGCAGTATGGCGATTTTCGTGAGGAGGCACTATACGGGGGACGCTGCATGCGCAGCGAGAAGTCGCGGTAATAGGACTTGAAGTCAACTGACGCATACAGGCCGAGTCACTGGCGGAAGGGATTGCCCTTAAACTTTGTCATTCCGAACGGGCGCTTAGCCCGGAGGAATCTGCTATTCTGCGCCCTGCTAAAAACAGCCGTGTCGCTGGCCCACCTTTACGTTTTTTGTAAAGGTGGGAACGATGAGGTTGGCGGTCACAGCTTTCCTTTGCAGATGCAAGTTTCGTTCGCGGATGCGGATAAGGTGAAAATCTCGACGCAGGCAGTATGAGTCCCACCTTTGCCAAAACCGCAAAGGTGGGCCAGCCACCCATACTTAGAAACTGGCGCAAATGATCCGATCGAGGAGACAATCTAGTGGAATTCCGTTTGCTGTACAGTGGCCGCTTGCTCGGAGCGAGTAGAGAGAGCTCACGAGCAGATGTTAAGCACGCCCTGAGGCGGGAGTTTCATCCACAGCTGCGAAGGTTATGGAACAGCAATCACAACCTAGATGAGTTTGCGCGGATGACACAAATAGCTCCGTGGATGGAAAGGCATCCCGGCGCTGATTTGCAAACGTTTACCAACGCTGATTTTAGGCAAGCTGGCATCGAAGCCATCTCCTACCAATGGGAACGCGCGGGGTTTAATTGCGTACCTCTTGTTACTGCGAGTCTCTGTTTGCGCTGTAGTATAGACGTTTTGTTTTTACGGCCTGAAGAACCACGTTACGTTTTGCAGGGCGGAGATTTGGACGCAAGGCTTAAAACCGTCTTCGACGCGCTACGAATCCCTAAAAATCTTGCAGAGGCAGGCGGAATGGGACCGCAAGAAGACGAGACTCCATTTTTTTGCTTACTGGAGGATGACAAATTAATTTCCCAAATCAGCGTCACTACCGATGAATTGCTAGTATTGCCAAAGGAACGTGTAGCAAATCCAAATGATGTGTTCTTGGTCGTGCATATCAAGCTAAATCCCACTCGTGTTGCTGGGCAGAACTGGGCATTTGAATAAGAGATAGAAGAGATCCGGACGGTCAGAACTGCGGAAATAATGAGGAAAAAGGGGCCAAAATCGGCAATAGCGGGGCTTTTCAAACACTTGCGCATTGTCGGCAAAACGTAATAGTCTTAGCTGTGCCTGGGACAGGAAAAGACTCGTTAATCGTTGCTCTTGATGTACCCACCGTTAATGCTGCCTTGAAAATTGTCGAGACTCTCGACAACGTCTCCTTTTTCAAGGTTGGCTTGCAGTTATTTATGACCGGTGAGTTGCCGAAGCTCCTGAAAGCCCTGCGCCAGAAGGCGGTTTTTGTAGACCTCAAAGTACCCGGTGATATTGCGAATACCATTAGCTCAGTTATTGATCTCTGCATCACGATGGGCGTTAGGTTTTTAACTCTTAGTGAGTCCATGCCAATATCAGCGATCCGGGCAGCCAAAGTCGCTCGCGATAGTCATGGCAGTAAGACTCCTGAGTTTTTAACCGTCCCGTTCTTGTCTAGTTTAGATCGCGATGATCTCCGAGCGATGACAGGGAACGATGACGTTACGACGCTCATCCTGACCCGCGCCCATGCGGCACTTGAAGCGGGATGTGATGGCGTCGTAGCTTCTGGACAGGAAATTAAGGTGTGTCGAACCGCATTCCCGAAAACGATCATTGTCAGTCCCGGGATTAGGCCATCTGGTTTTTCATCTGACGACCACAAGCGATTTACCACCCCTAGGGAAGCTATTCTCTTAGGGGCAGATTATCTTGTTGTCGGTAGACCTATCCTAAAGAGCAAAGATCCACGGCAAGCCGCCGAGGGAATCATTGCTGAAATTGATCAAGCTCTGAAAGAGAAAAAGAACGTGGAAGCAAACAACGGCTCTGCCCATGCTAAGCCGGGTAACGTCCTCATGTCTTCCCTGCCCGCATGAAGTCTGGACTCGACTCCGATACGACGGCTCGCTGGCCCACCCTTAGATTTTGATCTCCTCAGAATAATAATGAGTGGGATGTCCCTCTCGTCGCAATTTTCGGCGGGTGGCATTGATGCCGCCCGACATCGGATGTTTTTGGGTTGATCAAATCTGAGCCTTCGCTGCATACGGTCGAGGTACCCACCCTTGCAAAAATCGCAAGAGTGGGTCAGCGTCCCGAATATCTGGAGCCTGCGGTCTAGCCGCGTTTCCCGGAATGGTATTCTGTGCCACATGGGAGACGAGAACAACGCAATAGTCCCCCGTGACTACGTCATAGAGTCGATCAAGGCAGAGATCGAGTCGGCCACGCCTTCGCGCAGGCGACGGATATTCGATGCAATTTCGCTAGCGGCTATCGGAAGCATTCCGTGGGTAGGCGGCGTGATCTCAGCCGCCGCGATGGCGGGTGCTTCGTATAAAGATGGGGAGTCGCAGGCCGAGCGCGAAGGTCTTTTGCGAGAATGGTTGCAGGAGCATCAGGAAAAACTTCAGGAACTACGCGGCACGCTCGAAAGGATGGTTCTCAGAATTGAGGGATTCGGCCCAGAAGTCGAGGAGAGGATTACGAGCGAACAGTACCTGATTTTGGTGCGCAAGACTTTCCGACAGTGGGACCAAGCGGATACCGATGAAAAGCGGCGATTGCTTGTACAACTGATAACCAATGCGGCTGGCACGCGAGTATGCTCGGACGACATAGTCCGCTTGTTTCTCGATTGGCTGGACACATATCATGAGGCCCATCTGGCTGTAATCCGTGAAATTCACAAGAATGAGGAGCCGACCCGGTACGACATATGGCTCGCTGTGTACGGTGAACCTGTTCCGCGCGATGACTCTCCGGAGGCCGACCTTTACCGAATGCTGATTCGTGACCTGTCGACCGGAGGCGTAATTCGCCAGCCACGGGAATCGGATAGAAGTGGGAGATTCATCAAGAGACCGAGATCGCCCCGACGTGCCTCCAACTCTTCAACGACGATGGAGTCGGCTTTCGAAGATACAAAGACATACGTGCTCACAGGTCTTGGCGCGCAGTTTGTTCATTATGCGATGACAGAGCTTGTAAGCCGGTTGAGTCCCGGAATTTCAAAGACGGAAGATTCGAGTGGTTAGTTTGAGACTTGGCTGGCCGTCGAAGGCGGTTAGCTCTCAATCCAACAACCACAGCCCAAAAGTTGTTTACGACATTTTGGACACTCCTCCATATCGCAACCCGCTGCGTGATACTGTCCCTTCAAGACCCCGCAGTCGTGACACGGAGCCAACGCAAAGGTCGGGTCAAGTTCGAGCCACATGGGCTCCTCGCCGTATTTAAAACGAGCAAAAGCCTTAAGGCCGAGCCAGAAGTGAGGTTCCAACTGTGCGCTTAGAATCTTCTTAGGGGTATCTTTGTGTATTTCGACGCCGTTATAGGTCACGAAATTCTTTTTAAAGTAGCCTATTAGTTGGGCCTCTGTTGACCAATTGGCTTCCTCAATGTGACTGTGAATCTCTGACTTTAGGTGTTTATGATGAAAAAAATGAACAAATTCGAATAATTGCGCATACACATTTTTCCATTCGAACCTGTTGATCGCTACTTCGGAATGCACAGCGAGGTTCCTATATTCGGCTGCTCTCCTAATGTTTCTCTTTTCCTTTTCTTCAAACGCGACCCCAATGGTTTCTAGACGAGCCAAAGCCCGCTCGAGCGAAACTGTGTGTCTAGGCTTGTCAACGTCCTCGTAAATCAGTATTGGGTGGATCTCCTTCAATAATTGTTTGAGCAGGAGTTCCAGGCACTGGGTGATGTGCAATAAGGCGAAGGGCCACTCGTGAAGGTTTCTGCCGGTTTTTCGGTAATTTCTAAGAGACTGATTGATGAAGCCATAGGCGTTTTCCTGAAGAGACAACTTAAGGTGGATTTTAGGTTCCTTACTTCGATTGAGAGTGCTTTTTCCTACCATCTTAATTCTTTCGAATTGAGAGGATTATATAGGCCAGCGCAACCTCGATTTCGTGAGACGGGGAAGGAAGCCGGGTGCCCCACTCAATCGCGTTCACTGCGATTGAGTGGGTATCCGATCATATTGTACGAGTTCCAGATGGACGTCAGCAGTCAGAGATCAGGAGCGCCCCCCAAATATCCACGGGGAATCGCACTCATCCGCAAAAGGCGCGAATGAGTGGGGCACCCGGCGATTCCCGCTCAGAGGATGAAGGTACGCAACTCAGCGTGCAGAGGTCTGGGTTGTCGGCACCAGTTGATTAAGCAGATCGGCGCCTTGCGAGGCAGTTAGATCATCTGGCACCCTGCGGAACATGCTGCGCTTGATCTGCTGCTGCACTCCAATGGTTTTGAAGAAAAGCGCTTTGCCCTTCATGTTCACATCCAGAACGGTCAGCTCCCAGTAATCGGGCTGAACCTCTTCCTGCTTCACATAAAAGTGTCCACCCGCGTCCAAATGCCCCAATAGGCCACCGCCGAATTTCACTGTGTGAGTCAAATGTCCAGAAATTTCCGCCAGGCGTTTTTGCCTCCCGTTCACCCACAACACGCCTTCCATCGCATGCAGGACAACCTCCTCATGGGACGAGGGCCGGAAACGCGGATTGGGCTTGAATTTCAGTTCGACCAATTCGCCTCGCTGCTCTCCATATTCAAAGACGAACGCGTCGGGCAACGCTTTCAGCATCCGCTGACTTCGCGCCTGGTCCTCATCTTGTTCCCGATGTGATTTTTTCAGCTCTGCGGGATTACTTATCAAGCGTTGGAGCCCTCGCTCTCGTTCGCGTCGCTGGTCCTCGGGAACGGGCTTTCCGTTCACCGAAATGAGCAAATCCAAGTCTCCATCTTTGGTCTCGACTACTTCCCTCACTTCGGTATTTCCTGATTTTCGCGTCTCCAGCCGCAGCATCCAATGACTGTGATCGTTTTTCTCAGCTTGCAATTCGTTGTCGATGATCTGGCGTACAAACTCGTTCGCAGGGGGGCGCGCATCAGGCGTTTGAGAGCTGCTCAGGCAGGCAAAAGCTAAACTGCCGGATAATACGAGCGCGGCATTGGTTCTGAACACAATGATTTGACGAACAACGGGATGTTGCAGTTGCTAAGCAACTGAAACTGGATGCTTCCTCTTCATTTGTCTTTAATCTTTCCAGAATGCGCGTTTTCCTGATTATAAACCTAAGGCGAACAAATAGCGAACATGCTAAAATCCCCTCGTTATGGCCCGGCGTCCGGAGTTCTCGAAAGAAGTTTTGAGCCGGGAGGACCTGGAAGACCTGCGTCATCGGCTCGCGCATCTCTCTGGCGCCGCGGTGGGCGATTTCTATGAGAGTTGTTATCTCGGTTGCCGGGTCTCCCGCGACCATTTCCCTACGCCCCGGCAGATTCAAGAGCTCGTCCAGGCGTGGAAACAGTTGAGGAAGTGGAGATAGGGTCAAAGACACATTTCTTCTCTTCTCTTATTTCCGCTGGGGCATTCGGAGAAAGGCATGACTTCCTCGCAATGATATTTCCGCAGCATGCGGCTATTTATGGGCTCGGAATGACAAGGTTTTTATGGTTTAGGGCGGTTGGCTGTCTGGATAGTGCCGGGCCTCGCTGCATGCCGTCGGGATTCCCACCCTTTCGCAAAGTGCGCGAAGGATGGGGCACCCTCGTTCGTTTTGATTATTACGAGATCAAAATCTTGAGATGGCCCTCGTTGGTTATGATTCTGACAAGATCAAAATCTTGAGATGGGTGCAGGCGCTGGCCGTGCTCAAGCACCAATAGAAAACCCGCCCAGGACGGCGGGTTTCCTAAAGCATAAACCGAACTTACACGCTGAATGACGATCCGCAGCCGCAGGTACTCTTCACATTCGGATTCTCGAATTTGAAGCCTGCGCCCTCAAGGGTCTCGACATAATCGACGACGCAGCCGTTGAGGTACATGACCGAGGTGGCGTCCACATAAACCTTCAGACTCTCCATGTCGAAAACCTTGTCCATCATGCCGGGCGAATTTTCGAAGGACATTGAATAGGAAAAGCCGGAGCATCCACCGCCCACCACGCCAACTCGCAAGCCGCTGGGGACAGGGTTCTGCTGCGCCATAATTTCCTTCACCTTGGCCACGGCATTCGGAGTCAAGGAAATCGGGGGCGTCTTCTTAACATCGGTAGTAACTTCTGGAACGGTTGTGGTAGCCATTAGATTTTCTCTCCTTCGCAACCTTTAATTATAACAAACTAAATATTGCTCAGACATCGTAAATCAAACCCGCATGGAATCCTACACATAGTTATTAGATGAGCAACCTGACACCTCGGTCACAAAATCAAATGCCGATGGTGTTTGTCAAGAGTATAATTTTAGGCGAGGCCTCGTCTGCGGTTGACAGTTACGGTCGCAATCAAATAGGGCGGGAACCTCGTGCGAGAGCACTAGCGAGGTGGCTTATGTCGACGTTGCTTTGGCCGCTGGTAGCCTGGGGAGTTCTCACCACCATCCTGATCATCCTCCTCATTTACCGAAGCACGCTCACCATGCAGGAAGATTCTCAGCTGTTCCTAACCGAATCCGAATCGCACATGGAAAAGGAACAGATTGAGATCATGAGAAAAGTAAACAAAATTGGCCCGCTCGTGAAATGGCTGGGAGCAACTTCAGCCCTTCTAATTATGGTCATCGGAGGCGTCGCCATCTATCAGGGGCTGAATCAGGTTCAGTAGTTTCTTGTCGACCAGACAGGATTAGGGATTCGTTGGCCGAAAGACTGCCCCTCGAACGTAGCTTTGTCAATGCTCCGCGAGTGTGGTGCCGGGAACAGGACTTGAACCTGCACGACCTTTCGGCCAACGGCTCCTAAGGCCGCCGCGTCTGCCAATTCCGCCATCCCGGCTCTAAGAGAAATATCTTAGCTGATTCTCATGGAGTATCCGATATTTTCGTCGTCTCGGGAGCCACCTCGCTCGGTTCTGAGGCAACTAAAAGAGTAACGATACACATTGTTTCCAAGGAGAACGATCAATGGGACAAGACACGGACAAAAATAAACAACAGTCAAATCAGGGCAATCCGGGAAACCAGCAAGACAAGTGGAACCAGCAGCCGGGCAATCCAAGGAAGGATCCCCAACAGGGCAGCGGGGACTACGGCAACCAACGCGATCAACAGGATCAGGATAAGAAGCGTCGCGCCTCCTGATGCTGGTTACCGAACAACTTGTGAACCGACGCCCTAGAGAAATCCGGGGCGTTTTTGTTTCTCTAGTGCTTTCTTCTTCGGACTTCTCTGGTTACACTAATGAGCCTATGGCCAACCCGACGCAGCCCAATATTAAGTTGGTGAACAATCCCGACTACCGCGAAAGCTATGCCAATAGCGTTCAAGTCAGAGTGAATGTGTGGGATTTTTTCCTCGTCTTTGGGACCATGCAGCAGCAGAGCGAGACCCAGGTCGAAGTGCACAACTTTCAGGGGATATATCTCAGCCCGCAGCAAGCCAAAGCGCTAATGGCGATTTTGCAGCAGAATGTCGGCAACTACGAGAGCACGTTCGGAGAAATCAAACTTGATCCGCGGATGACTCCTACCGGACCGATACATTAGACGCCGCCAGCGTGAAAAATCAGCGGCGCATCTTTATTAATGACGAATCGCAGTGGTCGCATCCGTGGCTGACGTTTGCCTTCTTTTTACTTGCGTTATTTGCGCTGACGTTGCTACATGGACCTCTTCTCCAGCTCCCCTACTTCTGGGATGAAGCTGGATATTACGTTCCCGCAGCCCGCGATCTACTCCTTACCGGATCGCTGATTCCGCATTCCACTCCTTCCAATGCGCATCCGCCGCTGGTCATGGCTTATCTGGCGGTATGGTGGAAAATTGCGGGATTCAAGACGGTAATTACTCGCCTTGCCATGTTGGCATCCGCGGCATTTGCTTTGACTGGATTTTTTCGACTTGCTCTTCGCGTAGCGAATATCGAGGTTGCCGTCGCCTCTACGCTCTGCACAGCTCTTTACCCGGTGTTTTTCATTCAGAGCTCTCTCGCACAAGTGGATTTGACTGCCGCGGGTCTCACGTTTTGGGCATTGCTGGCGTATGTGGAAAACCGGCAGGCGGCGACAGCCATTTGGTTCTCGCTTGCAGTGCTGTCAAAAGAAACCGCTATTCTTGCGCCGTTATCTTTGCTCGCGTGGGAACTATTACGTCCTCATATCCGATCTTCGAGAACTACTGAGCAAGACTCATCGCGCACAAATTGGGCGTTGCTCTTCCCCGTAGTTCCACTTGGATTCTGGTACGCGTATCATTACCGCCAAACCGGATTCATCTTCGGCAACCCGGAATTCTTTCGTTACAACGTGCAGAGCACTTTGCAACCGCTGCGAATCCTGCTCGCATTCCTGATGCGATTGTGGCAATCCGTCGGATATTTGAATCTCTACGTCCTGACTCTCGCGGCGCTACTCGCGATGTGGATGCCTCCGTTACGCGATGCGGAAGGGGAACGCCAGCGAATCGGCCTCGAAGTGCAGTTCGCATTTCTCGCTATGATCCTTGGCTACATGATCGCGCTCTCGGTAATCGGAGGCGCGGTGCTGGCTCGCTATATGCTTCCGGTTATTCCCCTCGTGATCTTGGTGTGCGTTTCGACACTACGCCGGAGAGTACGCATGTGGACTGGCGTAATCGCACTCGTCGCGGCGTCATTCATCGTGGCGCTTTTCGTAAACCCTCCCTATGGATTCTCTCTGGAAGACAATCTTGCCTATCGCGACTACATTCGCCTTCATCAACGCGCGGAAAACTTCATTGAAGCTCGGTATCCCAACGCCCGTGTCCTCACTGCATGGCCTGCCAGCGACGAACTGTCCAGACCTTATCTTGGATATGTCATGCGACCGATGAAGGTGTTCCGGGTTGAGGATTTCACCGTGGAGCAACTTATGTCCGCAAGCGAAGTGCGCTCGAACTTTGACGTGGCTTTGGTGTTTTCGACAAAGTATGAACCCCCTCGTTCCGTGTTCGACAGTCTGCGCTTATGGCAAGCGTGGAAGACGCGCTTTTTCGGATACCACATCGACGCTCCGCCAGCAGCAGCGGCGCAAATTCTAGGAGGCCGCTTGATCTATACGGATCGTAGGGACGGACAATGGGTCGGAGTTATTGAGATCGAGCAAGCGTTAGAAGCCCGTTCTTTCGCGGATCGCTAGACCTCTGCGGCTAAAGTCGCTGTTGTTAACGGGCCTTAAGCACTCGTCGACCGGGGTTGTGAGTGTAATGATTCCATAACAATGTCGGCTCCCAGGCCCGAGTAAACTTTGGAGGCGCAAACCAACCAAAGGGCTCGGAGGAAAGGAGCCGAACATGCTGATTATAGGTTGTGACTATCATCCGGGCTTCCAGCAAATTGCATTTGTGGACACAGAAACAGGTGAGTTCAGCGAACGGCGGCTAGCTCACCGCGAAGAAGCCGAGCAGTTTTACAGCACGCTCAAGGAGCGGAGTGTGCGTGTGGGCATGGAAGCAAGCGGACACGCACGCTGGTTTGAGCGTTTGCTGAGCGACTTGCAGTTTGAGTTGTGGATCGGGGACGCAGCCGCGATCCGCACGAGACGGGTGCGAAAGCAAAAGACCGATCGCCAGGATGCGCAACTATTGTTGACGCTACTTGTCGAAAATCGCTTTCCTCGAATCTGGGTAGCGGACGCAGAGAATCGGGATCTGCGGCAACTGCTGTGGCATCGGCATCGATTGGTGCAGATGCGCACCCGGGTCATGAATCAATTGCACGTTGTTGCGCTCAACGAAGGTCTGCGGCGCAAGAAAGCATTATGGCGGCCGGCAGGTCGCAGCGAACTGGAGTCGTTGGTACTGGCTCCGCGGGCCAGCCAACGTCGCCAGGATCTGCTCGACTTACTCGACCAACTCACTCCGAAGATCCAGGAACTGACCCGAGCGCTGGAAGAGGAAGTGGAGAAGCGCCCTGTAACGCGGCGACTGATGACGCATCCCGGCGTGGGTCCGCTGACGGCCTTAGCCTTCGAGTTGGTGATTGGAACACCAGAACGTTTTCGCTGCGGCAAGCAAATCGCGAGCTATGTGGGTCTGGTTCCGTCGGAAGAGTCCAGCGGTGACCGGCGACGCCTCGGACACATCAGTAAACAAGGCAACTCGCTGCTTCGCTTTTTGCTGGTGGAAGCGGCGCAGGTCACGGTACGCAGCCAACCGCAGTGGCGCAGTAAGTTTTTCCACCTGGCCATGCGCCGAGGGCGAAAGATCGCGAAGGTAGCCATGGCGCGCAAACTGGCAGTGCACCTGTACTGGATGTGGCGCCAGGGCCGGGATTACGGTGAGTTCGTTAAGCTCGGTTCGCACGCGGGAGAGCCCGGAAATCGCCATGGTGTGTAGTAGATCACCGGCGTAATGATTGGGCATCCCGCTCCCCCTCTTGGGGAGTTCGAAGTAGTAATCATGATCGCGGTTGTGATCGAAGAGATGGATGGGTCGGACTGAGTTCCTGACCCCAACGATTAAAAGCGAGCCCAGGTTGGAAAGCGCAAAACAATCTACGAGAGCGAAATGGCGCTCTTCAACGAGTGCATGCAGTCGTGCGCTCGGAAAGTGCTTGACACCGCCGACATTGTTAGAGATGGCGATTTGTCGCCAACTGAGACCGCACGGTTGGTTCAAGTCCTCTCCGCAACGTTGCCCGCTTTCGGTGAGCACAAGATTTGCTTCCGTCTTTCCGCACCAAATCGAGCGTGACCAGACCATTCACCTGCGCGTTGAAGTCATCTTGATCTGGAAAAAATCACACAACTTCTTGCGACCGCGATTACATCAATCTCGACAAGAACGTCCTTTGGCAACCGCGCAACTTCAACTGTGGACCGCGCTGGAGCAGCCGCACCGAAATATTTTGCACAGACATCGTCTATTGCGGCAAAGTCGTCCATGTCTTTCAGGAAAACTGTCGAGCGGACGACCCTTTCAAGACAGCTTCCGGCATGCTTGAGGATGGCGCAAAGGTTCTTCATGATTCGCTCGGTCTGCGTGGCGGCGTTGCCTGCAATTACCTGGTGGGTTACCGGATCAATCGCGACTTGGCCGGAGACGAAAATGAATCCGTTTGCACTGATCGCCTGCGAATAATGTCCGATGGACCGGGGTGCCTCTGCTGTTGAGATTACGTCGAGCATATCTTTCCTCCCGTGAGAAGGATGCGAGAGAGACTCTCGTCATTCGATTCTACGCGCTGATCCTCAGCTGTCACACCGTCACAACATTGATGTTCAGCGTAAAGTACGCGACCACCTTCTCGGAGGGATTTTACCGCTCGGGAGACGGTTGTGCGCGAGGCTATGATGGACCGCAATTGAGACAAGGAAGCGCCGATAGTGAAGTTCTCACTGTCGCTATCAGGCCATAGCACTCACAACCCGCGTTAGCGTTACTGTTTCAGTTCTCAGTGTCAGCCTTCAGCCGGATTTTGTACGGACAGAGGCTGGCTTCGCCTGGCGTGCGTGACCGGTTCCTCGCCGCGTAGAAGGTGCCATGCCTCTATGTAGTTGGTCAAGGTGACTAGCGCCGGTTACCCACTGATCCCCAAAGAACGCGAATGAGAGGGCACCCGGCCAAAATGTGCAGCAGGCATGGGCTCGAAGCGCTCGAGGATCGAGGATGTCTCAGACTTAGGATTTTAAGATTTCAGATTTCGGCTCCTTTAGCGTTCGGCCAATTTTGTCCCGACAAGGCCGGACCGGTGGCCCACTCCTGCGTTTTTTTGCAAGGGTGGGGACTCCAACTGTCTGCAGAGAGAGGTTCTGATTCCATCAACAAGGCGTTTGAAGTCCGCGGCGCGAATTCCCACGTTTACACAGCCCGGCCTAACCGGAACGGCGCGCTAAGAAGGCGTGCCGGCAGCATAATCGCCGCGGCGATAAGAGCCAGCACTCCGTGGACTGCGATTCCGACGATGCGGAAGGGAAGCAGCAGGAGCCATACGATCGGATACAGGATCAATGCAACCAGGGCGAGTGGCCAACAGACAACGAACAGAAGACACCAGAGCAAGAATGCAGCCATGGGAGACCTCCACTGCTAGTTACGGACGCGAGCGGGAAGAAGTTCATTCGCATTCCTGCGGGGGACAGAATCAGGGGTTCCTCGCCGCTTGAAAATCCCGAAAGGTAGGCGGTTGGGCTGGGTGGTGCGAATGCGAAAAGCGGCGGACAGGAGTGTCCGCCCCACATGATCGGTTCTTGGGCGCGCTCGGTTGTTTCAGGGAATTCAGTACAACACGTCGTTCTCGCCTTTTTCGGCGATCATGTTCTGGAACTTAGCCACAATCTTGTCCCGCCGCGACATAACCGCTTCGAGTTCATTTTTACTGAGATAGTGGCTGGTTTTTTCCTCTAGAGCGTTTGCGTCCAGCGACTTCAGTTTCTCAAACAATTCCCGGGGACAGCGTACCAGGTCTTCCGGGTGCGCCGGCTCCTTGTTAGGGCGAAATGCGCGGGTAAAATCAATCCTCCAAATCTTCCAGTTCTCGGTGATGAGCACATTGCTCAAATTCGCATCGGTATCGGAGACTAATTGATCTAAGACCCGGAGCCTGTACATCTGTTTGTTCCAGGCGTCCAGGTCGGGCGGCTTTATTTTCCGCTTGTAACGCTCTGCTTCATCCATCTTTACTGGCAGCCACCAACTGAGCGAGCCTGTATTGCCCTTCCATTTGCGTTCGACATACACAGGCACCATGTCGTCCAAGCCAAGCAACTCAGCCAGCCCATAAGCGGCAATATTGTACTTGTAGGAGTCCACGAAGTTTAATTCGACGCGATAGTACGCAAGGTCCTTACGGGCTGCGCGTTCATCAACATCCTGGAAAGAGGCGTCGTGGGTAATGGTGCCGTCAGAGAGCGTAAGCCGCGTGGTGTGGGTGATGCCCTTCGCGGCCTCCTGACAATTCAGCACTTTGGCGGTGAGAAGAAACTGCTTGATTTGATCGGTGGTCAGTGTTGACTCGTCCGCAGCAACTACGAATAGTTGGCAGGTCAGACACACCAACGCGGTAAGAATCGATTCGCGCCACCCAGAATGAAGGGAGTGCATGGAATCTCCATTCGAGCAGGAAGAACTTTACTCCTTATGTGCTGCGATGGACAACCTAGCCGGGATTTCAATATTGACTTACCAGCGACGAGGCGGGAAGGCGTTAGAAGTCGGCGGCGCGAATTCCCACCTTTACAAGAGACGTAAAGGTGGGCCAGCCTTCAGGTTCCGCGCATCGCTAGTGTGTTATCGATCGATGGAAGCCAATCTTACGGCCTTTCCCTCTTGCAACTTCTACTAATTGAAACCCTGACCAGTCGGCTTCGTTGGCGGCAGTTGTACTGTCTCCAACGCCGTCGGCCTCTCCGGATATGGTTCCATGGCCGTCTGAGGTAATGTCAGTAAACAGCACACAGTTCGGTTGGGGCGAGTTGGCGCTGTTAAACGTTGGAATGCTCATCGCGGTGTCTTGAATCGTCATGTCGAAGCTGCGATCGATATCCGCAAAGCTGCCGTAAACACACATGTCGTACGTGGTCGCGGGTAGTAAGCCGGTTAACGTCCAGGTGATGGAAGTGCTCTCGCCGGGACCGACTGCGCCCCCACCGTTGGTCCAGCTGTTCCAAAGAATAAAAGCCGACCTCAGCGGGTCCTGAAATGATTCCCACGGCTAAAAGTCAGTGGCGACCACGGTGCCCGTGATGGACAAATTGACGCCAGTCGGTGCGCCCGTGCTGTCAACCAGGTTGGACCAGGATGGATTGACGTCGAGACTACCCCACGCAGCCTGCAAATTGTTCCACACATTTGCCGAACCGAAGAGCGCATTTGCGTCAGTCGCGGCTGGTTCCGGGCCACTGACAAGGGGGGAATTACCGTATGGGTTGTTGGTTTTGAAGGCCACGCTGATCAGAGTATTAGTCGTACCTGCTTGAGCGCTTGCGGTTTGATCGCTGCCGGCCATCACGAAAACGGCCATCAAGATAACGGTGAAGAGTAAAGTTTTTTGGAACTGGTCGCTTAAGGTCACGGCTCCTCCTTGGAGTCCGAAGACATTAGCAGCAACGTTGGTGGTAATCAATGACCGAAGAGGTACCTCACCTGTACGTTTTTTGTAAAGGTGGACTAACGTCCCTTCGGCTATTTGGGGTCTGCGGTTTTTCGTCTTAATTGACATTCGGTAGGTTTGCCCTTCTCGCAAAAGGCGCGAGAAATGAGGCACCCTCGGTCTTAGTTGTGTTGAGGAAATCAAAATCCTTTGGAATCTTGTTTCTTAAGAGAAAACGTAAAGGCGGGCGAGCGCGCCGGGGCGCACTCCAGCGCTGTGACACTAGACTATTGATCCATCCCGTTGTATAAAGCTCGCTGCATTCTGCGTGACGGGATTGAAAACGAATGGCCGCATCAATGACTGGTTCGAAGGCTAGTTCGAGGCTTACCTCGAACCTCGGCCGTCATTTGTTTGGCGTGGCGGCTTTGGTCTTTGGCGTAATAACGCTGAGCTGGCACGAGTATAACGGCTGGCATCTACCGCGTTACATTGTCTACCTCGCCGCCGCTGCCGAGATCTTTGGCGGAGTTGCGATTCAGTTTCGTCGGACCGCGAAAGCTGGCGCAGCCGTCCTTGGTGCGGTTTATCTTGCCTGCGCTTTAGCGTGCGTGCCACAAATCTTCGCCACGCCGCGGATCTACAATAGCTGGGGCAACTTCTTCGAGCAGTTCTCGCTCCTGACCGGAGCGGCGATCGTTTATCTGGGCTCGTCAACCACATGGTCAGAGGAAACAGTTGGCCGGATCGGCCGTATTCTTTTAGGCGTCTGTGCCGCTTCATTTGCCCTCGAACAGGCGGTTTATCTTGGTCCCACGGCCACTTTTGTTCCGAAGTGGATTCCGCCAACTCAAATGTTTTGGGCGGTAACGACAACGGTCTTGTTCGCACTCGCCGCTTTGGCTCTTCTTGCGAATCGAATGGCGCTTCTCGCGACTCGTTTACTCACAATGATGCTCGTGATGTTTGGGTTACTCGTGTGGGGACCATTGCTTCTTTCAGATCCGCACAGTCACGGGAATTGGAGCGAGACCGTCGAAACCTTCGCGATAGCCGGAGCAACGTGGATTCTCGCTGATCTTCTCGGCGAGTCTCGGCTTGATGATCGTTAGCGGGCTGGCCTAGGAAGCAGGCTCTGCTCGTGGCGTTAACATTCCTTTATATACGCCTGTGAACCGAACTCGAACCATCCAGTAAATGAGCAGCACTAGGGGCAGCAGGGCCAGCACCAGGAGCACGGGTGATCCGCGCAACCAGGCGGGAAATACCTGTTGCTGCCCCAGGAAGAAGGAACCTGTAGCGATAAACCACCCGAAACACATGCGCCAAAGATGACGCGCGATCCGTCGTTTGCCGGAAATTCCGCGCAGGATCATGCGCAAGTCTCCGATGCCGGCAAGCAGAATCACGGAACTCATGAAAAGCTGCATGAAGGCAAACGTTCCAGGATCTACCGGCTCCCGCCCCGTCATCTTTTGGAATCCGTGGAACACGCCAAGAACTCCGATTGTGAACGCAAACAGAAACCCGATCCAATCCAGAACGCCGGTCTCTCCATCTCTGCGCCTGGCCGTAGCCCAAGCCGTCGCCACCAGATAGATTGTCAGCATGCCGCCAAACACATTGTTCGGTTGGTGTTTCATGTATGCCAAACAGGCGGCGAATGTCGCCATGACCAGCATCGATACGACAAAGACGTTTCCCGCAGTGGCATGCCAGCGAGAACCTTTGCGGAAAGAAATTGCGGCGGCGCCCGCGAACATCGCTAAGACACCGGCGCTGACGTGAAAAACCAATAACACCAATCGCAGCATTGGCGCACTCCTCTTAGTTAGTGACGAATCCCGCAACTACGCTGCTCATTTCTTCCGATCATTTTCCGACCATCAGTGCGGAATCATTTTATCCAGCGTGCCTCAGGATACGAGGATCGAGCCCGAAATGTGCTCACTTTTTTGGGGATTTGCGGGATTCTGTTTGTCTTGTAAGCGAATCTAACTGCTCACTGGCTCTTTTGCCGGAGACAGCGCGATCAGCGCCACACCGATAAGAAGTAGTACAGCCGATCCGATCAGTTCTTCTCGCGCGACCATATTACGGATTGCCTGCATCGACATAAATGCAGCATGGGCCAAGCTCGACCAGGCGGTGAAAGCGATCAGGCTGCGATTCGCGGCTGGGTTCCGCGCTGCGATTAGCAAGAAAATGCCGAGTGTGACGTAAACGCTGAACATCATCGCCAAGGCAGGCTCTAGCCGGACAAACACAATCATCGGATAAACGAGAGCCGTAAAAATCACTCCAACCAAGATCAGTACAGCTTGCAGCACTTGTTTCCGATGCATCGGGAAAGTCCTCTCGCGAACCTTTACATTGGCCAGCCTCAGTGTACTCGCCATCAGGAGCCCGCGATTGTTTTGTCCGCCAATCCGAAAATATTCGATAATCGTTAAATGGAAGACAACGGATTACCTTCCCGCACTTCGATTCTGACCGCGGCGGCACGTGCGTTTGGGTCGCGCGAACCCGATGCCAGCGTGCGCAATCCCGACTGGGTCGCCAACCGGCTGATCGGCCCGGCTGAGTTGGCTCTGATAACCGACCATCCCCTCAGCAAGGCTCTGGATCAGGATTTTCAGGAAGCCATTAACGATCCCAACGTCTTTGGCTTCGCCTGGCTGATGTTGGTGCGGACCCGATTCATTGACGAGATGATGGAGCGCGCCGTGCGCAGCGGGGCGACGCAGTTAGTGATCCTGGGCGCCGGATTCGATACGCGGGCCCACCGCTTCGCCGAACTTTTGAAGGACGTCGCGGTTATCGAGATCGATTACGGCACGACCCAGCAGTACAAAAAGCGGCGCGTAGAAGCGGCTTTGGGTGGCGCGCCCGCAAACGTGGTATATGCCCCGATCGATTTCGCGCGGGAAAGCCTCGGCGAGGTGCTGCGCCGTGCCGGTTTCCAGCCCGGACGCAAGACCTATTTCATTTGCGAGGGCGTGAGCATGTACATCCCAGAAGATGGGATGAAGGAAACCTTGCGCGCGATCGCTGCGGAATCCGCTCCGGGCAGCGTGCTGCTGCTGGAGTATCTCAACCGGAACGGGCTCGACATGCTGAGAAAACATCCAATGAAGATGGTCAAGAACGCCTTCGATTGGGGAGAGCCGTTCGTGTTCGGCGTGCCCGATGGCCAGGACCGCGAGTTCTTCCTTGAAGTGGGTTTGGAATTGGGCGAGACGCTGAAGATCGGCAGCCCTGAATCGGTGAAGAGATACACCATGCGCCAGGATGGAAGCTACTACGGCGCGCATCTGGAGAAAGTGTTTCAGCAGCAGCGCGAAGCCGCCCTGAAAGCCATGTCCGATGCGGGTCGCGAGCAAGCCGCCCAAGCCGCGGCTGCATCAGGCTACTGGCTGGCCGAGTTGGCCGTCCCCCTGAGCCGTTGACAACAGTGGGGATCCAACTTTCTGTAAAGAGGTTTTGATTCCCTCAAAAAATCGGCGCCGAGAATTACCGGCGCCAGCTAACTTTCGCCTCCGGCATCCGTCTATCGACCGCAACTCAGGCTGGGAGGATATTCATGAGGTTCGATCATCCCCTGGTGCCCTTGCTGGGACGATTGCTAATCGTTTACATCTTCGCAACCAGCGGGCTCGCGAAGATCATGGATTGGCACGGAAACATTCAATACATGAGCACGCGGCACCTGCCCGCGATTCCCTTGCTGCTGGCCATCGCCATGCTCATCGAAGTGGGCGGCTCCATCTCCCTTATCACGGGATACGGCGCCCGCACCGCCGCCTTCATCATGTTCGTATACATGATTGGAGTGACAATGCTGTTTCATAATTATTGGGCAGCGTCCGGCATGCTCGCCGGAATGCAGGAGACTCATTTCCGAAAGAATCTGGCAATCATGGGAGGCCTTCTCATGCTCGTGTATGCCGGTCCCGGAGCGTGGTCGTTGGGGAGGAAACCGCCAAGAGCGGCGGACAGCCTCGGCGGTTAGCCCTCGTCAGTGGTTATCGTGATCCGGGTGATTGTCTGGATGATCCTGATCCGGGTGAGAGTGCCGCCAGTTCCAGTATTGGTTTTGTTGCTTCGGGCTTTCGCTCTGAAAGTTGCGATACTGTTTGTGGTGCTCGGATAAATACTGGCGATAGGCGTGGTCTTCGTTGTCGTTCCACTGATGGTAATCGTGGTGGGAGCTGTCGTAGATGCGCTGTTGGTTTTGGTTCCGCTCTTGCTGCTCTTCACGCTGCTGGCGCTGTTGAGCTTGATCCTGCTGTTGGCGCTGGTCATCCCCGCGATGTTCGTCATCCTGCTGAGCCCAGGCCATTGTCGAAGCAAGAGCGATGGATAAGAGTAATAGGGTAAAAAACTTAGTTCCACAGTGCATGTTGTATCCTCCATGCAGATCACGCTGTTTCGAACTCCATTGTTATTCATCTACGCGTAATTGAACATACAGTAAACCCCCAATATTGCTTTCTGATTACTCTTACCCCTTAAAGGATTGGGATGCTTGCATCGTGGCTTTTTCGTTCCCCTATGGTGCTGGCAGTATGCCTCCCACTTCTCGCAAAAGACGCGAGAAATGAGGCACCCTCGGTCGTGGTTGTTTTGGTTTTATGGGTTGCTGGATGGGCAGCTTTGCCCGTCCAGTATGGCTTTTGGGCCAATCGGCACGCCTCCAACATTACTTAAGTGTGGGCCTAATTCTTCGCAGGCACATGCATTTTCGGACTCTATAGCTATCCTGCCATTCTCCCGATAATGGGTCCCGAGAGAAACCAAACTATGCCAAAACGGTACAGTCTCGGGTTAGTTGTGGCAGCAGTTATGTCGTTAACTGGATGCGGTCTTTTTGAAACTGCTTCGAAGAGTTCTTCGGTCGGCACTTCTGCCAGTCAATTGAAGGCAGCTTCCATGGTGCAGTTCGGCAGTGTTCCAGTGGGCGGCACCGGCTCCAGTTCGGTCGTGGTGAGCAACATCGCGACTAATGGTTCGAACATCACGGTCTCCCGGATCAATGTCACCGGGTCAAGCTTCCAGCTGAGCACAGCCCCGTCGCTACCTCTCGTGATACCCGCAGGCCATAACTTAACCCTCGGAATCAATTTTTCTCCTAAGTCTATGGGATCAGTAAACGGCATAGTTTCGATTATGAGTGACGCTTCGGATGAGGTGCTTCCAGTCGTGCTCACAGGGAACGGTAATGTGGGGGGTATTTCTGTGTCTCCCACGGCGATGAACTTTGGGAGCGTGGGAGTCGGCGCCACTGCAGTCATAAACGGAACGATTAGCGCGGCCAACTCCAGCATGACCGTTTCCACCGTCGATCAAACCGGCCAAGGATATACCTTAAGCGGAATCAGCTTTCCGGTAACACTGGCTGCGGGGCAGAGTGTGCCGTTCACCGTCTCGTTCACTCCGCAAGCACCTGGAACCTCAGCCGGAAGCCTCGCATTTGTAACCAATGGGTCTAATTCTGCGACTGCTTCATTAACGGGATCAGGAACGAGCTCAGGGGTACAGTCGGGGACACATAGTGTGGCACTGTCGTGGAATGCGAGCTCATCGCCGGTGGCGGGCTATAACGTTTATCGCAGCCTGCAATCCGGCGGGCCGTATGCCAAGCTGACGGGACCGCTGCCCAGCACGAGCTATGCGGATAGCAACGTGCAATCGGGCGCGACGTATTACTACGTCGCTACTTCAGTTACTAATAATTCAGAAGAGAGTGGATATTCGAACCAGACTGCGGCGACTATACCTTAACTAAATCTTTCTTGTAGGGCGCGCACCGGTACTTCCGGGGGCTTGATCAGCCTTGAGAGGCGTTTCTCCCGTGACGCCGAGACTCAGATCGCTCGACCAGCAATCGGCGAGAATCTTCCATTCGCCTGCCTGGCGAGTAAGGACCAGCAAATATTTCCCCCGCTCCTCGCGGCGTTTACCGGTTGCAGTGGGGACGAGCATTTTGCAACGGCCCGCCTCCCACGCGACATCGCCTAATAACTCAACGCGCAAGGGCTCCATTTCTACTTCGCCCAAGCCAGCATCCAGCACTGAGAATAGGAATTCCCGGATCGAGGCGGCGCCACGCAGCGGAGAAACATTTGGCCGCAGCACGAGGGCGTCCGGGGTATAAAGCTCGACTAGATCATCGAGATGAGTGGTGTTGCAGGCAAGCGCCCAGTCTTGCGTGACTTTTCTCACTGCAACTTCGGCACGGCTCAGTGCGGACCCCGCGAGAGGAAGAGGGGCGGGAACGCGCGCCCGGCCAGCATCACGGGGCGATGCGTTGATGTCCCTGGCTTGGCCCTGTTGCGGGTTGGGAACCGGTGCACCTTCCGATACGAAATAATGATGGTGATAGTGGTGGTGATAATAGTGCGGGCCAGCCACCGCTTCGCTGGTTTTTGTGGGGCCTGCGACTGTCGGAACTTCTGTTGGGGCAGCCGCCAGCAGCGGGACACCGCAGGTAGCACAGAATTTGTTGCCCACGGGATTCTGGTTGCCGCAGGCATGGCACATTCCAGTCTCGTCTTCCGCTTCGAGGGAATCCTCACTGTCCGTTTGATCTCCCAGGCGCTGAATAGCTTGCAGGGCAGCGGATACCGCCTCCTGGGCTGGTTTCGGCCGACGCATGTCGTAGTTCATGCGGCTAAAAAAATCGTCTACGGCGGGATTCGACGCGAGGTCTTCTGCCCTGTCACTCGCCGCCTTGTCGCTCGTTTTGTCGAGAGGCGGCTTTGGTTTCTCTTTATCCATATGGACGTCTGGAAGGTTGTACTGACTAGGTGAGCCTCATTCTAGACCAAAAATTCTTTCGCGGCTTGAGAACTCAATCCTGCCCTCGGTTTCGGTGGGAATTCCATTGCACAAAGCGGGACGATAACGCCACGAACTTACCGCGTTCAACGCGGCCCGGTCCTGTGGGTCGCCGATACTGTTCAGTACAAACGCACTGTGAACAAGACCGTCGGTACCGATGATGAAGCTCACGCTGAGTTTCGCGCCGTCCGCGGTTGGATCGTCGATAAGTGGGTCTGGTGTCGTTAGCGGCTCTGGGTCGCGAGCGTACTCACAGGATGCGGGGCGGGCCGAACGAGGGACTTCAACAAACTTCAGAACATGAGCGGAGGTCCCCCAGGCTGTCAGTCCCCGGTTTGATTCGAGTTGCTGCTGATTGATCTTCCACACGCCCGGAGTAGCGGCGGGCGCCCATAGCGAGCAGCTCGTGGAAAGCACGGTGGCAATGGCCCAACGCTTGTAAGTCCTCACGACCTTGCTCCGCTTCGAACGAAAGTTAGACGCCGGATCGCCCAACGTGGTTGCGGCAATTTAGATGCCAGCATGATTTCGCTTAAGTGGTTGACCGCGCTGAGCTTGGGGCAATCCGTTCAGGGAAGCGGCCTCAGAAAATGAAAGCACTTGCAGATACCGCCTCACATTTTCCGACAAAATCATCACAGGCGGCGCTATCTGTTCGCGCCCAGAAACTCGTGTATCTTAGAGAGCGAATTCTCGAGATCAACATGCCGGGCAGAAAAAAGCTGAATGTGGCGATGATTGGCTACGGTTTCATGGGGAGGGCGCACTCCAATGCTTTTCACCAGGTAAATCATTTTTTCGATACACCTTATGACCTTGGCCGGAAAGTTATTTGCGGGCGGGATCCGAAAGCGTTGGATGCAGTGGCCTCTCAGTGGGAGTGGGAGGAGAAAGCCACTGACTGGCGCGAAGTAGTGGGCAGGCCAGATGTGGACGTCGTGGATATCGCGACTCCAAACGCATTGCACGCGCCCATCGCTATCGCCGCGGCAAAGGCTGGGAAGATGATTTGGTGCGAGAAGCCTTTGGCAACCTCGGTGGCGGAGGCCGAACAGATGACCCACGCTGCAGGCGCCGTGCCGAATTTGGTCTGGTTCAATTATCGTCGCGTTCCGGCTATCGCTTTTGCTAAACGGTTAATCATGGAAGGAAAGTTGGGGGAAATATTTCACTATCGTGCCACTTACATGAACCAGTCGGGAAATCTTGGCGGCAATCCCAACGCTTGGCGGTACCACAAGGATGAAGCCGGTTCGGGAGCGCTCGGCGACCTTTTTTCGCACGTAGTGGATCTGGCGCTGTATTTGAATGGCCCAATCACTGAGCTGAGTGGAATGACTCATACATTTGTTCCCGGGCGCGAGGTTGACGACGCAGCCATGGCAATGGTTCGTTTCGCGAACGGAAGCATTGGCAGCTTTGAGGCCAGCCGCTACGGCGTCGGCTGCCGAAACCGCAACATGTTTGAGATTCACGGGTCAAAAGGCAGACTGGGATTCAATCTGGAAGACATGAACCACCTCGAGTATTACGATGCTACGGAACCTCTAAATCTTCAAGGCAACCGCAGTATTCTGGTCACCGGTCCAGACCAACCTTATTCCGAGAATTTCTGGAAACCGGGGCACGGCATTGGATACGAGCACACGTTCATCGCGGTAGTCGGCGACTTCCTGAACTCGCTGGCGCGGAAAGAACCCTTTCATCCCGATTTTCGCGATGGATTGCTGGTGCAGAGAATTCTCGATGCGGTGGAGAAGTCAGGCCAATCTCGCTCGTGGGTTTCGGTGAGCTAAATTCTCGATTTATGACTCCTCCCGAGCCGTGCGAACTTGCGGAACTTCGGTAACTTGCCCGCAAACCCCTATGTTTTTAGCATTGTTTTATGCTGTCGGCGCTACTGCTGTGCGGGGAAGATGCCACCGTGCGTACGGTGACCCGCGTCTTCAAGGATCTTGGGGTAGACGTTGATGCCTGCGTCGATCAAAAGAATGCCATCCGCAAGATGACGGCAAAGAAGTTCGATGCAATTGTCGCGGATGACGAGATACACGGGGCTGCCCTGACTCTGGAAGCTGCGCTGGATCTTCCCCTCTGTCGAAAATCAGTCAGAATCATTCTCGCAGACGAGCCTGACGCTGTTGGCTTGGCCTTTCGGCGAGGGACCCAGATCGTGCTCTATAAGCCTCTATCTCCCGAGCGTGTGCGCCATGGCTTGCGGGCAGTTCGCAACCTGATGGCTCAGGAACGACGAGGGGGATTCAAGCGCGTGCGCGTCGAGCTGCAAGCAAAACTGAGTTATGGAAAATTTTCGGGTAAGCCCATCACGGTCGAAGACCTGAGCGATTCGGGAGCCGCCATCCGATCGGAGAATGCGTTACCAACCTCGGCGCGATTGGGGTTCGAGTGCATGCTTCCGAGTTCTCGCGAGACAATCAAAGCGAAGGCTGAAGTCGTATGGCAAGATACTCGCGGAGGGGTAGGGATTCGTTTTCTTGACATGCCCGCTCAGTCGCGCAAGCGGTTAGTGGGGTGGTTAACTTCCCAAATTAGTCCGGACCATGCTCTTGAGTCAGACGAGGCTCCGATCAAGAGCGCCGCCAAAGCCGGAGCCTAGTCACAGGCCGGGATAACATTCCGCTCATTGTTCGGGCACTGTTCGGGATCGATAAAAATCAATGACTCCTTCGCAGAAATTGTCCCGCTATATACTGTTGCGACAAAATGCGAATATCTTCACGAGCAGTGGAGCGCAAGTCCCGGCTTGTCCGTCGCGTATCGCCGCGAGGGATCTGCGCCATCGCGGTTTACCTCTGTGCGGGTATTTTCTTTGCTCTGGCCCAGGACGAATCACCCCCTATTGCCAAGATCAACCGAGAGCGCGGGCAGGAGATGCTTTCTAAAATTGAGAACACTCTCAAGGAACAGTACTACGACCCCGCGTTCCATGGAATCGACCTTGACAAGCGATTCCGAGCGGCCAAGGAACGGATCGAGGGACTCCAGACCAATGCTCAAATCTTTCTCGTCATCGCGCAAGCTGTACTCGACCTAAACGACTCGCACACTTTTTTCATACCGCCCTCGCACTATAACCGGGTCGAATACGGGTTTTCGCTCCAGATGGTTGGCAATCTCTGCCATATTGTCAACGTGAAGCATGGCAGTGATGCCGAAGGACAGGGATTAAAGGATGGGGATGTTGTCACTAGCGTTGCTAACTTTGTCCCTACCCGAGACACGTTATGGAAGTTACAGTACCTCTTGTACGAGCTGGAGCCAGTGTCCGCTGTGAAATTGACGGTGCAAGGTGCTGATGGAAAACCCAAGATAGTTTTCGTGAAGTCCCGCATCTTTACGCCCGAAGATGAAGAGCGGGAACGCAAGCAACGCGGAGAACTGGAAAAGCGTTTTCCCGAATTGAAGTCTAGCCCTTTCAAGTGCCACGAAGTGAATGAGGATCTTATCGCCTGCAAACTCTACACTTTCATGATCGAGCCTAAGATCGTGGACCAGATGATGAAACAGGTAGCGGGACACAAGAAGCTCATACTTGATCTTCGAGGCAATGGCGGTGGTGCCGTGGAAACCGAAGCACGCCTGACCAGCTATTTTTTTGATCACGACGTAAAGATTGGAACTGAAATAAGAAGGAACAAGCGCAAGGACCGAATGGTTAAGAGCCGTGGAGATCGGGCGTTCATGGGTCAGCTTTTGGTTCTAGTTGACAGCGCGTCTGCTTCCGCCTCGGAGATTTTCGCTCGCGTGGTACAGATCGAAAAACGGGGCAAAATAATTGGCGATGTTACAGCTGGCAAAGTAATGGAAGGCACGTTTATTAATTTGACTGCTGCTCGCGGATTGGCAACCTACTCTTATTTCGCAATCGAAGTCACAGTCGCAGATCTGGTGATGAGTGACGGACAGCGACTGGAAGGCGTTGGTGTTGTCCCAGATATTGCACTTGGACCATCAGGCCATGCCTTGGCGGAAAAAACTGATCCACTGTTGGGATACGCTGCTTCCTTATTCGGTGCTCAGATTTCTGAGGAAGACGCAGGGAAATACTATTTCATGCGTCCTGTGCCCGAACCAGGCGAAGAATCGGGCACCTCCGCACCTGGTGGAGAGTGGTAGGCGCGTGACCCACACTTGCCCCCACTAAAGATAACGTCCTCTAACTTCGCATCTCTTCGATTGACTCTAGGGATGCTTCGGCCACCAACCCGCTGACGGCCGACGGAAGCAACCATTCGAATAGTTTTGTTGCGGCGATGGCTCCTGCAATCTGGGCCGCTACGAATGGCAACACGTCGATCGGACGGATTCCGGCGAAGCTGTCCGTGATTGAGCGCGCGAGTGTGACTGCCGGATTCGCGAACGAAGTGGACGCAGTAAACCAATACGCAGCAGTGATGTAGGCGCCAACAGCTATCGGCGTCGCCACTGCGGACTTTATTCGCGAACATCCCCAAATAACGCTGAGTAATCCGAAGGTGGCGACAAATTCGCTGAGTAGCTGCGGCCATCCTGCACGTTGGTGGTGAGAGAGTGAAATTATCGGCTGTGCAAACATGAGATGCGCTAGCAGAGTACCAACAATACCGCCGGGAAATTGCGCAGCTATGTAGCCGACAACCTCAGGCCACGGCATTAGGCCGCGCAGTCCCATTGCAAGGCTAACTGCTGGATTCAGGTGTGCGCCAGAGATTGGCCCAAATGTCAGTATCAAAGCCACCAGTGCGGCTCCGGTGGCGATGGTGTTGGCGAGAAGCGCCAGAGCGATATTTCCTCCAGCCAACCTCTCAGCCATAATGCCGGAACCAACGACAGCCGCTACGAGGAAAGCAGTTCCCAGAAACTCTGACACGAGGCGTGCGCGCAAACTAATTGTCATTCGTGGCCGATCTGGTCAATTTCCTTCTTCAGCGCGAGCCTGTCGATACTGGCGATCGGAAGGCTAAGAAATAGGCCGATTCTGCGGTCCAGAGTTACGAACGCATCACGGTACGCGCGTGCGATATCCCTCTCACTTCCCGCAACTTCCGCCGGATCAGGGACGCCCCAGTGAGCCGTGAGAGGCTGGCCCGGCCACACGGGACACACCTCTTTCGCGGCATTGTCGCAGACTGTAAAAACGAAATCGAGCGGTGGTGCTTCTACTTTCGAAAACTCCTCCCAGCTTTTGCTTCGCGGATTTCCCAACGGGACGTGAGCAATTTCCAACTGCCTGATGGCCTCTGGCCGAACCCTGCCTGATGGATGGCTTCCAGCGCTGTATGCGGAGAACGTAGGCCGGCCTTTGAAGTTTAGAATCGCTTCCGCGATGATCGAGCGCGCCGAGTTACCGGTGCAAAGAAACAAGACGTTGTAGTGCGGTCGCACCATCATTTCCTCCATTGCCTCCTGGCTAAGCCTCTGAGCTACAGCAGTCGGGGCCGCAACAAGACGCACTCGCTACAGGCTGCTCGGGCAAGTTGTCTTGCAAAACCACGAATACTTCCCACTCGTTGCCGTCCGGATCGCGCACCCAGGATTTGTCCTGCGAGGCGTAACAACACTCTGTTTTCATTTCGTCGCGCGTGATTAATCCTGCTTGGGCCCACTTCTCCCGCACCGCCAGAACATCCGCGGTGGATGAAACCTGAATTCCCATGTGCGACAGAGCCCCTGCCTTATCGAATGGAACTTCGTTCAAAGTGAAATTCAGCGGCGGGTTTTGAACATCAAATTTTGCATAGCCTTTTCGAACCTTGCTGGGCTCAATTCCAAACATATTGCGGTAAAACATTGCGCTTTTGTCAACGTTGCGGACATTGATTGCGAGATGCGCTTTCAACGCGCGAACATTCAAGCTTTCCATTTTCGTCCTCCATATATTCGCATAGGCGAATGTGATTAGGATAAAACTCTGAGACACATATGTCAAGGCGAATATATTGTGCTAGTCTTATTTAATGGCGGCAGCCGGCAAGAACGTCCCCTCGCTCGATCAATTGTTTCGCGCACTTGCGGATCGGACCCGTCTGCGTCTTTTGAACTTAATGTCCGAGGGGGAAGTCTGCGTTTGTTATTTCGTGCAAGTTCTGGACGCGCCGCAGCCAAAGATTTCGCGCCACCTGGCGTATCTTCGGAAGGCCGGAATAGTTGCAGCGCGGCGGGAAGGGAAGTGGATGCACTATCGACTAACGTGGCCTGCTGACTCGCACGCCGCAGATATTTTAAAAACTACCATCACCGCCATCAAAGAAGACAAAGAATTCCAGCGTGATTTGCTGCGGCTTAACCGCGCTTGCTGCGGCTCCCAAAGCTTGGTGAATACGTTAGGCGCCCCGCAGCCTTCGTTTTCGGGACATTAACTCAAAGGCCGACTGGCGAGTGGCTAGTGCGATATTCCGGCTTCGTGCAGCGAGTGGGATCCTCGCTGCTTGCCAAGCTCCAACTGAAACGCTTGCTGAGTAAGGTCAGGATTTCTCAAGAAGAGCTCAAGTAAAGGATCTTCGCCCGGCAGGGCATGCGTGGTGAGTGGTTCCTGGATCGCGTCCAAGCTTTCGGGGTGGACCATTAAGTTAGGAGTCACGCCAGCATTCCCGGCCAGCGTCTGTATGAATTTTTCCACTTGTTCCTTTTGTGGCTCGGTTCGCTGGGTGAATTCCACTCCCATCCCAATTTCAGGATGCATGACCCGCACAATTCCCTGCGCCCGTACCTCGACTTCGGCGGCGCTCATGGACAAAGTTAGGGTCGTTTGAACCGGAAAAGGCGAAGGTAGTTCCAGATAGCAGCCACCCAGGCTCAAGTCAGTGAGCTTGCATGGCACCGGCGGATCATCTTGTTCGATCTCGGGAGAATGGCTGGCCAGCCATGCGTTAAGGTGAGACTGCGCATCCGGCGCAAGATCAACGAAACGGATTCCAATTTGATGCTGGGCATTTTCCCACGCTACTTCGCCGGCGGTTTTCAAAATGCGTTCAGTGCCCGGCAGAGTAAATCGCACCTGCATTCGATCTCCGCTCTTTAGGCGCGGGGCTTGAAGCAAAGCTATTCCGCCCTCTCCGATGTCCGAGGTCAACGCCGTTTGCTCGCCTCGCACGCCATCGCGGGTAATGATTATCTTGATTTCGACCGGGACGCGGACGTTGCGCCGGCGCTCACGTTTCATCAGAGCCCGTGCCGCGCGAAAGCTACTCTTGGCGCGCTCGACGGATATCGGTTTGTAAAGCACAAAATGCGCGCCCAATTCGAAGACGCTTCCTAGAGTCTTGTCGCCATCCACGATGGCAACCGCGACGGCGCGCTTGTTACATGGCGCGGAGCGGGCGCTGTGGAGTACCTGTGAGGCCAGCTGCTCGGTGCAGTCGACGATTACAGCCTCAAAACGGTGGCGAGTGAGCTTCCGGATGGCAGCGTCGGCATCAGCGGAGTGCTGGACATCGATCTCGAGTTCGTTCAGGACCCGGCGCAAAATGCGGACGATCTTCGCGTCGGGACAAAGAACAAGGGCCTGCAGATTCATAAGACTTTTCCAGAAGAGGAGGCGGGCAGGGAGCCCTTAAGTCAATCTAGGATTTGGACTGATCTGGCGTCAATGGCACCCCCAGAGTTGAGGATTACTGCGGTAACCGAGGGCCAGCGCATTAGTGTCCGCTTTTGGACGGCTGCGAATCGCAGGTGGACAGTGACGCTCCCTCTGCCTCTGGTAAGTATCAGGTGAATAAGGGAAACGATGGCGCCAGATTCGGACGACGACGTGCTCTTCTCTGGCGTCGAGTCGCTCAATTGTGAAATAACAAGTCCAAAGAATTGGGCGCTTCGGGTTGCGAGAGAACGAAGGTGTTTCCAAAAGCTTCACGCCTTTTTTAGCTTTTCCTGAGAGCAAGCGACGATGACGACACTGGCGCAGGACGTTCCGATATGCCCTAAGGCAATTGAGGAAGACTCCAGCATTCACCCTGACTGTGCTGCTGACGCTGGCGCTGGGGATTGGTGCGAATGCCGCAATCTTTACGCTGGTGAATGCCGTGCTGCTGAACAATCTTCCTGCTGTGGCCGATCCCAAGACGCTCGTGCGGCTCGGCGACGACAATGATTGTTGTGAAAACTCCGGCGCGAAGGAGAACGGCGACTACACGCTGTTCTCTACCGATACGTATGAGCTCCTGAAGAAGAACGCGCCCGAGTTTGAAGAGCTGGCGGCGATGCAGGCGGGCTTTGGATATCGGCCAATCATTGCACGCCGCGACGGCAATCAGACCGAGGCGCGGTCAATGATGGGAGAGTTCGTCTCCGGCAATTATTTCCGCACGTTTGGACTGCAACCCCGGACGGGGCGCCTGCTGATTGATACGGATGATATTCCGGGTGCCCCGATGGCCGCGGTGATGAGCTATGAGGCATGGCAGCGCGACTACGCGGGCGATGCTTCAGTGGTCGGCAGCACTTTCTGGGTCAATACAAAACCGGTAACAATTGTTGGAATCGCTCCACAGGGCTTCTATGGCGACCGGCTCTCGAGCACACCTCCAGATTTCTATCTGCCAATTGAGACGATGCCGGTGCTGGCGAATGCGCCGTATGTACACGACCCAAATAGTGAGTGGCTTTACATTATTGGGCGCGTAAAGCCCGGTGTGGCCATGATTCCTCTTCAGGAGAAGCTGAGTGCCTTTCTACGGCAGGCTCTCGCGCCCACCCGGAGTTTTTCAACTGAACGTGCGAAGACGCTCTTGCCGAAAGCCCATATCGTGCTAACGCCGGGCGGGTCGGGCATTCAGGACTTGCAGAGCCGATATGCCTCTCACCTGCATTTGTTGATGTGGATCTCGGGACTTGTGCTGCTGATTGCCTGTGCGAACATTGCAAACCTGCTGCTGGTACGCGGAATGGGAAGGCGCGCGGAGATGTCCGTGCGCACGGCGCTAGGAGCGATGCGCGGAAGGATTGTGCGCCAGTTGCTGACCGAGAGTTTGATATTGGCTGGGTTGGGCGGTCTGGCGGGGCTTTTCATCGCTTACGCGGGAACGCGTATGTTGCTTATTCTTACGTTTCCGGGGGCGCGGAACGTTCCAATTCATGCAAGTCCCTCCGCAGCTGTAGTTGGATTTGCATTTGGGCTGTCGCTGTTTACAGGCGTTCTTTTTGGGCTGGCTCCGGCGTGGATCGCAGCACAGGCGAAGCCAGCGGATGCACTGCGCGGCGCGCGGACGACTGCTTCTGGAGCTTCACTAATGCAGCGCGGGCTGGTAGTGCTCCAGGCGGCCTTGTCTCTGGTGCTGCTGGTAGGCGCCGGACTGTTTTCCGAGAGTCTAAGTAAACTGCAAAGCACGGACCTGAAACTGGACACCACGAACCGTTATATCGTCCACATCAATCCCCAGGCCGCGGGATACACGCAGACGGAGCTGGAGACGCTTTATCAGACCATGGAGCAGCGGTTCCATGCTTTACCGGGAGTCAAAAAGGTCGGTATCGCAACCTATACAGCGATGGAAGACAACAACTCGAGCAACGGTATTCAGGTACACGGTCAGCCGGATTTGAGGCTCGATGCATCATTTGTCAAGGCGAATGCGGAGTACTTTGATTCGGTGGGAACGCATGTGTTAATGGGACGCGGAATCAACGCGCGGGATACGTCGACTGCTCCGCCGGTCGCGGTAGTGAATCAATCGTTTGTAAAGGCATTCTTCAAGAACCTCAATCCCATAGGCCAGTTCATTGGTTCTCCCGAACCTTCTTCAAGCATGGACTTCGAGGTCGTCGGCGTGGTGGAGGATACGGCTTACACGACCGTGAGGTGGAAGAAACACCGCATGATCTTCATCCCGATGATGCAACGCCCGGTCAGCGCCAGGGAACCGATCACGGACGATGAGACGCTCTATGCAGGGGCAGTGGTGCTGCAAACCGAGCGGCCGATGAATAACATGGAAGCGCTGGCGCGGGGAACGCTTGCCGGTATTAATCCCAACCTCACCGTCGTAAAGTTTCAGGAGTTCCAAGAACAGATCGCCGACCGATTTACTCAAGACCGTCTGATTGCTCGATTGACTGTGCTGTTTGGCGCGTTAGCTCTGCTGTTGGCCACGATTGGGCTTTACGGCGTGACTGCCTATACCGTTGTGAGGCAGACCCCGGAGATTGGCATCCGAATGGCGCTCGGGGCCGCGCGCTCAAGAGTGATCGCTTTGGTGATGCGCGGAGCCGTCCTGCAAGCCGCGATTGGGCTGGCCATTGGGATTCCAGTAGCACTGTTGTGTGTTCGGTTTGTGAAGGCGCAGCTCTATGAAATCACGGGTGCTGGTGCTGCGGTAATGGCAGCTGCGATCGGAACGCTGGCGGTGGCGGCATGTATCGCGGGGATCATTCCGGCCCGTCGCGCGGCTGGGATCGACCCGGCGCAGGCGCTACGCATGGAATAGGGCGCGTCTTAGGTCCCAACGCTGTTATTAGGAAACGGTGCCCCTGCGCTCAATAGACGTTGACTTGCATCAAGAAAGTCTGTAGAATCATTAACTTCCGAAGCTTAGGTTAGGTTTTTACGAATTCGGCCGATATTTCTGTGGAAATCGGAAGATGAGCGGAATCTTTGCCTTGAGAACTGCAATCTAAAGATTAATGAGAAATCATAGGACGAGGCTTTAACTATGGCTAAGCGACGTGGCAATCCGAACTGGGGCAAACCCGAGCCGATTGGACCGATTACTCCGACGGTTACCGAGTTTGAGCAAGTAGTTCGGGAATATAAGCTCTCCCCCGACCAGTACCTGCGCTCCACGCGATTGCGTGAGTGGGCGCGGCGAAATAAGAACTCGAAGTACATTCCGGAGCCTCTGTTGGAAGCCTGGGGCTTCGAGATCGAATCGACACTGTAATTTCATTGAGGATAGAGGCTTTGGGCCGCCGAAAGGCGGCCTTTGCTTTTGTCTACAGAGACTTCTATTTCACCTTGCTACAATCACCATATCGATGAGATCGAGCAAACCATTTACGGACGTTCCAAGCGCGGTATCTGAAATTCGCGCTGGGAAAATGGTCGTTGTCGTGGATGACGAAGATAGAGAAAACGAGGGAGACCTTACCCTCGCCGCCGAAAAGGTCACTCCTGAAGCAATTAATTTCATGGCGAAATACGGGCGTGGTTTGATCTGCCTGGCCATGACTGAGGAGCGGCTTGATCATCTTCGGATTGGTCCGATGAGCTCGGAAAATACTTCGAATTACGGTACGGCATTCTGTGAAGCTATCGACGCCCGCGAGGGCGTGACCACGGGTATTTCGGCATACGATCGTTCGCGCACGATTCAGGTTGCAATCGACCCGGCTACCCGGCCCGCTGATTTGGCGAGGCCTGGACATGTTTTTCCTCTCCGCGCTCGTAAGGGCGGCGTGTTGGTGCGCGCGGGTCAGACCGAAGCTGCGGTGGATTTGGCGCGGATCGCTGGATTGATCCCGGCGGGAATCATCTGCGAGATCATGCGTGATGACGGGACCATGGCGCGGGTTCCGGACCTCATCGACTTTTGCAAGACTCACGACATGAAGATACTGACGGTCGCTGAGTTGATCCGCTATCGTTTGCAAAACGAACGCTACGTTCGCCGGATTGGGGAGGCGTTGCTTGGAACACGCTACGGCGAGTTTCGTCTGATCGCGTACGAAAGTGAAATTGATGGTGGAGAGTCGCATGTGGCACTCGTTTATGGAGACGTGGCGTCGCCGGAAATACCTCCTGACGCCGCGGTGCTCGTCCGCATGCACGCACATTGCCTGGTCGGCGATATTTTCGGGGCTACTAGTTGCGATTGCCAGGCAACGTTGAGCGCTTCCATGCAGGCGATCGCGAGCGAAGGACGTGGTGCACTGATCTATTTACATCAGACATCTAAAGGACTTTCGGTTGACAGGATTGGCGAGCGCACATCGCTCAGTTTTCACAAAGATCGTATGTCCCCGTCATCGGTAGAGGGCGAGCGTAAAACTCAACGCGAGATTGGTATTGGAGCGCAAATATTGTCAGACCTCAATTTGCGCCGGATCCGCCTGCTCACAAATCATCCCCGCAGGGTGGCGGCTTTAGAAGGGTTTGGAATAGAGATTGTGGAACACGTACCGGTGGGATTGGAAAAAGTTGAGGCGCGAAGCTAGTTTTCAAAACGGCTTCCGCAGCACGATTTCGCTGTCATTAATAAAGAACTGCGCTGCACACTTCTCCGATCCACAGATAACTGGCAGCAAACCTGCAATCTGTTTGCGAGTAATCAGTCCCAGCGTTCCGCAAGAAGGGCACGAAAGAACGGCCCAATAAGGATCAGCGCTCTCTCCCACTTTGCCCGCGTTTTCCAACACAAAGATCGTTCCCGGAGACATTTGCTCCGGAATCCATTCGGTCAGGATGTCGAGTTCTCCAACCATTTCGCCTCCTATCCGGAAAAAACATCAACTCAGTTTCTTAGCCTCAGGAAGCTCTTTTTGTTTTTTGCTGCCCTTTTCTGTGACCGCGAGAACCTTCGGGAACACACGTGCTAGCCTTTTTTTCGCCACGAATGATAGCCCGTACCAGCCGCACTTTGTCGCTGAGGCATATCGTTAACATCGGCTGGCGCGAGTTTTTGAGGATGTCCACGATCTGCTGTGGAGAAGTTTCCAGATAGAGTCTGGAGCCGTCAGTCAGCAGATGATAATCTGACTTGCCGCCGACAGTTTCCGCCAATCTCTTGCTGAACTCGCGTTGCAGAAATCGCACAACCTTACGAACTCCTTGCAGTGAGAAGCCGCGCCGCCGCAGATCGCAAATCACAGAAACTTCGACGAGATCGTCCATCGAATACAAGCGGCGATGTCCCTCACGCAGGGGCACTACTATCTTTCGCTCATCCCACCATTGCAGTTGGCGTAGAGTGATCCCTGTCAACCTCACAACATCACGGGATGTAAAGCTTTCCTGCATTGAGATGTTTCAAACACGCAGAACTACTTTTGTTTAAAACATTCTAGGTGGGAAAGTGCAGGTGTCAACGACTGATTGGATTCAGACGTTGACTAGAGGTGTTCGTTCGAAGGAAGCCATGAGAACATCTGAAGAATGTATTTTGACGCTGAGCGCTTAAGCTAAGCCAGTGAGTGGGCGAATTCTCCGGAATTCGCCTGCATCAACCGGGAACCTCTTCCAATTGTCCTTGTTCGAGCTTTTCCTGGCACTCGATGCAATGCCTGGTCCAGGGCACCGCTTCCAGCCGCTTGGGGTCTATCTCCCTGCCACAGGAGATGCATTCTCCGAACTCGCCTTCGCGCATGCGCGATAATGCACCTTCGACCATTTGCAGCAACTGGCGATCGTTGTTGCTTTGATGAAAGAGGAACTCCTTGGTATAGGAGCTCGCGGCGCGGTCCGCTATGTCTTGCGCCGAATCTTCATCGACAGTCCGGCCATCTTGTTCGATGCGCGTCACCATGTGGCGTAACTCGCTCTGACGCGTTTCCAGTCTATTTTTGAAATATTCGAGTTTCTTTTTGTCCATGATATTACTTTCGGCGCGCAATCTTGCTATCCGATCATTGCTGAATCGTTTAATCAATCGGGGATTCTATGCGCTCAAAATGAGATGCGTCAACTACCCCGTCGGATTCGTGACCCGCTCAAAAAATAATCCACCTGTTTGAAAGCGAAACAAAAAAGAACGCTTTTCCGCTCGCGTAGACCAAGCTGCCCTTGTCTGGGTGGGGAGCGACGCTCACTGATCTGAGGAGCTGTGCTCCGCTGGGCAGGTGGGACATCCCTCGACTTCTCTTAGGACAGGCTCTGCCCGTACGTAATCCACGGGAACAGGGAATGAGTTGATCTGGATTGTGGCGATCGGGTTTAAGCTGCTAAGGCGAAGGGAAGCGGACTTTCAGTTCCCTGGTTTCTTTTTCATGAAGGGCAGCCTTGAGGCCACCTTGGCGGCGCTTTCCAGTTGTTGTAGATCGTCCAGTGTGAAATCGCGGCCAGCAAGTTTCAAGTCTACGGCCTTCCTGCAAACCTGAATGATTCCCAGCACATTCTGATCCGCATCCGTAACTGGTGCAGACATGAGCTTCTGGATCGGCGCAGGTTCTGTCAGGCCGGTTTCTTCGGAAGGCGAAAATTTTACAGTCTCGAAAATACTCACGTGCTTCACTTTTACGAAATTATTAAACAGTTCCACTTTTTTGGTCAGCACGGTATGAACCGCGACTGCCGAGGAACTCGACACCGGAATCGATCCGGCCGTTTTCAATTCGTGAGGGAAAACAAAGGTCAACAGGCCCTTTTCTAAACGTAACAATGCCACTTCAGTTGGACGCACACCAAAAGCGCTGCCAACGACAGAGCAGAATTGTTCTGCGTTCTGTGCGCGAGTTAACGCCTCTTCGAAACTAAATTGCTCCGGTGCTCGCGCGGGTGCTGCCGCTGCGCCGTTTTTGCCCGACATTTGCTGAGCTTTGGTCATGTTAGTTAAATCGCAATTGGACTCGGGCCGGGACACACGAGTGTTGAGGCCGAACTCCGTAGAGTTAGTGTCCATGTCAGACGATTGTGGATCAAGTTACGAAAGAGAAGAGGCTGTTGCCTTGGCGTAACTCTGTCTGCTAGCGACTGAGTGGAAAGGCACGTTCGCGCCAACCGCGGATGCCGCCTTGCATGGAGAGCACCTTGGTGTAGCCCATTTTTTGCAGATTGTCCGCAGCCATAGCCGAACGAAAGCCTCCCCCACAATAGAGCACTAGTGGCGTGGCCGGGTCAGGAACCAGATTCTCAATGTCGCGTTCAATAATTCCTTTGCCGAGATGGATCGCGCCGGGAAGGTGATCGGCAGCGTATTCACTTTCCTCGCGCACGTCCACGAGCATAAAGGTCTCACCGCGATCGAGCTTCGCCTTTACATCATCGAGGCTGATCTCGTTCACACGCGACCTGGCATCTTCGACTATCCGGAGAAAACGAGGAGAATGTACGTGAGTCATAAGTGCCTCCCTAACGGGCATCAATCGATTGTAAATCTAGCGCCGCTACGACGCTGGCTGTACGATGCTAGACTGCCAAAGCTTAAACAAGCCCGCATGCGTGAACTGACATTGCTTCCAGCCGTCGAGATGGCGCGGCGAATCCGTCAAAAAAAGCTTTCCGCGATGGAACTAACGGAAGCTCATCTCAAACAAATCGAGACGCTGAATCCCAGTCTGAATGCCTTTGTGCAAGTGTGCGCCGAATCGGCTCTTGCGCAGGCGCGTATTGCGGATGTTGCGATGGCGCGCGACGAAAATGTCGGACCTCTTCACGGAGTTCCGATCAGCATCAAGAGCGCGATCGACGTTAGCGGAATGCGATGCGAGGCTGGGACACGGTTGCGCGCTGGTCACGTCGCCGCTCAAGATGCGCCGTTGGTGGCGAGACTTCGAAACGCCGGAGCGATTATTTTAGGCATGACGAACACACCCGAGCTGCTTATGGCCTGGGAAACCGACAATCTTCTTTATGGGCGCACAAATAATCCGTGGGACGTATCTCGCACACCTGGGGGTTCCAGCGGCGGTGAGGCGGCAGCGATCGCTTCGGGCTGTTCCGGTGGGGGCGTCGGCAGCGACGGAGGAGGATCCATTCGCGTCCCTGCGCATTTCAGCGGCATTTGCGGGCTGAAGCCGACGCCTGGCCGGATTCCTGCGACCGGGCATTTCCCTGCTTCTGTCGGTCCGTTCGCTCTTACCGGAGTGGTTGGACCCATGGCTCGCACGGTTGCAGACTTGAAAGTGCTCTTTGAAGTCATGCAGGGGCCTGATGACGGCGATCCCTCATCCGCGCCAGTTCCCGTGCGCTGGCCGCTCGAAGAAAATCTGAAAAACATCCGGATTGGTTATTTTGAAGATGATGGACGCACGCCGGTAACGCCTGAAACCCGCGCCGCCGTGCGATCAGCTGCGGTTGGTTTGCGCAACGCGGGATTTGAGGTTGAACCGTTTTGTCCAGATGGACTTGAACTCGCGCGCCAAATCTGGTGGCAATTTTTTGGCATCACGGGTGGCATGTTGCTTGGGCCTATGCTGCGAGGACATCAGTCCGACCTTTGCCCGCTGCTGAAACAATTCTCCGGCTGGGTGGACGCCGAGCCGACGCATACCGCGCAGTCGCTGCTGGATATGTGGATGCAGCGCGACACGATTCGTGAGCAAGTATTCAAGCAGATGCGTGAGTATCCCATTCTGCTTTGTCCCGTTGCGTCGATCCCGGCATTTCGACATGGAGAGCGGGCCTGGGAAATTGACGGCCGGGAGGTCAAGTATCTGGACGCTTGGAGCTACTGTGCGTGGTTCAACCTGCTGGGCAGTCCCGCTGCGGTAGTTCCGGTCGGTCGATCGCAGGAGGGTTTGCCAATCGGAGTTCAAATCGCGGGGCGCCCGTGGGATGAAGAAGTGGTCTTGTCTATTGCGGCGATTGTTGAGGAACAGTGTGGTGGATTTCGGGCACCGCCAATGGCTCTCGACGTGTAGCAGTGCTGGCCTCAGGGGCTTTAAAGCCACCGTTCTTGAGAGACTGAATCGCAGCGCTGAAAGCAGCTGCGCCACCCAAAAACTCTTACTGTGCGTTGCCCCATCCAACAAGCTGCTAGCGCCACTTTTTTAATCCCGGCCAAATCTGCGCTAGCGTCCCGAATTTGGCGCCTTTGCAAATGAATACGGGGATGTTTCGTTCCAAGGCATAAGGATTGTCAGACTTGCCCACGTACACAACTTGTTCGAAGAGCGTTTTCAACCGCTCATCGTTGTCGTCGAGGACAATCAGACAATTTCCAGAATATCCTCTCGGTCCCCATAGGTAATATGTCTGATGCCCACTCAATGCAGGAGGCAATCCGTAGCTCGGGCCGAAGAAGTCGATGGCGCCGGCTTGTCCGTAGTTCTGCGCGAAAATTCCGCAGCCGGATCGTTCGTCCGCGGGAATCTGTTGCCATGCCTGCGCCACCGTCGCGACCATCTCCGTCCATCCAAATTGGTCAGCAAAATATTGGGGAAGGATTGCTCGCATCTGACTGTGCTCGCTGCGCGGAATCTTGAAAGGCAGGTGATTCATGTATGCAATGAATTGATCAACCGGCAGAATTGGCACGACGAGCGGAGCAAACCACGCTCCGACGGCAAGCAACAACACCACCCTCAAAGGTTTCAGCCAGCCCCGGCGTGAGCGCTCAATGCCCGCCTCAAACCTCACGGCGCCCGCAGCGATGAGCACGGGGTAAACTGGGGCCAGATAATAATTCTTGCCGTGTAGCACGATGAATACGGTGAGGCATACAAGATACGCGATACCGAACATGCGATACCGCCTGAGTCTCCGAGAAAAAAGGAGTCCGAAAAAACCAACAATCCAAAGCAGATCTGCAGGGCCCATAATCAGCAGTTGCTGAGCAAAGTACTGAAAGGCGGAAAGCTGAACGTCTCTCCCGTCCGCCCGAATGTTGCGCATGAGTTCAATGAAGGGCCAATGGTTCTGAAAGTTCCAAATGACGTTCGGGAGAAAAATCAGGAATGCAGCGATGCCTCCCAGCCAAATCCACTTGTTCGCGAGAGCGCGACGTTGTTCCGTGAGGAGCAATCCAACCAAGATCGCGAAACCGAATATCGCAATTGAATATTTTTCCTCTAACCCTATTCCCGCAACTACTCCGAACCACAGCCAGTAACGCGGATTGTCGCGGTTGATTGCAAGAATCGCGAAGTAAGCGCATCCCATCCATAGAAGAGGCTCAAGGCAGTTCGTCCCCTGCAGGCTCCCGTCCGAAAGGTACATCGGCGCAGCCACAACTGCGATTGCGCTGAGTATCAGAGCGTAGTGTCGGCCACCAAACTCGCGGGCGATCATGGCGGTCAACACGACTATCGCCGATGACGCGAGCGCCGGGACAAATCTAACCGCGCGAAGGGAATCTCCCAGAAGCACTAGACTGATTCTGGTTAAGAACGGGATGAGCGGCGGCTGGTCGACATACCCCCACGCCAGATGCCTTCCGCACGCGATGTAATCGAATTCGTCCCGGAAATAACCATAGCGATTATTAAAAATGCAGTGAAAAATCAATTTCACTAGGGCAATAGCAATCACACCCAACATACCGCCGCGCAAGAATGATTCGCGGCCGGGGCGTAAATTTGAATGCTGGCTAGTAGAGTTCATCCGGAGTTAAAGAAGAATAGCGGAAGGATCTCTTGATGTCATTCAATAGAGGCTGCATTTACGACATGCTAAACTGCTGGTTGCCGCTATTTCTCGCCTGACTCCGGGGATCCTTGCTCAATGCCTGTATTGCGCGTCACTATTTTGTGGCATCAGCATCAGCCCTTCTATAAGGACCTGGTTACCGGAGAATATCGCCTGCCGTGGGTTCGCCTGCACGCCCTAAAAGACTATTACGGCATGGTCAAACTGTTGGATGAGTTCCCAAATGTCCACCAGACTTTCAATCTGGTGCCGTCGTTGATTGCGCAGATTCAGGATTACGTGGCGGGAACGGCGCACGATCCGTTCCTCAATGTGGCGGCAAAGCCGGCCAAGGAACTTACTCCGGAAGAGAGGCGTTTTGCCTTGAAGTATCTCTTCCAGGCCAATCAAGCAAACATGATCGCCCGCTATCCTCGATACCAGGAACTTTGGGAGACGCTTCAGAGTGCCAACTCCGCGCCCGAGCGTGCCGACAAATACTTTCAACCCCAGGACTTCACCGATCTGCAAGTGCTTTCGCAGATTGCCTGGTTTGACGAGTTCTTTTTGGAAGACCCAGAGATTGCGGTGCTTATCGCGAAAGGAAAGAATTATTCCTTGGACGACCAGAGTTATGTAATCGCCCGGCAGCGCGAGTTGGTCGGCCGAGTGCTTCCGGCGCACGCGGAGGCGGCCAAGAAGGGACGAATCGAGATTTCAACATCGCCTTTTTATCATCCCATTCTGCCATTGCTTTGCGACACAAATATCGGCGCGGTTTCTGCGCCCGGATTACCGCTTCCGCAAAATCGTTTTCGTTATCCCGAAGATGCTCGAGAACAAATCCAGCGAGGTTTGAACTTACATCAAGAAGTCTTCGGAATTCGTCCGCAAGGCGTGTGGCCATCTGAGGGCAGTGTTTCGGAGGAGGCTCTGAAAATAGCTGCCAGCTTGGGAGTGAAATGGATGGCGACCGACGAAGAAGTTCTGGGCCGCACGCTCGGGATTTCGTTCTCACGCGACGGAGCGGGACGATTGTCGCCGGATGCAGCCGCGAGACTCTACACCATGTACCGCTACGAGAGTGGCCCAACTGAGGTGCACCTAATTTTCCGCGATCACACGATTTCGGATCTGATCGGATTTGTGTACTCCGGAATGCCGCCGCAAGACGCCGCAAATCACCTCGTAAGCAGCATCCAGCAGGCAGCGCAACCTGTCCTTGACAGTGGACGCGATGCGCTCGTTTCAATCATTCTGGACGGGGAGAACGCGTGGGAATACTATCCCCGTTCTGGCAGAGAGTTTCTCCGCCGCTTCTACGACCGGCTTGAGAAAGATCCGGGAATTGAGGCCGTCACTGTGTCTGAAGCAATTCAGCAGCACAAACAGGTTGCGGAACTGCACTCTCTCGTTCCCGGCTCATGGATTCGCGCAAACTTCAACGTTTGGATTGGCGCGCGCGAAGACAACCGGGCCTGGGATTATCTTTATCATGCGCGCAATTTCTATTCCCAGGTTTCCCCGCACTGTAGCCCCGAACAACGAAAACTTGCGTTCGAGGAATTGCTCATCGCCGAAGGCAGCGACTGGAACTGGTGGTATGGGCCGGAGCATTCGTCGGCGAATGACCGCGAGTTTGATGAGCTTTATCGCAAGCATCTTTCGAATGTTTATCAGGCATTGGGGGCGGTCCCGCCGGATTATCTCGCGCAGTCGATTAACCGAGGTGGCGCTAATCCGCTTTTTACACCGCAGAGTGCCCATATTCATCCTCGAATCACGGGCGACTCGGTGCGCTATTTCGAGTGGATGGGAGCAGCGATCTATACTCCCGATCGCCGTGCCGGCTCCATGCACGGCAAGCAATTTGTGCTGGATTCAATCCATGCAGGGATAGATGAATCCTTTCTCTACGGGCGGCTCGATTTCACTGACAAAGTTCCTGAGAGTGATTTTGAAATGGTCGTGAATGTGGAATCTCGGGCTGATGGCGAAGCCAGTCCACGCCGTTCTTTGAGGCTGGATGCGAAGGCAGAGGCGGGCCAAATACGATCGTGGAATTTGTGTGCGCCTGAAGAGAAGGAACCCATCGCAACTTCAAACCAGCGCCAGAACGATATAAAAGTTGCCCTCGGCCGCAGCTTGCAGTTCAGGTTGCCGCTGCTATTTTTGGCCGCGCCGCCTGCAACGCCGAATCGTGCAACCACGGCAAGTCCGGCCAATAAACTTCGTCTCAGGTGCAGCCTGTGGCAAAATCGGCTGCCAGTAGATGCGCTGCCGGAAGAGGGATGGATGGAACTTCAGTTGGAAGGTGAAGATGAGTGGGTATTGCACTAATGGGAGCTCTTGATGGAATGAAGGGGAAGGCTGACCTAGTGCTGCGCTGATATAATCGCGGGTTCCAGCTACTCAATTTTTAAATCAGAAACCCTTCGGAATTGAGCGGGAAAGTTCTGTCGCAAGATCATCTGGTCACAAATCGTAGCAGCAGAGAGGAATTTTCATGAGCAATATTATCGACATACATGCGCGGGAAGTGCTTGATTCTCGCGGCAATCCTACAGTTGAGGCCGAAGTCACTCTCGGTGATGGAACTCAGGGGAGGGCGATTGTGCCCAGCGGCGCGTCGACCGGAGAACATGAAGCCGTCGAACTTCGCGATGGAGACAAGGACCGCTTTCTCGGCAAAGGCGTGCTCAACGCGGTAGAAAACGTGAATGGCGAAATCGCCGAAGCTCTGGCCGGTTTCGATGCCGCCGACCAGCGCATGGTTGACCAAAAGATGATTGAGCTCGACGGTACTCACAATAAAGGCCGACTGGGAGCTAACGCGATCTTAGCCGTATCGATGGCGACCGCCCGGGCATCGGCTGTCTATTTCCAGCTTCCGCTATACCGCTATCTCGGAGGTGCGGGCGCCAACACGCTACCTACGCCGATGATGAATATCCTCAACGGCGGCGCTCATGCCGATAACAACGTTGACTTCCAGGAATTTATGGTCATGCCGGTTGGCGCCGAAACGTTTTCTGAAGCGCTCCGCTGGGGCGTCGAAGTTTTTCATACTCTGAAGGGTGTGCTAAAGAAGCGTGGGTACAACACGGCGGTCGGCGATGAAGGTGGATTCGCTCCTTCCGTGAAATCGAACGTTGAGGCGATCGAAGTTGTGCTGGAAGCGATTCAGCAGGCTGGATACAAACCCGGGGAGGACATCGCAATTGCGCTCGATCCCGCCGCGAGCGAGTTTTATCAGGATGGCAAATACGTTTTCAAGAAGTCCGACAAGTCAGCGAAGAGTTCCGAGGATATGGTGCATTTCTGGGCGAAGTGGGTGAATGATTATCCGATAGTCTCGCTCGAAGATGGCCTTGCGGAAAACGACTGGGATGGATGGAAGAATCTGACCGACGAGATAGGAAGCAAAATTCAGTTGGTCGGAGATGATCTATTCGTCACTAATACAGAATTTTTGCAGAAGGGAATTGATAAGGGTGTGGCGAATTCGATTCTGATCAAGGTCAATCAGATTGGAACGGTGAGTGAGACTTTGGACGCCATCGACCTCGCACGCCGCAATGGATACACCTCGATTATCTCTCATCGCTCCGGAGAAACCGAAGACACGTTCATCGCGGATTTGGCGGTAGCAACTGGAGCGGGGCAGATCAAGACTGGTTCAGCATCGAGAACCGACCGCATCGCAAAGTACAACCAACTACTGAGGATAGAGGAAGAGTTGGGAGATTCGGCGAGGTTTCTTGGATTGAGAGCCTTGAATTACAAGGGCTGAATAGAGCAGGCATTACAGATGACAGCGAAAGAGATCGCAGCGCTCGTCGATCAGTTCTTGCCCCTTGCGTTTTTTATTTTCTTCTTGTCGTATGTGGCCTTTGAAGTAATTCACCTAATCCATTCGCCGGGCTGGAATTGGAGGCGGACAGCCAAAGGTTGTGTCGAGGCGTTCGCATTCTTCGTGCTTTCCATTCCGATTATTGTCGGAGTGAGCTCTTTGGCCAGTCGAATTGCGGACCGATTTAGCTTCGATTCTCCGGAGGAGTCCGCGGTCCGCCGCTACTTGGCGTTAGCGGTTCTTATCCCGCTGCTCCTCTGTTGGAACGGGCGACGATGGAGACGCGTGAGCAAGGGCAAAGCAAGCAACCGTTGACTTAGTCAATTTAGCTATACTGAAACGATGGAAGTTAATATTCACGAGGCTAAGACGAACCTTTCCCGCCTCATACAACGGGTGGCCATGGGCGAGGAAGTAGTCATCGCTAAGGCCGGAAAACCGGTCGCCAAGCTCGTAGCGATCAAGGACGTGTCGAAAAGACGAATGCTGGGATCCGCGAAAGGGGACTTCGTTGTGCCCGATGATTTCAACGATCCCTTGCCCAAGGAAATCGAAGATCTTTTCTAAAAGGAATGAAGTCCTTCCGGATACCCCATGCCGTTCTTCGCGCGGTAGTGGATCACCAACAACTAAAAGCCAACAGCTAAAAGCTAGGAGCTAAAAGCTTGATTCGTCCCAAACCTCTCGTCCTTATCATCCTCGATGGCTGGGGATATCGTGCCGAAACCAAGGCCAATGCCATCGCTTTGGCACGCAAGCCGACGTATGACCGGCTGCTTCGTGAGTATCCCAATACGCTGATTCAAACCAGCGGGCATTTTGTCGGCCTTCCCGATGGACAGATGGGCAACAGCGAAGTTGGACATCTCAACATCGGTGCGGGGCGAATCGTCCACATGGACAGCACGCGCATCGAGTTGATGATTCAGAATGGCGAATTCTTTCAGCATCCCGTGCTGGTTGGAGCGATGAAGAATGCGCGGCTCGATGGCCGCCAGCTTCATCTTTTCGGACTAGTTTCCGATGGCGGCGTTCACTCTTATCAGAGTCATCTTCATGCGCTGCTGAAAATGGCCAAGCAGAATGGGGTTGATCGCGTCTTCGTCCACGCGTTCATGGATGGCCGCGACACCTTGCCGACAAACGGCGCCGGATATCTTGAACTGCTCTTTCAGAAGATGCGCGAGTACAACGTCGGTAAGATTGCCAGCGTAAGTGGTCGTTATTATGCGATGGATCGGGATCGGCGCTGGGAGCGCATTGACAAGGCATTTAAGGCGATGGTCAACGGAGTTGGCGAAGGCGGAAAGTACGCCGATCCAGTCCAAGGCGTGAAAGATTCTTATAACAAAAACGTAACCGACGAATTCATCGTGCCGTTTGTCTGCACCGATGATCGCGGGAACCCCGTCGCAACCGTACGCGATAACGACTCGTGCATCTGTTTTAATTTTCGTGCCGACCGTGTCCGCCAGATTACGCGCGCACTTACACGCAATAGCGGCCTCAACCAACAAGCTGGACGCGACCTGCCCGGCGCCGACGACCTCGACGCCGCGATTCCGCGAGACCGTGTGCCCCTTAATTTGCAATATGTCTGCATGACGCAATATGACAAGCATTTCAGTTTGCCGGTCGTGATCCCGCCAGAATCGATGAACAATATTCTTGCCAATGTCATGGGCGAGATGAATCTGCGGAATCTTCGCGTCGCCGAAACAGAGAAATATGCCCACGTGACGTATTTTTTCAACGGTGGAGTGGAGACTCCTTTTCCGGGCGAGGATCGGTTGTTAGTTCCATCGCAAAAAGTCGCGACCTACGATTTGAAGCCGGAGATGAGTGCCGCTGGCATAGCCGACGCGGTTGTCGAAGCAGTCGAAGGAGGCACATTCGATGTCTTGATCGTCAATTTCGCGAATGCCGATATGGTTGGACACTCTGGACAAATCGAACCGACGATCCGCGCCGTCGAAACCGTTGATGGCTGTTTGGAGCGTATCGAGCGAGCGGTTCGCGCGAAGGGCGGCGCGATCCTGATTACGGCCGACCACGGAAACGCCGAGATGCTGATTGATCCGGTCACTGGAGGACCGCACACGGCACATACTACGAATCCGGTGCCTTTCATTGTGATCGCGGAGAATGGCAAGAAAATTACCTTGAAGCCGGGCGGTTCGTTGCGCGACATTTCTCCGACAATTCTTGGAATGCTGGGCATCCTCCAACCAAAGGACATGAGCGGACACGATTTGCGAGTGGTGCGAAAAATCTAAAGACCATTGGAAGGTGTCGGCGGTACCGACCCCTACCCTTTCGCAAAGTGCGCGAAAGAGTGGGCCACCCTCGTTGTGATGATGCTGGCGAAAAATCGAAATCTGTGGAGGCACTCTGTCGTTTTAATATCATTCCATGAAGATTCTGATTCTTCCTTACACTCGTGGTAGCTTCTGGAATGCTCCGCCCTGGTTTTCGGAGCGGCTGCAGAAAGAATTTCCGCAGCTTGAGATTGTTCAACTCGGCGATTTTGACCAGGTCGAGAGACAAATCAGGGATGCCGAAATCGTCGTCACGTGGTCCCTTCGTCCTGAACAATTTAGTGCGGCGACCAAGCTTCGCTGGATACATTCTCCGGCGGCGGCCGTGCATCAATTGATGTTTCCTGAGCTGATCGAAAGTGACGTGATTCTTACCAATGGGCGCGAGGTTCATGGCGCAACGGTTGCGGACCACGTCATTGCGCTGATCTTTGCGTTAGCGAAAAAGCTGCCTCTGGCAATGCGATGCCAAGAGAAACATGTCTGGGGTCAGAATCAAGTTTGGGAATCGCAGCCGCAGCCGCGTGAAGTTGCTGGCACCACGCTTGGTTTGGTCGGACTGGGAAGCATCGGGACGGAGGTGGCGAAGCGCGCATCGGCACTGGGCATGCGCGTGATCGCGGTTCGGAACAGAGTGGAAGCGGACAAACCTGACAATGTCGAGCAAGTCTATGCTTCGTCCCAGATCGACTCGATGTTGAGTCAGTCTGATTATGTCGTACTGGCCGCACCGCTGACTTCTTCTACCGCCGGGATGATCAATGCCACACGGCTCGGAATCATGAAGAAGGATGGCTATTTGATCAATGTGAGTCGCGGCCCGCTGGTAGACGAGTCCGCTCTCGCCGAGGCTTTGCGGTCGAGAAAAATCGCCGGCGCCGCGTTGGACGTTTTTGAAAAAGAGCCGCTGCCGCCCGAATCGCCGCTTTGGGATTTAGAAAATTTACTCATTACTCCGCACACTGCCGGGTTTACGGAGAAGCTGTGGGATAAGCACTATGCGTTTTTCACGGAGGATCTGAGGCGCTATCTGGGTCATCAGCCGTTGATTGCGATCGTGGATAAGAGTAAGGGATACTGAATTATCTTGCCTCGAAGTGTGATACTCAGAATCCTCGCTGGTTTGATCTTGAGTCTCGGTTTCCTGTCCACTCATGCCGCTTCGCAGCAAACCTCTTCGCAACAGAGCTTGAATAGTAGTGCGGCTCCAACTTTCTACAAAGACGTTCTGCCCATACTCCAAGGGCATTGCCAGGAATGCCATCGCGCCGGAGAAATCGCTCCATTTCCCTTGGTCACATATCAGCAGGCAGGTTCCTGGGCGGATCAGATTAAAGACGAGGTGCGCGCGAAGCGAATGCCGCCGTGGTTTGCGGACCCATGCTGCGGAAAATTTTCTGACGATTCTTCACTCTCGCCTCAAGAGATCGCGACAATCTCGTCGTGGGCAGATACCCACGCTCCTGAGGGTGATCCAAAGGACGCTCCGCCGCCTCCGCACTGGGCTTACGGATGGAATATAGACGAACCGGACGTTGTTCTGAAAATGCCAAAGCCGGTTGCGATTCCGGCTCATGGTGACGTGGAATACACATACGAGATCGTGCCAACGGGCTTTGCAACGGATAGGTGGGTGCAAATGTCTGAGGTGCGTCCATCAAGCCGGGAGCATGTTCATCATGCCGTAGTTTATATTCGGCCTCCGGAATCCAAATGGCTGCGAGGCGCGCCGACCGGCATCTCGTTTACGGCGTCAAGTGTGCATGATCCGGAACTGATGCACGAAGCCCATGCCACCACAAGCGACATGCTTCTGGTCTATGCGCCTGGAAGTTCCCCAGACAACTGGCCCGACGGAATGGCGAAGTTCATTCCGGCGCACTCCGATCTCGTATTTCAGATGCACTACACGACGAATGGCCGTGCAGTGCGCGATCAGACTAGCGTCGGCCTGGTTTTCGCTAAGCGGCCACCTAAACAGCGGATTCTTACCCTGCAACTGGCGAACGAGCACGACATGATTCCGATTCCTGCCGGTGCGAACAACTATCGCGTCGAGGTGCAGGGTACTTTGCCGAACGATGCCACGCTGCTCAGCTTCTTCCCGCATATGCATCTCCGGGGCAAACGCTTTGAGTACAACATCGTTCCCGCCGGAGCCTCAGATGAGAAGCCGGAGACTTTGCTCAGAGTAAATTACAATTTTTATTGGCAGATGAGTTATCGATTGGCGCAGCCACGTTTCCTGAAAGCTGGAACCAAGCTGCAAGCGATCGCGTGGTATGACAATTCACGGAACAATCCGCACAATCCTGATCCAAATGCTGCTGCGATCTGGGGCGATCAGACGTACAACGAGATGATGGTGGGATTCTTTGATGTAGCGGTACCGGCCGACGTGGACAAAGAGCGCTTTTTCATTCGTCAGCGGAAATGAACTTCGTTATTGTGATCTTGGCGGCTAGCTCGATCGACAATGGCAGGGTTTCAGTCACGGTTTGGAGAGGTCAGTTTTTCAAATGTGTCCTAATTGCTACGAAGAAGATTTCTGGACGAAGTCTGTTGGACGAGTGGACGGCAGAGCGTTGTTGCTCCTGCTGATCTGCGTGGCTGTGTTCTGTAACGGCCCGAGTGAAATGCAAGCTCAGAGTGTTTCGTCGGCGGCAAAGTCTAAGTGGACCATCGAACTGAAGAGCTACGGGTGGCGCGCTCCCAAGGCGCCATCGGACAAAACCTTCTTCAAAGACTTCAGCCTCTCCAAGTTGGAAGGACAGGATCCAAACACAAGGATTTCATTTGTAAATGACAATATTGTTGTGGCTTACCACACGAGGGAAGAAGGACAAGACTGGCGTACAGCCAGTCGCCAGCTAGAAGCATTCTTCCTCAACGAAAAAGACGGCAGTCTGTTCGGCGTAAAAGAGTGGCCGACGGTCGTCCGTGGGTCTGGAAGCGATCTCCGGGACTCCGAAAATCGCTTGGTACCGCTCGCTGACGGCCGATTCGTAGTGTTCGCTAATCATGAAATGATGCTCTACGGGGATGGGCTAGACCTAGTCAAACAAAAGAACCTGGAACCCTCTACTTCAACCGATCTCTGGTCAGCGCAAAGTGTGGACGGTGGTCACAAAGTTTTCCTGCGACACGAGTCATCATCAGATCAACGGACAACGTATCTCTGGTTAGCTTCAGACACATTGCTTCCTCTCTATCAGATGTCTGGGTTCCGGGGGCCGAATTTCTCGGTAGTTGCAACTGCGGGCGAGGACTTTGTACTTACCGTATTGGGGTTCTCGAGTCCCGGCGTGACCACAGGCATAGGCAAGGTCGGCCTCGATGGGTCGACTAAAGTAATTTGTTCTGACGAGTTCTGCCGCGGAGCGGTCGCAACAGTGATTTCTTCGCAACGTATAGCGGTGTCCGGAAGACATGGCATTGGTCTTGTTGACCCGGAGCGGGGGCTGATTTGGTCTAAGCGCATTCTGCCTTCAGAAAATCCCAACGACTTCCAGTTTGGAAAGATACGGTCGGATACTTCGGGTAAGAGGTTTGCGCTCCGGGTGACGGCATACCATAAGACCCTCTTTGACGGTGTTGAGGTGAATAGCTCACCAACGGTACTTGTTTACGATACGACCCTTCAGAAGCTTCTTCTTTCGATTCCGATCGAGCGCGAAACCGGCGACTTTGATTTTGCATTGTCAGCCGACGGAAGGCAGCTTGCGATCTTCGATGGTGCCAGAATCAGACTCTATGTGATCGATTGACGCGCCTCGCGGTTTAGGCGGGTCAATAATTCCAACAGTGTCTCTGCAAGGTTTTAACTAGGTCAGTGCAGTTCGATATTTCCTGATCCGGTTTCGATTTGTACAGAGACTCCGCCGCCGCGAACTTTTCCTCGAAGATCTTTCTTCCCCGTAGATGCTTCCACCACGATCGGAAAATCCGTAGTAACTCTGCCCGAGCTGGTATGGGCATTGAGATCGAACGCAGAATCGGGAGCGAAACGAATGTCAACGCTGCCGGAGCCTGTGTGCACGTTCCAAGCGCCTGTGGGCGCACCATCCGCATGGATCGATCCACTGCCGGTGCCAGCCTCAAGCGAACCCCTGACACCGCGGAGATCAACGCTCCCCGAGCCGGTGCTTACGCGCACAGATCCCGAGGCCGTTTGCTCCAGACGCAGGTCCCCGCTTCCGGTGCCGCCTTCGAAGCCGCCCGCAACAGCCGTTGCGTGGATCGATCCACTTCCGGTTTTGGCGTGAACGTTTCCTTTCACTTGATCAATCTCGATTGAGCCTGATCCGGTGCCGGCGCGAACGGTATTGCCAATCCGCGAAATCTTCAGACTCCCAGAACCGGACGAAGCGTCAAGGGAGCCGTTAATGCCTTCAATATCCTCGCTGCCCGAACCGGTTTGCGAATGCAATTGAGTTTCGGCGGGCACGAGCAGTTCGTAGCTTATGGATACGTCGCGCCGCAAGTCGGGGTCGTCGATGTGGCCGATGCGAATGTCGTCTCCGTTTTGCTCGATTGGCGGATTGTTCTCCAGGCGTTTAATTTTGTCGTCGGCGTTTCCGCCGAACCAATCGTGGACTCTGATTCGTCCCGTTACTAGCACTTCGTTCGAGGACCCGGTTCGAACCTCAATCTTTCCGGAGCCGGTCGTCACGTCGAGATTCACGCTTCCAGTGACTCTCAAAGTGCGTTGGAAGGAACCCTCTGAGTCGGCGGTTGCAGGAAGGGCAGAGGCGGCCAGAATGCAGCAAAGGGCGACTACGAATAAAGTACTGGGGCGTTGCGCGGAGAAAAAATTGATTGGATGGGATGGCATCGATCCTCTTTCTGCGGTAAGGTTTTTCGATTCTTTGACGCAATGCTCGCCTGCGGGGCTGCGCAATATCCGCAATGGCGCTCTTTGAGCGCGTGGGTCAGTTCCATACCTACCCCCGGACTTCCGTCCGGGGCTAAGAATAAGCTAGGTCGCTCCTTCGGAGCTTATTTATTGCAGGACGACTTGGTCGCCTTCTTTCAGTCCACTGAGAACTTCTGTTTTGGCGCCATTTGAAATGCCAATGTTGACAGCGACTTTGACCTTGCCATCTTTGGCGCTGGGCTGCGGAATTTCAACGGAGGCTTTCTTGTCTTTGTCGTAAATCAGCGCGCCCTCAGGAATTTGCAGGACATTCTTGTGTTCTTCAAGAATGATTTCGGCGTTGGCGGTCATCTCCGCTTTCAATTCGCCGCCGGGATTGTTGATCGAAACGCGCACCTCAAACGTTGTGACATTGTCTTTCTCAACTCCCATGGGAGAAATCTTGGTCACGACTCCGTTGAAGGTTTTGTCTTTGAAACTCTCGACCTTGATGCGTGCGGGCTGGCCTAAATAAACTCGGCCAATATCGCTCTCATCGACTTTTCCCTTCACGTATACCTGACTGGTATCGCCTAAGGTCATGACGAGTGTGGCCGAGGAACCCAACACGAGGATGGAACTAACCGCGTCTCCAAGTTCGACATCGCGGGAAAGCACGACACCGTCCATGGGCGACTCGATGTCGGTGTAGTTAAGCTGCTCTTCGAGTTGCTTTAAGTTGGCGCGGCTTTGGGCGATTTGGGCCTGGGACTGCGCAATTTTCGCTTGCAAGACGGTGACTTGCGCCTTCGAGGAATTTTGCTTGTTCAGCGCCATCTTGTAGTTTCTGTCCGCATCATCGAGAGCGGAGGAGGAAACGATGCCCTCATTCGCCATGCCTTCGGCGCGATCGTATGCATGCTTCAATAAAGGCACATCGGGGCCTTCAGCATCTACTTTGGCGCGCTGCCAATCAGCTTCGGAGCTGGACAAGTTTGCTTCCGCCGCCTGGAGCGCAGCGCGAGACTGTTCGACCTGGGCTTCGATTTCCAGTTTGTCCAATTGAGCGAGAAGCTGGCCCTGTTTTACTTTGTCTCCTGCGTCAACCAGGAGCTTCTTCACGATACCGCTGGCTTTGGACTTAACTTCAACCTTGGTAATCGGCTCGACCTTGCCGGTCGCGACCACGCTCTTGGCTAGATCTCCCTTTTCAACCTTTGCTAATTTCGAAGGATCAATCTTGGCGCCGCCGCGAGTGAAGGCGTACAGTGCACCTGCAAATATCACAACCAAAGCCACCACGATTGTGGCAATAATGATCCGCTTACGCCGTTTCTTCCTGCCATTTGTATTGCCGTTCACATCGCCTCCTGATTAAAACCGAAAAATTCTGGCCACACTTGTCTTACGCATGTGAACATTGCTTTGTTCCCCAAACTTTCCGACCATGGGAAATAGGATCCGCCTCGCGAGACACTGCTTAGACTCGACCATCCAGAAAACGGAAGCAACAAAGTATAAGCGCGGTTATGGCCGTCGTTAACGATGCTGGAAGACAAATCCTGCTTCAATTCTACAGTCTCGGAGCCTGAGGTGAAAATGCGATACAGCCTTTGGAATGTTAAAATTAAGCATCCATGATCGCTTTTGTGCTGCTCCGGGTTTTCCTGGTTCTGCTCCTGGTCGCAGCCAATGCCTTCTTTGCAGCCGCGGAGTTCGCCTTAGTGAGTGTCCGCGACACTCGCATCCAGGAGCTCATTGAAGCTCGTCGCATCGGCGCCAGAATCGTCCAGAAACTGCACCGAAATCTAGACGAGGTCGTCAACGGCGTCCAACTTGGAATCACCATAGTTAGCCTTACCCTGGGATGGATTGGCGAGCCGTTCGTAGCTCACATCCTCGAGCAGTCCCGATTCATGAGAGAAGTTCCTCATGCGATGGTCTATGCCCACGGAATCGCAATTGTCATCGCATTCAGCCTGATTACCTGCATGCATGTGATTCTCGGCGAATTGGTGCCGAAGTCTTTAGCGCTGCAACGTTCAGAACAGGTGGCGCTCGCAGTCGCTGCACCCATGGAAGTCTTTCTCACTCTCACGCGGCCTGTGCTCTTTGTGATGAGCCGGGCGGCAGGCTCGGTTCTGGGTGCATTTGGATCGGGTAGGATTCGCCAGGGCCCGGTGCATTCCCCGGACGAGTTGAAGCTAATCGTAACCGCCAGCCGTCAATTCGGACAGATTCCCCCTTTTCAGGAGGAGATGATCCATCAAGCGATTGAACTGGACAACATAACGGTGCGCGAAGTGATGGTGCCGCGGCCCGATATTTTTTCGCTGCCTGGGGATCTGACTTTGGACGAGGCTTTGAAACGAGTCGTGGAGGAGCAACACTCGAGAATTCCGGTATACGACCCGCAAAGTGGTCCAGAACATATTATCGGAGTGCTTTATTCGAAGGACTTGATGAGATGGATCCGGCTTCGCATCCCCGGAAATTCTTCGCAGCCAATTGCTGGACGGGTCGGAAACATGAAGATCAGTCAAATCATGCACGATGTTTTGGTGGTTCCGGAGACAAAAGTTCTGACCGAACTGCTGACTGAGTTTCGAGAACGCAAGCGGCATCTGGCTGTAGTTGTCGATGAGTTTGGGTCTACGGCGGGAGTTATTACTGTAGAAGATATCCTCGAACAATTGGTGGGGGAGATCGAGGATGAGTTCGATGTGGTGCCGTCCGATCAGGCGATGGTAGGAAGCACAGATGAGTCTCTATTGTTGGAAGGATCGACCAGTATTCGCGATCTCGAGTCGCAGTACGACTTACTGTTGCCCCGAGATCGCGGATTCGAAACTTTGGCGGGCTTTGTTTTGGCACAACTCCAGAAAATTCCGCGAACCGGAGAAGCTTTCGAATACGAAGATCACCGTTTCGTCATTGCCGAGATGGACGGCCATCGGATCGCCAAGGTAAAGATCGAGAAATTGCAACCAAAGGCAGTAGCGCAGGCTGTACAGTGAGACTTTTAAAGATTCCGAGCGGAAGCCAACGACGAATGACCAACGGCCAACGACCAACCTGAATGCTCCGATATCTCTCCCTTCGCGTGCTCTTCACGTTGCCCGTCATCTGGTTGGTTGTCTCGCTGGTCTTCCTCCTGATTCATTTGGTCCCGGGAGATCCGATTGTCCAAATGTTGGGCGAAGGCGCGCCCGCGACCGACATACAAGCCGCCCGGCATGCGTACGGTCTTGATGTGCCGCTGGGCCAGCAGTACTTTCACTATTGGAAGGGCGTGCTGCATGGGGATCTCGGCCCGTCGGTGCGGTTCAACCAGAGTGTCAGCAGCCTGATCGCACAGCGTTATCCCTACACTGTGCAACTGACAATTGCGGCTTTGATAGTTGCGATCTTGCTGTCGATTCCTGCCGGTGTCCGGTCGGCCCAAAGACGAAATCGCTGGGACGATCGTACGCTCAGCGTGGTCAGCCTCTTCGGATTGTCGTTCCCAAATTTCGCACTGGGTCCGATATTGATCTTGCTTTTCTCCATCAAGCTCGGATTGCTGCCAGTTTCGGGTTCCGGCAGTTTTGCGCACTTAGTTTTGCCAGCCATAACGATGGGTGGCGCATTGGCGGCCATTCTCACACGCATGGTTCGGACGTTGATGCTGGAAGAACTTGGCCAGGACTACATCCGCACCGCGCGAGCCAAGGGACTGCCGGAACGCACGGTCGTCTATCGGCACGCGCTGCGGAATGCGATGATTCCAGTAATCACGGTTTTAGGACTGCAGTTCGGGGCATTGCTGGCCGGGGCAATCGTAACTGAAACTATTTTTTCCTGGCCTGGGATTGGAAGGCTCACGATTCAAGCCATCAGCAACCGCGACTATTATCTGGTGCAGGGATGCATTCTCGCGATTGGGTTGACGTATGTTGCGGTGAATTTCCTGACGGACTTTTTGTATTCCGTGGCGAATCCGAGGATCAGACAGTGACGATCAAAAAAATACCCCCAAGGTTAGCAAGAAGCCGTTTTTAGCAATCGTTGACAAGTGTTAAGCAACAGGCTACGCTTTAACAGCCGTGAAGATACGGAGCTTCGCCCATAAGGGCCTGAAAAGGCTTTACGCGGAAGATAGCGTGAAAGGCATTCCCTCCGATACGGCGGACAAACTCCGCAAGATGTTGGTCTTTCTTGACGAAATGCAAAACCCTGAGGAATTGCGTTCGCTTCCGGGCTGGAAGGCGCACACTCTTGCCGGCGATCGCAAGGGCACGTGGAGCCTTAGCGTGACCGGCAACCGTCGTTTGACATTCCGTATTGACGCTACGGAACACGAAATTTACGACGTTAACTTGGAAGACTATCACTAGATAGAAGGAGCAAAGGTCATGCCCATTAAGAACCCGCCCCATCCGGGAGATTTCATTCGCACCGAAATTATCCAGCCTGCGGGCCTTTCGGTGACCGCAGCGGCTGCGGCGCTTAAGATTTCTCGGCCCGCGCTCTCCAGCCTGCTGAATGGCAAGGCTGATCTCTCCGGCGACATGGCGCTCCGGATTGAAAAAGCGTTTGGCGTGAAGATGGACACCCTCATGCGAATGCAATCTTCCTACGACATCGCTCGAACTCGACTGCGTGAGGGGCAAATCCGTGTCCGTCGGATTTCGCAGCCGGGTGCACTGAAGCGATTCAAAGACTTAATGAAGAAAAACGCGGGAAATCTCTCATTTGCCGGTCATAGTGAGTAACCTTGGTTCTTTGGCGTTTATTTCTTGCCCTTTACACGTTAAAGCGTCTTAAACAATGTCTACTGCAGTAATTTCATTTCGTCGCGCTGCTAGGCACAATGTGCTGGCGGTTATCGGAATTGTGCTCGTTACAGTGTTCACTTTCTCCGCAATATTCGCGCCGTGGATCGCGCCCCAGAGCCCTGCGCAAATCGATCTGCCCAACCGATTGGAAACGCCTTCTGGCGCACATTGGTGTGGCACCGACGAACTTGGTCGCGATATTATTTCTCGCCTCATTTACGGATCGCGGATTTCAATGCTTGTCGGAACCTGCGTTGTCGCTGCCTCGCTCGCATTGGGGCTGATTGTCGGATCTATCGCAGGATATTATGGCGGCGGCATTGATCGTTTCGTGAATGTTGTAATCATGAACGCGTTTTTATCGTTTCCTGGAATTCTGCTCGCGATTGCGTTCGTGGCTTTTCGCGGTCCTGGAATCTTCAATCTGATATTGGCACTGTCCCTTGGCGGTTGGGTGGGATATGCCCGCTTGGTGCGGGCACAGGTGCTGGCGGTGCGTGAGCGTGAATTTGTCGAAGCCGCTAGGGCGCTCGGAGCCACCGATCTGCGGGTGATCGTCCGTCACATTCTGCCGAACATTATTCAGCCCATTGTCGTTCAGGCCTCAATTGGCATGGCTGGCGCGATTCTCGCGGAAGCCACGATGAGCTTTCTTGGTCTCGGGGTTCCTCCGCCGACAGCTAGTTGGGGCGCAATGTTAAACGATGGGCGCGCGCATTTATTTGACGCCCCGCATCTTGTGATTTTCCCCGCGCTTGCAGTCATGCTCGCCGTTCTGTCCTTCAATTTCATCGGAGACGCGCTGAGAGACGCGCTGGATCCGAGATCGAGAATCGAAGCCGGACTGTAGTGTATCCTCGCACTCGGTGGCGGATTGGCAGCACGAAGCAGCCCGAAAAAGTAGTCCTCGACTAAGATGTTGACCTGATTAGGCCTCACGGACGGCCAAAACACTCTCGTCATTTATCCGCAACATTAGTCCTCTGCATGGGTTCGAAAGCCTTAGAGCCAGCAACCCAGGCTGACGTCAACTTACGGAGGCGTTGAAAATCATGAAATGGCACTTGGGCACCATATTTCTCGGAGCGACGTTGGCTGCGGTCGCGTTGCCCGCGTTTTCACAGACTACTGCACCAGCAACAGATCCCGCGACCATTCAAGGACGTAAGGAAAACCAGCAAGACCGCATTGGTCAAGGGATTCAAAGCGGACAGCTGACCGCTGGCGAGACCACAAATCTGGAAAAGAAAGAATCAAATCTTAACCAGGAAGAGCGCGATATGCGGAAGCTCGACAACGGACATCTGACGTCGTCCGACCGCGCTACTTTGAATCAGCAACAGAATCAACTTTCAAACAAAATCTATCAGGACAAGCACAATGCGAATGTGCAGAATACAGACCCGAAGAGTGAAGTAGGGAAACGAGCCGAAAATCAGCAGGATCGCATTGCGCAAGGCGTCAAGAGCGGCCAGTTGACGGCAGGCGAAACTGCCAAGCTGGAATCGAAAGACGCTGGTATTAATCGCGAAATTCACAATGATCGTGCGGCCAACGGTGGCAAGTTGACGGCCTCGGAAAAGGCGCAGGTCAATCATCAGCAAAATAAAGTTTCCCGCCAGATCTATCGCGACAAACACAATGGACGTAAACAGTAAGCCAGTAGACTGTGCCGGTTTGAAGGGGCGCGGCGTTTCAGCCGCGCCATCTTTACTTATCGCTAATTCTGCAAACATTTCACCACGGAGGATTCCATGAAGACAGTTGGCATTTCGTTACTTATGTTGCTCGGACTCATGCTCAGTGCCTGTGGTGGTGGTTCAACTAATAGCAATTCAGGAAATATTAACGGGACCTGGACTGCAACTCTAACCGACCCTAACAATCCAAATGGTCCAGCTTTCGCCTTTGGGACGTCGTTTACTCAGATGAGCGGCAGCAATGTGAGCGTGACCAATTTCACATTCAGCACGGAGAATGATTCGTGCTTCGGGACTGCTAGCACTGAAACAGGATCATTCGGCCTGAGCGGAAACTTCAACGGCAACGTTACCGGCACATTTGCGATGACAATTCAGTCGGCAAGTCCCAGCGGCAACACACTAAGCTTGAATGGCACAGTTTCGAACAGCACGATATCCGGAACCTGGGTTTTGACTGGCCCGGGATGCACTGGATCAGGGACGTTCACTATGAACAAGACGTAACTATTTGATCGTGCGAGGTAGTGCGTTCGCGCGCTACCTCAAGCACTGGCTTTATCGGCGAAGGGCAGTCCGTTTTCTTCGTTTTCATTCTTGGCGTCGAGTTCTAGTTGCTCTTGTCCGCTGAGCACAGTTACTTTGCCGCGATACGTCTTCAAATGTCTTTGTGCGGTTTCAAATGCGTCCTGCGCTTTGTTTAGATTCTTGCCGACGTTCTCGAACTGATTTTGGAAATGGTCGAACGACTTTTGCGCTTTGGCGAGTTCGAGGCGGCTCTTCTCAAAACGGCTGGCCACTTCGTACCATTTGTGGACTAATGCGATCGTCTGCAACGTCATCAACAGAGTATTGGGAGAAACAGGGAATACGTGCTGCTGGTTCAGCCAATCGGCAAGTTCACGATTCCGGACCGCCTCCATATAGAGAGTCTCACTCGGGAGGTACATGAGAGCGATTTCGGTTGTCCCATATTCCGGCTGGATGTATGCCTTGATGCGTTTGGCTTCCGCCTTCATGACGCGGACAAATTCATGCCGCGCAAGTTCGATCTCGGCTTCCACGTTGCTTTCAAAGAGCGCCAACACTTGTTCGCGAGGAAACTTTGCATCAATTGGCAATCGGCGATCAGGGAACTGGATCATGGCGTCAACGCGTCCGCCGCCCTGCACCGTGCATTGCAGCTCGAACATGTGAGCCGGTAAGAAATCTGCGAGCAAACGTTCCAGGCTGGCTTCTCCGAATGTTCCTCGCAGGTGAGGTAGTTTCAATAGATTATTCAGATCGTTGATGGAGTGCCCAAGCGCTCCCACTTCGCGCAACTGTTCCTCCGCGGCTTTCAAGTGCTGCTGAACTTTTTCGAACTGAGCGAAGCCTTCTTTGATATTTTGATCGAGCTTTTGCTGAACCTGATCTGTGATGGCCAGCAGCTTTGCGTCCACGCGATCGCGAATTGAATCGAGACTCTGCATCGTCTTTTGGGTCAGATTGTCGAAGTCGGATTTGAGCTGCGAGGTGGTCAGCGCAAGTGAAGAAGTTAGCTCGGTACGCGCTTCGGCGAGGCGGCCGGCTTGCTCGTGGCGTGCGGCCTTCATCTGCTCTTCGACTCCATTGCGGACTGACGAAAACCCGTCTCCGAGGCGATCGGCGACTTGCTGACGAAGGTCTCCCTTGGTTTGCTCCAGGCGCATAGCCATGTCTGCGGTGGACGCTGCAAATTGCTTCGATAGCGTCTGGTGAAGCGACTCAGCCTGGCTGGCAAGGTGCGTCAATGCCTCGGCCTGGCCTGTTGCGCGGGCAAAGCGCTGGTACAGCAACACGGCAAGCACCAGAAGTACTAGGTTAGAAACGAGAAGAAAGCCGAGCAGTAATGTCTCCATTGTAATGATGCGTGACTGAATTCTAGAGCGTATCGTCCTATGAACAAAGTAACAAGTTGTATCTCCCGATTCTGGGCGTGGGGAAAAATACCATGTCTCGTTGCATCATAGTTTTGTTGGGAAGTTTGGCGGTTGCGGGCTGCGCCATGGCTCAAAATCCCGTGCCGAAACCAGCGACAGTAAATAACGTATCGCTCCATTCGATTCCGTCGGGGACGAACTCGTTTTCTTTTGGATCCGAACCTGAGCGTAGGCTTTTTGACTTGGCAAATCAGGCGCGAATAAATGTCGGCCTCGCGCCCTTAAGTGCAGATGAAGGATTGACCGAGGCTGCTCGCGCCCATGCAGCCGCAATGGCGGCGCAACAACAACTCTCGCATCAACTCGCCGGTGAACCAGCGTTGCCGCAGCGTTTGGCGGCCGATAGCAAGCTGCACTTGGACGTTGCGGGGGAAAACGTTGCCTTTGCCGGAACCGTGGAACAGGCGGAGGATAGCCTTATGCACTCTCCGCAGCATCGCGCAAATCTTTTGAGTGCGGATTACAACGTCGCAGGGTTTGCCGTCGTGCAGAGCGGTCCGAGGCTTTACGTTGTGCAGGATTTTGGTCACAGCTTGCCGTCGATCTCAGGCAAGGAGGCGGAAGAGGCGATTGCTGACAGCCTGAAACGCCTACGCTCTGAGGCGAGGCTGCCCGAATTGCGGCGAACCGATGACGCAGCGGCAAAATCGACGGCCTGTGCAATGGCACGGGCGGATTCGTTGAAGACGCCGTCGCCGCAGGGGCGTTACATCTTGCGCTATACGGCAATGCAACCGGGTGAGCTTCCCTCCGGAGTTTCGAAGGTTCTTTCGGATCGCACGGTGAATTCGGTGGCGGCGGGTACGTGCTTCGCGAAGACTGCGAGTTATCCCAATGGGGCGTATTTTGTGGCATTGATTTTCTACTGAGTTTTCAGCCTGCCCGGTTTAATCTAACCCTTAGTAAGAATTGTCTGCCTGAGCGACTGCTCTTCTTCGCTTTGAAGAAGAACCGGGTCGAAGGTTCCATGTACCTTTTCATAATATTTCCGCCTTATTGGTTCGTCGAAGGTGGCAGTTGGAGTCCGGGATATTGCCGGTGATAGGGATGTTTCGACTCTTTGAGCTTTCGTGAACGAAAGCTCAACCGCGCTCAACATGACATTACGTATTGGTACGGCCGGGTGGTCTTACAAAGACTGGGACGGCATTTTCTACCCCCCGGGAATGCAGCGGCGGAAAGAACATCCACTGGAATATCTTGCGCAATGCTTTGACATGGTCGAAGTCAACACGTCTTTTTATGGACACATTAAGCCAGAGCTCGCGAAGCTGTGGGCGCGCCGGGTGGCGTCGAATCCCAATTTCGTGTTCACCGCCAAGCTTCATCGATCATTCACTCATTCGCCGCTGGCGGTGATGGAACCAACGTCGGCTGCGAGCATTCGACCGAATGATGAAGATGAAAAACTGGCGCGCGAAGGCTTGGAAGCGCTGGCGTCTACCGGCAGATTCGGCGCGCTGCTAATTCAGTTTCCCGTTTCGTTCAAAAACACATCGCTTAATCGCGAGTACGTCGAAGTATTATTGCGGCAGTTCATTGAGTATCCCCGAGTCCTGGAAGTGCGGCATTCAAGCTGGGACAATCCAGAAACTCTCAAATCATTCGCCCAAAATAATGTCGCGTTCTGCAACATCGATCAGCCACTGATCGGGCGATCTCTGGAGCCAACTGAACATGTCACCTCATCTCTTGGATACGTGCGCCTGCACGGACGAAATTATGACCAGTGGTTCGAATCTGAGAATCGCGACGACCGTTATAACTACCTCTACAAAGACTCTGAGTTAATGGGCTGGAAAGACAAAATTGAACGCATCGCCAAAAAGGCGGAAGTAACTTATGTCGTCGCGAACAACCATTTCGAGGCTAAAGCTGGAGTGAACGCTCTGCAACTGAAACACATGCTGACAGGGCAACGCGTGAAAGCACCCGAGGTGTTGCTGAGGCATTACCCAGAACTGAAAGATATTGCTGACCCTTTTCCCGACGCGACTTCTAATTCCAACTTCCCGCTTCTGGCGCAACCGACCGAGTAGTCTTTTTTTGGAGGTTTCCCTAGGGTGTAGAATAGCTGCGGGTTTTGACTCGGTCAGTGAGCGTTCTATGAACGTGCACATCAGTTACAAAGTTCACAAAACTCCCGACATTGAAAAAGAAATCAACCACTTCCTCGAGAAGCTAAATCGGCGCCTGCGCGCTTTCCGTCCGGAATTGGTGCACTTGAAGGGTCTTATCGAGCAGAACTCGCCGCGCGAGGGCACGGTGGTCTCGTTGAACCTTCGTTTGCCATCTGGGCAAATGGCGGTGCAGGAATCTGCTCCCAATGCATCAGCGGCGCTGAAGGCCGCATTTGAAGACCTCATTTCGCAGATCGGCAAGCACATGGAATTACTGCGCAGCTCACATAAGTGGCGCCGGCGCGGTGTTACTCCTCCCATCTCTGCCAATTCGGCTGGGGATGGTTACCGTTCAATCGCTGAGTCTCGGGATGAACTCCACCCGATTGCGTCATCGGACGATATTCGTTCTTATGTGAATGCGCATTTGGGGCGACTGGAGCGCTTTGTGGAGCGCGAGCTGCATCTGCGTACGAATGCCGGACAGATGAGTTTGGGTTCGGTGACAAAAGAGGAGGTTGTGGACGAGGTTGTTGTCCGCGCGCTCGGAGCAACCGAAGACGGAGCGGAGCACTTGGCGCTCGAACCGTGGTTCTACCGCCTTGCCATTCAGAGCATGAATGATTTGACCTCTCGCGCAGGCCAAGGAACGTCCGATCTGCGGCTAGATGGATCGGCTCGCCTGCCGGATGGGAGCGTCAACGACGATTCTGAATTTAATTTTCGTGAACCTGAAGAGTTTCTAAACGAGAGTGATCTGATCGCTGATCGAGTTACCTCAAACCCTGAAAACATCGCCTATCTAGATGAGCTGATTTCCCTCGTTGAATACGCCCTCGCTCCCGCTAGCCGAAGTGATCGGGAAGTTTTTATCTTGCACGCACTAGAAGGATTTTCGGTGGTCGAGATTGCGGCGATTACAGACCGAAAGCCGGAAGAGATTCGGTCCTCTATAGGAGCGGCTCGTGCAAAGCTGCGGCGATCGGCGCCTCGCTGGAAGAAACTTAAGGACAAGCAGCTTTTGCGGACCGGGACTGACTGAGTCGCCGGGGGGCCAATTCTCGAAGAATCATGGAATTAACCACCGTCGTTGAACCTAAAAACATCGTTGTGACTGGCGCGGCCCCTGAGGGAGCGCGCGATCCGGAGTCCGCTGCACGCGTGATACGTGAGATGTTCGCGTCGATTGCGCCGCGCTATGACCTGCTGAATCACGTTCTCTCGTTCAACATTGATCATCTTTGGTGGCGCAGGACGGCGCGAACTTTCGCTCATATTCTGTCCAAGCCTAACGCCCGGGTGCTGGACCTATGTTGCGGGACCGGTGATTTGACCCTGGCGCTGTGGAAAGAGTCAAAGAAGAATTCGCCCGAACGCGGAGCGCCTGCAATTCTGGGTGCGGATTTCGCCCACCCTATGTTGCAAAGGGCAATTGATAAATCAAAACGAACTCCGCTTCGTTGGGTTGAGGCGGATGCGCTGACTTTGCCAGTCTCCGATTCGCGATTCGATCTCGTGACATCGGCTTTCGGATTTCGGAACCTTGCCGATTATGACGCCGGGTTGCGCGAGATCGTGCGGGTGTTGCGTCCCAGTGGCGAGTGCGGAATTCTAGATTTTGGCGAGCCTGGCGGATTGATGGGGAAACTCTACCGGGTCTATTTTAAACACGTGCTCCCTCGGGTAGGGTCTCTCATCTCCGGCGTCAAAGGGCCTTATTCGTATCTGCCGGCATCGGTCGAAAGATTTCCGGCCCCGGCAGACATGCTCGGCCGAATGAAGCGAGCAGGCTTCGCCGAGGCTTCGTGGACGCCGTACACTTTCGGGATCGCAGGTCTTTTTCGAGGGAAGAAATAGCGGCAGCGGCTACTCGTCTCTACGCCGTAAAATCAAATCCCCTTTATGCGGAGGCAGTGCAAAGGGGAACTCAAACACACGATCCTTGAACGGCACCCGAAGAATAAATTCCTCCTGCGGCTTCCAGCGTCCAATCCACTTGCTTTTGGTGCTGAAGAAAACCCAGCCCCCAATATCGGGATTGCCGGAATCGAGCGTCCCCGGTTGCAGGCTGTGCAGGCTGATAAATCCCATGAGGTCCGTCATGTCCTTCAAATGCTGCTGAAGAAGCGATTCCTCGGCCGCTTTGTTTTCAGGATGCTTTCGAACCTGATGTTCGATCTCGTCGCTCAGATTGTCGGCATCGTCTTGGATACGCGTGCCTAACTCGTCTGGATCAAGTGAAGTGTTCACGACCTGATAGTGGCTAACGAATTCCAGGGAGATGTGGTCGGTCTTGAATTCAAGCGCGGCCTTTCCGCCGTAGTGAGCGTCGATTCGGACAGCGAACAATGGCAATGGCCGATGATGAACTTTTTCCAGCTCCTGGGAATCGATCGCGATGGAAATCTCGAGATCTTTGTCTTTCAAACCGTAGACATATTTGCCATCGCTGGTCACTGAAGAACTAGAGCCGCGATTGCCCTTCGTCCAGCGGACACCTTCAGGTCCCGAAGATTTCTGTTTGGCAGGCTGGGCGGTCCCAACCAAAGTGAGGAACAACATCGTTGATATACCGCTGCACTTGCGGAGTGAAAAACCGGCGCGGTAGGCAGGCATCCAGATTAAGTTATGAGAAACAACCGATGCCGCGCAACTGAATACGAGGCCTGCCGGTTACGACGCACTCGTCAAGGCTGGGTTACCACTATTGCAATGATCCTATCGTTTACTGCGTCGGCTAGAGCTTTCGCCTCTCGGGAGGTGGTCCCACCCATCAATTCAAATTCAATCGTCACTCCGGCAAGGGACGAAACGGTTGGGTGAAATAGTTCTAGTTTGATTGTAGGTGTTCCGTCTTTCGCCTTGTTGGCTTGAAAGCGGCAATTACTCTTTTGAATTTTTGTATCAGCGACCAACTTGTCCCCCATGATGTACTTGTCTCCCGCCCGCGTGGCTCATTAGATCACGTCAGAAAGATTCAAACTTAAAATCAGCTCGTCCCGAGATCGAATGCTCACCTAAAGTCCTGTTTGGGGACTAGTTTGCAAAAGTCGTGGACGGACAGAAAAGCATCAGATGGCAATTTCCAGCTTCTAGTTATCCTAGAATCCGGTTCGCTTCTCGGCGCGGCGTCCATCAATTTAATCTCCTATTCACCAAAAAGTTATAGCCTAAGAGTCCCTGCAATGAAACGGTTGCAACTTAGACGCGCGCAACTACGTTCGGCTTGGCGCTTTGTCGCTTGGCTGGGCGTCGCCATGTCCTCGAATATCTGCTGTTGGACGCAGCAACAAACTGCTCCTCCGCAAACGACGCCCCAAGCTACGTCCGAGAACGTAGATGCAACCGCCGACCCTGAGGTCGAGTCGATCTTTCCTCATTTCAAGACCGGGCGCTTCTGGATTTCGGGGCAGATGAATTTCATATTCCAAACCCACCCCGATTTTCACGCCGATTACAGTGGGCAGAACAGCCTGAGCTCGCGCTATGAAAAAGCTACTTCGCGGGTCATGACCCTCTACACCGGCGTGCGATTCAACGATTCCACAGAGCTTTTGGTTGATGTCGAAGAAGCTGGTGGCGCGGCCCTGAGCACCGGCCTTGGTTTAGCCGGGAATACGGACCTGGATATCGTACGCAATCCGCTATTGAGCAAAGCGCCGTACATCGGGCGCGGCATGATCCACAAAGTATTCGCGCTGAGCAAGGATACGATTGAGAGTCAGCGTAGTTTTTTATCGCTGTTCGATGAGCTGCCGCGCCGTCGCCTGGAGATTCGTTTCGGCAAGTTCAGCCTGCCGGATTTCTTTGATCTGAATTCGGTAGGATCCGACACGCATTTTCAATTCGCCAACTGGGCCATCGACAACAATGGCGTTTGGGACTATGCCGCAGACACGCGTGGCTACACCGTGGCCGTCATGGCGGATTACGAGGACCGCAACTGGGGTTTCCGCTTCGCTGAAGCGCTGATGCCAAAAGTCGCGAACGGAATTGATCTGGTGTGGCGGCCGTGGCAGGTTCATGCGGAAAACTGGGAATACGAACTGAGGCATGGATTCATCCCGAGGAAACCAGGAGTAATCCGGTTGCTGGCCTACACGAACGCCGCCAATATGGGCATTTACCGCGATGCGGTGGCTCAATTCAACGAGGGATTGGTTGCCGTGCCCGACATAACCCATCATCCATGGCACGTCACCCGCAAGTTTGGGTTTGGGGTCAATCTGGAGCAGAATCTCACGCGCAACTTGACGGCGTACGCACGCTGGGGATGGGACGACGGAAAAACCGAGTCATTCGCTTACACCGAGATTGATTCGACCATTGCCGAGGGCTTGGGGGCGAATGGCGCGATGTGGCATCGCAAGCAAGACCGTGCCGGCATCGCCTTTGTTTCAAACGGCATCAAGAAAGACCATCAGATATACCTGGCAGATGGCGGACTCGGTTTCCTTCTTGGTGACGGCGGGCTAAATTACGGGCGCGAAAACATTCTCGAAACCTATTACAGTGCCCACGTCTGGCGCGGCATCTATGCTGGTCCGGGATTACAGTACATAGTGAATCCCGGGTACAACAAAGATCGCGGCCCGGTAATCGTTCCTACGTTTCGTCTGCACGTGGAATACTGATTTCGGGGAGAAACAGCGGTCCCAGACGGACTGCCGCCGGTTATGCTAATCCAAGTCAGAATAGGTTTAGGTGAGCCGTTAAGTGCGTGGGCCATCGGCGCGACTCCGAATGAAAACCGAAATTTTTCCGAAGCCGCCTGGCTGGTTCGGCGTTAAAAACGGGATGACTACTTCCAATCGGCCCGTCATCCGTTCAGAAAGGGGTCGTCGCTGATCTGCCATTTGGACACTGTGAGAAAGTTAGTTGAGGATGAATTCACTTCACACCCCAAAATTGACGGATGGAGTAATTTTCCTCCGACCCTTCACCGCGGAGGACGCCGCCGACCACCTCGCCGGTGAAGATGAAGAGATGGCGAACTGGGTAAGCGGCGGGCGCAGTACGCCGGCCACTGTGGAGGCATTCATCCGAAACAGCCAGGAGAACTGGCGAAGCGGCGGCCCACGCCGGGCTTTTGGCGTATTCGATTGTGTCACCAATAGATTGGTCGGCTTCATTGAAGTGAACTTGGCGCGTCTTGTCGAGCCAGGTCAAGTAAATGTTTCTTATGGAGTGTTCCGCCAATGGCGACGTCAAGGCTTGGCTTTACGGGCCATAGACCTCATGGATGAATACTTGCGAACAGCAACGGAAGCCCGTCAGATAGTCTTGAGAATCGCGCCCGCTAACACCGCATCGCTCAGGCTTGCTGAAAAGGCCAGCTTTACTTTTCGTGGCTTGTTCGATGAGCCTGAAGGACGAATGGTACGTTACGTCCGGGACATTAAGTCTTGATAACGTCCGTTATCTTTAGCCTTGGGGGTTATGCGCGGTATTGTCGGCGGCCCTTACCTTGGGATTACTTTCAGGTTTGCCCGTGATCCTGGGCCAACCGTCGAGAACATGGAGAAATGGGCACATCTCCGACGCGGGTAGAAGAGGCGCCACCTGTCATTGGTAGCCTTGACTGGAAGGGTCCGCACGGGTGTAATTGGTTTCGCGTTCCCTAGAACCGCGAATGGTCACAGTGTCCACGCGCAGGAGGCCACAATGACAGCCTATTCCCCGGCACTTTTCTGTTCCGCAGCACTCCTGCTTCTCGTCGGATGTGCCATAACAACCTCCGCTACTCCCATGGCAAGCGCCGGTCCCTCCAAAGCGCAAGTCACTATTCTTTATGATGCTTTCGGCAAAGACTCCGCCATGCAGAAGGACTGGGGTTATGCTGCGCTGGTGGAGTACGGCGGGAAGCGAATCCTGTTCGACACCGGCAACAACCCGGAGGTCCTTGCCCACAACGCAAAGGCAAAAAGCATCGACCTGTCGAGCCTGGATTTAGTTGTCATGTCGCACCGCCACGGCGATCACATGGGAGGACTGGCGTACCTGCTGAAGGTGAACCCCAAAGTGAAGATCTACGCGCCGAAGGAGGGGTTTGGCGTCTATGGCGCCGACTTACCGAGCAGCTTTTTTCGCAAGGACCCTTCTCTACCGTCGGAACAGCGTTACTACGGCGGTGCGCCCCCCGACGTCATGCGGTTTGGATCAGCCTGGCCCGGCGCAAACTTCCAACTCGTGGATAAAACGGTCGAGATCGCTTCCGACATCTATCTGATCTCTTTGGTCTCCGATAAACCGGGCACACTCGAACTGCACGAACTGTCGCTGGCTATCAAAACGCCCAACGGCATGGTGCTGGTGGTTGGGTGTTCACATCCGGGTATTGATAAGATCGTCGAAGCGGCCAGCACGATCGACCCGCGCATCCATTTGATCGTGGGCGGCTTTCACCTCGTAGTGGCGAGCGATGCGGACATCCAGAAGATCGTCACGGCGCTGCGCGACACGTTTAACGTGCAGTACGTCGCACCCGGCCACTGCACCGGCGAGCCAGCTTTCACGGCGCTGAAGAAGGCATTTGGTGATCGTTATCTCTTCGCCGGGCTGGGTACCACCCTCGCGATGAGTACCTCCCCGAATTAAGAGTTGATTCTGCTGAAACGACGGGTACTTGGCGGATTGGCGGCAACCCGGAATCTAAATCGCGATCTTCGGCTAGTCCAATCGAAGTAGGTGCCGAGCAGTACACCACGTGGGTGATTGTAAATAGCTGATAAAGCGATAGAGTTTGGTTGCGGGACCTCAGACTGTTTTGCCCTCCCTTCCACCCCCCTGGGAAATCACCAGGAAAAAGTCTGCAGCCGCGGCGCGGTCTGCCCCAGGTCAAAACTGGCCCAGGTGGGTGCCTACGCCGATGGGTTTTGCGGCCCCCCCGCAAAGCGTGCCAGGCGCAACTTACGGTTTTGTTGAGCCTGGCACGCGATTTATTTTGTGGCACTCGCCCACGCCGTGCCGATTCAATTACCTTCCACGCCGCCCTCAACTCTGTATAATCCCTCAGTTCAAAGTTGACACAATCCAAAGAACCTCTGTCGGCAGCGGAACTGGCTAGCCTGAAAGGCGCTTTATCAATGAAAAATATGTCATGGACTCGTCGTCGCTTCATGCAAATCGGTTCGGGAGCGGTCGCGGCCGGTGCGGCCACGAAGTTCACCATCCTGGAGCCTAGCCGCCTTTGGGCTTTACCGCAGGCGGCTGCGCCTAGCGACACAATTCGCTTCGCTTCGATTGGGACAGGAGTCAGAGGATGCGAACTGCTTACGGCATCGCTCCGCGTTCCAGGCATCGAGTGTGTAGCCGTATGCGACCTCTACGATTCGCGCCACTTGGCGGCGCAGGAGGCAGTCAAAAAGACCGTTCCTGCAACTCGCAACTACAAAGAGATTCTTGATCGCAAAGACGTAGATGCGGTGATCATCGCGGTGACCGACCATCAGCATCGCAAAGTTTTCGTTGACGCTTGTGGCGCCGGCAAAGACATCTATTGTGAAAAGCCGATGTCGCATACCGTTGAAGACGGCTTCGCCATGGTCAAAGCGGCGCAAAATGCAAAACGCATGGTCCAAGTCGGGAGCCAACGTGTGAGTTCGATTCTTTATGCGAAGGCCAAGGAAATTTATGATTCCGGAAAGCTTGGCGATGTGTTTTGCATCGAAGCCTATTGGGACCGCAATTCGCCGAGCGGCGCCTGGGTTTATCCGATTCCCCCGGATGCTTCTGAGCAAACTATCGACTGGAACGCTTTTCTTGATGGAGCGCCGAAAAGGCCCTTCGATCCTGTTCGCTTTTTCCGGTGGCGTTGTTTTACGGACTATGGAGAAGGCTTGGCGGGCGACCTCTTTGTTCACTTGATTTCCGGAATTAACTTCATCACCGGCACGGACACCGTCGCGCAGCGAGCGCAATCCACTGGCGGCCTTTACCGATTTAAGGATGGCCGCGAATTCCCTGACCTGATTGAGACGTTTTACGATTATCCAAATTTTCGGGTCATGGTTCGCTGCAATCTAAATAATGATGGCGGGGAATTCATCGCGTTTTATGGAACCAAGGGCACGTTGATTATTAAGGACTCGACATTGACCTACAAGCCGCAAGACACGCGTCCTTCACCGGAAGGGTATTCAGTGCTCGGATGGCCATTGCAAATGCGGACTGACTATCTGGCCAAGTGGCACGCTGATCATCCACTGCCCGACCCTCTCGCGTACAAAGTGGACGAAGAAGGGGAAAGCTACGCTACGCCCGCGGGTTACAGTGACATATCAGACCACCAGGCAAATTTCTTTCACGCTGTCCGGACGCGGCAAAAGACGGTCGAAAATGAGGAGTTCGGAAACCGTGCCGCGATCGGCTGCCATTTGGCGAATTATGCCTATTTCAAGAAGACGATTGCGGTTTGGGACGGCGGGGCGGAGAAGATTAAAGGTTAGATAGACTTTAGGCCGCAGACTTAAGGTCAAATGAATCCGGCAAGCCAACCTGACTCTCACATCCCGAAGACGAATGGGCCGAAGACCGTGAACCCAATTGTGAGGGCGGCGATACATCCTTCTATTGGCGTGGCGCGGGTGGGGAATAGTCCGGACGAATATTTCCTGGCGCCAGAGGTTGTAGATCCTCCGGCTCAAGAGCCGGGATTTTACCGTGATGAAAAAGGGGCGCTGAAACGCCAGGTGCCTCGCTTTCGCATCTATGGTCTGGACGCTCAAAGCCAGATCGTTGCGGAACTAACACCGTCGAACGCCGAGATCACGTGGCGCGTTCATCTCGCCAACAAAAAAGCCGCTTGGTATCAGTTTCAGATCGCGCTGGATATCCCCGAGGCAGATTCGGCGCCGCATTCCTATATGCGCAACGTCGCGGTCTCCGATCGCGACGGGCTGGTGATTAATCCCGGCAGCCGCGAAATATCCGGCATAAGTACTCAGGGCCCGAGCTATGCATTCGATACCGGAAAATTCATGGGTATTCCGGTTTATCTGGGCGAACTTCGGACTGACGATCAGGGTCACCTTCTAGTGTTCGGAGGCAGAGGTAAATCGGCTTCATACAACGGAAGCCTCGCGCTTACTTTTGCCAACAATGAAGGTTGGTACGACGATACTTCGGACGGTCCGGTCATGGCGACAGTCAACTTTGAAGGAAAAGCTCTGCACGTTGATCCGGCGTGGATCGTGGTGGCGCCTCCTAATTACGGGCCTTCGCAAAAATCAGTTCGCACCATGTGGGATTTAATGCGCGACACCGCGATCAAAGCGGACCTGCTGCCTGCTGTGACCCGGCCCTCGTTCAATACTGACATCCGGCCAATCTTCGAACGGCTGTCTCGCCTGCAATGGGTGAACGCTGGCTTCGCTGCCGCGTTTGGTTGGGGCGGTCCGAATAATTATTCGACTGCTGAGGCGCTCGCGAGGTTTAGTCAGAACAACCCTAACGATGAAGAGATGCGCCGAACCATCGCCAATCAGTTCCGCAACTTCGCCGTGGACTCATGGTCGCCGAAACCTTGGCCGTGGCAATACGGCGATGCGATGAATGTTCCCGCCACCGAATCTCCGCGGCAGAATTCCGCGCTCAGCGACACTCAGCTGGAACTGCTGCAGCAGTGGGCGAACGGAAATTTCGATTCGGACTATGCGCCAGTGCAACCACTGAGCATCGACGATGTTCCGCTGGCGCACCGGGGGGATATGCTCGACCGAGCGTCGCTGGAGTTTTGTTTGGCCGACGCTTTCCATCCCGGCTGCGAGATGACATGGCCCATGCGCCAGGCGAGTCTATATATGGCCCCGTTTCGTATTGCACACGCTCCGGAAGGTTTTGTTGAGCCGCAGTATGGCGCGGTAATGAATCCGAGTGAAATGTTGGGACTGCTTCCATATGGTCCGCTGGGACCGCAGGTGTCGGGCGGAATCACGCGCTGGATGGCGCTTCCATGGCAAACCGACACTGCAAGCTGCCGTTCGGGATATACCAAGAAGTATGACCCATATTTGCCGACATTCTGGCCGGCGCGAGTTCCGAACCAAATCCTTACCCAAGCGAATTACAACATCGTGATGGACGCCCAGCGTCCGCTCGCGGATCGGCTGACGGCATTCGCTCAACGCACGCCGTGGTCTCGGCCATTGGGCAGGGGCGTCTACACTTCGCAGATCAATAACATGATTAATAATTTCTGGGAGATGGGCGTGGTCGAGGAGCGTCCGGGCCCGGGCGATCCCAATTTCCCCCCGTCGCTGGAAGTGGAAAATTTGCCGCAGCCGACAGTGCAGCGCCTCGCCGCCCCCGGTGGTTCTCCGGATGCCGCAGATGAGATTGACTTGACTGGCATCGAGAAGGTTCGCCGATTCCCACATGGACTCAAGCGCAACGACTAGAGAGACCGCAGAACAAAGCTTTGAAGGGGCGCGTCTTCGGACGCGCCGTAAGTCATTTGATCGAAGCAACGGCGGGGCTGAAAGCCCCGCCCCTTCAAAGCTGTTCTCCACGGTCGAGACTTTTCGTGAGGTCGACGTTCTCGTCGTCGGCGCTGGACCCGCAGGCGCTACCGCCGCTTTGAACCTCGCTCCGACTCGGACAGTTGTGCTTGTCGATCGCGAATCGCATCCTCGCCCAAAGATTGGCGAATCTTTACCGCCGGCGACGCGCCGCCTCTTCACCGACATGGGAATCTGTGAGTCCTTTCGATCGCAGGGACACTCTCCTTGCTACGGGAACCGCGCCGTGTGGGGTTCGCCGCAACCCTTCGATACGGATTTCCTGCGCGATCCGGACGGGCATGGCTGGCATATTGATCGTGCGAGATTCGACTTGTGGCTTCGCAGGATTGCTGTGGATCGCGGTGCAATTCTTCTAGCGCCGGGCCGACTAAATTCCATCGAATGGGACGGACAATGCTGGCGCGCGACAGTCGTAACCACCGAAAGCGTGGTTGACCTGATCGCACGAGTCGTTATCGATGCCGGCGGACGTGCGAGTCCGGTGTCTCGTACTCTAGGCGCACGCCGCAAGTTGGGAGACAAGCTCGTCTGTAGCTGGGTCTCCGGAAAAGCCCGGCCAATCCGTCGCGGCGCGGGCTTCACGTATGTCGAGGCGACTGAGGACGGATGGTGGTACTCCGCGCCTCTGCCTGGAGGTCGTCGCGTGCTCGCCTTCCACACCGATTCCGATTTGCCCATAGCGCGCTCGGTCGCCGATCCGAAAAGGCTGTTGGAACGAGCAGCCACCAACCGGGGGTTGGGCGTGGTTTTGTCTGAATCCGGCTTCTCCCAGGAGCACTCTGGCTTCGCGGCTGCGCATAGCGCTATGCTTCAGCCATTCGGAGGACTGGCGTGGTTCGCGGCGGGCGATGCCGCCTGCAGTTTCGACCCGCTGTCATCCCAGGGGCTGCTGAACGCCCTCTTCACAGGATTGGCCGTAGCCGAAGCAGCAGACCGACACTTGTCCGGCGAAGACGACGCGGTGGCCGAATACGAGCAGACTCTAAATCAAATTGTTGAGATCTACAGACAGAACCTCAGTCATTGGTATGCCGCCGAGGCACGCTGGAGCGATCAACCGTTCTGGCGACGAAGGCGGTCGATTACCCTCGCGCTTTTGCGGGAGGACTAAGGACTAGCCCATTTGACGAAAAACAAGGAATGCGCACCTTGATAGTAACCAGACGACCGTGAGTGTCACGGTTTTTAAACAGGCCTGCCCTGACTTGTTCCCACGGGATGACATCGGAGGGGTCTTGCTCGTGCCGCTCGATTCGGTTATTCAGCTCAGCCCGCTGGGCATCGGTGAGTGATGCCGCGTCGGCGTCTAGCAGCTCATACGCCCACAACCTAGCGCGGTTCGGCCACTTTGTTGACAGCGTAAACCCGGCCTCCTACACTGACAACCATGGAAGTCCATTTTACCCCTGAGCAAGAAGCGCAGCTGTCCCAAATCGCTAGTCGCACCGGAACCGATACCGAGCGGCTAGTTAAGGCTGCCGTCGAGCGCCTGCTTGAACAGGACGCTCGTTTTCGCGCCGCCGTGCGGGACGGCATCGCGCAGGCCAACCGGGGGGAATTTATCGAAGAGGAAGAGATGGACGCGCGCATCGACCGGATGCTTAATTCCTGATGCGTAGCCGCTTAAATTGACTTAGCCCACCCTGCAAACTACCATCGCAGCCAACCATGTCGCACGACCCTCTGGTCGGAGAATTGCTTGGACACTACCGCCTCCTGGCGCAAATTGGAGCCGGCGGGATGGGTGTGGTTTATCGCGCCCAAGACGAACGCCTTCATCGGGATGTCGCGGTCAAAGTGCTTCCGCCCGGCAGCCTGGCGGATGACGATACTCGCAAGCGATTCAAGCAAGAAGCTCTAGCCCTTGCGCGATTGAACCATCCGAATATCGCGACCGTGTTCGATTTCGACTGCGAGGGAACAACAGACTTCCTGGTCATGGAATTATTGACTGGGCAAACCCTCGCCGACAAACTTCTGGGTGGTCCGCTCCCTGCGGACCAGGTCATTAAGTACTGTATTCAGATCGCCGAAGGTCTGGCGGCCGCTCATCAACAGGGAATCCTGCACCGTGATCTCAAGCCCGGCAATCTCGGTCTCACGACCGAGGGCAGGGTGAAGATTCTCGACTTCGGCTTGGCCAAACTCCTCGAAGGCGACCCCTTGGATGTGACCATGAGCATGACTGGCGCGGGATTGGCGAAGGGAACTCTCGCCTACATGGCTCCGGAGCAGCTTCGCGGAGAAAACATCGACACCCGCGTTGATATCTACGCCGCGGGATCGGTGCTGTATCAGATGGCGACTGGGAAGCGTCCCCATCCTCAGGAGTATGGACCTCTTCTTATTAACGCGATCCTGAACGAAACGCCTAAGCCTCCTTCAAGCTTGAACCCAAGTGTGACTCCGTCGCTGGAAGCCATCATTCTCAAGGCGTTGGAGAAAAATCCGAAGCAGCGGTACCAGTCTGCTCAGGAACTGGCTTCTGATCTCGAGCGACTGCACACCGCCACGGTGCCGATTGCGTTTCAGCAGGCTTCACGCCGCCGCCTTCGCCGGATGATGCGCGTCGTCATACCGATCGTTGCAATTCTGCTGGTCGCTATTGCCGGTTGGTTCGCTTCGCGCCGGCTTCAGCTTCGTGCAACTAATGGCCAGCGGCCGACTCTGCTAGTCGGGGATTTCGAAAATAAAACCGGCGAGCCGGTCTTCGACAACACGCTGCGCGAAATGTTTACGTCCAGTCTCGAGCAATCGCAGGTGTTGCAGGTTTTTCCGGCGAGCCGGTTAGTGGATGTTCTGCAGCGTATGGGGTCTCCTCCCAACCAGCGAATTGATGAAACAACCGGAAGAGAGATTTGCCTGCGCGAGGGCTTGACCGCATTTTTGACCGGATCAATCGCGCGCTTTGGGCACACTTATAATCTCGTGGTCCGCATTCAATCACCGGCCGGGTCTGACATCGTCACCGATAGCGAAACGGTTTCGAGCGCCGACGACATTCCGAAAAAAGTGGACCAGATCGCGGAGAAAGTGCGCGGCAAACTCGGCGAATCTTTGCTGTCAGTGAAAGAAAATTCTGCGCCGCTCGCACAAGTGAGTTCTTCGTCCCTCGACGCAGTGCGATATTTCACCACAGGGAAGGAGAGCCTCTACAACGGTGATCCTTCGCAGGCGGTTCTGATGTTCACCAAGGCGTTGGAACTCGATCCCAAGTTTGCTGTGGCCCACGAATACCTTGGCCAAAGTTACGACTATTTGAACCAGTATGATCGAGGCGCGGAAGAGATTCGCCAGGCCGCAAAGCTAGCCGACCGCGCCTCAGAACCAGAGCGGCTTCGGATCATGGCCGCGTACTATGCCACCCTGTTGGATTTTCAAAAGGAGTGCGAGAACTATCAACTACTCGCACAAATTCAACCATCGGACCCTGCTCCGTTCGTAAATCTCGGCGTATGCAATGCAGAGAACAGTGACTACGCGGCCGCTGTTTCGTTCACGGAGAAGGCGGTCAAGTTAGTACCGCAATCCGACATCAGAATCAATCTTGCAGCTGATTTGCTCTCGGAAGGCGATACAGAAAAGGCCTTTCAGGTCGCGCAACCGTTTGCCCGTGATTTTCCCAATAACCCGTACGCCCAAGTTGTGTTGGGGCGTATTTACATGGCATTGAATCGATTCGAACTCGCGCGGCAGACCTTCAATGGCATGGTTCATACCGGACCCGACGGCGAGGTCGCCGCAAAGTTGTCCCTTGCGGACTTAGACCTGGCTATTGGCCTCTACGGCGAAGCCGAGAAAGAGCTCACTGAGGCGATTCAAATCGCAGAGAGGAATCATAACCGGGTCCCAGCGGCAAAGGCCAGGATTGCGATGGCTGAGTTGCTGTTGCAGAAAGGACTCGTTTTGCAGGCCACTCAGCAACTTGGCCAGGTTGATCTGCCGCCGCAAACTCCGGCCCTTAAACTCTTACTGGCCAGGACATATGCCTGGACCGGCAGCATTGAACCGGCCAAGAAGAGCGTGCGAGAAATTGATGTCCTCATAAATCAGCATGATGCTGCGGCTCTACAGGCGCTGCGCAATCTGCTAAATGCAGAAATCGCACTGGCGCAGCGAAAATTCAAGGACGCGGTGGAAGCCGCGCAGGTCGCTGTCACTTACCAGAAATCGGTCTTCGCGATTGAGACGCTGGCTCGCTGTTATGACATGGCAGGAATGCACGAGCAAGCGGTGAAGCAATATGAAATTCTAATTCCCCGGGGCAACGAGTTCATGGACGATGCGCGGTCTGAGATTTTTGATGAGCCCGCGTTTCACCGGGCCGTGATCGCGCATTATCGACTTGGTGTCCTCTACCAAAAGCTTGGACGATCGGACGATGCTCGGGCCGAACTGCAGAAATTTCTCGGCTACTGGGCGAATGCGGACGCGGACCTGTCAATCTATCAGGACGCTCAGCGATTGCTAAAAAGCTTGCCGGCAGGAAGCGTCCCAACGCCCGCGAGGTAGAGGACAGATTCCCGAATTCCGTCTAGACCAAGTTCCTTTTCGATCAGAGAATCCTCAAAGGCAGCAGTGCAAAAGGGAGCCAGTCCGAGCCACGTTGCCACGAGACAGAATGTTTGGCATAAATGACCAGTCTCGAGCAAAACAACGCGGTAGGTGCGGGCAAAACGGTACTTCCATTGTGTGCGAGGAAAAACCGCACTCATAATGAACAATGCGGATGCATCAGCCACGAAATCCTGTCCGGCGGCGTAGGCGACTGCTTTCTTGACGGCCTGCGCTGAACTGAGTCGCGCCAACTGATGATGCAAACCGTCGTAATGATATAGGCCCTGCGCCAATCCCCCGACGCGCATAGCCAGAAGATATACCTCGCCCGGATGTCGCGCGCCACCCGAAGGGCTGGTCTTGTGGAACAGGCGGCCGAACGGCGGCGCATCGATTCTTCCTGTGACTCCCCATGTGTGATGGAGCAAAGTTGAAATCACGCTCAGCGGAATTTGCTTCCGGGAAAACTCGCGGTGCGTCTTCCGAGCCAGCAACACGCGCGCGAACTCGCCGTCTGCTTTCGTCTCTCGAGGGAGTTTGATCCGAGGAGCCTTACCGTAGCTCTTCACCAAAGGTGGCTGCCGCGACTCGGCCAGGTATCGCCTGAACAAACTTGCAGGAGGCTGAAGGTATTCAACGTCTTTAGTGGCGAAGTGAAAGCTAGCCTGTGGGAGCCAATCCGACCAGACGCTTGCCAGTTCGGCGTCGCGCTTTGCCTCCTGGGTCCCCTCGGAAACAACAAACGTATTCTTCAACAACTCGCGCAGACCGGCGCGAATGCTCTGCTGAGTGTATTCCGGCAGCAAAGCGTGGAGGTCCGGCGGACGAGTCCAATCGTCCAGCAAATGCAAAAAGTGGACCGCTTCCGGGTCCGCGCTGGCGGATACCTGCGTCAGATAGTTGCGCAGAATTAAATTCCCATCGCGCCAATCAACCTGAACCGCTCGCGCCCGCCGCACTCGCCTCGTAGCAGCCATTATCTGCCAGCTCCTCTAAAGAGAAATCACTAGACTCGTCAAGGATTCTAATGGCGATGGTGGCAAGTATCCTTGCGGAGGACTACCCACGCGTACCCAATACGGTGCCAAGCGAACCATAAACAGCGGAGCTCAGAGGACCTAGAGCCAGCAGAACCGGTCTCAACCGACCGGTCAACCGAAAGTTCCCTCTAAGGACGTTCTCTCGTCAATGAGTGTAATATCGATATTACGTCAGTCATAGTCGACCGACTCGCTTTTGGGATGAACAGGTGGGAGGATCTAGGCGATGAAAGACCATGACGCTAATCGGCATCCCGGCCCATGGCGTGTAATGCAAGTGGACGCTGGTCTCGCAGGAATTATTGTCGCCGTTGGCTTTCTGATAATGGGGCTGGTGAGCATACCCGTGGTGAGATGGTTCCTCTTGGGTGCTCTTCTGCTCGGCGGTGTCGTCGCCCTTCTGCTTCGCCTCACTCGGAAAGAAAAGCGGCAGTAACGTCTCTCAACCTTGTCCCGCCAATACCATTAAAGAGTGAGATGGCGATATTTCACCAGCTATGGCTCAGGCATGGCAGTGCTGCCGGGATGCAGGACGTAAGACCAACCGACCAGTGCGGGAATCGCAAACGGCAGCAGCGCCGAAAACCAGAACCCGATCCAGTAAGCGACGCGACGGTAACTTTCGACGTTGGTCGGTCTAATGACTGACTCTGACCACGGCCCCAAGTTGTAGCAAAGGTTCGCTATCCCCATCATCAACAGATAACCAAACGCTTGGAACGCAATCGTGAACAGGGTGATTTCGGCACCCGGCATCGTTCCCTTGGAAACGCCCCGGTCAACGACTCCGACGTAGGCAGCGAACGCGAGTACTCCCGCAACAACAAGCGCAATGTTGTAGCGCAGCCGACGTTGCTCCCACCACGCCCGTGCGCTTTGTGAAGTGATAGCCGCGTCCACTGCTCTTTCCTTAACCCGCTGAACGCCAACAGTCTAAACCAAACCATCTGCTCTTACGCGGGATAACTGTCACAAACAGGCGATTGCGCTCATAAGCGGAGCGAGTGGTCAGCGCTCCATGCCTCTAAGGATGTTTCGACTCCAGCGCATAGTTCCGAGCCGCGCCGAAGCTGGTTACGCCGATGTGTCCGATGGATATCCAGCGTTCGAGTTTGTGGTGTCCAGTGCGGTGCAATAAATATGAAATCCCAATTGAGGTTGCGGCTCCTGCGATTTCAAGGCTGACAAACCCGGCGGTGCTATACACTACGTCGTCCGGGATGAGTATTTCTTGCCGGCCCCGGGCCAGCATATTTCGGGTCGACGTGTAGTCCAGTGTGCGCGAGACCGCGACTCCGGAGAAAAGCAGAATATTGGTTCGATCGAAGAACCGATGCGGTTGCGGTTTGGAATCACAATTGAATTCCCCAGGCGGCGATCCCGCTTGGCATTGGACACGGGACGATGGGGCTGCCAACGGTGAATGTTCTTCAGTCTGCTGCGCAATCGCATTAAGCGAGATTGAAATGCAGGCTAAACAAGTCGCGATTATTCGAACACGGTGCAGTGCGAAATTCACGTCCTCTATTGTATCGGCGCAGCTTGGCACTGCAGCCCCGTTCTCCCCGTTCAGCGTGACTTTCGTGCGATCAGGTGTCGTCCGCGTGCGGAATCGCCGCAAGCCCTTATAATGATCGTTCTCTTTCTACTGTTCCCAATTGATTCTGGAGGTAATTGATGGCGGATTCATTTAACGGCGTGGCGGTTCCATCGAACGGCGCCGAAATAACTTACGTTGGCGGGAAATACAAAATCCCGGACAACCCGATCGTTCCATTCATTGAAGGGGACGGCACGGGACGAGACATCTGGAAAGCTTCTGTTCGTGTCTTTGATGCGGCCGTCGACAAAGCTTACGGCGGCAAGCGGCGCGTAGCGTGGTACGAAGTATTTGCCGGGGAAAAAGCCAAAGCAAAATTCAACAACTGGTTGCCGGACGACACGGTCAGTGCGATTCGTCAGTTTCGCGTCGCCATTAAAGGTCCGCTGACTACTCCAGTGGGCGGCGGCATTCGGTCTTTGAACGTTGCGTTGCGGCAAATTCTCGATCTTTACGCCTGCATTAGGCCGGTGAAATATTACAAGGGCACGCCGTCGCCGGTGAAACATCCCGAGCGCATGGACATCGTCATCTATCGCGAAAATACCGAAGACGTATACGCTGGAATCGAATGGGAGCAGGGAACTCCCGAGGCTGCAAAGCTCATCGAGTTTCTGAACCATGACATGCTGAAGGGCGGCAAAAAGCAAGTCCGACCAGATTCAGGCGTCGGAATCAAACCCATCTCCATCACTGGAACCAAGCGCCTGGTAAAGATGGCAATTCAGTACGCGCTCGCCAGTGGACGCAAGAGCGTCACCCTGGTGCACAAAGGCAACATTCAGAAATTTACCGAAGGAGCGTTTCGCAAGTGGGGATACGAACTCGCCACGGAAGAATTTCGCGATCAGGTAGTCACCGAGCGGGAAAGCTGGATCCTCGACAACAAAGATAAGAATCCCAGTGTCTCAGTCGAAGCGAATGCCGAGCTGGTAGAGCCAGGGTTGGAATTCGCTACCGAAGATTTCCGCCAATCGGTCTACAAAGAAGTGAAGGGCGTGCTGGATTCGATCTACGCTTCTCATGGAAAGGGCGCATGGAAGAAGAAGTTGATGATCAACGACCGCATCGCGGATTCCATCTTCCAGCAGGTTGTGACTCGTGCCGACGAATATTCGGTGCTCGCCACTCCCAATCTTAACGGCGACTATATTTCCGATGCCTGCGCCGCTCAGGTCGGCGGCCTCGGAATCGCACCGGGCGCGAACGTCGGAGACGGATTTGCCGTCTTCGAAGCGACCCACGGCACCGCCCCGAAATACGCAGATAAAAACGTCATCAATCCCGGTTCGGTGATCTTGTCCGGAGTAATGATGTTCCGCTTCTTGCAGTGGAACGAAGCCGCAGACCTGATCGAGCGCGGCCTGGAACGCACCATCGAGAAGAAGACCGTGACTTATGATTTCGAGAGGCTGATGGAGGGTGCGACCAAAGTTTCAACCAGTGCATTCGCCGACAATCTCATCAAGAACATGTGATTGAGCAATCGGGTAATTTAGTAATTGGGTAATTGAAAATCAAGGACAGCTTCGGACAGCTAATCGTTGGATTTTCAATTGCTAAATTACAAATTACCCAATTACCAAATTTCCCTTGAGGTTTTCATGTTGAAAAGTGATCGCTGGATTCGCAAGATGTCGCAGGAACACCAGATGATTAATCCCTTCTCCGAAAAGCAGGTTCGGGAGGGAGTGATTTCCTACGGCCTGTCTTCCTACGGATACGATCTGCGCGTTGCTGACGAGTTCAAGATTTTCACCAACGTCAACTGCACAGTCGTCGATCCCAAGAATTTCGATGAGCGATCGTTCGTCACCGTGCGTTCGGATTGCTGCATCGTGCCGCCGAATTCGTTTGCTCTGGCACGCTCGGTGGAATATTTCAAGATTCCGCGCGATGTGCTGACGATTTGCGTAGGCAAGTCCACATACGCCCGATGCGGAATCATCGTGAATGTGACTCCGTTTGAGCCAGAATGGGAAGGATTCGTGACGCTGGAGATCTCAAACACCACGCCGCTACCCGCGAAAATCTACGCCAACGAAGGCCTCTGCCAGATCATCTTTTTCCAGGGAGATGAAGTCTGCGAGGTCAGCTACGCGGACCGAAAAGGCAAGTACCAGTCGCAGAAGGGAATCGTGCTGCCCAAGCTCTAGGCCGAAATCGAGCCGATTCCCGAATGTGCACATGAAACGGCGGGAAAGCTGTAGCCTAACGCGGTCCTTAGAGTTATGCTGGGGATGCGTGATTTAGGAGACAAGACGTGCGATTCAATATCGAGACCGAGCTTGAGACGGATGGGCGCTGGATCGCTGAAATTCCGGAGATTCCCGGGGCAATGGCATATGGCAAAACTGTCGAGGAAGCCAAGGCCAATGCCTACGCGCTTGCCCTGCGATCCATAGCTGACGACGTGGAAAAATCGCGTGACGTTCCAGAATCTATCAGCATTGATTGCCTATCGACGTGAGCCAATGGCCGAGCTCGAAGGCTGGACGGACCTTTAAGGCGCTTCAGAAAATTGGATGGTTCACTGTTTCGCAAACCGGCTCCCATGTCAAACTTCGTCATCGCGAATCCAGATTTGCTGATTATATTTGGGCGTTTCACGATCGAGACGAAATTGGCCCCCGTATGCTAGCGCGCATCGCCAAACATACTGGTCTAAAGCCTCAGGATATCTGATTTCGTGTCGAGTACTTCAGAAGTATAACGGGAATAAGTTTACCCCTAATGCTCGCTCCGGGTAACCCTACCGGCTATTCTCGCCCTCTTTATACATATACTTAATCGACGGTTTATAAACCATTAGATTAGCTGCGCCGTTGCGGTTTACCTTCAGGCAAGATTTGTCGTACCACTCGATGGTTCCGCGAATCTCTTCGCCATCGCGCAGCACAATCACCATCGGGGTCTTCGATTGCATTTGTTTCTGATAATAGAAATTCTCCGCGTTGGTCTGTTCTGGCGGCGAGGGCTTCTTGCCGACGCCATTCGATCGGTCATGACCGTTGCGTTCACCGCGCTCCGGCCGGTCGCGACGTTCTCCCCCGCCCGGTTGAATGTGGTTATGTTCAGTTCGGCTCAGAGAAGGCCGGATCAGCTTGCGATTGGCAAAGCCCTCGGGTTGCAGAGGCCGGTCTGCGACTGAGGATTCGGTTCCGTCTTTCATGGCATCACCTGTTTGGCACGCTTTTGTAAGGACCAGATCACGGCGCGTTGTGTCTGGGGACTGGGGGCGTGGATTGCCAATACGGTAGCACAGCCGGTTGAGCCGTGACAATCCTCATTTAGCCCTATTGCTGAGTACCGTCGGAGTCCGTTCGTTGAGACGCCAGGAGCCAAAAGCTAAGGGCCAAAAGCCTCATTATGAATCCTACCGCACAGGGAAAACATCTGAAGCGCTATCAGCGCCCGTTTCCTCTGAAGGAGTAGTAGTTGTATGGCAAAGCCAGCGATCCTGACCATCGACGATGACCCAGATGTGCTCAGTGCAATTGAACGGGATTTGCGCAAGCACTACAGCGATAAATACCGAGTTCTGCGCGCCGAGTCTGGCAAGGCAGCTTTAGACCTGATGCGGCGGCTTCAGCAGCGCAACGACGCTGTGGCACTGCTAGTGGTGGACCACCGCATGCCGGAGATGAACGGCGTAGAAACCCTGCTGGAAGCGATGAAGCTCTATCCCAACGCCAAGCGGGTTCTGCTTACCGCATATGCTGACACCGACGCCGCAATTAAGGCCATCAACGATGTTCAGTTAAACCATTATCTGTTGAAGCCGTGGGATCCTCCTGAGCAGCAGCTATATCCCGTATTGGATGACTTGCTCGATGACTGGTCTGCGGATTTTCATCCGCCATTCGAGGGCGTGCGGGTGCTGGGGACGCGCTGGTCTTCGAAGTCTTATGACATCCGCAATTTTCTCGCTCGCAATCAAGTTCCTTATCAGTGGCTGGATGCTGACGCATCCGAACGCGAGCCTGAGGTGAAGCGGCTTATGGCAAGCTTGAAGCGGGAGGAACTCAAACTGCCTCTCGTGTTTTTTCCAGGCGGCGATTGCCTGCCTGAGCCGAGTTCCCAACAGCTTGCAGAAAAACTCGGTCTGCGGACGCGTGCTGGGCTGGAATTTTACGATCTGGCAATTCTCGGCGGAGGCCCGGCAGGCCTCGCGGCCGCTGTATACGGCGCTTCGGAGGGATTGAAGACGGTCATGGTCGAACGGGAAGCTCCCGGCGGACAGGCCGGATTGAGTTCGCGCATCGAGAACTATTTGGGATTTCCTTCGGGATTGTCCGGCGCAGACCTTGCGCGCAGAGCTGTGGCCCAGGCGCGACGGTTCGGAGTAGAAATCGTTTCTCCGCAGGAGGCCACTGGAATCCGGGTCGAAGGCCCGTACCGATACGTTAAGCTCAGCGACGGCAACGAGCTTTCCTGCCATGCGTTGCTTCTTGCAATGGGCGTCCAATGGAGAAAGCTCGATGTTCCCGGAGTTGACCGGCTGCAAGGCGCTGGCGTGTATTATGGCGGCGGCACGACCGAGGCGATTTCGTGCCGCGACGAAGATATTTACATTATCGGCGGAGCGAATTCCGCGGGTCAGGCGGCTATGTTCTTCTCCCGATACGCGCGGCGTGTAGTCATGTTGGTGCGTGGTGATTCGCTGGCCACAACCATGTCGCAATACCTGATCGACCAAATTAAAGGGACGAGCAACATCCAAGTGGAATATCGCACCCGAGTGATGGAAGTCCATGGTCAGGATCATCTCGAAACCATATCGATCCAATGCGATCAAACGGGTGACACCTCGCAGGTTCCGGCGTCGGCGTTATTCATTTTTATCGGCGCTGAACCACGGACCTCGTGGCTCGAAGGAATGGTGGAACGGGATTTGAACGGCTTCGTCCTCACTGGCCCTGATTTGATGCGGGATGGCAAACGCCCCAAGGGCTGGTCGCTGGAGCGTGACCCTGGATTGCTCGAAACCAACATTCCGGGACTCTTCGCAGTTGGCGATGTGCGCCATGGTTCGATCAAACGTGTAGCTTCGGGTGTGGGCGAAGGGTCGATTGCGATTCAATTCGTACACCAATATCTGAGCAAGGTTTCATGACCACCGAAAACGCACCCACTAAATCGACAAGCAGTGAAATCGAACCGCTGAAAGATGCGCTCAGGAAGATCGAGATTTTTGCCGATCTGAGTGAGGAGCAGCTTGATTGGTTTGCTTCGAAGTCCGAAGATCTGCACCCGCCTTCTGGAGAAATCCTGAACCGCGAGGGAGATCCTGCGGATGCGCTGATCGTGATTCTTGAAGGCGAATTACGTGGAAGGCGCGAGAGCGGTGGCGCAGGCCCTCCCAGTTTTACCGCTCGCGCCGGGCAAGTGACCGGCATGCTTCCGTTCTCCCGGCTGACCGTCTTTCCGATGGTTACCAGGGCATTTGGTCCAACACGAATTGCGCGTTTTCATAAAGACAACTTTCCGGAGATGATGCAGCGAATCCCTCAACTGACGCCGCGTCTCGTCAGTGTGCTGGCGGATCGCATTCGCAATGTGAGCCAGGCTCAGCAACAAAGGGACAAACTCACTGCGCTTGGGAAACTATCCGCGGGACTCGCTCATGAATTGAACAACCCTGCCTCCGCGGCTCGCCGTGCGGCGGAAGGCTTGCGGCAATGCACTCGCGATTTGCGTGCAGCCAACGCCAAACTCGACGAAGTTGCCCTGACCCCCTCTCAACGATCCCTGATCGCGGACTTCGAAGATCAAGTCATTGGAAAGCTGGGATCGGCTCCGCCCCTGGATTCGCTGGCGCAAAGTGATTGCGAAGAAGAAATGACATCATGGTTGGAACAGCGCGGCATCTCCAACGCTTCCAGGCTCGCTTCCGGACTAGTCGAGGCCAATTTGGACACCGCCGCACTCGGCAAGCTGATGAGCAACTTTGATCCCGGTGTGCTTCCGAGCGTTCTTGCCCGAGTGGTGGCAGCGTCCAGCGCAGAAAAGTTAACCAGTGAAATTGAGTCTGCAACGGGGCGGATATCGGAACTGGTTCGTGCCATTAAAGAGTATTCGTACATGGACCAAATGCCGGAGCAGGAGATCGATGTTCATCAAGGCCTCGACAGCACGCTGACGATGCTGAAATTCGGCCTGAAGAAGGGAATTAAGGTCATCCGCGAATACGACAAGGCTCTTCCCAAAATCTGCGCCCATGGAAGCGAACTGAACCAGGTTTGGACCAATCTAGTCGACAATGCAATTGATGCCATGAATGGCAAAGGCGAGTTGCGCATTCGCACTTCGCAAGAATTAGACATGGTTCTGGTGGAGATCATCGACAACGGTACCGGAATTCCCGATAGCGTGAAGCCCCACATTTTCGAGCCTTTCTTCACCACCAAGGGAGTGGGGTTAGGAACCGGCCTTGGTCTGGACACTGCGTATCGCATCGTTCACGGCCAGCACGGGGAAATTACGTTTGATTCCAAACCAGGCGAAACGCGCTTCCAGGTGCGGCTCCCGTTGCGACAGCCCAAAGGAGGGACCAAGTGACTCAGTGCACGCATCTCGATCAAGTCAAGGACGTCAAACCGCATACCAAAGGCTGCGAGGAGTGCCTGAAGATGGGCGACCGTTGGGTACACCTCCGGCTGTGCCTTGAGTGCGGACACGTCGGTTGCTGTGATTCGTCGAAAAATAAACACGCCACGAAACATTTCCACGCGACCAAGCACCCCATCATGCGCTCAATCGAGCCCGGAGAAAATTGGGGATGGTGCTATATCGACGAAATCGACTTGGATTTTGCTTAGGATGTGCAAAGCGTCTGCTTTTTCTTGCGGCAGTTGTAATCTCCGTCTTCGCTCAGAAGCCAGCGTGGCAACCCGCGCCCGGACACATCACTATCGATATTTGGCCTCACGAAGCGCCCGGAGCTCAGCCGAATCCCGGACCTGAGGTTGACACTACTACAGCGAAAGACAACCTCATCGCGGGCAAGCCGGTCATACGTTTGGGAAACGTGTCCACGCCAACTATTACCCTTTACATGCCCTCTGGCAAGAATACTGGCGCCGCTGTCGTTGTCTTCCCCGGAGGTAGTTACCACATCCTGGCGATTGACTTAGAGGGGACCGAGGTTTGCGACTGGCTCAATTCAGTTGGCGTTACATGCGTCCTGCTGAAATACCGCGTGCCCGATTCCGGGCCTGAGTGGCACATCGATCCGCACCGCGTTGGCGTGCTCGGATTTTCCGCCGGAGCACATCTTGCCGCCGCGCTAAGCACTCACTTCGATCAGCGGCTCTACGCCCCGATCGATGCAGCTGATCAACTCAGTTGCCGTCCTGACTTCGCCGTGATCATTTATCCCGGATACCTCGCGATCGCAGAACAGGGCTTCGCGGCGAATCCCGATATCCACGTCACCGACAAAACGCCGCCTTCATTCATTCTTCAGGCGGAAGATGATCCGGTGCACGTCGAAAACTCCACCGTATATTTCTCAGCGCTAAAGGCCGCCCGGGTTCCAGTGGAAATACACATCTACGCTGAGGGCGGCCACGGCTATGGCCTTCGCCGCACCGCGCTTCCTATCACCGCATGGCCGAAGCTCGTGGAAGTCTGGCTGCGGACAATCAAGATGCTGCCGGGCGCCGTAAAATAACTCGAGGGTGCCCGTCCAAGCTATGCTTGGGCGGGGATTTTAACTGGCTGAAGCGTCTTCATCTAGACCCACTACCCTGTTCAGCCTGACCAAAATCCAAGCGAGCGCGGCGAGCGCATCGACCCAAACAAAGAACGCAATCCTAACCACCCACGCTGGAGCCTCCCCAACTCTTCTCAGCAAAAACGGCAGAAAATTCCACGTCGTGATGTGGACGTAATCCCACGAATCCTCGGTCATGGCATGATTCTTCAGCCCCCATGCATCCATCTTCCCCAATGCAAATGCGGCGATGTTCTTAAATCGTAACGCGACAACGAAGGTGGGATGACCAAGAGTTTCCATCTGATAGATCTCGAGCGGCAGCCAAAACGCCAGCGACGCGATCTGCACCGCGGTGCTGGCTGCGATCAGGACAACGCCAGCAATCCAGACCACTCTTCCAAGCTCATGCCGGTACCGCAGCAGCAGTGGTACTGAGATGAAGGCCACGAGTTCAGCCGCGGTTGAGACGTAACGGTCTCCCCAAGCGAAGTCACCGCTCCAGACTGTGTATCTCGAGTAAAAACAGATGTAAGCGAACAGCAGAAAGAATGTTGCGATCAGATATGCTTTGACCTGCGGCGGCAACCGTTTCCACGTAAGTGCGACAATCAGAATAGAAAGGACGAGCAATGGATCAAACAGGAATATAGATTTCTCCGGAGTGAATAGTGCTCCGAAAAATCCGACGTGAAACGGCGTCTCGAATGGATAACTTGCAGGGAGGGAAGGATCCTGTAGCCGGTGTTCCAGGGTGAAGTAGTGAACGTAGGTGTTGGTAAATGACCCGAAGCGGTAGAACTGATAAAGACGGTCGATTAAAAAGAACACCGCATACACCGGTACCACCACTTTTGAGTAAGCAACAATTCGTACCAACCATTTTCTTGGTTCCGGCTCGAACCAAACTATGGCGGATAAAAACACTGCTCCTGCGATCAAGTCAAGGCCAGTGGTGAGCCGCGTCAGCAGATTCAATCCGAACGCCGCCGCGCCCGCTAAAAGCGCTCGGCGACTACCTGTTCGCAACCACTGATATTGAAACGTGAAACCCGCCAGCGTCAGCAACTGAATGTAATTGTTCTCCATCATGTTCTGCGTGTAGTGCAGATGTGTAGTCGAGAACAGCAGAGCCAGCACTCCAGCGACGGACTGCTTCACATTAAATTGCAGCAAGAGGAGGAACCGGAAGCAGATCAGCGCGGTCAGCACATTAATCAAAATGTTGGTACGGTAGCTGACAAAAATATTGCGGACACTCGGATCGTTGCCGTTGTAGTCCTTAAAGATCGGCAGCTTTTCGATGCATGTTCCGACAATATCGGCCGGCAGCATCAGCAAGGGCTGGCCAATCCCGTACCAATCGTAAATTTTGCCTCCGCTGCCGTGCGCTCCGAACTCGGGATACTCTTGCGGAAATACGGGCGGCTCCGAAGTAAAAAATGACGTTGCGGTTTGAAGCCGATGCATGGTGTCGGCGCTGCCAAGCTCTCCGGACTGGACGACGAATGCGCCGAGCCCCGCGGCGAGGCAAAGCAGAATTACCGGATCCCTCAACCAGCGGCGAAATCGAGAAATCATTGCTCCGATGTTAAAGCACACACAGCGTGTCATCAACGAATCTCAAGGACTGGAGGGGACCGGCGGGGATGCTTGGTGGTAAGCAAGCGCGCAGAAACTGCGCCACACAAACAAAAGAAAGGCCCCTCCTAAATACCAAGGGGCCTTCAAAAGATCCTAACTTACTTCTCGCATGTACTGCTGACGTGCTTCAGTGACGTAATAGTCATATGGCCGTGCTCGGTGTTGTTCTTTTTCATGCCAGCATCGGCAGCCATGTCTTTTGTATCTTCTTTCATGTTGTGCATGGTTACATTTGACACAGCTCCGGTCGCGGTCACGGTGTGTCCGACATGATCCGCGAGAGCCACTTCGCTGCTGCGGACTTCCCATGTGCTTCCGTTGTTTCCGGTGAGCAGGAACTCATCCGCGCTGTCACCTTTTGACAAACACCCTGTTACCGTTCTTACATCCGACTTCGACTTTGCCTGTGCGGGACTGGAGAAAGCAGCCACCGCGATCACAAACGCAAGTACAAGTAACAAACTGATTTTGATCTTCATTGTTCCTCCTTGGTATCGAATTCCTGCCGTTGCGCGCATTGGATGCACAATCGTACACCTTCGTTTTCCTTTATAGCAGAAAGCTGTGAAATAAAGACCGTGCGTCTTCCAAAGTAGTCAGAACCAACGAGCGTGCCAAACTCGCCTCGATTCTCAACGCGAGGATTCGGATATGTTTTGAGAAGGAACTCGCACCAAATTACTTAGAAGGAAGTCGTCGAGGGCGCTGCTTTGCTGAAATGGATTTGATGATTGTGTATCCCCGACCGGTGGCGGGTAGAGGAGACTTTGCCTGGGCCATGGCAGCTTTCAGAAGTTCCTCCACTTCAGGCCTAGCGAGCGTCGCCGCATTCTCAAGCCGGATGAAGCGAGTCTGATTTCCGCTCCCCAACAAGATTTTGTGCGGATCGGGCAATGTCGCGCCCCAATAAAAACACAGGCCAACTCCCTTCGCGTTTGCCGCCAACGAGACGATGCAATCCGAGGCGCGTTCAGTGGTACAAAATCCCATGACGAAAAAGTTGTAATTGTCATAGATCAGTTCGATAGCAGTGGGGAAGCGTTTACGAACGGCGGCCCGAGTTGAGCGGATGAGTCTCGCCATCTTCGGATCGAACTTGGCAATAAAGCCGGCAATCTGCTTGGCAGGCGATTCAGCCGACGCGGATTTTGGACGCTTTCCCATATTCGACCTCCTTTGACTGTTCACAATTGTCTGTTTTTGATCGCTGCATGTGAGCTATCTTGCTCAGACACGAAAGCCTGCACCTGTCATTATGTATTCTCCTGAGTGTGTACATGGAGTCGCGAACGCTGATTCGTAACTCTTATCCCTAGGTCGCTGCGCCTCGCAGCCCGACAAGTTACCGCGAAGCGGCCACATCCAGCCAATCGGCAATCTTCATCCGTGTGTATGCCGCGAAATCTTTCGGCAAACACGATTCGACCCTAAAAGCTTACGAATATCGAAAACCAGGGCAACACCTTCGGACGGATGAGGAGGGTTAGCCCACGAGACCAGGAAAGGTAAAAGATTATGCCTTTAATTCAACTAGTGGAAGTTCTGATCGTGGTGGGTGTTCTGCTGTGGCTGGTGAATCGCTTCATCCCAATGCAGTCGTCAATTAAGTCAATCTTAAATGGCATCGTGGTTATTGCCGTGGTTCTGTGGATCCTGAATATTTTTGGATTGTTCCATTCGCTTTCACGGATTCACGTCGGGACTTAAAGGACGGCGGAAACCAGTTCAGGCACATCAACACTTGCGAAAGCAAGAATACGTTCTCGCAGCAACGGAGGTATCGCATATGAAAATAATTCGAATCACCAGCACCGCAATTCTGTCATTGCTTCTCGGAGTTGCTGCTTCTGCTTATGGACAGCAGGAGCAGCAGGGAGATAAGCAAGACCATCCTAAACAGCAAGAACAAGCCAAGCCCGAGCAACAGCATGCTCAACAACAGCCTCAGCACGCCCAGCAACAGCAGCCCCAGCATACGCAGCAACAGCAGCCCCAGCATGCCCAGCAGCAGCAATCACAGCATACACAGCAGCAACAGCCGCAACATGTTCAACAACAACAACAGTCACAGCATACGCAGCAACAACAGCCGCAACATGCTCAACAACAACAGCAGTCACAGCATACGCAGCAGCAACAACCGCAGCATGCTCAGCAACAGCAGCAGAATGCTCAACAACAGCAACAGGATCATGCCCAACAGCAGTCGCAGCATGCTCAGCAACAGCATTCTCAACAACAACAGCAATCGCAGCATGCTCAGCAGCAACAGCAGCAACAGCATGCTCAACAACAACAGCAGTCACAGCACGCCCAGCAACAGCAACAGGCGCAGCAGCATTCACAGCGCGGACAACAGCAGCAGCCACAGTACGCGCAGCAACAACAACAGCCGCAACGCACGCAGCAACAGCAGCGTGTTGAGCAAAGTTCGTGGCAGCAGCATGGCTCACAAAACTGGGACTCCGACCACCGCACATGGCAACAGCGCGGCGGCTACAACGGCTATCGCGTTCCTGACGATCGTTATCGTGGATACTTCGGCCAGGATCACGAATTCCGCATCTCTGGGCTGCCATTCCTGGTTGTGGGTGGATATCCCCGCTTTCAATACCAGGGCTATTGGATCAGTGCGGTTGACCCCTGGCCGGCATACTGGGGAAATGATTGGTACGACAACGACGATGTCTATGTTGTCTACGCCGACAACGGCTACTACATGTACAACCGCAGGTATCCGAATGTCGGGATTGCGATCAGCATCTCCATGTAGCGGATCCATCTAGTGCAGCTTCGAGAGAGGCTGCACCGTGAGTCTAGAGAAAGGAAAATATGCTTGGAACTATATTGATCGTAATCTTGGTTCTTGCGCTCTTCGGTGCTTTACCACGATGGCCACACAGTCGAGACTGGGGCTATTACCCGACCGGAGGCGTAGGACTCATTCTTTTAGTGGTTGTGATTCTGTTGGTTCTCGGACGCGTTTGAGGCGTTCCTGCACCGAGATCGTTTGATTCTTTAGAATAGAGACTGTCCGAATCAAACGAACAATCCCATCTCGCGTGGGAATCGGAGGTCGTTCCGATGTGCAGGAATATCAAAACCCTTTTCAACTTCGATCCACCTGTTACCGATGACGAAATACGAGCCGCCTCACTTCAGTTCGTGAGAAAAATCAGCGGTTTCAACAAGCCGTCCCGGACAAACGAGTCCGCGTTTCTGACGGCAATCGATGAAGTCGCAGAGGTCTCAACTCGTCTCTTGCGTTCGCTCGAAACTGATGCGCTGCCGAAAAATCGCGAAGAAGAAGCTGCCAAAGCGAAGGCTCGCGCCGCCGAGAGATTCGGCGCTTGATCCCCGGCCACGCCTGGGTCTCCCTCAGTTCTTCGTTGCGTCCTTTGATCTCATACGCTGAATATCCTCGTTGGTGTAAACCTTGGCGGGCGAAGTCGCGGTCTGGTGGATTCCCGCCAGGGTCGCCACGCCGTAGTCACCCTGAAAGGTTGAGATCCCCAGATTGATCCGAGCTCTGCGTACCCCAGAAGACTGTTCTGCGACTCCTGTTGTAAATGTCGAATTCGAAGCGCCAGCCACATTCCCAGAAGTAGCGTTTGAAGCACCAACCTCGAGCTGAGGAGAAGCGAACGAGACCATCGGTGTTGAGAGTAGAGGCGTCCAAGGAGTGGCGTAGGATCCAGGAGGGACGACCCATGTGCTCGCGTACCCGGATTCAATCGTTGCTTCGCCGTTAACCTGGCTAAGAACCATCCCGGAAGTGAAAATCGTCAAAAGCAATGTGCAGAGACTCGTAATTCGACGCATAACAAACTCCTTGTGCCAGGCGATCTAGCGTTAAAGCGCTACTTGAAGGAATCGTACTTCTTGGTGCGCGGCTTTGTCCATTAGTACTTTGCATAGTGACGCCATACCTTAGAAGCGCTGACACCCGTGTCCCCAAGTCAGTTCCTGGCTAGCCCGGGCCTTTGGATTGGGCTGGCATTCGCTGCGGCATGCTTGGCAGCAGCAGTCCGGTTGCACCGCAACCGGGAACCGATCTGACTCGTCGGCTTGACCCCATTACGTTAATGTCAGCGCGGCTAACGCTGCCCTTCGCCTGCAGCTTCGCTCGATCCAACCGCGGGTACGACGATTGCCTGGATATTCTGGCCCGCCATCATTCGGTCGAACGCTGGTAAATCCGTCCGCTCGATTTCCGCCCAACGCGATAGAGACTCATCGGCCCGTTGCTTCAATTTGTCGAACTGCCGCATCTCGGCTTGAGTTGGAGCGGAATCGTTCCCCTGTCCGACCGCTATGGCAAGAAAAGCCAATTTAACGTCCACCTTTTCTGGATAAGCCAGCGAGCTTTCATTTGACTTCACCTTTACTTGAATCAGCTCATCGCGAACGCTAAGGAGTTTTTTATCCAAGTCCCCGGCCGTGCTCACCACAGTCTTGGTGCTGACGTTTTCTGGCAATCTCTTTTTCAACCCGTTCACCTGGGACCGCACATCCTCGATCTGATTTACGGCATCATAAACGCGGTTGAGTTCTTCGCGAATCGCCAGCAGTAAATCAAACTGTTTCTGTAAGTCCGCCTCAGAAACATTCAGCCGCGGATCGAGTTTCACTTCGAAACCGGCGACTTGGGTCTTCCCGTTCGACGTTACGCGCACCTGATACTTCCCCGGTAATGCCATCGGCCCCACGCTTCCATCTTTGTAGGCGTAAAGGTAGTAATCAGGGACTCGAGTGGCGCCCTGGTAGCGCATGTCCCATACCACTCGATTGAGGCCGGCAACCGGCTTGATCTGCTTTTCGGGTTTCTTGTCATCCGGATTCAACGGCTCATTTACCTCTTCTGTTTGTTCACTCGAATACTTCCGGATCACTTTTTCGGACGAGTCAAGAATCTCGATCGTAGTTTCGCCTTGCGGTTTGTTTTTCAGAAAGTAATAGAAAATCGCCCCAGGCGGCGGATTCTCCCCTACGAGCACTGGTTTCGGAATGTCGTCTTGATCCGGATTCTGCATTCTGTAAGCCGTTGCCGGAGTGTAAAGATGCATGTCTTGCTTTGCGACATCTGGGACGAATTGCCGCAAAGGCGAAAGATCATCCAGAATCCAGAACGAGCGCCCGTGCGTGGCCAGAACCAAATCGTCATTCTTCACGACTAGATCATGGACAGGCGTGGTTGGAAGATTCAGTTGCAGAGATCGCCAATCTGCACCGGCGTTGAAAGAAACAAACATGCCAGTCTCTGTGCCGGCGTATAAAAGCCCGCGTTTCTTGGGATCCTCACGCACCACACGAACGAAAGTATTTTCCGGAATTCCGTTGGTGATTTTCGTCCACGTCTTGCCGTAGTCAACTGTCTTGAAAATGTAAGGATGCATGTCGTCATTTTGATGACGATCCACCGCAACGAAAGCTGTTCCGGCATCGAATGGAGAAGCATCAATTATGCTGATGCGGCTCCACGCTGGAACTTGGCTGGGCGTGACGTCCGCCCAATTCTTGCCGCCATCTCGTGTTATGTGAATCATTCCGTCGTCGCTACCAGCCCAGATCAGATTCTTGACCGCGGGCGACTCCGCGATCGCGAAAATCGTGTCGTAGTACTCGGTACCCGTGTCGTCAATATCGATAGGGCCGCCCGAGGGCTGCTGTTTGGTCTTATCGTTACGCGTGAGATCAGGACTTATTGCCTCCCAATGGATGCCGCCATCGGTGGTCTTGAACAGGCTCTCCCCCGCGTGGTAGACCGTGTTCGGATCGTGCGGCGATATCATCAGCGGCGCGGTCCACTGGAACCGGTGAGGCAAACTTGCAGCGCCAGCGCCATCGCTGACGTCTGGCTGCTCTTCTATGTCCTTCAACTGACCGGTGCGTTTGTCGAAGGCCGTGATTTTTCCCTGATAGTCGCCCGCATAAACAACATTTGGGTCCAATGGTGAAGGCGCGATATAACCCGCTTCTCCTCCACCGACTTGATACCAGTCCGGAGTGTCGATGAATCCATTGTCGCTGCGGCTTGCTATCGCAACTGTGGTGTTGTCCTGCTGCGCGCCGTAAACAAAGTACGGAGTACGGGTATCGGTGGTCACATGGTAGAACTGCGCGGTGGGCTGATTATTCTGCGGCGTCCAAGTTGAGCCGCCATCCTGGCTCACGGTTACGCCGCCATCGTTGGAGACAATCATCCGGCGTGTATTCTGCGGATCGATCCACATGCCGTGGTTATCCCCGTGCGGGACCTTTACTTTATTGAACGTGTGTCCACCATCGGTCGATTTGTAGAAGTCCACATTTGCGATGTAGACCGTATCGGCCGACTGCGGATCGGCAATGATGTGCATGTAGTACCACGCACGCTGCCAGAACGATCGGTTGTCGTTGACCAATTGCCACGTCTCACCGCCATCATCCGAACGATAGAGACCGCCCTCATGCGCTTCGATCAAAGCGTAAATGCGATCCGAGCTTGAAGAGACAGCCACTCCAATGCGCCCGTAGGGACCTTTAGGAAGTCCGTGCTCTTCGAGCCGCTTCCACGTGTTGCCGTCATCGTTTGAGCGATACAGTCCGCTTCCCGGGCCGCCGCTTGAGAGGTACCACGGACCACGGCGCGCCTCCCAAAGAGATGCGAAAAGAATGTGCGAATTATTGGGATCGAAAGCGATATCGATGCCGCCAGTGTTTTCGTCCTTATATAAAACTCTCTGCCAGGTCTTTCCGCTATCGGTGGTGCGAAAGATTCCTCGCTCGGTATTCGGGCCGAAGGGATGCCCAAGCGCGGCAACAAATACGATGTCCGCGTTTTTCGGATCAACAATGACTTTGCCAATCGCGCGCGAATCATGAAGCCCGGTGTTTTTCCAGGTCTTGCCGCCGTCGACTGTCTTGTAAACTCCATCGCCGTGCGAAATATTTCCTCGGATGCAAGCTTCACCCGTGCCAACGTACACAATATTTGGGTCTGAGGGAGCAACGGCAAGACTCCCGATGGAAGATACAGCCTGCTTATCGAACACCGACTTCCACGTCATCGCGCCGTCGGTAGACTTCCATACGCCTCCGCCAGTAGCGCCGAAATAATAGGTGTTCGGGTCGCCAGCGACTCCGGCTGCGGTGAGGGAACGGCCGCCGCGAAATGGACCGACAATGCGGTACTTCATCCCTTTGAAGAGAGGGTCTTCTTTCTCCTCTTCCTTAAGGGTCTCATCGCTAGGGGTAGCGGGATTTTGGTCCGCAACCGCCTTCTCTGGAAGCTTCTTCTCTCCTTCTGCTTTTCTTTGTGCCAGAGCGATATGAGTTGCGCTGACCAATAACGCGACCAGAAAACACCTTAGAACGTTTCTTAAAATGAAAGCGCGCATTGCTTTAACCCCCGAGGAATTGGACATCAATGTTACTGCGAACTGGCGTTTTGGAAAAGGTCACGGTGTATTCGGGAGGGCACGACTTCCAGTCGTGCCGATAGCCGACTTGGCCCCTTTACGGCCCGACTGAAAGTCGGGCCCTCCCACCTCCATTCCAAAGCGGCTCCACAACACACCACACGCCGCCTCAGTCGTCCTTCTCGCTTTCAAGTATGGCTCTAGCCGCCTGCAATTCCTTGCGCTTGGCCGCATCCACTTTGGGGTACGCGAGGTCTAAATCCTCCAGCGTTTCTACAATTGCCGCTGCAACCACGACACGCGTATACCATTTATTGTCGGCGGGGACCACATACCAGGGAGCGCGCTTAGTCGCGGTGTTGACTACCATGTCTTCATAGGCCTTCACGTAGTCGTCCCAAAACTCGCGCTCGTGGGCATCCGAAGCTGATAGCTTCCAATTCTTATCAGGCTGGTCTAACCGGTCGAGAAGGCGCCGTTTCTGTTCCTTCTTGGAAAGATTGAGAAAGAATTTCCGCACGACAATTCCGTTGTTATCCAGATATCGCTCGAACGAATTCATGTCCTCAAATCTTTGTCCCCAAAGATCTTTGGTGATGAGCGAGGGAGGAATCCGCTCGTTGGCCAGTGCCTCTTTGTGAACCCGCACTACTAGTACTTCCTCATAGTAAGACCGATTGAAAATGCCGATGCGGCCGCGTTCCGGAATTCGCTGCATAGTCCGCCACATGAAATCATGATTTAACTCTTCCGTGGAAGGAGTCTTAAACGAATAGACTTGGACGCCCTGTGGATTTAGGCCAGACATTACGTGACTAATCGCGCCGTCTTTTCCCGCCGCGTCCATGCCCTGGAAAATCAAAAGCACTCCCCATTGATCTTGCGCGTAAAGTTTGTCTTGTAGTTCGACCATTGAAGCGACGCCCTTGGCGAGCTGCTCTTGCGCGTCGTCCTTGAAGTTCAGGTCTCCAGTATCGCCAGGATCAAAATCTTTCAGCCGAAACTTCTTGCCGTGGTCGACTCGGTAAGGTTTTGCCAGTTTGCTTGCCCAACTCATTGGCATCTCCTGATGGCTTGCTTAACAACTAGGACTTAAAAACGGGTTGCTGTGGATACGGGGACTCAACGACTGCTCGCAATGAAAAACAGTCTTTCTGATTTCGCAGTTGGTCGCCTGCGATCAGGATCTATCACTCGCAGACTCCCAAAATAGCCACGCAGAGCCGCCACGATCTTCCGCACCGGAAATGATACCTCGATAATGTCCTCTTCATGGAGAACGTAGCGGGTATGAGCCACGTGCTCGAAAACTTTGATATTCCAGTTCGACCCACGATTCGCGAGCGATGTCACGTCGATGATCAAGAGGTTCCTTCCGAACCGATGTACCCAGGGCGGCTCGGCGATATGCCTGTCGAGCTTCCGTTGTGTGTTGATGTCAAAGATGAAGCAGCCACCCGCCGACAAGTGCCGCCGCACTCTAACGAACACTTTCTTCCAATCGGATAAGCGCCGAACGTGGTTAATCGAATCGAATACACAAAAAATCACGTCGAATCGTTTGTTGATTTCAAAATTGACCATATCCTGCCGGAAGAGTTTCGCTCGAGAAACTTTCTTGCGCGCGATTGAAAGCATCCTGCTCGAAATATCCAGCCCAGAAACTTGGTAACTGTCCTGCAAATGCTTCAGCATTGATCCGGTTCCGCACCCGAGTTCGAGGACATTTCTCGCATTCGGTTTCGCCTCCCGTATGAGCTCCGAGAGGCGCTCTGCTGCTTCTGAGCGATCTCCCATTACGGCGTCATAGAACCTGCCGAAGATCTCATATGACGGCATGTCGTTCAGTCTAACAACCAGTAGCTCCGGCGCAACGGCGCTACCGAAAGATGCGGAAGTCCCTACTTGAGTTATCCTAGTTGTCTTACTCCACAACTTGGCCTTTGCCGATGCCTTTTTCCGATTTTCACGGAAATACCGAAGTCGTCAACCGCTTGCGCGATATGCTGGCACGCAATCGTTTCCCGCAGGCCGTGATCCTGGCGGGAACCCCAGGCTGCGGAAAGTACACGCTGGCAATCATTCTGGCCAAGGCAATGAATTGCCTGAACCCAACCGTTACCGATGGACTGCCGGATTTCTGCGGACTATGCGCCAACTGCGTCCGCATCGCGCAATCCGAAGACCTTGAATCCAGATTTGCAGAGGCTGTCGAGGCCCGCGAAAATCTTCGCGATACCGACAAGAAAGAAACCCGGCTCTTTGTTCAAACTCATCCCGATGTGCTGGTCATCCCGCCCGACCCTCCGCAGATGATGATCAAAGTGGATCAAGTTCGCCGCGTAATCGGAAGCATCTACTTCCGCCCTGCCGAGGCCAAAGAGCGCGTCTACATTTTCACCGAGTCCCGCTTCATGAAGGAGGCGGCCAATTCCTTGCTTAAAATTCTCGAAGAACCGCCTGAATACGCCACCATCTTCTTGCTGGCGGACAATCCCGGCGAACTGTTGCCAACCATCCGCTCCCGCTCGATGCTGGTTTCGTTATGCACTCTGTCTCTCGAGCAAATCGAGCAGTACCTGGCAAAGCATCGTCCCGAGTGGACTGCAAAACAGCGCATGCTCGTCGCGCGGCTCTCTGAAGGTGCAATAGGGCGCGCCCGCGGATTCGATCTCCCTGCGTATATTTCATCGCGGGATCATGCGTTCGTCATTCTGAATTCGGCCCTGCGTTCTGCCAATCACAGCGAATTATTCAAAGTTACGGAGACTTACCGTGCAGGCGCTGAAGGCAGAGACAAAACCGAAAAGTTGCTACGAACGCTTTACCTGTTGTTACAAGACCTGATCTTCCTCAATTCAGGCACGCCAGAGTTGGTTCGAAACTCCGATGTTCTTCCGGATCTCCAAAAACTCGCGCAGGCCTCGAACTTCGATTGGGTTGCCGCCGCAGCGGACCGGCTAGCAGAGGTGGAACGAGGCATGCGCAGAAACCTGCTCAGATCGCTCTCCTTGGATGCGCTGGCCGTATCTCTCGAACGAAATTAGGCTAACGGAAATTGTAAACGCAGAAAGCTCAGTAGCAGGCCGATTTCGCCGCGAACCCGCCCGATCCCACAATGGCGACGCACGCATCGTGGAAAGACGAAATATCGAACACGGAACTCAATTTCGTGCGGTCTAGAGTTTCGCGAACAAAGTCAGAAGGATTTACAAACTTCAGCTGGATGCCACGGCTCCGACTCCAGTGATGCAGAGATACCAGCGCAGACAAGCCGCCGGCGTCCATCGATGTAACGTCAGAGAGGTCCAATACGACGATGCGAGTATCGCTCTCCGCCAGAACAGTGTTCTTCAGCTTGCAAACTTCCTCGCCGCGAACAATGCGGCCGGTGCATCGGACAATGACCACGTCCTTCTGTTTTTCCACGTCTAGAGTCAGCATGACTTGCTCCTAAACTGGTGTACGTGAATAGACGTTCGTAAGTTCCAATTGTCACCACACTAGCGTTGGGACAGACGTTGTCCTGGCGAAGTTGAAGGATTTCCTCAGGGGCCCGATAGAGCGTAGCTCCACATATCTATAAGAAGAATAGTGAATTCACTGAAGCACTGTGTCTAATCCGCAATTTCCTAACGTGGCTCGAGTTTAAACGGCAGGATTTTGAACACGTAGAGCAATTCCCAGCCCAAAAGGATGACGGATATTCCAACAACCATAATCGCCAGAATTTCTCCCAAATTGAGCCGACTGCCGGTCGTTTCGAACTTCCTCAGCGCGAGACCCACAATATTCAAGGTTGCAAAGCCGAACACCACGGCCCATAGAAGGTCATACGCACCTTCCTGCTTATCGGAGCTTTGGAAAATGAACAGGATCAACGCTTGAAATCCCCCAAAGGGGAGCTTCAGCACCGTGTTCAACAGGAAGTTCGGAAAAAGGAACATTGGCAAGGCGTTCGATCGACTCTAGTCAGTAATACCAGAAGGCGTAGCCTGACGATATTACCCGTTTTGGCGACAATCGGGGATAGCTCGTGCGGTTACTTAGGGGTTGAGTATCTGATGGTCGAGGCAGTCCGTCTGAATCGCATCGTGCAACTCGCGGAGAAACTCAGGGCCATGCTTCGCCAGAAAGTAAATACCGCCAATCTCTCGCTCTTGCAGAGTTTTGTTGGGATACAAAGTATTGCTGAGAACTTCCGCCTTGCGCTGCAAGACTTCGCTATTCCGCAGCTCGGCGCGAGCGGCCTTTGAGCGCAGCCCTCGGAGTTGATAAAGCATTTTCGACTCTGCCGTCGTCGCCGATTCGACTAAAGTTTTATCCAGGCTAGCCAGGGACTCTCGAATCGGCGTCATGGCGTTTTGCAGAGCGCTTTCCGCGGCGTCGAAGGACCTTTGCAGGATTTGCTCCATGGCCTGCTCCGCCAGCGTCTCCCGAAGGGACTCCAAGCCACGGAAAACGTCGGTCAAGCGCAAATTGAAACGTTCAAGCACTGCTTTAGGTTTTGCCTCAACAATGGTTCCCGAAAACCGCGGCACTATCGGGGTTATTTTGCCGAGCAGAGTTTCATATACCTCGCCGACTTGGGCGAAATAGGCTACCTCGGCGGCCCCGCCTGCATACGCCAGCGTCGGCAACAGATAATCCTGGACAACCGGACGCAACAGCACGTTGGGACTGAAGCTTTCAGGCGCGCTTGAAATGCGATTGAGCAGCTCCGTCTGGGAAAGTTCCTGCTCGCCAACTACGAAGCCGATCGTGGCAAAGGCGCCGCCCGGCTGGCGATGGATCGGCACTCTCGCCCCATCGCTCAAAGTAAAGAGCAAAGTCGAAGATGGCGTGACTTTAACTTGCTGATGATAACCGGCAGCTTCCAGAGCCTTGCCTCGTGCCTCCAATTTGCTGTCTAGATCAGAGGTGCATTCGATGGCCGTTCGATAAATTGGTTCGGCTATGCGGTGCAACTCCGGATCGGAAGCGTCCAACAGAATCACGCCCCAATCGGAAAACAGCCGCGAAAACAGCCGCGCGAACGCCGTCCCAAATGTTTCACCCGGACGATATGCCTCGCTGAGTACATCGTTGATCTCCGATTCGCCCAGCAACTCCGCAACCTGGCGCGTCGCTTCTTCAATTTCGTTCCCAAACTTTATAGTTCCAACCGGAGCATTCAATTTCCCCGTCGACTGCGCCATCACCTTGTGCAAGGACCAGTCGCTGCCAGGAACCGAGACATGATTGATCTCTTCCAAGTCATGGTCTTCGGTGGCGAGCCAGAACACCGGAACGCAATCCACTCCAGCGTCGCTGGCTTGTTCAGCCAACTTCACCGTCGTGAGCGCCTTGAACAGTGAGAATAACGGACCGCCAAAAAGTCCAACCTGCTGTCCCGTAACCACCGCGGAAGCGCCAGACTTCATGCGGGCAATATTTTCCATGGTCTTTGGAGACGCGTCCCACGACGCATTCTGGCGTTCGAGCGCAGCGCACACTCGCTCGCGCCGGTCAGAAAGGTAACTCAAGACCGCGCGTTCATCGCGAAACCATTCGCTAAATCTTGGGGAATGCGGAAAGAACTCTCGAACCTTGGGAGAATATGAAAGGAAATCCGTGAACAGCTTGGTGGTGTGGGGGATCTGGCTGAAGGGCAAACATTCCGATTTCACCGGCGGATCTCCTCACATCGCATAATTTCCTTCAGGGGTAAACCGGAACCATTCTACAGTTCGCGGTGCTACATGTGATGCGGTAAACACAGGCTGGATGCAAAAAGCCGACATATTTGACAAACGCCGCTCTTCCACATAAGCTCCGTCGCTGACAGTTACAACACTCAACAGGAGGCAATACATGATGCAATACAGGCGATTGTTAATCGCCGCTGTATTTGTGGTCGCTGCGTCTTCCGTGTTCGCGCAAGATGTGCAAGAGCAACTCAAGAAAATGGAAATGGATCGAGCCGCTGCCGTCGTCAAAGCCGACGTTGCGACGCTCGATAAAACAACTTCCGACGACTATGTGTTAATCAATATGAACGGTCGCATGACCGGCAAGTCGCAAATGATCGAGGGTTTCAAATCCGGCCAATCGAAACTGACTGCCGAAGACCTCTCCGACCTGAAGGTTCGCGTTTATGGCAATACCGCCGTAATCACCGGAAAGGCCAACGTCAAAGGGACTCTGGGAGGAACCGATGCAACCGGTACAATCCTCTTCACCCGCGTCTGGGTGAAAAAAGACGGACGCTGGCAGTCCACCTCCCTGCAACAAACCCGCGCCACCAATTAACAAAAATATCTCATCACTTCGAGGGGGTGACCCGTCCTTGTCTCTCCGTTTTTTGGAGAGACAGGGCGGGGAATCTGCGGGATGGGTATGGTTCGAGCTCCAGATCTTTGAGTTTAAAGATGTTATACGTAAAATATTCGTAAATATGGACTTACGGCACTTCTGTAAACCTTCTGATGAGGTGCTATATCTCTTATGACACAGTGGATCAAAGAGGTCAAACTCGGAAGGGCATGCGGACTGAAAACCTCAGCGGCTGAAGCCTGCTTCTCAATCGAGATGATCGCAGCGGTGAACCGCTGCGCCACCCAAATGTGCGGGGCGCAAACTACCGCAGGCCATTTCTTTCATGCAGTAAAATGCGAGTAGCAAGTGATGATTAAGGGAATCGACCATGAATATCGAAATCCGCGACGCGGCCCTTGAGGCCAGAATTCAGAAACAGCTGCAAGTGACCGGATCCCGCAATATCGAGGAAGTCCTCCGCCGTCTGCTTGAAACGCGGGAGGAGCAGGACCGCTGGCTTCTAGAAAATCGGGACGCGAACAATGCGAAAATTCGACGCGGAATTGAGCAGCTTGACCGGGGAGAGGGCATTTCCGAAGACCGTGGCTAGGAACAGCCCCGAAAGGGGCGACCGAAAATAGCCCAGGACGGAAGTCCTGGGTAACCGAAGAACCCGGATCACGCCCCGCAGGGCGCTCCCGCCCTCAAATTCCCTTTGACTCCAATAAATCCTTGCGGTATGTTTCTCGCTCCCCAGCATTCAGGCCCCGAATTAATTTCTAAAATCAAAGTTTTCTTGGAGGACGCATGAAGAACGCCGTTCGTCTCGTCCTGTACCTCTGTTCGTTTCCCGGACTCATGGCGCAGATTTCAACCCAATCAGCTTCAGTGACTCCACCCGCTTCCACCGTCGCGGATCCAGCGAAGACTGCTCAACCCCCAACTGCCCCGCCTTCGACGCTTCCTACAAGGCCAAAAGGCTTCGTTCTAGAAGACGGTACCCCGGTAAAACTGCGCATCAATCGCACCATGTCTTCTGCTGACGCCCACACGGGCGAGACCGTGGATTTTGAAGTCCTCGAAGAAGTGCTGGTCAATGGCACGCTCGTCATTCCTAAGAGCGGGCTGGCGTTCGGCACAGTCACCGAAGCTCAATCCAAGCGCCGTATGGCTCGCGGCGGAAAGCTTGACATCAATATTGACTATGTCCGGCTGGTCACTAACGAAAAGGCTGCACTTCGCGCAGTGCAAGCCGTCAAAGGAGGAGGCCACACTGGAGCGATGACCGGAGCTATCGTCGCGACCAGCATTGTGTTCTTTCCCGCCGCGCCTCTTTTCCTATTCATGCACGGCAAAGACATTACGATTCCGAAAGGCACGGAAGTCACGGCATACGTGAATGGCGACATCAAGTTGGACATCGCAAAATTCCAGCCCGCTGCATCCGTGCCGACTGTCGCATCCAACCCCCCATCTGCCATGCAAGCCCGCTTGCAACTCTCATCCACACCCGATGGCGCGGACATCGAGGTTGACGGCGACTTTGTGGGCAACACGCCTTCAGACATAGACGTAGCCCCAGGCGATCACATGATCGCCATGAAGAAGTCAGGCTACAAAGACTGGAGCAAGAACATGAAGATCACCGCAGGAAGCAACATCCACATCCATCCGGACTTGGAAAAAGCGGCAAGCCAATGATGAAGCCACAACTCGGCCCTGAAGATTGGAGAAACCGTGGACGAAATTGAGGACCTAGAGCTAGAGGACACCGGCGAGGGCGGCGAATCCGAAGAGGACCTTGGAAAAGTTGACCCGTCATTGATAAACAAGGCGGTCGTAACCGGGTCGGACTGGACAGCGGATACGATTCTGAAGCAGTTAGAGAAAGGGAATATCGTCCTTGACCCGGTGTTTCAAAGGCGAGATGCGTGGAACGACAAGCGAAAGAGCAAGTTTATAGAGTCCATTATTCTGGGATTACCGATTCCTCAGATAGTTCTTGCTGAATCACAAGAATCAAAGGGTACTTTCGTCGTAATCGACGGTAAACAGCGCCTGCTCACGCTCCAGCGGTTTGCAGGAATTAAATTGGACTCCGGTGATGGCCCGCTGAAGCTCAGTGGCCTGGAAGTTAGAGAAGATCTCAATGGAAAGACTCTCTCTGATCTGCAACAGAGCGCCCAGCTTAGCAAATATCTGTCGGCTTTCGAAAATCAGACCATAAGGACGGTAGTTGTTAGAAATTGGCAAAACGAAAGAGTTCTCTATCTCATCTTTCACCGTCTGAATACAACAAGTGTGGCCCTATCACCTCAAGAGCTTCGTCAGGCGCTGCATCCGGGTGATTTTCTGCGTTTTGCCGCCAAGTACTCAGAGGAGAGCCCGGGCCTAAAGAAGACCCTCAAATTAAAAAAATGTGACGCCGGTTCCGGGCCCGCGCCACAATACAGCTTCGACGCCAACAACCACATCGTAGGGTACAGCTATGATGCCGCTGGGAACCTGCTCAACGACACTTTTCACAGCTATACATACGACGCCGAGAGCCGAGTCACGGCGGTGGATGGCGGAAGCACGGCGAGCTACGTCTACGACGCTGGGGGTCGCGTGGTGCGAAGGTCCTTGGGGACAACTACGCTGGACTTCGCCCTCAACTTGGACGGCAAGCCAATCACCGAACTCGCCAATGGAACCTGGGACCGCAGCGAACTCTACGCCGCCGGGACCCACGTGGCGACGTACGCGGATGGCATTACCTATTTCTTCCATCCTGACTGGTTGGGATCGGTGCGTACGGAGACCAAGTACGACGGCACCGTGGCCGGGAATATGATTAATCTCTCATTTGGCGACGGTCAGGTGTGGACGGGACGCTTGCCTTCCTGGCAAAATTTCGCGCAAGGCGACATCGACAACGCCTCCGGGCTTGATCTGTTCATGTTCCGGCAATATAGCAACGTGCAGGGTCGCTGGATTTCGCCTGATCCGGCCGGACTGGCCGCCGTCGATCCCACCAACCCGCAGACTTGGAATCGCTATGCGTACGTGGCGAATAATCCGCTGAATGCAGTGGACCCATTGGGACTGGACGGGGGCTGTAACCCCTTGACCGATCCGACGCTTTGCGGCTCGTACTGTCCCCCCGAGTACCTCGCCTGCCCGGACCCTTGCGGTGATGACCCGCTCTCCTGCGGAGGGGGCGAGGGCGGAGGTCCACCAAGCGGAGGAGGCGGCGGTCGACCACCGACACCCGATCAGCTTCCACGCGTCGGCGGGCGCTACGGCGATGTAAACAACGAGACGCTGGGCCTGCCTCCGGGAATCAACCTCAAGGCGCTGACCCTGGGAGACCTGTTCGGCCTCAATCCCAACGGCCCCTGCGACTTCGGCGTCTGCGCAACAGGGCCCGATTATTGGACAGGACAACTGGGAGTTTCCGTTAACTATACGTTGCCTTTTGGCCTCTCGGGTACCCTCTTTGCTGGGCTTATTTTTGACAATCATAGGCATTTTGGCACCTATGCTGGTGGAGGTGCAGGCGTGGGCGCTGGCGTCGGCGCCTCTGGAGGGATACAAGCAGGTTTTTCCAATGGAAATAGCATCTGCGCCTACGGTGGCCCGTTCGCCAACTACAGTGGTACTTTCGGAGCAGAAGCCGCCGGAACAGTGGACTATTTTGAAGGAGCAGGCGACGCTCCCGGCGGAACAGTTAGAGGTGGAGGAATCACTGTAGGAGTTGGCGGCGGCGGAAGCGCATCAGCTGCTGCTACAGGCACGAAAATTCATCCCCTTGCAGGTCATAAATGTGTGAACGGGAAACTCCAATGATCCGCAGAATCAAAAGGTTATGGAGACTTGTTGCGCTGTCAATTCTGATCCCGGGTGTGATCGGTTGGTTCTACACCTGGGGGTTATGGTCGGGCTACACTTATCTACCCCGATATCCGATTCCGGCAGAAGGGAGGATCTATCCGAGGGGGATTCATGGAATTACGGTGTATCAAACGCTCGCAGAGCGAAATAAGCTCGATTTCTCGTTGCGAGCGTCCATTGCCATCTGTGCTGTAGGTTTCGCTGTAGCCATCATCGAGGAGGAGAGATGGAGGAGACTGCATTCCACGGCCCACCCTCCCAAAAACTGGAAACCGTGATATATGGCGGGCTGGCCCGCCTTTGAGGGATTTTGACTTCTCAACTGAATAACCACCGAGGCTGCCCCATTCGTCGCGGTTTTCGACGGATGGGAATCGATGCCGCCGAAGTCGAGAGGTTTGGTTTCTTGATCCCCATCCTATACACGTCCCCTAGGTTCCTATCCTTGCAAAGGCCCAAAGCGGCAACTGAAAGTTTGGTTTGCCCCTAACCCGTTTGCTGACGACGCAAACCTTATTATTGGATTACAGTGAGAATTGGGCATGAAGTTTACCTATATTTTCGGCCCACGAACTAAATCGCAGGGATTCACCCTGATTGAATTGATCGTGGCTACGGCCATCTTGACGATTCTCACGGGTTTGGCGATTCCTCTCGTGAGGGTAACGATTAAGCGCCAAAGAGAGCACTATTTACGGCAGGACCTGTGGGAGATGCGCGACGCCATTGACCGCTATAAGGACGCGGCGGACCGTGGAGCTTTCCAAATCAAGGTAGGGTCGGAGGGCTATCCCCCCGATTTGGATACGCTGGTGAATGGCGTGGACGTGCAAGGAAAAAAGATAAGATTTCTGCGCCGAATACCGATAGACCCAATGACCAGCAAACCCGAATGGGGAATGCACTCGATGCAGGATGATCCCACCTCCGATTCCTGGGACGGAAACAACGTTTTCGACGTGTTCACCAAATCACAAGACACAGCGCTCGACGGAACAAAGTACAAGGATTGGTAAATGACAGAATGAGACTCCTTGCAACCATGCATGGCGTTCTCTGCGATCCGAAGTTATGAAGCATGCCTGTTTCTGTGCGGATGGGTTTACCCCGCTTCTACTCTGCTGCTCAGAAAGAAGTTGTCGATTGGGGTGATTTGCGAAGCTCGGGACCGCGTGGATTCGTTCCGGCGCTCACATCCCGATTAAGCTAAAACATGCAAAAGGCATGAAGAATGTTATGACCTCTCGTGACGTTGTTGACCTTTATTCAGATTTCACCAAATTGAGCGTTCGCATTTGGATCGATGGTGGGTGGGGCGTTGATGCGCTGCTCGGACGGCAGACCCGCCCTCATAAAGACTTGGATATTGTTATTCAAGAAAAGGATTTGGCAACGCTGGAACACCTCTTAGGTGCCCAAGGGTATCGACGCATCAAACCTGACATCGAACGGCCCTTTAATTTCGTTTTAGGAGATGATGAAGGACATGAAATCGATGTTCATGTCATCGTCGTGAACGAACGGGGCGATGGGATTTACGGTCCTGCGGAAAATGGCCACATGTATCCTGCCGATTCGCTACAAGGCAGCGGAACAATTGATGGCCATCCAGTCTCCTGCATATCCCCTGAGTGGATGGTGAAATTCCATAGCGGTTATGAGCTTAAGGAAAAAGATTTTAGAGACGTCTCCTGCTCTTTGCGAAAAATTCGGCATAGAACTTCCGCGCGAATATTCTCCTTTCAAGCAATCATAGCGCCGGATTGGCAGCGTGCCGATCGCAAGCGGAGCTAATCATCACTGATTTGAGAGATATATTGGTGGAGGCGGCGGGAGTCGAACCCGCCACAACCAAACAGGGCCCGCTGATTCCAAAAGATTTAGCTTCACTTAACTTGCGGATTAACCATTAAAAAGGCATAGTTTGCGGCGTTTTGCGGCGAAGTTGCGGCGGATTTTGAGTTCCTCACGAACGAGGAATCAACAACTTACACGCAGTGCTACGAATTGTGAGAGAGTGCCACAGATGCCCTGTCCAGCAAGGGTTTCGAGCGATGCCGCGACACTCCAACACATTTGGTAGGGTTTGGTGGTGGGCACAAAAGTGGGCACAGTCGAAATCGAGGCGTCGTCTCGTCACTAACCTTGTCACTCGCACGTCAAGTCGGGAAACGGGAGTCTCAGCTCCAACGAGCGGATTGGAACCGTCCACCAAACGATCAAGATGGACCACAAATCTGTCCGTGTGGTGCATAGCTCCGAATACATACCGCCCACACTTCAGCATTGAAAAAGTGCAGAACGTTAATTCTGCTGTTCGCTCTTTTTTTTCGAAATCCAAGGTTTGATGAAGGGGCGATCACTGGCGCTCTTGGTAGCGTTGGCCAGCAACCGCCCCGGTGGCGTGCCGTCTTCAGTTGAAGGTTGATTCGTAGAGCGTTAGACTGCCTTTTGTTGCATTGTAAGAGTGGCCGTCCCGGCAAACGGCGCCGGTGTATCACGCGGTTCACCAGGACCATGATCGGCGTCAGAGTACTGAAATTGAACAGGAACAGCGCCACTGTTGTCGGTCAGTTCGACCTCCTTAAAGACTTTGCTCAGTGGATTTGCCTCAAAGACTGGAAAATCGCCACATTCCTCCCCTTGGGATGAAGTCCAACCCAAGAAAGTGACGGCGTTGGGGTCGTTTCCCGCACGGATTGCGTCCTCGACGTCCGAATCTGTTCGGGCTTCGTTCAATTCATGGTAGAAGGTGGCCACCACGTTTTTCCAAGGCTGATCGAAAACCGGAATGCCATTGACGGTGCCGTCGGGACGGTTTTCCGAGAAAACACCCACCGCGTAGTAAACAGTTTGCTGGTTCGGGCCCATATTGATATGGACAGAGCCGTGATACCCACCCAGTCCCTGCGTTGAGTCTTCCTCGTCTTCGGCCGGAACAGCAGCTGCCGGAACGGGATGCACCGTTTGTTGCTTCGGGTGAGCGGATTCCACCTTGGCGGCGATGGTATTGCTTGTAGGTGCCTCGCTCCTTAATGTCCGCTGCTGAGATTGGGGGTTGGCTTGATCACATCTGATTTTAGGACGCCGGGCTCAGCTGTCGCTGATGACCGGAGGTCGGCGTAACAATCTGAGTGCTTGGTCTGGAGTTTTGAGGTCGCGCGAAATTGAGGATGGAATGATCGAGCCCGAAGCAAAAGATTTCATTTCGCTGATTCAAGCGATCGCTTGGCCGGTCACAACGTTGGCCGGGCTGTTCTATTTCCGTCGTCCGCTGCGCAAGCTCATCGAAGAACTTCCAGGCCGAGCTTCGAAAATCAGTATCTTTGATTTCTCAATTGAGCTCGCAAAAGTGCCTGCATTGTCGACCACGTGGTCTGCAGGGGACGTAGACATACGCCGCCTAACTGCGGCGCATATGTTCGACAGCAACACCCAGGATCTGATCCAACAGATCTCCAGCCCCGGCACAGCTGATTATGCTGTGATTGACGTTGGTGACGGACATCAGTGGCTGACCTCGCGGCTCTTTCTTATTGCTGAATTGCTTGACCGCATGCGTTCGCTCGACTGTCTGGTATTCGTCCAGAACCTTGGGACATCGCGGCCTATTTTTATTGCGATCGCTGACCCCAAGGGTGTACGGTGGTGTCTCGGCCGTGCCTATCCCACGCTGGAAACGGCTCTCGCGTACGCTTATGCGGAACTATTTCCAAGGCCCCCAATGATGCCATACGGGCCGGTCATCTATTCCTCACGTGGGGCTCTGGATTTAAACCAAGCTGCTCAACTTCTACGTAAGTTCTTGGAGTTAATTCAACAGCCAGTTCTACCTAATGACCCGCACGGTTGGACGGAACTCGGGGCGCCACCCTTTTGGGAGTATGCTCAGTGGCTCGATGTTCAGCGCCTCAATACCGACCTTGCCGATATACTCTCCACTTCCTCCCTTGAAGATTCACCGGACCTCCCCAACACTCAGCGCATTGAAAGAATTCTTCGGCGAAAAGGGTCCTTCGTTGCACTCGTTGACAAGAACGGATTTTTCGATAGTCTTGTCGACCGCAGACTCCTTTTCGAGCAAGCAGGCAACTCCGTCCTGCAACCAAAGATCGCCGGGGAGAGCACGTAGCATCCTACGGTTGACGCCATTCGGGCTAATCACGGAACTGGCACACTGACCGATGAGCTGAAGGGGCTCGACCTTGATAACTTCTTGGACGACGACGATTTTGTGGGTCCACAACTGAACGAACGTGAACTCGTTGACCAGATGAGCCACCTTAGACGCGAGATTGCCGAAGCGCGTGATAGGGCGCTGAGATCAACAGATGTTTCCGCGAGTCTTAGGGACAAAGCGCTGGATGCGTCCAAGCGCCGTCGAGTCGAAATCGAAAAGAAGTACCAACGATACACGCTCGCTATTTATGTTTTGTTTGGCGTCGGCTGGGAGTTTGGACTTGGCGGACGCCTATTAGGGTTCGACGCTCCCAATGGTGCCGAGTAGTAGCCGGAGTTACCTACGAACGGATCGCGTTTTCATCCACGAGCCGGATTACGTACAATTTCGTTCCGCACTGCGGCTGTAGTGCAATTTTCTTCCCGCAACACCTGAACGACATCTGGTTCATGGACCCGCCATCTCCCAGTCCTGTAAAAGATTACGCACTTTTTATGCGATGCCCTGGTCGTCGAGTAGAGGCCCGTTTGTATACGTGTCTCGCTCGCTTGCAACATTGTCACAGGATTTTCATCTTGAGGTCACAGAAGGTGCGTCCAGCCAAATTTTCGGCTGCAAAGACAAGTTCCCCTTGACTTGTGGTCGAGGCAGGGAGCACAATTCCCGCACTCAGTCGCCATGCGATTCTCAGGCGACATGGCCAGCCGAGCCCGCTGGCGGTTGTTGAACTAGACCCCGGACAATTTCTGAACTCTGAACGAGAAGCCCAATGGGATATTTCCCTCGGCCGACCGGCCCGGGGCACGGACGGTAAGTTCTAGAGTGAGATTAAGTAGTGCATATATTTCACTGACGGAGGGAAGCAATGGCCACATTTCAACTAAAGGACGGTTTCGGCTTGAACGAAACCATCACGCCGGGACAAAGCGCACTATCGAAATACTTCCAGAACCTGCCTGATTTCTCGGTCGCAACAATCGATTTGGCCCAACTAGCGAATCAGGACCTGACCAATCCTGCTGTGACTAGCATTCAGGGCGGAGTGACGTTCTCACAACCCATCAAAATCGGTAAGCTAAATGTCGAACTCACAGTTGGAGCCAGTGCCAGTGCTGCTCTGTCGATTTTTGTCCCGGCAAGCGATGGGGCTCCTCTCTTCAGTCCCGACACCTTTGGTGACAACATAAAGGTCAGTGCAAGCCAGCGTTACGTGTCACTTGCACTCAGTGCTCAGCTAAATGGGAGTGCTTCAGCCTCGCCGGGCGACCTGAAATTTGGTTTCGACGGTAAATCGAGTGTGGCCTTCACATATTACAAACGCTTTACTGCGGGCACGAAAGTGCTTTCGGCGGTTGAGGACACGATTGAAACGTTCTGCATACCAGGCGACCTCGACGACATCTCCGCGATGTCTGAAGGCAGCATTGCAACGACGGAGAGTGCTGGCGATCTAAAATTCTCCGGCTCTGCCAACCTGCTTGCTTTGACGAACCCGTTGGCTACCGTGGACGTGCCTCTCGCCGGGGCAGTGAACGTAACCGGCGGCGTAGCGATCACAGTAGGGGCCGACTACGAATTCTCCGGCGATTATCAACTGCGCATCCAGAAGCTCGCAGGTAAAACGTTCAGGTTCGGCGTCTATCGGAAGCGAGATTCTCAGTTCGACTTCACGGTCACTGCGAATGCATCTTTGACGGCTAAGCTCGGGGACAGTGACTTATTCGTCAAATTAATGCAGGCGATCAGTTCCGACCCAGCCGCTGATTTGAAACAACTCGAAGCTGCGGGCCTCTCCGAGGATCAAAGTAAAGCGATCCAGACCGCGATAAAGAATGCAGTCAATCGCTCTCTTGAGATCGGCATCAGCTTTGAACTCTCGCGTTCGAGTGAATCCGATGCGATGTTTCTTTATGAAGTGAATCTCGATGCTGTCCAACCAGATGGCCGCTCTGCGCTGCACTCGGCGCTCGAAGGTGATCTATCGGGTTTAGTCAAAGCTGACGCCAACCCTCCTGCTGGTGTCACTTTGCTGAAGTCAATTGTCTCGACGGCGAGGACGCGCCAGTACAGCCTCAAACTAAACTTGCTCGGAATCTACAATGTCCTTCTAGTTTCAAAGCTCTTGATTCAGGGCACAACAGCATGGGACGCCACCACCGGCGAACTCGTTCTAACCGATCAAGCCACTGAAGACAAGATCGAAGTCATTACGTCCAATCTGCAAGTTAAGGACTCAGAGAAGCTGAGACAAATTCTCGCTGAGCATTTCCTGATCACTGCAACTTACCGGTCCGTAGCTAATGTTGTTGGCGGACCGGATGTAACGGGGCTGCAGAGCTACTTCCACTTGGAGCAGAATCCAAGCAAGGTCCGAATGCGGGATTATCTTTTCCTCTCCGTGGCTTTGGGGTTACAGACTCCTCCAGCAGCCTTGAGCCGACTACCCAAAATAGACGACTTTGGCGTGACCACCATCTACGCTGAGGCGGGCTACGACGGCCCAGCCTGCAGATCTTTGTTTTTTGATGGCACTATGCTTCATAATGCTAAATTTTACACCGATGCAGGTCGGGAAGCGATCAAGAGCTTGGTACAACCCGGCGACGACGACAGTTATCGATTAGCTCTAGCCACAAACGATGCATTGTTTGACCAACTCCAGGATATTGGCAATGTGCAGTCAGCCGAGTTTGCCGCGGCCTGCACTAATGCTGGAATCCCGCACGATATAGTGCCTTTCGTCGGAGTTGACTACATCAATGTTACTTGGCTCAGAGACGCCATGGTTAGTGCTGGTACGCATCTCCAAGCCATCGACAAATACCTTCAAAGCAATCCAAACACCGATCCCACGATTTCCTGAATTTAAAAAAGCAGCTAGCCAATAGCCTCGGCACAGTTGTGCAGAGAGCGACGGCTGATTTCGGGGGACCATGGGGATTCGAAGCCATGGCATGGCTCGGAAAGGCCTCCTCGAAAAAGTGGCTTTTGTTGAACCGTTACTTGACAAGCACACTTCCGTAGTCACCAGAAGTTGAAGGAAAAAATGCGAATTTTGAACCATCGGTTGGCAGGCTTACCAGTCGCGGCGGTCGTGAAGGCATCCACGCGGCATTTGAAGGAAGTGTGATCACAATGCGTTTCCTCCATGTCGCGCTCGTATCGGTCGGCAAAAAAGCATGGCGCCATTTTGAGGGACGTGCAAGCATTCAATTGTTCCTTTGCGTCTTAGTAGCTAGCTCAGTTTGGGGGCAGGCAACTCCATCGACCCCAGTTGTTCGTGATGCTTTCGTGCTAGCCAATCAGACGCCGGTTCGAGACGCTCGCCTGACCGATAGGGTCGAGGTCGTGGTTTGCAAAACGGATTACGACTCGTGGGCCCAAGGCCAACGCACAGGTCCACTGTTATCACTATACTTGGGCGGAAGTAGAGTCACGAAGGGCGCACGGCCGACTGTATTCGCGTTAGCGGAGGACACACAAAATGACCCAAGCGTGTCGGCTGTGCGACAAAAGTGCGCCGATACGAATCCAGCCGTTGGCGCCTTGGACAGGACTGCACAAGACAGTGAGGCGGAGGCGAAGGACTCAGTTAGTAAAGCCGCTACCGGACGAGATCCTAAGATTATTGATGAGCTCAGAAAAGATGCGGCCGAAAAAACGACGGCGGCTCGGTCTGCTAGAGAGCAAGCAGACGCAGCCTGGGAAGCCGCAAGTGAGATTGAGGTCCTAGATTACTACGTGGACCCGGCGCTTGTAGTAAACCCGGACACGAGGGATTCGTGGCTCCAATTGCTACGCAGGCCTTGGTATGATGCACCTGTTGCAATCTCCGTGGGGCCGGAGGGCGGACCCTGGCCCAGTGAAGCAACAATCTCGCTCAAGCGGCTCAATATTGGATGGTTGGCGGCGTGGACGGTTTTGTTTGTAGCCGCCGTGGTCTTATTTGTAAGGTACGCACGAAATTCCGACATCATCCGGGACGCTGGAACACTTCCTGCAGGCGCCCCGTCGGGATCAAAAAAGGCCTACAGTTTGGCACGTACCCAAATGGCAATCTGGACATTTCTCGTAGCCGCAGCCTTGGTCTTTATCTTCATGGTCACGTGGAACGAAAATGTGATTACGAGCGGCGTTCTGGTGCTGATCGGGATTTCCTTTGGTACCACTCTTCTTGCGGCTGTAGCCGACGGAACGGAGCCTGTTCCCCAACCGAGCGAGAATTTTTTCACGGACTTGCTGAGCGACGGCGCAGGTCCTTCGTTTCACCGCTATCAAATGGTGCTCTTCACTGCAATCCTGGCAGTAATCTTTATCGTAAAAGTGGCAACGAACTTGGTTATGCCAGATTTCGACACGACGCTTCTTGGACTCATGGGAATCAGTAATGGAACCTACCTTGGATTCAAACTGCAAGGTCGGTGAGACCACTGTCCTCCACCACTCTTGTGCGTTGCAGAAAGTTGATCTCTTACAAAAGGCGCCGCGATGGATGATACAAATCTGTGCCGATCGCATAATCGGGAACGAACGAGGAACATGCAAACCCGATATGTTTAGTCTATCGCCCCGGTAGAAGTCAAAGCGGAAATTGCCGCTCAACTATTAGATTTCTGCCGCCCAAGTGTCCCATTGAGAGTTTTAAACGTGGACAGCATTCAATCCCAGACCGTCAAGCCGGACCCCGCGGTGCACTTGGATTTGGAAAACCCCTGCGTGGCCGTCATCGCGATTCATGGAGTGGGCCAGCATTTGTCCGGAGCGTCTGCGGACCAAGTGTCCACGTTGTTGCTCTCCATTGGCAGGAATGGGGCCGGCAAGGAAAACGTTGGAGACACGAACAACGCGCCGAAAAATAAAACAGTGGAAGTGCCCGCTCCCCCATATTCCGGGTTCATCGCCACTTCAATAGACGTTCCGCTTCGCCCTGTCCAGTCACCCCGTGACGACGCAAAAATTGCAAACAGCCGAAGCCAACACTCTTGGCTGTCCAGTGTTTGGGGTTTGTTCGACGAGCGCCGTGGATATCTCGCCGCGGCAAGGCAGGAAGCCGACTACGTCCCGCCCGGATACAAAGTGGAGGAACTCCGGCCGGGAGAGCCCGATCGCGGTGAATATGCGTACCAATTCATGCTTACGCAAGTGGCCGGCTATCGGGGCGCTGTCGACCGCAATTTTCAAACAGTCCGGCTTGAGGGGAAGAGAGCGGCCAATTTCCCGCCTGCAACAGTTCACATCTATGATGCCCACTATTCCGATCTCACCAAGCCGCAGAGCAACATCCTTGCTTTCTTTTTCGCCTTCTACCAACTGCTCTTTCATCTTGCGAGTCTCAGTTTGCAGGCCGTCTACTGGGCAGAAGCCGAGAACGTCAAAAAAGATAGGCGTCGAATCTGGCGATGGCGCGTTGGTTCTTCAGTTCACGCTACTTCAATTCGCCTGCTGATCATGTGGGTGCCATTCTTGAACTTGATCCTTCTCGAAATTGCTTGCAGCGCGTTCGCCGACAAAACTCAAGGTTGGTCTAGCTCGTCGGCTGTTTCACTCGCACTTGTCTTCGCGGCAGTTCTCAGTCTGGGTACCACCTTTTTTATGGTTCGGCAGTCGCCCTCTCCTTCCCGTCCGTTTCTTTGGGCGGCGATCCCATTCCTCGGCGCGGGCTTGGGCACGCTGGTTTTAAGCGGGCTGGCTTGTCTTTACAAATATGTTTTTCATCTCCAACTCCGGTTTTCGGAGACGCTGCTGTTGCTTGGCTGGCTGCTCCTAGCGGGGCTTATCGTAGCCTTGATTGGAAAGAAGTTCGACCCGCTCCGTCCGGGCGCCTTCTGGCTATCAGTCACACTCTATGCTTTTAATCTCTTGTTGTTCGTATTTTACTTATTGCCGGACGCAAGTGCTCGAGGCGCCGGCTCGAATCAAGTTGCAACAGCCTCTCTCTGGGCCGTCCAGTGGATTTTCGGGGAACTCTTGCTTTCCTGGATTCTCTGCTTGCTCTGTGCTCTTCTCAGTTGGCCGCTAAGTCTGCTCTGCATCCAGGGGATAAGAAAGGATACTACTCGAAAGGCTCGCGCAGTTGCGGCCTTCCGGACCGGCAGGTTCGCCTTTGCGGTTCCTGCCATCCTTTTCATGATCGTCACGTGCACCCTGTGGAGCGGTGTGATGGTCGCCGGATCCGACAAGTTGAAGGCTTTCGACAGAGTCTGTCCCACTGCCGCGAAATTGGGAACTTCGTCTCGAAGGCTGCCCTCGATCCTTGTCCCTGGGATAGACTCTGTGGAAGATTGGATCAATCGGGCCAGCCCGCCCGACAAACAACCTGACAACAGACCTGGCACGCCAGCGACCTCCGGCCCCCCCTCACAAACAGGTTTTTGGTCCAAATACCTGGCCGGTCTCCTCCTGGTCAGCGTAACGCCGGGACTTCCCGTCACGATGGCCATATTTGTACTAAGCCTCCTCCTGCTGACGTGGGCCGTCCTTCCCTCGGTCGCGTTCGAATTGAAACCCGAGTGGACGGAAAATGCTACGTCAGATCGTATCCGCTCGCTCGGAGAGTGGATGTCGCGCGGGCTTGACAACACCGCAATTCTCACGCGATTGCTTTGGTTCGCCATCGTGCCGGTTCCGCTGTTCTTTTTCGGGTTCGACTGGCTGGCGTTGCACAATAAGCTCTCAGCGGTTGAGTTCCGTGCGTTGTATTATGCAAGCAAGTTCACGTTGCCGCTGATCCAAAAGGCTGGATTGATCCTGGCTGTTTCAGGCGCGGCGGTTTTCGGCTTCATCTTGAAGTACCTCACCACCGTACTCGACACAATCCTTGACGTTGACAACTACTTGCGTACCTCCCCCAAGGACCGCACACCTCGCGCCCTGATCGCCGAACGCTGCACCTCGCTGCTCCGCTACATCGCCGCCTACCGCGACGATCAAAATCGTTCTTATTCGAAGGTTATCATCGTGGCCCACAGCCTAGGCTCGATGGTCACTACCGATCTGTTGCGCTATCTCGAGCGCTCTGCCGATGATACTCCGGACCTTGGCTTGGCCCGGTACGGGTTCCGTCAAAAACCCATTCCTGCAAATCAGTCGAAACTTCCCATCTACGTCTTTTCCATGGGAAGCCCTTTGCGACAGTTGCTCAACCGATTCTTTCCGCACTTGTATTGGTGGGTTTCCGACACCCCAGACAACGCGCTTGTCGATCTCGGCGCGCCGATCGATTCTGCCAAGCCCACGATCATCTCGCTCCTCCCAAGGACGGACGAGATGAATGCGACTCTCTGGTCTAATGCATATCGCAGCGGCGATTATGTGGGTCGCTCACTTTGGGTCGGTCAATGGCTATACCGCAACAAGAGCGGTGACATGACTCAGCCCCCAGATATCGCCCAAGCTGGCGCACCACAATCGTGCACTGAAATGTGTATTGGCTTAGGCGCGCACACCCACTATTGGGATCGGACGGCGCCCAACGTCGCTGCGAAGCTAGATCAGCTGATTGCGGTGCCATTTTTCGAGTTCAATAAGGAGATTCCGGCTTAAAGTTTTCGCGACTCCGTTCGTTGGAGGTCAAGATATGCTTCGAAGAATCGCACGAGCTGTACTTGAAGGCATCACAACGAGGATTCGGCGTCGTCCTGCGTTCTTTGCGGTACTTGGCGCAATCGTCGTGTTTTCCACTGTCCTCATCAAGGACAACATTGCCGAGGCTGTCCGGTCGAATATTCAGGCCGTTGAGTTTGCGAAGCAATTCTATGAACTCCACATCGAGGACATCAATCTCAATACTCGGATGAACGAGGTTGGCGATTCAGTGGAAGAGCTAAACCTTCTCGTATCGAAGAAAGACATTCCGAACTACCTACAGGAAACAATGAATACCGCTATTCAGAACCACAATGAGGCGGTCAAGAACATAGCGCTCATACAAGCTGGTAATGCTGACATCGAAGAGCTCGTAAAGCATATCAGTGATTCAAATGTCTTCTTCATCTATTCCGACGCCGACGAGAGAATAGTTCGAAGTAGCCTGAAGCTCTCTAACAATGCTCTTGAGGACTTACGCTCCGACATCAAGACTCTGAAGAACGAGTGGAACGCCGCGACCGGACTCGTCTCAGTCCCGACCCCCAAATTCACCCCAGAGGAAATGGCGAAGATTGTCGAAGCCTACAAGAAATTCGGCCATGACGCTGAGGCCGCAGCAATACAGTCAGAGCAGTTGGAATTGCTATCCCGCGAGAACCGAGCTAGGGCGTCGAAAGTAGCGGAGTTGTACCGCCAGTTTCTAGGGGAAGAAGATAGCGTTTGTAAATGGGTGCTCATTATGCTGGTTGTCTTGGGGGCAACCCTTGGTCTTTTGAGCCAACTTGCCGGGGTTGGAGAGGGGGCAGTTAAGAACCCATGAATGTGAAGAGGAGTGCTTGGCTTTTGGGTTGTTTCTGAAGTAGGCGACAGTCCCGGTAGCTACTGCTGACATTTCGTGCGTAGATCCGTATTTTTATCGCCACTCCGCGAACTGAAGAGTGGAGCTTGCCACCAGGCTTCACGTCCGAGGAGGCTTCGATTCGCCGGTTACCCGACATGGGGTTACGTTGCGCTCGTTTGCGCGAAGTACGCGCGTTCGTGCGGTCGCCGTATTTTGACTAATGGCTTGATATTTTTGTGGGGACGTGCGCCTCGTGGAAGAGCGTAGCGGTTCCTCAGGACGCGGGCAAATCTGCTGTGGAGGCGCATTTATGGCAAGGAAGTCAGGGCCAAAGAATCCACTGCGTTGGTTATTTGTCCTGAGGGAATCCGACGAGCTTACTTCTGTCACGTACTACATTTTCGCAGTAGCAGGAGGGCTAATCGGATTTGTGGTTCTGAGCATCGCACCGGAACCGTCGCTAGTAGGCGGTGGTTTTCTGTCAGTGCAGCGTGTTTTGTGAACTCTTCTATCAGTAGGCGATTCAGGCGCGCACGCCCTCGCCGCTCGTTCACGTGGTATTGAGCAACGGCAATGAGGTCAGATTCCCGCTCGATGTCTAAGCCTAGTTCCGACGCGACCTCCCGCATCAAGCTAGTCCAATCGACAAAACCCCAAGACGTTCCAGCGAATCGAGGGGAGGCTGTTTCGCAATTCTCGCGACTTCCTTGATACGATGCGCCATGCCCAAGCCTCTCCCGCTGACTGACTTCCGATCTAGGCGCACTGTCCTTGTGCGCAGTGATTTCGGCTACGCTCCGAAGCCGGCACCCCGCCCGTCAGACATCATCGATGAAGAAACGTGGGACAGCATTCTTACCCTCCCGGATGATGTCGCTGTGCGGACTTCGAACTACCATGGCACTACGATCCGGCAGCTACATGATCTCTGGGGAGCGTGGATCGAGTGTGTTGGAGAGAAGCAAGACTCCATGTTCTCAGTTATGCTGGAATCTGGCGACGATTTCCAAGCGGCGACCTACGCCGCCGTGACGGGTTTCTATCGCCTGTCGGTCGCCGCCCTACGAAGTGCATTGGAGTTGACCGCTATTGGCGCGTGGGCTCAGGTTTGCGGAAAGCACAAGGAATTCCGCAGTTGGCGATCCGGCAAGTTGCCGCTCTCCTTCGGCCAAGCATGTGATGGGCTGTTTGGATCAACGCCAGCTTTGCGGGCGCATCTCCAGACAACCGTGGGCGATAGCCTATTCGATCAGAGAAATCCCACGGACGAAGGCGGTTTCGCGAGAAGGATATACAGCGACATTTCGGGGTTCTCGCATTCACGTCCCGGACACGCCGATAGCGACATGCGCGAGAGCAACGGACCGATCTATGTGGCTTCGGCGTTCAAACACGTCGCATGGATGCAGTTCGAAACACTCGGCCTATGCTTCGTGCTGCTCCTCATTGCCCGCCCAAAGCAAGTTTTACCAGAGCCAGCAATTGAATTGTTCCGAGACGTGAAGCAGGTTAAATCGAGGGTGACCCGTGCGGCGTTTCAGTATCCGTATCCGGGTCCCTGTTCCTATGAAAACAAGAAATCGGCGGCAGTTAGAAGGGAGATATCACGTGGGAACTAGCGCTACGTCAATCGCTGCACTCTTGGTTTTGCATTAGGGGGCTTCGGACGTACGGGTCGTTCCGGGTAACGCCGTTCTCCACGACGTTCTCTGGGCAAAGCCATCTCAGGAGTAAGACTGATAGCCAGACGATTCGTGCCGAGAGTTTGCCGAATGACGGCATGGTGCTCCCGCAGAAATCGCACATTGGGAAACAAGTCGATAAGCCGTTCTAATGTTCCGATGTCATTCGTATCCACTGCGGTTTTAGACAGCTCACTTAAGACTACCGCCAGACTATGTTTGAAGAACTCTTCGTAACTGAGGTCGCTTTTGATGCGGTTATGCTCTCCACAGCAACCGACCACGTTTCCCAAAACATAGTCCCCTTTTGAGTTCCGCCGATCCAGCCCGTTATAGAGGTATGGATTTTTGTATCTCTTCGACTTCCCCTGTGCTGGCGGTGCCGCACACACAATGCATGGTTGGCTTGTCAAATGCCAGAAGTCCTTCTTAGAAAGGTCAAAATTCCGCCCATCTCTGGCTGCCCTGCGCTTATAGGTCTCGTACAAAGCGTTGAAACTCGCCGAGTACCCATCCCGTTTTCGTTCGCTTTCTTCCGAAGTGGGATCGAGGGACTGTGGCGTCGCATGCCCAAATGGATAGTCGTCGATGCGTGTAAGTATGGGGTGACCTTCTGACCATCCTGCAATTTTGAAACTCATCCTAAAACGATACCTCGACTTTTTGGGGACTGCCAGAGTTGTACCCTCGTGTCCTGTTGACGAAGTGCGTAACATAAAAAACCGCGACGCAGTTTCAAGCTAGTGTCCAGAAGCTGGCAATACTTTACCCGGCGCTCCTCTGGCTCCGACTTCTCCACCCGGACCGTCCGGAGCCGTGTGTCCCGCAGGCCCGTGTCCTCCCCCTCCGCAGTGAACCGAGCCACTGCCGCCATCCCCACCCGGACCACCAATTCCACCTTTGCCGCCGAGACCGCCGGGACCGGGTGCGCTTTCGGAGACATCGATATCAAGCGTGGGATCTTCAGCTTTCAGACTACCCCCTAGTATGACCGTTCCGCTTTTACCCGCAGCCCCCCCACGTAATCCTGGACCGCCTGGTGTTCCGTCACCGCCGGGGCCGCCATCTCCCCCGGAGCGGCCGCAGTCAAACAAATGATCCGCTGCGTCATCCCCCTTTCTGCCCGCCGCTCCGTTGGCACCCTGTTGACCCCGTCCCCCAGGTCCACCGTTCTGTCCCTTGAGCACAATCTTGAGCGTACCCGTAACGCCAGAAGCTGCTATTTCCAGCGTGCCGCCATCCAAACCATCAAGTCCGAGTTGACCATCCGCAGCATCCGTTGGAGTTTGATTTTTGTCGAACGACACGATGGAGCCGTTTTTCGAGATGACTTGATCAGCCAAAATGCGCAAGGTGTTCCCGTTGGTGATTATTTTCCCACCTGTGAGATAGAGAGTGTGCACGTGGAGCGTGAAATCCTTATGAGCTCCCGGCGGACCCACGGTGAAAGTTGTGGTCCCATCGAATGTGAGGGAGTCAATTACTTTTGGGGAGTCTTTTACCTGCGTGAAGACAAGGCTTGCGAATAGGATGACACAAGAAGCTGTGGCGGGCCGGGAATAATTCATTGCGCGAAGATCCTTGCTACTGTTTCACTGAGTTTGGAAGGTCATCCGGCGTTAGATCCTGATTATGGTATTCATGGTTTACTCGTTCTGTGTTGGAGGCTTGTCTCCCCAAAATGTCACCCACGATTTCCGGGTAGGGTCGAGGCCAACGAAACATAACGGAAAAAAATATTCCGAATCCTGCCAAAGTAAATAGAATGACGACCGTCCAAACCATCAGTGTGGCGGGTGCTTTGAGCTGCGATCGTGAGGCGACATATGCGAATACTCGGAGGAGCACCATCAGCGCGATCATGAATCCAGCACCTAGCAATGCTGCTGGAGGGCCGCTATGGAAAAATGAGAGGCCGAGGGAAAGTGCGGCCAGAACGCCCGCTACCCCATAGGCCCATCTCACTGCAGGCACATTCCCGATAGCTTCTTTGATCACTTTAGTCGGGTCCAAAAAAGAAGATCCCGGCTTAGAAAGGCCTTGGTCGTTGTCTACTGATCGCGGCATGGTGCCTCATCACAGAAGGGGTAGATAGTTCTTTGCGGACCTAGGCTTATTTGTTCCCAAGAATCTACTCATGGCTTGACCGTATGTCAATCTTCTTGGTCTTACCCAGCCGCTGCTCGCGGAGATTCCAACTGCTGCGATTCGAGCCAAGATTGACGTGTCGCGTTGGTACGCGGGCAAGATACGGCGAGGCTATCTCCCACATCCCAGGCACTGGCGGGGACTCGCGCAGTTGGTCGGTGTGGTAGACGGTTCGGAGCTAGAAAGGTAATTTGCAATTGAACAAACGAAGGAACTGGTGCGGCTGCATTGGTAACAGCGTGGCTTCCTTTCAGACTGGCTGCCCTGCCTGAGTGGCTCTCTTAGGTCACATACGGTAGAAAATTCAAACGCCTCAGGTATTTCCCCTATTGAAGAGACGGGAATGTTTTTTTATTGTCTCCGAGTCCGCACGATCATAGGACACTGTCTTACCGCAGTACGGGCCCCCAAGTAGCTTTTCATAAGTGGAACTTTTCATTTAAGGCTGCCTCTAAATCGCGTTGACACGGCAATCATCGTAAGGAGGGGCTATGGTCCGCTTCGTCGCTAGGTCGTTCCGTTCGTTGGTTTGCTGCCTGAAAGGGAACTTGCGGTCGTGGGGCGTTTTCCCAGCGATCTGTTCTCAGGTAATGCTCTGCCTGCTCTTCTTGCTCGCGCCAGGCTTCGCACAGAACCAGTCGGGCGTGCAGATGTTTTCCACCAACCACTTTGGCGTTGACCTCGCCACGGGAAACGTAAACATCAATATTCCGTTGCGATCGAAGAATGGAAAGATTCCTTTCTGGAGCCGCCTAGTCGGCACTAGCGGTATGACTGTGGGTCCCGACGGAAGCCAGTGGTTCCCTATGCTCCTTCCCGGATCTCCAGGATGGAGCTATCAAGACCCAACGACAGCTATTTTCGAGTACGCGGGAGTCCCGCCCGGTGTTAGACATTGTACGTATCACAGCTCCACATACGAAGTCGACTGGTTTGGGATGGCCGCTATTACCGATTCTAGCGGTGCCAGTCATACTTTTGCGGGAAATCCAAAGTGGCAAGTGGGTAACGGGACAACAACGACGGGTTGTTACACTCCTCAGGTCAGCCATGGGCCTTATACAACCACTGACGGGTCCGGGTACACACTGATAATTACTAACGGCAATCCAACCGTGTACGACAAGAGCGGAAGATATTTACCCGGTACCTGCAATATTGCAGACGGATGCTCATTAAATGTAGGCATCTACGACCCTGACGGCGCGAGCATTTCAAATGTCGCAGGTGCAGTTACGGATACCTTGGGCACGACAGTTGTTTCAGGTGCGCCTAATAACCCCTTCGGGCAATCTGGCTTTTACAATACCGTGGCTGCTAATACTCCAATTTCGTACTACGACATCAACGGCAGTCAGCAACAATACACCTTGGGTGTCAACTCCCTCCCCATTGCAACGAATTTTAACTGCATCAATACCAGTGGCAGCCCGGATCCGAAGGACTATAACTGGGGCACTTCTTCTCCATTAGTCACCAGCGTCACAATGCCCGGCCCGAACCCAGGCGTATACACTATCGCATACGAGCAAACCACCGGCGGCAATTACTCGGGCCGCATCGCGAAAATCACCTTCCCATCCGGCGGATCGATTTCTTATTCTTACGGGGGCGGTAACAACGGAATCAATTGTAACTATCACACCGTCCCGATTGTTACGGTCCAAGTCAACGACAACAATGGCAACATCGGAACATACACATACACAAGTAATCTGAGTACCGCCGCGACCGCAAGCAATTTTGCATTTTTACCAAACTTCACGGTCACTGAGAAGACACCACCACGGCCTGGCAAGACCACAGGGGACACGATCACGCATTATTTTTCCGGCGAGTTTGAAACTGAAACAGTTGTGCAAGATGTCACCCTCGGAACGTTGACCACGACCGTGACCTGCTACAACAAGAACTACAGTAGCCAGGCCAACTGCATCGCCCCTGCCTCTGTGCCTGTGTTACCAATAACTCAGACCGACGTTTACACTTATGTCGGTTCCTCGGCAGCCGCGTTAACAGAGACGACATTCGATTCCAACGGAAATGTCACGGAAATTAAGAAGTACGGCTTTGGTGCGACCTACCCGCCTTCCGGTACTCCAGTGTCCGACACTACGATTTCTTACGGTAGTTGGAACGGAAGTTCTTGCTCGACGTTTTCAAATTATATTTATGATCGCCCGTGCGTCGTCGGAACCTCGGGGTCCCCGGCGAGCCAGACAAGATATACATACAACTCCGCCGGCCATCCAACCCAAACCTCTACGCTGGCAAGTGGGTCAACTTATCTGAATTCTTACGCAACCTACAATTCCCCAAGCGGTACGGCGCTCACTACCACAGACATCAATGGAGCTGTCACTACTTACGGCTATAGCGGGAACGGCGCATGTAACAACAATGTTCTTGCCACTTCTGCGACCGTTACCGGCGCTGGTCTTCCTTCCGGAGGCTTGGAAACGCTAACAGCATGGAATTGCAACGGCGGGGTTCCGACATCGACCACCGACCCAAACCTGAAGGTCACCGGATATGGTTACCAGACCGTCGGAGGAACAGCCGACCCCTTGTGGCGAATGCTTTCCATCACCGACCCGCTAGGAAATGTGACTTGGAGTACTTATTCACCCGGGTCAACCGTTCCCCCGACTCAGGAGTCCAACTTGCCTTTCAACAACAACACTTCGGCCACAGATGTCGTAACAACCTTCGACGGTCTGGGTCGGCCGATTGTTAAGCAGACGAGACAGACTCCTGGATCTTCCAATTTCGACACAATTTCCTACACTTACGATTCGAACGGGAGAGTAGCCACAGTATCGATGCCATGCGTGACTACGACGGTAGGGCAGGCTTGTCCTGCCACTCCCGCCACGACAACCAGTTATGACGCAGCTGGACGGCCGCTATCCGTCACCGATGGCGGCGATGGAACTACCAACTACAGTTACGTGGCGAACGATGTTTTGCAGACGGTTGGTCCCGAACATCCAAGCAGCAGGCAGATGGAATATGACGGATTGGGAAGATTAGCGTCGGTCTGCGAGGTTACCGGCGTGACGGGCAGCAACCCGTGCGGTCAGGCTTCTCCTCAAACTGGCTATGTGACAAGTTACAGTTACGATGCACTCGGAAACCTGGCCGTGGTCACGCAAAATGCCGCGGGTTCTCAGCAGGAGACACGGAACTACGGCTACGACGGATTAAGCCGCTTAACCTCGGAAAGTAACCCGGAAACTGGCGGCAAGACCTACACCTACGATGTCGATTCGACCTGTGGAACGTACACAGGCGATCAGGTGAAGCGCACCGACGCCGCCGGAAATACTACTTGCTATTCCTATGACGCCCTTCACCGCATGACTAGCACCACCTACAGCGGGACGAACGCGACTCCGAACAAATATTTTGTTTACGACGCTGCTACGGTGAACGGTGTAGCGATGGCCAACGCGACAGGCCGAATGGCGGAAGCCTACACCGGCTCCTCAAGCTCGAAAATCACTGACCTCGGCTTTGTGTATTCGCCGAGGGGGGAGGACATCGAGATTTGGGAATCCACGCCCAACTCCGGCGGATACTATCACCCTACGGCGGGAAGCGGGTATTGGGCGAATGGGACTCTGCAAACTCTCTGGATGTCCGGGCTGCCTACCCTTTCTTACGGCGCTGACGGAGAAGGACGTACATGGAGCGTCTCCGCTAGTTCGGGTCAGAATCCGGTGACAGCAACTCTCTATGACGCCGCTAGCCGAGTGAAGGGTGTGACGTTCGGTTCCGGCGACAGCGATGCGCTTACTTTCGATTCGAATACAGGAAGAATGAAGCAGTATCAATTCAACGTGAACGGTAGCGCACAAACCGGCACCCTCGGATGGAACGCTAATGGGACGCTTTTGTCCCTGGGTATCGTTGATCCGTTCAACGCCGGAAACGCACAGAACTGTACTTATGGCTACGACGACCTTGCGCGGTTGGGAAGCGTGACCTGTACTCCGTCGATATGGTCGCAAAGCTTTACTTACGATGCGTTCGGAAATGCATCGAAGTCAGGCAACAGTTCGTGGCAGCCGAACTACAATACCAAGAATCAGTATCAGTCGATTCCGGGATTTCCCAATCCGGGGCCTACCTACGATGCCAATGGCGACATTCTCACCGACAGCTTCCACACCTATACGTGGGATGCTGAGGGCCATGTCACGGCGATTGATTCGATTGGACTGACCTACGATGCGCTAGGACGGCAAGTCGAGCAGAACCAGTCGGGGACTTATTTTCAAATCGTATACTCGCCGATGGGCAGCAAGCTGGCGGTGATGAAAGGACAGACGATCCAGCAGGCGTTCGTTCCGCTTCCTGGCGGAACGACAGCTGAATATTTGTCGTGGGGATTGAGCCATTACCGGCATCCAGATTGGCTGGGCAGTGAGCGTCTCGAATCGGGGACCGGGCGCAACATCATTCAAGACACTGCGTACGCCCCCTTCGGAGAACCGTACGCAGAACTGAGCGGCGGCAATGGGGAGTTATCTTTCACCGGCCAAAACAAAGACACCGACTGGCTGAATTATGACTTCATATACCGAGAATACGATCCGAGGCAGGGCAGATGGATTTCGCCTGATCCGTCGGGGATAGCCGCTGTTGATCCGAGCAATCCGCAATCCTGGAACCGTTATGTATACGCCTTAAACAATCCATTGAGCTCTGTAGACCCTACCGGCCTCTTTTGCGTTTGGGATGACGGCAGTTACGACTCGGCCAGCGATCCGGGTACTGGTAATGCCAGTTCATGCGGAGCCGATGGTGGAAATTGGTTTGAGGGAAATCCTTCCGATTGGGGCCTAAATGCGGACTGGAGCAGTCAGGCGAACGCGAACTTCGCGGACCAATGGCTGAACCAGCAACCTGAGTTCAGTCTCCAAATTCAGGTTAACGCCCCAATGATGAGCAATCAGCAGATCATGGCTGATATGATCCCCGGAGGCAGGGGCATGCTGAACCTTAATGGCTGGGGCGAGCCCCTTAACGACTTGGCCGGGCGCGCGGTGCGTTTTTTGGATCCTTGCGGCGGGAATCCAAATGTCGCGTGTGGGGTCGTCTTTCCTGTCGGAGGAGGTAATTTTGGAGAGGATTTGATGGCCAGCCGACCGCCATGGGCCGCGAGCCCTGGCGGATTCGTCAACTGGCTCAAGAACCTTCAGAAAGCAGGTATGACGCTTACCGCCGAACAGGCTGATACCGTGGTTGCGGAGGCGAAGAGCCTCGGTGTCGAAGTTCGGCTCGATCCCCCGCATCCTGGCTCGGATTGGGATGTTCCGCACTTGAATATTGGTAACAAGGGGCAGGTTCATTTAGAAGTGCCGCCAGGCTACAGCAACCCAGGCGTCGCACAAGGCCATCCATAGCCTTCGAGATGGGATGAAACCTTTATGAACATCTTAATTTTAGACGGGCCACGAGATTCAAGGCCAGGCAACAATCCGCTGTATCGAGGAACATACAGGGCGCACCCGACGCATTGCGATGAAGTGCCCGACGACCACGAGATCAACAAGTTGTTCTTTTGGTTTCTGGAAGAGGGGGGGGAGTTGGGGGTCGTTCGGGATGTTTCCAGGGCTTTACGATTCGCCGAGCTATGGAACGAACGTCTGGGAGAAACAGACCGCTTTGAGGTCGTCGAAGTGACAGATGGGAACACGCGTCCGCAGAGCAACGAGAAGTTTATCGGCTTCGACCTCTCGGCTGGGTACAATAGTTCGCTACTATCATCCGGACTAAAGCAGTTTCCAGGCGTGAACGAGTTGATGGAACCTGTCAGGGAACTGTGGGATCTCGGAACTCGACACTACGCTCCTCAATTAAATGGCCAAGGACTTTTCCAAACATTAGAGGTTGCTTCGCTTTGCCTCCGAACGATGATCGCGCTGCAGGATATATCTCCCAATCTGTTCGAGGGAGGTAATCTCAGGGAGTTTCGGCCCGTTGGATTGTACGTCGTTGACGCCAAGTCCGGCAGCTTGGCCAGGGAAGTTCCAGTATTGGCCGCCAACGAAAAACAATAGTTCCAACACAGCCCGTGGGGCAAAGCTCCGTCTCGTTACTCCACCGTTTTACCGTGGTTTACTGTTTCATTACTATGGTGGGCAGTTTCAAATCCTCCTACCTCCTATCCCCTCAATTTGTTGACCGGTAGATACCGCGTCCGTAAGATGAAGTGCCCGAAAGCCGTTCCCTCCAACGAATCGGCTAGACTATCTCGCACTATCGCGTCGCGCCGAAGCCACCAACGCTTCATGAGCAAGTCGTTGGCGAGTACCGTGACACCACACCTGTACCTAAAAGCGTACCGCAAACAAATAATGATGCGACTTGTCCCGAAAGCGAATACGTAAAGTCTACAGGGTAACCTGGATGGGAAACTCACCGTATTGTTCCAAGCCATTCTGAATATTTTGCAACCTTCGATCGGTCGGGTTAGGTAAGACGCTGCCATTCGCTTCGGTAAGACGCTAGGAAAATCGGCTAAGACTAGTAAAATCAAAATAATTTGGTACAGCTCTTTGAGGCTAAATTAAATTTCCATTTTGCGTGAAAAGGCTCGCCAGCAGCGGCAATTGACGCGAATGAAGCCAACAATCGAAAGTACGTCACCGTGACATAGATTCAACGAACTAAGAACGAAACGGGCACCCCGATGATCGAAGAGAAAACAGATGGTAAGGCGGAGCTACTTCAAACTAATCCAGAAGCGCCGCCAATCAAACCGCAAGGTTCCCTCCCTTATTATCGGGACGGCAAGGCTTACTACTATTATTGCTTCCTAAAAGGCGAATTCAGAGGGTGGTGGGAAGAATTTGCTCATAGTGTAGATGACCGCGGAAAATTGAAATACAAAAACCTCCTAGCATTCATCAAAACCAGAACCAAAAATGAATTCGAACGACAGGTGTTATATGAACTGTTAGGACCGACACCCGAACCGGAGCCGGAGAAAAAACTCAGAGTGCCCAGTCTCGGTGATTGGGATGATCGACGAAAAATGGGCTCTTACAATTTTGAGGACTTGGGAAAAGTACGAGCGTTGAATCTCGCTATCAAAAATCACGAAAAAGCTGTCGAAGCAGCCCGGGAGATCGCACCACTGCTGGCTAGACACGCTGCCAGATATGAGCGAGTGGCGGAACAAATTGATGAAGCATTTGGCGGCCAACCACTCAATCCTGAATTAGCACCGGACGATCCAAGAAATAAGGCCAGAGTGGAATTTTATCTGGCAATGCACAAACAGGTTAACGAACTACAAGCTTCAGTTTTCCATGAGTGGTACAGATGTCACGGTCTTGATCCAATTGAACCGGGTACGTGAATGCGAAAAATCACAAAAAAGCACTCAACGATAAACACACTAGAGGGAAATAACGTGGAAAAAATAAGCACTGCACTAGCAAAACGACACGGCAAGCTTGGTGGGATAGCTACCGCTAGGAAACATGGTTCGGAATTCTGTCAAGCACGAGCAGAAAAAGCAGGACTGGCCTGCAAAGCCAAGTATGGGGCAGAATTCTATCGCCATATCCAAAGCAAGAGAAAAAAAATTACCGGCAAAGTTGCATTTAGGGAAACCAAAGCCTTTCGCAAGGCCATCCAGAAAGTGGTGGGGAATGATCCTTTGATTGCTAATCTGATGAAGATTGCTTTACAGGGCGTGAAATCTGCTGTGCCTAAGGACTCTGACAATTCGCCGTCCTTTTAGCTGCTTCCGCCTCTCCACATTAAGAAGTAAGACGGAAAGAGGCTAAAATTACCGAAAAACCTGGGACAAATGAGTCGGCTCAGCGAATTCGTAGGTGTCGAGCGAGAGCGGTTCTCCGCGGAAGACGGCAACAAGTTTGTCATGTCGTTTTCGCAGATTTCCCGCTATTACGCGTTCCTTGAAATCGTCCTCAAACGCTACAAAGACGTGAGTGCTAGGTTCGTGGCGAATACGAGCGCACTTCAGGACTGTGTGTTGCCAGGAACACATCCCCTGACAGGAAGGTCGTGGGATATCTACGAAGAGAACACCAAACTGACGATTGAATTGCATCTCGAAATCGAAAGTTTTTATTTATTCGGCAAGATACTCCTCGACAAGATTGCGCGTTCGCTGGAATTCTACTTTGGCCAGGTCCGCAAGAAGCCGCTTAGTTCTCATGATGATCTAGTTAAGAACTTCGTGTCATTTGCAGAGCAAAAAGCCCTGGCCTTGCCCCCTGACTTCCGGGAGCTGGCGGCGGACCTGAAGCGAGATGTTTCTGACTATCGCGACTACGAAATCGCTCACCAAAATAGCCCGAAAAGGATGACGGGAACCGCTTTCGATATGGAGGGTAACACCCGAATCATGGGTACCAAACTCTACCCAACAGATAGGGATCAACAGAGGGAGTCGAAGATTTTGGATGATCTAATGAAGGACATCGATCGCTATATTGATCAAACTATCGAGATCGTTAAATCAAACCAAAGCAGGACGAAACTGACAACTGAATCACGGAGGTGATCCTCGATCGCCTCAGTAGTGCAAGCGGTTCCGGATTTCTACGAGAGCTCGGGCTGAATATCTCTGCCACTTGGCACCCAAGCGAAAACAGCGAAGGCTAGTATAGATGCGCGCAGCCGAAGGACACCCCCCCCGAAATATTTCAAGCGATCTTTTGGAGAATCGGCCCGCGAGATCCAGCGCACGTTTTTTGAAAACGTGACGGGAACTCCCCGATCGGGCCATGTTGCGAATCTCGCCCGGGCCGGTACGATCGTATGTTGGCACGCTAGCGAATCGGTTTAAACTCCAACGCACGGGGGAAACATGAAGCTATATTGGAAGGGCGCATGGTTGGGTTACGCGGTCCTGCTTTCGTTCGCACTATTTTGGATGTCGGGCGGGTTTGAGACAAAACACCCGAACGGTGCCCTGATGATGCTGTCGGGCGGTTTAATGTGGCTCTGGGTCATTCGCGCCACGATCCGGGCAATCGGCCGCGCCTGGCGTCATGGTGCGAAATTAAGTAGTTAATTTGCGCTGCACACGATCCTGCACGCTAAGCCGGGGGCTTGGTAACAGGGTGAGTTCTACCCGTTCGGAGCAACGATTTCGCCGAGCGGCGAGATTACGTGTATCGGTGCCCGTACTGAGGGGGATGACCACCCGCCATCTCATGGGGACCCGGTTTCGCCGAGGAACCTGCTGGCCCTCGGTGTACGTTTTGAAGGGCACGCCAAATGTCGTCCGGCAAAACCCTGGCATAGGTTTATGATGTGTCGTCCCAAGCGAGGGGGATGAAAATGGCAGACCGACGAGCGGCAGCGAAGAAGGCGACTCAAACCAGAAAGCGCAGGGCAGCAGGCAAGAAAGCGGCGAGAACTCGAAAACTGAGAGCGGCTGGTAGGAAAGCAGCACTCACCAGAAAGCGGAGAGAGGCGGGCCGGAAGGCGGCAGCTACTCGAAAGCTGAAAAAGGAACAGAGTGCGTCTGCCCCACCAACTCCACAATTGGAGGCGCAATCAACGACACGACCTGAGCTTGCGGCAACTGACCCGAGCGTCGGTCATCGCGCTTTCGACTTCGAAGTCGGCGAGAGCTAAGAAGGGACTACGAATTGAGCGAACAGCCGCGAATCCTCGTCAGAACCTACAAAGGAAGCCAAATCCGAGCCACGGAGGCCTATCAAGCTGACTCAGCGATGATGGCAGCGCATGGTTATTTCCCGACATCACAAAGTTGGGCACCCGGCGCGTACGGGTGCGGCGCATTCCTTGTGGCTCTTCTTCTCTGCGTCATCCTTATTGGCATTGTAGTTTTTATTTACATGCTCATAGTCAAACCAGACGGCACCTTATCGGTGACGTATGAGCTGCGTACGCTTCCATCGCGTTCAGCCAATGCGATATCTATTCCGGAAAAGGCTTGCCCCAAGTGTGCGGAACCTGTCAAAGCGGCGGCTTCCGTCTGCCGCTTTTGTGGTCACGAATTCGGGTAGGGTCGCACTGCGTGATTAGCTTAGGTAGGACGCCCGTCATTCGGTGAGGCAAGACGCTATACTTGTCGTGGAACTTGGTACCTGTTTTTTCAGAATTTTAAATTTCTAAATTACGTGAAAGCTGCATGGACACCGTGGATAGAACACTAACAACGGCTTGCACGAAAGACCCTCACCATCACAAAAATTACGGGGTTGAAGGACACTTTTTGAGCTGCTCAAGAGGGACACAAAACCCCGCAGAAAGCATTGAATGACGAACATAAGGCAATCTATTTTGCCTTTATCTTCGCGAATACGGTGCCGGTCTCCGGGTTGTATATCCAAATCTCTGAAAGCCGCAGATTTATGTAACGCAACTGCCCAAAGTATGCAGTTGGACTGTTTATCGTGGCATCGCCCAGAATTGCTCCCTTGCCGATAGCGTCGTGGTCTAGGGAGCCTACGATCAACACTCTCGCCGATCGTTTCAGTCGCCTCGCCTGTTCCGGCACCAGATGTAGTTCAGAATAGAAGCAGCCCAAGTCGGGGCCATAAAAGCAATCTAAGTTAGGGTCGGCGTCATTTCGAAGCTCAAAGTCAGATGCATGCACGACACCTATTTCGATGGATTTAACGTCCTTTTCCCTGACCATGGTTGTGGCGCCAAAGGCGTTCGACGCGAGGTAGGAGCGCGAAGAGGCGCTCTCTTGAACCTTGACTGCAATCCTTGAACTGTCAACTTTTCCCGCATCGTCTACCGCAAACGACGTGGGCACATATATTTTGATTACCCCGCTGTCTGCATCGTACTGAAGCTTCAGATCTGCGGCCTTAAAGGCGAAGAGGCTAGTGATCCGGAGGGATCCGATCAGGGGTTGTTCATTTTGCTGCTCTATCCGAGCCTCGTATTGCTCGGTCGTCTCAAATTCTCCCTTGGCAGCATTTTCGTGTTTTTCGATAGCTCGATAAATTCTGTCCGCGTCATTGCCTTGATAGCCTGCGGAAAGGTGATCAACCGTAAGCTCGAACGGGACGTCCGAGTAACGCGTTTTGGCTGCGTCCTTTCCCTGACCTGCGCAGAAGGACGAAATCGAAATCACACATGCGATCAATCCTAAGTAATTCAACGTAACAGTCATCGAGGAGGCTCCTTTATGCGCTTTCGGCTGTTGGCGACGGAGTCATCGCTGCAAGCTGACTTGAAAGAATCTTCTACTCGTTCTTCGGTCGAGCCAGACTCCGATAATCCCAATCCCCTTACCCAGATATTTTTCTGTATCGTTGATGACTATTGGCACGAATGTTTTAGCCCTCGTCTTTTTCGTAGTCGATGATTTTACTTTATGCCGCTTATCCCCCCGTTCGGATGTGGCCTGCAACGAATTAGTTTGATTGGATTTCATGAGGCTCACGTAGCCTCGCGCTACCTTCGAATTACTTCCGAATGCACTTAACAGGTTCCGGGGTAATCACGATTCCAACAGGATTAACTCCCACAGCGATACTCGCGGTAACCGCTCTGGTCGAAGTCTTTATCACGCTCACAGTTCCGGCAGTGTGATTAGGGACATACGCGTAAGAGCCATTGGGCAAAAACGCAATTCTTTGGGGATCGTAATCGACCGGTACTGTCGAAACAACTTTGTTCGAAGTCGTGTTTATGATGGAAATGGAGCCCGGCACACGGTCGAAGAGAGCGGAATTCGAAACATATAAAAACTTACCATTAGGTGTGACTGCGGCTTCTACTGGCCGCGATCCCACCACGATCCTAGTCGTGACCGTCCCGCTTGGAACCCTTCTCAATCTCGAAGGCGCAGAGTTGTAGTGGAAAATGAGCGCGGTGGGTCTTCGGGGTTAAGTCTTACTCCTGCAGTATATGCTTCGCTGCCGAGATCCGCTCACGGCGCTTGACGGAACAAAGTACAAGGACTTGGTAAGGGACGTGCCGTTGTAGGTTCTTCCTCTCTTGGTTTTAGTGAAGGATGGGGCGTCTGGTTGAGCATGCGCGGAATCCTGGTTTTGTAGTTTTGTAGGTTTTGACCGCAGGATCGACATCACAGCCAGCGCAACCCGCTTTCCCTCTAAAGAAGAAAAAGCTTTCAGATCTCCGATTCCTTGGTAGTGGGGCGGCAAAAGCAAAGACAGCCTCGGTCATTGAGACCCCTAAATACTATCAATACGAATAAACAGCAATAGTGTTGATTCCTGCAGCCTACAAATGAAGGAAGAAAACACTCCACCACACATGTTGTCGCGTTCCGCTCGCATATCGAATCAGCAAGAATCTCCACTTTCGCCTCTTTCGAGAATGATGCCCCACATTATGAGAAAAAAACATGAGAACCTCTGATTTTGCCCTCTTGAACTTGCCGTCATTCGCGTAGTGCCCTGTAAAAGCACTAATACCCACGTCTCAGCCCTGACAAAATACCAACTTTTCTTGCCTCAGCAGAACAATTTGGATGTTTCAAACATTTCGGCATTCCACAATCGAACTCCCAGCAACAAATCCCACGATCCCCGACTCTAAACTAAGTTATGAATTCATTTCAGGCCTCACCGTTATAGAAACAGGACAAATCGACTCAGACCATTAAAACTGATAGCTCAAAGAAGGTCAGACATCATTCAACCCGCAGGGGACACACGATGGCAATCCTAGAAACAACGAATCAACTCGTGCGAAGCGATTTGGGAGACTTGGTGGAGTGATCTGGGAATGGACAGTATTACGAACTCCTCTTAAAACTCAGCGCAATCCCCTGTTTGCGGAGCTCCTTTTCTAGCTTACTCGCCTTAGATACGGCCATGGGGATACGGTGGAGGGGGTCTTTCTCTTTCCCTTTAACGAGGATGATTCCCGTATCAGTGATGATTCTTGCCGCAACCATCGTCGCCGCAATGATTAAGTTTCTATCATCTTTCTTCTTAATGGCGGGAGAAAATGCAGTCTGGATATAGTGTTTGAGGTCCATAACATATTCGCGGCGGAGTTTTGTCAAAAATAATTCCCTCAGCATCGCTTCGTTCACTCTTTGTTCCCACTTCAACTTCGCAAAATCAGGTGCCAGTTTATTTCTTAACTCAGTAACCTCCTCCATTAAATGAGTTGCAAGCGCAGACGTTGATGGCCGATCTGATGCCGAGATGGAAGGCTTTAACGAGGCTTGCCACTCTCGAAGCCGTTTTTCGGCGTCTTCTATGATTTTCCGTCTGTACCGCCAATCCATCTCAACTTTGTCGCCCTTTATTTGTCGCAAAGCGATGTCCGTCTTTAGGTATTCCAAGCTAATCTCGAACAGATTCTTCACTTGCAAGTCGGTAAGTAGCGGCGCTCCCGGAGAACGCTCCACAAATTCCCGAAGCTTGGCAGAAAAAGTATAGAAAGTGAACGGAATCTCAACGTCCTCTATATATTCCCCCAATGTCTCGCCAGATTTCCCGATCGATCTAGCCAATGGTTCCCTCCCGCTCTAGAGGCAAGATTGCTTCGACCAAAAGATAACCGATTTTTGCCCAAACTGCCTTCAGGCGCAAAAACGGTGATTTTTTTTTCGGGGTGTTGGTTGCAGACTAAGCAAGATCATGAACGGAGAAGGTGTTTGAACGCGGATCGACATCTACTTAACGCGGACGTGGCTATGTTCGTGAAACTCGGTATTCCCGAATCACTGCTCGATGAGGCGGGGATCGAGCGAGTTTCGGACCGTGAAGCTCGGGAGCAATACGGCATCCGAAGCACCGGGGATATGGCCGGAATCGCCTTCCCTTATTTCGATCCGCACTCGATGAACAGTGTCCGGCGGCGGCAGTACGTCCGTATCAGACGCGACTATCCCGAAATTGAAGACGGGAAAGAAAAAAAGAAATATGTCGCTCCCTATGGCGACAGAAAGCACCTTTACTTTCCACCGACGCCGGAGCTATTCGCAGATCCGAGCATTCCGATCGTTTTGGTGGAGGCGGAAAAAAGCGTTTTGGCGCTTATTGCGTTGTCCAGGCGAACCGATACGAAGATCCTTCCCATCGGGATGGGTGGCTGCTGGGGTTGGCGTGCTCAAGTCGGAATCAGGGAAACTCCAACCGGCGAGAGAATCCCGGAGACAGGACCAATACCTGATCTCAATATTTGCCGGGATCGAAGATTAACTTACGTGTTGCTGGATAGCAATTGCGGTACAAATCCCAGTGTGCAAGCGGCGCGACGCGATCTCGTTGATCAATTGCGAAAGCAGGGCGCGGACGTCCGAATACTTGATCTTCCAGCGGGCAAATGGAACGGGCCTGACGACTTCATAGCCGCCCAAGGCGACGAGGCGATGTTGGCTATCCTCAGTGATTCCGGGGCTGGCGTGGCCATCCTCAATGAAGTGGAAAGCTTTTTGCGCCGGTTTGTTGTCATGACCGAGGCGCAACTCGTTGCCGTGACGTTATGGTGTGTGCACACTTACTTTTTTCAATTTGCCATCTGGACACCTTATTTAGCGATCACCAGCGCCGCGAAGCGATGCGGCAAGTCTCGCCTTATGGAGTTGTTGTCTTACCTGGTTTCTAAGCCGTGGTACACGTCGAGCGCCTCGGCCGCGAGCCTCTTCCGCAAAATAGATCAAGTACACCCTACCCTTCTTCTCGATGAGATGGATGCACTATTTAAAGCAGACAAGGAAATGGCGGAAGCGGTTCGCATGGTGCTGAATGCGGGTGCGCACCACAAGGGAACCGTGTCGCGCATCGTCGGCCTAGGAGCGAACATGCAGACGAAAGACTTCAGCGCCTATTGCCCGAAGGCCCTGGCGGGAATCGGCAATTTACCGGACACCGTGGCGGATCGGTCTTTGCACATCCAACTTGAGCGCAAAAAGCCAGGGGAGCAAGTGGAAAAACTGCGCGAGCGAACGATCGGACCAGAGGTCGCCAGGCTGCGAGAGCGACTGGAGGGTTTTTCCAAGAAATACTTATCTGGGATCAAAGATGCGGAGCCCGTATTGCCCGAAGAACTGAATGACCGGCAGCAAGATGGGGCGGAGATCCTGCTGGCCATTGCAGATGCGGTCGGGGGAGAGTGGCCAGCAAGAGCGCGCAAGTCGCTTATCGAGTTGTACACAGGCGGTGCGACCGAAGATCAATCCGTTCAGGTACGACTACTCATGGACATTCAGACTGCTTTCAACAGCGCTGGCGCCGATAAGCTGTGGTCCGCCAATCTGGTCGCGGCACTGGTTGAAATGGAAAGTTCACCTTGGGGCGAACTTAACCGCGGTAAGCCTCTCACCGCAATTTCGCTTGCTCGTCTCCTGAAACCATTCAAAATTCTCCCCAAAACAATTCGGATCGGGTCCGGAACATCGAAGGGGTACGACCGCGAGTTATTCACTGACCCCTGGGAGCGTTACCTGCCCAAGAATGTTTCTGACAGTCTGGCCCCTCCTCCGCCAAACGTCACACCGTCACAGACCCGCATTGATGGGGGCTTGGAGCATTCTTCTGAATGTAACGACAGCAACCCTGTTACGCCTCCCAAACGTCAAGAATCACTAGTGAAGACGCCAGTTGTGACGGATGTTACGGGTCAAAGCGAGCAAAAGGCGGATACGAAGCTCAGTTTGCCGTGCGCATTGCACGGACCTCACACCGATTGGTGGGTGAAGCTGCTCCCCGATGGTGCAGAAATGATCTGTGGAAAGTGCGAGCCGGAGCCCCGGAGCACCCAAGATGCAGTGCCAGTTCCTAACTCCGCCGATGAAGCTGAAGATAGTGGGTATCGCATATGAAGGCTTCCGACCTGCTCCTAATGATTGAAGCTGCGGGCGGAAAACTGACCCCGGAGCCCGATGGTCGGTTGCTTTGTCAACGAATCCCTCGTGAATTTCGTGCTGAGCTGACCGCGCTGAAGCATGAAGTTATCGCAGTGCTTCGGGAACGGGTCGCCGCACCGATTTCTCCCGCTTTCCAATTCCGGCCCGCAAGAACTAAGTCGAGCACAGAAAGGCGCAAAGGCTTAGATTGCCGGTTCTGCGAACACCCCCTTCACTCTCGCGTGTCCGATTCTTACTGCCCGACGTGCCAATCGGACCATTGCCGGGTAGTGTTTTGCATCTGCGGGCGGGGGAAAGTGGCGCTTGAACTCTTTCCCGGAAACCACGAAAACACAGGAGAGGCAACACCTGCACGGTTTCCATATGCGGTGGCGATAGAACTACGCAAGAGTGTGGCGGGTGTGCGGATCGATCCCACGCTCGGCGACAAAAACACCAAAATGGCAGTGACTTAGAACAGTAAATGATTTCCACACCTCGCATCCCGTGTACTATCACCGCTGGAATCAGCGGGCCAAGAATGGGAGGAAACTTGGCCCGAAGGCGGTATCAGCGTGGCGCATTAAGGCTCGAAGGTAAGAATTGGATTCTCCGCTGGAGAGAGGATTCAATGGGGGATGACGGGAAGATTCGTCGTCCTGAGAGGCGAGCGATAGTTGGGAACATTGGCGATTACCCGACGAAACGTCTCGCCCGGCGTGCAGCGGATCGAATCATCGAACCGCTTAACGCGCCGGAATATCGTCCGGGAAGGGCGGCTACGGTGCGAGAATTCGCGGAAATTTACCAACGGGACGGATTGACGGGTCACAAGCCCACATCCCGCAAGGCGTCCCGACATCACCTGGAAAACTACATCGTCCCGACACTCGGGAATGTGCGGCTGGACGAAATCAACGGTCCAGTTGTGCAGCATGTGGTGAACGCAGGACTGCGAAATCACCTCTCCCGGAAAACAATCATGAACGTGCTCGGAACTCTACGGGCGATGTTGAAACGGGCGCGTGCCTGGAACTATCAGGTAAAAACGTTTGAATATGGAGATGTGACCTTGCCACCCGACGAAGTTCATGAGCAGGTGCGGTCATACACCCCTGACGAATCACTCTTGCTGATTGAGAATGCCCCATCGTTGAAGTGGAAGACCTGTTTCGCAATGATGGCGTATCTCGGCCTCAGGTGTGGTGAAGCGCTCGGTGTCGCATGGGATCATGTCGATCTCGATGCGCATGTCCTACGCATCCGCCAGGCGGTTATAGATGGTGAAATCCAGACGGTGAAATCCAGAAACAGCCGTCGTGATCTTCATCTTCCCGATTACTTGATTGCATTGCTACGAGAGTATCGGTCGAAGGAGTGGAAAGAGAATCCGTGGAACCTGTTGTTCACCAACCGGCGCAACAAGCCCTATCACGGGAACCGGGTCCGCGAGTTCGTTTTCAATCCACTGCGCGACCGGTTGGGGCTCGGTGAGGGCGCACTCCATGCTTTCCGCCACGGCAACGCTACCGCGCAGCTGCAGGCGGGTGCGTCGATTGTGACGGTGAAAGAAAATCTCGGTCACGCCAAGATCGAGACCACACTCCGGTATACACACGCGATTAGTGGCGATCAACGGGATGCCGTAAACAAGCTGGCTGCTCTGTTCGAGCGCCGGAGGGCAGAAACCGCAGAGTTCTGCGGCGTTATGCGGCAAACGATAAGGTTAAGTGCTTGATCTGTAAGACGTAAGTTGGTGGAGGCGGCGGGAGTCGAACCCGCGTCCGAAAATGTTACTGGTCAAGAGACTACATGCTTATTCCAGTTCATGCTTCCGGCCTTCGCCGGAAACGTTCGCGGCCCACGCTCAGAACGGACAAGAAACGCGTTCCGCTAGCCTGAGATCTTAGCTTCTCCTCCCAGACGTAGAAGAGAAGAGCAGCCCTCTGTGTGACGTTCGCTCGCCGCCCAAGGGCGAAGCGGCGGAGAACGGCTGCCTAATTAATTAGGCTGCGTATGCCATTTGTTGATTGGCAATTATCATTTTGCCCACGATTACAGGTGCGAGCACCCTGGCATGCCTCTTGGCCGCAAGCATCTCCGTCGAAGCCGTGACGCCCCCACTGGTGGGATTGGCCGTAAAAAGAACCACTTCCAGACTAAGTTGCTAGAGATTGGAAGTCAACGTATTGGATGTTGGGCGTGGCATTCGGTTCCACGGTGGGGATTCATTCGTCGCCAAAAACCGGATGTTGCGTTCCGCAGCGCGAAACATATATTCTATTCCATTCTATTCATGCTATTCTATGTCTGCTGGACGATTCCGTTGCAAGGAGGTTCGTTATGAAAGACGCGGATCGGATTCGAATGCATGGCAGAGAAAGGTATGTCATCCCAGCTCGGGTCCGGAAGGAGAGACGGTTCTCAATCCGGGCTGGGGATGTTGTTCGAGATCTAAGATTAAACGGTCACACGCCTGCAGTTTGCAGCGCGTTGAAGACTCGGGAATTCCTCCGGGACAACAATTTGCGACTGGTAGACAGCAGCGGCCCGCCATCGGGGCAGAGTACAACCGTCACCTATACCTACGAATTCGTCGCCAAAGGAGAACACGACAAGGGAACGGATCGTCAGGATGCCTGGGAGCGGCTCCGCGGCGCGTTGAAAGATGTCTTTGCCGAATATGGCGGAGGCGAAGCTTACCTGCGGGCTGAACGTGCGTCCTTCCGCGATGCGGACGAACGCAAATGAGCCGCATTTACTGGGATTCCATGCTTTTTATTTACTGGCTGGATGATAACCCGCTTCTTGCGAAGCGGGTTGCGTCGATCCATTCCCGCATGCAGGAGCGCAAGGACAAACTCATCACCAGCGCCGTCACCCTCGGTGAAGTACTTGCGGGCGCATACCGCAAGGGACCAGCATCGAGGGCAGACGAGTTACGCAAAGTTTTGTTGGGCCTTCTGTCAGAAGTTGTGCCGTTTACGGTCGAGACTGCCGACTGTTATGCGCGGATCCGCGGAAGCACGGGCATAAGCTCGCCAGATGCAATTCATCTTGCTTGTGCAGCCACAGCCGGTACAGACCTGTTCCTAACCAATGACAAAAACCTCGTCGGCAAAATCATTCCGGGGATCCAGTTCATCGCGGGATTGGATTCGAATTTTATTTGAAGGGAAAGATAGCAAGAGAGACGCGGCGAGCCGCGTCTCTACGCGGTTTCGATACGCTTATTACTTGATTGTCGAGTAGCCGAGCTGGAACGGATTCCCTCCCTGCACCCCAATGAGATACCAACCGGTGGCGCCGATGTGTAGCGCCGGCCCGTAGGTGTATCCGAAACCTGTGTCCATCAGGCTGGTCGCTGCAACCAGGCCCTCGCCGAGCGGAATCGCGACGCCGTTGACAGTTTGTCCTGCGCCCAACTCGGCCTGCGCTTTCTGGCAATTCTCCGCAAAGAACAGGACGGTTCCCAGATCCCCAAAGCGCGAGAAAAGGCTCCCGTTGCCTGCGATGACGCGGGCAATCAGGGCTGCGATGGTGTGTGAGGTGCCTTCGAGCCACACGGCGTTGGGATCGGCGAAACCGGTCGTCAAACTAGCGGTATCAAACACCATGCCGGTTATCTTTTGGCTTCCCGTTAGGCTCGAGTGTGGCGACGATGCGGTATCGGTTGTTTGCAGGTTGGCAAGCGCCCAATCGATCGTCTGCTTGTAATTATTGTCGAGCAATGCCAGGTAAGACCAGGTCTGGCAGTCTTCCGGGATTGGAGATGGATTGATCGTGATCTGATCGCCCAGCGTCCCGGTGTAGAAATAACCGCCGGTCGAGTTATACATCGCGTGCACAAAGTCCAGTGCATGCCCCGCCAGACTCGTCCACGACGCGCCATTGCTGGCGCGGCCATTGTGTGTAATTTGGGCGAGCATGGTGAAGAAAGCATACGCATCTATATTGCCCTCAGTGGACTTGCCATTGGGAGAGGGAACAGAATGGTTAGACGAGTTAATGATAGTTCCGAAAGAATAGCCGCCGGCGCCAAGCGTGTTGTAGGTGTTTGTGACAATCCAGTTCCCCACTTTCAGCGCCGCTGTCAGATAATCCGTCTCTCCGGTGCGGCGGTAAAGTTGCGCCAGAGCCATGCCCGCCCAGGCTTGGTCGCCAGTTGAGCTCGAGTAAAAGTAGAATGGGAATGCCGCCGGCGTAATATACGCGCCGCTCCCGTCTGAATTAGGAGTGTTCACAAAATACGCCTGCGCGAACCGGCCATCGTTGATCGGGAAATTCGTCGCCTGGGCATAGATCAGCCCCTTGCCAAGAACTTCGGCACGCCTCAAATTATCAGCCCCTCCTCGGACAAGGTAGGCATCGATTGCCACGGCATTATCGTAGGTAAACGCCGTTGATTCGAGTCCTCCATCGGAGTAACTCTGCGTAAGGCGCACGGTGTTGCCGGACGCATAAGCATCCATCATTGTGTCCTGAAATTGGTAGGCCTTTTGGATCGATGTCTCGTAACTTACCGCGTTCTGGAAGTTTGCCCGAATCTGCCCTTGTACGGAGACCCCAAGGGCAAGGATCGCAGCAACAACCACTCCAAAGTTAAGAAGTTTGCGCAGTGAAACAGTCTTGTTGTTCATTTGTCACTCCTGAATAGGGATGACCGCTTTGATGCCGAGGCCGCCAGAAGCGTACACCTAAGCCTCCCGACGGTGCAATCCTGCCGGATGCCCCATCGGCAAGCCTTTGGAGGGATTTTGTCTTCTACGGACTCAAGTTCTAGCGCTCCAACAATTTGTCACTCCGAACGGGGCGGTTTGCCCCGGAGGAATCTGCTTTTCCACGCCGAGAGAATAGTAGGGACGATCTTCGGCTGCGGTAACGGCACACACGGCGCTGGTTTGAGCAGGTCCCATGCTTCGCGGAACTTTTCAAATCGTCCTCGGTCCGGCTGGTCGTGGGGATACAACCATATATTTCTGCGCGGCTCGAAATCTTTCATGGGAAGGATGTACCAGAGATCGAGTGGAACGATATAGGCGACGATTGCGTCGACATCGCGGGCGCAGAGAGCGACCTGTTCTTTTTTGACATGGATGTACCCGCGGATGCAGTATCCCCGCTTAAATTCGCGTTCGGTGGAGCGTACCTGGACGCGCCACAAGCGGTCTCCTGAATCGAGGATGAAGTCGTAGCGTTCGCTGTCCCCCCAGGGCCTGGCTACAGCAAAGCCGAGGGTCACGGCTTTGAGCATGAAAGCCAGTTCGACGGTCTCTCCCATGCGCTTGGAAGGGCCGGGGAACTTATATTTCGTGATGATAGCTGGCGGTTCCGGTGTTGCGGTTGACTCGGATTGATTTTGCATGCTGTACCGAAAAAGGCGGACGAGGATGAGTCGCCGCCTTAGTCTTTTCCTTTTTTTAGGAATTTATTAGGACAAAATAAAAAGGCGCAGCCGGATGGCCACGCCTTTCTTTTAGCTTATGGATATATTATACGCGTTTCAATATAGCTAACATGCCACGTAAAACACAATTATTCTCTGAATGGATGGAATGAGTTAGGCGGAATTGGGGTCCGGAGGGGCTTGACAAGAATTGGTCAAAAGAAGGAATTCCGGGTTTAAAGCGCTTCCGCAACTGCGACCAGGTTTCGATGCGGGGCATTACTCACCGAAGACGAAACGTCCCAACTCGTCCCCTAGTTGTTTCACCTGTTGAGGATCATCCGCCGAACGGAAACGCTCAGCCAGCTGAAAGAATGCTTTCTCCTTCTGTTTCTGAGCTTCGATTCCTTGCTCGATCAGTTCCACCAGGACGCGGTTGTCGCTCAGAGCGCGCTGCTTTGCAATGGCCTCCACTCGCTTAGCCAGTTTGGCGGGCAGGGACACGCTTCTCCGGACAAATCTTGTCGAGTTTCGCTTGGGTGTGGACAGGGTTGCACCAGTATACACCGGTTTGGTGCATTGGACGCTCTTTCCCAAATTAAGTGCATTCAGCCTGTTCCCGATTTGGAAAAGGGAGCAATTTAATTCTTTGAGTCGTACAGAGTGGGGTCGCTGGCATTCTACAATCCTCTGCGGGCGGACATGGTCTGGAGGGTATTGCCAGTGGGTACTGGACAATGTTTGCCAAACATTCGAGTGGCCAGTCAGCCGTTAGGGTTCGACTCCCTTGCCCTCCGCAGTCACTCGATAGTCTCAAGGACCGCTTGACAACGCGGCCACGCGAATTATGATTGGATCTGGCAAACATTGTCCAGTATCACGTTCCAGGCCCCGGCTGACTACCGGGGCTTTCTTATTTCTGCAACAAGGTTCTCAGGAAAGCTAAAAAAAGGCACGGTTTCCCGTGCCCTTCGCTTGTCATCGTTTGTAGTGGTTACGTTTTGCGCCGTCGTAATGTCCGGACTGCATACAGCACTTCTTGAAACCTGCGGTTCGACCCGCACGGGCAGAGATCATTCCTGCCCAGTTTCTCGAAGAGCTCTTTATCGCCACGGACCACACGGAAACCCGCGCTTAACTCTGCTTTCAGACGGGAATCCCTTACGACGCTTGCTGCTAGGCTCGAAGAAAAATTCGTCGTTCACGGTAGTCTCTCCTTCCAAATGGATTTGCCCGTCACATCCGGAATGAGAAGCCGTCTGCGGTAGTGTACGCGACTTTGGTCTCTTCGTAGAGGACGCGAAGTACGGTTCAAACGGCCTTTAGCGTCGAGTAAACTTCTTGTCCAGTCTTTTAAGACCAGGAAGAACGTGTTTAGTGATGCGCTCGACCTCGCTTTGAGGGTCGATCGGTTGTTGCGTTTTCACAGCCGTGTGAGCCACCGAACCTCTGGAACTTCCGAAGGAATCCATTATTGTTAGCCAAACGTTGTCGAGATCCGCGGGTGGATGCCTATTGGGTACAGAATCTTTGCCAAGTTACCTTCCCTAATCCCGTGGTTATTTGCGATGATTGTTGATAAGTAGTAGTTGACGGCCGTCTCGACCTTTTTCGGCGATTTCTCTAGGGGCACCCAGGGCTCTCGGCAAACAGCATGATGAAATCTTAGAAGTCCAATCAGTACGGAGGTGTGCCGCCCTTTAGTCTTCCACGATTGATATGCCCGTTGCGCTACCTTCCTGCCGCGATCCTCACAATAGGCTTCGATTTCAGCGTGAGCCAAAACAAGGTACGCCCTCGCCAAGTCGTGTTCTTTTGCATCGTACTGGCCCGTTGGAGAAAATTGGGAGGGCAACAGGTGCGCTCGTAATTCTTCGAGACGTTTAGCCAACTGCTTAAAGCGCCTAGACGTGGGCATGTCACTTCTTGCCCGCCGACCTATTGAACTTCGGGATGGGGACGGTCATTCCAATTGCCTTGGACAATGCGCGACCCCACAGCGAAAAACGTGCAGTGTTAGCCTCAATGCTCTTCGTCGTCGTTTCGATGGATCGCCTGAAATGCTCGTTTTCAGCGCAAAGGGTCTTGAACGCCTCCTTCACATGGGCTCCCGCCACCCTCGCCGCTTTTCTTATGGAAGGTTCTGAAAAGTAATAGCTCATAACATCAAACACGGCACGGTTGGGACTTCGCTCGAACTTCGTACCATCCCATTTTCGAAACGCGCCAGCCTGGCCAAATATTTTGAAAACGGTTTTAATGCCTCGTTCAAGTTGTTCTGCCTGTTTGCGAAGCTCGCTTTCGCGCCGCCTCCACTGGTGGTTAAGCTCCTCGCACGTCTCGTCTAGAAATTCCTTGAGGTTGCCGGGATAACGAGGGAGAAAATTCTTGTAGGCGTAGTAACGAACGAGAAGTTCGACATCCCTCATGCGGAAGTCGGGTTCTGCTGCATACGGTTGCCGAAGCGGTCATATTTGTAAGTGAAGGCCTGCCCGCTCTTGCTGGAAGCCGAAAGGCGGGAGAAGTCGTCGTAACCGTAAGTCCAGTTGCCAGTTACGGAGTCATTGCCTGTGTAGGCATTGCTGTCCGGAGTGTAGCCAAGGCTGAAGCTGTAGACGGAGCCGTCGGTCTGGGAGGTTGGTCGTCCCCGATTGTCGTAAGTGAGATTGCGGACAATACCGTTTCCAAAAGTACTCTTTTGCAGCTGCCCGAGCGGATTGTAGGTGTTCACCGTGAGCAGTGTTCCGGGATGCTGAGAGTCGTTCAAGCTGCTCTGAAGAGTTGTCAAGCGAGCCGCCGTGTCGAAAGAATAATTGTACGTTACGTTTTCCGGGGTGTCGGTCATTTGCGTGATATCGCCCAAGAGATCGTAGGAATAGAATAGGGTATAGAAAGAGTACGAGGGACAATTCCGGGGTGTGCATTGCAAGCTCTCCGAAACCCGACCCATAGAATCGTAGCTGAAGACTTGCGACGTAATCCAACCATTGCTGCTCCAGGTTCCTTCGCTCGTCAGTCTGCCCTTAGGGTTCGATACGCCCGACTCGTCGTAGAAATATTTTGCAGGTGGTGTGCTGTCCGAATAGTTTTTCACCGTCAGGCGGTGCAGAGCGTCGTAGCTATACGTCGTGCTTACGGTTGCCGAGCCGGTTTGGTTTGGCAAGGGGGCTGTGCGTGTGCAGAGGTCGCCCGCGCTGCAAGTGTCGTACGCGTAGACGTGCTACCCGTGGCTTGAAGCGTCGCCGGGCCGGTGAAGTAATCCGAACCAGCGATCCAAATTGCGGTAGCGTTCAGAGTCACTCCGCTAACGGGTTGGCCACCAGTCATTGCTGCGACGGACTTGGCAACCAACGTCAGTGCCTGAGGATCACTAGTAGGCGTTTGCGCCATGCAAATTTCAAAACTCAGAACGAGTACTGCGAGAACAGCAAAAAGACGGTACACGTGCACCTCCACCACAGGAATCGTTGATATTCGATCCCTTGGGAAACTTTTTACCTAAACTTATCGGGGGCCCGGACAGCGGTGTGATCTTTGGAACGGCGCAACCCTACACGGAGACTCTTGACGTTGCAATAAGAAAATGGATTCGAACTATGAAAATCTATTTTTGTTCCGCGAAGAAATGTTCACATTCTTTGCGATTCGCAGGGGTGTAGCATTTTCCCCTCAGCTCCATATACCCCGTCAGGTCACAGGATTGTTTTACTTGTCCGAGATCGAGTCCGGAAGGCGAAAATTCCGCGATTTCCGGTCCATAGCGGCCTGGTATTTGAACGTTAAAAACATTGGCGCCGAGTAGAGCGCGGGTTGTGCCTTTGTCCATAGAGAGAAAGCGGTCGCGTACCCAGTTCCAGCCGTGATAGCCGTGCGCGTCGTCAACGCGGACCATGACTTCTATTTGGGGCTGTCCCCAGAAAAGCTGGGCGGTTAGGCGGTCCGAGCCGAATGCCGGGATTGAAATCAGCATATGTGTATTTGCCATTTGTGCAGGTGAGTTCGATGCGCGGCTTGTAGTCTCGATCCTCGCTCAAGGAGTTGTTCGACAGCAGCTCGAATCGAACTTTCTTGGCGCCGGTCATTTTGTCTTCGGAATGGAAGACAGTCCAATTGCCGCCCGCGCTGACCCCATCGCTCTCGTCCGGGTAGGGATCATTAGGGGCATTCTGAGCTGCCAAAGACATTGTTAATGCACATATAAGCGCTAAAATCGAAAGTAAGCCCGATCTCACGCGGGTGTTTATGGGAAAGAAAGACGATCTCAAGCTCTCCTCCAAATCAGTATATGAATATCTATCCAAAAACCCGGGAAGCAAGAAAGAGTTGCTGTCGCTTGCTATCTTCGGGGCTAGGATCTCAGGCTAGCCGCTATCGCTTGTACGTTCTGAGCGCGAGCGCGAACGTTTCCGGTGAAGGACGGAAGCATGAACTGGACTGAGACTGGAGCCTCTTGACCGGTAAATTTTTCAGGACGCGGGGTCAACTCCGCCTCCACCAATATGGTGCCAGACCGTCACAGGGTTCAGTTTTGATCGGACTGGCGACGGATTTCCTCGGCGGCCAAGATCACCCAGAGCGCGGAGCCAAGCTTGGATTGTAGAGGTGAAAGACGTCCCGGTACGGCTCGACTGGATAGCCTTCCGCCTTCCAGGCCGCCAATCCACCCTTGAGGAATTTCACCCGGAAGAACTGAAGTGCCAATGCCCGACGCAAGATGGCTCGGCTGGTTTTGTCGCTGGGACAGGTACAGTAAACAACCGCATCCTGTTCTCTCGGAAGCAGTGACGGCGTCTCTAGTACTTCAATTGGGTCGATCCTTCTTGCCTTCGGAATGATTTCAGGAAAAGCTAACAAGTCCAGCGGCTGACGAACGTCAAATAGAAATATCTCTTGATCTGAAGCTAACAACCCGTGGAGTTCTTCCGCGGTGATGCTGTGCCGTTCCAGTTCGCGCTGGTCCCTTAGGCGTTTCACGCGAAGAAAGAAAACTAGAGACATCGCAAGAACCACAACACCTATCAGAGTCAGAGTCAATGACACGCCGCTATTCCTCTCGTACTCCCCGATATCAGATTCCCCTGCGCGGTGGGAAGATTCAGCAGCTATTTCTTCGAGGAAACGCCCCTTTATGCGACGCAGCGCTAGGCCGTTTGCATCAATTGGGATCGTTCCCCTCGTGGTCGGTGGAAAACGAAGTCAAACTCGGAAGTCCATGGTGGCGCCGCTTGTAGGGAACCCACACATCCGCACAGAACGCGAATGTGTGGGGCACCCGGCACCCGGCAAAAAAACGCGAATGAGTGGAGCACCCGGCGAAATTCAACACAAGAATCTCCGGCTCGTCGATTTGGAGACGGGCACCGAGAAGCAATTAACTAACATACCGTCTAACTTCGACATTGGCGACTTCGATATTTCCCCAGACGGTCGCGAGGTTGTACTCGAACGAGAGCAGGAGCGCTCGGATGTGGTGCTGATGGATCTCCCACAACAATGATCTCCTGCGAGTGTGCGATTAGAGGTTGCCGTCACAGTCCCCGAAAATAACCGTCATAGAAAAAACCCTGCGAAACCGCGCCCGTCGAGCCGCTAAACTACGGAGGCCGAGTCCTCATGCAGAGATTTGCAGCGGTTTTTCTCTTCTGGGCGTTCCCGCTCTTTTGCCAGAGCAATAACGGTGAATTGCGGCTGAAAGTGGCGGATCCGTCTGGCCATGGCGCGAAAATAACCATTCACATTATTAGCGCGGCCAATCAGTATCGAAATGCTCTGACGACAAACGATGAGGGTGTACTGGTTGTCCAGCGCCTGCCTTTCGGGGTCTATCAGCTGGAGATCGAGCAGCCTGGCTTCGCAACCGTATCTCAATCTGTCGATATTCATTCCTCGCTTCCGACCGAACGCGAGATCGAGCTCAAGCTCCCGACCGTGAATGAGTCCGCAACGGTGAGCGCAGCCAATACTCTGATTGACCCCGATAGGGCAGGCTCGGTCAGTCAAATAGGACCAGACCAGATCCAAATACGGCTCAGTTCGATACCGGGCCGTTCTGTGCAGGACTTGGTGAACTCGCAGCCTGGATGGTTGTACGAAGGCAATGCCGTCCTGCATCCGCGGGGCTCGGAATATCAGACACAGTTTGTGGTCGATGGGATCCCGCTGACTGACAATCGCTCACCCAGCTTCGGACCCCCGATGGACGCGGACGATCTCCAATCGTTGAGCATCTACACAGCGGGTATTCCGGCGGAATATGGCCGAAAAATGGGTGGGGTAGTCGAGGTCAATACGATCCAAGATGCACAAGGCGGTCTCCACGGCCAAGTCATGCTTTCGGGCGGTAGTTTTGATTCGGCCGGAGCGGCCGCGCGTGGCCAATATACATGGGGCAAAAACACTTTCGGCGCCAGCGCTAGCGGCGCCATGACCTATCACTATCTGAATCCCGTTGTTCCACAGAACTATTCCAATACGGGGACGTTGGGCGACTTTTCGGGCAACTACGAACGCGACGTGACTCCGAAAGATCGCCTGCGATTCATCGTTAGCCACGAACTGGCGCGCTACGATATCCCGAACGAACAAGTGCAGCAGGCTGCGGGCCAGCGCCAGACGGCCGATAACATTGAGACGATGGGAACCGCCTCTTACCAGCACACCTTTTCATCCAATTCGGTCGGTGATTTCCGGGTCATGGCTCGCAACAACGCGAACGGATTCAATTCCAACCAGAACTCAACGCCCGTCGAGATCTTCCAGCAAAATTCCTTTAGCGAAGTGTACTTCAAGGGAACCGCAACCATCAGTCACGGCTGGAATGAGTGGAAATTTGGATTCGAGTCTGACAACACCTTTCTAAACGAGAATTTCCGCTATCACATTACCGACCCCAGCCAATACGCCCATGGCACTGCGATTGATTTCACTTTCACGGGAAACCGGCCTGATCTCGAACAGTCCATATTCGTGCAGGACCAGATTCATTTCAAGAACTGGACCATCAACGCCGGGGTGCGCTGGGACCACTATCAGCTTCTGCTCAACCGACAGGCGCTAGACCCGCGAATTTCCATTTCGCGTTACTTACCGTCCGCTGGCCTCCTTCTACATGTCTCCTATGACAGAATCTTTCAGACCCCCTCTGCCGAGAACATTCTGCTTTCGAGTTCGGCCGCGGTTGAGTCCATCAGTCCCGCCAATTTCTTCCGGCTGCCCGTGGAACCTTCCCAAGGGAACTACTACGAAGGGGGCTTGACCAAGGTGGTCTACGAAAAGGTGAAGTTGGATGCCAACTATTTTCGGCGGCGTTTAACCAACTATGCGGACGACGATCAGATAGATAACACCTCGATCAGCTTCCCGATTGCGTTCCGGAAGGCCGTCATCTATGGAGCGGAAGCTAAGCTGGAACTGACTGAGTGGCGCCGTTTTGCGGGATTCCTGAGCTACTCCTATGAGGTCGGCAACGCCTGGTTCCCGGTAACCGGCGGCCTATTTCTGGGGGACAACGCAAGCGCCGCAGAATCCCAGCTTTCCAGTCACTTCCCGGACTCGCAGGACCAGCGCAATACTGTTCGCGGCCGTCTGCATTACCAGGTCAAACCACGTTTTTGGATTGCCGGTGGAATTCAATACGACACTGGTCTGCCTTTCCAGTTCGGTGGCGACCCATCCGAGGCGCTCGCCTTGTACGGCCCGCAGGTGCTAGCTCGAATTAATTTTGCCCGGATGCGTATCTATCCTTCGTTTCGGGTCAATGCCTCGTTGGGCGCGAACATCTACAAGTCGGATCACATGAATATGCAGTTTCAGATCGACGGTCAGAACCTTAGCAATGTTCTGGATGTGTTCGACTTCGGCGGGCTGTTCTCGGGCAACGCCATTGGACCGGCGAGGAGCGTCGCGATGCGACTAACTACCACCTTTTGATACCAGGACTCGGGTTCGCCTATCCTGGTGGCTTCTATCCATTTGATTCTTCTACCATCCGCACACTGTTACTTGAGTGCCCAGCAGTGGCACCTTTGGTCCATTGACCCTTCGATGTGTCGTTGCTAATGTGTGGTTCATAAGGGTGCGGACTCGGCCCCCCACGCTGCTGGCATCCTTTCTGGGGGCACTATGAAACTGGTTCATTTTTGCTATGTGGCGTTGGGCTTTGCAGTAGCCCGCTGGATCTTTAAGCGCGAGCCGTTCGCCATGGCCGATCCTGTGCATCGTTTTCGATCTTCTGGCTTGATTTAAAGAGTTTGGCCGATGGTGGGCGTGGGTATCCCGTTGCGTGTCATTCGTCTTTCTCACGCCCATTTTTCATTCTTCCCGCTGTGTCCCGCACTTAAGGAGTAGCACCAAGGTTTCCCGACCTGCGCTCTGAGCTCGTCCGCTCCTGATTAGAATTGTTCTTGACGTGCGTGACCGAAATCTCGGGTGTAAACCCATGCTGCGAAGACTTCAATTTATTGTCTTATTGGGCTTTTTCGGCGGATTTGTCTTGTCGCCCACTTGGGCCGCGGCCCAGTCTGACGACGATGTCCCACTCGGGGACTTTGCCCGTAGCGTCCGTAAAGCCAAAGATCCGGCACCGGACAGCGTCATCGACAATGACAATCTGAAAAAGGTGTTGGACGACGGGCAAGACAAACGGCCAAAGGGAGAGCCGGTATTTTCCATTGACGAGTCGGGTAAGAAGTTCAGTATGAAATCGCCCGACGGCACCTGCAGTTTGTCTTTCGACGCCAATGCTCAGGCGCTGATCTCTAATCCTTTTGTGCCGGAACAACTACCGCAAAGCGAGCTGCTGAAGCTGGACGGCCCCGCGACCATTGACCAAAATACGCTTCAGCTTTCCGTTTACAACGGCACCAAATGGAACGTGAAGGAGATCACTGTAGGATTGACTATTGTCAGGCCGCAGCCAGAGACTGCAACATACTACGGCTCAGGCAAGCTGATTACTGCCGCTGATGAGAATTCAGCCCCGGTTGAAAAACGTTCCGACCTTACTGTGATTTATCACCTAAAAGGCTCTGCGGCGCCTTCGGAGACTACCGTGTTCCATGAAGATCTCGGATTGCAACTCGACCCTGGTCAGGAGTGGCATTGGGCAATCATTCAGGCGATGGGAATTTTGCCGAAGCCTGACGAGACCGCGAAGTCGATAGCTACTGACGGGCACTGATTACAACCCGATCTGGCCCACTTGTTCTGCCTTGCCGCTTTTTATACTTCTGTAAGCCGCATCCAAGATCAGCTGATTTTTCCATCCCTCCTCACCAGGTACTGGAAACGTTCCTTTTCCTTCGACAGCTGCGGCGAAGGAATCGACTTGGAGCGCGTATGACAGGTGGTTCGATACAGTCTCGGTGTCGACAATATCCCATCCGCGAGAAAGCTCTATGTTTATCGGGTGTTCGACATTGAGACCGTTGCGGGCGCTCAGAACGCCCGTGTCTCCGACAATTTCAAGTGGAGTCCTATATTCCGCTCGAAAGGAAACCAGCACGGTCCCGAACGCGCCCCGAGAAAATTCCAGAGTCAGATCAGCAGTGGCCTCAAGTTCTCCTGAGCGTGAGTCGGAAATTCCATGGGCGCTCACCCGAACAACATCGTCTTGCAGGATGAAACGGAGAGTATCGATGCAGTGAACGCCAACATCGAAAATGGGACCGCCTCCAGCCACTTTGGGATCGTTGATCCAGGTGCGGGGATGGTCTTCTCCGGCGGGAAAAGAAAATTCGGAGCGGGCGAAAACTGGCTTGCCCACTTCACCATTCGCTACCCTTTCCCTAATGCGGCGAACACTCTCATTGAAGCGGAATACCTGGGCGATTCCCAGGAGTTTATTGGATTTTCTTGCTGCTTCGACCATCTGGCGGCACTCATCGGCATTCATGGCCATCGGTTTTTCGCAGAGCACTGGCTTTCTGCAGCGAAGTGCGGTCAGAACGTCCTGTAAATGGAACGAGTTTGGGGTCGTTACCAGAACGGCATCAACGGCGTTCGATCGGCACAAGTCTTCGGTGGATGAAAACGCATTCGGAATGTTGTATCGACGCGCTGATTCCTGCGCTGCGGCCATAGTCCGCCGTGAAAGGGCGGTTACCCTGCAGTTTGTGGACATCTCAAACCCGGGCATCAGCCGCTTTACGGCGTGGAGTCCGAATCCAACGATTCCAAAATTAATCATTTTGAATTGATTGTAGTTCAGGTTCCGGTTTGAAGACGGTCAGTTGCCAGATCTCAGTTGTTAGTTTTCAGGGCAAGACGAACATGGACGACGGAGAGGCTCCTAGAGTGCCGGGTGTCTGGGTACTCGCCAGCGTCCCGTCGCTGTTCACGGAAAATACGGAGATGTTATTGGAACCTTGATTGCCCACAAAAACAAATTTTGGATTGGAGTCGAACAAGATAAACACTGGGCCGGTTCCGCTCGATGATTCAGGCGAGGCCGTTAGCAGAGTCAGGGCTCCCGTAGGACCAATCGAGAACTCCGAGATGTTATTAGGCCCACTGTTGAGCACGTAGAGATTCGTGCCGGAGGGACTGACCGCGACGTCCACCGGAATTGTGCTAGTGGCGGCAGTATTGGTCGCAAAAGGCGATCCCGGAATCTGGGTTAGAGCCCCTGTTGCAGTGATCGCAAAAACTGACACCGTGCTGGTGGAAGCATTTGTGACAAACATGAAATGCTCCGCAGAATCGATGGTGAAAGAAGAGGGGGATATGCCCACCGCGAAGGGAGATCCTGCGACCGGCAGGGGAGTTCCAGCGCCTTGAGTAATCGCATATGCAAAGACCGACCTCAGGTTGGGGGTTAAGACGTAAAGAAATTTCCCAGAAGGCGATACCTTAAGCTTTACAGGATTGGTTCCGGTTGCAAAAGGGGAGCCCGCAATTTGGGTCAAGGCCCCGCTTCCAGAGTTAATTGCATAAATAGAGATATTGGCGGATGCCTCGTTAGCCACAAATAGGAAAGTGCCGCCACTATCCATTCCTAAGGACGAAGGGAATATCCCAGTAGGAACTCGCGGCAGAACTTCGGTGAGCGCCCCCGATGAGCTATTCTGCGTGAGGAGCGAAATATCGTTCTCACCCTGGTTGGCGACGTACAGGAACTTCTTTGACGGATGGGCATAAACAGAGGCTGGTGAGACGCCTGTCGGAAAGGGGGATCCGACGATCCGCGTGAAACTGGCGGACTGGTTATTGATGCGATAGGCGGTAACGCCATTTGCTTGCCGAAGCGCGACGTAGCCAAGATGAGATGGTGCCGCGGAGCCGCAGCTTGTAACGGCTGGGAGAGCCATTGCCAGCAGCGGCATTGCCCATTTTGCGCGAATTGTTTTAAGTTTTTTCAAACCGATGTCTGTTTCGTGCGAACTCGCGTTCTTGGGGCTCGAGTCATTTTCTGCCAAATTGATAAACCACGCCGGCTGAGATCCGCAAAGTATTTTGGGTGCTGCCGAATGTTTTCATGTGCACATAGTCGATATCAAGCGCACGCACTGCTATACGGCGCGCGATATTTATATCAACCCCGCCCCCGAACGCGACGGCGAAATCCTGGCTGGCGATTTCATTCCTGGTTGCCGTCTTGGTCTGCACTTTCGCCTCTCCCTTGCCGAAGAGAGCATTTCCGAAGAATCTGAGACGGCCTCTGTCGAACGTGAATTGTGGTCCCAGCAAGAAGTTGTAAACCGACAATCCCGAGCCGTAGTTTCCACTGCCATTGAACGTCAGACCGAGCTGCTCATACAAATGCGGAGCGGTGATTGATACGGAGTATCCATTGAGGTTGGAATAGTTCGAAAAGCCTAATGAAGGACTGTTGAAGCGGACATAAGAATAACCGCCGTAGAGATCGATTTCGGGCAACTTCTGAGCGAAGAGGCAGGACGAACTGAGAGCCAGGAAACAAATGAAGAGCTGGATGAAACGGGCTGTCCTGAAATGAGTCCGAGATTGCATTACGCGAGTGGATTCCTGGCAGTTTCCATTTTGGTTTCTTCCCGAGATGCTGGTTTGAACGATTGTACCTTTGCTACGGTATTTAAGGAGCGTGCTGAACGGGAATATTTCGTAAAGATTTGTACGGTCTACTTCGCAGCCATCGCACCAACTAACGACTCGAAAATCTTGAGGCCTTGAGTGCCTCCAAGCTCCGGCTCGCTGGCGCGCTCGGGATGCGGCATCATGCCCAGCACGTTGCGCCCCGGATTGCAGATGCCGGCGATGTTGTCCAGCGATCCATTCGGATTCGCACTTTCCGTAATTTGACCCTCGGCGGTCGAGTACCTGAAAACAATGTTGTTCTCGCGTTGTAGTTGTTCGAGCGTACTTGGATCGCAGAAGTAGTTGCCTTCCATGTGGCCGATGGGAATGGTCAGGATTTCATCGCGCCGACAAGCGTTGGTAAAGGGAGTGTCAGCATTCTCCACCCGCACATGCACCGGCTTGCAGACGTATTTTATGCCCGCATTTCGCAATAGAGCCCCCGGCAGGAGTCCCGATTCGCAGAGAATCTGAAATCCGTTGCAGATTCCCAACACCAGCCCTCCGCCGTCGGCAAACTTTCGGACCGAATCCATTACCGGAGAAAATTTCGCGATAGCCCCGGTTCGAAGATAATCGCCGTAAGCGAATCCACCCGGAACGATGATGGCATCGCAATTTTCGAGGTCATGGGATTCATGCCACAGGAAAGTTGCCTGCTGCTTTGCGACATGCTGGATGGTCCAATACGCATCGTGATCGCAGTTGGAGCCAGGAAAAATGATGACGCCAAACTTCATGATATTTCCTTGATGATTGGGCTTAATTTGAGTTTAACATGATGCAAATCCAGCCTGAAATCGCTTTGAGGACGTGCGCCACGAACGTGACTGGTATGATTGAAAACTACTCAAATGGCAACAACAACTAACGATATTCAAAGCCACGTCGACCCACTTTTGCTCGAAGTGGCGGACGTAGTCAATACCACCCTCGACCTGGATACGACTCTGCGCCGGGTGGCGGAACTCGTCCGCAAAGTGATCGACTACGAGATTTTCGCCATCCTGCTACTGCATGAAAAGACTCAGGACCTTCGATTTCGATTCCAGGTGGGTTATCCGGCCGAGATGGCAGAGCGTATGCACGTCAAAGTAGGCGAAGGAGTAACCGGGATTGCGGCGCAGCGGCGCGAGGCAATTCTGGTCCACGATGTCGCGGAAGAGCCGCAGTACATTTCTGCCGTACCGGGAGTGCGCTCGGAACTCGCAGTTCCTTTGATCGTGAAAAATCGAGTCATCGGCGTAATCGACATCGAATCGGTACAGCCCAATCAATTTACCGAGGAGCACAAACGGCTGCTTACTCTGATCGGGTCTCGAATGGCGATCGGAATTGAGAACGCGCGCCTGCACACGCGCACCTCACGCCAGGCTCGTACTCTGCTTTTGCTGAATGAAATTGCGCGGGAACTTACGTCTATTCTTAACCTGGACGAATTGTTGAAACACATTGGGGAATTGCTAAGCCGCCTTATCGATTACCAGATGTTCAGCATCTTGCTGTTGGACGCTAGTGGAGAAACGCTGCAGCACCGATTCTCGATTCGGTTTAAAGAAAATATTCAGCTCAAACACGACATTCCTTTGGGGATGGGAATCGTCGGGTACGCGGCGCGGCATCGACAGGCTGTTCTGGTTCCTGACGTGAAGAAGGATCCACGGTATATTCCAACCAATCCTGAAACGCGGTCCGAGTTGGCGGTGCCGCTTATTTACAAAGAGAAAGTCATCGGGGTGATGGACCTCGAACACACGCGAAAGGGATTTTTCACCGATGACCATCGGCGCACAGTCGGCACCCTGGCTGCGCAGGTGGCGATCGCGCTTGAGAATGCCCGACTCTATGAGGAAATTGAGCGGCAGGAGAAGCGCTTGGAGCGCGATTTGGCGATGGCGCGGGAGTTGCAGTTCCGTCTTCTGCCGCAATCCCGGCCAAAACTGGCCAATCTGGAAATCGCGGCAAAATTTTCGCCGGCGAGGGCGATCGGCGGAGATTTATACGATTTCGTGAACTATTCGCAATCACGGACGGCGATTGTAGTTGGCGACGTCAGCGGCAAAGGCGCTCCGGCGGCCATTTTTGCTGCACTGGTGAGCGGGATTCTCCGGTCGCACGCGCCCATCGAGCCGAGGCCCGCTGAAATGTTGTCTGCCGTGAACTACTCTCTGGTCGAACGAAAAATCGAGGCGCAGTTCGTGTCGATCATCTACGCGGTTTGGGATGACGTCAATCTCACTTTGCAAGTGGCGAACTCGGGACTTCCGCGTCCTGTGCATTGTCGCGATGGTAAGGTCGACATTATTGAGGCGACGGGCATGCCACTGGGTTTGTTTGAAGATCCCGAATACGACGAGCTATCTTTCCAAGCCAAACCGGGCGACATGTTTGTCTTTTTCAGTGATGGCATTCTGGATGCCACGAATGCAAAGGGAGAACTGTTCGGCCGCACCAGGGCGGAAAAGATTATTGCAGAGTGTTACGAGAACTCGGCTGAGTCTTTGGTAAAGTCGCTTTTCAAGGCGGCATCCGAACACGCTGTGGGTGTAGAAACCTTCGACGATCAGACCGTGGTGGCAATCAAAGTCAAAGACAATTCTGGAAAGCCGAAGTGAAACCGACGCCGGCCGCGTCAGGCCGCCCACCAGGTTTTGTGTTCCGGGGGCAGGGGACCTTAAAACGTCTCATATCCGCGACGTTGGCCCTTCATTGCGAGACCCTGTCTCTTTCGAAGCTCGCCGATCGATTCGGCACTCCGCTGTATGTCTACTCCGCTGCGACGATTCGCCAGCGCATCGAGATGTTCGAGCGCGCATTTCGTAAATTCCCGCACACGATTTGCTATTCGGTTAAGGCTAATTCGAACCTGAGTATTTTGCGGCTCTTAGCGAAGATGGGTTGCGGCTTCGACGTGGTCTCTGGCGGTGAGCTGGCGCGCGTGATGCGGGCGGACAAGCGGGCCGCCAATCGAATCGTTTTCTCCGGGGTAGGGAAGACTCGTGAGGAAATACTGGCCGCCATCCGAGCCGGTATCCTGCTGTTCAATCTGGAGAGCGAGTCGGAGCTGCGAGTTGTGGCCGAGTGCGCGGCTAGGCTAAAGAAAACCGCGCGAATTGCGTTTCGGGTGAATCCCGATGTCCCGGCCAAAACCCATCCTTACATTTCTACTGGGCTGCAAAAGCATAAATTTGGCGTTCCTATCGCCGAGGCTCGCGGCCTTTACACCAAGGCTTCAGAGATGAAGTACCTGAATGTTGCGGGAGTGAGCGTGCATATCGGATCGCAGATTACCGATATGAAGCCATTTGCCGCAGCCATGGAGCGTGTTGCTGAATTAGTTCTGCAACTGCGCTCGGACGGGCACGACATTCAATATGTTGATGCTGGTGGAGGGCTCGGTATCTCTTACGACGGTGGGTCGGGCAGGTTTGAAGATTCCATAGCGGATTATGCCGAAGCTTTGCTAGGTCCATTGCGTAGTCTCGACGTTCATATCTTGCTCGAACCGGGCCGCTCCATCGTTGCGCCTGCCGGGGTTCTGCTTACTCGAGTGCTCTACAAGAAATGGAACGGCGCCAAACAATTTCTGGTGGTGGACGCCGCGATGAACGACCTGATCCGTCCATCGCTCTACCAAGCTCATCACGAGATCGTTCCAGTGTCTGTTAATAGTTCATCATCGCCAGATGAGACTGTCGATGTTGTGGGGCCAGTCTGTGAGACAGGTGACTTCTTCGCCCGCGATCGGGCATTGCCGGCCCTAAACGAGGGCGACTTACTCGCGATATTGGACGCCGGTGCGTATGGGATGGCGCTGGCTTCCAATTACAATACGCGTCCGCGCCCCGCGGAAGTATTGGTGGACGGGAAATCAGCGAAGGTCATAAGACGGCGCGAGACGATTACGGATTTGATGAGGCAGGAAGTCTAGCGGTATCGCGAAGATTTCGGCGGATTGTGAACGTTAGTGCGGCAGCAGCGTGCTTGTTATCGAGATATACGGCCATGACGACAAAAGAGTTTGTCTCACTCGAAAAGAGCTTATTGCCGGAACTCCCGGGCTTTGCAGTCAAAGGTCCGCTGATGTTTATCCCATCAGCGGAAGGTCTTCTGCGTGGCATCAGCTTTGAAGGATCGAGCTTCGATAAGACTTCCTTTTATGTGACCGTGTTCGTCATGCCGCTTTGCGCGCCGACAAAACATTTGTACTTCAACTTTGGCAATCGCATCCGGCACAAGGAAGGAGCGGATCGCTGGCATATGGAGATGCCCAACTTGGTCACGGAACTTAGTAGCGCATTGAAGCTCCAAGCGATGCCGTTTTTATCGCGCGTCGGGTCGCTTCTCGACTTCGTTGGAGTGGCGAAGTCATTTTCCGCCTCCAATCTGAATACGCCAAAGGCGATTGCCTTTGCCCTCGCGCGCGCCGGTCAGACTAGCCAAGCGGTTGAGGTTCTCGACCAACTCTTAAGTCAGCTTGACCTGAACGTCGCGTGGCAGCGTGAGATTGCCGATCAAGCCAAGGCTCTGAGGGGAAAGCTTGTGACGAACCCCATAGAAACAGAGCAGCAACTTGAAGCTTGGGAAGTTGAAACCGTCCACAATTTGGGACTCGATAACCTCAAGTAGCGGATGTGGACCTGCAGGCTGCCGTGCGGAGGCCGGACCCGCCTGCAGTTTGTACTCAGAATGACGAGCCGCAAACTTATGGATCGCGACCCTAGCCGTCACTTGCTAGAATCACTCGGCTTGGTTGGGTTTTTAGCTTCTGAATCTTGGAGTGCCTCGGAGTTCCACACTACTTTCCCGCCCACGATTGTTTTCACCACCTTCACATCTTTAATCTTCGCTGGCGGGATCGAGAAAATATCGTCGCTCAACAGCACCATATCCGCCAATTTTCCGGGAGTGATTGAGCCCTTTTCTTTCTCCTGAAACTCCGCAAACGCAGAACCCATTGTGTAGGCTTCGACGGCCTCAGCCACGGTCAGCTTTTGCTCGGGAAACCATCCTCCGGGATATTTGCCATCCAGCGTGGATCGAGTTACTGCGGCGTATACGCCCAACAAGGGGTTGAGAGGCGCCACGGCCCAGTCGGTTCCAAAGGCTAAGCGGACGCCATCATTCAAGAAAGTGCGGAAGGCATAGGTGCGGCTGGCGCGGTCATGACCGATGCGGATTTCAGCCCAGCGGCCGTCGTCGATTGCCTGGTAAGGCTGGACCGAAGCTATAACGTGCAACTGAGCAAAACGATCAAAATCTTTTGCCGACATGTGCTGCGCGTGTTCAATGCGGAGGCGGCGATCGGAAGGTCCGTTCGCTTTGACTACTTCAGTATAGAGATCAAGCACTGTTGAGATGGCGCGATCGCCGATGGCGTGAGTGCAGATTTGCAATCCTGCGGCGTCGGCCCGGATCATCCATCCTTGCATTCGCGATAGCGGCTGCATCTCTTTGTGTAGAAGGCCAAAGTCAGTGGGCGCGTCGGTGTATGCCTCGAAGAAATACGCGGTCCGCGAACCCAGCGACCCATCGGCAAATCCTTTCACCGCGCCAAGGCGAAGATATGGAGACCCGAACCCGTGGCGGATTCCGACTTTCGCTTGCCGGTCCCAATCGAAGATTGCAGGCGCAACGTAAATGCGGGCAGTGAGTTCGTTCCGCTCCAACAGCTCCGCGTAGACTTCAAAGTTCGCAAAACTGTCGGTAGCCTCATCGTTCATTTCCTGGACGCTGGTCACCCCGAGGGATGCAGCGTAAGCAAGAGCGCGCCGGGCTTGCTGCATTCGCTGGTCATGCGAAAGAGGCGGAATCACTTTGATGACGAAATCTTTGGCTGCATCTTTCAGCGCGCCGGTGGGATTTCCGTGCTCGTCGCGCACGATTACACCTCCGGGAGGATCCGGCGTCTGCGCGGTGATTCCAGCGATGCGCAACGCGGCTGAGTTCGCCAAAGCCATGTGGCCGTCGTAGCGATCGAGAAAGACTGGATTATCGGGAGTTGCCGCATCGATCATTTCCTTCGTTGGCAACTGTGGCGGGTTCCACTTCGTCTCGTCCCAACCTCCGTTGGTAATCCACTCGCCCTTGGGAGTATTCTTCGCTCGCTCCGCGACTCGACGTGCAAATTCCTTCGCGCTGGTTGCGTCGTTGAGTTGAACGGAGTCGAGCTGCGCGCCGCCCTCCACGAAGTGGACGTGCGCATCATTGAAGCCCGGGAGCACCAGCTTTCCGCCTGCATCTATGACTCGCGTTTGAGAGCCGCGCCATGCTTCAATCTCTTTGGTCGAGCCCACGGCAACGATTCTTTCACCGATCACGGCAACCGCTTCGGCAGTTGGGTGGCTCTGATCGACCGTCCAAACTTTTGCGTTGGTGATTATCAGATCGGCCGCGAGTGTGGATTCTCCTACTGCAGCCGGCACCAACAGAATCGCGCAGAGAACGGTTAGCAATTTTGCCCGGAGTATTTTCATGATTGAAACGAAGGCTGGGACTTCCGAAACTCTAGCCTTCTCCCCACTTCAGTTTGTTGCGGAGCACATCGAAGAATGTGCCCTTGATGCGCATGAGTTTCACATGATGGTCGGACTTTCGGCAATGGATTCGGTCCCCATCGAAGATCGGCATGCCAATTTGGCCGTCGATGCTCAAGTACGCTTCATCCTGACCAGTGTTGATAATAATTTCGATTTTAGCTGTGTCATTCACGACGAGCGGGCGATGGGTGAGCGAGTGCGCGGAAACGGGCGTAATTATCAGCGCGTCCACCGAGGGCATCACGATTGGACCGCCGGCAGCCAGCGAATACGCGGTAGAGCCCGTCGGAGTCGACACGATCAAGCTATCAGCCTTGTAGCTCGACACAAAAAGACCGTCGATGAACACTTCGCAGTAATTCAAGCGAGCGATCGTGCCCTTGCCCATCACAGCATCATTCAACGCGTCGTAGTGCGCCACGCTGGTCCCGTTGCGAACTACTTCGCATCGCACCATGGAGCGTGATTCAACGCTAGAACGGTTCTCTTCGATACCCTGGAGGGTGGGATATAGCTCTTCGAGAGGCACTTCGGCGAGGAAGCCTAGGGATCCGAGATTCACTCCCAGGACCGGGATGCCAGCCTTGGCGACTGCCCGCGCCGCCGAGAGTAGAGTTCCGTCTCCCCCAAGCACCACCACGAAGTTCAGCGGACGGGAGCCCATCGCTTCTCGCGACAGCGTTTCGATGCCGGGCGCGTAAGGCGAGGTCTCGGGGTCGACGACGATCTTGTATTCGTGTTTATGAAACCAATCTAGAAGTCCGGGGACGACGTTCGCCAGCTCCGGCTTGTTGGGCTTGGAAGCGATGCCTACCGTCTTGGCGGTGGGAGGGTTGTTTGTCTTGCTGCTATTCATATTGGAATTTGAATTGTACAGAAACATTTCAGAAAGATTGAAAGCGATCGTGGTGTTCCTTAATCAGAATAGCCCGTACAGCAGGAACTCGCGATTTCCTTCTGCGCCCAGAATCGGAGACTCGATCACGTCGGTTTCTTTACAGTGCAGATTCAGCAGCGAGTTGCGGACCTTTTCCACGGATGCGCTTTGCGCCTCGGGATTCAGGACGATGCCGCCCTTTTCAACTTGTTCTCGATCCACTTCGAATTGAGGTTTTACCAGAATAACTATTTGCTTCGACACCGCTGGATCGGGAAAGGCAGCCTTGATCACGGCGGGCAAAACTGAAGTCGCGGAGATGAAGGATACATCCATCGCGATGAAATCGATGGCGATGCCAAGCTGGTCGCGGCTGAGATGACGCGCGTTCGTGTTCTCCAGAAGTCGGACGCGAGAGTCTTGCCGAAGCCGATAATCGATTTGGCCGTAACCTGTGTCGACAGCTATCACGCGAGCGGCGCCGTGCTGCACTAAGCAATCAGTAAAACCGCCGGTGGATGCACCTACGTCGAGACAGGGCTTATCCTGCACATCGATCTTCCAATGCTCCAAAGCCTTTTCGAGCTTGAGACCACCGCGGCTGACGTACTTTCGGTCGTCGCCGAGAAGGCGTATGGATGCGTCCTGCTCAGTCGGAGTACCTGCCTTTGCGGCCAGTTGCTCGGCAACTAGAACTCTTCCCGCCAGAATCAAGGCCTGGGCTCTTTCTGGCGATTCGGCGAGGCCGCGCTCTACAAGCAAGTTGTCGAGTCTAGTTTTCAAAAGTTTCCCACAGACTTTGGCCGCGAAATCGCTCTTGGGGATGCAGCACCCAACCCAGTGCAAGCTGTAGAAGCAGTTCCGAATAAACTACTTGCGGGAATAGACTCCTTGTTTTCCACAGAATTATGCACCGCGGTGTTGAAAACTTCTCTGTGATGGAAGTCCTTGACAAGGACAAAAAAGAAAGCCGCCGGTTCGGCGGCTCAATCCCTGATTTCAATCCTCTATCCCGCGACCTCTTCCAGAAGCTTCTGATCGATGTCGAAGTTGGAATGCACGTTTTGCACGTCATCGTGATCTTCAAATGCCTCCATCAACCGGATCATAGTGGCGGCGTGAGCGCCTTCGAGCTTGATGTAATTCTGCGGAATCAGGGTCACGCTGGAGGATGTAACCTCGAAGCCCGCTTTCTTGATCGCTTCCAACACAGCTTCGTAAGCGGAAGGCTCGGTGAGGACTTCCCAATTCTCGCCGTCATCGTGCAGGTCCTCGGCGCCGGCGTCGAGCGCAACGGCCATCAGGTCGTCTTCCTTGGCTTTGGCTTTCGGAATAACGATGTCGCCCTTCTTATGGAACATGTAGGAAACGGCGCCGGCATCGGCCATGTTGCCGCCATTTTTGCCGAAGGCGTGGCGAATTTCGCTGACGGTGCGGTTGCGATTGTCGGTATTGATGTCGAGCAGAACGGCTACGCCGCCTGGTCCATAGCCTTCGAGCGAAAACTCTTCGTAAGTTGCGCCCGGCAATTCTCCGGTACCGCGCTGGATCGCACGCTTGATGTTGTCTTGCGGCATATTTTCGGACTTGGCCGCGAGAATGGCGCCGCGCAGACGGGGATTGGTGTCCGGGTCTCCGCCACCGTTCTTGGCGGCGATACTAATTTCTTTGATCAGGCGAGTGAATATTTTGCCGCGCTTGGCGTCTAACGCGCCCTTTTTATGCTTGATTGTTGCCCATTTTGAGTGTCCAGACATGGATAGACCTCGCCTTCAATAAACTGGAATTGCACTGGGTTCGCCGCAGGAGAGCTCAACTGATCACCTCGAAACCAACGCAGGCGAAATGAAATTATAGCACGTAGGCGAAGCTGGTACTCATGTCGCGAAGTCGTGCCGGCTCAGTCTTCGTACCAGCTGAAGCGACTCAAGCGGCTGTTGCCCTCTCTTTCCGACCATAGGTCTTGACTGCCCGTTCAATGCCAGGGCCCGCCTTCTTCAAATCCTCAAGATTCATTGCTGGACGGAACTCCACCTTGGCGTTAAAGGCCAAAAACCATGGCTCGGCTACGGCTGGAATCTGCGACGGTTCTTTCAGATCGAAGAAGATGAATCCGGTCCTCTGACCGCTGTCTTCGGCAAAATATGCCGCCTCGGGTTTCAGTTCTCCAAGAATTGATTCGATGGTTTTGGGCAGCGAGCCATTCGCGATAGCTGCATTTCCGGTTTCGACCGGTATTGTGACTTTGAGCAAACAACGCATATGGATCTCCTAAGGTTTGTGTATTTGGACGGGCAAAGTCTATTCCCCGAACACCCACCCGTCAATGGAGATCTGGCGCTGTTCTCGTTCAGAATGATTAGTGACACTCTCAGGTAGAGTGTTTCGATGCAACCTAGGAACGGAAAGCCACCGCGATCGGCGGGTTTAGCGACGATCGGGGTGGAACTGAGCCGGGCGGCACTGGTTCGCCTGTCCTGGATGGATAACTACCGCAAAACCAAAAACGTGGCCCTGACCTGCCGTCATTTTGGAATCTCGCGCCAGACCTTTTACCGGTGGCTCAAGCGCTATGAGCCCATGGATTTGACCACCCTGGAAGCGCGCAGTCATCGTCCCCACCACCGCCGCCAGCCGACTTGGTCTTTTCACTTAGCAGAAAAGGTTTTGACTTTGCGGTTGCAGTTTCCCCGCTGGGGCAAGGACAAGCTGGCGGTGCTGCTGCGGAAGCAAAACATTGCCATCTCGACTTCCATGCTGGGCCGCATTCTGAGCTCTTTGAAACGGCAGGGCCGGCTCGTCGAACCTCTCCGCAGCGGAGTTCCGGGGTCGCGTCGCGCCTTGCGTCCCCGTCCCTACGCCGTGCGCAAACCCAAGCAGTACGCGGTCTGCAGCCCCGGCGACCTAGTCCAGGTCGATACCGTTGATGTCCGTCTTATCCCTGGCGTGAACTTCAAACAGTTCACCGCCCGCGACGTCGTCTCGCGCTGGGACGTCATTCAGGCCCACCCTCGCGCCACTGCGCAAGCCGCAACTCAGTTCCTTGACACTTTGCAGCACCGCATGCCGTTTCCCATCCGCGCCCTGCAAGTCGATGGCGGCTCGGAGTTCGCCGCCGACTTCGAACAGGCCTGCCAGCAGCGTGGATTGCACCTGTTCGTGCTGCCTCCCCGCTCTCCTAAACTCAACGGCGCCGTGGAACGCGCCAACCGCACCCATACCGAAGAGTTTTACCAAGTCACCCACTGCTCGCTCGAAATGAAAAAGCTCAATCGCGAACTCCGCCACTGGGAAAAAATCTATAACACCATCCGCCCTCACCAGTCCTTGGCCTACCTAACCCCTCAACAATTCTTGCGCCAGATCCTATCTCAACGAAAGGAATGAAAGTGTCACCAATCTACTGGACGAGTACAGGCGCTTGACTTGGCTGGATGCCTGGGGCATGATTCGCGCGTCCGTGATTTCAAGGAGGCTGACATGCCACACTATTTGCACCAAATTGCCTACACGTCCGAGAGCTGGGGAGCTTTGATTGCGCAACCTCAGGATCGCATCGAAGTTGTCCGATCAGCCATAGAAAAGCTAGGCGGAAAGATCGAGAGTGCCTGGTTCGCTTTTGGGGAATACGACCTCGTGATGATCACCGAAATGCCCAACAACGTCAGCGCCGCAGGCATCTCGATTGCTTTCGCTGGCGGAGGAGCCTGCAAATCAGTGCAGACCACGCCACTGCTTTCCCGCGAAGAGGCGACTCATGCGGTGAAGAAGGCGGGTGAGTCGGGGTACAAACCATTAACGTCGGCGAAAGGTCGAGCCGCGTAAGATTATTCGAGAGGTTCTATTCGTTGAGTGCCCCGTCCTCGTCTCTCCGCATTTTGGAGAGACGGGGCGGGGATTTTGATTTTGAACCACCATTAGTCCATCCTTATTCAAATCTGAGATGTCGTGGACACACAACGCACCACTATTCAATCGTTCTTTCTCGACGGACCTGCCGGCAGGCTCGAAGCCTTGTTGAATCGAGGTGCAGAGAATGCTACTCATGCCGCTCTGGTCTGCCATCCTCATCCTCTCTTCGGCGGGACGCTTCACAATAAAGTGGTGTTTCACACCATGAAAGCGCTGAACAGTTTTGGGTTTCCCGTGTTGCGATTCAATTTTCGCGGCGCTGGGCTGAGCCAAGGAGACCATGACAATGGGAAAGGCGAAGTGGATGACGTTCGCGGAGCACTCGACTGGCTAGAGCGCGAATTTCATTTGCCCATGATCTTCGCCGGATTCTCTTTCGGCGCGGCCGTGGGATTGCGAGCTACGTGTCCCGATAGCCGGGTGAAAGCAGTGATTGGTGTGGGGACCCCGGTTCTACCGGTAGACAATCGAGTCTACGATCTCGATTTTCTTCAGAAATGTACTAAGCCGAAGCTGTTCGTGAGCGGCGAAAATGATAAGTACGGACCGCGCGAGCGATTGGAGCGATTTGTTGGTTCGGTTCCCAAGCCGAAGAAGCTGGTAATCATCGAAAATGCGGATCACTTCTTCGAAGGGCGGCTAAGGGAATTGCGAGAAGTAATCGAAGCATGGATCAAAGAGCTACTTGCCACCGCGCAGCGTTAGGGTTGGGATCTGCCAGTTGGTCGCAATGCACTTTAATCAGGGGCTTTAATTAGGGAACCACAGCTTTTATTTCGTTGGAAAACTTGCTTTCGCCTTTATTGCCTACCGCTGTCACCACGTAATAAAACGTGGTCTTGCCGGGCACGGGCGCGTCTTTGTAGTTCGGGGTGGGACTGGTTCCAATCTTTTGGTAGCCCGTCTTGCTGATGGTGCTTCGATAAATGCAATAGTATTTTGTTCCAGCCGTGGGCTGCCAGTTTAATGTAACCGAATGGCCGGACTCCGATCCGGCCGATGGCTTGGCTTGCTGAGCAAATGGCGAGAGAAACGCCAAACTCGCGATTGCAATGACAGGCAGAAATCCCCCGACCCGGAGTTTGATTCTCGAATTCAGCATTTGTGGCCTCAGATATCTGACTAATCCCAGCTACCGATTGTGATCACTGTGAAAGTCGTTCACGAAACAGCGTCTCAACTCTCATCGCTATAATTCTGCCATGTCTGCTGCCACCCCGCATAATTTGGCTGGTGAGATGCGAGATATGGCTCAGCATTTGTTTCGGCACGCGCTTGCCGAGGCCAGCGTCGATAGGGCTTTTCGCAAGCACGTGAGCTGCGAACGGGGAGTGCTGAGGATTTGCGAGGACCTTTATGACCTGAACTCCTACGGTCGTGTTTTTGTCGTCTCTATCGGGAAAGCTGCGCACGCAATGGTCGAGGCGCTCCAAAATCAGGCAGGAGACCGGTTCGAGGGCATCATTGCCGGACCAAGCGTTGCTGGGCCAGAGAATGATGCGCCCCAGTTGCGAGGCTTCCGCTATTTCGGCGGGGGACATCCCTTGCCGAATCAGGAGTCGATTCATGCAGGCCAGGCAATTCTGAAATCTCTGGGCGCGCTAGACGCTGCATCCCTCGTGATATTTCTGTTGAGCGGCGGCGGATCCTCAATGGTGGAAAAGCCGATTGACGACGAAATTTCACTCGCTGATTTAATTTCGACTTACGCAGCGTTGGTGCTTTCGGGCGCGCCAATCGCGGAAATCAATGCCATCCGCAAACATTTGTCTGCGGTAAAAGGTGGGCGACTGGCATCTGCCGCATACCCGGCGCAGCAGGTTTCGCTTCTGGTATCGGACGTTCCTGACAAGACTCCTGACGCTCTGGCTTCCGGACCGACCACGCCCGACTCAACGTCGGTTGAAGATTGCTATGCCATCGCTCCGAAGTACGGTTTGCTTGAGCCTTTTCCGCTATCGGTTCGCGAATTATTTCAGCGACGGGCTTTGGATGAAACACCTAAGTCTGGCGATCCCGAATTCAATCGCAGCCGCTGGTGGACTGTGCTTTCAAACGCGACTGTAACCGAAGCTGCCAAAGCGGAAGCAGAACGTCTGGGATTTCACGCGGAAGTGGACAACACTTGCGACGATTGGGACTATCTGCCTGCCTGTGATTACTTGCTTTCCCGTTTGCGCGGATTGCGAGAAAGATTTGAGAAGGTCTGTTTGATCAGTGGCGGGGAAGTTACGGTGAAAGTTTCGAATGGCGGCCTTGGCGGCCGCAATCAACAGTTTGCGCTTTCCTGCGCGGAAAAGATTGCTGGCGACAATGTGACAGTACTCAGTGCGGGTACAGACGGCGTGGACGGCAATAGTCCCGCCGCTGGCGCGATCGTGGATGGCACTACGGTTGTGCGAGCGCAGAAGAGAGGTCTCTCCGCCCAAGAGTGTTTGGCGAACTTCAACAGCTATCCCCTGTTCCAAGCGCTCGGTGACTCAATCGTGACGGGACCTACTGGCAACAACCTTCGTGATCTGCGCGTTCTCATGGCTTATTAGCGGTAAAAAAAGGATGCTCTTTTAAGTGCTCTTTCGTTCCGTCCCAGGAATCGGAGGTGGCCCACCTTTACGTTCTTTGTAAAGGCGGGGGACTCATGCAGCCAGCGCCGACGTTTTTGATCTTTGCTTCCACTGGTTGGTTCGCACGCCCGCTAGGGATGTTGAGGACCGCCGACCTAATCGTTCCAGCTTTACAAAAAACGTAAAGGTGGGCCAGCCACCTAAGAATCGCGGAAGGCAACGGAGTCGGGGAAGGGATTAAGCCTCGTATGGTGTAGCATGATGCGGAACTTACAGGTGCAGGTTAGCGTTCCCGTTACCTGACGGGCCGGATTGGCACTCTAGTCGAGCCGCACCGAAATAATAGAGCGCACGCGCTTTGGAGTGAAGGAAAATGAAACGCACTGCGATTCTGCTTGCAACCTTATTCCTGTTAGTCCCGCTGGCTGCTTTAGCGCAGTCAAACGAACGCCCTGGCTCAGGTAAAGCAAGTCCGTCGAGTGCGAACGATCCGCTTACCGTTGGCGCACAAAGCGCTGATTCTATTCAAACGTTAAAAGCTGATTGCGATGCCTACATCGCAGTCTCAGACAATGTCGCTCATGGCAATCTCCACGCCAAAAACGAGGATCAAATTTCTATGGGCCTTCAGTGCATAAGATTTGTTGCCGGATATATGAATGAAAGTGCCGAAGAATTATGGTGGAAAGACTCACGTCATAAATCTATTGTCGTGGGCAGTTGGCGGCAAGACGTAACAACCGACAGAATGATTAGAGCCTTCATAGACTACGCTAGCCCGGATGTAGAAAAAAGCAATCTCGCCTCGATCCTCATCTTACGTTTCAGCGCAGAGGCCGGTGGGCTATACACGTACAAGCCGGCACAATGGATTGCAAGCGACCCGGAATATGTTTGTCTGAAGTGCGCTAGGGTCGGCGCAGGAAAATGAAGGAAAGCGGCCGCTAGTGACCGAACTTTCGGCTGTGCTGACAGTCCAGCACTTTCAGTTGAATAGCGATGTCACGAAGTTCTTCGATATAAGGCCTCGTAGCGCACCACCCACCCTTCCTCCGTGTCTCTAAGTGGACTGCGACAGTTTCAACTCTGCGATAAAGCTGATACAGCTTCGGAGCATTCGTTTCGTTCCAATGCGCCCCCAAGGGCGGCCTCTTCGACTTTCTCATATTTTCTCCCAAATCTTACCCTCAGTCCGCTCGCATCCTCCATGCTCCTTCAAGGCCGAGTAGAGACGCTGTCGGGCGGTAACTTCATCGTTGCAGTCCTGACTCAGAATGGTAAAGATCATCCCGCACTTTGCACACCGCTCGGAGATGCGGCCTTCTTTCCAAGTGTTATAGACGAATGTTGGATTGGTCACAGATACGGTACCAGGACCACCACTGGTGGCTGGCCCACCTTTGCGTTTTTGGCAAAGGTGGGGATTCATGAAGGCCTGCGTCGGGGGTTTCATCTTTGCGTTAGCCTAGCTTACTCGTGGATGCAAAGAAAAGCTGTGACCCCCGACATTATCGTTCCCACCTTTACAAAAAGCGTAAAGGTGGGCCAGCCAGCGTTCCACAGTGTTCGTAGGCTCTGAAGAAATCAAGCCGTCACTGCGACCGGTGTTGCCTTCGTCGGCTGTGTGGTCTTCGGGCGCAGCCAGTTGCGGGCGGGCTGTTCAAGGAGTTTGTATACGACGACTGAAACCACGATGGGGAGTGCAATGCCGAGGGCAAACTTCAACGGGCTCATTTGCCGAAGCACACCCATGGGCATGAAATACACACTCAGGACGAACGAGTGCAGCAAATAGAGGCTATAGCTGGCCTCGCCCAACAAAACCAGGGGTGAGATCTCCAGCACGGCAGCCCAGCGGGGGCGCAGCGCCAACCCATAGATGATCGCCGCGAATGCCGGAGCGAGCAACGAATCGTGCAAGATGGGGTAAGGTATGTGCGGACTCAGACCCACGACTAGGAAAAAGGCCAACAATCCAGCCAGCACGAGCGGTGTAGCCCACTTTCGTTCGAGTGGCTTGCGCAAGAACAGAAAACCACAGCAAGCGCCTATAAGAAATTCCGGCAGACGCAGCAGCGGGTTGAACTTCAATACATTCAGCCAGGTCAGCGCTGAATCGTCGTTCGTGAAGGCGACGCCGTCCGGCCGGAGAAGAACGTAGGCGGACGTGAACGCAAGGCTCACCGCCCAGAAGACAAGGATGTACGTCATCAGCTTGCGATTGCGAGAACCAACCAACCAAGCCACAATCAGCGGGAATAGTAGATAGAAGAAGGCTTCATCCGAAAGGCTCCATGCCGGCGGATTCCATCCCAAGGCCGCGCCGGGAACCCAGGATTGCAGGAGTGTTGGCACTAGAGCGGCGGTGGCCAAAACGTGGTTCTTACACCAATTCCAGATTGGGATATCGATGTTCTTCAGCGCTATGCATACATAGAAGAAGCCTGGTGCGGTCAGTAACAAGGAGAACAAGTAGGCGGGATAAACCCGGGCAAAACGCGCCCGCCAAAACTTGCCAACGTTCATTTCGCGGTCGCCGTAAGTGTAGACCAGAATGAATCCCGAGAGAACATAGAACAGGCTGACTCCCACGTAGCCAATCAGAGCGGTTCTGTGATACCAGCCGCTTCCTTCGTAGATTTTCAGCGCGTGCAGATGAAACATGACCACGTGCAGCGCGGCTAAGAAGCGCAATGAGGTCAATGCGGGTAGGCGTGGTCGGATTACCGTTTGTTCCATGTCTGTTTTACGCAAACTCGCGAGCCTGGTTCCACTTTATCTGACTAGTGTTCTACAACTCCCACGTTGTGAATCTACTTGAGAAAACGTTCGCTATCGAACACAAAACACTCGATTGATTGCTTTGGAACTTTATGTTATAACCCTGACGTTAATCTCCGTTGCGGAGGATTTTATGGCCAACGGCGGAAATAACCCCCAAAGAAATATATTGGAGGAATTGTGCAGACAGGCCTCCAACGAAATGGACTCGCAAAAACTTAACCTTCTGATCGAGCAGATTGACCGTCTGCTCGACGAACAGCATAAAGCACAAAAATTGCGAAGATCAGCTTAGGCGCCCGCCGTTCCCGCATCCTTAGAAGAATTGGGTAACGCCTTCCTCCAGCACTACCAGACGATCCTCAATTCCGGCAGCTCTGGTCTCCGTCCTCAAAAGCTGCAATGGTTCTTCCATTGGCTCATGAGAGAGGCGAAACGTTCCGTAGTGCATGGGGATCATCCATCGCGCTTTGAGGTCCAGAAATGCGCGAGTAGCGTCGGCGGGACTGGTGTGCACGTTGCGGAATGAAGCGGGGCTATATGCGCCAATTGGCAGCAATGCCACTTCAGGCCTAAGACGCTCACCAATTTCGCGGAATCCCGGGAAGTAAGCCGTATCACCCGCGTGATAAATGGAATGCTTGCCATCCCGGATTACATAACCGCCGTAGCCCCGGTAAGAATCCCTGAGTATTCTCGCTCCCCAATGGCGCGCCGGGACGTGAGAAATCATGATGTCAGCTAGACGGTGACTGTGCCACCAGTTCAGTTCTATGACTTCTCTGAATCCTAAATCTGAAACCAGATCACGCACATGATGCGGGACGATAATGGCTGGCGGATGTTTGCCGTGCTTGCGACACACTTGCACTATGGCGCGCAAAGACGGCCGGTGCAGATGATCAAAGTGGGCATGAGTGACCAGGACGAGGTCGATGGGCGGAAGATCTCTCAGTCGAACTCCCGGCTGCCGGAGCCGTTTCAGGACAAATAACCATCGTGCGAAGTTGGGATCGACAATGAGATTTTGCCCTCCGATTTGGATAAAAAACGTCGAGTGCCCGATAAAGGTAATTCCTAACTCCCCGTGTTGGGCCAGTTTTGGCAGATGAGTTTGCCCGGTTCGGGGAGTCACTGCGGAATGTCGTACTAATTCTCCGAAGTGGCTGGCGCGGCGTCGAAGTGCTGAATTCCTGGAAGCCGTCTTTAACATTTTTCTCCGAGAATGTGTTTTCTCCGCGGAATACCATCGCGGAGGATAACTAAACTTTGTATCAGTGTTTCATTGACGAGACACAGGAACGTCCTTGACCACGTCCGGGGTCCTCAGTTCTAATTCTAGTTCTTCACGTTATATATCCAATCTGATTCGCATGGGAGCCGAAGGATGCGTGTCGCTTTTTTGGGACTTGGGATAATGGGACGCTCAATGGCGTCAAATCTGGTGAAATCAGGCCAGGAAGTGACGGTATGGAACCGAACGCCTGGCAAGGACGTGGAAGGCGCGCGGACCGCGAGTTCACCAGCGGACGCCGCTCGCGGATGCGAAGTCGTCTGGATGTGCGTCTCCGACACCAATGCCGTTGAAAGCGTTCTCTTTGGCGAGCAGGGAATCGAGAAATCGCTCGTTGAGGGCATGATTGTGGTGGATTCGAGCACCATTTCTCCCTCTTCTACTCGGAAGTTTGCCGAGCGAGTGCGGGCGCGAGGCGCCCATTACGTCGACGCGCCGGTTACTGGATCGAAAACAGGTGCGGAAAATGGGACATTAATCTTCATTGTTGGTGGCGAAGAACTAATCATTGAGAAGCTAAAGCCGTTGTTCGCGGCCATGGGCAAGCAATTCTTCCGCATGGGAGAAGTGGGGAAAGGCCATGCGGCCAAATTGGTCATGAATCTTCAGATTGCCGTTATCTATGAAGGTTTTGTAGAAGCGCTGACCCTGGGAGCCAAGTTAGGGGTCGATGCAGAGAGTCTATTGCCTCTGATCAACGCGTCTATGGTGCGGTCTGGAGTCGTGGAGTATAAAGCCCCTTTTGTCCTGAAACGTGACTTTTCAGCGAATTTCCCCCTGCGTCTGATGCACAAGGACATACGCCTCGCGCTCGAAGCCGCGAAAGAAGCCCGCGTGAAGTTGCCGGCATTGGAAATTGTCGAGGAAATCTATGATGTGGCCATGGAAGACGGGCTGAAAGACGAGGACTTTGCGGCAACAATTACCTTGTTGGAAAAATGGGCCGGAGTTCAGGTGAAGGGCCAATCGGCATGATTCGTGCCAAGCCCGCTTCCGGCTTTCCTGGCTTCGTTGGTGGAGAAGACGTGGCAAGCTACGTCTCTACCTGGCAATGTTACTAATGTAATTGGTCTGCTCCTCTCTATTACACAACTATTACACCCGCCGGAGACGCTCCCTGTTAATTTAGTCGATAGACACCACAGTACAAGCAGGGAAGGGCCGAACATGGAACTCGAGGCATTGAATCGGAAGTCAGCCGCCGACGACGAAATCAACTGGGTCACTGCGACCTTTATGGCACTGTTTCACGTAGGAGCAGTCGCCGCGCTCTTTTTCTTTACCTGGAAAGCACTATTCGTCGCGATGTTCCTGTGGTGGGTTTCCGGGAGTCTCGGTATTGGGATGGGCTATCATCGGCTGCTGACGCATCGCGGCTATAAGACTCCGAAGTGGGTTGAGTATTTTCTTACCACCTGCTCTACTTTGGCCCTCGAGGGCGGACCGATCTTCTGGGTCGCCACTCACCGCATTCACCATCAATTCTCGGATCAGGAAGGCGATCCGCACTCTCCGCGCGAAGGGAAGTGGTGGGCGCACATGGGCTGGATTTTGATGGGAAAGTCCATGCACCATGACACGACCACGTTGGCACGGTACGTGCCGGATCTTGCAAAAGACAAATATCACGTTTGGCTGACCAAATATCACTATGTCCCCATGATCGTCCTGGGTCTCGCGCTGTTGGCTATCGGTGGATGGCCGTTCGTGATGTGGGGCATTTTCATGCGAACCGTTGTTGGTCTGCACGCGACCTGGCTGGTCAATTCCGCAACCCATACCTGGGGATCACGCCGCTTCACGACTCGCGACGATTCCACCAATAACTGGTGGGTGGCTATCCTGACCTTTGGAGAAGGCTGGCACAACAATCATCACGCGCACCCAGTTTCCGCGCGTCACGGGCTGAAGTGGTATGAAGTCAACGTCAACTGGTATGGCATCTGGACGCTTAAAAAGCTGGGGTTGGCCCGACACGTGTACCGGGTAAAGCTGGACGAGCTTCAGCGCCGCGAACGAGAGCTTGAACAGAAAGTGGCATCCGCTCCAGAGCCAGAACTGGCTTCGGTCTAGGTTTTCGACATTGACGGTAAGGTTAGCTGATATTGATTAGCTAACCTCGCTACGCTGGCATTGACTCCCATTCACCTCTTAATAATCCCCAATCGCTGCTAATCCCCTGCGATTCTTTGAGTTACATTGACCAAATGGATACATTCGGGTAGTTTTTAAAAGAATCTTCAGGATGGAGAAGTGTATCTTTGAAACAGGAAACCTTCGTGTCTGAAACTGGGAAAACTCTGCTGTTACTAAAGCCGCGCGGTTTTTGCGCCGGGGTCGTCCGGGCCATTGATATTGTCCGGATTGCCCTTGAGGCTTTTGGGCCTCCAATCTACGTGCGCAAGGAGATCGTCCACAACCGCTTTGTTGTGGAGGAACTCCAGGGAAAGGGCGCGGTTTTCGTCGACAGTGTTGAAGAGGTTCCCAACGGTGAACGGGTCATCTACAGCGCCCATGGCGTCTCGCCAGAGGTCCGTGAAGCCAGCCAGCAGCGGGGGTTACGCGTGATAGATGCGACCTGCCCCCTAGTCACAAAGGTGCACGTGGAGGCGGTAAAGTTCGCCAAGGAAGGCTATTCGCTGGTGCTGATTGGCCATCGCGACCACGACGAAGTGATTGGCACCCTAGGCGAAGCACCCATCGTGACCCAGGTCGTAGGCTCTCCAGAAGAGGCGGCGTCGGTGACGGTTCCGAATCCTGACCGGGTTGCTTACCTCACTCAGACCACGTTAAGCCTAGACGAGACTAAGGACATCATCGCGGCATTGAAGGTGCGCTTTCCAAACATCAAGGCACCGGCTGCGCAAGACATCTGCTATGCCACGGAAAACCGGCAGGTTGCGGTGAAACATGTGGCGTCCGACGCGGAACTTTTGCTGGTTGTGGGTTCGGATAATAGTTCGAATTCCAATCGGCTTGTGGAAGTGGCGCGCAATTTGGGGACCTCTTCGCATCTAATCGACAGTTACCGTGACATTCAGCAGACGTGGCTTGATAGCGTGAAGACCATCGCATTGACGGCAGGCGCGTCCGCTCCTGAATGTCTGGTGGAGGAAGTGGCAAAGTTTCTAGGCACCAAGGGTTTCGACAACGTTCAGGAAGTGGAAGTGATGCCAGAAAATGTGCGCTTCGGACTGCCTCCTGAGATCGTGGAGGCAATTGCGAGCGCACCGGCGTAACGCGTCATAGATTAACCATGGAAGAGACCTCCTCCTCATTCCCGCAGGCTAAGGCCGCGCCCCAACTCCATTTTGGCAAAATCGATGATCTAGGGAGTCGTGTGGCCGCCGCAATTGGCGGCGCACGGCAATATCTGTTTTCGCAGCAGCACGAAGAAGGATATTGGTGTGGAGAGCTCGAAGCCGACACCAGCCTCGAATCCGACTACATCCTGCTTCACACTCTTTTGGGTTCCGGAAATGCGGAACGATTTCAAAAGGCGGCAAACTATATTCTTCATCACCAGAACGAAGATGGCGGTTGGAGTATTTACGCCGGCGGCCCCTCAAACGTCAGCGCCTCAGTCAAAGCCTATTTCGGATTAAAACTCGCGGGCTACCTCGCGGACCATCCCGCAATGGCTCGTGCCCGCAAGAAGATCGTCGAAATGGGTGGCGTTACAAAGGTCAACACTTTCACCAAGATTTATCTCTGCTTTTTTGGTCAGTACGATTACGACGCGGTTCCCGCAATTCCGCCAGAGATTGTGCTGTTCCCCAACTGGTTCTGGTTCAATATCTACGAAATTTCGTCGTGGTCCCGCGCCATTCTGGTGCCGCTCTCCATCGCTTACGCGAAGAAGCCGTTTAAGAAGATTCCGGATGAAATGGGCGTCACAGAGCTGTTCGTGGGCGGACGGGATAAATCCCGCATGCATCTGCTCTGGGACAAGAAACTGGTTTCGTGGCGAAACTTCTTCCTGGGTCTGGATCGCATGACGCATTGGTTCGAGCGCGTGCATATTCGTCCGCTGCGTTCCATCGCTCTGAAGAAAGCTGAGAAATGGATGTTAGAACGCTTCGAAATGAGCGACGGGTTAGGCGCCATTTATCCTTCGATGATGAACGCGATCATCGCGCTTCGCTGCCTGGGATATTCGCTCGACGATCCTCAAGTAATTCGCGCCCTCGACGAATTCGAGAAACTGGGTATCGAAGAAGAAGATACCTTCCGCATGCAGCCTTGCAAGCCTCCAGTGTGGGATACGGCTTATGCCTTATTTGCTCTCGGCGAGAGCGGCGTTCCCGCCGATGATCCGCGCATGGTGAAGAGCGCCAACTGGATGCTGCAAAAGCAGGTTCGCACGGTGGGCGATTGGAAGGTAAAAAACAAAAAGGGTCAGCCTGGCGGTTGGTACTTTGAGTTTAACAACGAGTTTTATCCCGACGTTGACGACAGTGCGATGGTCTGCCTGGGATTGGGCCACACAGAACATCCCAATGGACGATATCAGCGTGAGTCAGTCCAACGAGCCATTGACTGGATGATGTCGATGCAATGCCGGAATGGCGGATGGGCTTCGTTCGACAAGGATAACGATCGCATGGTGTTCCAGCACATTCCATTTGCTGACCACAACGCGATGTTGGATCCCGCAAGTGTCGACATAACCGGACGCATTCTCGAGATGCTGGCGGCTTATGGATACAACCAAAACCATCCAGCCGTAAAAAAGGCGATGAAATTCATCCGGGATGAGCAAGAACCGGACGGCTCGTGGTTTGGACGCTGGGGCGTCAACTATATCTACGGAACCATGCTGGTGCTTCGCGGCCTCGAAGCGATGGGAGTGGACCATCACGAACCGCACGTTCAGCAGGCCGCCGAGTGGATCCGCATGATGCAAAACGCCGACGGAGGTTGGGGAGAGACCTGCGGCTCCTACGACGACCCGAACACGAGAGGCGTCGGGCCGAGTACTCCGTCTCAAACCGCATGGGCGATTATGGGATTACTCGCCGCCAATGACACCCGCAGCGATTGCGTCGCTCGCGGCGTCGCTTATCTCTTGCGAACTCAGAAGAAAGATGGGTCGTGGGATGAGGGTTACTACACTGGCACCGGTTTCCCTCAGGTGTTCTATCTGAAGTACCACATGTACCGGCAATATTTCCCGATGATTGCGCTGACCACTTACAAGAAAGTCATGATGGAGAAGGGTTAGCTTTCTGAAGTCAGGCATCTGCGATCCTTAAGAGCTGGAATGAGTGTTAATGCCTGGTTTCGCTCGTAAGCGGGATGGTTCTGAAGGGATTTAAGTAAACTCCTGGGATGAGCAGCTATCGGAGGAAACGATGCATCGAGAGGACCAGTTCATCCCCGAATTGATCGTGCATAACGGACCCGCTGCGCTCGATTTCTACAAGAATGTCTTTGGCGCAGCGGAAGTACACCGAATGATGAAACCGGACAGCGAGAAGCTCATTCACGGCGAATTGACCCTGGACGGACACAAGTTCTTCGTCTGCGACGAGTTCCCCGCGAGCGAAGGCGGAACCTGCAGGTCACCGGAGAATCTCGGGGGAACGGGTGTGCGCATCACTCTCCTGGTTGACGATGCGGACGTGGTTGTTGAACGAGCGGTAGTTGCCGGTGCTCGGATAACCATGCCCGTGCAGGACATGTTCTGGGGAGGACGTTACGGAAAGATCGTAGATCCTTTCGGCCACGAGTGGGGAATCAACCAACAGCTCAAAGAGCAGAGTCACGAAGAGACTCAGATCGCGGCCAATAAATTCTTTGCGAAACAAAAATAATCAGACCTTCTCAAGTTCGGCGAAGGCACCGGACAGTTGACCTAAATATCGCCTCTCTGACAATGTCGGCGGTGTCAAGCAGTTTTCGAGCACACTCCAGCATGCACTCGTAGAAAGAGCGCCATTTCGCTCTCGTTGAAGCTGTTGCTTTTGCTCTACCAACCCAGGCTCTCGTAATCAATATTCAGGTCTGGAACTCGGTCCGACCCATGCATCTCTTCGGTCTCGAACTGCGATCATGATTACTACTTCGAACTCCTCTCCGTGAGAGGAGCGGGACGCCCAATCAATATGCTCGATGTTTTACTGCACACCATGGCGATTTCCGGGCTGTCCCGCGTGCGAACCGAACTTGCTCCACTGCTGATAGTCCCATCCTTGGCGCATCATCCAGTACAAACGGACCGCCAGCTTGCGGGCCATTGCGACCTTGGCGATTTTCCGTCCTCGTCGCATCATCAGGTGGAGATATTTGCTGCGCCACTCGGGTAGGCTGCGCACCGTCACCTGCGCCGCTTCCACCAGCAGGAAGCGCAACATCGAACTCCCCTGTTTGGTGATGTGCCCCAGCCGTCGCCGGTTCCCACTTGAATCTTCCAGCGGCACCAGTCCCAGATAACTCGCCACCTGCTTGCCCGAGCCAAAGCGCTCGGCCTTGCCGATGATCAGCACGAAGGCCAGTGCGGTCAGCGGACCCACTCCGGGATGGGTCATCAAACGTTGGGCCTCCGGACACTTCGCCACTTCTTGCTCGATCGCCTGACTTAGTTCCGCGATGGTCGGGTTCAGTCGATCCATCCACTCCAGTAGATCGCGCCGTCGCCGACTCGCCCATGGAGCTAGTCGAAACGATTCCAGTTGCTCCCGTCCGTGTTCGCGCCACAACCGCTTCTTGCAGCGCAAGCCTTCATTCAGCGCGACCGCTTGCAGTTGATTCATGATGCGGGTGCGCGCCTGCACCATGCGATGCCGGTGCCACAGCAGTTGCCGCAGATCCCGGTTCTCCCAACTCGGCACCCAGATTTGTGGAAAGCGATTTTCTAGCATTAATTGCAGAATCAGTTGGGCATCCTGGCGATCCGTTTTTTGCTTGCGTACTCGCTTCGTACGGATCACCGCGGCGTCTCCGATCCACAACTCAAAGTTCAGTTCCGCCAACAGTCGTTCGAACCAGCGCGCATGTCCGCTGGCTTCCATGCCAACCCGCACCTTCAGGCCCGCCAGCGCACGGTAGAACTTCTCCGCCTCGTCGCGATGGGTTAGTCGTTTTTCCTGCAACTCTCCGGTGTCAGTATCCACCGAAGCTATTTGCTGAAACTCGGGGTGGAAATCTACTCCTATAATAATCATCGTTCGGCTCCTTTCTCCCGAGCCTGTTGGTTGGTTTTGCCACCACCAACTTTACTCGGGCGTCGGAGCCGACATTGTCATGGAATCAATTGCACTCATCGACGCTCTTAGCGTGGAAATCCCAAAAGCGTTTGAGGGTCTGATGAAGTTCTGGCGCTCGTCGGTATCCTCTGTGACCTATGTGGTTTACGCTGTTATGCGGAGATCAATTCCGAGTTACTGTCAGTCGCAATGCTAGCGTTCGTTACAGGTGCCACCGGATTCGTCGGCAGTCATGTCGCGCGTGTATTGGCCGAGCAAGGCGCGGATCTGCGGCTGCTGGTGCGATCCAGCAGTGACGTTAGAAACATCGACGGCCTGGAGGCTGATCGCGTTACTGGAGATCTTCGTGACTCCCCGTCCATTGAAAGGGCGATGTCTGGATGCGAGGTGGTTTTTCATGTTGCCGCCGACTATAGGTTGTGGGTGCTTGACTCAGCGCAGATGTATCAATCGAATGTCGAGGGCACGCGCGCAATTCTGGACGCGGCTCGCAAGAATGGCGTAAGAAAAGTGGTTTATACCTCCAGCGTCGCTACCATGGGATTCACGGCCGACGGGCGTTCCGTCGATGAAAACTCTCCCGTATCCGTACATAAAATGATCGGGCACTATAAGCGGTCGAAGTACATGGCGGAGGAAGTTGCGGTTGCTGCGGGGAGAAGCGGACTGGATGTCGTCATCGTGAATCCAAGTACGCCGGTGGGTGAGCGCGATATCAAGCCGACTCCGACCGGCAGAATTATTCTGGATTTTCTAAAGAAGAAGTTTCCGGCTTACGTGGACACCGGATTGAATCTCGTGGACGTAACCGAATGCGCCCGGGGTCACCTGCTCGCCCTGGAAAAGGGGCGAAGCGGCGAGCGGTATATTTTGGGCGGCGAAAACTTAACCCTGAAACAGATTCTGGACAAGCTTGCTGCGATCACAGGGTTGCCGTCGCCTACAATTAAGGTTCCGTATTTTGTGGCCTTGGCCACGGGCGTAATCGATGAAACGGTTACAGGGCGAATTCGCGGGCGAGAGCCTCGCGCAACCATCGATTCGGTTCGCATGGGGCGCAAGAAGATGTTCGTGTCATCAGCGAAAGCCGAACGTGAATTGGGATGGAATCCATCGCCGGTCGATGGCGCATTGCGACGCGCCGTCGATTGGTTTAAGACCAATGGCTACGTATGACCGTGTGGGGACGGGGTCCAGGCCGAGCTAAGCTCGGCAGGAATTGAATTGCCAGAAAAATCTAGAGTCGCAATTATTGCCGCAATCGAACGCGAAGTTTGGCCTCTCGTCAATCGCTGGCGTGTCGCCAAACGCACTTACGACGGTCGCGATTTCAAATTCTTCGAACAGGCGGAAAAGGTTGTGGTTTGCGCCGGTATTGGAGGAGAAGCGGGCCGCAGAGCGACTGAGGCTGTGATCAATCTTTATCAGCCCACGCTCCTTTTGTCCGCGGGATTCGCGGGCGCGCTCGATCCCAAGCTGAGAGTGGGGAACATCCTCGTACCCGCTTTCGTAATTGACGGGAACGATGGCGGCAGGTTCGAAACCGGATCGGGTACGGGAGCGGTGGTAAGTTCTCCATCAATCGCAGGGTCCGGGCAAAAGGCGCAGCTCGCCAAGAAGTACGGTGCCGACGCCGTCGATATGGAGGGTGCGGCGGTCGGGCGGGGAGCGCGTTCCCACGGTATTTCATTTATGGCGGTGAAATCCATCTCGGACGAGTTTGCATTCGAACTGCCGCCCATGCAGCAATTTGTCGATCCCAGCGGACAGTTTCGCTTTCTGGCCTTTGCTGCGTTCGCCGCCGTTCGGCCACGGCTCTGGATTAAGACTTTTACCCTATACGAGAACTGTACCAGGGCGTCTGAGTCCCTTTGTAACTGGTTGGATCAATACACTCACGATCTGGAAAAATTGCAGAATTCAGCGTCTGAATTGCATCCAACCAATAGACCATTCCCTCAAACCACAAGATGATGGCGACAGCCGACCAATCCTTAACGGAAGCATCGACTTCATCGATTCCCGCGACGATGCAAGCTGCGGTTTATCGCGGCCGCAATGATGTCCGGCTCGAGACCGTCCCGGTTCCAGAAATAACCGCTGGTGAGTTGCTGGTCCGAGTGCACACCTGCGGCGTTTGCGGTACTGATCTCAAAAAGATCGCAACTGGCTCACATTCAGCTCCGCGCATTTTTGGACACGAGACTTCAGGCGTGGTTGCCGCGATTGGTGAGGGCGTTGACCAATTCAACGTGAGCGACAGAGTTGTGGTTTTCCATCACATCCCTTGCGGTAACTGTTACTACTGCCAGCATAAGACTTTCGCGCAGTGCGAAACTTACAAGAAGGTCGGCACGACCGCCGGGTTTGAGCCTTCCGGGGGAGGGTTCGCCGAGTACGTTCGGGTGATGGATTGGATTGTCGAGCGCGGCACCGTTCGGATTCCGGAGGGTGTGTCCTACGAACAGGCCTCCTTCGTTGAGCCCGTCAATACGTGCATCAAGGGAATCGAGCGTCTGCAGCCTTCTTCCGATGAAACCGTTCTTGTGATTGGGCAGGGACCCATCGGTATCTTATTGGGGGCATTGACCCAACGTGCACGCGCAAAGGTAATTACTTCCGATTTATATGAGCAGAGGCTTACAATATCTAAAGAACTCGGTTTGGAAAATTCGATAGATGCATCGCGTGTCGATGTGGTTCAGGCTGTGCAGACATTGACGGAAGGGCGCGGTGCGGATGCGGCTATTTTAGCGGTTGGCGGAAATACTCTGATTAAGACAGCAATCGATGCCGTCCGGCCCGGTGGCCGGGTATTACTGTTTGCTCAAACCGCGCGGGGCGAGACGACGATTGATCCCGCGGCGGTTTGCGTGGATGAGAAAACATTGTTGGGATCCTATAGCGCATCCGTGGATCTGCAGGAAGCATCGGTGCAGTTTGTGATGGGGCAGGAGATGAATTTAGAGAGCCTGATCAGTCATCGATTCCCATTGTCCCGTAGTCTCGAAGCCCTTGATTTGGCCGCTCACCCTAGCCCCGATTCGATGAAGATTGTGATACAGCCCGGAAGTTCGTGGAGGAACGATGGCAAAGGAAACTCATAAGTGAACGGAAAGATGACGGCAGCCGTCCTCTACGGAAAAGAGGACGTGAAAATTGAAAGAGTGCCTATCCCCCGAGTTGGGGAAGGCGAGGTTCTGGTAAAAGTGCAGGTCGCTCTTACCTGTGGCACTGACCTGAAGGTTTATCAGCGTGGTTATCATGCGCGGATGATTGTCCCTCCTGCGCTGTTCGGCCACGAGTTGGCTGGTGTGATTGAGGAAGTTGGCCAGGGCGTTCGGGGCTTCAAGAAGGGGATGCGGGTTGTGGCATTGAACTCCGCTCCCTGCCAGAAGTGTTTTTACTGCTCCAAGCATCAGGCGAATCTTTGCGAAGACCTGTTGTTCAACAACGGTGCCTACGCCGAATACATCAGAATTCCGAAGCGGATCGTCGAGCTTAATATGCTGGCGATTCCACCGCACGTTACTTTTGAAGAAGCTGCGATGGTCGAGCCTCTCGCCTGTGTTCTGCGGGGTCTGCATGAAACTGGTGTGGAGATTGGCGACACGGTGACCGTAATTGGCGGCGGCCCGATTGGCCTGATGTTCGTGCAGGTGGCCAACGCGGTGGGCTGTAATGTTATTTCAGTGGTAAAGCGAGACTCTCAGGTTGCGGCAGCCAGACATATGGGCGCGCATGAAGTGGTGCAGATCACAAAGGTAAAGGATCCGGTAGATGCGGTGCGAGAGCTTTCTCCCGAAAGGCGTGGCAGCGATGTGGCAATTGAGGCTGTCGGCCGTCCCGAGGCGTGGGAGTGGGCGATTGACATGGTCCGAAAGGGCGGCACGGTAAACTTCTTCGGTGGATGTGCCAACGGAACCAAGGTTCAACTGGACACCAATCGGCTTCACTATTCTGAAGTCACATTGAAGGCGACCTTCCACCACACTCCCGAGACTGTGCGCAAAGCATTTGCGTTGATTGCGGAAAAAAAGATTCGTTCCAACGACTACATCACCGGAGAAGCGCCACTTTCGCGATTGCAGCAGGTGCTTCATCACATGCTGAATCGCAACGGCGATATAAAAACCGCGATCATTCCCGGGCATTGATACCGCAGTCTGGATTCAGAGCTAATGCCTGATAACGAATGTTCACGCCAGACTCTCTGGGAGGCGCAAGTACCCTTGTCATCCATTGCCAGCAACGACTCCCATCTCCTCGAAGATTCGATTGGGGAGGAATGGAGCCGCCTACCGGCTGACTACGCGATTCCTGAGCGCTCTCCCTCGTTAGCGGAAGCGCAGGAATACTGCCGCCGGCTGGCTCGCTCGCACTACGAGAATTTCTCCGTCGTTTCGTGGTTTCTGCCTCGAGATCTGCGTCAGCATTTCTACAACGTGTACGCTTACTGCCGCATTTCCGATGATCTCGCAGATGAAGTGGGCGATCCTGAAATATCGCTGCGATTGCTTGACCAATGGGGAACCGAACTCGATGCCTGCTATTCGGGATATGCCCGGCATCCGGTGTTTGTAGCTTTAGGGGAGACCATTAAAAAGTTCGACATTCCGCAGCAACCGTTCGCCGACCTTCTGAAAGCGTTTCGGCAAGATCAGACGGTGACGCGCTACCCGAGTTTCGAAGATGTTGTTGGTTATTGCCAATATTCTGCCAACCCTGTCGGTCACCTTGTGCTGTATCTGTGCGGCTACCGCGATGCGGAGCGTCAGGCGTTGGCGGATTACACATGTACTGCGTTGCAACTGGCGAACTTCTGGCAGGATGTGAGCAGGGATTACGCCAAGGGAAGGATATATCTTCCGTTGGAAGATCTTAGCCGGTTTGGGGTTGTTGAGGCTGATATCCCAGCGCAGAAAAACACTCCGAAATTCTGTGACTTGATTCGCTTTGAAGTTGAACGGACTCGGGATTGGTTCCGCCGTGGCTATCCTCTCGTCGGGAAAGTGGACGGCAAACTCGCTATTGACCTCGAGCTATTTACCCGAGGTGGCGAGTCAGTACTGAGCGCTATCGAACGTCAGAACTATTCGGTGTTAGGACGGCGTCCTGCGATTACCAAATTGCAAAAATTGTCGTTGCTGGGTCGAGCTTTATGGGGGAATCTGACATGAGCACGGTCCTCCAGCAGATGCCCGCCCGCGCGGAACCGAGTGCTTCGCAGCTTGCGATGGCTTATTCGGTCTGCCGGGGCATTACGCGATCGAGGGCCAAGAATTTCTATTACGCATTCCTGGTGCTTCCTCGACAAAAGCGTCAGGCGTTGTGTGCTGTGTACGCCTTCATGCGCCGATGCGACGACATAACCGACGATGTAAGCGTCGCTCCGCGTGAACGGCGCGAGAAACTCGGCGGTTGGATGGATTCCTTCCACCGCGCGCTGGCTGGCGAGCCGACGGACGATCCGATCTTGTTGGCGCTTACGGACGCCCAGCAACGCTTCAATATTCAAGTCGGCTGGCTTGATCAGTTGGCCTATGGAACCGAGATGGATGTAGTCGAGTCATCCATGGCCTCCGGGATCTCTGGCGAGTTAGCAGTGAGCTATCGCACTTTCGAGGATCTCCGCCTCTATTGTTACCGCGTGGCGTCGGTAGTGGGTCTGGTCTGCATCCGAATATTTGGATACCGCGAACCCGCGGCGGAATCTTTGGCCGAACGTTGCGGCCTTGCATTCCAACTAACCAACATCATTCGCGATGTGAAAGAAGACGCGGCCATGGGACGAGTCTACTTGCCGCAAGAAGATCTTGAAAAATTCGGTGTCTCCGCGTCCGAACTGGCGTCGGCAACCGACCCGGCCCGATTTCGGCCCCTGCTGGCGATGGAAGCGGATAGGGCACGCGAATACTATCAAGCGGGAGCAGAATTGATTCCATATATTGATGAAGATAGTCAGCCGGCGCTGTGGGTCTTGCTCAGAATATATCGACGGTTGCTCGAGAAAATTGCCAGCCGTGAATTCGACGTCTTCTCTGGCAAAATCAGCCTCAGCACTTCCGAGAAACTCGCCATCCTTGGGAAGGGCTTTCTCAAACGCCTCGCTTGACGAACGATCCTACTCTGCCGCCCGAGTCTTCCGCGCGACCTCGAAATACAAGCTTGACAGTTGCGATTATTGGCGGCGGATTGGCTGGATTGGCTGCGGGCTGCGCACTGGCTGACATCGGATTTCGCGTTACCGTTTTCGAACGCCGCCCCTTTCTCGGCGGACGGGCTTCCTCCTATCAACATCCTGGGACCGGCGAAACCGTCGACAACTGCCAGCACGTGCTGCTGGGGTGCTGTACGAATTTAATCGATTTTTACCGGCGGTTGAATGTGCAGGACAAGATCCGTTGGTACCATCAGCTAACCTTTCTTGAGCCCGGAGGGCGCGCCTCGATACTTATACCCTCCGCGCTGCTAGCTCCGTTCCATATGACTCCAGCATTTCTTGGAGTGGACTGTCTCGGTACGGCCGACAAACTTAGTATTGCGTATGCCATGGCAATGCTCGCTCCCAAAATGCCTCGAGACACGGGAAGGTCATTCCTCACATGGTTGCGCCAGCATCATCAGACCGAGCGCGCGATTGAACGCTTCTGGAAGACGGTGCTGGTCAGCGCTTTAAATGAAGATTTGGATCGTGTCTCCGTTCCATACGCGGCGCAGGTTATTCGCGAATCGTTTTTGAAATCGCCCGAAGCAGGCCGGATGGGGGTTCCAGCGGTTCCGCTAACTGACTTGTATAACGTCGCAGGAGACTACATCAAAGCTCGCGGCGGAGACGTCCGATTGCGAGCTGGAGTCGAGTCTTTACAGCCGGGGTCAGACGCGGTGACGTTGTCGGTAAGCGGCGGGAACATGTTATTCGACAGCGTGATTTCGGCCGTGCCATTCGACATTTTGTCCAAGCTGCTGCCCCAAACAAGGGACGCGGAGCCATTGCGGCTGTCATTGGCGAAGTTTGAGACATCCCCGATCACCGGGATACACCTGTGGTTTGACCGCCAGATCACCGATCTCGATCACGCAGTTCTTCTGGATCGCAACATTCAATGGATGTTCAACAAGTCTAGACTGCTGGAAACGAGCCGGAGCGATGCACGGAGCTACGTCGAGTTAGTAGTGAGCGCGTCGAAGAAGCTTGTAGAGAAATCACGAGGCGAAATTATTGACCTCGCAGTCGCAGAACTATGTGAATTCTTCCCGCAGGCTCGCGGGGCCAACTTGATTAAGTCCACGGTGATCAAAGAAGTCCACGCGACTTACTCTCCGCTGCCCGGTGCCGACGACTATCGTCCCAAGCCGGAGACGATTTGGCCTCGGCTTTTTCTGGCTGGGGATTGGACTGCGACCGGCTGGCCAGCCACGATGGAGGGCGCGGTAAGGAGCGGTTATGCCGCAGCTGAAGTAGTTGCTCGCACCTCAGCGATCACGGAATCCAACTTTCTTCTTCCAAATCTTGGCGCGACTGGCCTGATGAAGCTATTCGATTAATTGTCGCCTTTCGTGGTTCCTTCGTTGCACATTTTGCGGTTGTACAGACAGATACGTTTGACTAGACTTTCGTCATCTTTTGCCCCCAGATCGATTTTTGACCTTGTATGCGAACCGAGACTACTCACGATTCATCGATGCCTGTGTGGAATCGAGAGTCGATCATGGAATTGTTGACGCGCGAGCTGGCGAGAAGTACCTCGTCGGGCAGCAATCTGACCGTCTTATTGGCCAGGGTCGACGCATTCCACAACACAAACCGTGAACCTGGGGAATCCATCCACAATCCTCCGTTGGGACAAATTGCGCAGTGTCTCGTCACTTCAGTACATCGTTACCATTACGTGGGGCGATATAGCGAGGGACAGTTTTTAATACTAGCTACGGGAGGAAGCGTTTCGAGCGCTATGCCATTAGCGGAAAAGCTGAGACAGGCGGTCGCCGAATCTGCAATTGAAGGGGCAGCATCGACCAATCGTGCCACCATTAGCATCGCGCTGGCGACGTCTTCAGATTTTGATCTCCATGATCAAAACGAAATTTTGCGACAACTTGAAAACACCTTGGACAGGGCTGAGGCCAGCGGTGGGAACCGGGTGGAGACACTGAGCAACGTCTACGGAGCAACGCACCCGCTTCTGGCAAAACGTCGTCGACTTCGAATCCCTCGGGGGTTGGTCGCGGGCTTGTTCGTTCTGGTGATTGCCACAGTGATCCTTATCGAACCATCGTGGACCTGTGCGCCGAATTTGGTGGGAGACATTCTGAATTCCGGCGAGTTACCGCCGCCATTGCCGGCGAATTGTATTCGGACGACCGATCGTCCAACGGAAGCGATGATGCAGTCAATTGAAAGACAGCGCGAGGCTGGCGGACTCGAATTCCAGGGTATTGTCACATGCAAAATCCCTCGAACGAACCGCTCCGGGCAACCTCAAGATATGCAATGGTTTAGGGGTATTTATGCGGACGGAAAGTTGCAGTATCGCCGTCACGTTCTCATCGTCGCATCAGAAGAAGTGCCGGAAGGCAGGCTATTCACTGTCGAGGAAGCTTTGGTGCCATGGTGGCGATATCTCAGCCAGCCGCAAGCATATTGCCGGGTCCAAGATCCTCCATGGAGTTGAGCCTAAGCCTAAGCTGCCAGCAGCAAGACCCCGCCCGCCACTAACAGCGCCGCAATCCATCTCCGGCGATCTACTTTCTCATGCAGAAATATTTTCGCGGCGACAGCGTTTGCCACAAACGTCAAAGCCGCAGCTGCAGGCCCTACCAGACTCACGTCTTCCCACGAAAGTGCAAACAGCAGACTATAGAAAGCAATGGTCATGCAGAGCACGCCACCGATGAACCACGGATTCTTAAGAACCCTTCCTATAACCGTGAGCAGGCCCTTTCGCCGCCACAGTTCTCCAACATCCCCGACTTGTTTCATGGCGTGGGAGAGCAAAACGTCTCCAGCGCATGACGCGACGACGATCGCCGAAATAGCTCCCCACGTGCAAATCCCTTTCGTCATTTCTGCCTCGCGGCAAGAGGCTGTGCCGAACGCGGGGAGATATCGCGACTAGGATTGTGAGTCAACTCCGGTCCGCGAGTAACGAATCCCACTCCAGCCGAAATCAAAACTATTCCAAGCCACCGGGTAACCGAAATCTGCTCGTGGAGCACAAATCTTGCGATCAACGCAAGCAACACATATCCGAGGGACGTAGCTGGAAGAACATAGGTGAGATCCGCCCAGGAGAGAGCGGTCATGTAAGAGGCGAAGAAGCCCAGCAAAAATATAATTCCGAGTGCAACCCAAGGATTCAGGATTGCCAGAATAATGCTGGGAAGATTCTGAAAGGAAATATTTCCGACTTCCCTCATGCCGCGGGAGAGGAGGGAATCGCCGGCCGCCGCACAAACCGTCACGCCGGCCAGCACCAGATACTTGCTTGAAGTCACTCTGTAACCTGAACTAAACCTTGACCGGTTCCGCCGCCGCGACTGCGTCGTTGTGGCGCTTATCTTTAACCCACTTGTGGCGCATTGCGCGAACTTTCAGGAATGTCTTTGCTTCTTTGTAAAGGCGCTTGCGGTCGTTGCTGTCGAATGCGGCTTTTCGCAGGATGCGGAAAGCTGCTTTTGGACGGAAGTAATATTCGTCGTAGAACCGATGTACAGAATCGAGGATTTCGTCGGCTGGCAATCCTGGATATTGAATATGCGCCAGTTGATGGCCGCCTTCGTCCACCATCTTCGTATCCGCTACCATGAAGCCGTTCTTGATCGCGTAATCGTAAAGCTCCGTTCCAGGATATGCGTGCGCCACGGAAACCTGTATCGTCTCCACGTCCAACTCTTTCGCAAAGGCGATTGTGTTGTTGATGGTCTCGCGCGTTTCGCCAGGCAGGCCCAGGATAAAGTCGCCGTGGATCACTAACCCGAGTTTGTGGCAATCCTTGGTAAACTGACGCGCCCGTTCAACGGTTGCGCCCTTCTTGATATTTTTCAGGATTTGCGGGTCGCCGGATTCATAGCCCACGATGAGCAAGCGGCATCCCGCTTCCTTCATCGCTTTGAGAGTCTCGAAATCCGTGGTTACCCGCGAAGTGCAGGACCAAGTAAGCTTGAGTGGCTTTAACTTCGCGCACAGCTCGACGGTTCGCGCTTTTTGAATATTGAAAGTGTCGTCATCGAAAAAGAATTCTTTGACGTAGGGCCAGTATTCCTTTGCTTTCGCCATCTCCTGCGCGACATCATCCGTTGAGCGCTTACGCCATGCGTGACCGCTGGTCGTCTGCGGCCAGAGGCAAAAGGTGCATTGAGCAGGACATCCTCGAGTCGTATAAAGCGAAACGTAGGGATTGAGCAGGAACGGCACGTTGTAGCGCCGGACATCGAGATCGCGGTTGTAAACGTCGGTCACGTGAGGAAGGGAATCAAGGTCCTGAAGCTGCGGACGATCAGGATTGTGAACCACCGCCCCATTCTTCAGATAAGAGATCCCCATAATCTCTTCCAGGGGCTTGCCTTGCGCGAACTCTACAACCGAGTAATCAAATTCCTTGCGACAAATAAAATCGATAGCCGCGCCATCTCGCAACGAACGCTCAGGGAGAACTGTGACATGCGGGCCAACGAAAGCGATCTTGATCTTGGGATTCGCGTCCTTGATCTTCTGAACCAGCCGGATGTCCCCAGGAAACCCTGGAGTGCTGGTATAGAGCACCAGGAACTCGTACTCGCCGGCTATTTTGATGGTCTCTTCGGCGGAGACGTAATGCGGCGGGGCATCCAACAGTCTCGCCCCCTCCAGCATTCCGGCCGGATAAGCCAGCCAAACCGGGTACCAGTAGGATTCGATTTCACGGGTTGCGGGCCAACGAGATCCGGCACCCCCATCAAAGTTCTCAAAAGAAGGCGGATTCAGGAACAAGGTTTTTAAAGGCATAGGTTTGAATAACTTATCTTATCATTGATGACCGCATTTTGGACCGTCCCAGGGTGTCTCAATGGGTACACTCGGTTCGGTTTCGTAGAACGTTGTCGAGCGACTAAGATCTGCACTTTCAGTCTAGTCGGGCGGTTTGCAGGGTCAAACCCGTTTGCGCCAGATGGTGGTTTTGACGCCTTAAGGGGCGATATCGACACCTGTTCGGCGTCCACTGAATGGCCTACTTCGCCGCTTCCACCCAAGGCTCCAACTCCCCGGTCGCGCGTAACAAACTAATCCGTGCGCGTTCCAATTGAAAGTCGGCATCCTGTAGCGCGTCGTAACGTTCGGCTGTTTGGGTTCGGGCGTCTATTGCCTCATGAAGCGTTGCGGTTCCGGCATCCATTTTTATTTTCACCGCGTCCAGATTTGATTGCGCAATCTGATAGGAGATATCCGCTACTTCTTGGGCAGCTTGCAATTGCTCCACGGTACGCTGCAATCTCAGAGTCTCGGCAGAGACCTGATTCTTCGCAATCTGCACCTGCTTTTTGGCGTGCACCAGATCCGCGTCAGCACCTGCCGCGCGGGCATGTTGAGCCAGGCTAAAAAAAGGAAACCGGATAACCACTCCAATGGTCGCATTGTTTCGTTGAAAGCTTCCAGTCCTGAAATAGTTTTCGTAGTTATTGAAAGTTGAAAGCAACGCATACTGAGCCGCGAAGTCTATCGTCGGCCACATCGCTCGATGTTCCCCTCGCGCCCTGAAGCCAGCGGCGACAGCATGAGTCTCGACGGTTTGCACGAGTGGACTAATCTGCGCCGCCTTTGCTGGGACATCGTTGTCTTCTTTAATCTCTGGCAGCGCCGGGATCGAATCTGGCGCGGTCACGATTGAAGAGGCTGGCAGCCCGGTCAGCTGCGAAAGCCGCTCGTGCAGCATATCGATTGCACCCTGCGCCTCCGTTACGCGAAGGTGAGCTTGTGCTGTGGTCAATCGCGCTTGCTTCCTCTCCAGCGGATTATCGACGCCCTCGCGAATTCGTTGATCTACGAGGTTCTCGATTCTTAACGCGTCGGATTGTTCCTGTCGCAAATGATCGATGAGACTTTCCCATTTCGCGAGTTCTGCGTAGGTCAAGACGGTGTCCTGAATGAGTTGAAGGCGTTGATCTTTTGATTGGATTGTCGTCGCCTGCCATTCCGTCTTGGCCGCCCGCGTGAATTCGCGCAGTGCAGGGTTAAGCACCGATGATTGCGCATTGACGTTCAGAATCGATGGGGCAGCACCCTCAAGGCTCAATGGAAAGCCCCAAGTTGCCCCTAAGCCGGAACCTACAACCAGCTGAGGCACCCACGAATCCTTAGCTTCGCGATAGGTCGCAAAGGCGCGTTGCTCGTCCTCTTTACTGGTTCCGACTACCGCACTGTGGCTAACCGCAAGCTCCACGGCTTGCTTCAAGGACAGGGACTCAGCGAGCGCAGTAAGTGAGGAGAAAAGAAGCGAGGAAATAAAAAGCAAAGACAGGGAACGCAACAGAGCATTCATCAGAATCACCTTCCAGGTTATGAGGTTCTAGTTTCTCTGTGACCTTAGTGGTTTGGCGGAGACAAACCGGCTAACCACGAAGGACACTAACGTACACAAAGGAAATCTTTCGCAGCCCACGTTTACCGATTTATGCGATTCAGCGCTTCATGCGCAGGCGAGAATTCGCTAGCCAAAGACAACGCCGCTCGATATTCCTCAGCCGCACCTTGCTTGTTTCCCTGTTGTTCCAAAACCGTTCCCAACAAGTAGTGAGCTTTGAAAACTGGCGCTTGCTCGACGGTGGACTCCGAAGAAAGATACTGGCGCAAAAGCCGCGCGGACTCCAGACTATTGCGCTTGGTGCGAATCAGAAGCTCGGCTGCGTCCATCAACGCGCCAGTTCGATCTATCTCCGCGGCGGCAGCATGCTGAATGGCATCCTCCATGTCATCAAGGCGGCTCATATGCCGGTAAAAGATCGCCAGATTCAGCCAGGAGTTTGCGTTTCCATGGGTGGCGTCGATAGCAGCTTTGTACTCATCCTCAGCTGCCTTGAAGTCTTTTCTCTTTTCCGCCAGGCGGCCATTCACCCAATGGGCCTTGGCTGGATCGAGGCCGGCAAGCGTCTGCGCCTGAGCTTGCGCTTTGTCGCGTCCGCCGCCCACGATGCCGGGCGCCTCCAAATAAAACTCGGCCAGGTCGGTTCGGGCATCCACGCTCTTTGGGTTCAGTTGTACAGCTTGCTCGAACTCAGCCCTGACCTTTCCCGCCAATCCTGCAGCGGTTAAGAAATTAGCTTTGTCAGCCTTCTCTCCGTAAATCCGGCCAAGCCACATATGGTAGCGGCTGTTGCCAGGATCAAGAGAGATTGCCTTTTGGCATGCCTCGATTCCACGATCCCACTGGCCCAAGGTGAAATACGCGCGGCAAAGAAGGTTTCGCGCTTCAGCATCACTAGGGGAAGCGCTGATTTTCGCGCGCAAGGTTGTGATGGCTTCATCGACTCGTCCCTGGTCCAGCAAGGTTGAGGCATCGTCTGCGGCCGCAGCTAATGTGAGAAATAGGGAAAGGAATCCGAGGGTAAGGCTGAAAACTTTGCGGACTTCTAGGACCTTCCGATACATACTTGTACACAAATCAAAACCCTTCGCTTACAAGACGTTCGAGGGTGATTACTTCTTTGGATGCGCCGCGCATCATTTTTTCTACATATTTTGCGATTATGTCTACCTCAAGGTTAATGGGGTCTCCAGGTTTCAGGGACTTCAGGTTCGTCATCTGGGAAGTATGCGGAATGATTGCCAGAGAAACCGTTCTCCCATCTATTTTCGCCACCGCGAGGCTGATTCCTTCGATAGAAATCGACCCTTTGGAAACCACATAGCGAGACAATTCTTCAGGGATTTCAATTTCCAGCCAGTAATCATCCGCGTTTGCTATTTGCGACAACGATAGAAAGACTCCGACTCCATCCACGTGTCCCTGGACAATGTGGCCACCTAGTCGCCCGTTGGCGCGCGTCGGAAGCTCAAGATTCACCGACGAACCTTTCTTGATACGAGAGAAAGATGTGCGAGCCCATGTCTCCTGAGCGAGATCCGCGCTGAAAGATGTTGGTGTGAGGTCGATCGCAGTCAGACAAACTCCGCTCACCGCGATGCTGTCGCCGGGGTTAAGTTCTTTGGCCAGACCCGCAGATGACACAGTGAGCCGGCGATTGTTTTTCTGTTTCATCACGCCAACAACGGTTCCGACCTCCTCAATTATTCCGGTGAACAATGGCTCCTCCGTCAACTCACCAGCGAATCATTCTACGTACGGATCTCGCAGATAACCCTCGACCGCGAAGTCTTCTCCAAAATGATGCATCGACAAAGACTTGATGCAGGGAGCATCGCGTAGGCTGCGGAATCCCGCACCGTCCGCAAATGGTACCGAATCAGTCCCTCCCAGTATCTTCGGTGCGTAATACAGAAAGACTTTATCAACGACACCGGAAGCGAGTGCCGCCCAGTTTACGTGCGCGCCTCCCTCGAACAGAACGCTGGCAATTTCTAGTTCACCCAGGTAGGCGATAATTCCAGTCATGTCGGGTCTTCCATCAGTTGAGCCAACCGGTATTTGTTCTACTCGGACTCCGAGCTTCTGCAGCTTCTTCTTCTTTTTTTCTTCCGCAAGTGAACACAGAACAATGACGTCATCTTGGGCGGTTTGGACTACCCGTGCTTCCAACGGAAGCCGAAGCCGCGAGTCAAGGATCACACGCAACAGCGGACGCCGCCGAGGTTTTCCGGTGCGATCCGTAAGCAAGGGATCGTCCGCAAGAATGGTTCCCACGCCAACCAATATTGCATCGGCCTGATGGCGCAGTTGCTGGACGTGAGCGCGAGCAGGCTCGCTGGTAATCCAATTTGCTGTTGCGCCGTGCTTGTGATTGCGCTGCGGAGGAGGCGCGATCTTGCCGTCAAGAGTCATGGCTGCTTTAAGCGTGACTAGCGGAATGTGATGACGAATATATTTTGCAAAGGATTCATTCAGGGATTTGGCCTCGTCTTTCAGGATGCCGACTGAAACCTCAACTCCGCCCTGGCGAAGGAAGTCGAATCCCTTCCCACTGACTAGTGGATTCGGATCCTGCATCGATGCCACTACGCGGCTAATTCCCGCAGCGACAATCGCGTCCGCGCATGGACCAGTTCTACCCTGGTGGGAGCATGGTTCGAGGTTGACGTACAATGTCCCGCCGCGTGTTTTATCGCCGGCCTGGTCAATGGCGATGACTTCCGCATGGCGAAGTCCGTCGTAGGTATGGAAACCCTCTCCAACGATCACGCCATCGCGGTTTACGATAACCGCGCCAACATTGGGATTGGGCGAAGTTAGACCAATTCCTTGCCGCGCCAGCTCCAGGGCCCGGCGAAGAAAGTGCTCGTCATCGAAGGAGCCAGTCACGTTAGCCATGTCGCCAGCCTCGGTACCTTTGCACTACAGCCTTCTCGGCGGGAACGCACCTACATCGCCGTCATCATTATCCGGTTCCTCGAGAGCCACAGCTCCAAGCCTTGCCTTTTGGCCCGCGCCTGCGTGGAGCTGGTACCGACGCGAAAGGATCATCGACTGGTTCGGCTGGCGTGCCGGGCTGTAACATCCTGCGGACAAGCCACCACACAAGCAAAATGGCTAGAACTGCGCTTAGGATTTCCAAAAAAATAGACATTAGCTTTTCTCAGCGACTCGGCGGTGAAAAGCCTCTACTCAAATAGTGAATCCACAAAATCTTTGGAGTTGAAGCGCAACAGATCGCCAGCCTTTTCTCCCACGCCGACGTATCGAACCGGAAGGCCAAGCTCGCGACAGATTGCAACCACGACTCCGCCCTTTGCAGTGCCGTCGAGTTTAGTCAGTACAATTCCAGTTGCCGCCGCGGATTCCGTAAACAATCGCGCCTGCTGCAAGCCATTTTGGCCGGTGGTAGCGTCCAGCACCAGAAGCGTTTCATGTGGCGCGCCTGGAATGATGCGCTGTGCCGTCCGGCGCATCTTTTCCAGCTCAGTCATTAGATTCGTTTTGGTATGGAGACGCCCGGCAGTGTCGACGATCACGTAATCAGTGTGGCGCGCGGATGCCGCTTGCAAGGCATCAAAAAGCACAGCCGAAGGGTCACCGCCCGGTTTGGTGCTGATAACTTCAACGCCGGTGCGGTCTCCCCAGACCTCGAGTTGCTCGATCGCGGCCGCGCGAAAAGTGTCCGCCGCGCACAACAACACAGTCTTTCCGTCAGATCGCAGAGCCTGCGCCAACTTTCCGATAGTTGTGGTCTTGCCCGTGCCATTGACGCCGACCACCAATATAACTTCGGGCGTGCCTTCCTCTTTCTCTACTGGAGGAATATTTGCAGCATTAATGATTGCGAGAAGTTCTTCCTTCATCAGGCGCTTAAGTTCGTCTACATTCTTGATCTGTTTCCTGTCTGCTTTTTCACGCAACTTGCCAAGAACCTGCTGAGTAGTCGCATTCCCCAGGTCTGCGCCGAGCAAAATGCCTTCCAGATCATCTAGCGTGCCACGATCAATTTCCTTGTTGAACGAAACCGCTTCCTCGATGCGCTCGCTCAGATTCTCGCGAGTCCGAGTCACCGCTTCTTTCATGCGGTCGAATAAGCCTGGCTTTGGTTCAGTGCTTCCAAAAAGAGTTTGGATCATAAGATGGAGTTATGTCGCAATTATAGCGGCCACGTTGGGTGCTATACCGAAGAAGAGGATTAAGAGATGGGAAGCTTATGAACGCGTGGTCTGAACCAATGCCATGTTGTCGACGGGAACGGTGGCACTTGCGGCGGCTGCAGCAGCAGCGGATTGGGAGGCCACATTCGAGCCGGTGGCCCGCTGGACGCGAATGTCTCCGCGATGGTAGATGGCGTCCAGCGCGATAACAGCCGCCGGATCGAGGCGCTTGCCGGACAGCGAATGAATGATGCGTAGCGCGTCATGAGGCTCGTGGGCCTGCTGGTACGGGCGATTTGTCGTCAGTGCGTCGAAAGTATCCGCCACGGCTATGATGCGCGGCAGCAGCGGGATCTCATCGCCCTTGAGCGCGCGAGGATAGCCTCGGCCATCGAGCGATTCATGATGCAGTTCGATGCCTGGAATCATGTCCTTGAGCTGGGCGACCGGCCGCAGAATATTAGCGCCCTTGGTCGTGTGGGTCTTCATGATATCGAATTCTTCTGGAGTAAGCGCCCCGGGTTTTTTGAGAATCCGATCCTCGATGCCGATTTTGCCGACATCATGGAGCTGAGCCGCAACACGGACGGTCTCGATGAAGTCGTCGGGTTGTTGCATTTCCTTCGCAATGAGCACGGAATAGCGAGTCACACGGTCGGAGTGACCGCGAGTATACGGATCCTTTTCGTCGACCGCCCCCGCGAGCATCTGGATCGATCCCATGAACAGCTCGAGGTTCTCGTTGGCAGCGCGTTTGAGGTCGAGCACAAACTGTTCGAGCTCCTCCGACATGATATTGAATGTCGAGGCCAATTCTCCGATTTCCGTGCGGCTCTTGAGTTGCACGCGCTTGCTGAAGTCTCCGCGTGCAATTGCCCGGCTGGATTCGGTGAGGATCTCGAGCGGATTAGTGATGCGCCGAGCGGCAATGGTGCTCACTCCGATGCTTAATGCAACCGCCATCAAGGCCAGCAAACGCCCGGTACGTTGCATCTCATAGACGCCCCGGTAGGCGTCGATCCGTGGCTTTTGCACGATCACAGCCCAATCGAGATTAGTAACTGGACTGTACGTACCGAGCATGTTGACGCTGTTCTTACCCCCGGTGGAAAACTCTCTGGTAGCAGCGACCATTTGTGCTTTGCCGCCCTGATCAACAAAATTGTGGACGATTTCCAGGTTGCTCATGTCCTGGCCGGTGGCGTACTCGGAATTTGCTCCAGCGACCAGCCGCCCCTGGCTATCCACGACGTAAGGAGTCAGTCCGCCTCGGCTTACCTCCTGCAATCGCCGGATCAGAAATTGGAGATCCACGACAGTCGCGATCATTCCTAAAAAGCGTCCCCCGTACACCACAGGCGTGCTGACGAGCATGATTGTGCGGGCAGACTTGCCGGTTCCGACCACCAGGGCCTGTCCGTTATAGGCTCGCCCCTCCCGGGACGCAACGAAGGCACGTTCAAGTTCGCGCTGTAGAAAAGCGTCAGGAGCAATACGTCCAGCCGAGATTCCCTTTGCATCCGAGTTCAAAAGTGTGGCGTACGCAAGGTCATCGGAAGAAGACACGAAATTTTCCAGCAGCGCCCGCAACTCGGGAGCTTCCACATGCTGGGATGTAACATCTCCGCCGCTTGCCACTTGGAGGGATGAGGACAAATTGGCCAGCATCATTCGCAGCGATTCCTGGCGTTGCGAGATATCGTCAGCCAGGGAACGGGTCACGGTGTTTTGCAGAAGTCTTTCATTGGTGATCAAGCGATCGCGGTTAAGACTTTCCATCAGAACCGAATAGAGATACACAGGGACGACGCTTATAAGCGTGAGAACGCCCAGGATGACGTACAGGATAGGAATTCGGGTTGGAAGATAGTTTAAGCGCAAGGCTGTCCAAATGCGCCGCAACCAAAAAGCGGCATGTCGGAGAATCTTTCAAATCTTACTTTGAAACCTAGGAGGCCAAATGAAGATCAGGGAAGGAAGCGATTACGAAAGTACTCCAAACGGGCCGTTATTGCTGACAGGATGGTCGTTCTGGGAGTCGCTTCCTAATTTTCGCTTTTTACCGTGCGACTCATTAGGTCATTGATAGCAGCAGTCGGGGACTTTCCAGCGTCCAGGACTGCGTGCATCTGCTCCGCAATGGGTATCTCAACCCGGTGAGCCTTGGCAAGTCCGACCGCAGCCTGGGTGGTTGAAATTCCCTCGGCGACCATGCCGTGCATTGAAGCGATGATGTCGGGCAGCTTGCGGCCGCGGCCGAGTTCCATTCCAACGCTACGGTTTCTTGATAACTCGCCCGTACACGTGAGTACCAGATCACCGAGGCCGGCAAGCCCAGCCATGGTTTCTGCTCGTCCTCCACATGCGACGACCAGACGCGTGATCTCGGCCAACCCTCTGGTGATCAGCGCGGCGATGGAATTGTGACCAAAGCCAAGACCGCTGCAAACGCCAGCAGCCATCGCGACAATGTTTTTCAGGGCGCCACCAAGCTCAACTCCGGTAACGTCGTCATTTGTATACAAGCGGAAACGGGTATCGCTGAATTCAGTCTGCACCGTTCGCCCTAGATCGCTGTCGACGGATGCGATCGTGAGAGCAGTTGGGTCTCCGCGCGCCGCTTCCAGAGCAAAAGAAGGACCGCTGAGGGCTCCGACACGGGGGACGAACCCATTCTCGGAGCTGATCACTGCCGCAATGACTTCCGTCATTCGGAGCAATGTTCCTTTCTCCAAACCCTTCGTGGCGCTCACGAACAACATTCCGGGATTCAGATGAGGGCGCATTTCCTGAAACAAGGAACGGCAATGCTGTGACGGCATTACGCTAACTACAATGTCGGCTTCCAGCAATGCGTGCTCCAGGCTCGTTGTGGCTGTAACGCTCGGCGGAATGACTTGTTGCGGCAGGAATAGCTTATTGGTCCTGCTGGTTGCAATGGAATCGCGTACTTCTTCCTCACGCGCCCATAGTTGAATCTGGTGCGAGCCCTGACGTCCCAGGATGATCGACAATCCAGTCCCCCAGGCTCCGGCGCCGATAATCGCGATTTTGCTCATCCGCGCTTAAACCTGAAACGGGATTCAGTTCCTGACCTCAAGCGGTGGATGTTTCCCTGATGCTTGATAAGAATGAGCAGGGCGGCGATTGCCAGGAGAGCAATTACCCGTGGATCGTTTCGGTTCCAATCCAACCACCATACCAATGCCGGGAAGAGAATCACAACGACCATGGATGCAAGCGAGACGTAACGTGAAATAAATACTATCGTCGCAAATATTGCTATTGCCACCAAGACAGATTTCGGCGCCAACAGAGCAAACGAACCCAATGCGGTAGCAACGCCCTTCCCGCCTCGAAAGCGCAGCCATACTGGAAACATATGTCCGATGATGGCGAAGAGCGCGGCCACAACCCCCAGAATCGGCTTTCCCGGGAATAGTTCCCGAGTCAGGAAAACAGCCGCAAAGCCTTTGAGCGCGTCCAGCAATAGGGTAAAAATACCCAGCATGAACGACGAACGCGCCACATTCGTCGCGCCAATGTTGCCGCTGCCTGTTCTACGCACGTCCTCGCCGCGAAACGTGCGCACCAAAATGAATCCAAATGGGATTGATCCGAGAAAATATCCGACCGCGGCAGTGATCAGGATTGCTTGCACAAGTCGTTAATAAAACTCAAATAGCAAAGACATATCACGCCAACTCAAAGCCCGAGAGTTTGATGTACTGCGGCCCTCCAGATGGTGAGGGTCTACTCTCATACAGAAAGAACTCGCGGGCCGTCATACTACCAAACTCGGGTACCGATAACCCCGACAATTTTTCCTGTAGACGATCAAATCGTCCGGTCGGGCTGCCAGCTTGTTTGCTCTTAGCGGGGGTCCCTGCGCGTGCGAGGGTTATGTGCGGGAAAAATGCGTGAATCTCTTTGGGAATCCTGAGCGGAGCCAATGCGTCATCGACGGCAGCAGCTAGCGCGGGGAGCTGTGGGCCTGACTCCACTCCAATCCAAAAAATGCGAGCGCGCTTCGGTCCGGGGAAGAAGCCGCACCCTCGAAATGCAATTTCGAGAGGCTGAGAACTCATCGATAACAACGCCGCCTTGATTTCTTCCACCGACTGCTCTGGCTTTTCGCCGATGAATTTTAGCGTGAGATGCAATGATTCGGGGCTTACCATCGCGCGTCCGGCGCAAATCCGGATACGCCCTCGATGAAGCGTTGGATTCGAGAACGAATGTCGATGGTGATATCGAGTGCAACGAAAAGGCGCACGGAGAGGCCTCTAGCTACTGGCTCCTAGCTTAAACCACGTAGGGACGCCGTCTCGGCTCTCCGGGTGAGCGAACCTCACTGGTCTTCGGGGAATGATCTGAACCTCGGGGTGAATCTTCCTGGCTTCGCAAAAATGGATAGCCGAGGACGGCTGTCGCTACCCAGGCTAGTTCGTCGAAATGGTGAAATTTACTGTAATTCGCGCTTCGGTTTCGACGGGCTGCCCGTCCTGGAGGTAGGGTTTAAAGTGCCACTGCGTGACGGCTTGGCGCGCAGCCGCGGAAAGGATGGCGGGTCCGCTTATGACTTGCAGGTCTTGAATAGTTCCTTCTTTGCCAATTAATGCTTGCAGCACAACCGCGCCTTCCACCTTCATCTGCCGTGCTAACAGCGGGTAATTCGGTCTGACGGGACGCGAAATAACTTCAGCAGCGCTAGGCGAGATTCGCACTCTGTCCGATGCGACTATAGTGGCCTGACTCGCATTTTGGCTCGCGACGGGGGCCGGCTGAGACAATTGCTGACTTCGAGGCATCAATTCAACATTTATCGAATTGTTACCTGGGCGCACGGTTTGATGGTGATCGCCTGCAACCACCTCAACCTGCAGCGGGGGCAACACGGCGCGACTTGTGGTCACAGCTGGGCTGCCAGCGCCCTCAGCCGCCGTTACAGCGGGAACATTCTTATGCTGCTTCGCTTTTGATTTCGAAGGTGTAACCGGTGCCCGGGATGACTCCGCGGCGGGCGGCGCCATGGTGATTTCAGCCGATCCGTCGTCAGAATCGTCCGACGCGCTCGACTGTGCGACCGGCTCTGGAGTGAACAGATATTGCGACCAGAAATCCCAATTTCTCGCGGCCACGACTATCAACGAAGCAAATAGCAGGGCGAGCGCAATCAGCATCCTTCGCCGTTGCTTTGGTTGAAAATCTTCAGGGGTGGAAGTTTCTACTTGACCTTCGGCTTCGATCTTGTGTTCCAGCACCGGCATGTTGGAGCTCCCCGGCCACGGGGGATCGGGCCTGTGCCTAGTATGCCCGGAAAATCAGACGAACGCTAGTAGAAGTTGCGAGGGTATTAGTGCAAAAGAAGATGCATTCAGAAGGCTCTTTGACCGCCGGCCTAGCAGGCCAACTGTTCGCGGGTGAGCTTTAAGCCATTAAGGTTCCCAAGAACCGTCACCGCAATCGAATCCGTCTGGAAGAATTGGTTCGCCAATTGTTTCAGCTCTTCGGCGGTAACGCTTTCGATTTTCTCAATCAGCTCATCCAAGCCATAGAAGTGATCGAAATACATCTCTTGACGCGCCAGATTCGACATACGGGCTGTCGACGATTCGAGCGAAAGCATTAGACTGCCCTTCAGTTGGTCCTTCGCGCGGCGAAGTTCCTCAGCAGGCACTTCTTCCACTTTGAGCTTGCGGAATTCGGAAACAATCGACTGAACAACCTTGGCAGCGGACTCACGCGACGTGCCAGCATAAACTGATAAGCATCCGGTATCGCGATACGGCGTCAGATCGCTATAAATTGCGTACGCGAGACCCTGCCGTTCGCGGATGTTTTGAAACAGACGGGAACTCATCCCGCCGCCCAAAAGCGTATTCAGGATGTACGACGCGTGGCGCCGTTCATGCGTAATCGGATGCGATGGCACGCCAACACAAATCTGCACCTGCTCCAATGCCTTTTTGTTGCGCATGATGATCCGCGGAACGATCTTAGGCTGAGGGCTGTGAAAGCCGTTCTTCAGCGGCTTCATCTGGTCGAAATGTTTGACGACCAAATCCACGAAATGTTGATGCTTCAAGTGGCCAGCTGCACAAATAATGAGATTGCCGGGAGCGAAGCGCTGACCGTAAAAATCCATCACTGGATCGCGCTCGAATTTTCTGACCGTATCCTTTGTACCTAAAATAGGCTTTCCCAGAGGATGGTCTTTCCAGAAATTCTGGGTGAAAATCTCGTGGACAAGATAATCGGGGCTATCTTCATCCATCTTGATTTCTTCGAGAATGACGCCGCGTTCGCGTCCAATGTCGGTAGCATCGAATATTGGGTTGAGCACCAGATCGCTCAAAACTTCCATTGCGATGGGCAAATGGTCGTCGAGCACTTTCATGTTGAAGCTGATACATTCCTTGGCGGTGAAAGCGTCCATGTTGCCGCCGATGGAGTCCACCTGGCGGGCAATGTCTTCCGCCGTTCGGTGCTTGGTTCCCTTGAAGACCATGTGTTCCACGAAGTGGGATATGCCATTCCACTGCAAGTCTTCGTCCCGCGATCCGGTCTTGATCCAAATTCCGATCGAAACCGACCGAATATGTTCCATCTCCTCGGTTATGATGGATAGTCCGTTAGGCAGGACTTCGCGGTTTATATTGCGAACCTCTTCAACCATGAATTTTTCACCAGAGGGTTGTCGGCAGAAACCGCCGAAGCCCGAAACATGTTCTATTGTTACACACTGCGCGGATGCGCGCTAATGACTAGCTTAATGCTTTATTTTGTTATATTTAAACCTATATAATTGTGACATTACTTCACGCTCAACCTATGGGCGAGAAATTTCAGGCCCACACGTATTAGATGCATGATGGAAGTCAACCAGACTACGCTTTTGGGCCTTAGCCTGCACGAACTTACAGAGGTCGTTCAGGAGCACGGCCAGCCCGCCTACCGGGCTACCCAGCTCTTCGACGCAATCTATCAGCAGCGCCTAAATTCCACTGAATCGATCTCGACTTTGCCCTTGAGCTTCAGAAACAGTCTCGCCCAAGCGGGCCTTCTCGTGGGCACACCGACGACCAAACAGAAGTTCGTTTCCAGCGATGGAACAGTTCGCTATCTGATTGAGTGTGGCGACCGCCAGACTGTCGAAGCGGTTTGGATGCCCGAGGGAGACGGCGGCGAATCCGGCGATGGTACTGAGGCCGGAAGCGAACGACCAGGCGGCCTGAGTGGATCCAAGGGGGACCGCGCGACCATCTGCGTTTCCAGCCAGGTGGGATGCGCTGTGGCATGCCAGTTCTGCCTGACCGCCCTCCTTGGAATCAAGCGCAACTTGACTGCTGGAGAAATCGTAGGTCAGGTCTGCGTAATCCTGAATGACCAGCGCGTGTCACCCCCAACTGATCGCGTGAATCTTGTCTTTATGGGCATGGGCGAGCCGTTCTTGAATTACGACAACTTCATAAAAGCGGTCCATTTGCTCACGCAAGGCGTGGGCATTCCGGAATCGAGGATGACTGTGTCGACGGCCGGAATCGTGCCGCGGATTTACGATCTTGGGGCAGAGCCGGTCCGCCCTAAATTAGCTATCTCGCTCAATGCTTCGAATGACGATCTGCGAACCAAACTGATGCCGATCAATCGGAAATGGAATCTGGAGAAGCTGATTGCGGCGGCTAAAGATTTTCCCCTGCGAACTCGCGAAAAGCTAACATTTGAGTACGTGCTCCTGAACAACGTCAATGATGGCCCGGAAAACGCGCGAGAACTAGTTGAACTCATTCGCGGAGTGCGTGCGAAAGTAAACTTGATCGCGCTGAATCCGGGTCCGGGAATCGAATTTGAAACGCCCGCGCACAACCGGGTACTGCGGTTTCAGGAAGTATTGACTACTGCTGGAGTCCCGGCATTCATCCGCCGTCCGAGGGGACGCGACATCTATGCCGCTTGTGGCCAGCTAAAAAGAACCGTCGAGATAGCGGCGGCCTGACAGCGCCCTAGCGAGAAAATGTCTGATTAACTCGAGCGGCCGGCTTCGCACAGAATCCAGAGTGAATAGAAGGTGGAATCAGGCCGATTTGTTCAGCGACCTTCTAGTTTTCCTGCTTTACTAGTCTGCTCACCGTCTTGACCAGCTCAGCCGGGTGAATCTGCGCTTTTTGAAACCAGGCGTCCACCAAACCAATAGTTTCACCCGGCAGCAACGTCCATCCCGACAGCACGATGATCGGTATCGTTGGACGAAGTCGCTTCAGTTCGATCGCGACCGCCATCCCGTTCATCCCTGCCATCCAATAATCGAGCACTACTGCATCGACGGCATGGGCTTGGAACAATTCCAAGGCCTGACGGCCGGTCTGAGCCGTAAGGACGTTAAACCCTTCAGATTCAAAGAGGAGTTTCCGCAGCTTTAACTGCTGGTCTTCGTCTTCAACGCATAGGACCGTCATCCGAGTTGGCGAATTCATCGCTGACCGCGTTCTTACAGGCAAATTGTCCGAAGACATTATGGTACGTACAGGCCTGAGGGGGATTGGTAGGCCACCCAAAGTGTATTAATGCCTAATCACGGGCTCAATACAGTGTTCACTGTAGATGCGAGGAGTTACTTAATACGGCGCTGGCGTGTCCGGGTTGGCTACTAAGGGATGGGCTACAACTGTTTGAGAAAGAGTTTTGCGTTCTCCAGCCCCGGGAATAGCTTTTCCTCGGCATGAAACTCTGCCGAGTGAACGCACCGGCGGCTGCCGCGGAGCTTCACAGGATGCTTCAAATGAAGCATTTCGTGGTAGACGATGTACTCCACTGCGGAACGGGGCACTCGAGGATGGTCAAAGATGCGGCTGACCACGATGGTATTGTGCGCCGGATCGTAATGCCCAAGTCGGTTTCGGGCGCGGTTACGACTCCATGTCAATTGCGGACGAGCCATAAGTCCGTGGAAGAATCGCGAGTTCAAATCTTCAAAGATAACTTCCAGGTCGTAGGCGCAGCCTTGCGCGGTATCGATCCGCTTGCGACCGCGTATTTGCCGCATCAGATGGGCTTTGTCGACGACATTTCTGCTTGAGACATATCTTCGGTACAGTGTCGAGTGTGCCCGTTCAATGACTCTGCGATACATCTTTGCCAAAAGAATGTGAGCAATCGCTCGCACAACACTCTCCGGCGCGGCTTCCAGCAAATCGGAGAGCCGAACCCGCAGCTTGCCCTCTCTCAGCCGGATGGTGCTATTTATATTCGCAAAGGGAAAGAACTCTACTGTGATCTCCGGGACCGGTGCGCGCGGACGCAGCTCGCGATAACTCTCCTCAAAGATTTGAAGCAGGCCGTTCCTCACAGTGGCTTCAGATTAGCACGAGGTTGTAATCACTCTGGATAGGTGGATTTACTACTGGGCTTCTTCTTGTGCTTCGCCTCTTGTTCCTGTTCCGCGAGTACTTCACGATGATCCTTGATGCCGGAATCGACCGTATCCAAGGCGGTTTCCAGCAGGAACTCGTAGACTTTGACCTCGGCTGGATTCGTGTTCGAGGATGATTGCAGCGGTCTGAGTTTGGCTTGAAATTCGATATCCGCCTCGATCACGGAATTCAGCGCTTTGCGAAAATCAGATTTCCGGTCTTCGTATGTATCGATGTTGTCGTTGAGTTCGTCATAAACGTCGAGAAAATTCTGCAGTCCGTCGCGGGTCTGAGTTCCCCGATCTGTGGTCTTGGGATCCGATCGCATTTTATCCAGAGCATCCAGGCGCTCCCGCGCGAATTTGATATATAGCTTCAGACGCAGCTCCGGCTCCTGCGCCTGATCGCGCAACTGATCGATCTCCGCCTCAGTCAAAGGTTCGCGCCGCCTTTGACCGTAAACAGACGGCAGCAGCAGCGTTACCAGCACCATCGACAGAATTTTTGAGGACAGGCGGCTCATTCTTTTCCTTTGAACATGTGACTCAGTAAGCTGGTCCGGAGTGTTTCCAAATGGTTGGCAGCGGCTACGACTGATGCCTGATCCTCGACACTGAGTTGACGCGTAATGTCGCGAAGTTTGGCCGCCATTTTTCTCATAGCAATTTCTGTATCTTTAAGATGCTTACCTGAGCGAATCGCGGCATCGCTGGCTTTGTCAGCATTAGAGACGGCATCACTGACCAGAGTGGTACCTTCAGCCACCTTGTCTGCGGTATACATTTTGTCGGCAAGTTTGACTTGACGCTCTGCAATTTCCGCATAAAGACGGGCTTGCTGCTCCACCGAAGCGGATTGAGCGCGATCGATCAGCCGCGAGAGTTCATCGTCGTTCGCGCTGAATGCCGCGACAGACATCGCTGCGACGAGCGCGACAGCTACGAGAGGGAGGCGCATTTATTAAAATCTACCTCATCTGCTCGATAGCCTTGAGGCGCTGGCGAGCTTGCCATTCTTGATCTGGAAATTTTCCGTTGGCAGCATTCAGAAAATCATGGTAATTCTGCATTGCACGTTTTTTGTCACGCAAGTGATCATAGGCCGTAGCACGAAGGAAATAGGAAATCGGAATCTCCGGTAGAAATTTCGCCCGCTCATCGACAGCCTTAATCGCAAGTTCGTAGTTCTTATTTTCGTCGGCGGCAACCGCCAAGTCGCCCCACGCAGCGCCGAAATCCGGCTTCAATTGCACTGCCAGTGTGAATTCCTGCTCCGCCTCCGGGAATTTGCGCTGTTTTAACAAAGCCTTTCCGAAATCGTCATGCAACACTGGATCCTTGGGGTTCGCTCCCGACAGCGGTCGGTATATCGCTTCCGCTTTTTCATAATTTCCAGAACTGGCATAAAGATCTGCGAGATCACGTTGCGCGCTTTCGTCATCAGGAGTCAAGGCTAAACCCGCTTGGAGTTCGGTAATTCCGTCATCGTTCTTATTTTCCGCAGCGAGAACTCTCCCCAATTGAATACGTACTACCCCATCATTCGGATGCGCGGCTGCCAGCTGGCGCAGCATCTGTTCCGCCTGGGGAAATTGCCGCTCGCGCATATAAGCATTCGCCAGGGCAGTTATCGCGTCGGGTGACCCTGGATCTAGTTTCGACGCTTGCTCGTATTCCTGCTCCGCATTCTTCAATTCGTTCTGCTTTTCGAACAGTTGCCCTGCCGCAAGATGAGGTTCGGGATCTTTGGGCTGAAGCGCTTCCGCCCGCCGATACGCTTCTATCGCTTCATCCGGCTTGCTGGCCTCCAGTAGGTGAGCCAAAGAGAGCCACGCGCGGACTTGTCCTTCCTCTACGTGAGATGTGGGTTTCAGTCCGGTGGCTGCTCGCAGGTACTTCTCCGCTTCGGGATTTCCTGACTGCGCCAACGTCAATCCCAGATTGAGGTTCGACTCAAAAACGTCTGGTTTCGCGGCTACCGATTTACGATACGCAGCGATTGACTCATCAATCTTCCCGAGCGCATGAAATACGAATCCAAGATCGAACCACGCCTGGTAATTATTAGGATTCGTCTCCACTACTTTTTCCAGTAAGGGCTGGGCGGTAGCGTAATCCTTCTTCTCGATCGCTGCTTCGGCCTGGGTGAGTTGAGGCGGGAATAATGGGTCTTCCTGGGGAATCGGGTGATGGCGGATCGTCTGGGTGGTTTGCGCAGCGGCGCCGGTTGCAAGGATCATTGCAAACACGAGTGCTGTCGATAATTGGATGCTGGCAGGGGACCGCCGCGTAATTTCACCCGGCAAGAACAATGCGATATTCATCGAAGCAGATGTTCTATTTGCTTTCAGCTGGACGCGAACCGTTTCCATTAAGCACACTTGCCAAGAACTGTCCCGTATATGAACCCGGCAGCGCTGCTATCTCTTCCGGCGGCCCAGCGCCGACCACGTAGCCTCCACGCTCCCCGCCTTCCGGACCGAGATCAATCACCCAATCCGCAGTCTTGATCACTTCCAAATTATGTTCAATCACAAGTATTGATCCCCCCGCATCGATTAGACGGCGGAAGGCAGAAAGCAATTTGCTAACGTCGTCGAAGTGCAAGCCGGTTGTTGGCTCGTCAAAAATATAAAGCACTCGCAGTCGGCGCTTACTCGGGAGGCTTGCGGGACGCCCGATCCCGCGCGCTGCCGGCTGAAGATGAGCGGCCAGCTTCATTCGCTGCGCCTCTCCACCAGACAATGTCGTGGCCGATTGCCCAAGACGCAAGTACCCGAGTCCCACTTCCTCGAGCACGCGCAGCTTCTCCACAATCTTCGGCACGCCTCCAAAAAACTGCAACGCCTCTTTCACCGTTAGATTCAAGACCTCATGAATGTTCTTTCCCCGGTAACGTACATCCAGAACCTGGGGCTTGTAGCGCGTACCCTTGCATTCTTCGCACACAAGTTCCACGTCGGCGAGAAATTGCATTTCCACGGTGACGGTTCCGTCACCCTGACAAACTTCGCAGCGGCCGCCGGCGATGTTGAACGAAAAATGACCGGGAGTGAATCCACGTTTGTGGGCCTCGGGCAGGGACGCAAACAAATCGCGAATCGCGTCGAAAGCTTTTATGTACGTCACAGGATTGGATCGCGGAGTCCGCCCGATAGGCGATTGATCTACCAGCACAACCTCATCGATGAATTCGTCCCCTTCCACTCGATCCCACCCGTCAGCTGGAATGAAAACGTCGGTGGTTTGTCGCTTTGCCGCGGCTAATGCCTTGTACAAGACGTCGTGCAACAGTGTCGATTTGCCGGAGCCCGAAACACCAGTCAGGGCAACTAGCATTCTCAACGGGATCGCGATATCGACGTTTTTAAGGTTGTGGACTCGGGCACCATAAATCTTGATTTCTTCCTTGCTCGTTTTTCGACGGTTAAGCGGAATCGGTATTCGCAAATCGTGCGCCAGATAGCGGCCGGTCAAAGAAGCGGGCATCTTCTTGATTTGTTCATATGTCCCCGCGGCAATGACCTTGCCTCCATGCTCGCCTGCCCCGGGTCCCAAGTCGAGAATCGTATCCGAAGCTCGCATCACATCGGGATCGTGCTCCACGACGAGAATCGTGTTTCCCAGATCGCGCAGGTTATGCAGGATGTTTATGAGCCGATGAGTGTCGCGGCTGTGCAGTCCGATAGAAGGCTCATCGAGAACATACAGTGTTCCGACTAATCGCGATCCCAGTGAAGTCGCCAACTGGATCCGCTGGGCCTCTCCGCCAGACAAAGTGGACGACAGGCGGTCGAGGGTCAGATATTCCAGGCCGACATCTTTCAGGAACGTCAGCCGCTCGCGGATTTCCTGCAAGAGTCTCTCGGCGATTCCGGCCTCCTCTGCGCTTAACTGGAGCCCATCAAAAAAATCGGACGCCTGTTCAATCGTCATGCAACAAAGTTGGCAAATATTCTTGTCGTCAATCTTCACTTGGCGCGCTTCGGTGCGAAGACGGGCTCCGTTACAATCCCCACACAGCGTATATCCTCGATAGCGGCTCAGAAATACCCGCACGTGCAGTTTGTACTTCTTGCGTTCCAGATGTTGAAAGAAGCCACGGATTCCGGGAAACTTTCCGTCTCCCTCGAGAACTTGCCGCTGCTGCTCAGGTTCCAGTTCCGCCCACGCCACATCCACAGGTATGTTCATCTGTCGCGCAAAGCGTTTCAGGTCCGTGAATAGTGTTCGGTATTTTGGCTTGGTCCAGGGCTCAATGGCGCCGTCGTTCAGGCTTTTCGACGAGTCCGGAATTACCAAGCCAAGGTCGAAATCTATCGTGTTGCCGAATCCCTGGCATCGCGGACACGCTCCGTATGGATTATTAAATGAAAACAAATGCGGTTCCGGCTCGTCGTAACGAATATTGCAACGCTTGCATTCGAACCGCTGTGAAAACCGGAGCCATTGCGCTGGCTGCCCCTGGCGGGGAGCAGGTTCGAAAATGACCTCTCCAGCCTCGCGATAAGCACTCTCGACGGCATCCACAATGCGGGCTCGCGCATCCGGCGAAACTACAAGACGGTCGACCAGCAGGAAGACAGGTTCGGCAAAGTTAACGTCCAGCAACGATTCTGGTGCGGAAAATTCAAATATTTGGCCGTTCTGGTAAAGCCGATTGAATCCTCGCTGGCGGACCTCGAACAGTTGCGCCTTAAGCAAATCAGTTTTTGGTCCCGGTGTTGAAGCCTTCTTCCTATTCGTTCGCGAAGTTTTCTTCTCCTGGGGCTCCGGACCATGCAATGGAAACAGGACATTCAATCGTGTCCCTTCGTCCATGGCCAAGATGGCGGACGCTACTTCGTCCACTGTGTCTTTCTTAACTTCTCCACCGCAATTAAAGCAATAGGTCCGGCCGATGCGGGCGTACAGCAAGCGAAGATAATCGTAAATCTCTGTGGCAGTGCCGACCGTCGATCTCGGATTGCGAGTGGAATTCTTTTGCCGGATAGCGACCGCAGGAGCGATGCCATCAATGTCGTCGACATCTGGCTTTTCGATCCGCTCAAGAAATTGCCGCGCATATGCCGACAGCGACTCGACGTAACGGCGCTGGCCCTCCGCATAGATGGTGTCGAAGGCGAGCGAGGATTTTCCCGAACCGGAGACTCCGGTGACGACCGTGAGCGAATTATGCGGGATCTCAAAATCGATATTCTTGAGGTTATGCACCCGCGCCCCGCGAACTGTAATGGTTTCAGTGGACATTCGCGAATTACTAGTAAACTCTGTCATCTCGAGCGAAGAAAGATCGTCCGCTTGCGGACGATCTAGCGCAGTCGAGAGACCTGCATTGCTCCCGTATACGTCGTACAGACCGCTCCAAAACAGGGGGTTGAACCCTCTATTATATGGTATGTCGCGTGCCAGTTCGCTTCGCGCGCTTATAGTCTTCGCTCCAATCTTTTCCCTGAAGATGTTTCCATCCCTGTTAGAATCTTAAAAATTCAATCCTCGGAGTAAAAATGCAAGCCATTCTTGCGCTGGAGGACGGCAAAGTCTTCCGAGGCAAAGGCTACGGAGCAAAGGGCGAATGTTACGGGGAAGTGGTTTTCAATACTTCCATCACTGGCTATCAGGAAATTTTCACTGATCCTTCCTACTCCGGCCAAATTGTAGTTCTCACTAATCCTGAAATCGGCAATTACGGAACCAACTCTGAAGACAGCGAGTCCAACCACCCTTATATCGAGGGCTTGGTGGTGCGTGAGTTTTCGCGAGTAAGCTCCAATTGGCGTTCCCAACAGGTTGCCGAAGAATATCTCGAACAATTCAAAATCCCGGTTCTCGGCGATATTGACACGCGAGCTCTGGTTCGCCATCTTCGCGACAATGGCGTGATGCGAGGAGTGATTTCGACGCTTGAATTCGATATCGAGAAGCTGGTTGCGAAGGCGCGATCTATTCCAAAGATGGACGGAACCGACCTCGCCAAAGTCGTCAGCACAAGTAAGACTTATGTGTGGGAAACCGGCGAGCGTTCTCATCTGCCGGATGAGATCGTCGGAGTAAAAGACGAACCGGAGCGCTTTCACGTCGTCGCCTATGACTACGGAATCAAGCACAACATCCTGCGCAAGCTGCGCGGGGAATGCTGCAAAGTGACGGTGGTCCCAGCCGAAACTCCCGCCGAAGATGTTCTCGCGCTAAAGCCAGACGGTGTATTTCTGTCGAACGGACCGGGCGATCCCGAACCCTGCACCTATGCCGTCGACAACATTCGCCGCTTGATGGGACGTCTACCAATTTTCGGAATCTGCCTTGGTCACCAGCTGACCGGAATCGCTCTAGGCGGAAAAACCTTCAAGCTCAAATTTGGACATCACGGCGGAAACCATCCGGTGAAGCAACTGAACACCGGAAAGATCGAGATCACCGCACACAATCACAACTTCGCCGTTGATCCCGATTCATTGCCCCAAAGCGAGGTCGAACTGACGCACATCGATCTTAACGACAATACTCTTGAAGGCATGCGCCATCGCAACCTGCCGCTGTTCACGGTGCAATATCATCCCGAAGCCTCGCCCGGTCCGCACGATTCCCATTACCTCTTCAAAGATTTCGCGAAGATGATGGAGGAGTGGAAAGGGTGAAGAGGCTAATTAAAGTCTGTCATGCCGAGCAGTCGAGGGATCTGCTGTTATGAAGCGCCACAATTACAGCGTGTACATGGTCGCCAGCAAATCAAGAGTTCTCTATATCGGAATGACTAACAATTTAGAACGGCGGGTGTTTGAGCACAAGAACGGCATGATCGATGGTTTCAGCAAGCAGTATCGATGCCACCGACTTGTCTATTACGAATCTTCCGATGATCTGAGAAAAGCAATCGACCGCGAAAAACAACTCAAAAGATGGAACCGTGAGAAGAAAGTTTTTCTGATCGAGCGGATGAATCCCCCATGGGAGGACTTAGCCGACGACTGGTTCACACGACATCGGTACCAGCCGGAAAAGCAGGTCCCTCCAGTCGCCAGTTGATTTGCCTCGCAAATCAACTAACTCGGTCGGGATGACAGAGAAATGTTGCGCTGCTGAAAGGTTTCTCAAACTTCCAAAACAAACCTGTCATCGCGAGCGAAGAAGATCGTTCGCTAGCGAATGATCTTTGCCGTCGAGGGACCTGCTGTTATGAGCTCCACAACTCCTTCGTGTTGGTTGTAGAAAGAGGAAAACCATGAAAATCGGCGAGCTTGTCCTTTTCATTTCGCTCGCGCTTTGTTCAAGGCTTGCTGCCCAGTCCCCGGCACAGGATTCAGCGACATTCGGCCCCGACCGCACCGCGACTATCACCCGCGTTATTCCCATGCCATCGACGATCAGCCCGGAAGCTCAAAAATGGTTGGCATCGCTCACGACCTTAAAATCAGGTCCGCAAACGCTCGCCGAAAGGCGCATCGCGACCGATGAGTGGCGTAAGAAAGATTCCGCCGAAGCGCGGAAGTTGTATCCGGTAAACATTGAAGAGACAAGCATCGCGGGAGTCCGCACCGACATCATCACTCCGCTCTCAACCCCGCAAGCCAACCGCAAGCGTGTTCTCATCAATCTGCACGGAGGCGGATTCAACTCCGATTCTGGATCGCTGATCGAGGGCGTGCCGATTTCCAATCTCGCAAAAACCAAAGTTGTCTCCGTTTATTATCGGCTCGCTCCGGAGAACCCGTTTCCTGCCGCCGTAGATGACGTAGTTGCGGTGTACAAAGAACTGCTGAAGACTTACAAGCCACATGACATTGGAATTTTTGGAACCTCGGCAGGAGCGACCTTAACCGCCGAGGTTGCAGTGCGGCTGAAACAATTGGGGATTCCCCAGCCCGCGGCATTGGGAATGTTTTCGGTTCATCCAGACTTCAGCCGCCCCACTGACTCGCAGGAGTTTTTTGGGCTTAACGGTATTGCGGGGGACTTGCAGCCACAAGATCCGAACCGCGCGCCCGAAGATCTTTATCCAGGGAACGCCGACCGCAAGAACCCAGTTTTGTCTCCGATCTTCGCTGATCTGACCGGAATGCCCGCGAGCCTGCTGGTCACCAGCACTCGCGATCTTTTGCTTAGTGATACAGCCATGTTCCATCTCGCTTTGCTTCATGCGGGAGTGGATGCGCAGCTGGTAGTTTTTGAAGCGTTGCCTCATGGATTTTGGTACCACTTCCAGATGCCGGAAACGAAAGAGGCATTGCAGCTGATGGCTGATTTCTTCGACAGGAAAGTCGGACGATAGCAATACCTTACGGCTTCACCGTTACCATTACCACCCCATGCGACGTCACCGTCGCAGAAAAGCTGCCGGTAAACTTGCCGAGCTCTTTGTGCTGCCACAAATCGCGAACCGCAGCCGGTGTGTGGCTGGGATAGCCAAGGTCTTCCCAATTCAACGTAATTTGTTGCACACTCGCACTGCGATTGAATAGAACCGCAGCCCGGTTTCCGCCGGACATTTCCTTAACCCAAATTTCCAGATCGCCGTCTTTGCGGACACGCCGTCCTTCCCGTCCCAGCGGGTCCTGATCGACGGAAATCACATCCTTATTTGTCAAAATGTCGTGAATCTCGGGAGACATATTACTCAAATCGTTGCCTGCGATGAGAGGCGCGGCGAGGATCGACCACAGACTGAAGTGAGAGCGATATTCGGTGGTGGTCATACCGCCATTTCCCACCTCTAGCATGTCAGGATCGTTCCAGTGCCCCGGCCCGGCGAAAGACTCCAGACCGACTTGCTGATCCACAATCGCCAGCACGCCATTGGAGCAGCAACTTCCATCCGGCCATTTCTCGCTGCCGCCCCATCGGTCCTGGATGTCGCCAGTCGTGCGCCATAAATTTCCAATACCTTTCCCCCAAAGCCAAGGCTTGTTTTTTCCCCACTCACAAAGGCTAAACACGATCGGGCGTCCGGACGCATCGAGCGCCTGTCGCATCAACCCGTAGGATGCGGGAGCGTCCTGCGTCCCGGTATTGCACCAGTCGTATTTCAGGTAATCCACGCCCCAGGCAGCATACTGGCGGGCGTCCTGGAATTCGTATCCACGCCCTCCGGGACGGCCTTGGCAAGTTTTCGTGCCTGCGTCCGAGTAGATGCCAAACTTGAGGCCCTTGCTGTGGACGTAGTCGGCTAGAGCCTTGATCCCCGAAGGGAAGTTCTGAGAATCGACTACAATATTGCCGTCCTTGTCGCGGCTGGTCTGCCAACAGTCGTCAATTACGATGTATTGAAAACCTGCATCTTTCATTCCAGACGAGACCATCGCATCAGCCGCCTGCCGGACCACGTTCTCATTGACTTTGCAGGCAAAGTTGTTCCAGCTATTCCACCCCATCGGAGGCGTCGCCGCCAAAATGTTCTGCTGCGCTGCCAGGCCGCCAGAGCCCATCGTAAGAATCGCGATCAGGATGAGTGTCGGTTTTTTCATAAGGGGCATATTACTCGCGCCGAGACTTGCCGGTTAAAGAATTTGTGCTTGTGTTAAAGTGTCACCGCGAGAATGCCGCTATTGCTCACGCTTGGGAGACATTTTCCGATGACCATGAAGAAGCGAATCGTCCTCTGCATCGCGGCTCTTGCAAGTTGTGTGACATTTGTTTACGTCGCCCCGATCAGTCTCGCAGCGCAAGCTTCTCCCGCAATCGGCGTATTTGAAGGCCACGGTGACGTTGGCACGGTTCTTCATTCAGGAAGCGCTGAATTCGACTCCGTCAAAGGCAGTTACATTCTGACCGCCAGCGGCGAGAACATGTGGTTGAAAGCCGATGCCTTTCAGTTCGTCTGGAGGAAAATGTCCGGCGACGTTGCCATCAGTGCCGATATTTCGTTTGTGGGGCAGGGAGGCAATCCCCATCGGAAAGCTGTGGTCATACTTCGGCAGAGTCTCGATCCCGATTCCGTTTACGCGGACGTTGCGCTGCATGGCGTTGGATTAACCGCGTTGCAATATCGCGAGTCGCTAGGCGCGATCACACAGGAGATTCAGTCGAACATCTCTGCGCCAAAGCGTATACGCATTGTTAAACGAGGCGATTACGTCTACATGTCCGTGGGGCCGGACAATGCCAGTTTGCAAATGGCAGGCGGGTGGTTGCCGATTCCGCTGAAAGGATCTTTCTACGTTGGAATCGGCTTATGCTCCCATGACAAAGATGTTGTCGAGAAGGCCGTATTCTCGAATGTAGAAATTGAGAGCCTATCTCCTCCGAATCCCGCAATTCAGCCGAAGCTCTACAGCACGCTGGAAACGGTAGGTATTTCCTCTACTGATCGGCAGGTCGTCTACATCGCACCAGAGCGCTTCGAGGCTCCGAATTGGACCCACGACGGGTCCGCATTCATCTTCAACAGCAACGGCCTGCTACATCGGCTTCCCGTAACTGGAGGTACGCCGGAAACCATCGACACCGGTTTTGCCACTCGTTGCAACAATGATCACGGCATTTCGCCCGACTCAAAGTGGATCGCTCTCAGCGACGGCTCTCAGGGTGACCACCAATCTCTCGTCTATATCGTCCCGTTCGAGGGAGGCAAGCCGCGCCGCATCACGCAAAACTCACCGTCCTACTGGCATGGATGGTCGCCAGATGGAAAGACTCTCGCCTTCGTCGGCCAGCGCAACGGCGAGTTTGATATCTACGGCATCTCCACCGAGGGAGGCGAAGAAAAACGGCTCACAACCGCCAAAGGCCTCGATGACGGCCCAGAATATTCGCCAGACGGAAAGTATATTTACTTCAATTCAGAACGCACAGGACTAATGCAGATTTGGCGCATGCGGCCCGACGGTAGCGAACAAGAGCAGGTATTTTCTGACGACTTCAATAATTGGTTTCCCCACATCTCGCCAGATGGAAAGTGGATGGTCTTCCTGTCCTACGACAAATCGGTGACCGGCCATCCTGAAAACAAAGATGTGATGCTGCGAATTATGTCGCTCGACGACAAAAATCTGACCGAGAAGAAGATCACCGTATTGGCAAAATTATTTGGCGGGCAGGGAACCATCAATGTCCCCTCGTGGTCGCCCGACAGCAAGAAGGTAGCGTTTGTGAGCTACCAACTTATTCCAGAAGAAACGCCCGACACAAAATAGACCCACGTGGGGACGGGCACCCTCGCCCGTCCGGGCCGAGCAAAGCTCGGCGCCAGGTTCCTAGCAAAGATGCTCGATATGATGGTGGTCGCAGACACGATTTGTGATATCCCAAACGGTTGGCGAATCCCCACTTCTAAACACTGCTGATATTGCCACTTCACTCATCAATTGACCTAATTGCTGGAATCTTTCCGCGAAACAAACGACTTTTGGGGAAGGGCTGTCGTTGAACATTTGAATCTCTCCTTGATTGTTTTTGTCCCACGAGCCATTTGTATCGAAATGCGCGTATGTCCAACAATCGGATAGATACCCGATTACTATTAGACATGTACCAATCCTCATTCTCTGGTTTTCGCGTGCGTCCCAACTGAATTATCGTGCGGCCCGCTCCACAGGCGCTCGCTTGCTGTCCAATTGCCACGTCTTACCGTAAGGCTGCGAGCTGGCAAGTCCCTTGCCTTCCTGAATAGTGACCGTTTGGCCAGCATTTATGTTTGAAAGCTTGTCCGTCTGCCCGCTCGGCCACTGCACTTCCATTGCATCGACTTTAGTCGAAGAGCCAAGCCCGAAGGTAAGGACAAGTTCGCTCTGCGACAAATAGCTTGAACCGCTGCGCAACATCTTCGATTGCGCACCGTTGCCAGAGGTGATGCGCACGACCGCGCCGATGCCATCGCGATTCGATTGCACGCCCTGCAATTTGATTCGCAGGCTGTGGCCCACAGTGCCTTCGTTGTGGAAGAGATAAGCGCGGCCGCCGTTCGTGGTGACGAGAAGATCGAGTGCACCGTCATTGTCAATATCAGCGTATGCCGCGCCGCGCGCCACTTTTGGTGCCGCGAAAACGTCTCCGAGCGAAGCCGTGACTTCCTCAAACTTTCCGCCGCCAAGATTGCGGAACAAATGTGGCGGCTCGGCATAGGTCACCCGCTTCTGCACTCGCTCGACATCCCTTTCGATGTGGCCATCGGCAACAAAAATATCTGGCCAGCCGTCGTTGTCATAGTCGAAGAAAAAACAACCGAATCCCAGGGTAATCAGGCTGGCGCGGCCCACTTCAGAGCTGGGGGCCTCGTCCACAAAAAGCCCGTTGCCTTCGTTGTGATAAAGCGAAAGCATCTGGTTGGCAAAGTTCGTAATAATGATGCTCGGCTTGCCCGAGCGGTCGTAGTCGCCGGCGTCCACGCCCATGCCGGCACGAGCAATACCGTCTTCGCTGAAGGCGATCCCCGCGGAGACGCCATCTTCTTCAAACGTGCCGTTTTTTTTATTCAAATAGAGTTTGTTGGGCTGAGTATCGTTCGTGATCAGAATGTCGGGCCAGCCGTCGCCGTTGTAGTCAAGAATCGCAATCCCCAGGCTTTTCGACGTGACATCGTACATTCCCGCCTTTTGCGTAACGTCTTCGAACTTTCCGTTCCCTGAATTATGCCAAAGCCGCACGGATGTTCCTTTGTACGACTCTGGAGTGCAATAGGATTTATGAGTTCCGTCGAGGGTACAAAAGAGATCGTTCTTCATGGACCACTGCACATAATTGGCCACAACGAGGTCGAGCTTACCGTCGCGGTCGTAGTCCACCCAAGCCGCACTGGTGGAAAATTCGTCATTTCCCCACAGTCCCGCGGCTTTGGTAACGTCAGTAAATGTACCGTTACCGTTGTTGTGGAAGAGATGACTCTGACCCACCGCAGTCACAAAAAGATCATCGTGGCCGTCGTTGTCGTAGTCGCCCACGGCCGCGCCCAGACCAAACATGGGAATGTCGAGACCTGCCTTATGCGTCACGTCGGTAAACGTGCCGTCATGATTATTGTGGTAAAGCTTCAGAGTCGAAGCCGCCCCGGGATGACCGGGCCAATTTTGTCCGTTGAGGAGCACAATGTCGGGCCAGCCGTCGCCGTCGTAATCAATGAATGCGCAGCCTGGGCCCATAGTTTCAGGCAGATACTTTTTTCCGAAAGCGCCATTGTTGTGCGTGTAATGAATTCCAGCTTCGGCGGTGATGTCGCGGAATTGAACCTTCTGAGCCTGGGCGCAAGCAACCAAGTATAGAAATGGAAGAAGAAGGGAAGCGATTGTTTTCATTTTGTTTTATTCAGTGCCGCTAGCAGTTGGATCATGAGAAATGCGAGCGCGCCTGGAAACCTGCCCATTCTGTAACGCTGGCAGCGGCACGGAAACATGCTCGTGTATCGCCTGCCGTTCGTTATTGTCATCTGGGTGCACTTCTCTGTACGGTCCGGTGATCGCTTGCGCGGACTCCTCCGCCTTGAACCGCAAATATCGCTGCTGATGATCCGATGCCTGCTTTTCATCACCCAATCCTCGATAACAGAGCATAAGGTCGTAGTGCGCCTGCAGATCTTCAGGATCAATCTCGAGGACGGAATTCAACACTTTCACCGCGTCCGCATATTTGCGCTGCAGAAAAAGAACGCGTCCAAGATCGTTGAGCGCGACGCGATCGCGCGGATATTGTGCCAGCACTTTTCGCAACTCCTGGGCTGACTCTTCGTAGTTCCCATCGCTTCGCAACACCCGCGCATAAAAGTAATGCGTCTTCGCCAGGTTTGGATTGAGGGACATGGCCTTCTTTAAAACCGTGCGAGCCTGATCCATATCTCCTTCCTGCACCGCACTGCGGCCGATGTTGACCCAGCCTTCAGGATTCCCCGGAGCGACTTCGGTGACTTTCTCAAAGGCGGCCCGAGCGCCATTCAAGTCTCCCTGCAAGAACAAGCCGATGCCGTAGTCATTCCACCGCTGCCAGTCCTTGGCTTGGAGGTCCATCTTTGGCGCGGGTTTCGGAGCAGTGCGGCCTTGCACGTCAAGCGTAACTTCATTCTGCGCAATGACCTCGATCGGCAGATCGGGAATCTTTTCTTGTTTGGCGGATACGCCCGTAAGCGGTGCGGTAAATGTGACTTTACGGTCATCGTAACTGGCGGTGACGTCTTCCGGCTTGCTGGGATCGGGCACACCGGCAAAGGCAAATTGGGTTCCGAACCAACTAAATTTGCGGTAGCACAGTCGCGCCTGCAATGTGATTTTGTTCCCCGTATTTTCTGGGATCGAGAGGCGGTAGTGCACTGTGTCCGCCGCTCCGGGAGGAATCAGCCGCACATACACTACCGAACGAGTAGCCCATGCATTGCGCTTGTTGATGGGGTTTCCGTGCCCGTCAATTTGCAAGCGACCGATAGAAGTGCGCTCCCGGCTCCACCGGTCCATGACCGTTGTCTTCGACCATGCCACTCCAGAAAATTGTTTGACCCTTGTCGTCAGTGGCTTTGAGTTCCAGCCACGTGTCATAAGCGTCCACAGTTCCTCCCGGGAAAGAAGTGACCGACAGTTTTGGTGCGAACAACGACATCAACACGAACCGTATCGCCACGACGCACCGCCGCATGAACCCGGCTCAGCGGTGCGGTTACTGGGGCAACTTCGCCCGTGGTTGCGGGAGTAATTTTCGCTTCCGCTTCCTCGCCTACTGCAAAAGTGGTGTTCGTATCGCTCTGGTTCACCGCAACCGACTTCGCTCGTTCCTGCTCGGACGAAAGCGCAAAAATATCCACGGTCAGAGCGCCAGCCTTCAGGAAATCCTCCACGGTCTTTAGTTGCACCATGTCGCCGTTTGCCGTAGGCACCGCGGTGTTCGCTCCCGGGAAGCGGTGCGAATGAACCACGCCGTTGATATTCCCCATGTCGGCGGATTTTGTCAGGGGCATATGGCAGTCCGCGCACTGCATAGGTTTTGGCGGATAGTAAAACGATCGCGCACCCTGTCCGGAAACTCCACTGGCCTGCCAATTGTCATATTCGTTAAAGCCGCGTATCCATCGATAATGATTGACCGGAACGTCAAGGTGGACTTTGTGACAAGCCGAACAAAACTCCGCCGTCTGGTCGCGCATAAAAGGCTTCAGGAAAACGCGACGGTGCGGCTCTGGATTCAGATGGACAAGAAAATCATGCATGGTGCGAACAAACGGATTCTTGCTTGCCGCAAGTTCATGCAGTTCTGGATACTCCAAAAAGAAATCGGCCTGGCCCATCGTGCTCTTCACCCTGGCAATCGAATGGCACATCATGCAGCCCATTCCCGCTTGCGCCTCAGGGCTGTGCACGAATGTCTTTATAGGCGTGTCCATTTTTCCGGCATAGAGCACGGCAGGATCATGGCAACCGCCGCACCACTTCGAAGGCTTAGTCCCAACCGTGTCCTGCATGTACTCAATACTCTTGCGATACCACTGATTGTTAAATGACGAAAAGTGGTGCGCCGAGCTGTTCCATTGGTTGAAAATGTCCTCATGACAGCGCTTGCATGAATCGGACTCCATAAAAAACTTGCTGGGAATCTTCTGATTGCCGTAAACCTGCGCCGAGCTTGGGAAGAAAGCCCCCTCGGGACCGTCGCCCTCTCCACTCATAGTGGCTGGAGGCTCGGTAGGATTTTCGATTCGTGCATTATTCAGCCAGCGCGCGTGGCGGACGTACCATGAACCTGCGCTGACACCAGCGAGTGCGCACAAGCAAATTGCCACTCGCGCGAATGACGAGCCCACACTTGAACCAAGCCAGCCGCGTTTGCCAAGCCAATCGGCGAACACAATACCGGTGCCAGCAACGCATAGAACAATGTGTGTGTAAAGAAGTCGCAACTCCGAATGGACCGCGCCGGTATAAATCAGCACACAGCCCAAAATTCCGCCCGCGAGCAGAAGCAACCAACCGATACGCGCGACCCAGTTCGCCGAGCGAAGTAAGCGCGACAGCAGCCCGAGAAGCAGAATTGTGGCGACAACTCCAACGAGTGCGTGGAGCAAATCAAAAACTGGATAAATCAGGTTGGCTTGCGGGAAGGCAAAAAGATAAATCGCGGAGAGGAAAAGAAAGACAAGCTGCCAGGCGAGCGATGGTTGGCCAAATAAATCTTTTATGCGTCGCATTCTAGACACTGTCCTCTAGGACAAGACCGGGAAGGGCCCGACAAAAGCGTGATCACGATCACACTTTCGCAGCTCCTGATCAATAGTGGTTTTGTATTAGCTCCCAACTCAGCAATTTCAGAAATGGTAATTGGTTTCCAGAAAAATGAGCTGCCCGTTTGCATCCTTGGGATAGATCTTGGCAATCACGCTTTTGCCCCAGGCATGGCCATAGTAAAGAGTGGTGCTGAACGAGCGAGTAACCTGGTAGTCGGCACTGATGTCCCAGATGTTGGCCAAACCGCGGTGGCCATTGCTGGGCCGCCCGGTGAAGCCAAAGGTTTGCGGTTGAAATGCGCCACCGCCCAAATACCAAAAATCGGCAGCGTTGGCCAACCGCATTGCGTGCAATTCACTGCGAAGACCGAGTTTCGATACCGGACGCAGATTCAACGTACCGTACCAATCTTCGTTATTCATCATGTTGTAAAACGGAAAGCGCGCGTATTGGCGCGGCGTCGGCAAAATCTGAAAGAACGTGCCGTGGGTTGAGTCCTTTGGGTTCCCGTCACCGCTTCCGTAAGAATATCCGGCGCTAAACCACGGTTTCAGAAGTTTTACTGCGGGTTGCCATCCAGCCTCGCCTACAAACGCTCCGGCACGTTGTGTGAGGTTGCCCCAAGAGCCGGTTTGCACCGCGCCCCAAACCAGAAAATCGAATTTCCCGGCCTTCGAAGTGTTGAAGACGTGCGCATAGTTCGCGCCGTAGGTCCCAATCTCAATCAATCCGTGATCCGCAGCGCGGACCGCCGCAGGACGATTGTCAGTTTTCAACACCACCGTACGGTGATCAATGTATCCAAGACCGAAGACTCGCAACTGACCCGCGCTATGCTGGCTTGTGAACGAGTGCGTATAAGCGCCGTAATATGCGTCTACATCAAGTTCGTCCATGCCGCCCACTTGAAAGACGCCGGTGGTTGGTCGGGCGCCGAAAAAAGTAAAGTCGTTTGCTCCGGAGTCCAATGCGAGCCTGACTCCGTCGAATGTCCGTTGAACCGCCGAAAAACCAAAATTCGAAATCAGGCGGCTGGAAATGCGCGTCTGAATGATCGTCGCCAACAAGGGATCTTTGGGTTTCACTTCGGTCCCATCAAAATATTCGAAGCGGCCCACCTTTAGTCGTGCCGGCCCCAAATGCTTGAAGTCCACATACGCTTGCTTCAAGAAAACGCTAGCGTTGTTCGCTGTGTTGGCGTTGGCCGCATAGTATGTGCCTCCCAAGCCGAGCTGCCCCTGCGGAGCGGCCACTACCGCGTCGTTGGGCAGACCAAGAATGGAAGGCTGTTCCAATTCAGCAAACCAATCAAGCTGTTCTCTGGTTTGGCCAATCCCAATCCGCAGCAGCGAATCCCAAAAAGGATAGCCACTGTTTCCAGTATTTCCCTGAAACCAGTTCCAGCCTTCCAATCGAGTGCGCCAGTTAACGGAAATGTCGAATGGGCCGAGCTTGTGCTTGGGCGGCGGGGCTGGATCTTTCTTTTGCACGTTCCCTTGCTGTGCCGCAGGCGACTGCTGCGCCAGCATCGACGTGCCCGACAGAGCGATTGCGACACACAGCCAGCCGGCCACACTGAACCACCCTGCAACAGATCTCATGCGTCCTCTCGGTTTAACTTGAAACTGTGTTAAGAAAAAGGGCGGCACTTCAAAGTGCAGAGAAATCTATTGGCAGAAGGTCGAATGGGCAATAGCAGAAATATACTAGTCGCGAAATTATCAATCTTGGCTGTCCCATGGCTGGCCGGGTTGGCAAACATGGGATCCCTCCCAACGCACGATTTGGTCTCACGCTAGTGAGAACTTGCTTATTCCGGCCCGGTCGTCCCCATACAGTCTTAACTGTATTGTCACTCTACGAGCACCTGAAATAACCTATTGCATCTCGCCGTGTTCGGGCCAAAGTCCACAATTCAGGGTGCAGGAGGGTATTTGCCGGCTTCGTCTATAAAATCCAGGCAATCGAAAGAGTCCCTAAAAGGCCGCTGGCTTGATATCGAGGAGGTCAGGCTGGTCGGTGACTTGCGCATCATGCATTCCAAAGTCGACGAACTCTATCAGGTCGTCACCAATTTGAGACGACGGCACAACGAGGCGTCGGTTCACAAATATGCCGATGCGCCCGTCCTGACGGAAGACATCAGTCGTGTTGATGAGATCTATATGTGGTTCATTAAGCTCAAAGAAGAAGGGGAACGCGCCCGGCGGTGACTTTTTCCTGAAGATCCGTTGCGCGTAATCGCTGGAATCTGCCTCACCAACCCAAGAAACAAGCCCTCGAGCCGGACTATAATCATTCCACTGAACCCAAGGCTTCCCTTGAGGCTCAAATACTATGCCTATACTTTGGCTGCGCGTTGCGCTCTGTTTCTATGCTGTTGGACTGCTGTATGCGCTTCTCGCACTCTTCCGGACCACTGGCTTATTAAATCGGATCGCGCTGCCCGCCATGGCTCTGGGCATGGTGTTTCACTTCGTGTCGCTCACCGAAACCGTGCTGTCCTCGGGACTGCTCACACTCGCGTCGGTGCACCACGCCGAATCGCTGTTGGCATTGTTGGCGATGGTTGCCGTCATGATCGTCTATCTCATCTATCGCACCACTTCGCCGGGCATCGTTATATTTCCGCTGGTATTCGTTCTGACCTTTGCTTCCGCTACTCATCAGCAGCCATTTCTAGTTAACTCGCCCGGGGTGCTCACTGGATGGCTGATGGCTCACATCGCCCTGATTTTTGCGGGATATGCTGCCCTGTTCCTGAGCTTCAGCGCCAGCCTTTTGTATCTGGTGCAGGAGCGCAGACTGAAATCCAAGCGACCAGGGGCAATTACGCGCCTGCCAGCCCTGCAGCAGATCGATGAAATAGGGTATCGCTCGCTGCTCCTCGGATTCCCCTTCATGACTTTGGGCCTGATTGCGGGCATGGTAGTGGCGCAAGCGACCTTCGGACACCTCGACTTTCTCGATCCCAAAATTTTGCTCTCGTCGTTAATGTGGCTTGTGTACATGATCATGCTCTATACCCGCTGGAACGCCGGGTGGCGTGGACGGCGCGCCGCATACCTGGCCGCGGGAGCCTTCGTTGCCGCGTTGATCGCGTGGTCGGCAAATTACTACAGCGCGATTCATAAGGTCGTTCAATCGTGACCTTTCAGCTCATCGGAGTGAATCACAAGAGCGCGCCGGTCGAAGTGCGTGAGCGCTTGAACATTCCCGAGTCACGGCTGCCGCATGCACTCGAAAGCCTGCTGCGACACGCTGGAGTTAGTGAGGGCCTAATCCTGTGCACTTGCAATCGCGTCGAAGTTCTGGCTCACACAGAGAATGGCCACGCGGACCTGCGAGGATTCCTCCGCGAATATTTCCGCGGCGAGCCGTCCAGTTATGAGGCTTATCTGTACGAGTTCCGTGAGCGCGAAGCTATCCGGCATCTGTTTCGTGTCGCCGCCAGCCTCGATTCCATGGTCGTCGGCGAGCCCCAGATTCTGGGACAAGTTAAGGAAGCCTATGCCATAGCCCGAGCCGCCGGCGCCGTGCATTCCCATTTGGATTATCTGCTCACTCGCGCTTTCGCAGTGGCCAAGCGGATTCGCACTGAAACTACCATCGGAGCATCGGCAGTTTCAGTCGCGTCAGTTGCCGTCGATTTGGCCAAGAAAATTTTCGGATCACTCGGCGGCAAGCATGTTTATCTGGTTGGGGCAGGGAAGATGAGTGAGCTTGCGGCTCGCCATCTGCTCGCCCACGGCGCAGCTTCCATCTTCGTGGCCAATCGCACTCACGAGCGCGCTGTCTACCTGGCAGACAAGTTTCACGGCGAAGCAATCCTGTTCGAACAGCTCTACGACACTTGCGATCGTGCCGACATCGTAATCACATCAACCGGTGCTCCGCACGCCATCTTCCGCCGCGAACATGGAGAATTGTTCCTCAGCCGCCGCAAGAATTGCCCCATGTTTTTTATCGATATTGCGGTCCCGCGTGACGTCGACCCCGCGATGAACAAATTGGACGGCATCTTCGTTTACGACATCGACGATTTGCAGCAAGCCGCCACGTCACATCTCTCCGATCGTAAGCATGAAGCCGACCGCGCCGAAGAGATCATCAAGGTGGAAGTGGATCGCTTTCACGAGCGTTTGCAGACCCTCACCGTCACGCCCACAATTGTCTCCTTGCAGGATCAACTGGAAACCATCCGTCAGGCCGAAATTGATCGTGTCCGCGGACGCCTGGGCCAACTCTCTCCTGAACAGGAACTCGCGATCGACGCTCTCACTCGCGGGATCGTAAACAAGATCATGCACACTCCCGTCGCCACCCTGAAGTCCGCAGCGAAAGAGAGCGAAGCCACCGGAGTAGTAGATGTGGTCCGCCGCATTTTCAATCTCAAAGAAGAGAAGCAGCGGACAAACAAACAGAAAGGGAAGCAGTCGCAGGACGAGAGCTCCGACCCTGTTTTCGACATAGGGAAGGATCGCTAGTGCCGCGTTTGCGCATTGGTACCCGCGGCTCCCAGCTCGCTCTCTGGCAAGCCAATCACATCGCGAATTTATTACGCGAACGCGGCCATGAAATTGAAATCACAATCATAAAGACCACCGGAGACAAAATCACCAACGTCTCCCTCGCCAATGTCGGAACCAAGGGCATGTTTATTAAGGAAATCGAGGAGACGCTGGCTGAGAATCGCGTCGACTTAGCCATCCATAGCTTGAAAGATCTGCCGACTGAACTTTCTTCCGAGTTCGAGATCGCAGCTATCCCTGAACGCGAAGACCCACGCGATGTCTTCTGTTCGGTTCGCTACGGCGCAATAGATCAGTTGCCGCAGAGAGCCCGTGTCGGCACCAGCAGTTTGCGCCGCCAGGCACAGCTTAGAGCTATACGGCCTGATTTAGAGATTGTCTCCTTGCGCGGAAATGTGGATACCCGTTTGCGCAAATTGGGAGGCGGCGAGTACGACGCCATCATTCTCGCCGCCGCCGGCCTCAACCGTCTAGGCAAAAGGGAACTGATAAGAGAGACGATCTCCATTGACACAATGTGCCCCGCGGCAGGTCAGGGAGCGCTAGCCGTCGAAATCCGAGCGGGAGATTCCGCCACGGCCGGGAGCCTCGCATTTCTCGACAACGCCTCCGCGCGTGCCGAAACCACTTGCGAACGTGCCATGCTGAATAAGCTCGGAGGAGGCTGCCAGGTCCCAATCGGCGCTCTGGTCGAAGTTCGCGGGCAGCGCCTGCATCTCACCGGCGTAGTGGCCCGTCCCGATGGCACACAGGTGTTGCGAGAAATACGAGAGGGCACGGACCCATACCAACTTGGAGAGGCTGTAGCGGAATCTCTCCTACAGGCGGGAGCAGATGTTATCTTGCGAGAAATTTACGGACTAAGTGGAATTGCTCCCGAACAGTACTAAAGTTCCTTACAATCAGAGTCTTCATGAAGCAACCAAAGAAAAGCACATTACCGCTCGCGAGTGCGGTTCTAAGCCGCCACTTTCGCAAACTCGAACTTCACGATCTGATTACCGCCAGCCGCACCTTTCCGATAACGGCGCGAGTGGACATTCAATCCGCACTCGACAATCTCTTCTCCGACGAAGCGGATATGCAACTGCTTGGCCTCCATTCTCAGTATAGCCACGAGACTTTGACGATCGCCCACTTACTTGGCAATCAACATTTTCCCGTGGTGATTGGCCCCTTGCAGCACGAGGAAGTCGATGTGGGAGAAGCCTTGCCTGCACGGTGCCTACGCCAAGGGCTTTGGCTTGCTAAAAAGACCGTGCCATTCGCTCTTTTGCAAAGTCCGGCGGTACATTTTGGACAGCTGGCGGGCACGCATATCGAAATCGCTGTGCCTCCCGGAGACAGTGGTGCTCGCCTCTCCCGCGAACTCTTCGACGAACTCGAGACTCTGGTCAAACGGACGGCATCATATCGCGGCAAGGTGATTTCCTTAGAGGCGATGGACAGATATTCGGGTCACAGCGGGCCGATACGGGTCCACAAGCTGCGAAATGTCCGCCGAGATGAAGTCGTTCTTCCCGAGAAGACCCTGCAATTGTTGGATCGAAACATCGGCGACTTCGTGAAGCAACGAGAGCAGCTAAGAAAGCTAGGCTTGCCCATAAAGAAAGGTGTTTTATTTTACGGTCCACCCGGAACTGGCAAGACCCACACCATCCATTATTTAGCCAGCCAGCTTCCCGATCACACAACCCTGCTTGTCACTGCAGAGCAGGTCGCTCTCCTCGACCACTATTTCCAACTCGCAAGATTCCTTCAGCCTGCTATGGTTGTTATCGAAGATGTCGACCTTATCGCCCGCGCCCGAGAAACTATGTACGGCCCCTGCGATGAAAGCTTGCTCAATAAACTGTTGAATGAAATGGACGGATTGCGCGAGGATGCAGCGATCTTGTTCGTCCTGACGACCAACCGTCCAGAAAACCTGGAAGGTGCCCTTGCTTCTCGTCCTGGGCGTATTGACCAAGCCATTGAGTTCCCACTTCCTGATGAATGCGGACGTGCACGACTGGTTCGCCTTTATGCCGGGGGGCTTCCATTGGACGACGAAATAGTGAATGCAATCGTTCGAAAGACCGACAATGCCAGCGCAGCCTTCATTAAGGAGCTGATGCGACGTGCAGCTCAATTTCGTATCCAGAATGGCGCTGACGGCCACCTCCAGCTGGAACAGCTAAACTCTGCTCTCGAAGAAATGCTATTCACCGGAGGATCGCTCAATGCGAAGCTTCTTGGTGCGGAGGCTCTCCGTCGAAACACCGTACAGTAAAGACTCCCGAGAAGCTGAATTTGGAAAGGTCAATCCGGGGATACCACGGTGACTGAAGAGCCCCTCACCGGCCTCCGCATTTTAGTCGGACGCGCCCGCCACCAGGCAAGCGCACTCTCTTCTGCTCTGCGCGATCTTGGTGCTGAAGTCATCGAAATTCCGTTCATCGAAATCCGCAAGCCGCGATCTTACAAGCCTCTGGATCACGCGCTGCAAAATCTCGAAACCTACGACTGGCTGATCCTCACCAGCGTCAATGGCGTCGACGCTGTATGGCAGCGCCTAAGAACCCTTCGCCTCACTAACCGAAAACTCGCGCACCTGAAAATCGCAGCCATCGGACCCTCAACTGCCAATGCCATCAAAGAGCACGGGACCAAAGTTCACGTTGTCCCCAAAGAGTACGTTGCGGAATCGGTCGTGAAAAGCCTGCGCAATCGCGTGAAGGGCAAGCGAGTGTTGCTTGCCCGGGCCAAGGTGGCACGCAACGTCATTCCTCTGGAATTGCGGAAACTGGGTGCACATGTCGATGTGGTCGAAGCCTACGAAACCATTGTTCCGCAATCCTCACGCAGGCGGCTCAACGAAGCACTAAAAAGCAGAACGCGACGCCCGGACTTGATCACATTCACAAGTTCCTCGACGGTAAGAAACTTCACAGCACTACTCGCAAGTAGTGCCTCGCGAGGAAATCTCAAACAGCTTGACAGCATCCTCTTCGCGTCAATCGGCCCGATCACGAGCGCCACGTTGCGACAACTCGGCCTCCGCGTCGATATTGAGGCGGAGCGATACACGATCCCTGGCTTGGTGGCAGCGATCGTTTCCGCTGCGATCCGCGGGGGAAGCGCTGTTCGTCGGAAACGGCGCTCGGCGTTTTAATCCAGAAGAGGAAGATTGATCGCCGGTTGGACAAGAAAATCCAGATGAGCAATTTGCTCTAGTGCCTTCTCGACCAGCGAAGCCTTGCAAGCCTCCAGCGTAATCACAAAAGGAAGGCTGGACTTCGAATACCCCGGCTTCTGCAAAACAGAATCGATGTTGATGCCGCATTTTGAAAGAATCGTTGCCAGGGTTGCAATAATCCCCGGACGATCCGTGATTGTGAATCGGAGATAATGCCTGGTTGTGAAATCGGCGGTTACGCTGGGCGAGAGATTCTGCGCCTCGGAGACGACTGCCGTCGAGTCCCTGTGCGATCCAGCGATGGCCAGAATGTCGGACACGACCGCAACTGCGGTAGGATTGCCCCCCGCACCGTGGCCTGCGAAAACGGTTTCTCCGCCAAACTTTCCCGTTGCCATCACCAAGTTCTGCCCACCTTCAACCCGCGCGAGGGGGGACGAAAGCTTGACCAAAGCCGGGCGGACTGCCGCGTACAGGTGATCGCCTTCGAGTTCTGCCCAGGAGACTTGACGAATCGTGCAGCCCAATTGATGCGCATATTCGAAGTCGACAGCGCCGATAATTCTGATGGTGCCGCAAGCAATCTGGTCGGGCACAACATTACTGCGCAATCCAATGCGAGTCAGAATCGTGAGCTTGGCACGAGCGTCATGGCCGTCAACGTCATCACTGGCATCAGCTTCCGCGTAACCTAGCGTTTGCGCCTCAGCCAGAGCTTCGGAAAACGGGATACCGCGATTTTCAATCTGGCTCAGAATGTAGTTGCAGGTTCCGTTCAAGATCCCGTAGATCTTCGACAGTCTGTCTCCCGCGAGTCCCTCCTGAAGGCCCGAGATTACCGGAATGCCTCCGGCAACAGACGCCCCAAACGCAATGTGACGCTTCTCGCGATGCGCAAGCGCGATCAATTCTGGTCCGGAATGAGCGATCAGCTGCTTGTTCGCGGTCACCACCGATTTGCCCGATGCCAGTGCGCGCCGAATCCATTCGCCAGCCGGTTGCAACCCGCCAACCAGTTCGACTACAACGTCTGCGCGGGAAGATAAGATGTCCTCAATATTTTCGGTCCAATGAACGTTGTTGGGAATCCAATCGACTTTCTTCCGCGCAATGCCGCGATTGTAAATATGCGTGAGATTCAACCCTTCAGTCTGACGCTCGCAGAGAATCTTGGCGACGGATCGACCCACCGTGCCAAAGCCGAGAAGCGCCACCTTCGTAGTCTTCTTGTTCGGTAGGGATTTCGCCGCGACCGCCAGTGGATCATTGGACAGGGTGGTCATCTCTTTTTTGTCCGGGCTCTGGTCGTCTGCGATGCGGGGCGAGAACGTTGTCTCGAGCCATTCCCATTGATTGGTCCGGCCCTGTAGTGTGGCGCCAGTTTCTTCGCCGCTCCACTCCCCGTTGCGAATTCGCTCGGAAAGAAACGAGCATGCAATTGCCGCACCGCATGGGGAACGTCAGCCTCTTTGATCACAAAGCTAATATTTATTTCTGAAGCGCCCTGCGAAATCATTCGCACGTTGACTCCGGCATCGGCAACTGTACTGAAGACGCTGGCTGCAATGCCCGTGCGTCCATGAATGTCCTCGCCAACCAGGCAAACGATCGCCTGTTTGTCTTCGGAGGTCACGTCAGCAATCTTCTCCAGTTCCGTAAGGAGAGCTTCGGGTAGCCGCTTGGTCTCCATCGTAAACGACATACTCACTTCAGAAATAGCCACGATGTCAACGGAGGCACCATAGCGGTCCAGCGCCTCAAATACCGATCGCAAAAATCCGTGCACCATAATTCCCCGAGAGGCTACGACGTTCACGATGCTGATGTTTGTCTTGGCAGTGATCGCGCGGAACATTTCTTTCCCGGCGGGCGCATGCGCCGTAATGCGAGTTCCTTTGCCAGCAGGATTGCGCGAGTTCAAAACATAGACTGGAATATTTCGTTGCACTGCGGGTAACAGAGTCGCGGGATGAAGAACCTTGGCGCCGAAATAGGCAAGCTCCGCCGCCTCATTGAAGCTGATTCGCTCGATAGTGCGAGCATCGGGGCAAAGCCGCGGATCGGTGGTCATCATCCCCTCGACATCCGTCCAAATTTCAATACGCTTAGCGTCCAGTGCCGCGCCTACAATCGCCGCGGAAAAGTCCGAGCCGCCCCTGCCGAGAGTCGTGCAAATTCCTTCAGCAGTAGCGGCGATAAATCCTCCCATCACCGGAATCTTTCCCTTGGAGACTAGAGGACCAATCTTCGACTGCGATCGTTTGCGGGTTTCGTCCATTCGTGGACGCGCGGCAGTATGGTTCGCATCGGTGACCAGGCAGTCGCGGGAATCCACCCATGCGGTATCCAGATCACGCAGCGCGAATGCCGCGGCCACGATCTTGCTGGAGAGCAGCTCCCCGAAAGACAGCAGAGTATCGCTGCTGCGAGGCGACAGTTCGCGCACCGCAGCCACGCCGCGAGACAACTCCTCAAGCTCGTTAAGCAGCTGCGTAAGCTTCGGAACAATCTCCTTACAGCCTCGAGCTCCCAGCAAATCGGTTGCGACTTTGAAATGGCGTTCCCCGAGCGCGGAAACGAGTCCCGCCGCGGAATCTCCATCTCCCTCTGAAGCTCTTTGACCGATCAGGACGAGTTGGTCGGTGACCTTAGCCAGAGCGCTGACCACGACGACGGGCGTTTGCTTGCGCCGGCTGCGCACGATTCCAGCCGCGCGGTCGATCGCTTCAGCATCCTGAACCGAAGTCCCGCCAAATTTCATGATTACCATGGAATTGCCATCTTTAAGAATCTATGCAAGATTGCTCTGTTGACCTGTGCAGCCCCACAATCGCCATCAGTAGACCAGCCAACGACCAACGACGCACGACCAACGACGGTTCTAACACAAACGCCGACCCACGCTTGGGGGGCCGGCGTCTCAATCAAATCAAAGTTTCTCAAAAACGTTAGGAAATTTAGCTCCCTTGCACCGGTAGAGCGGGGGCGCCACCCAGGACCTCCGTCTGATTGAACACCGCATTGGCTCCCATGTGGGCCGGCATGGCCGCCAGCATTTGCTCTTTCCGGTAAACCAGGTTGGTGGCGCTAAACGTGGCGACCTCAAAACCGTGTCCATGCGTAATCGCGTCCGTGGGGCAAGCTTCCACGCAGTATCCGCAAAAAATGCAGCGGTTGTAATCAATGTTGTAGACCTTCGCGTATCTTTCCGCGCCGCTCACGCGATTCTCAGCCGTATTTTCCGCCGCCTCTATATAAATGCAATTCGAAGGACAATTTGCCGCACACAGAAAGCACGCAACACACTTCTCAAGCCCGTTTTCATCGCGTTGCAGCACGTGCACTCCGCGAAACCGCTCCTGGAATTTCGCGCCCCGCAGCGGCCCCGGCCCATCCGGATAATTCTCCACCTGCGTCGGCTGAAACATCTCCATAAAGGTGATGCTCATGCCCTTGGCGATAGCGGCAATGTTTTTCAAAATCGGCATACATGGTTATTATAGCGGAAGGCGAGGTGTGACCGAAGTTACGAACGGATTCAGGATACGACCGTCGGGTAGAGACGCGGCAAGCCCTTCTCTACTCATGTTCTTATTCGGGGATACCGAAATCGTAAATCCTCCCGCCAGCAATCCCTCCAGACCGGTTTCCGCCCATCGCACCGGACATCGTTGCCGACTGGCCCGTCCCCTTAAAAAACGCATACTGCCCCGGCTTCAGGTCTTCATTCAGGGTAACTTTGTAAATTCGTATGCCCATATGTTCAGCGGTAAAAGGGAGTTCCTTCTCCCTCTGGACGCCCGATTTTCCCCCCGTAATCCCGCCGAACGAGCCAACCTGAAACTCCCTGCGATTGCCTTTCTCATTGAGCTTTATCAGCACGTAATCCGACGAAGTGTCCCCATCGGGAACATACAAATAGAACGTCGGACGCCTCTCCCTCACCACGTTCTTGGACGCAGGGCCGTCGACATAAGCATCCCAATGCTGGTTCCTCAATCCGTCCGTGAAGATACTGCCGGCTCTGCCGCCAGCTTTAGTCTGAGTCAACGCCAGCCCCGGCAGCATTATGAAGTTGGGTCCATCTTTCCAGTACACTCCCACCTCAGGAGGAGGCAAATTCGGATCAACCGTCATCGGCGTCGAGGCCATCACATTGATCGACTGCGGCGGAGGAGCGGGATTCAGCATCACCTTAATCACCGAGTCAGAAACTTTCCCAGCTTTGAGCGCCTTCAACCCGTCCACGCTGGTATCGAAACTCAGACTGTCGGCCCCCGCCGCGCTCATGGAACGAATCTTGGCGATGATGACATCGTCCGAAAGCCCGAGTCCGACCATACTAATAATGTCCTGATTAGTAAGCCTCTTCGCCAGCCCTGAATTGTTTTGACCCCACACCGAACACACCAATAAAATAGCGGCAAGCACGCTCAAATAAATTCGTTTCATGTAACCTCCAAACAGATACGAACGAAATTTCGGAATTTGAGTTGCCCGAAATTCCGTTTAGGACATCGAAAGCGGCCACCATCTTATCCATCCAGCCCGTGCCCGGCAAGGGGTTCCAAGCCAGCGTTCATGTCAAAGGGCCTTCAGGCGTGACCGATTTCGTTGCACCCGTCTATAATGCACCGGGTCGAGAAACTTGGGTTCGAGAACGCCATGAGCAACTACACCTTGAAGTTGGTCCTCACTTTCCTTTTGCTCGCTGTCAGCAACATCGCAGTCGCCCAGGAGCCACCGGCCAACGTCGCCGGCAATTGGACAATTCACTCGAGAGGCCCCGATGGCAGGGACCGCACGCAGGTCATGCAACTCGTCCAACAAGGCGGCGCGATCACCGGTTATTACCAGGGTCCCGGTCAGAAGGGGGAATTGAAAGGAACCATCAATGAGCAACACATCCTCTTCCATACAAAGACTCACACCGCGCTGACCTTTCGAGGCAGAGTGGACGGCCCTCGCGTCGAAGGCGTCGTCCAAGGCAAGACAATCAGTGGGACATACCGCGACGAGCATGGACTCGGCCAATGGCACGCCGTGCGTTCCGATTGAAACCGCTGGGTGCCCCATTTCTCGCCCGCCCTTGCGAGAAGTTGGATTTCGCAACCGCATCCTATTTAAATCTTGTCATTCCGAGATGTCACGGCCCGTTTTTAAAACTGCCGGCGAGCGGCGGGGAAAACTAAAGGGAAGTATTATGATTCAGAGCAAGCCCGTGCAACGAACGGTGAGTGGGAGCACATCTCAACCCGTGATTACTAGCTTGTTTTGCGCGAGGGCGACGTAATCGATGAGACGCTGTCCTTTACCGTCCGGACTAGCCTCGAAAGTACAATTGACGAAACGCACGTACTGGAGATTGACGTTTCCGCCTTCGTATTTTACGTGCAAGCCGACAAACACGACGTTTTCAAGTCGGAGTCCATCGAGGGTCACGTACCCACCGTTTGGCGCCACAATCGTCAAATCTTCCAATCCAAAACTCCCAGTTAGGGAATGCGGGACTAACTCGGACTCTGGATTGGAGTTGTCGAAAACAAGCACTGTTCCTTTATCATTGGCAATGTCAGATACGGAAACTTGCGGTGATTCCACCGTCCTTTGGTATGCGCGCTGACGCGGTTGGGGCTCCAGTGCGGAACGGTAATCCGCGAGCATTAATCGGGTATTGTGGACCACAGGGAACAATGTGGCATTTGAAGTACTTGCGCCCAAGGAATTAAGTGCCGTGAGTGCTTCATCGAAGTAGCCTTCTGGAGGCCTTATCTTTTGAACTAAGGCTTTAGCGATAACTGCTCTTGCGCTCTCTGTCGCCCGAGAAGCCTGTTCGTAGTGACCAAGATTTACATCTGTTTGTGCTTGGGCAAGAAGGTCCTTCGTCAACTGGAGGGGCATGACCTGAAGTCGCGTGTCTAGACCTGTTAGGTGCTCATCAATTTTGTCAAGCCAGTGATATAGGCCGTAAGAACCGAGGGCTAAGACAACCACTAAAACTTGGCCCCAAGGCGGAACTCCGAGCCTAGTAGTAACCCAGCCTAAAGTCCCGCTGATAATGATCGGTGGTTCTTGAGGTTGCTTCCCGCCAGCCATTGGGATTAGCTCCGCTTCGCGATTGATATGAAGAATGGAAATATCGTCTTGCAAAGCGATATTTGCTTGCACAGGGCACACTCCTTCTCTATAAATAGAGTGTTCCGAAGGGGCGCATTCTTCCTAGTTACAAAAGGCCATGCCACAGCCTGATCTTCCGGAGGCCATATTACTACTTTCCCTCTATTCCTTCCATCCAGCTCAAAATAGTTAGTGCCGCATAAGAAGGCTCTTCCTTTCGGCAAATGGCAAGGCCGCTATTCTCTGCGCGCCCACTCAACTAAGCCGTGCGTGACGGCCCCCAGCTGCGAGCGGTTCGAAGTGACAATCGGGGAAGCGAAACTTGCCCCCAGACGTCATTCCGCCAAATCTTGTCAAGGGGTTGTACACGAGCATTTTGCTGTAACTCTATGATATAAAGCGAGAAATAAACCTTCCGGACGTGGCATGATTTCCCTATCCAACCTGCTATCCTAAAAGAGTAGATAGAAAACAAGGCGCAGGCTCCGTTATCCACAAAAACGGCGTCGCGCCTTTTTTATGCTCTAAACACGAACCATCAGATCGGAAACCATGGGAAAAACTGATGAGCACACTACAAAACAAGAAATCGGCGAGACAACCTGCGGGCCGATGTCTATAACGCTCGCCCGCAGAACCAACCTCAAGAAAGAAACCAAGCGTCTCGGAGAAATGGCCGAAGCCGCATTCTTGAGCAAAGCCACCACACTAGGTTTCGGAGTGTCCAAGCCCTGGGGAGACAGCGAACGCTACGACTTCATCGTCGACGTCAAATCACGCATATTTCGCGTGCAGGTCAAGTCCGCCCATAGCGTCTCGAAATGCAGTGGCGGCGGATACCACATCGACGGAGGCCGCACCCGCTACCGTGATTCCTACACCCCTGATGAAATCGACATCCTGGTGGCCTACATCGTGCCCGAGGACACTTGGTACATATTCCCTCCATCCGCCTTCGGAACCATGGGCGGCATAAACATCTTTACCCAAGGCAAACGAACCCCAAAATACGAGCCCTACCGCGAAGCCTGGCACATCTTCAGCGAATTGAGAAGTCTGCCCTGAAGCGGCAAAATCATTGGTAGAGACGCGGCTTGCCGCGTCTAAAGGCGTGTCCCTAATCAAGGCTGTAAGGGAAAAACAGACGCGGCAAGCCGCGTCTCTACCAATGATTCGAGTTAGTCACAGGTTTTTCTCACGCGATGTGATGGACGGCACATCTTGATCACAACAAGAAACCTATTCTTCCCGGATGACTTTGTACAACGGAGAATACAGAGTCGAGAGCGCTCGCCTTCCAACCCAGGACTACGCTTCCCGTGGATGGTACTTTGTGACGATCTGTACGCAAGGTCACCGTTGCACGTTGGGCCGCATCACCGACGGCCAGGTTATTTTGTCTGCGCGTGGAACGATTGCCAGCCGTGAACTAGAAGACATTGGTAGCCATTATGAGAATGTCGAACTTGATTGTTGGGTCGTAATGCCAAACCATGTACACGTGATTTTCATCATTGAAGGGGGGAACGAACGCAAATCAGTCTCGCTGGCAACCGTCGTTGGTTCTTACAAATCGGCGGTATCGCGGAAATGCAGGCTTTCGGGATGGGAATTTTCATGGCAGCCACGGTTTTACGATTGCATCCTTCGAAGCGACGCGTCGGTAAATGCCGTAAGAGACTACATCCGAGACAATCCCAAAAACTGGGAGAAAGACCCAGACCGCAGCATCTAGAAAATGATTGGTAGAGACGCGGCTTGCCGCGTCTAAAGGCATGAGTATGACGATATTGTGGGATGCGCAAAAAAAACAGACGCGGCAAGCCGCGTCTCTACCAATGGGCGTTTGTGACTACTGATGTGTTGCAGATCCTTCGGACGACGCCAAAGGCGCGATCGGTTGCGTGCTCTCCACGCCCACGGGAGACAACGGCATTTCCGGTAACGGCTGCTCGAGAGCCACCGCCAACACCTGATCCATGGTGTCGACAAAATGCAGCTTCATTGCATTACGCAGATTCTCGGGGACTTCGGCTAAATCTTTTTCGTTGTCCCGGGGCAGTATGACTTCGAATAACCCGGCGCGGTGGGCGGCGAGAAGTTTTTCTTTGAGTCCGCCAATCGGAAGCACCTTGCCACGAAGCGTTATCTCGCCAGTCATAGCCAAATCGCGGCGGACAGGAATCTTGCTCAACGCGCTGGAAATCGCAGTGGCAATAGTGATGCCTGCCGACGGGCCATCTTTCGGAATCGCGCCTTCGGGAACGTGCACGTGAATATCGATGTTGCGATAGAAGTCGCGTAACAGTCCAAGCCGCGCGGAACGGGAGCGCACGTATGACATCGCAGCTTGCGCGGATTCCTGCATCACGTCGCCCAGTTTGCCGGTCAGCGTGAGCTTTCCCTTGCCGTCGACAACAGTAGCTTCGGTACTGAGAATAGAGCCGCCGACTTCGGTCCAGGCCAGGCCGGTGACTAATCCCACTTCGCTTCGCTCGTGGGCAAGCGTGTCGCGGAATTTGATCACGCCCAGGAAGTCATTTACGTTTTCGCGGGTGATTCCGATGTTGTAGTTCTGTCCTTCTTTAACGACCTTGCGCGCAACTTTGCGGCAAACATTGCCAATTTCGCGCTCGAGGTTGCGGACGCCCGCCTCGCGAGTGTAGGAGCCAATCAGGGAAGTCAGGGCTTCAGTGCTGAACTTTATGTTCTTGTCGGTCAGCCCCGCCTGCGCCAGTTGCTTTTTGACCAGGAACTGCTTGGCGATTTCAACTTTTTCCTGCTCGGTGTATCCGTGCAGACGAAGCACTTCCATGCGGTCTTGAAGCGCCGGTGGAATCGTATGCATGACGTTGGCAGTGGCGATAAAGAAAACCTGTGAGAGATCGTATTCGACATCCAGATAGTGATCGACGAACATGAAATTCTGCTCGGGATCGAGAACTTCAAGCAGGGCGGCAGATGGATCGCCGCGGAAATCCATGGACATCTTGTCGACTTCGTCGAGCATGAAGACGGGATTCTTGGTCCCGGCCTTCTTCATCATCTGGATGATCTGGCCCGGCAGAGCGCCAATGTACGTGCGGCGATGGCCGCGGACTTCGGCTTCATCGCGAACGCCCCCAAGGGACATCCGGACAAACTTACGCCCGGTGGCCTTAGCGATGGACATTCCCAGTGAAGTCTTTCCGACACCGGGGGGTCCGACGAAGCAGAGAATCGAGCCCTTGGGATTCTTTACCAATTGGCGGACGGCGAGAAATTCAAGAATGCGCTCTTTAATTTTTTCGAGGCCGTAATGATCTTCGTTCAGAACTTTCTCAGCGCGGCTGATGTTGCGGATTTCCTTGGACCGCTTCTTCCACGGCACCGCCAGCAACCAATCGAGATAATTGCGCGAGACGGTAGACTCGGCAGACATCGGCGGCATGGCCTCAAGCTTCTTAAGCTCCTGAAGCGCCTTGTCTTTGACGTCTTTGGGCATGCCAGCGCTGTCTATCTTCTTCTTAAGCTCGTCGAATTCGCTCTTTTCACCGCGTCCAAGTTCTTTCTGGATGGCCTTGATTTTCTCGTTGAGGTAATACTCTTTTTGCGCCCGCTCCATCTGCCGCTTAACCCGCGACTGGATCGTGCGGTCCATGTTCAGCTTTTCGATCTCAATATCGAGGACGTCGCCGATCCGGCTGAGGCGCTCGGCGGGATCGAAGATCTCAAGCAGTTCCTGCTTCTCTTCTATAGAGAGCTGGAGATTCGCCGCGATGGTGTCGGTAAGTTTCGCCGGATCTTCCATGCGGACAGCAGCGATCATTGTCTCGTAGTTGAGAGACTGGCAAAGCTTTACATACTGTTCAAAAAGGGCGGTGACACGCTGCATCCCAGCTTCGATCAGAGGATTGGCTTCGACGGTGTAACGAGCCAACCGGACCGAGGTCTGCATGTACCCTTCGGTCTCGGTAATTTGCAGGATTTTGCCTCGCTCAATACCTTCAACCAAAACTTTAATATTTCCGTCCGGCAACTTGAGACTCTGGACGATATTGACAACCGTCCCCACCTGATAGATTTCGTTGGGTTTAGGCTCATCCACGCTGGCATCATGCTGCGTAGCCAAAAATATCTTCTTATCGGAAGCGAGCGCCTCCTCCAAAGCCCGCACACTAGACTCGCGCCCCACCACGAACGGAGTCATCATATGAGGAAAGATGACCACATCTCTGATTGGCATCATTGGGAGTTTCTTGGTTTCGAATTTTTCCTTGGCTGCGGTCACTATTTCTCCAGAAATCGTTCTCGGTTCCCAGTCTATTCTACTACCCGGCCTTGTCCATTGTTGCCAGAGAGACGTTGCGTTTTTCGACCATTTCGCGGGTTACTTCGAATTCTTTTACCTTCTTCTGGCTGGGTAAATGGTACATCAGATCGAGCATCAGTTCCTCTAGAATCATTCGCAGGCCGCGCGCCCCGACCTTACGTGCCATTGCCTGGCGGGAGATGGCTTTTAAGGCATCGTCGCTAAACTTTAGCCTGACATTTTCGAACTCAAACAGGCGTTGGTACTGCTTTATGATGGCATTTTTGGGGCGGGTGAGTATCTCGATCAAGGCGAATTCGTCGAGATCTTCGAGAACTCCGAGGACGGGAAGACGTCCGACGAATTCGGGAATCAATCCAAATTTAATCAAATCTTCGGGTTGGGCGTCGCTTAGAAGCTCAAAGTTACGCTTGCGGTCGACGACGACCTCTTCTTTTGCGGATTCGTCGTCAGCTTTGAATCCCAGAGTTTTCTTGCCGGCGCGGCGGCCAATAATCTTTTCAAGGCCGACGAATGCGCCTCCACAGATGAAGAGAATGTTCGTCGTATCTACGGGCGTAAATTCCTGGTGAGGATGTTTCCGTCCACCTTGCGGGGGGACGTTGGCGATCGTGCCTTCGAGAATTTTCAGGAGAGCCTGTTGGACGCCTTCTCCGGAAACGTCCCGGGTTATCGAAGGGTTCTCGTCCTTGCGGCCAATCTTGTCGACTTCGTCGATGTATATGATTCCGGTTTGGGCGCGTCCTACGTCACCGTCGGCTGCCTGTAAGAGTTTAAGGATGATATTTTCCACGTCCTCGCCGACATATCCTGCCTCAGTGAGCGTGGTGGCATCAACGATGGCAAAGGGGACGTCCAGCATGCGAGCCAAAGTTTGCGCCAGCAGCGTCTTGCCCGTGCCTGTGGGCCCGATTAGCATGATGTTGGACTTGGTCAACTCAATGCCGTCGCCGGTACGCTGGCGGTTCATAAAAATACGCTTGTAGTGGTTGTAAACCGCGACTGCCAGTTTCTTCTTGGTTTGCTCCTGGCCGATTACATATTCATCGAGGAAGGTTTTAACTTCCTGCGGCTTGGGAAGTTGATTCGGTGTGGTTGCGGCGGGCGTGGCTGTGCGATCGTCTTCCAGAATGGAATTGCAGACGGCGACACACTCGTCGCAGATATAGGCGCGCGGATAATCGCTGGGGGACGATATCAGCTTGGCCACTGCGTCCTGCGATTTATGGCAGAACGAACAGCGCAGTATTTCTTCAGTGCCGGTCTTGTTCTTCACTCGGCTTCGCTCCTTTTAGCGTGCCCCAAAATTTCTGTCAAAACAAACCTGGATCGCTTAGCTTCTTGCTGTTTGCCTCCCACCCTTCGCAAAGGACGCGAAGGATGGGCCAACCTCATTTGTTTTAGTGCCATCAAGATAACCGATCATATCTTTATCTGGTCTTGTAAATGATGTCGTCTATGATTCCATACTCTTTTGCCTGCTGGGCATTCATGATGAAATCGCGTTCGACGTCTTTTTCTACTTTTTCCAGCTTTTGACCGCTGTGTTTCGCTAGTAACTCATTCGTGATCTCGCGCATGCGGAGAATCTCTCGCGCGTGGATGTCAATATCTGTCGCTTGTCCCGAAAGTCCTCCCATCGAAGGCTGGTGGATTAGGATGCGCGAATTGGGCAGTGCCAGCCTCTTTTTGGGTTCTCCGGCAGCCAAAAGGAGGGCCGCCATACTGGCCGCCTGGCCAATGCAGATCGTGGTCACGTCGTTCTTTACGTACTGCATCGTATCGTAGATTGCCATTCCCGCCGTGATTGATCCTCCCGGAGAATTGACGTACAGCTGAATATCTTTTTCGGGATCTTCCTGGGCAAGAAAGAGCATTTGCGCAATTACCAGGTTGGCAATATTGTCGTCGATCGGAGTGCCTATAAAGATGATGTTGTCCCGCAGCAACCGGGAATAAATATCGTAGGCGCGTTCGCCTCGGCCGGTCTGTTCGATCACCATGGGCACAAGCATCATTTGAGGATCTTTTGCGTTCACTGTTCACACTCCTGCCCTAACCAACATGGGCTTTTGGGGGGAATCAAAAGCGGCCCGCTCATGCGGACTGGTGATACAGAAAGTCGAGGGTCTTTTCGTTGCGGATTCTATTTCGGATTCTATCCAGCGCTCCATCTCGTGTCAAACGAGCGCGGATTGCTTCCGGTGTTTGTTTCGACTGCTCCGCAAGCGCTTGAACCTCGTGATCAATTTCATTGTCGCCGACTTCGATTTTTTCTTCGTCCGCAACTTTTTCGAGCAGCAGGGAAGCCTTCACTTCCTGCAATGCCTGCTCTCTTTGACCGGCCCGCATGCGGGTGAAGTCCATCTTCTTTAATTCTTCTGGCTTCATACCTTGCGCTGACAGGGCTCGGAGTCCACGTTCCAATCGCAGATCAATCTGTCGCTCGACCAATGCTTCAGGAACTTCGAACTCATTACGCTTTACCAGTTCGCCAAGTAGCTTGTCTTTGGACTCCCGCTCGGCTGTGTGCTTGCGCTCAGCTTCCATGCCCTCGCGGATGCGTTGCCGCACTTCGTTGAGCGTAGTGAACTCTCCGAGTTCTTTGGCGAACTCATCACTTAGCTCAGGGAGACTCTTCTGTTTTATTGCCTGCACGTTCACGGTGTAAGTGAATTGTTTTCCAGCAAGGCGCTTGTCTTGCGCGTCTTGAGGATAATTCACTTCGAAGGTGCGAACGTCGCCTGCGGAGGCGCCACGAAGGTTTTCGGTGAACTCCGGCATGGTGTTGGTGCCGCCGATTTCGACGAGGATGTCGTCCATGTGGACTGGTTTCGAGTCGTCAGTTTCACTGGTGGGCTTGCCATCGAGGGAGACTTGGGCGAAGTCGCCATCGGCGAGCGGGCGGTCTTCGACGGGAGAGTACGTCGCGCGTCCCTCGCGAATGTCATCGAGCGATTTTTGAACTTCCTCGTCAGTCACTGAAACTTCTGGTTTCTCGGCGCGCAGCTCTTTGTAGCCTTCGACCTTTATCTCGGGCATGACCTCGAAGCTGGCCTTGAATTTAAGCGGCTCGTTGTCGTGCAGATGCAAATCCGTGACGCGAGGCTGAGATACAGGGATGAGGCCGAGCTTGCCGGTTTCCTTGCGAAAATGCTTGGGAATAAGGGCGTCGACGACATCGTTCTGGATGTCCTGGGAGAACCGCTGGCGGATGACCGAGGCCGGAACGTGTCCCTTGCGGAAGCCGGGGATGCGGGCCAGTTTCTGATATTTCCCGATCAGGGTTTCAGTCTCGCGGGCAACTTCTTCGGCAGAGATTTCGATCTCGATTTCCCGCTTCGTGTTACTGGAAGTTTCCGTGGGGCTCACATTGTTGAGTGTAAGGATAGTAGGGGAGAACCGTCAAACGGCGGGAAGTGCCTTTGGTCACTTGGGGCGATCTTGCACTCGATGTCGGGGGCGAATGGTTTCTAATGTGGCAGTCGAAAATGTGGAATGGGCAGGAAGAGGCATTCCGAATGTTTACCATTGTCGGCGTGGTGTTTTTGGTTGTGGTCCAACGTGAGCCAACTCCCGATTAGTCGGCAACCCGGAAGCTGCCTGCTTGAGTGGCAACGGCACGGGACGCTAACGCTTTTTCTCCGCTTTTTCAATAAGGGCTTCCGCCTCCAGCACCCCGATATTCCTCAGTTTCAGACTCCCGCGGTCATCTTTGTCCACTCGGGTTCGGATTCTCGTCACTCCCATTTCGGCGTTGTGCGAACTGTAGCCGTGACGCGCCACCTGTTGCTCCAAAGACTGTTCAAACATGCGTTTAGGATATATCCCATACAAAATTAGCAACGCGGCCTCCCGCGCGCTGTTGGCGATGTCCACATAAACCCGCCCGTCAATTTCTTCCATGAATGGATACTTGCGCTTCATTAACCTATCAACGACGGCCTTTGCTTCGTCTAAGTCCATCCCTTTTTGGGACTGACTCACCATCTCCGCGAGAACCCAAGAGCAAAGGCTGCTTACCGCATTGGCGTCCATCTCATTTGCGGACACTTCGTCTGCGTCGTGACGGGCACCACGGTTGCTTGCAATTTCATAAATGAAGCGACAGGCGCGCGGGATGGTGAGACGTAGTGAATCGCTAAGAGCCGCTTCTTGAGCGAGCCGGTCCATGATGTTTCCGGCTTTGAAGTCTTTGCCTTTCGGTAGCGGTTTTCCGGTTTCATTCCAAACGGCCTTCAATACCGCTTCCACGAATTTACCCGCCTTTGCGTTCGAATCCTCCCATTCCCGCTTTTGGTAGTCCCCCACCAATGATTGAAAGTGGCGCACCGCAGCATCCGAGTGCGTCGCGGCGAACTTGTCTTTTAACATCGCATTCACGGTTCTATCAGCCATTGAATATGCCCCTCCAACCGGGCAACAGCGCATATGTGCCGTACTTTGGAGAGTCAACCCACTCCTGATCTTTCGCCCGCGTCGGGTGCGCGCCGTTCCAAACTCCCAACATTCCCTTCATTTGGCCCCACAGCTTTTGTATGGCCGCGCCGTCAACCTCCTTCTTAGTATCGCCCTTAGTAATGTGCGCGAGTAGGAGCGTGAATTTCTGTGCCCCACTCATGCCCTTAGAGTGTTTTTTCACGAAGGGCCGCACCGGGGACGAAAGATTGACGGGCCAGGCAACGTGCGTTCCTTTCTCTGCCTTAGGCGCCCTCTTGGGAAGAGACTTCGATCGCCTGCGAGCCGCAAGGTCAACTTCTCCGTGCAACGTCTGGCCGTCATCAGTCGTAACAACAATGGAGACTCTCACCTGTTGCTTCCTCCTACTTTTTCTTTGACGTGTTCCTGACCCCCTGGTCGGCTTCGAATGGATACTTCTGGGATGTACTCGTAGTTGCCGCGCTTGCCGCGTCGCGTCAAGTGTTTGCCCGCTTCAAGGCCATTCCAAGTTCCGGATCAGAGAAATTATTTCCCCGCTCCGCCAGAGCTTCAACGATTGGGGCTTTCTTTTTCCACCCCTTGAAAAAGCTCGTTTCCCATAGAATTTTCAGTGCCTCAGTAGCGGTCCTTGCTACCCCCTCCCCTTTACTTGCCATAAACCCATTTCCCTCCGTGTTTCTTTCGACGCAACTCTCTCCTCTTTACGAGTCCCAACACCACGCCAGAGAGAGAGGTGACGGGGTAGAGATACCCCTTCTCCTCAAGTGCGTCACCGATCTCCCCGAGCGATTTAGGTTTTTCAAAAAAACCGGCCTCCCTAAGTTCAACGATGATGTCGGCTGCGCCATCGCGCTTTTTCTCGCCTCTCTTCGCTGTCTTGGTTCTCGCAATGGATTTTTTTGCTTGCTCAACAACGCTGGTTCGCTCATAGGTCGCGAGGATGTCGGATACTTCGCTCTGAGTCCCCTCAATCGTGATTACTGCACCACTCTTGGACTTGATGGTTGCCTTTGCCACAACTGTTTTCCCCCTCAGATATGTACAATACTATTGACTATTATGATTTCAAAACGCTGATGTACTTGTCAAGAAAAGAGAAGGGCCGGGGGGGAGAAAACGGGGACAGGCGGGACGTTTTCCCTTTTTTCACAATGGAAATTGGTGAACGTCCCGCCTGTCTCCAGTTTTCTGAAACCTCGTTTAGTCCTTGCAGCGGGCTGGCGCAATGGACGGCAGAAATCCCCGAGCCAATCGCGGCAGCGCGAGCTGAGCGGTTAGGACAAATGCGATGCTAGAATCCGAGGCCACCATGAAAAGAACCGCGCATCTCCTCGCGTTGCTGGTACTGTTCTCCACGGCGTCCGCTCAGTACGTAGAGCCGTGGGGCGCTACCAGAGCACTCCGAATGAAAGAGGCAGCCAAGCTGCACGACCAGCTATCCGCGATGGACAAGCAGGTCCCTTACTTGTCTCCGGCAGAACAAAAGTGGCTCGGCGGCGAACTCAATTCGGGAAACGGCAAGATTACGGACAGGTACATCAGGGCGATGGACTCGCAGGAGTACGAAGTCTCGACGGCAAAGTCGGGCTTCGCGCTGGTCCTTATTCCCCTCAATAATCTGAGCTCACTCAAAATGGCGTGCAAGGACGAGGTGCTGATGTGGACCGAGGTCGCCAGCAGGTTGCCGGACACTCAGCTTTGGCAGGCCGTTGACCACCTCGTCGAACGCAAAATAGTCTCCAAGAAGTCGGCGGAGGATTTCGGGAACTCGTTCCTCGCGGCCAACGCCACGTTACGCTCGCAAGCTATCTTGAATGCAGTGGTAATTCCGTACTTGAGAGGCGACCTGAACTGCCAGTGAGCCGTGGCCCGTTGGATGTGGGGGGCTGGGCCACTAGATTCGCGCCGGAAAGACTACGAGATGCGGAAAGGGTTTACGAGAAAACCACAAGCGGACGAGCCCGCGACGCCAGTCAAGAACTACATAACGCCGAGCGGGCTGGAGCGCCTCAAAGATGAGCACCGGTTTCTGCTCACCAGGGAACGCCCGGCCGTGACGGAGGTGGTGGCGTGGGCTGCCGGCAACGGCGATCGCAGTGAAAACGCCGATTATCAGTACGGCAAGCGGCGGCTGCGACAGATCGATGGGCGGATTCGCTTTCTCACCAAGCGAATCGAAGCCGCGGAAGTGGTGGACCCGGAAGCTCCCAGAACGGGACAGGAAAGAACGGGGCAGGCGGCTACAAAGACGCGGGCATTCTTCGGAGCGACCGTCCGCTATGCCAATGCCGCCGGAGCGGAGCGAGTGGTGAGCATCGTTGGCACCGACGAAATCGATCTCGACCGCAATTACATCAGTTGGGTGTCACCCCTGGGGCGCGCGTTGATGAAGTCGGCAGCGGGTGACAGCGTAGTCCTTCAATTGCCGGGCGGGACAGAAAACCTGACCGTGCTGGAAGTGGGCTACGAGCGCATTTCTGTGGAACCGTTTCGTGAACCACCTGGATCCGAGGCCTCGGCAAAGAGACTCCCTCCCCGACGCTAATCCACCTGACGAAAAAGAGACAAGGAGGGAGGAAATAGAAATGGGAAGAGTATCGAATTCTGATTTGATGCCGGGTGGGTTCTCGCAAAGACACGTTTTCCACAACGGCCATGTGTGATATCCATCACAGCCTTTCATCTCCCAACCCCTTTAAACTTGGCTCACCGAAAGGGCGTTGAGCCAGTGGATCCCGTAAGCCTTGTCATTCCGAACGGGCGCTTAGCCCGGAGGAATCTGCTTCCGGGGGTAGACAGTCACGATTGATGACAGCAACTGTCCTGTTATCAAGATTTTACTTATAAGTCCATATTACTCATAGATTTGGAGCGAGTTTCGCCGTAAATCTATGATTTCAATAGATCGAGGGGAGAGGGGAGGGGTGGTGGTGGTGGTACAGACCGGGCGGATGCCTGACAGAATAGACCGGGCGCATTCCTGACACTGCAAAGGGTGTGTGGCGCGGGCGCCCTCGCCCGCGAGATCCTCATTCGGCGGCTGAGGCAGCACCTGGTAAAGGCGACGTTTATTTTTTTAATTCGGCGGGCCAGTTGGAGACTATTTTCAGCGGGGCGTAACCTTCTTCTTGTGCCAGGTTCACCAGAATGCGCTGACCGTCCGCGGAAACATCGTACGCCTGGCCGATTCCGGGCAGACTGGCGTGGAACAGGCGGTTTGGCGAACCGATTTCAATTTCCGAGCCCTTCCTGGTTACTGAACATGCAAAGAGCTCATCGGTCAGATTTTTGAAGAATAGCTCTTTCCCGTTTGCGCTCCACAAGGGATACGAAGCGCCATTCTTGGAGACCTGCCACTTCCCCTTTGCGTCGGGGAAGCTGGTGACGTACAACTCCTGTTGTCCTGACTCGTCGGAAACGTACGCAACCCAGCGGCTGTCGGGCGAGATTCGATAATGACTGATGTTGAATTGTGGGGACGGCGGTTGCACGATCGCGACCGGCTTGGAATCTCCCGCTAGGGGAACCATCCAGAGGGCGGTCGCCTTCTCGCCATGGCCCCAGATGTAGGTGAAATACTTTCCATCCGGCGACCATTGGGGGCGGTGATAGTTGTTGGGTTTGGAGGTTAGAGTCGTCTCAGTGCCGCTTCCATCAGACGCTTTGCTTCGAATATCGACCATCCCCCCGCCTTGCGCCAAATTGGCTGAGAATAGTAGCGTCTTGCCGTCCGCCGACCAAGAAGGCTCTCCAACCGTTTGCTGGTCGAAGGTGACGCGGGTTTTGGTGTTGCGCTCGAAGTCGAGAGTCCAAATCCCCGATGCCGGGAGGATTGGCAACGATGGCGTTTCCCTAAGAACATCGGCCAGTTGCAGGCCGGGCCTGAACTATCGTTGGCTATTTTTCAACTTACGTGCGAGCCCCGCCCCTTATGGCGTGGTATATGACAAGAACAAGGACGGCGCCAATCACGGCCACGCACAGGCTGTAGAGGTTTACGCCTGTGACTCCGTGCGCTCCGAACATACTGAAGAGATAACCGCCGACTACGGCACCGACGATCCCGAGTACGATATCCAGGATGAGACCTTCGCCGGTCTTGTTGACGATCTTGCTGCCGATGAAGCCAGCAATCAGACCTAACACAATCCACGCCAAAATCGACATAGTCGCCTCTTTCTTACCTTAGTTTCGAAAGCAATCGCAAAAGCGTAGGAAGCGTACCACGATAAGCTTCCGAATCTGGACAATATTGCTCTACTGCGGCGGCAGGCCGATTTTGCGTAATGGAACTCACTCGTGCGAGCTAGCGAATGGAAGAGGCCTCAGGGAGCGGCGTCTTGTTGACGAGCAGCCAATAGAGGCCAAGCTGTTGCACTACTTGCTGGAATTGATCGAAGTCCACGGGCTTTTGAATATAGCTGTTGACGTGCGACTTGTAGCTCTCCACCAGGTCCCGCTGCTCGTTGGAAGAAGTCAGGATCACGACGGGGATCAGCTTGGTTCGTTCGTCTTGCCGAATAGCTTGCAAGACTTCGAGGCCGTCGACTTTTGGCAGTTTCAAATCGAGGAGAATCAGTCTCGGAGGGGAAAATTCGTGCTCAGCATAAGTCCCGCGGCAGAAGAGGAAGTCCAGGGCTTCGGCGCCATCGCGAGCGATTTCGATTCGGTTCGCCACGCGGTTTCGACGCAATGCAACAAGCGTCAGTTCAACATCGGCAGCGTTATCTTCAACGTAAAGAATCTCGACTTCATCGTGAGTCATAGTTTACCTGCGGCGGCAAATTTTGTTGTGCTGGTTGGAGCGTGACTTCCGGTTGAGAGAGAAAAGAAGAAAGTTGCGCCCTTGTCTACCTCGGCTTGCGCCCAGATGCGCCCGCCATGTTTCTGGACGATGCGCTGGACTGTTGCGAGTCCGACTCCGGTGCCTTCGAACTCGTCGGCACGGTGAAGGCGCTGGAACACGCCAAACAGCTTGTCCGCGTATTGCTGGTCGAACCCAGCGCCGTTGTCGCGGATGAAGACGGCAAACCCGCCGTCAAAGTTAATCTGGCCCACTTCGATGACAGCCTGCTCGCGGCGACGGGTATATTTCACTGCGTTTGAAAATAGATTCGCGAATACTAATTTCATCAGGCCGGGATCGCAATCGAGAGACGGCAATTCCGCGAGCCGCCAGTCAATTTGACGTCCCTCACATTCCGGTTGAAGGTCTCGCACGGCGCCTTGCACAAGCAAATTCAGATTGGTTTGTTTACAAACGAGTTGCTGACGGCCGACCTGTCCCATCTTCAATAGGTCATCCACCAGCTGACCCATGTTCTTGGCCGCTGCGCAGATCATTCGCAAATAATGGCGAGCCTTGGCATCCAAGGCGGATCCATAGTCGTCCTCTAATATCTTGGAGAAGCCGTTGATGTGGCGGAGAGGTGCGCGAAGATCATGGGCAACGGAATAGGAAAATGCTTCGAGCTCCTTGTTCGCGGCGTCGAGCTGCGCGGTGCGCTCCTCTACCCGGCGCTCCAGGCTGTCATGAACCTCCCGCAATGCGGTGTCCCGCTCTTCGAGTTGTCCCAGCATTTCATTGAATGTGCCGATCAAGCTGGAAAGCTCATCGCGATTGCGCGTAGTGGGCGCCCGAACCGAATAAGTTTTCTCGCGGGAGACGATTCGAGCAGTCTCCGCCAATTGCAGAATGGGCTCGGCGATGGATTGCCGAATCAACGATGACATCAATATGACTGCCAGAAGGGAGGCCAAGAATACGATGGCGACGATTATCAGGTACCGTTTCAAGCGATCGCTCAACTCGCTGAAGTCAGACCGGATATAGACCGTGCCGGGCTTCTTTCCCTGGAAGAAAATCGGACTCTCCACCACGATCTGCCGCTCACTCAACCAGCGAAGATTTGCCGGGGGCGTGTGAGTCTCGAGGGCAGGCGGTCGCGCAGGGCCTTGCGAGTCACGCTGATAAGCGGCGAACAGCTGGCCATCAGACTTGTATATGCCGGCATACAGAATGTTCGGCGCGGAGTGCAACGCCGACAGAGTTTTCTCCGCCGATTGATTGTCGTTGAACAAAAGCGCGGAAACGCTGTTGGAGCCAACGATCTGAGCTTGAATTGAGAGGTTGCGAACTAAGGCGCCCCTAACGCTCACCAGGTCATAGGTAATGAACGCCGCACAGGCAAATCCGAGAGCGGCGCCGCTGACCATAATGTTCATCCAGGTCAGCTTCCTGGGAATCGAGTAATCGCGAAATCGAAGCATCGCTCGCTAGTCTCCAGGTTGAGATTTTTTTCTCACGTTGACCGCTACCTTGAGCAGTTCGGAGCTCAGAGTTAGTCCAGCGCGTTGTGCTGGGGCGAGGTTGACTTCAAAACGTACTTTGCCGTTCTCCAATAGAAATTGGACCATGCCGCCGCGGTCGGTGAACTGGGGCAAATCACTCACGGTCAGCACGCTCGCGCTACCCAGGCTTGCGAGAATTTGCTTCAGTTGACCTTCCTCTGAGGAGCTGATGAATAAGACGCGACAATTCACGGCGTCTGGTGCCGCGGGAATTTGTTTCGCAATTACGCTTTGGCCAGTAATGGTTTCATTCGCAACTGTGGCAACGAGGGCTGAGCCGAAAGGATTCTGGCCTAGCACACAAATAGTGAAGGAATCGCTTTGAGCCTGCGTAACCTTAGCCGGCCACTCCACGAATCGGCTGAAGTTGTATAGATAAGCCGCCTTTACTTCGTACTCGGCAGCCTTCAAATGCTGTGCTTGCAAGGCGGGATGCCCGATGATGGCCCAGGCTATCGCTACTGAAGCAAGCCAATACAGATGGCCAAGCTGTTGGCGGCTTCGGCTGCGGAGCAGCAACCTTCGCAGAATGTTTTGACTATGCGTTCCGATGATCGTTAGTCCGCGGGGCGTTTCCATGTGATCTGTGCGTATATGCTTCTCTTGACGCCAACCAACCCTCCGGGATCGCCTCCGAACTCTGGGTGATGCGGCTGCAGAAGGTTTTGACCAACCACCGACAATTCCAAATTCCGGGTGAAGTGCCAGCCCAGTCGCGCCTCGGCAGTGCTATAGCTGTTGACTTTCTGCGCAGACAAAGCGCTGACATAACTGTAGGTCTGGTCAAACTCCAGCTTTTTCGGGAGATTCAGGAAAGACTGGATAGTTCCCTGATGCCGCGGACTCGATCCCTCATAAGTGGTGACACTCGAGGGGTCATTGCTGCCAGGCTTATTTTCCATTTGTATCTCCAAGTAGGAATAGGAGGTTTTCAGTTCCCACCATCTCGAAGGTTTCCAATCTGGTGTGACTTCGAAACCCTTGGTGTTGCCCCTCACTCCGTTGCTGGTAAGCAGCGGAAGTACGGCATGCACCGGCAGCGGCGAGGTCTCAAGAAAGAACGAACCCACCTGAAAGCTATAGAGATCGTTGTAGTGGTTGTAAAAGAGTGCAACATCCAAATAGAAATGGGCAGTCAGCAGAGTGCGGAACCCGGCTTCATAGGCGAGCAATTCCTCAGAGTGAAATTGGCGATTGCCGTTGGCGCGTAAATAAATAGGCAGCGGCGTCGCGGTCGCAAAGTCCGAGAGATGGATGTCCTCGTCGAGCCGGGACGGAGTTCGGACTGCGCGACTGACCGACCCCCAGAAAGATTGTCGGGGCGTGCGGGCCCACAACAGTCGCGCACTTGGTTGAACCTCGAATCCGGAGTAATTGTTATGCTCGAATTTCGAGCCCAGGGTCAAGGTGAGGCGGTTACTGAACAACGGAATCTCGTCTTGCAGGAAGCCGCTGTAGATTTGGTCCGTCAAGTGATGCGGAAGGAACTCGATGGTTGGGAAAAATTGCACGGCGTTCCCCGGACTCACGCGCGCCCCAAGGCCCCAGAGAAAGCTTTGCTGCCACGGCAGAGTCAAGTGATGGAGGAAGTCGATGTCGAAGGTGTCACGTGTTTCTCCGAATTCAGGCTCGAAATGATTGGTGCGATCAAAGTAAGCCTGAATCTGGAAGTCGGATCGTTCGTTGAGCACGTGCTTCCAGCGGCCCAGCAGATTCCCGCCGGTCAGCTCCGCGTGCGCTTGCACGGTAGCCTGGGAGGGCGGCGAATACAGCCCGAATGTAGTGATTTCGCCGGCACTCTCGCGATAGATGTCGCCCTGAAAGGTAAAAGAATCCTGGGAGCTGCGATCCCAGTCAGTACGGAATCCAGCCTGGCCCATTTGCCAATCATCGAAGTTAGCGCCATTCGAATGAAACTCTGGACTGCGGCCGAAACCCATGCCGTAGATTCGATAGTTGAAGCCCCGGTCATTACCGCCTCCGTAACGTGCGCTGCCGGCAGCATGGTCCGAATTACCGCCGCCCAACGAGACCATGGACCCGTGACTGTCTTTGCTGCTCTTGGTGATGATATTGATAACGCCGTCGACAGCATTCGCTCCCCAAATAGTGCCGCCAGGGCCCCGGATTACCTCGATGCGTTCGATGTCCTCGAGGGGAGTGGCCTGTGCCTGCCAATAGACGCCCGCGAACAGCGGCGTATATACGCTTCGTCCGTCAATCAGGACAAGCAGCTTACTGGCTAATGCCGCGCCAAACCCGCGAATACCCACCGACCAGTGATCGGAGTCAACTCGCGCAACCTCGACACCCGGCACAAGCCGAAGCACTTCCGGAATGCTCATAGCCCCTGATCTGCGTATATCTTCCTGAGTTAGAACGTAAATCGCGGCCGGGGTTCGCCAGACCTGCTCGGGCTCCTTGGAGACTGTCGTTACCTCGACATCTCCGAGCTCCGCCAGGCTCAAGTGCTTAAGGGGCGCGCTGTCCGGGTTACTCTCTCCGGCGTCGGCCCAGCTCGTACGTGCTGACCCAGCCACGAGCAGAAGGCACAGTGCCAGTTGAGCAGGACGGACAACCGCCGTGCCGAGATCGACGAAAATCCGGTGCATGAATACATTGATCGGTCAAACGATTGCGTCACATTAGAGATCTAAGGGAGTCGCAAAAAGGATTGGGTGAAAATTAGACACTTCTAATTAAATTAGGCGTTTGGCAAGATTGCTTGCGAACAGTGGAGGATCTCTCGCGGGGCCCAGCAGAGGGGATTCTTGTTGAACCGAGTTTTATGCCGAAGGGCTAAGGTCATTTCTGAGCTTTTAGGGCGTGCCGGAGCCAATTAAAATCCTGTTGACTCTGACGCAACGTCAGACCGTAAAACCTCAAGCAAGGGAACTGCGTGAACCGAACATATCAACCTCACGAATTTGCCAAGCGCGCCGGAGTTACTGTCCGCGCCCTGCACCATTACGACCGGCTCGGTTTGCTAAGTCCCAGCGGCCGTTCCGGGGCGGGATATCGCCTTTATTCGGACCGTGACTTTGTTCGTCTGGAGCAGATCGTGGCGTTGAAGTTCATCGGCTTTCCTTTATCCCAAATCCGGGATCTTCTTTATCGGAAAGATGTAGACCTGGCGGCGACGCTTCAGCAGCAGCGCTTGATTATTGCTGAGAAGCGCGACCACTTCGACCGTGCAGCACGGGCCATCGAACGGGCCGAAGAAGTCGTGGCGTCAGGTCAGGAATCTGATTGGGAGCCATTCCGGAAAATTATTGAGGTGATTCAAATGCAAACCAGAAAAGACTGGATGAAGAAGTATTACACGGAGGAACAACTCGCAGACCTTCGCAAACGTTGGACGCCCGAGGTGCAGGCCGAGGCGGATCGTGGTTGGGCCGCGTTGGTTCGCGACACGGAGGCTGCCATCGCGCGCGGTGAAGACCCATGCGGTAAAGTCGGACAGAAACTGGCCGTGCGCCGCCAAGAACTGCTTGATCAATTCACCGGTGGCGATGTGGGAATGGCAGTGAATTTGAAGAAGCTCTATGCGGATAAAGCCAATTGGCCGGCGAGCTTCAAAAAGCCGTTTAGCGATGCCGTCGACGCGTTTCTCAGTGAAGCCGCTAAAGGGGCAAGAACGGCTCTTCCGTAAAAACAAAGGCCAGCTGCAGGCCGGGCCTGGGACTATCGACGCTATTTTTCCGCTTACGTGTGAGCCCCGCCCCTTATGGCGTGGTAGATGACGAGAACGAGGACGGCGCCAATCACAGCAACGCAGAGGCTGTAGAGGTTTATGCCGGTCACTCCGTGGGCTCCGAACATACTGAAGCCAATCCGTCCCCCTTAGGTCTGAGTTTCGAAAGCAATCCTAAAAGCGTAGGAAGCGTCCTACGATAGCCTTCAGAATGTGCACAATCCGACAAATTCGTAAGGCAGTGTTCTGTGCGACCGCGAGCTTATTCGCTTGTTTTAGTTGAGACCCGGATTAGGATGAAGAGATTTGACGATCCAGTCGGAGAGATCTGGCTCATCAACGATGGTCCACGAATGTGGATTGCGTATCCCTAGCGGTCTGAAGCCCTTGCCCGTTGTGGTGATTAGGTCGGCCTTGGTGTTGCCGAGTGCTCGAAGTTGCAAGACTAAGGCTGCCTGGTCAACGGCGTTAATGGTGTAGTAGTCGTGGCCCTTGTTTTCAATCCACCAGACAACGTCCGGCTCGGTATAGAGTCGGATGGGTATGTTCTTGAGCAAGGGGGCATTGCCTCCGTCCTTTTCCGAGGCCGTGAACGGCGACCGGCTACGATAGGCCTGAGGGACCTGATTGGGCGAGCCTCCCATGGCAGAACGCAATGCATCCAAAATCGCTTTAGATTCTTCCAAGTCAGATTTCGGATTGCCGCGCTGCCGATTCAACTTCTGTCTGTTCCAGAAGCCCTCAAAATCCAAGGGTGCATCCACAGAGAAAATGGCGACGGGTCTGGAACGCGCATCGCAATGGCCGGAAGTGCAGTATTCGGAGTATCGGACCGCACCTGTGCCTCCAGCAGAAACGCCTCCGACCACCAGGCTCCCCGCGGGAATGTTCAACTTCCGAACCACTTCTCCAATCAACGCTCTAAGCGTCACCAGTTCATCGTCTTTCATGTAGCCGCTTCCACTTACTACCATCGTCGCCACATTCTTCTTGGCGAGCAAATTGGCAACAGGGCAGACGAAAACTCGTTTGCGTCTGCGCCGTAATATGGGAGCAGCACGACGAGGCCCCGAGCAAGATCGGCTGGCTTGTAAATGCGATAGCAGTTGTTCTGAGACTTAAACTGCGCACGGCACTCCACTACACCGTCCGGGGCAGCAAAAGCCGAGTTGCTCAATGTCAAAACTAGGAAAATAAATCGTAGGGGCAAAGGATTTATTCCGGGCCTACTGTGAAGATGGACGCGCGTTGGCAGAGGTGAGCAGACTCGGCGTATCAATATGAGCCGTCCGCACTAAAGCCTCTTTTGGTGTGGGAGAATTGGGCGATGCCAGATGAGCCAATCCCTCGTGCCCGATAAAAGCGTTCCTCATTTGATGTACGGCACCGCGTGGAAAGAGGACCGTACTGCGGCCCTTACTGAGCTTGCGATTCGCACCGGATTTCGAGCGATCGATACTGCCAATCAGCGCAAGCATTACTTTGAAGGTGGAGTGGGTGAAGGGCTGGCTGCTGCTTATCGCGACGGAGTTGTTTCGCGCGCGGATCTTTTTCTACAGACCAAGTTCACTTATCAACGTGGTCAGGATCATCGGCTGCCCTATGATCAAGAGGCTAGTCTCTCTGTTCAAGTGGCACAGTCTTTTGGCCAGTTCGCTCGGGCATCTCGGGACAGACTACGTCGATAGCTATCTGCTGCACGGCCCGTCATCTTTAGACGACTGGGCAGACGATGACGCGGAAGTCTGGGAGGCAATGTGTAAAACACGCACCGATGGCCGCACCCGATTTCTTGGAGTCAGTAATATTTCGTTGCATCAGCTCGAGCAGATGACCGCATCACATGCGGAGGCCCCTGCATTTGTGCAGAATCGATGCTACGCCCGCGATGGCTGGGACCGCGATGTGCGTTCATTTTGCAGAGAGCGAAAGATTATTTATCAAGGATTCTCGCTTCTCACCGCGAACAAGAAGGTGGTCAATCATCCTTTGATTGCGGATATCGCAGAACTAACGAGGGCAACCCCCGCGCAAGTTGTCTTCAGCTTTGCGCGGATGATCTGCATACTGCCTCTGACCGGCACTTCAAACCCTGAGCACATGGAGCAAGATCTGGCCAGCCTGAATATGAAACTCTCTGCGCAAGAAGTAGGGGAGATTGAGACCGTTGCAGGCTGAACTTTACGCAGGACGAGACTGCGGACGCACCATCGTGAAACAATCCCCTACCGATGTCTCGTTCACTTCCGCTGTGGCTTTCCAAACTCAACCGCGAAGTCGTCTCGTGCACTCGCTGTCCGCGGCTGCTGGAATATCGGCAACTGGTCGCTCGCGAGAAGCGGCGTGCTTATCGCGAGTGTGAGTATTGGGGGAAGCCGGTGCCGGGTTTCGGCGATCCTGATGCGCGGGTGCTCGTGCTTGGACTTGCTCCCGGCGCGCACGGATCGAATCGCACTGGACGGCCGTTTACTGGGGATGCGTCCGGCAAATTTATGTATCCGGTGCTCTATGAAACGGGGTTCGCCAATCAGCCCAATGCGGTTTGTGTCGGGGATGGGTTGGAGTTGAAAGACTTGTATATCACGGCGGCGGCGCGGTGCGCACCTCCAGATAACAAGCCGCTGCCGCAGGAGTTGGCGAATTGCTCGGAGTATTTGGATCGTGAGATCGAGGGATTGAAAAGGTTGAAAGTCGTGGTTGTGCTAGGCAAGATTGCGTTTGATGCGTATCTGAATTATTTGAAGCGACGAGGACAGCTTCCTAGCAGAAGTCGGTATCTTTTCCAGCACGGGGCGAAGTACAAAATGCCGGATGGGAAGACTCTGCTGATCTCCTACCATCCTTCGAATCAAAACACGCAGACCGGGAAGCTCACGCGGGAAATGTTTGTCAAGATATTTGAGGAGGCCAGAGTATTGGCCGATGGATAGTGCGCCAGAGCCTCCTGGGGAAAACAACGCACCCGCCCGTTGGGTAAATGTCGGGCCGGTGCGTCCACCTCCCAAGTCATTGCAGCTTGGTCACAACTACTTCAAGTTGGAACTGACGTTTGGAATCGGGATCATCGACGCTGCCGATAATCATCGGTTTGTCCGGGACGATCACAGTGGAGCCCTCAATCCGCAATTGTCTTATCAGCGGCGGTGTGGCGCTGACTCTCCCATCGTTTGAAGTGGGAAAACTGCTGATTTCCGCGTTTACGTACAGGCCCAAAGGTGTCTCCCAGTTCCGTATTTGAGCAGCGATGTTTGTTCCAATGTCAAGATATTGAAACTTCCCCTGTTCACTTTGTACGGGCACTCGTGTACCAATTTTGAGGCTCCTCGCTCCACCCCCTCCATCTGTAAGGTTCATCGAATAATGACGAGTGTCGATCTTCTTCCCGTCTTCAAGCTCGTTAATGGAAAAAGCCAGCCGATAGGCACCGAGTGGCTTCTGGGGAGCCGGGTTGGGCGAAGCTGGCTTCGGCTCCGTGTCAGCATCCTGCGCTGCCGTGAATGGCGGCGCGACAAAGAAAAATAACCCTAAGATAAGTGCAAACACCATCTTTCTCGTGTACATGTCAATTCTCCTGTTGGTCTTTATCAGGTAAAGTTTGGCGTCTCTCGGGCGCCCCACTCTGTTGTTCGAATTCAAGCAAATCTCGTTGCAGTAACTCGGCCTGGGCGTGGGCCACCAGCCGTGCCTCCTCAGGGCGTTCCCGAACATAACGGGCCAGCATTTCTTCCTGCTCGCTCAAAGGACGAGGTGAAGGAAACTGCTCAAGTTTCGGGCCGTCGTCGGCTGAGACGATTGAGCGGGTAAGGGGTCGCGGTTTTCGTCGCGAAAAACTAGTTGACGGCCTTTCCGCGAGAGGCGGTTTGACCGTGACGGCAATAGCCTCCTTCGCGATCAGTCCAGGGGCTGCGTGTGTCGCGACGACTTGAGGTCTGACTTCGGGCTTGCGAATCAGGAATATTATTGCTCCCAAGGCACCCGCAACGGCGATCGCAGCGAGCGCAGACATCCAGTCCCAGCGACGTTCTCCTATCCGTTCCTGCTCAATCCGGATATTGGCCAACACCCGCGCTTGCAAGCCCGCTCGAGGCTCCACGTCTCCGTACTGTTTTAGTGCGGCGTCGAGTATGATTGCCAAGTCTTCGCGATTATTAGGTTCCACGATTACCCCCCAGCAGTAGTGCGAGCTTTTCCCGCAATATTTGGCGTGCGCGAAAGATCCTCGAGCGGACCGCCGCCTCGTTTATTCCCAGCGCGGAAGCAATTTGCGCAGGCGTCAATTCTTGTATCGTCGAGAGGGTTAGCGGGTCGCGCAATTTAGTTGGCAACAGCGAGACTAGGTGTTCCAATACAAGGCTCATTTCCGAAGCCAGCAGAACATCATCCGCGGAAGTGATTCGCGATCGAAGCTCCCTGGCTACTTCCGTAATATCTTCAAGAGGAACGTCGGGCAATTTCTTCTTTCGTTCAACTGCCACGCGCCACGCGATCCGTGCCAGCCATGCCTGCGGGTCTTTCACGCTCGCCAGTTTTCGGCGATGGCGAAGCACGCGCAGGAGGTCTCCTGCGTCGCGTCTTCGGCGTCTTGCGGATTGCGTGAGACCGAATATGCGATACGGTAAACCAACCTCGCGTGCTCACGGACAAGCAGCTCGAGTTCATCTTCCTTCGTATTTTCCATCGCGATGGCGTCGCTCACGATTACTCGTCCGGCCACTAGGTCCTCAAACATAAAGACTGATATTGTGCCTGAGTTGTTTGGAAATATTTCGGGAAAGATCGGCGGACTACCTTGTGATGCGAATGAACGCAAAAACAGGTCCCTCGACTTCGCTCGGGATGACAGTTTAGTGGAAAGGCGTTCGCGGGCGGCGGTGCCCGTGCCACACAAGGTTCTTCCACAATCTGGTTCAGAAGCCTATGAAGACCGGTTCTGGCTCGAGGCGGATGTTCCAGATATCTTCCACTCGATCTTGGATGTGTTTTTTTAAGGCGAGTACGTCGGCGGCGGTGGCTTCGCCGCGGTTCACTATCGCTAAGGCGTGTTTGCGGGAGATTCCTACGTTTCCGCTCACGAATCCTTTGCTGAATCCGGAGTGTTCTACCAGCCAGGCGGCCGATACTTTGCGTTGCGATTCGAGAGCGGGATAACTGGGTATTTGCAAATTCTTTTCAGCAGCACGTTTGGTCAACTGGTCGAAACTTTCGGCCGAGAGCACCGGATTTTTGAAGAAAGAGCCTGCACTGCGGCAGTCGGGGTCGCCTTCGGTAATAAGCATCCCTTTGCTTGCCCGTATTTTTCGGACTGCTTCCCTCACGTCGGCCAGGGTAGGAACTTCATTCCATCCTGCGAAATGGTTTTTTAGATCGGCATATTGAAGATGTGGCTGGCCGCCGGGAATTAGCGCGTACTTTACCTTTAGAATGATGTACCTGCCTCGCTCGCTTGTGTTGAAAATGCTGGTGCGGTAATGAAATCCGCAGTCTTTATTATTAAGTTCGCAAAGCTTGCGGTTGTGGATGTCGAGGGCCGTCACCGATTGAATTGTTTCGGCAACTTCTTGTCCATAGGCTCCGACATTTTGCACAGGCGCGCCGCCCACACTGCCTGGGATGCCGCTTAGACATTCCACTCCCGAGCAATTGCGAGAGACTGCGGTGACTACGAATTTGTCCCACTCTACTCCGGCGCCGACTTCGAATATTGTTTTGCCATTCTGATGTCGCGCTTCAATTCCATCGATTGCGATCTTGAGAACCACTCCGGACCAGCCTGCGTCGGAGACGACTAGATTGCTGCCGCCTCCCAGCACAAACATCGGAAGACTTCGCGAGTCTGCAAATTCGATGGCCTCGCGCACTTCAGGGATTGTTTTTGCTTCTATGAGATACTGCGCGGGACCTCCCACTTTTAGGGTTGTTAAAGGGGCGAGCGGTACATTTTCTTGGATGAGCATTGCGGTGGCTTCAAATATATATGAGTACCTCAGCGGCTAAAGCCTTCTCTCACTCGCGACTTAACGCTGCGGTAAACTGCTGTGCCACCCAAATACCTGTTCAACGCCGGCGGAAGATCGGTGCACCACGAAACTCAATTTAACGCTGTGGCTCGCTGCGTTAACTAAAAACAAGACCGGCCGGGTTACAATTGGACAGGTTTTATAACTGTCAACAGGAGAAACAATGTATCCAGAAATTATGGTTATTCCCATGCGAGAGGAACTTACTCACCTGGGCGTTCAAGAGTTGCGGTCTGCGGAGGAAGTTGATCGGGCAATTTCGAATCAATCCGGCACGGCGATGGTGGTTGTGAACTCGATTTGCGGATGCGCGGCCGGGCGCATGCGTCCAGCGATCCGAATTGCGTTGCGAGGCACGAATCGTCCGGAGAAGTTGTTCACTGTGTTCGCCGGGCAGGACCGGGAAGCCACCGAGCAAGCCCGGAAATATTTCACCGGTTATCCGCCATCATCACCGTCGATTGCAATTTTCAGGGACGGCAAACTCGTCCACATGCTGCAGCGCAGCGACATCGAACATCGCGAGGCAGCTGATATCGCGGTCGAACTCAAGACGGCTTTCGACAAATTCTGCAGCAAGCCCGTCGAAGTATCGCCGTAACTTAACATCTATCTCGAAACCTTACTTTTCGATGCGAAAGAAAGCTCCCGTACTGGCATCGACATCGACGGTTAGTTTCGCGTCGCCACGCGATGCGCCGTAGATTACGTGCCAAATCAATTCGTTCGTAGGTTGATTCCAGTCGAGAAGATAGGAGGTAGGAACATCGGGATTTTTCTCCAGCACTTTTTCTCCACCGTGCTTTTGCGCGACTTGATACGCCTCGTCGGAATCGATCTTGAGGAATCGCACGTCGAAAACGGCAGTGGAAGAGTTGGTGGGATTGTAGGTATCTAACGGTCCCGGGGAAATTCCGCGCTCCGCAAAGTCCTGGGCACTGGTTTGAGACCACGTATAAGACTTCACGCCGCGCTGCGCCGGAGACGCAAAGTAGCCGGTCCACACCGCGGATTTGCCGTCGCGATCTTTGTCTCCGGGGGTCACCATGGACTGCAGCCGGATTGGCTGTGCGTCGCGCGCCCAGCCGTGCGCAGCTACGAATAGTTGCTGAAAGATGAAGCGTCCGGTCTGAAACTCAGGCGGTTTCGGCTGAGGTTTTTGGGGAGGTTGACTTGGCTGCGATGAACATGCGGTGAGTAATGCTAACCCAAATAATATCCAGACTTTTTTCATCATCTTCCTGTCGGTCTTTGATGCACATGCACGCAATGCGGGCTACATTCTACTAGAGGACGAGAGTTCCGCACTTTGATTCTGAGCGTGAATCTGATTTGAAGGTTGCAGTATGAATCCCTATTTCCAGCGTTTGCAGGATGCGATCGAGTCGGCTACTCGAAATATGAGTGTGGCAGAACTGTTGCAACGCCCGGCAGAAGGGAAGTGGAGTACGGCGGAGATTCTGGAACATCTGAGCCTGACTTACACCGGGACGGTAAAGAACCTGGAACGCAGCCTGGCGGCAGGACGGCCTCTGGGAGGCGCTCCAACCTTGATGCAGAGGCTCAGAAACAGTTTGGTGGTCGACTTCGGTTATTGGCCAAACGGGCGTAAGTCGCCCGAAGGTGCCAAGCCGAAGGGGATGTCTGCGGAAAATATTCTTGGTGAGATCAATAGCCGGATCGCGCAGTTGGATGATGTGATCGAGAAATGCGAGAACAAATTTGGAAAGCGGAGCTTTGTGGCGAAGCATCCGATGCTCGGCCCATTCACCATGCAACAGTGGCGAAAGTTCCATTGGGTGCACGGCAGACATCACATCCGACAGATTGAACGCATGCGCAAGACGAGTTGACCGAGAGAGACGCGGCAAGCCGCGTCTCTACCAGTGGTTTGTCTATTTACTCGCGGAACGATGATGGGACTCCGGCTTTGCGGGCTTCCTCTTGCATATCATCGAGCTTTTGCTTGGCGTCATCGAGAGCTTTCTTTTTCTCGTCTAGCTTTTGTTTGTAGTCGGCGTCTTCTTTATCCCAGCCGCCTGAGTTCCTCAGACGATTGCCGGCATCTGCATAAAAAGCTGCGGCGCGCAGTTGATATTCGCGCTGAGTGACATCCATTTCGCGGCTGAGTAAATCGATTTTATCTTTCTGCGCGGAAATCTTCTGTTTCCACTGGTCGTATCCCTTTTGCCGCTCTTGTGGTGTTTGGTCAGTCTTTATTTCTGGCTTTTTATCGGCATCAGCGGTCTGAGCCGGTTGATCCGCGGACGGTTGGCCATCAGTGGTTGCGGCGTTCGCAGGCTCGGGAGGCGCAGGAGGATTTCCCACGACGCTGAGCTTATCGTTGACCGGCAAATTGTCGTTGTCATACTGCTTGGATGCTGCTGGTTTCTTGTCCTTCCGCACGTTGCGTGCGTAATCCCCCAGCGAGTCCGTCGGCGTGATGACTTGAGTTTGAGCGGTGGAATAGGCTGTCAGCATGAATCCTGAAAGCAGCGTGCCTAGCAACGTTTTGGATATGCTTTTCATAATTGCTCCAACCTCCGGTAATTTTTTTCTATCCGCGCCATTTGATAATGTCAGGAGGCTCAAAACATCCTCCAGTACCATTGCAGAAATCGATTGCCGACGAAAAACGCAATCATCGCCATGCTTCCCAGGAACACGCCGAAGGGCATTTGATAGCGGCGGAGGGCGATCGCAGCGGACGCCCATGCGCGGCGGCGAGCTTCCCGGGCTGGCTCGTGGTTGCGAACCATGCGACGGCGGGATCTCTTGATCCAAACTGCGAGCACCGTCCACAAGCCGAATAACGATCCGGCGATTGATCCGGCAAAGATCGTGAACATGGTCAGCTTGATGCCTAGGAATGTTCCGACCATTGCCATGAGCTTGACGTCGCCGAAGCCCATACCTTCGACTCCGCGTGCCCGCAGATATATCGCTCCCACTCCGTAAATAAATGACGCGCCGACCATGGCGCCCAGCAAGGAATCCGCGAAAGAAAGTAATTGTGGCGGGAGGTACGTATTTGTCTGTGGTGAAACCCACAACGGCAACAGTTGTGACGCAAGGTCATTCACCGGGACGAACAGGCTGAACAGTAATCCCAAGGCTATGCCGGGTAAAGTCATCTTGTCGGGCAGGAGCTGTGTTTCGGCGTCGGTGAAGATTAATCCGAGGAGCAAGAAGCCGAAGCAGCAGTATTTCAATCCGGCGAACGTTATTCCGAACTGCCAATAACAAGCCAGGAACAAAACGGCAGTGAGCAACTCGACTACAAGGTAACGCGGCGAAATTGGAGATTTACAGTTCCTGCAACGACCTCGCAGAAATATCCAACTCAGGACCGGCAGATTGTCATAAAAGCGAATCGGCTGGCTGCAATTTGGGCAAGCGGAGCCCGGCCGAACCGTGGACAAACCCCTGGGCAGCCGGTAGATACAGACGTTCAGAAAGCTGCCAAAGGCCAGCCCGAAAGCGAACGTCGCAAATACGTAGACAGGATCCACCGTCTGGTTGTTGCCTCAATCTGAAGTTTGCTGACAGGCTGATTATAAGGCCCTTCCGGAGCCGGGGGCAGGTACCAAAGGCATTGTCCGCAAGGACAATTGGCTTGAATCGGCGGTGCTTCGAGCGGCGGGTAACCGGTCTAATCCAGCTTCGCGTACTCTGTCTTTGCCTGCTTTAGGAGAGGGATATCCGGATCGGCATCCTTCCAAAAGGCGAAGAAATCCTGGTAGGCGGCGCGGGCTTTATTGCTGTCTCCCTGTTGCGCGTAGGCTCGCGCGGTGCCTAGACGCGCCAGGACGTAGAGTGGGCTGGTTGGACTAAGGCCGCGATGGTCGGCAATTTTCTGGTATTCGATCAGGGCCTTCGCCGGATCGTGGAGGTCGAGATAGGCCTCGCCTCGCAGATACAGCGGCCAAAAATCGACGGGCGCGGTCGGGCCGCCGGCGAGTTCGTAACGTCTCGCAGGCTCCAATGCGTCCACGGCTCGTGCTGGTTGTTTACGCTGAAGCTCCAATGCGGCGCGATCGACGGCAAGCACTGCGTTGTTGAGAACGGTATCGGTGGGATTTTCCTTCGCCAGGTCTGCGATCATTTTTTCCGCGCGGATGGCGTCCCCGATACGGGCCAGTGTCAGGGCTGTCAAGGCTCTGATGTTCTTGTCTTGCGACATCGCGAGCGCGGCCTCGACCTGTCGACGGGATTCTTCAGTATTTCCTACTTCAGCCTCCATCGCCGCTTCGGATGCGCGAATGTTGGCCGCAAAATCTTTTTCTTCCTGCTCTGACTTCTGAACCACAGTATTGCAAACCTCGCGCGCTTCACGAACGCGTCCCTGAAAATACTTGGTATTTGCCACGAACGATAAGAGGAAAGCTTCAGGGCCTTGGCCTGCCACAGCATCGAGCGTGTGCTGCATGGTCGCCTGATCGCCACGGATAAATGCAAGGTCGTAACCGATCGCCTGTGTGGACGCAGAATCCGCCTTCTGGGTCGCCGCTTGATCAATAATGGCACGCGCTTCTTCATAACGGCCCAGTGACATGTAAACACTAGCCGTGTTTTGATAACCGAAAGGATCTCTGGCATCGATTTGCAGCGCCTGCAGCGCATTTGCCAGAGCTTTATCCATCTGTCCTGTCCCACTGTACGCGAGCGCTAAGTTATCGTCCGGCACATTGTCGCGGGGATACGCCTGTTTCCACTGTTCGTATATCTCGATGGCTTTGTCTATCTCCCCGGTTGACTCATAGTAGTGCGCGGAAATGTAGAGCTTCTCCCGCTCGCTCGCCCGTTCCCGGAGATCGAACGCCTTGCGCAGAGCTTCCCTGGAGAGAGTTCCGGCCCCAAGGTTTTCGTAGGAAACGCCTAGCGTCGCGTACGCTGTGGCGAAATTGGGATCGAGTTCGACCGCCCGCTTGAGATGCGGAATGGCGCGATCATCCCGCAATTTCATGTGTTCCGTCTGGCCGAGGCTGAAAGCCTGTAGGGCTTCGAGGGACGACGTAGTGGCCTGCTCGAGCGGCTTGGCGAATTGTTGCACCGAGCCCAGAGACTCGCCGAGCTTGGCCCGAAGCGATGATGCCGCAGTGTCCAGCGCTTTGAGGACTTGTTCTTTGCTGGACGCCTCAACTTGTTCGCGGGCGAGCGAATCCCCATTCTGTGCGTTCGTGGCGGATAGCGTGACCACGTACGAATTACCAAGCCCCGCGATTGTGCCGCCGAGAACTGCCTTGGCTCCGGCCCGCAGAGCGATTTCGCGCGCCTCATCGCCGGTGATGCGTTCGTCCGGCGGACGACCCATGAATCCAAGCGCCTGCCGGACGCGCGACTCGGGAAGAATTTTCAGATATGGAGATTGCTCAAGCTGCACTGCCAGCGCCTGCTTTAGTGTTCCATCAAAAACCGGATCGCCGGTGGTATTCACGAAGTCGGCAAGGACCACCGTATCTTTTTCTGTGAGAGCTGTCGAGTGGCGCGAGCGGAGGAATAATCCTCCGCCGATCAGGGCTGCGATCACGACCAACGCAGCGACCGCTGCCATCGTCCACGATTTCGTTGTCGCGGTCGAGACCGGCTCGCCGACAGCGGAGATTGCGCTCGCGGACTTAACCGCACTCGACGAACCCGATGCGGGACTCGGTGGAACCGTCCCTGACGACACAGGCACGGCCATGGGCCCGGAGCCGGACTCATGTGCAACTACGGATCCGGAACTTGCCGCGACTGCGCGTTGGGTATCGGTATCACGCTTCAATCGCTGAAGGTCGGCGCGAATGTCGGCTGCGCTTTGATAACGCAGGTTGCGATCTTTTTCAAGCGCCTTATTAATAATGTCTTCAACTTTTGGAGGCAAATCAGGATTCAGGCGCAGGGCCGATGCCGGGGCGCGATCGAGAATTGCCTGAAAAATTAATGCTGACGTGTCTCCTCGAAACGCGACCATGCCCGTCGCCATTTCATAAAGGACGGCTCCAAAAGAAAACAGATCGGTGCGAGGATCCAACTCCTTGCCCTTGGCCTGCTCGGGAGACATGTATGCCACGGTGCCGATCGCAGAGCCGGGGCTGGTTAAGTGCTCTTCGACTAAAGTCACATTTGCGGTTGCATCGTTTAAACCAGAGGGCGAGGAAGAGGGTGCGGAAGACCGCGCGGAATTTGTTACTTTCGCAAGTCCGAAATCCAGGATTTTGGCATGCCCGCGTTTGGTGACGAAGAGATTCGCAGGCTTAATGTCGCGATGAACTATGCCCTGCGCATGCGCCGCGTCGAGCGCATCGGCGATTTCGATGCTCAGCGGTAGCAGGGTATCGAGCTCCATTGGGCGATTGCCAATGATGTGCTTCAACGTCTGGCCGTCAAGAAATTCCATGACGATGAACGCCTGGCCATCCTGCTCGCCGATGTCGTAGATGGTGCAGATGTTGGGATGATTCAGGGCTGATGCAGCCTTGGCCTCGCGGCGAAACCGCTCGAGTGCCTGGCGGTCTTTGGCGACATTCTCAGGAAGAAATTTCAGGGCGACGAAACGGTCAAGCCGCGTGTCTTCAGCTTTGTAAACAACTCCCATGCCTCCGCCGCCGAGCTTTTCGACGATGCGGTAGTGCGAGATAGTTTGTCCAATCATTCAGGAGATGGCGAGTTTCGGGTCGCTTCATATTACGGAGGTGGGAAGCGGGAGTCAACGAATGATGACAGGGCGTAGGTACCTTGCAATTCGCTGCTCTAGAGGTTCTCTTGGATGAAGCGGGGACTGAGGTGAAGGTCGACTTGTATCAGTGGTGAATCACCGAGCGCCTTGAAGCTGTGGATCTCACCGGCCTTGATGACGAAGATGTCTCCGGCGCTCCCCTCGAAGGTTTTGCCGCTTACCGTCCAAAGCCCCCGGCCTTCACGGATGAACTGGATCTCGTCATAAGGATGTCGGTGCTGACCTGGTCCCGAACCGGGCTTCCCATGGAATAGGAATACCGAAACACTGGTGTCGCCCTGCTCAGCTCCGACGAACTCATACGAACTACCAACAAAAGACAGGTTCTCTTGGCGCACGTGATACATCTTTCGTCCCTCCTACCAGGATTTGATGATTGTGCCACGGTTTGGCTCCGCCAATGCCGTTTTAGAGCCGGCAGAGAATAGCAACGATCGGCTTCCCGGACTCACGCTGGGCGTGGGCGGTTTGCATGGCCCGCAAGAAGGCCGCTCGCCGCAGCACGGACCCGGGGATCCGAATTCCGGTAGACGCTGCGGTCTAGGAGGTAGTGCACGAAACCGGTCGCGAAACCTAAAGCTACTAATGCGGGAACCCAGGAAGAAGTACGCAATCCCTCCGCGACAGCGCCGAAGATCCTGTCTCCGTAGTATGTGCCTCCCTCCCGATTAGCTTCTACCTCAAAGAAGGGCAGCAGGAGTACCGAAGCGACTACGAAAACGAGCAGGATGGCCCAGGGCCGGGCGTTCAATGCGTGAAAGACGCGTCGGATAGTGCCGGTTGCTGGAGCTGGCTCTCCGCTCGGGGTTTGGGAAGCGAGACCCGTTGCGAGAATCCAATGCTGTGAAGTCCAGATCACAACGAAGAGAAATGGGCTCCGAGGCTGAAAGGCGATGGCGGTCATAGCTGCGAGCCCCAGGATGTAGAGCACCCGAGGCAGCGAGCGGTGCGCTGCGCGCGCTTCCGCAACGAGTATGAACGCTGTCGCAACGAGCAATACCAACAGGGCGGCTGCGCGGATTCCGTCGTGGTGCGAAGCAATCCAGTCGGGGATAAGCCACCGGTCGATCCACACATCCTGGTACGCGACAGATCCGGCCAGAATGTCGGCGAAGAACACGAGGGCGCCTCCTACTCCCAGAGCGAAGATTCGATCAAGACGTCTCGTGTGCTTGCAGCCCGCGCGCTCAGCCCGAGTCCGGTAGAGAGAAAGGGCGCCGAAATGCTGTGCTGCAAAGTGATACGTCACCATCGCATAATCGAGTATCGCCATAGCTACAAGGCGCTGCACGCGTGTCCATGGCAGTGCCTCGTCGGGCGGCAGGAAGATAGCAAAGCAAGCGACCGTTACCAGCAGCGGGAGTACGACGAACTGTACCGGCTTATTACGAAGGAGTGGCCTGTATGCTTCCGTGCAGTAGGCTAGCCAAGTACTGCACAAACGATGGCCGATCCAGAACAACGCAGTCAACCCGAAGTAAAACATATCGAGCGGGCTTGACTCCGGATCGGAATATCCATGGGCCAGCCAGAGGACGAGCGGCACGAGCCATAGCGCGTTGAGCATCCACACGCCGTCCCAAACTGGGCCCCGCACCCACGGAGATGGGCGCAGCGCCGCGGGCGCAGCCGGGAAGAAGGAGCGCATCGTGTCCGGCATCCCCAAGATGTCCTCTCCTGCCTGAATGTCTACAGGCCCGCGATACCCTTGTTCTGAAGTATCCTGACCACCACGCGACGGTTCTCGGCCTCAGCGTCTGCTGTTTTGTCCTTGCCGACCTGGTGACTCTCACCCATGGCACCCGGGGCGAGCATGTTGGTCAAGGGGACATGACCTTGCTGGAGCAGGATATTGGTGACATTATTTGCGCGGTCTTCGCTCAGCTTCTGGTTCAGCGCAGCACTGCCGGTCGCCGAAGCGTATCCCTTAACTTGGATCACATAACCATTGATGCCCTTGGCCTTTTCAGCCAACGCCACGAGTTCAGGATTGTATTTCGGGTCAACCTTCACTTTGCCGTTGCCGAAAAATACCGTGACCTCGTCGAGGATGTAGTAGTCGTCGAGCTGGCCGAATCGCGCGGTCGCTGCCGCGATAGCTGCTTTATTGGCGGCTATCTTCTTCTCCTGTTCGTTCAGTGCATCCTGCTGTTCTTTCAGGGCTGCGTTCGCCTTTTCTAGATCCTCTTTGTTTTGCTCGGCTGTCTCCTTGGTTTCTGCCAAGCCGATCTGCGCGTTCTGGGCTCGTTCAAAATCGTTGCCTTTAAACCTTATCGTCTTCGCAATCAGCTGATTTTCCGCGTCGTATGTCCCTTCGACCTTGATGGGAAGTCCCGGAATGAGGGCAGCCATGGACATCTTCTTATTGCGGGCCTTTAGTACACCCTGAACCTGGCCTACGTCAGTGCTGTCCGTCAGTAGGACGATAACCTTGGCGGAATCCTCGGTCTGTAAAATAACTTTTGCGCCGCTTCTTCCTCTGATCACGCCTTCGATCTTGGTTTGCGCGAACATCGTTGTGCCTGACAATCCGGCGAGCAGGAGGGAGAGGATCGTCATCGCAAGGAATGCCGTAGGCTTGTTGCACGTCATATTTTCTCTCCAATGAGTCCTCGGCCTACAGTGCCTGGTACCGGAGCTTCAGCCTCAAATAGCTGCACTCAGCCGAGGACTCGCGGCATCAGCGGGCGAGCTTAGCCCTCATCCTTGGTGTGGGCATCGCAAGAACAAAGCTAGGGGTGAGTCGAGAATCTGGACAACTAGGGAAATCCCTAAGAGTGGGCCGGAGCGGAAGGCGGATCAATACGGCTCAACTGATGAAATCGGGCGATATTACTCAAAATCGGTCAATGAGTGTAATGGCGATGTAACAGCAGTTACTCTTTCCGTCCGTCACGCAGGGTAGACTGGCCTCATGGTCATTGCTACTCCGTTTGATTTGAGTGCGTACCTCGGCGACAAATTTCCTTCGCTGCTACTGGGCGGGGGACTGCTCCACCGCTGGCCATTGGGCGTCCGTTTCGAGCTAGGGGTTGAGAGGTTTCGAGAGAGAGCGCTGAAGCTGTATGCGAGCGTTTTCTCTGCCCACGACACCTGCGTTGTGATTTCGCAAGACTGGCCTGAGAACACGTCCTCGCCAACTGTTGCCAGCCGATACTTCCCGGTGTTTTCGCTGCCCGGAGCCTTTGACCGCGTTCGGCTTCCTGCGCTGCTGCGAATTGAGCACACGGACATCGAAGATGACAATTCCGTTTTGCAGTGGGTGGAACTGCCGGCCCGGAGCTTCTCCTATCAGGCGGTATTTGAGGGAATCGCAAACCATGACCACGCCCGAACCCCCTCAGTTTCCTCAAGGGTCTATTTTCTGAATCGCGCAACTGACGTCCTGCTGCACATGTACGACGATAGAGGGCTGGACATCATCGCGGCGAGAAATGAACCTTTGATGCGGATACGCCGAGAGTTCCCCGACTGGGTTCTGGATGCAAGCCAGCATCAGCAAGCTGAACGGCGATAGTTGTTGCAACCAGGCCTTAACACTCACGATCCGGTCAATGAGTGCAATGGCGATGTTACGTCAGTTGACAATCCGCTCGCTGCCCGGGCCCATAATTACCAGGTGAGCGAAAGCGGCTTCGACGGAACCGACCCGTCGAGTATTTGTTTGCCGTTTACGATCAGCTTCACTTTGCCCGACAAATTCAGTCCGCCCGGACCGAAATCAACATCGAGACGGCTACTGTTCGCGGTCGTAATCTGCACTGTCGAGTCTTTGACCCAGCATTCGAAACTGACTTGCGGTTCGACATTCAAATATGAATCCGGATACTTCTGCGGGATGGAGATGCCCCAAATGCCTCGGTGTTGAGGTGTGTCGATTACAAACGAGAAATGACTTGGTCTCTGGCGGACATGTTCGAACAACCATGTCTGCATTGATGCGCGATCTCCAGGACGAGGATTGTGCCCGACGCCTTCTGCGATGACCACTTTCGGAGGGTCTCCAACTTGCGCAAGTGAATCGCGAAAATACTCTAAGTTCGCCTGGCGGTTGGGAATTGGGTCCTGCGCACCTTTCCACAAAAAGAACGGAACGTGTTGTGCGTTGGCCACCAGATTTAACTGCGCCGGAACACTGGCCGCGCTGCCTGCCATGATTCCAGCGGCGGCCCACAAATCAGGAGTACGTAGAACGATTGCCCATACGTCGTCACCGCCCCAGGAGTGCCCCGAAATATAGCGGCGATCCGGATCTATCTTCGCGAAAGTCTTTACGTCCTCAATTACTTCCCAGACGTTTGGCTCCGATCCATTTTCGTTGCGCCACTCCCCATTGCCACGCAACCACGGCACGACGACGATCGCTGCATCATTCGGCTTCCCGCCGTTGGGTTCAAGTGCGAATGTAGAAGCAACTAACGAGAGGGGTAGATCGGACTCCCTGCCGTGCAGGTATACGTGCAGAGGATACGCTTTGCTTGCATTCCAGCGCGCCGGAAAACTCAGGGTATAAAATTGTAGCGTGCCATCGCTGCGAGACAATCGAGCAAGGTCCAGTGAACGCCGACCCTCCACGAGATAGGCTTCGGACCTCCGCACCTCCTCATTCTTGAGGCTGGACTCGATAGTTTCCAAGTAACCTACCAACTCTTTTGCTTGGGGATCACGACCAGCTCCGGCGAATTGCAGCTTCAAAACGCTGTCTTCGCAGAGTGCGAGCACGGATCGCAAATGCCTCTGATAGAGCTCTGGCTGTGGTGTTGCCAAAAGGGATTGGATGTCAGCTCGAATGTGACTTAGGGCTACTTCGGGAGCGTCAGCCTGGGGGCTTTCGGCACAGAGTTCGGTTGGCCAGCCGAGTACCGCTCCCGATACCACCATCACAATTATCGCTAACTTGATGCTACTCATTGACTGTATCTGACGTTCCAGGAGCTAATTCGTCAGCGAAAACGGCCGGAATTGCCTTACTTCTAAGCGTCGCCAACGATCAAAGCACTGTTTTCCCGTCTTGCGCAGACGGGATGTTGTCGAAACCAGGCGATTACACTCAAAACCCCCTGCGGCATCGGTCAATGAGTGTAATGATTCCATGACAATGTCGGCTCCCACGCCCGAGTAAAGTTTGGTGGCAAAACCAACCAACGGGCTCGGGGGAAAGGAGCCGAACATGATGATTATAGGTGTGACTATCATCCGGGCTTCCAGCAAATAGCATCGGTGGACACTGAAACAGGTGAGTTCAGCGAACAGCGACTAACTCACCGCGAAGAGGCCGAGAAGTTTTACCGTGCGCTCGCGGGGCGGAGGGTGCGGGTTGGCATGGAAGCCAGCGGACACGCGCGCTGGTTCGAGCGATTGCTGAGCGACTTGCAGTTTGAGTTGTGGATCGGGGACGCAGCGGTGATCCGCACGAAGCGAGTACGAAAGCAAAAAACGGATCGCCAGGATGCGCAACTATTGTTGAGCTAATTAATCGAAAATCGCTTTCCACGAATCTGGGTAGCGGACGCAGAGAATCGGGATCTGCGGCAACTGCTGTGGCATCGGCATCGATTGGTGCAGATGCGCACCCGCATCATGAATCAATTGCAAGCTGTTGCGCTCAATGAAGGTCTGCGGCGCAAGAAAGCATTATGGCGGCCGGCAGGTCGGAGCGAACTGGAGTCGTTGGTACTGGCTCCATGGGCGAGCCGACGTCGCCAGGATCTGCTCGAGTGAATCGACCAACTCACTCCGAAGATCCAGGAACTGACCCGAGCGATGGAGGAGGAAGTGGAGAAGCGTCCTGTAACGCGGCGACTGATGACGCATCCCGGAGTGGGTCCGCTGACGGCATTAGCCTTCGAGTTGATGATTGGAAGGCCAGAGCGTTTTCGCTGGGGCAAGCAGATCGCGAGCTATGTGGGTCTGGTGCCGTCGGAAGAGTCCAGTGGTGACCGGCGACGGCTGGGACACATCAGTAAACAAGGGAATTCGATGTTGCGCTTCCTGCTGGTGGAAGCGGCGCAGGTCACGGTACGCAGCCTACCCCAGTGGCGCAGCAAGTTTTTCCACCTGGTGATGCGACGAGGACGAAAAATCGCCAAGGTCGCAATGGCCCGCAAACTGGCGGTCCATCTGTACTGGATGAGGCGCCAGGGATGGGATTATCGGTGAGTTCGTAAGTTCGGTTCGCACGCGGGAGAGCCCGGAAATCGCCATGGTGTGCAGTAAAACATCGGCATAATGATTGGGCATCCCGCTCCCCTCACGGAGAGGAGTTCGAAGTAGTAATCATGATCGCAGTTCGTGATCGAAGAGATGGATGGGTCGGACCGAGTTCCTGACCTCAATATGATTACGAGAGCCTGGGTTGGAAAGCGCAAAACAATCAACGAGAGCGAAATGGCGCTCTTTCAACGAGTGCATGCTGTCGTGTGCTCGGAAACTGCTTGACACCGCCGACATTGTCAGAGATGGCGATTTATCGCCAATTGACTAGAGTTTGCGGGAAGGTCCTGCGAGAGCGAGTCCATATGGCGATCTGGACGTCCAGGCTCCGTTCTGCAACTTCAAGATGTACGTGAAGCCTGCTGATGCGAGGTTCGCCATATGGTACTCAGCTGTAACCTTGACTTCTGTTTCCGAAATCCATGCGATGTCGGTCACGAAGAGCAGTAATCCGGGCTTTCCAGTACGCCTGTCGCGCACTTCATAAAGAACCTTCGGACGGCACACCGAGGGTATAGAAACCGATTTTGTGTCCGAATTCTTCATCAACGCAAGGACGATTCCAATGATTTGCAATTCCTTGAACAGATCCAATGGGTCAACCGTTTTCGTGCTCGCGGTGGCCGGGCGCAAAACAGTAGCAACCGAAGATTCTCCGCGCGTGGAGTACTCGTTGTTATCTAGAAGGTGTCGAAAAACGACCTCCCGAACTTCGTCTTCCTGACTCAGGTGCCCATTGTCGGCAGCAGCCAGTACCGGAAGAGCGAAGGCACCCAGCATAAGGAGTAGGAGAGTCGGTTTCATCGTTTTGAGGAACTGTCGCTTCTTCGATTCTAGTATTGCTTCCGAATCGAATGAAGTAACTGACGTAATCAGGCCATTTCACTCATAACCCGGCCTTCAACTGCTCTCGCTCCTGCAAGACTGGCCGTGCAGCCGCAAATGCTGCTTTGATTGTCATTCGTGGTAGTTGCTTGCGGAGGACTCGGTCGAGAACTTTCGATATCGCTCTCTGTACTTCTCAACGTCCGAAAAGAAGCGCTGTTGTTTTGAAGTCATCGCAGCCACGGCTCGGTACCGCTCATTCCGACGAAATACCGTCACCGCGTGATCTTCAGGTTCGAGAAATGAGCGATGGTGCCGGGCCCCACCCACAGCGCGATCGCGCCCTGCGATCGAGGTTGCTTCAGGTCGTTCACGGTGAGTATTGGCTGCGCCTGTCCGTTCACGTAGAGCTGTGCTTTGTCACTAGAGACCACGAGCATAACATTCCATTCTCCCGAAACGAGATACACATAGCTACGTACTTGCCGGGATTCTCAGAACGCAGCTTCTGCCACGGAAATCCCGGAATGGAAATGTACTGGGCCGCGTGGCTACGCTGCACCGGGTCGGGAGAGCGTCCGTTCTTTGGCCGGAGGTAAAAGCACTCGAAGCGGGATCCATCGTCGGCGACACGGAACGCGATGCCGACAAATCCCCGAAGATTCTCCGGGGCACCGGGAACCGTATCGCCGGTGAGATCGATTTCGATCGTACCATCGGTGAAGGAGGAACCGCGGAGGATGGCGAGGCGTCCTGCGTCATCGAGATCGTGCGCGCCGACGTTAACCAGTTGAACCGCGGGCTGCCCTTTGTAGGTGACAGTTTCAGCCTTCACATTGCGCAGTTCCAGGTGATCCGTGCTTAGTCCTGCGACAGTCTGGGTTGACTGCGCCCGCGCCGAGACGATCAAGCGCAGGATCAGGTGTAGCGAGCGAGCCCATAGACGTGCTGCTTTAGACATCTCACGCGTCGCTTTCGCATTCGGTCTCGTATTCTAATATTCCCGTTAGACTCGCAGCGCTTTCGCAAGGTTTCATGTCAATAGATCTCTTCGAGTCATCTCTAGCCCAGAGTCATCGACTACAAAGGGCCGCCATATTCCGGTTCTCATGGGAATTTTACCTTGGTTTCTTAGCGGATCACCGGTTAAGTAGTCACCTTGTTGTAACCAGGCCATTACACTCTTTGAGAATTGGGCGCGGCAGAATACCGATTATCCGAGACAGCGCAGACCATTGGGGTAGCGGCGATTGTACTTACTCTTCTGTCATCGTGTTTTCTATCTGCAATCTGGTCCCCCGGCTGACGCTAGTCGTGCCGCAGGTGGAATCCCGCCTCGGATTTCCGTCGGCGTAATACAATTTCCCGCGAGGTGTCTCCAATGCGTTACGCAGAGTGCGTCGTGATCACGCTGCTGTTGTGTGTTCCATTGGCTATAGCAAAGAAGGAGAAAGGTACCGCCAGTTTGAAAGACCTGCAGCCGGCGGGAACCACTGATAAGAAAAATAAAAACCAGCAGTTTGATTTTTCGTTCGATGCTTCCGGAATGAGTTATGTCTGCCGTACCAGCCACAAGACCGAGGTGAAAGCCACCAACTTCGTTGTGGGTTCCACTCTGAGTTATGAAATTGATGAACACAAAGGAAAGCTCAAGAGTGAGAACGGCAAACAAGTGAAGTGCACCATCGTGCGGGTCGAAAAGCTCCAGTCGCCGTCAACTCCTACGCCGTAGAAGTCGCATAGTCCGGAGGCGTTTTCTCAATGCTTACATCTTTAATTTAGTTTACGGTTAGCACGAGTATGCTGCTATCACCTCCGCTCGAACAACCCAAGTCTCCGGAATTCCCGCTCGGAGTGTGTACAGAAACATTCACCGATCCAGGGCCGGAGATCACATCGGTCGTAAGCGTGACGTTCAACTGTGTACTGCTAACGACGGTTGCGGCGAGAGCCGTGGTGTTGATGACAACTTGAGATGCGGAAACAAATTGGCTTCCGTTCACCGTGAGCAAAACTCCCTGCTGGACTTGGGCAAAAGTAACTGTGCTTGGCGAGAGTGAACCGATGACCGGCTTCGGCCTCGCACTACCGCAAAGGGGATTGATTGAGTTGCTGCAGCCAGGAGTGAACAAGATAACAGCCAAAGCGACCAGGGACAGGCCGTAAGCGCGGGACGACATGGGATAGTCCTTTCCGAAACTTTCTTCTCGTTGGGTACAACACGGGGAAGAAGCATAAGTTTCGCGTCTATTGAAAATTTCTATTTCTCGGGGGATTCGCGCGTCGGAAAGCCGATTGTGTGGCGTCAGCCATAACTAACGCCGGAACACTTCAGGCGTCCCGTCAACGAAAGGGGAGACCGAGAACAATTTTCTGAATCGCGATAGATGTATATACATCTATTGAGGTATGACTAAACCGGCCGCAATCTCTCTACCCTGCATGTGCGCGAGTTTCCGTCGGGGCGCACGCGTGCTGACCCAGCACTATGACGCGGCTATGCGGCCACTCGGCCTGAGAGGGACGCAATTCACTCTGCTGCAAGCGTTGTCCCTTGCTGGAGAAGTTTCCCAGGGGATGCTCGGGGAGATTCTGGCCATCGATAGCACCACGCTGACCCGCACGCTCGCGATCATGGGGCGCCGAGGCTGGATCGTCAGCCGATCCGGCGAGGACCGGCGGGAACGGTGGCTCTCACTGAGTGAGGCGGGCAAGGCCGAGTTCAAGCGCGCGCGTCCTCACTGGGAAAAAGTGCAGCAGGGGTTGCGGACGCGGCTCGGGAACAAACGCTGGGACGAACTTTTCAACCTAACCAACGAAGTGACCGCAAAGGTCTCAATCTGAAGATCAGGAATAAGGAGAATTGCCATGTCGAAATACGCCAAAGTAAGCGCCGGGCTTTTAGCAGCCTGGTTAGTCTTTGCCCTGTCCTCTTCCGCACTGCACCTGTACGTGAACGCTCCGAACACACCGCCGATCGCATTCGGCCTTGCCGTGCTGACGCCCGTCGTGGTGTTTCTGGTTTGGTTTGCATCCTCGTCGGGATTCCGGCAGTTTCTTCTGTCGCTAAGCCCGCGGGACCTCACGCTGGTGCAAAGCGTACGCATCGCCGGGATTGTGTTCCTTGCGCTCGGCACCTATAAGATTCTGCCGCAATTCTTCGCCCTGGCCGCTGGATGGGGCGACATCGCGATCGGAGTGACGGCGCCCTTCGCAGCCCTCTGGCTGGCCAACCCGGCGCATCGCAAAGGATTCATCTTCTGGCAGCTTCTCGGGATCGCCGACCTCGTCAACGCTCTCGCGCTGGGCACGCTCTCCGGGATCATCGATCCGCACGGGATCTCCACTGCACCCATGACTGTCCTCCCCATGAGCTACATCACCACGTTCGCCGTGCCGGTATTTCTGATGCTGCACATCATCTGTATCGCGCAGGCGCGCCGCTGGCCGGCGACAAGTTTTGCTGCAACGGGCAACAGATTCCAAACAGCGATGCCCCAGGGGCAAGAATGAATTGATGGAGCCGTGCTGTGATGGGATAGAGACCGGAGTTATAACCGCACAGGCACTGAATCAGAGCCTACTGACACTCGGGGACAGAAATTGGGGTACGTCGCGTCTGTCCCCGGATTTAAAAGCTCAATCAGTGACATGGCGATATTACGACAGTCAACCAGCAGGCCCGGAGCCGCAATCCAGTGCGTTGCGTCGGCCCCACCATTCATCGGTATAAAATCGAACTGCGTACCACTCGCTTTCCAGACGACTCACCAGAGGAACCGTGCAGGGGATGCCAACAAATTTGCCGGGCTGATGGCTTTTGGCCGCCGCCGAGAGGGAATTTGTTGGGTCATAAACAAGATATACAGTCGTGTCTCCCGCTCCCGGAAACCCCCAGCCGTCCCATTCGATATGCTTCAACTCTCCCGCCGTTCCGCCGGATTGCGCCAGAACTTCTCTCTTGTAACGCTGCGACCACATGAACCACTTCGTGCCGGAGCGAATTGAGTAAAACTGCCAAGCGACGGCGGCTGTAATGACGAGAGAAGCAGCGACAAGCAACACGCCTATCGCCGCAACTAACCAGAGCGTTTTGCTGCGTCGATGTTCGTCCGCTAATTGCAGCTTCACGCCACCACCTTATGCCGATCTTCGGGCAAAGTTCCACCATTGTTGCCGTTATCAGGCGATTACGCTCATAACCAACGCCGGAAACCGAGATGCCATGCGTAGGTACGATTATGATCGTACCGGTGCACATTCTGTAGAGATCCTACTGATTTGCGTCCAGTTTCTGCCGCCCTGAATTCGGGCCCTCGTTTGTTGGGGTCACCGTCAGCGGAGCCTGCAAGGTGAAGTCCAGCACGGTTTCCGACGGCAGATCGATTTGCTTGCTCTTGGTGGCGGCCTGGACTCCGCCGCCGACTCCGGCACCGGCTGCGGCTCCGATGCCAGCGCCTTTGCCGCCGCCAGCCAATCCGCCGATGATTGCGCCTAGCACTGCACCGCCTCCGACTTTTTCGGCGGTATTTTTGGACCGCGACGCGGCTTTCTTTTCGTACTGGCTAGTTTGTATGTCGTAATGTTTTCCGCCGACCTTGATGCGGTCCAACTGCAGTACTAGGAGCGATTGACCCGCAAACTTTCCCGCGCTGTGCACTGTGACAACGTGGCCCTCAAGTTCATGGCCCGCTGGAATTGCCGTCTCACCGTCTACCGACAACGGTGTGTTCAGACTGGCGTGGAAAATTTGCCCCTCTTGGGCGGTCTCCGAATTAATGGGATCTATCAGACGTACCGAGAGCGATGTGCCGGACGCAATTGTAACTTTCTGCGGCGGAGGCGGAGGGGGCGGTGGTTGAGTCGCAGGAGTTGGAGGCGCCGAAACATTAACCGGAGCGGGAGGGTTCATCGCTGCCTGGGTGTCATTATTATTCGGACTATTTTGCGAGTCATTATTTTGCGGGTCATTATCAGAGGATCGATTCCGCATCGCTTCAGACTTGTGATGACGCCGCGAAGAAGAAGGTGAAGGCTTCGAACTCGGTTCCGGGCTCTGTTCGGGCGGTGGCGCAACCGACGCTTGTTGCTGCATCGGAGCGGGAGGAGCCACCTCTAAATTATTGATTACCTGTTTGACTCCTGCCTCGGAGGCTGCGTATTTGGCGGCCGCTTCTCGCTCGGCATCGTTGTCGACCGTGCCGGAAAGAGTGACGGTTCCATTGGCGGCCTGCACTACAAGCTGCTTACCTTGAAGGCCTGAATCTACGCTCAGCTTATTTTGTATGTCGCTGGCAATTTGAGCGTCACCTGGGGGCTTGGAGCAACCCGCCGCCCCTAGCAACAGCGCAAGCATTACGATTGCAGATAAACCGACAGAAAGCTTCACCTTCATCGAAATCACCTCTGGATATTTACTTATTTTAGATGCCGGACAGGCGGTTTTCTTTGCGGAAAATGTCCCGCTAACATTAGTCGTCACTACAGTACGGACTGCATAGAGGAGCAGCCAGCTGCCAGGTGTCGCGCCGTTTTCGTCTAATTGTTGTGAAGAAACTTATAGTCGAGAATGCTCACGGCCAAGTCCACAACGTCTGGAGAATCCGAAGTTATCGTGGTTCGAATCACGCGTCCCTGACATAAGACGGTGCTGTTTTTCTGCCCAGAAATTTCTTCCGGCATCTCAAAAACCATCTCGACCAGAGTATTGGAGGGGAACTGTTCGGTGCCGTGGAAGAAGACTCCAGACTGGCTGAGGTTTTCGATCGTCCCTTCGGTCCAGGTTCCCAGATTTTTCACCCGGTAACGCAGGGGCGCCACGAACTTGAGCCGCCGTGCCCGCGGCATCCAACTGGGCCTGGTGTCCTGTTTTCGACTGGAGCGGGGGCCGGCTGAGCTTTCGGCTGCAGTTTGTTCGAGACGCGCCGTACGCCGCATCGTGTTCCAGTCGTATTTGTACTCAGCGGCACAAAGCAGGCAGACCTGATAGTAGTCACCATCCGCAGTTCGCCGGGGCCAGGAGAATTCATGGGAGCAGGTACGAAGCATGAGTGCGTCCAATAGTCGCTGGGGCATGGTCATTTACCGGGCCGGGGGACGCCGGATAACCATCATCTAACGGGAGCGATAAGTTGGGTAGGTTACTTTTGGGCATTTTCTTGTGAGCACCTTAAAAGAATCAATTTCTCTCGACGATGTGCTTACGAAATCCTAACGAGCCAATGCGGGGCCAACCAACTTGATTGCCAGGATATTCATCTACTCTCAGGACCGCGGGGGTGGCAAGGACTAGACATCTCGTGAGGTAGCACAATGTTAATCGCAATAGCGGTGCCGAGATTTATCGCAGTGGTACTCCTTGCATGGGCACTCCCGCTTTCGGCGGAAAACTCCACAACGCCGGTAAGTCAACCAAGTCAGCAGCCGGGAAGTACGATCGCTGCGTCGTCGCAAAACGCCGAAGCTGCACACGCCCAACCTTCAGCACCGAATCCAAGTGTCGCCACTGTCCAGCCGCAAAATAGTAAAAGCCACGCCTGGCAAATGCTGATCTCCGCCTGCGAGAGTAACAGGACCAATGTTCGTGCCACCGCGGTCGGGGCCTTACGCTTACTGCCAAACAATACCCGGGCGCGATTGATGGCTGAAAAAGCCTTGGGTGACGAAAAGGCTGAAGTGCGATCTGCCGCCGCCGCGTCTTTAGGAGAGATGGGCGCGAAGACGAGTATTCCCAAGCTTAAAGATGCTACGGATGATCCGGAACCCACGGTGGTTTTTGCCGCCGCTCATTCTCTGATAGAACTCCACGACCATTACGGTTATGAGGTCTATTACGAAATACTCACCGGCGAGCGCAAGGGAAGTAAGGGATTAATCGCTTCACAAACGGCGATTCTTAAGGATCCAAAGAAAATGGCGGAACTCGGAATGCAGGAAGGGATCAGCTTCATTCCCTACGCCGGAATGGGTTGGGAAGCGGTCAAGGTGATCCGTCAGGATGATTCTTCGCCGCTGCGGGCCGCCGCAGTAAAAATTCTGATTCAAGATCCGGATCCCCAGACCACCAAAGCTCTGGAAGATGCTTTGAGCGATAAGCACTCGGCGGTACGAGCGGTAGCGCTGGAGGCACTGGCGAAGCGCGATGATCCGTCGGTTCTGGATGTTGTGACGCCGTATTTGTACGACGAAAAAAACGCGGTCAAATATACGGCCGCGGCCGCAGTGTTGCATCTCTCTGCTATCAAGGAATCCCGGAGTCCTGGCAGGCTGGAAGGGCGACGAGGGAAACCGGTGGCCGGGGGAGTGGAATAAACCAGCCCAAGTTAAATTCTTTGCCGGCAAAAATAATTTCCATCTTTTTCCACAAGCTTTCTCACGCTTGGCCTTTTTTTGTGCCTAAATATGCGCCTGCCAGCGTTACGTTTTACGGAGTAACGATAAAACACAAGTCTTTCGAAGCTTCAATCCAGTCGTGGCTAAAGTTCCCACAGCCAAATTTGGCGAGAGGAACTTTCCATGACAAAACTACTTCAAGTTGTTCTACTTGCGACAGCGCTGATATCCGCATTGGCAACCCCAGTCGCCAGCCTTTTGGCAGACGGCGGCGGTCCCTGGCCCGATCCACCGAGCGGCCACATCGTTAACAGCTAGTTTCTTGATCTCTAATCTCTGCGTGGGAAATTCACCGAGTTCCGCTAAAGCGAAGAGTGAATTTCCCACAGCATTTTACAAATAATTAATCTTGTAGTAACCCAATCTGATGTATAGTCCCCTCCCAAGGCATTAACTCCCCTAAATCCAAGTTGGACCCAACTTACACAGTAAGCAGGGGGATTTCCGCGTACAGCATATGGAAAGCTCGAGGGCCCTGCTCTGCCTGGAGACTTTATGAGAGTGTGCACCCTGCTTCTCTTGATGAGCGGCATCGCGCTTGGGCAAGTTCCAAGCTCCAATCATGTGTGGATCATCGCGGAAGAGAACCATAGCTTCGAGGAAGTAATCGGCAACAGCGATATGCCATACTTCAATTCCCTCGCCGCCGAGTATGGCCTCGCCACGGAGTACTACTCGAATCATCACAACTCTCTAACTGCGCTTATGTGGTTGGTGGCGGGCCAACCGGTCACGACTGATGACAACGCGACGTCCTGTTTTGATGTCAACAATGTTGTACGCGGGGTCTTGTCACGCGGCCTGAGCTGGAAGTCGTATCAAGTGGACTTACCTTACGCAGGGTTTGCGGGATTGAGTTGGCTAAATTATGTTCGGCGCCACAACCCGCTTATTGACTTCACGGACAGTTGTTCAGGGGCGCAGGCGCTGAATTCGGTTCCATACACTCAACTCGCGACGGACATGCAGAATAATGATACGGCGAACTTTATTTACATCAGTCCGAATCTGGACGAAGACGCGCACGATGGAACGCTTCCCCAAGCTGATCAATGGCTGTCACAGGAGCTTCCCGCAATTCTCGCCCGGCCTGAGTTTGCGCCCGGTGGAGATGGTTTGTTGTTTATTGTCTGGGACGAGGGAGACATCGCTAATGACAGCCGGTGCAGCGCGAGACTCTCATCGGGTTGTGGCGGCAAGATAGCTACTCTGGTGATTGGCCCTCAGGTCCGGCCACACTATCAATCCGCTGTTCGGTACGACCATGCGAATTTGCTTCGGACAGTGTGCGATGCATTGGGGGTCACCTCTTATCCGGGAGAGGCGGCTGTGGCTGGCCGTATGGCGGATTTCTTTAACACGGTGAACATTGTTGCGCCGCTGCCAAACGCGAGGGTAGCTTCTCCCGTTCACATTCAGGCGGGTACCAATAACAGCAGTGCTGTGAATGCGGTGCAAATCTACGTGGATGACGTCCTCAATTACCAGGTCTCTGGCTCTACGATAGACACTATGCGTCCTATGAGCGCAGGCAAACACCATGTCGTCCTGCAATCGTGGGACGCGAGTGGAGGAATTCACAAGAGCGGCCTCTACGTTACGGTGCAACCAGAAGCGGTGATCGTGAATTTCCCTTTGCCGAATGCAACTGTTAGGTCTCCTGTACCTGTTGTGGCGACAGCTGGTGGAAAGAATCCGGTGCAGACGATACAGATCTATGTAGATAACGCGCTGGCATATCAAGTAAATGCGGGGGCAGTGAACACCACCGTACCGATGAGCGACGGGAGCCACCATGTCGTTGTCCAGGCATGGGATAGTTCCGGCGGAGTTACCAAAACCGGGGTGAACATTAGCGTTTCAGCTCCGACAATCACGATTGCAAGGCCCGCGGTGAATGCTCAGCTGTACTCACCGCTGCAAATCGTGGCCAATACTCAAGACGCGAATCCAATTTATGCCGTTCAAGTTTACGTGGATGACACGTTGCAATATGAATTCAGCGGCACCGGGTTGGAATTTCCTATGGCGATTCCTTCCGGAACGCATTCTCTTGTAGTACAGGCATGGGACAGCGCTGGTGGAATCTATAAACAACGTCAGACGATCACCGTGAAACCAGTAAACGTCAAAATCTCGTCTCCCCTGAATAATGTGACTTTGTCCTCACCGGTGAAAATCAATGCGTCGGTTCCAAGCAGCAGCCCCGTGTATGCAATGCAGGTATATGTTGATAACGCATTGCAATATCAAACGAATGGAACCGTTGTTAACACAGCCTTGACGATGAGCTCAGGTCCGCATTTGGTGGTTGTACAGGCGTGGGACAACGGCGGGGGCACGTGGAAGAGTAGTGCACAGATTACGGTGCAGTAGTTCGCTAATTAGTCTCGGTGGACCGTATCGATAGAGAATGCGGGCAAGCAAACTGCAATGTACTCGGCGCCGCTTTCATTTGGAGTGGAATACTGGACCCACTCTCCCGGATGGGCGATTATCGCTTGTCCTCCGACTACATCTATCACGCCTCCTTTATGGCGCACCCGGACCATTCCTCTAAGGACCAAAGTTATTTCCTCGAATTCGGGCGTCTGGCCCGGCTCTTCCCATGCTGCGGGGCTTCGCATGTGGGCTACGCTCACCTTGGGCGTCTTACTGTTGACGCGTCCAATGAACTCATCAATCAGCTTTGGTTTATTGCCTGCGGAAGTAATACGTGTTGGTTGAGAGACAAGAGTAGGCATGGGAACCTCGGTTTGGTCAGAAACGAATGTACCAAGGAGCTTTGGTATTTAGTAGCGCCGCGCAGATGAACTGAAGTTGGCGGAATCAGACGGAAGAAGCGCGCGCTTTTTCGGGCTTAGCAATAGACAAAACGTCAGTTGATGGGAAGGGTATAGGGGTCATTGTCGTTCTCTCGGGTGGATTGGTGCCGGTTTGTATGGCGTGAACGAGCATTTCCAGCGCCTTGCTGGAATTCGCCGGCACGATGATGGTCGCGGTCAGCAACCCTCTTTTTATCCAAGAGAGGCCCGTCTTTGAAACTCCGTCAACGCCCAGATAGGGCACGCTTAACCATTGGGCGCGCCCGGCATTTTCTGGTAGCTCCTGAAACGCTTTTCTCGCGCCTATCGCCATGGCGTCATTTTGCCCAGCGATGACGTCCATATGGCTTTGCCGGGACGTGGATAGACGCAACCATGCGCTGATAGCTTTGTATGCGCTGGCCTCAGTCCAATTGCCCTTTACCAGTTTTACCTGGATGTCACCTTTAGTCTCGTACATCCCGGTTGTTCGCTGTTTTGAGGCCGCACTTTCTGACGGGCCTTGAATGTACAGTACTGAACCTCCTTTGGGTAGGAGGGCGTTGAACTGGTTGCCCTGAATGCGGCCGATTTCCTCGTGATCGGAGGTAACGGCAAAGATTGGCACCCGCTGAGATCTGCGCAACTCGGAAATGTATTCAACGTCCCGGTTCAATACTACCCAGCCAATCCCCGCGGCGGTCGCGGCTTTGGCAACCTGCGGTAGGGCGGTTCCACCCACAGGCTCGAAGATGATTCCATCGGGATGCGAGTCGCGCGATTGAATAACTCCTAACAACTGTTGGCTTTGTGTGATCGAATCGCTGTCCGCGTAGAGGATTTGTACGTCGATTCCGAGGCGGCGACCCGCTTCTTCAGCGGCAACTGCCTGCTCGAGCTGATAGTCATTCTCATTAGAAATCAGCGAGACTACAAATCTCATTCTTTTCATGGGTTCACCAATCCGGATAATATTCCTATCTTTGTGAGACGGCATGATGACCGAGGTAATGCGCGGCCGCGACCGAATTCGGCTTCCCGTAACTCGCGCTATGACTTGGTCTTGAAGAGGGAGAGTCGCGAGTCCTAAGTGAAATGCTAGAATTGCGGCGCTATGGCAACATCCCAGCTCAATTCGGTTGTGGATGATAAAACCCGTAACCCAGCCGGCCAGAAGTTACCCGGCCGTCTGATGTCCCTTGACGTATTTCGCGGCGCCACCATCGCCGCGATGATTTTGGTCAATGATCCGGGAGACGGGCCGTCGTCATATTGGCCGCTCAAACATTCCGAATGGAATGGCTGGACGCCGACTGATCTTGTTTTTCCTTTCTTCTTATTTATCGTCGGCGTCGCCATGGCTTTTTCCCTGCCAACTCGATTGCAGCGGGGAGAATCGCGCCAGAAACTACTGTTGCACGTGCTGTGGCGGGGAGTTCTGCTATTCGCGATCGGCATGTTTCTGAACGGATTTCCTAACCACTACCAACTCGGAAGCTGGCGTGTGTATGGCGTCCTGCAACGGATTGCCATTTGCTATGTGATAGCGGCAATTCTTGAGCTGTGGCTTAGCTGGCGGCAACAAGTGGCAGTGATCGCGGCTTGCCTAGTCGGATACTGGGTCTTGATGCGTTATGTTCCAGTGCCTGGGCTGGGCGTGCCTACTCATGATTTTCCTCTGCTCGACCCCGATCGAAATCTGGCGGCATGGCTGGACCGCAAAGTGCTTGCCGGACATTTGTACGAGGGCACTCGCGATCCTGAAGGCATACTCAGCACAATTCCGGCGATCGCGACCGCATTGTTGGGATTGCTGACGGGCAAATGGCTTCGCTCGCGGCAAACTGAAACTGTCAAGCTGAGGGGGCTACTTGCTTGCGGGGTTATCGGCGTTGCGATGGGGATGGTGATGAATATTTGGTTTCCCATTAACAAGAAACTTTGGACGAGCTCTTATGTCGTATTCACCGCAGGATTGGCCTTAATTTGCCTGGCGATCTGTTATCAAGTATTAGATGTGAAGCGATGGCGAGGACGTTGGACAGTACCGTTCCTTGTCTTCGGAATGAACTCGATTGCGGCTTATGTTTTTTCTGAAATCGTCGCCCACCTTCTTTATCGTCTAACAGTCCAATCTGCCAGGGGGAGGATGCCGTGGCAGGACGCGATCTACGAGAGATTTTTCCTTCCGCTTGCAAGCCCGCCAAACGCGTCTCTGCTTTACGCGCTGGTGTATGTATTTTTCTGCTGGATCGTAATGTACGTTCTTTATCGGAAACGCATTTTCCTTAAGATCTAAGTATCAAGCAAAGCGAGGGTGCTGGGTCACTTTGGACCTGGATAGCAAAACCAATCAACCACGAAGGACACGAAGTATCACGAAGGTATTTCAGCCTCAGCGGGATACTTCGCGGCATTTTCGTCCAATTCAGCAAACTTTATCCACCGGCCGCCAAGAACAACAACTTGGGTAACTTTGGTGGGCGAAACAGGCATGTTACGCTCATCAATAGTTGGAGAATCAGCAACTTACGAGCCTTGCAGCAGCCTGATTATGCCACGCATCCCAATATTCAGACTTGGACAAGCCGCGGAGGAATTGGAGCCGCCGCGACTCGCGAGCTATATCCCTGCGTTGTCGTTACAAGAGCTGCGAATCGGAATCGACAATTTGCGGCACGATGTATTTCTCAGCCCGAAGTTTGTCGAAAACGTCCGTTTGCAGATTGGCCGCCTGATCGCGCACTACGGGAACATCAAGAATTTATTGGCTGCTGAAACTTCAATCGTTCGGGAAGTTCCTAAAAATAATCCATTCATCGGCACGCGCTCCGTTGAAAAGCAGCGAGTGAAGACTGAACCGTCTGAGTTGAAGCCCCTCTTAATTGAAATTCAGTTGGCTTCTCTGAATCGGGCGAAGGCAGAAGGAAACATCCAACTCGACATACTCGGACGCGTGGCGATCATAAAGTTCCTGCGTACCGAGCTGAACGTGCAATTCTCCGAAATTCTGGATCGCTGCCGTGCCACCCTGAAGAGCTACGACGGTCTCCGGCAGCAGAAGGCTTCGGAATATCGCGAACAGGTTGCTACGTTTCAGATTGCCAAGAAATTCATTTTGCGCCAAACCGGGCAGGAACTATTTCGCACGCTTCGCGAAATTGAGAAAGAAACCATCGCGCGAACCCGGCGATCGCTGTTTGGAAATCAAAGTTATGAAGAGTATCTGCTTTTCCTTACTCCATTGATTTTCAGCGAGGATGGCCGCGACATCTATCTCAACGCCGAGCACTATGCGATGATTGGAAATTTCGACCGCGACCCGGATCGTTTCTGGAACAGCCGCCGCATGGTTTGCGACTTCCTGCAATTGCTTGGCCTGGGGCCCGAAGCTGGCGACGACGCCGTTTTGGAGGGTTGGCTGAACGTGCCGGAAAACGCCGAGGTACTGGTCGGATCTGGTATCCCCGACGACTCAACTCCCGAGGGAGCATCGCGTAAGGCGCGTCTTAGCGTTTGGCGCGAATTATTGGAGCGCGAGCAAGCAATGGACTACATCGTGGCTGCCTACGAAGTCGTACCCCTGCTAAACGAATATTCGCCCACGATAAATGCTCAGCAGTTGAAGAATGCTTTGATTTCGAAGGAGGAGCGCGTCCGAGTTGAAAAAGTAATTGCCGAGCACAGCAAACTTTCGGCGGGGAGCTTCTCTGCTGCTCTCGTACGTGTTGCTGGCTGCCGGGGAGATGAAAAGACAAAGATTGCGGGACGTTTTCTGCGCGACTTTATCCGGCACCATCGGGATGTGCGCCGGCTAGAAGTCTTGAACGAAGCGCTCACCCAAGTAAACATTATCTCCAGCGAAAAGATGCGCGATCTTTCTGCCATCAATGGCACGCTGTACGAATATTTGCTGCCTCATGAGCAGAAGCCGCCTGAAGACAAAGTATGTCGTCACGTAATTGTGAAAGCAGATGTGAGGGATTCGTCGTTGCTCACAAAATCGCTGCTGGCACGGCAGATGAATCCGGCCTCTTACTTCACCCTGAACTTCTACGATCCGGTCAACAAGTTGCTGCAGAAATATGGCGCGACCAAAGTTTTTCTTGAGGGAGACGCCATCATTCTCGCCTTTTTGGAGCGGGAGAGTGAGCCAGAACTGGCTGTGAGCAAGGCTTGCGTGTTGGCGCGGGAGATGCTCGAAATCGTCCGGGGATACAACCAGCTATTGGAGCGAGCCGGACTTCCTACGCTGGAGTTGGGGATCGGGATCTCTTATCAGGATTCTGCGCCTGTGTACCTCGCCGACGGCCCGCAGCGGATCATGATCTCGGATGCTTTAAACGAAAGTGATCGGCTATCTTCGTGCGACAAGCGGGTTCGCAAGGCCATGCAGACTACGAAGGTGCCGTTCAATGTCTATGCATTTCAGACTGCGGCGGGCGCTGAGGAAGAAAACCCAGAGGAATGTATCTTGAAATACAATCTGGGCGGCATTCGCATCAGCCATGCTGCCTTCAAAAAGCTGGAGCAGGAAATTACTCTTGAGCCCGTTACTTCGACTATTCCTGGATTGTGGAACGTCGAAGAACTTCGCCTCTCCAGTGGTTTGGTGCCGCTGGGCAGCGGCATCTTTCGCAAAATTGTGGTCCGAGCGGGCCGGGTTCCGTTGATCGACTTGCGTTCCTTTACGCTGCAGCACTGGACCGAACACTGGTGCTACGAAGTTTGTTCTCATCCTGGCATTTACGCTGAGATTGAAGGCAAGGCTGCCGCAGGCAAATAATCTGCCTCGCGTCAAAAGCGCCAGACGGCCTTTCCGTAAACGCTGCGCTGGGGCTGTGTGTGAAGCGGGGTATCGTCCCCGAATTCCGAATGTCGCGGGGTGAGAAGATTCTGGCCGACCACGCTGATTTCGCCCGACTCCCCAACTTTCCATCCTACGCGGGTATCGACACGTTCGTAGGCAACCACCCCTTGATCTGGCAAAGCGCTGACATAGTAAAGCGTGCCATCCCATTCAAGGTTCCAGGGTAATCGGAAGCGGGAGCGTATTTCGAACTTGTGTCGTGGAGTGTCCCCTGCTTCTCCCTCGACGCCGATGTCTTGACTCGACAGGTCGGGACGCACGTTCATGTGAATAAAAGAGTATCCAGGACTAAGGCGCCAACGAGTCGTGAGGTTCCAGTTGGCGAAAACCTCGGTGCCATAGGTTCGAGCGTGGGCATGATCCCCAGAAATCTGGGGGAACACAGTGTGCTGAGGTGTGCCGCTCAGAAAAGGCACACCGGGATCATCCGTTTGGAGGTGGTGGTAGATGTTGAAAAAGTTCGCCATGTCGAAAGATAGAGTCTTACTAATTTGTGCACGATATCCCAGTTGATATCCGGTTAGTTCCTCAGCTTCCCGATGGGGGTCGCCCGTGATCTGAACGACTCCAAAGCTGCCGTCGTCAAGGGGGACCGTAGCAACGTCAATTCGAATTGCGGTATCGGCGCGCGCCGGTTGCCTGATCGCGCGTGCTGCCGAGGCCCAAATCTCCTGGCGATGTGGGAGCGTCCACGCCAATTGTGCACTCGGCTCGTACTCGAAACCGGTGTACGCGTTATGCTCCATCTTGGATCCGAGGGTGAATGAAAGTGAATTGGTAATTCTGATCTCATCCTGAAGGAAAGCGCTGAAGAGATTATCCGTGCGCTGCGGCGGCACGTAGCTTTTGGAATACTTGGCCCCGAGGTCGTCGCTGGTGACGCGATATCCCAGCCCCCAAACCACATTATTCCTGGCGCCGATTGCCAAGTGATGCTGAAAATCCAGATCGAACGTAGTCCGCTCTTCAAGTCCTCCTTGCTCGTGACGGTTGTATTGATCGTAGTAGGCTTGCAGGGAGATATCGGAGCGACTCGAAAAAGTTCGATTCCAACGTGCTAACAAATCGCCGGCACCCACGTTGGTCCGGCTGTTAAACGTTGCTTGTTGCGGCAACGAGTCGGCCAATACTACTGAGATAGTTTCGCCCTCGCTTGTGCTGAGAAGATCGCCCTCGACAGCTAAAGTGTCTCGCGGAGTGAGGTCCACGTCTGAACGGAATCCAGTGTGCAGAGTGTGCCAGCCGTCTGCACCCGGGGGACCGTCGGGTATGGTCAAACTGCCAACGTTGGAATACTTGCCAAAGACTCGATAGCTTCCCAAGCGACGAAGTTTGCCGCCGTACTGGATTAGCGCTTGGGCGGCCTCGTTCGATCCGGCCTCGGCTGCCAGGAGGCCGCCTTGAGTTGCGTTTGAATGTTTCGTGATGATATTGATGATGCCGTTCACAGCGTTTGCGCCCCAAACCGTGCCGCCCGGCCCTCGGATGACCTCAATGCGCTCGATATCTTCCAAAGGGACATCCAGCTGATCCCAATAAACCCCTGAACTCGTCGGCGTGTAGACGCTGCGATTGTCTACGAGAACTAGTACTTTGTCTCCAAAGCGGTCGTTGAAGCCACGGATGCTGATTGCCCACACGTTTGCGTCCAGTTGCGCTACCTCCACTCCTGGCACCATTCGCAGCAAATCAGGAATATTGCTTGCGCCTGAGCTGTGGATGTCTTCTTGGGTGATGACGAAGATGGCCGCAGCGACTTTCAACACGTCCTGTTCCTTCTTGGATACCGACGTAACCCTGGTGTTCATCAACTCCTCAAGACTCAGCTGCGTCAAGTCCTGGCCCTGAGCAAAACCACGCGCATTCAGGAAAAGGAGAGATAATCCGAGCCCCGCAAATTTCGCCAAGCTGGCGGCTGCCGCGAGCTTGATCAACTGCCTGTCTAGGCGAAGACACCATGCCATACCGCTCTCTTCGGCATAAAGCGAGTCTGCCTTTACTGGGTGTTATCTACGTCGGGAGGTTAAGACGGAAAGCGGGGAAGGAGGCACGCGTCGTTTTTATTGACCAGCGCGCACGGGCGAGATTAGAAGATGGCCGACCGCCTTCTTTTTTGATCCGGTCTTATCAGGCTGATAGGAGAGATCGAGCGAGCCTTCCACCGTGGCGGACGCATCCACGAGCGTGGCTGCCAGCGATCGGAACGAACGACTGATGTCCTGATTATCCTGGAAGGCGACCGGAACACCTTTATCAATGGCTGGCGACACTAATTGGTAATTGTTGGGCAGTTTCCACAAGAGTTTGCAGTTGGTTGCCTTTTCCACGTCATCGTCGCCAAACCCAGGGATTTTTTTGTAGCGATTGAGCACTAACCGGACTCGATCGCGTCCCGCACCTTCTTCCAGGAAGGTGCGAACCCGGCCAGCGCTCCATAAAGAAACTACATCCGCTTGCGCGATCATTAACACCGCGTTGGACAAGTCGCAGAGCATACGTTCGGTCTGATCCTTGCGTCCGGAGCTGTCCACGATCACGTACTTAAAATGAGCTACGAGCAGGTCGAACAAACGCGCAAGTTCGGCGCCCGTAGGCGCAACCATTGTCGGTTGCTGCGGGCCGGCCAGCAACTGCAACCCACCCTTGCAGACGGTCATCAAGCCCTCAAGCAAAGACGCATCCAAGCGATGCAAATTCTGCAAAGCATCGACAACGCCGAAGGTAGGGCGCACATTCAAATGCAGAGAGGCGTGACCAAGAGAAGCGAAATCCACGAGAAGCACGTTCCCTTGGGTCTCCTGAAGCGCGATGGCAATGTTTACGGCGACGGTTGTTGCGCCCGCTCCGCCCTTGGCATTGGTCACCACAAAGACGCGTGCCCGGCCGGATGATGTTCGAGTCTTGCTGCGAGAAGATGTGAAACGGCCGAACGCCTCGACAACGGCTTCCGCACTCGCGTTTCGCTCTAAGTACTCACGAGCCCCGGCGCGCATCGCAGAGACAATAGTCGATGGATCGGTCATAGGACCCACGGCGAAAATGGCAACGTCAGTAGTGTTGGCGTGAATCAGTTCAATGGCGTCGATGGCGTGCTTGACTCTGGCTGGATCGATATCGACAAGAACGACCTCGGTTCTGACATCCTGGAGCTGCCGCAGAATCGGATCGGTCGCACTGACGGGAAATCCCACATGGGCGAAGACGTTTCGGCCACTCTCAGTGCTCTCCACGCGATGCTGTAGAGATGCCTGGCGCTCTTTGTCTTCAGTTAGGAAGGTAACTGCTACGCCCTGCATGACCGCGTCCTCAATATGATTCTCTTATTTGAATGGTATGAATGGAAGGCACCAACGCCAAGTGACTTTTGTAATCGTTTTTCAGGCAAATAACTCCCTTGCACTGCTGGACCTCAAATCGAAAGCTTAGATGCAAAACTTGGCGGACAGGCACGGCAGCGGGAACCCCGGAGCGAAGTGATGTCCCGACTGTCCATTCTATTCTATGCAAAAAATATTGGCTTGAAAAGAAAAACTCTGACGAAATCCGCGTCCCGCGTGGGAATCAATGCAGATGCGAGGCCGCGACTGAATCCCCCCTAGTCAGCCAAATAGTGCACAACCATAGTTGCTCGACTGTGTTTGTGGGTTAGCATGATAAGAACGCGATGACCTCGAGCATTCCTCGGATATCCAAAACGAACGGCGATCAGGCCTCTACCGAAGTGAATTCTGGTTTGCGAGAGAGCAGCACTCTTGCTGCGACCTTTCGCGCCCTACGCCATCGAAATTTCCAACTTTTTTTCGGCGGTCAACTCATTTCCCTGATCGGAACCTGGATGCAGAATATTGCACAAGCCTGGTTGGTTTACCGACTCACCGGGTCTTCGTTATTACTGGGTTCGGTGGGATTCGCAGGTCAGATACCGGTTTTTCTGGTGGCTCCAATCGGAGGCATCGTCGCTGACCGGATGAACCGTCAGCGCGTGGTCATCGGGACGCAAGTCGCGTCAATGATCCTGGCCCTTATTCTCGCGGTGCTTACGCTCGGGCACCGGGTTCAGGTGTGGCATGTTTTCGTGCTGGCGGCTTTGTTGGGAGTTGTGAATGCCTTCGATATTCCCGCACGCCAATCCTTTCTCGTTGACATGGTGGGGAAAGAGGATCTGATGAATGCGATCGCGTTGAATTCCTCCATGTTCAACGGAGCGCGAATCATAGGTCCCGCAATCGCGGGAATTCTAGTGGCGAGAATTGGAGAGGGGTGGTGCTTCTTTGTCAACGGGGTCAGTTACCTTGCGGTGATTGCCGGTCTTTTGATGATGCGATTAGATCGTCCAGTCTTCCGGCACGCTGGTTCGCCGTTGGCGAACATTGTTGAAGGTTTCCGATTCGTGCGGCAAACAGCCCCGATCCGAGCCCTGCTGGTTCTGTTGGGCTTGGTAAGTCTGGTATCCATGCCCTATACCGTGCTCATGCCGGTGTTCGCTGACAAGGTGCTACACGTGGGCGCTCGCGGACTTGGAATTCTTATGGGTGCAACCGGAATTGGAGCGCTGTTAGGAGCCTTGACTCTAGCAACGCGCACCGGAGTGCGAGGCCTGGGGCGTTGGGTAGCGATTTCGTGTGGAGGCTTTGGAGTGACGCTGGCATTGTTTTCGCTTTCGCGCAGTTTTTATCTATCGACAATTCTTTTGGTCCCGGTCGGGTTCTGCATGATGCTGCAAATGTCGTCTTCGAATACTCTGATCCAGGCGATGGTCCCAGACCGGTTGCGTGGACGAGTAATGGCAGTGTACTCCATGATGTTTATGGGCATGGCGCCTTTCGGAGCGTTGTTAGGAGGCGCGTTGGCGGACCGCATTGGTGCTCCGCTCACGATATCGATGGGCTCGGTCGCCTGCGTTGGAGGCGCGGTGCTTTTCGGACTCAATTTGCCGAGAATACGGGTGGAGGCTCGGAGGCTTATCATCGCTCAGAGTTCCGCCGGAGGAGAACCGCCAGTCGAGGATGCATCAGCCATTACGGATCCCGAAAGTGCATGAATTGTGTGCAAAAGAGAAAAGTATTGCACTACAGTTGTTTAGAACTTTAGGAAGTTCCTGTAAGATACAGATTCCATACGGTTGTTAGAAATGTAGCTTTGGTAAGTAACCTGCACGGTGAACTAAGCCATCTAAATCTGCCTCAGAGGGTCCCCTGTGAAGAAATTCAGTCTTCTTCCCCTGTGCGTCTTCGCGATATCCGTTTCTGCCTTCGCAACGACCTATACGTTCGACGAGTCCGGAGGTTCCTTGAATCTGGTGCATTCGTTGAAGTTTGGGAGTGCGTTGCAGTTAACTGGATCGAAGATTGTAAGCATCAGTGGTCCCAATCTCCATATGACCGCTAGTTCGGGGGGGAAACTTGGCTTGCTGAAACTGTCGGGTTCGCAACTTTTAGCCTCTACGATAACGGGCAGCAAAGCCGGTGGCAGCATAACTGATACTTACAGCTATGGTCCCGGTACCATAAGCATACTGAATACTCTAAAAGGCTCCTCGTTTCCGCACGGGGTAATTTTCAATGGGACTTTCAGCACTGAGACGCTCACTGTAACTTATGATTACAGCCAAGAACTCAATGCCAAGGGCAAGCCAATAAATGTTTTCGACGGCCGCACTTGGCAGCTGGTCGGAAACGTGATTGGAAAAATGTATACCGGCCAGGGGCTCTCCGGCACATTCACGATTTCGCGGGTCGGCCATAATCCTGTAACTGGCATCACTAATCTTGCCGCGACACCAGAACCTGGAACCTTGTTGTTGCTGGCCACCGGTCTGCTGGGTATCGCTGGTTTGGTCCGAAGCCGCTTCCGCTCCGCTAGCCGGAGCAAATCCATCTGACATTTGTCAGACCTTCGAAGTGACGTTCCGCACTGGCGCGTTTGGCCGTCTTGCTGCAATCTATCAATCATCATCTGTCAATCATCCATAGATGGCGTGCCTAAAGCATTTCGAATTTTGAAAATCTGAAGGAGAAAGTATGAGAATTTCTCGCTGGACGTTCGAGCTTGTTCTTGGCGCTGCTGCTTCCATCACTTCTTTTTGGCGCGGACGTTACAGGAAAGTGGAGAGGCCCAATGCAAACCGGTGACGGGGAAGCTGTCCTAACTCTGAAATCTGATAACAATACCGTCACCGGAACCATGCTCGGCATTGATGGAAAAGAAAAGCCAATCATCGATGGCAAGCTGGAGGGAGACAACATTTCGCTTACAGTTGCCACGGAATGGCAGGGAAATCCGATGAAGCTGTTCGTGAAAGGAAAAGTTTCCGGCGATCAGATGCAAATCAACATCGCTGCTGACAATGGCTATTGGAGCACAGACGCAACCGTGAAAAGGGAAGCGAAGAAGTGACAGTTGAATGAGACGAGCAAGCTCTCGGGGGGTAGCCGCCCTCGGCTGTCTTCGTGGGCGATTATTAGATCTAGCCCCTCACATGTCGTGAATCACATCTAGCAGGGAACTGTGAGCGAACGGTGATGGAGTCAAGGTGACAACCAGCATCACAACGGCGAATAGCGCGAGCCATCGACGGCCCGGTCCGATTCCCGTCCACTCAGACACCATGGGGTGCCGCATTCCGCTGATTCTCAACAGAATCGCCCAGACAATCCAACCAGCCCAGCAGTAAAACGCGAGTGGAACCAGGCCAATAATCGTGATGCGGGATATCCAAGTGTGCAACCTTGGCGCGATCGAAAAGACAATGTGTCCCCCATCCAACTGGCCGCCGGGGAGCAGATTGAGGGCTGTGGCAAACATTCCAACCCATGCCGCAATCACAGCGGGATGGAAGTAAATGCGCTGAAAAGCGAGACCAGCAGGCAGTTTTGCCAAAGGATGAATCGCCCAGGCTATTCGAAATATCAGCGGGAATCCCAATTGAATGTCGGAGTCTGACACTGATGCCACTAATCTGGAGTGAGGCATTGCCAGCAGCAGCACAGCCAAGGCCACGACGAATCCCGCGATCGGTCCGGCTATCCCGATATCAAAAAGCGCTGACCTAGAACGAATGGGCGAGCGGATGCGGATGAACGCTCCCAACGTCCCGATAAGAGTCGGTGCCGGAATAAAGAACGGCAGCGTGGCGTACACGCCGTAATATTCGGCGGTGAGATAGTGTCCCATCTCATGTGCAAGAAGAATCAGCATCAATGTGGCCGAGAACGGAACGCCCAACATCAGGCGCGACGGGTCGGCGAGGATCCAACGAATAGGAAAGAAAGGAAGAGTATCGTCGGCGAGTGAGAATACCGACTGGTTGTGAAGAAAGTTGGATTCCATGCGCGCGCCCACAACCAGCGTGGTGAAAATTGTGACCAGGAATAAGAGAATGTGCAGCCAATAATGGCGTTTTCGCGGTTGTGCAACGTACACCGGCATTGGGCGGTAAAACTCAGGAGTGGGGTGAACTGGTGTTCCAGGGATTGGAGAGAGGGAATCAGACATCTAAAATTCCGGTCTTCGTAATTCAGCGCGTGGAGGTAGGCGGGCAGGCCTCTGCGAGCGACTCAATCAATCGACTGTAACTCCTTACCGGGCTTAAAGCGCACGGCCTTGCCAGGAGGTATGGAGACTTCCGCGCCGGTGCGAGGGTTGCGGCCGATACCGGTTTTTCGGGGCCGGACATTAAATACGCCGAATCCGCGCAACTCGATGCGGTCGCCTTTGGTTAGCGAGCGTTTCATGCTTTCGAAAACAGTTTCGACCGCCAGTTCGGCTTTGGTCTTGGTGATTCCGGTCTTGTTCACCACTTCGTTGATGATGTCCAGCTTGATCACAGGCGTCTCCCGGCGGCGCAGTACTTTACCAAGTGATTGATGCTAAGGGACATATAGGGCAATGTCAACGTTACCATATCTCTAGGCCTTTTTGGGTTGGGTGATTACCGCGCTGATTCCGGGTAGTTTGTTTCGTGTAGCATGGATGTGCTTTTGAGCCAAATAACTCAATAAATTCATGGAAGGGCATAATGCGTAAGAAGGTATCAATTGTGGGTTCGGGAAATGTAGGGGCCACGGCGGCTCATTGGATCGCCTCAAAGGAATTGGCGGACGTCGTCCTTATCGACATCATTGAGGGCGTTCCGCAAGGAAAAGCTCTCGATCTGCTCGAAGCGATGCCGATCGAGAAGCGCGATTGCTATGTGACCGGAACCAACGATTACGCCGACACCGCCAATTCTGACATCGTCGTCATTACCGCCGGCATTCCGCGAAAACCGGGCATGAGCCGCGACGATCTTTTGAACACCAATCACAAGATCATGAAAGATGTTGTCAGCAAGGCGGTAGAGCATTCGCCGAATTGCATTCTGATCGTCGTGTCGAATCCGCTGGATGCCATGGCGCAGGCCGCCTACAAAATGAGTGGCTTTCCGCGAGAACGAGTCATAGGCATGGCTGGAGTGCTCGATTCAGCGCGCTTCCGTGCCTTTATTGCCGACGAACTGAAAGTCAGCGTCGAGAACGTTACTGCGTTCGTGCTGGGAGGACATGGCGATACCATGGTTCCGTTGCCGCGCTATTCAACCGTGGCAGGAATTCCAATTACGGAATTAATGGATTCTGCGACCATTGAGCGACTAGTGCAGCGCACGCGGGATGGCGGCGCCGAAATTGTGAAATATCTCAAGACTGGAAGCGCATATTACGCGCCATCGTCGGCGGTAACCGAGATGATCGAGGCGATTCTGAAAGACAAAAAGAAGATCCTGCCCTGTGCGGCCTATTTGGACGGCGAATATGGAATCAAGGGCCTGTTCGTAGGCGTGCCAGTAAAGCTGGGATCAAAAGGCATCGAGCAGATCATCGAAATCAAACTTACTGCCGAAGAAAAAGCTGGAGTGGATAAGAGTGCCGCGTCTGTGAAAGAATTGGTGGGCGTGATCGGGGTGTAGTACCCGCGCTCATCGTCCTCACAGAATTGAATTTTGCCCCTGACAGATGGTGGCGTGAGATGGCAAGGATTCACAATTGAAATGGCTCAGTTCCGTCCGGGCTTACCTGACTAACCTTCAGCCGAAGCCGTACGATCCGTTTCCAGCGTACAAAGAGAGGATCGCAGTGGATCACGTGCGCCGCGGCAACGAGCTTATGCAGGAAGGCCAGTATGACCGTGCAATCGAGGCTTACAACGAGGCGATTCAGTTCAATCCTGACTTGGCGATGGCTTTTTGCAATCGTAGTTGCGCATACCTGGAAAAAGCCGAATACGACCACGCTATTCAGGACTGCGATCGGGCTATCAGCAGGGACCCGGATATTCCTAATAGCTTCTGCAATCGCGGCACCGCACATCTCGGGAAAGGGAACCGGGAACAGGCCATCCGAGATTATGACCAAGCCATCAGTCTGAAGGCAGATTTCGCGATTGCTATGAGCAATCGCGGATTCGCACTCTTTTCGGCCGGAAAAGCGGATCGTGCTTTCGTGGACTTCGATCGGGCGATCGAACTGGATACATGTCTCGCATTGGCGTTTAGAACACGAGGCGCTGCTGCTTTTTGCAACCGCCGTTTTGCGCAAGCCAGGAAGGACTGCGCCGAAGCGGCACGCTTAGACCCAAAGGACTGCAACAGTCTGTTCTGGTTGTATTTGGCGAATGTTCGGGATGGGCTGATAAACCAGGTCCAACTCGAGGAGCAGGCCAGGGGACTAGATCTCGCAAAATGGCCCGGACCGGCGTTCAAGTTTTTGCTTGGTTCCTTAACGCGGGAAGCTCTGTTAGTCGCTAGTGACGACCCAAATCCGTAAAAGAAACGAGAGCAGAGATGTGCAGCGCATTTCGTTATTGGTCAAACGGAATTGCTCAACGGTCATCTCGCCGAAGCCACCGACTCCTTCGGAAACGCCGTCGCCTCTGGTGCTAAAAATTGCCTTGAGTACGTGGCCGCTGAAAGAGAATTACAAGGCGTTAAATAACTTTTTCAGCCTTTTTGATTAACCATAGTCATTGACCATGGTTTAAAATGGAATCCATGAAAGAGATCGCCATTTCCGAGTTCAAAGCCAAGTGTCTCGGCATCCTCGAACAAGTGCGCAAGACTCGCAAACCTGTTCTGATCACTCGCTTCGGCGAGCCCGTGGCCGAGGTAATTCCTCCATCTCCTCGAGAGGCAACGGGAAGGCGGCTCGGGTCCATGGCCGGAACCGGCAAAATCATAGGGGACGTCGTTGGTCCGACGGGCAGCTGGGACGATTGGGAAGCTTTTCGGTGAAATTGCTACTTGATACTCACATCTGGCTCTGGAGCACACTTGAACCTCAGCGCCTCGCCCGCCGCGTGGAAAAGGCACTGGCAGATCCTGCGAATGAAGTATGGGTCTCTCCGATGAGTGTGGCTGAATTGATCGTGTTGGTACGGAAAGGACGCCTTCAGCTGTCGCCTGACGTTGCCACGTGGGTTGCTAAGACAATGCAGGATTTTCAACTCATCGAAGCGCCTCTCACGGTCGAGGTTGCTCTGGCGATTTTGTCGATCAGCTTCTCCCATGGCGACCCAGCCGATCAATTTCTCGCGGCCTCGGCGAAAGTCTTTGATCTCACTCTGGTGACCGCCGACGAACACTTAATGCATCTGCCGGGGATTCGTGTACTGGCGAATCGCTGACCTACACCTTCTCAATCACCACTGACTTCACCGTGATGTCCTTCATAGGCTTGTCTTGTTTGTTTCGCGGGATGCCTACGATCTTCTCCGCAACGTTTTGTCCTTCCACTACTTCTCCAAAAATTGTGTGTTTGCCGGTCAGCCATTCGGTTGGGGCGAGCGTGATGAAAAACTGAGACCCGTTTGTGTTTGGACCGGCGTTAGCCATTGCCAGTTTCCCCGGCTTATCAAATTTGTGAGGAGAACCTTTTGTCTCATCCTCGAATTGGTAGCCGGGTCCGCCGAAGCCGGTGCCAGCGGGATCTCCGCCCTGAATCATGAAGTCGGGAATCACGCGATGAAATATCGTTCCGTCGTATAGACGATCTTTGCTCTTTTTGCGGCTCGTGGGATGCGTCCATTCCCGTTTGCCTTCAGCGAGGTCGACAAAATTCGCGACTGTCTTGGGTGCTTCTTTTTCAAAAAGGCGGCAAACGATTTTGCCCTCCGAGGTATCGAAAACGGCGTATGTACCGGGTTGACGAGTCATTGAATCCTTTCGTTTTGTTTTTCTATTGAGAACTTGTTGTGCTCGGCGCCGAAGTCTTCTTGCTTACCGGCTTTGCCGTTGAACGCTTGTGCGCGACGGGACTGCCGCTAATCGTGATGTGCGTGATCTTCACTGGTTGACTCGGGCGATCATTTGAATCCCGGGGGGCGCGAGCGATCTGCTTCACCAGTTCGACGCTGCCGTCGTCACACTGTCCAAAGATGGTGTAGCTGCCGTTGAGACTGGGGTAGGGAACTTCCGTGACGAAGAACTGAGATCCATTTGTATCCGGTCCAGCATTGGCATAGGCGAGGCGTCCCGCCCGATCAAAAAGTAAGTCTGGAGAAGTTTCGTTCTTGAACTTGTATCCGGGATCGCCCGTGCCGTCCCCTTTCGGATCGCCGCCTTGAATCATGAACTCCGGGATTACTCGATGAAAAATTGTGCCGTCGTAAAGAGGAACGCCAGTCTTCTTCTTTCCGCTCACTGGATCGGTCCACACTTTTGTGCCTTTTGAAAGTCCAACGAAGTTAGCTACTCCAATTGGAGCCTTGTCGGGGAACAGAACACAGGTCAGCTTGCCCGCAGTCGTATCAATTACGGCAGTCGGCTCTGCGGCAGCGTGAGTGGCTGGTTTCTTTGCTGGCGCGGCTTTCGGAGACTCTGTCTGAGACCAGCAGAAAAATGAAAATACGGAAATAAAAACTAAAACTATTGAAACCTTGCGCATTGATCAGAACCCTCCCGTTGTGAGTGCAAACTAAACAAATGTTGGACTTCGATAGATATTTGTTAAGGCAATAATTCTACGACATCCCGCGGAAATACTAACAGTGGGGCAGCATGCGTCCCCGAATATGCCAATGTATACTCTCGAATTCGAGGGCAACTATGCAAACTCGCATCATCGGCACCACCATGCCGGTTCTGGAGTTCGTTCTGGAACCTAACGAGGCAATCATCTCCGAGGCTGGAGAGCTGTCGTGGATGAGCAGTTCCATCCAACTTTTGACCCACACTCAACTGGGCGGTGGCGGGGGAATCTTTGGCGTTCTGCGCAGAGTGGCCGGCGGCGGAACCCTTTTCATGACTGAATACCGCGCTGCGGGCGGTGCGGGAGAATTAGCTTTCGCCACGAAAGTTCCGGGTCACATTCTGCCGGTCGAAATTAGTCCCGGACACGAGCATATGGTTCATCGGCATGGTTTTTTGTGTGCCACTTCGCAGGTTCAGATCGGAGTGGGCTTCCAACAATCGCTCGGCGCGGGGCTTTTCGGCGGCGACGGATTTCTCCTCCAGAAAATCAGCGGCCAAGGTACGGCGTGGCTTGAACTTTCAGGTGAAGTGATTCTCAAAGAGCTACGCCCGGGAGAAACACTGCGTGTTCATCCCGGACACGTGGGCGCATTCGAGGCAAATGTGTCTTTTCAGATCACTAGAATTCCTGGAATCAAGAATATGATCTTTGGCGGTGATGGAATTTTCCTCGCCGCTCTCACGGGGCCGGGCAAAGTTTGGTTACAAACGTTGCCTATCTCGAAGCTGGCGCATCAACTGATGGAGTACATGCCCTCACAGACCAGGGAAACGGCGCAAGGAGGAGTCGTAGGCGGCATTGTCGGCTCGATTCTGGAGGGAATGAAATAGGCAGATGACCAATCAGGCGCGGTAGAATATTAAATATGTCTCGTAGGTTTACGTGGATCGTCCCGTTGCTGCTCGCTGGATTGCCGTCCCTTTACACGCCAGCCATGGCGCAGATCGAAACGGTTCCTCACTCAAATAAGCCGCCCGAACAGAACCAGGTTCCGCCGCGTTATGAGCAGGACAAGACTGCGGGAGAGAGTTCGAGCCGCGATACCAAAATCGACTTGAGTCCTCCTAAGGATGACGCCAAGGATCATCCTTCTAGCGATACATCCAACCCGGATCTCGAGAGTGATACGCAGGGAAGCACGCAGGAAGTTCATCCGTGGGATCCGCACAAAGCCGCCAAAGACGTCGAAGTAGGGGATTACTATTTCAAGCTGAAAAACTACGGAGCCGCTCTTTCCCGGTACCAGGAGGCGCTTTTGTGGAAGGACAACGATGCTGTGGCCAACTTCCGTTTAGGCCAATGTTTCGAGAGAATGAACAACCCTACGGAAGCGGCCGCCCATTACCAGACTTATTTAAAAATCCTTCCTCATGGTCCCTATGCGGCAGAGGCACAAAAGGCGTTGGAGAAATTGAAACAAAAGGTCTCCGCCGCTGCAAAATCGCAATCAGTACCCTCCGAAGACTCCCAAAGGTGACGCATTCTAACGGCGCGAAAGTTTCGTTCCACTAAGCGATGAGAGTGCTTACCGGAGGGTTGGGAACAGGGGCTCAGTGCACCGACGCGAAGCGGGTTGAAATCGCTTCGATTTGCCGGAGGTGGTTGATGTCATGCCCAGCCATGGTTTCTACGATAACTTTAAACGTCATTTCACCACGCTCAGGATGCGTGACCTTCTTCGAGAATGCTTCGTGCGGGAGCGTCCGGATCAATGCTAAATTCCATCGTCTGAGCGACGAAAACACTTCTAGCGCCTCGGCGGCGGTGCAAGCCGAATAATGGCTGGCCCACTTATCCTGATCGAATGGCTGAATCACATGATCATTCTCGGCCAAAGTTTGGCGTAACCGAAACGCAAAAACCAATTCACAATCCGCTAGATGACAAAGGATCTCTCGAGCGTTCCACTTGCCTAAAGCGGGAGCATGCTCCATCCGTTTGATCCCAAGACTTTCAGAAAACTGCGCAAGCTGAGTTGGCGTGGACGCCACAACTTCCATCGGATCGCGGCCGTCTATGAACGAAGCGTAAGGATTCAGAGCCATGCAGCAATAATAAACGATCCACTGTTACGGAATTGAGTCGTAGATTCAGAGTCGTCGGACGCACCAAAGCCGTCTGATATTCTATGCCTCGCTTCGAAACAGGAGATCGCTTTGCCGCCTGAGAAATTCCGTGTCGGACTGGTGCAGATGTCGGCCACGCCCGATCCGGAGAAGAATCTCCAACGCGCTATGGATCATGTGCGAAACGCCGCTAAAAGCGGTGCGCAAATCGTGTGCCTGCCGGAGCTGTTTCAGACTCAGTATTTTTGTCAGCGCGAAGATCCAGCGCTATTCGATCTCGCAGAATCGATCCCCGGCCCAGTAACCGCGAAGCTTTCTGTCCTGGCAAAAGAACTAGGAATCGTCTTGGTTGCGTCGTTATTTGAGAAGCGGACGGCGGGAATCTATCACAACACAGCTGTAATGTTCGATGCAAACGGCGAGCTGCGTGGAATCTATCGGAAGATGCACATTCCCGACGATCCTCTTTACTATGAAAAATACTATTTCACTCCCGGCGACCTAGGCTTTCGCGCCTTCGACACGAACGTAGGCCGGGTGGGAACGTTAGTGTGTTGGGATCAATGGTATCCGGAAGGCGCGCGACTAACGGCGCTGCAAGGAGCACATTTAATCTTTTATCCGACTGCCATCGGCTGGCATCCCTCGGAGAAAGCCGAATTCGGCGCGGCTCAGCATGATGCGTGGCGGACGATTCAGCGTGCGCACGCCATTGCCAACGGTGTTTACGTCGCAGTTGTGAACCGTGTTGGCTTTGAAACCGGGAATATCCGTGGCGACTCCGCGCCCGGAGCCGGACTCGAGTTCTGGGGCGGTTCGTTCCTGTGCGATCCTTTCGGGCGTGTGATCGCTGAAGCCTCGCATGACAAAGAAGAGATTCTCATAGGCGAAGTTGACCTGAAAATTCTCGAAGACATTCGCCGCAACTGGCCTTTTCTGCGAGATCGCCGCATCGACAGCTATGCACCGATCACCAGCCGGTTGATCGATTGAGGCCCGTGATGCCCGCTCGTTCTCGTCCTTCCAGCAAGTCATCAGTTAACTCTTCTCAGCAATACCGCATGCCCGCTGAGTGGGAGCCCCATGAGGCTACGTGGATAGCATGGCCTCACAATCGCGAAGACTGGCCCGGAAAATTTGGCTCGATTGCTTGGGTCTATGCGGAAATTGTCCGCAATTTGAGCCGTTACGAGCGCGTTGAAATTATTGTGAGCGATGCCGCTAGTGAGAGGCGGGCCCAAAACGTTTTGGATCGCGCGAACGCTCTCAACGAGAAAGTCGGGTTTCATCGCTGGCCAACCGACCGTGTTTGGACACGGGATTCGGGATGCACCTTTGTAACGAATTCAGATCAGCAGGCGGCAATTTCGTGGCGTTTCAACGCGTGGGCCAAGTACTCGGACTGGCGAAAAGACCAGAAAATCGGAAGTCTCATGGCGAAAGCTGCAGGCGTCAACGAACTGCAGGCCGTCTTTGACAAAAAGCGGGTTGTGCTCGAAGGTGGGTCCATCGACGTTAACGGCCAGGGTACTTTGCTGACGACCGAGGAATGTTTGCTGAGCAAGATTCAGGAACGCAATCCGGGGATGAACCGTTCTGACTACGAGAAAGTTTTCGCAGAGTATTTGGGAGTCACCAATGTGATCTGGCTCGGCTCTGGAACTGCTGGGGACGACACTCACGGCCACGTGGACGACATTACGCGCTTCGTAACCCCAGACACAGTGGTCACGGCCGTCGAATCCGATCCGAATGATGGGAACTATGAACCGTTGCGCGAAAATATTCGCCGGCTTCGCGCGGCCACTGATCAGGACGGAAACGAGCTAGCCATCGTCGAACTGCCGATGCCGCGTCCCATTATCTTTGAAAATCGCCGCCTGCCCGCGAGCTACGCCAACTTCTATGTCGCCAACGGTCTCGTACTGGTTCCAGTCTTTAATGATCCCAATGACCGGATTGCTTTGGACGCTCTCGCCGATGTTTTTCCCGACCGCGAAGTAGTGGGAATCTACTGCGGTGATCTTATCTGGGGTTTCGGCGCGATCCACTGCTTGACTCAACAGCAACCCTCATAGTTCGTGCCTCCCTTACCCAACAGATACCCCACCGCTCATGCCATCCCAGTTGGAGGTACAATGTGCCGCAACTCTTCCACAACTTAATTCCAATTCTTCGGAGGCGCGATGAAGCTTTTGCTTTGGATCTTCGTATGTCTGTTGATGTGCGGAGCGGCAGCAGCCCAGGAGCCTGCAGTCAGCGATGGCTCCGGTCGCATGTTTTTTCCGAGCGACACTTTTTATGGATATGCCCAGTTCGATCTCGCGCCCCCACATAACGAAATTGATCCCAATCTGTGCAACGCTGCCGCGAAGAACTATGGCGGCGCGAACGCTCCCTGTAACGCATTCGCGCGCTACATGATTTCAGGTCTGCTGGAAGTGCGGCCATTCGGCCGCGGACAATTCCGACGATTCATGCTGTTCGGCCAACCCGCCTTCCTGTTCGGAAAAAATGTTCCGCAAGCTCTTTACACATGGTCATTCGACGCCATTGGCATAGAACATTCGTGGGGAGTGGGAATCTATCTTGGCAAGGGATTCGAATTTCGTGTGACCCAGCACTTTTTGTTCGATCGGCTGGGTGCGAGGGATCGGAATCTCGGTCCAGCCGACCTTGGGCCCAACGGTCCATGGGGAAGATATAACGCCATCGGAATCAGAAAATATTTTGGAACGAGACGATGGTGAACTTGAGCTTTCCGCAATGCTCAGCGGTACATAGCCCCATGCTATGCTGAATTTCCGAGCCTGATCCATTGTCTTTCGCGACGCCGCCAACCGATTCAGCGCAGCCGTTAGGTCAGACTGCCCCCAACGGTCAACCCGAGAAAAAGCCTGGCAAGTTGTTGAACGCGAGCGCCGACTCTACCGCTAATGTTCCGTTTCAAAACCGGGAAAACGCTAAGATCACCCTCCAACACGTCATGGAACAAGTCTCTCCCGGCATAGCGGCTGCATTGCCGGGATTGCTTGCCGAGGCTCCTGACCCGGATTCTGCGCTCATCATGTTCGATCGTCTAATCAGTGAGTCGGCAGAGATGGCTCATTTGCTCGATCGCCACAATGTTCTGGCGCACTACGCCATCGTTGTCTTCGGCCACAGCCGCTTTCTCGGCGAGACCCTGCTCAGGAACACGGATATCTTGCAGTCCTTTCTGAAAGAAGAAAATCTGGATCGCAGTTTTGCGCACGAAGATTTCCAGCAAGGCCTCTCCCGATTTCGCTCGCGCTCCTTTGAAACCGATGGCTCTCTTTTATTGGCGCGCTTCAAACGGCGGGAATATTTGCGGATCATGTTGCGCGACGTGCTCAAGATTGCACCCTTGGCCGAGACTACGGCGGAGATCTCTGCCTTAGCGGATGTGATGATTGAAGAGGCCCTGCGCGATGCGGAAAGTACTTTGCAGCGGCGCTACGGCACACCCCAGCTTCTGGACGCGGAAGGCCGCTTGGTGGATACCCGCTTCGCAGTCCTCTCGTTGGGAAAACTCGGTGGAAACGAATTAAATTACAGCTCTGACGTCGACTTGCTGTACATCTTTGGCGATGGTCAGGAATCGCCTGATGCGTCCATCAGCAATCGAGAATATTTTGTTCGCTTGTCTCAACACCTTACTGAAGCATTGTCGCGGGTGACGCAAGAGGGTTCCGTCTTCCGTATCGATTTGCGCCTGCGGCCCCAGGGGAACGAAGGCGAATTAGCAATCAGCCTAGAGGCGGCGCTGCGTTACTATACCCAGGTCGCCCATGATTGGGAGCGTCAGGCGCTTATTAAAATCCGCCACTCGGCCGGGGATACTTCACTGGCGCGCGAATTCATTCGACGGGTGCAGCCGCAGGTTTATGGGAATGATGCGGATCGTCCTGATTCCGGCAGTTCCGAACAACGAAACGAAGAGAAGGTATCAAACCAGACTGCTGAACGCTTCAATGCAGATCCTGCGCTGCGCTCGGGATTTCGGCAACAGGCTCAAACGCCTGCTGAGCGCCTCAACTTCGCGGCGATTAAGACCGCTCTTGTTGCCCGTGAAAAAATGCACAAACGTCGTCATTTGCAACGATTCCCCAATGCCGCGCTAGACGTAAAGCTTGACCAGGGAGGAATTCGGGACATCGAGTTTCTGGTGCAGTGCCTTCAGCGCGTCCACGGAGGCGCGGAACCTTGGCTTCGCTCCGGCGGAACGTTGTTCTCGCTGCAGAAACTCCACGACAAACAGCACATCACTGGAAAGGAATTCCACAGCCTAACCAGTGGGTACGAATTCTTGCGGCACCTGGAGCACCGGCTACAACTGCGTCAAGGTCAGCAGACGCATCGGCTGCCGTCAACGCAGTTCGAGTTGAAGATACTGCAACGATCCATGGAAGGATACGATCCGCGGGAATACCAGATCACTGAACTGGTCCCCTCCGTTCAGCGGCGCATGAACGATGTCGCCGAAATATACCAACGGATCATTTTTCAGCAGCAAGCTCGCGGCCAGGTTGAGTCGCTCGATATGGGGTTCAAGCTGAACAGCCGGCCGGAACTAACCAGCCCCGACCGATCGAATCAGCAAGTATTGGAACGCCTGGCGCTAGATGCTCCTCTGTTGCACCAAGCGGTCAGCGCCGAGAACCTAAGCGCCCACGCCCGCAAGAATCTTTTCCGTTTCCTGGGCTCTGCCCTCACAAGCTCGCGCCGCTATGCGGAAGTTATTCGGAATGAGCCGGCTACGATTCGGGCTCTGGCGCTTTTCGAAGTGAGCGAATATTTGACCGACATTCTGATCCGTTATCCTGAAGAAATAGCCACCCTAGCGGATTTGGACAACCCAATCCCCCGCGTCGACAGCGGATATTTGTTCGCAAGTCCGCTGGGGCGGGGGCGAGCGACTGTGGATCCGATATTCGAATATGTCGCGACAGCGGGCAATTCTCACGGCGAGAAACTGGCTCTGCTGCGCAAACACTTTCGTCATCGCATTCTCGCTGTCGGAGCGCGTGACCTCAATGCCCAGTGCGGGGTATACGAATCGCTGGATTCAGTGACATCCGCTGCTGAAGATGCAATCGCAGCCGCGGCAGGTATCGCGGGCCATAAGGACGGGATGGCGATTATGGCGGTGGGCCGGTTAGGCAGCAGGGAACTGGACGTACACTCCGATGCTGATCTATTTTTTATCGGCGAGAGGGAAAAGGATCGCGGGGTGTTCACGAAATCTGCGGAACAGGTGATGCAGGTGCTCTCCTCATATACGCGTGACGGAATGGTCTTTCCCATCGATACTCGACTGCGCCCCCGCGGCGGAGCAGGCGAATTGCTCGTCACTCCCGCCCAACTTTCCTCCTATTTCGAGAAAGAGGCTCAACCCTGGGAAGCGTTGATGTATACAAAACTTCGATTTGTGGCTGGATCTCAGGCCTTGGGCGACCAAGTGATGTCGTTAACTGACAAGCTCTATCAACGCTACGCCGCTGATCCAGATTTTCTTAAGGCTGTGCGCGCGATGCGAGACAAACTTGCATCGACGAATCATTCAGAGAAGAGCTTCAAGACTTCCACTGGAGGCACTTACGACATCGATTTCCTAACCGGTTTTCTTTTGATCAAACACGGAATACCCAATAAGCAAGGCAGCTTGCGCGATCGTTTGTGGAGATGCGCCGGGGCAGACGGGTTGGAACACTCGGAGGCCGCGAAATTGGATCACGCCGCCGAGTTTCTCCGCACCGTCGAGCACGTGGTCAGATTGGTGACCGGAAGAGTCCAAAAGTGGCTGCCCGCGACCGAGCACGCTCAACAGGCGACAGAAAAGCTGACCGCCCAAATCCTCAACCGGCACTTCGGCAATGGCTTGGAGGCTGAACTACTGGAGACGCTCGGCAAGGTTCGGAGTATTTATAGCAAAGTACTCGCGTAGTCTCGATCATCGTCAACCGCGCTTTCAAGCCAAGAAACCATCTCGAAGCGACTATCACAAAGAACGCGAACCTGCGAACATCCGCTAGGGCGCGCAGCGAGCGTGTTCAGGCGGCAATCTGCTCCTATGCCGAGTGTGGGTGTCCCTTCGCCTTGCCCGAGGTCGCGGAGTGCACGTGGCCTTTGGCCATACCCGACGGCGAGTGCACGTGCCCCTTCATTCTCCCGGAGGCTGCACCGTGCGGATGGCCCTTACCCTCTCCGCCAGCCTTGTGTATGTGGCCCATAGCTGTTTTAAGATTCTTAATGTTTAACTGTAGCTCACGTTGAGTTCTTTCTAATCCCGATAGAGCTTTTCGGAGAGGTGCAAGGTCACCTGCAGACTTTTTCTTGCTAGCCATCTTTGAAGTCCCCCTTATAGTTATTGATTAGGAGCTGCGGTTCGATTCAGACATGCTGATGGGACCGTGAGACGTTGTAGCCTCGCAGGCTTACTTTGTCAACCACTTTTCGCTGGTCGCACAACGACTATCTATACGGTGCAGCGGCATGCTAAGGTATCCGTCACGATAGATCAGAGCTTATCCGCAACTGTTGATTGACGCCGAATCGTGCGACCGATTTCGTGGTTGGCCCCGATTAGTGATTTAATGTTAAGACGATGGGCGCGTAGCTCAGTTGGTAGAGCAATGCCCTTTTAAGGCATGGGTCGTGGGTTCGAGTCCCACCGCGCTCACCATACACACAAATCTCATCTCCAATCTGGCGTTCGGTCAATTCGTTATTGGATGTCCACCTGTTTAAAACCCAGACCCTTGATCATTCCCTGGATCGTATTGTGTGCATTTTGGTCGGCCGACTTCAAAATTCCATCCTGCAATGCGGCTTGTTGAAGTTGGCGCTCGGCCTCTTCGCGCACTTCGCTCTCGAGATTAGGGTCGGGAGAGGAGAAGAGTCCGGTATCCCGGGAGTAGACTCGAGTTTTTGTGTTATCGATTCGCGTGCTGAAGATTTCGGCATTGGGCAGAGCGATTCTTATGTTCTGCCCTTGTATTACAACGTCGCTGGGCTGGAGTTTCGCGAGATCGACGCCTCCAACAACCTCTCCATGCACCACGAGCAGGATGCGGTCTCCAGCCAAAAATTTAGGAAGATAGGGGTTTTCGTGCTCGCCGGAGATGATTTTGTCCATCGTGTAGCTTACGGTTTCGAGGCGCTGCAATTGTTGAATCTGCCGGACTACCGTTGGCTGGCCAACGTTAACCAGAGTGCGCCCTCCGGCTAGCCCCATCAGATGGAGGAGGCCGACTCCGGTAGAGAGCCAGACGGCTGTTCCAACAAGGATGAGAGTTACCAGGCCACCTATCAAGATTCCGGCAAGCCATGAAAGCGGGGCTTGCCTAGGGGGGATTTCGTTGGCCGACAGCGTTTGCATCAGGTTTACTTTACCGGAAATTGTCCCAATGCGAATGAGCATTGGCCTTTTGCCATTCACCAGGGAATTCGGGACCGGCGCAAACGACGACTTAAGTCCCGCGCAATTGCTGCCGATAGAAACTCGGGGTAGATTTGTGACTGATACATCCCAAATCGCGGTCAGCCAAACTGCGTACACGCGCCGATGGTGGCGGTACAAAGCGAACGTGCCGATCCGCGTAATTGTTAGAAGAGCCGACAAAACCACGATTGTGCAAGGACGGGCGTTCTCATTGAGCAGCGGGGGACTGGGCATGTTCGCGGGAGCGGAACTAAACAGCGGAGACGAGATGGCGGTGGAGTTCACCCCGCCTTACTCCATGCCTCCGATCAGAGTCGAAGGGAAAATTTGCTATCGGTCTGGCTATAACTATGGCGTCGAGTTCGTCGCCGAGAATCGCGGTCAAGAACAAGGAGTTGCGGTCTTTCGCCAGCACCTATCAAGCCTTGTCGCTTCGCATCCCGACACTGCGTGATTCACGGCTGTCGCCAATCAACCTAATTTCAACGCAAAGAAAGTGACTCATCCGTCAGGACGCCTTGAAGTTCACAGTGATTTGAGTCTCGACTTCTACCGGCTCGCCATCCAGAAGATATGGGCGATAGCGCCACTGGATGACCGAGTCCCAAGCAGCTTTAACAAGCAGAGGATTGCCACTGACCACACGCAGGTTTTGGATTCTTCCATCCTTCCCGATAACAGCCTGCAAGATGACTTCGCCTTGCACGCCTGCCTGGCGCGCAAGCGGCGGATAGACGGGTTTGACCTCCTGGATGAGCAGGCCTTGCTCGACGCCGCCTGATACTCTCCATCGTTTGGCGGGAAGCGACGCGCTTCTCGGTGTGGTATCTCGGCGGAAATTTAGGAGATCTGAAATCTGCGCACTCGTTTGACCGGCTGGGACGTTTGAAGCGAAGGTGTTGGGATCGGCGAGATTTGGAGATAGCGCTGGCGGCGCAACCATCGGGATGGGTGATCTCGGAATGTTTTGCGAGACACGGATCGGCTCGTTGACACTTATTTCTGTGGGGCTCCGGCGCGCGATTGGAATAGTCTCAGTCGGCGGCAATCTCGGTGGGGCAGGGATATCTACGATACGCTTTAGCCCGCGCAAAGGGAGTGCATCAGTGAATAGCATTGGCAAAACGATGAGTACACCCACGGATATGGCTTGAAGAACGAGAGAAACAAACGTCGTTAATCCTCGCTGTTTCGAAGGTGACTCGCTGGAAATTAAAAGACTGGTTTCAAACATACGCCCTCCTGAACTCTTGCCGAGTCCTATCTCATTCGCAAGGTGTTGGGAGGTGGGAGCGGCCCACCAGATTGGCGCATGCGCTAATTCAATAGACACCGCTTAATGCAGAAGTGGATGAAGGGACTTGATGTTTATTGTCTGTTTTGCAGTTCAGTGGCGAGTTGGTGAACGGTCGCTACATCGTAAAAGGAAGTGAGGTCGGCGTGTCCTGCTAAGGTTTCGCGGGGTTTCCCGTCGACGAGAAACTTGACGCGTGTGACGCTCGGGACATTCGCTGAGATCGTCTCTACCATTGAGGCAACGGTTAGCTCCTCGACGAGCACTCCAGAGCGGTGGCCCTCCGCGAAGGCACTATTGATGTCGATAACCGCTAGCCCGGGATCAACCAAATATACGTCGCGTACCTCCGAACCTGGGCCTAAAGGATGAGGCGAAGATTTGGCGCCGTAGAGCTCAACAAGATTCCGAAGCAGCTCTTCGGCACGTTGCTGGCGACCAGCGGGAAGAGGAATCTTAAAAGGGTGGGCCCGAAGAATGCCGGCATCATCGTCGGCGACGTAGAGAGTGACCGACTCGGTAGGGCCTGATACTGGAGCGGCAACGGGTCCTTGGAATGTCAGACTCTCCCCGGTACCAGCAGCGCGAGCACGTGTCTTCCAGACATAGATCGTCATACTGGCGGCGATAGCAACCATAGCCACAATCCCAAACAACAAATTGCGCGGGATCCTAGTGCCCGAAATCAGGTTTAGCTTAATCATATTTTAGGGAATTACGGTGCGCTTCCCAGATTTCGGCGTACGAATGACATTGCGGTTGCAATTGAAGATGCCATCGATTGCTGATATTCCGTCGAGCCCAGTCCGGCGCGGCCGCTTGCGGGCGGCGAAATCTCGATGGCGATTGCCGCGGTTGTAATGTTGTTCAATGGTCGTAACGGAGCTGACATGGTTCGCACCGGGATTTTGGAATCGTCCAACGCCTTCGCGAGGAGTGCAACCGCCGACTGACTCCTTGCCAGCGATGGAGCTTGCGCGGTGTCCCAATCCAGAAAGGCGCGAGAGGTTGCGCCACCGCTCGGCAGGAGTGCCGTGTAAAGACGGACGCCGTTTCCCTGCAACGTCACATGCAAGCAGAGATAGATCATCGGGTGGGCGGCATTTGTCATGCCCGCTCGCTGATCGAGGCTCAGGCTCGTGTCTCCGTCGCGAAGCAGAAGTGTCGTCAGTCCGCGAGATTCGAGCTCCTGACGCAGGCGGCGGCCGAAAGATAGCGTGACGTCCTTTTCATCGAGTTGGCTGGTCAGAGCCGCACCGCGATCGTCGCCGCCGTGGCTCGCGTCTACGACCGCGAAGTAAGCTAAAGGCAAGGCCGGCCCACTCCCCGGAGCTGCGGCAGGTACGGCTGCAATGGTCGCTTCTGGAACTGGCGTCGAGGCTGGCGCTGGGGCCTGTGCCGCCACCGCTGGAGCCGCCGTAATGGTAATGGTCTTTCGGTCGTTGCTGAACTTCGCGAAAAGCGGTGAAGCGCCGACTATGGTTATCTCAGCCGCTCCGTTGCCCTCCTCATAAATCGCCGAAGAGATAGCCTGATTGTTGAACGTAAGCGTCTGGGTGCCGGGCGGAACGATAGGATCGTGATCAAAACTCATGTGCAGCTTGCTCGCATCGGTTGCAATGATGGGATTCACCGGAGCCGAAAAGTTCATTACTAAGGTAGGGGCGGTACCAACCTGCGACGTGAGGATCTGGGCGGTGAAATGTACCGCTACGTTGCCAATAAATATGCGACGCGAAGCCTGATTGAAAGTGACCGGGCCTCCGAGGACGCGAGACAACAGAGGCCCCAAAGATGAGACCGGAACCAAGCCTCGACCGTTCTGCAGTAGAAAGGGCGAGCCCAGATCAAAGTTGCTCCCGTTTAAACGGACCCGTGTCTCATTAGGAGTGAACTCGAGCTCAAGGTTGTTGTATCGAAGCTTCCAGTGTTTGTTGTCGGTTTTGGCGCTGACCGTTCCCAGCGGTTCGAGAACTTCGAGAAACCCGCTGTACTCCTGGCCTCCCACGTCGACTACGGGCAACGAATAACTTGTGACTCTCGAAAAGATGGCGATGCGCTTCTCCTCCGGTGTCGCTCCGGAGACGAGGAGGCTAAGTAGAGTGAGGCTGATTGCGATCCTGCTGATTACAACCACGATCTGACCCGCGACAAGCCGGGCAAAAATGAATTAAGGCTATTCCAACGCATAGATCGTGAGACCGCTCAAAAGTTTGGGATAAAAGTCGGTTGACTTCTGCGGTAATACTTCGCTCGCGAAGGCAATGTCTCGCACTTGTTGCATGCGAACCGGATTCATAAGGAATGCGATATTGGCAGCGCCGTCGCGAACCTGAGCCAGAGCCTCCCCTGCATCCCGAATGTAACGAATATTCTGCTGGTCGCGAATTGCTTCCTCGGAAATTCCGAGCACGCCTTCCAACAGGCACTTGTGCAATTGGACTACATCGAGAGATTGTTGGCGCAGAGACAATCCCGCGAAGACGTTCGTTCCAATCGCTCCAGGAGTATCCAGAAGAAATGCGTGATCGCCCGTGACTGCGATCATGGCAGTTCCACTGTGGCCGGCCTCCCGTAAGATGACATTGGCACGCGCGGCATCAATCGAGGGATCAACCTCTTCAACGCTGAAATATCTGCGTGCTCCGTCGCGAAAGTTTTCCACGGAGAATGATTCCAAACTGTGCACGATGCGATGGGTTGGGAGAATCGCGAGGCCCGGACTATCCATATTGACGAAGGTCATCATGGACAGTTCATGAGGCGCAAGTTCCGATCCTGCTGATTGAACCAATGGATTCTGGGACGAGTATTGGCGCGGGACAGCTGGAATAGGAGACGATCCGGCCGCTCGGCGCTCATTGCGATAATTCAGAGAAGTCTCATAACGATGGTGTCCGTCGGCAATGATGAGCTTCTTGTCCCGCATTTTGCCTTGGACTAGATCAATTAAGCTGGGATCAGAAACCTTCCAGACCTGATGGAGCACACCGTATTCGTCACGCATCTCCATGTCTGGGGGATTCGACGAGATCATCAAGCCCTCAATCTCCCCAGCGGGATCGGTGTACAACATAAAAATCTGTCCGAAGTGAGCTCTTGTGGCACGGAGGAGATCCAGACGGTCGGCTTTTGGTTTTGCCAGAGTCTGCTCATGGCGAAAGACAACGCCAGCTGAGTAGTCTTCAATTTTTCCAAGCGCAATAAATCCGCGACGTTCCAATTCGGTCTTGCTTCCCGGTACGGTAAATCGTTCGACGTAGAGATAAATCGACGGCTGAGAATCCTGAAGGAAGATGCCTTGACGGCGCCAATCGTGAAAGTAGCCAGCAGCCCGGGTGTATGGGTTCTCCTGCTGGGTATCGGTCAGTTCCCGCTTGCCGAGGATGATCCGCACCAAGTTGTAGGGACTGGACGAGTAATAACTCTCCTGCATTTGAGGGCTAATCTTGTCATAGGGCTGTGTGGCGACCTGATCCAGGGGAACCTTTGCAGGGTCATAGCGAAGGGCGCGGAAGGGAGCAATATGAGCCATATAAGGGAAAGAGAGATTGTACAAGAGAGGTGTCGGATTGGTTTGGAGATTGCATGTGATTGAGTGGATCGAGCGGTGCGTTCTCCGTCGCTTTCCCGGACGGAGCGAATTGACACAGACTTGACAACTGTCATTGAAAAAAATGATTCTATCGACGCTAATGGATTTCTAGTGTTAAGCAAACTTTTGCGCAGTGATTTTCATCTAAAGATTCGCAGGAAAGCCTGTTTCGAAAGCGTTAAGCTGTGGTAGCATCGGCTTAATTGATGAGGTTTTTTTATGGCCCTTCAGAATGGGCCGGGGTCCCCTCACCCGCTCAAGCAAGTAACGAAGCCCGTAACCTTCCAGAAGAAAAGAGATTTTATGTGGTGTCCGGGCAAGCCAGCGCACATTTTTCGTGCCTCTGTCGTCCTGATAGCGCTCTTCGTATGCACGGCTTTCACCTACTCACATGCTCAGGGTTCTGGAGATACTGACAACGTCCACATCGTTCCCAGAATGGAGCCTCAGCCCCTTAAGTCTGTCGAGAGTGATGCAGCGTCACCACACAACCGCCCGCTAAAAGTGGATGTGGATCTGGTGCTTGTCCCCGTGACCATTACCGACCCAATGAATAGGTTGGTCACTGGCTTGGACAAAGAGAATTTCGAACTTTTTGAAGGCAAAGATCAGCAAGAGATCAGAAATTTTTCTAGTGAAGATGCTCCAGTATCAATCGGCGTGATCTTCGATATGAGCGGCAGCATGAGCACCAAGATTGACCGCGCCCGGGAGGCGGTTGGGGAGTTTTTTAAAACCGCCAACCCGCAAGACGAATTTTTCATGATCACCTTCGCTGATCAGCCCCAGGAAGTTTCCGACTTTACGTCGTCGGTCGAAGATATTCAGGGTAAATTGATCTACACCGTCCCCAAAGGACGAACCGCGCTGCTGGATGCGATCTATTTGGGTGTGAGCAAAATGCGGCAGGCGAAGTACCCAAAAAAGGCCATTTTGATAATCTCCGATGGCGGAGACAATCACAGCCGATATACGGAAGGCGAAATCAAGTCACTGGTCAAAGAGTCTGATTTATTGATATACGCGATTGGCATCTACGACCACTATTTTCCGACGGAGGAGGAGCGTTTAGGGCCGGTATTGCTCGGAGATATTGCCGAATTGACCGGAGGACGCGCCTTCACCATCGACAATCCCAATGACTTGGCAGACGTTGCTACAAAAATTGGGATCGAGCTACGCAACCAATATGTGCTTGGATACCGTCCAAACAAACCTGGACATGACGGCAAGTGGCGTAAGATAAAAGTGAAATTAAATGCGCCACGAGGTTTGCCGCCGCTTCGGGTATACGCCAAGACGGGATACTATGCACCTTCGGAATAGTCGATTTCTGTTCGCACTGATTGCCTTCCTTTTCATTCATTTAGCAAGCGGAGCTCAGGCAAATCCTGAGCCAAAACAGGGGACTGACGCCGGTGCAGGGACGCCCTCTGCCGCGTCAACTCCGCAACAGCAGAGTCAACAGGCGACGCCTTCCGCTCCCCCAGCCCAGGGGCAAACAGCGCCGCAGAACGGTACGCAGACGCCTCCGTCCAGTCCCGCGGCAACTCCGCAGGATCAGAGCCAGCAGCCGACGACGCCGACGGCCCCCCCTCCAACACCAAATCAGACCGCGCCGTCAGAGCCACAGTCGGGTCCGCCCCCCACCAATGACAGCGGCGTTTTCGTCTTCAAAAAAGAAGTCGAAGAAGTCGTCTTACACGCAACGGTTGTGGACGAGAAGATGCACCTAATCACCACCCTTGATCGGGGAGCGTTTAATGTTTTCGAGAATGACCAACCCCAACCCATTACTTCCTTTCGGCACGAAGATGTTCCAGTCGCGATGGGGATTGTGATCGATAATTCGGGATCCATGCGTGAGAAGAGGGACAAAGTCAATAAGGCTGCTTTGAACCTGGTTCGTGCCAGTAACCCCGAGGACCAAGTCTTCGTGGTTAATTTTAACGATGAGTATTTTCTTGACCAGGATTTCACCGGAAACATCAAGAAATTGCAGGCGGCGCTCGAAAAAGTGGAGTCCCGAGGTGGGACTGCGCTCTATGACGCAATGGTTGCGTCCGCGGATTACATGAAGAAAAACGCCAAATTGCAGAAAAAGGTTCTCTTCGTCGTCACCGATGGCGAGGACAATGCCAGTACGGACACACTGGAGCAGGCCATCCGCCAACTTCAGCAAGAGAACGGTCCGACCGTCTACGCGATAGGTCTTCTGGGGGAGGAGAGGGCCCGGCGCGCCCGGCGTGCCCTCGAAACGATGGCCGAGCGGACGGGAGGAATTGCCTTTCTACCAAAAACATTGGATGAAGTGGACGAGATTAGTCGCACCGTAGCCCACGATATCCGCAATCAGTACACGATCGGCTATAAGCCGAAGACGCCAAAGAGCGTTGGCGGCTACCGCACCATTCGGGTGGATGCGCGTGCCAAAGGCTACAAGAAACTGTCGGTGAGAACCCGGACGGGATATTACCCGGGCCAGGAGCACGCGCCGGGTGGGGCTCCATAGAGCTTTCCGCGATCAATCTCTCCGCAGACTTCGGCCCATTCGTAACCACATTCTCTGCTCCAGAATTGACGCTTCGTCAGCCGCTTCCGTACTCTGTAATGTGCGAATCAATACCATGGAACGAAGCCGTCTTCGGGTGACGGATGACATCACCCAGTTGGTCGGCGAGACGCCCATGCTCCAGTTCCGTCGTCTTGTTCCGGTCGGCTCGGCGGAAGTTTACGCAAAATTGGAGTACCTGAATCCCGGCGGAAGCGTGAAAGACCGTGCCGCTATCGGTATCATCCGTCGGGCTGAAGAAGAAGGATTGCTCAAGCCTGGCGGCACAATTGTCGAAGCCACGGCGGGGAACACAGGCATCGGCCTGGCGCTTATCGGAGTCAATCGCGGTTATAAGGTCGCTCTGTTTGTTCCGGAACATTTCTCCGAAGAAAAAGTTACGATCATGCGGGCTCTTGGCGCGCAGGTAACCCGTACTCCGGACGCAGACGGTATGCTGGGCGCAATCGCCAAAGCCAAGGAATTCGCGGCCAGCAACGCAGGATCGTTTATGGCCGGACAGTTCGAGAACCCCGCAAACCCTGATTATCACTATGAAACCACGGCTTTGGAAATTTTCGAGCAGATGGAAGGCCGCATTGACGCAATCGTGATCGGCTCCGGCACCGCTGGCACATTTACCGGCGTTGCCCGATATTTGAAGGAGCGTTTGCCCCGCGTACTTGCGTATGCAGTCGAGACACAAGGTTCCGTACTGGGCGGCGGCAAGCCCGGCAAGCACAAAGTGGAAGGGATTGGCGCGAGTTTCATCCCAAAGAATTTCGACCCCTCCGTGTGCGACGAAGTGATTATGGTAAGTGACGTCGACGCCTTCAATACTGTGAATCAACTGGCGGCTCTTGAAGGCGTGCTGGGAGGCTCTAGCTCTGGAGCAAACGTATTCGCCTCCCTGCAGATTGCGCGTCGTCTCGGAAGTGGGAAGCGTGTTGTGACAATGATCCCGGACTCGGCGGAGCGCTACCTATCCAAGAAAATCTTCGAGGGCGGAATCTAAAGGTGACAGCTTCCAAACCTGATGATGTGGATCTGTAGCGCGAAAGCCTCTGCGGATTAGCGCTCTGATCGTGCGCCCCTTCTGTGACCGACGGCGAACGTGCGAAGCGAAATACCAACAGTAATCGCAAGAGCGAACATGCCTGCAATCGCCCATGGGGCTAACACGAAATTAGAGTGGAGCGCAACGGACCATTCGCCACCAACGATTCGACGGAAGGGCCCAGGTGCCGTGAAGTAGACATACAAAGGAAAACAGAGTAGTGAGGCGAGAAAAGCGATTGCTGACCCGATCCGTGGAAAGAAAAATATCGCGGCCAGCGCCAGTACAAAGAGCAGCGTTCCGATATCGAACATGTCAATCATAGGCCCGGTTATTCGGCCCCCGCTAAACTCTGTTCCGTCTAAGCCGGGTGCGTATTTCCACGGCAGTGCTGCGCATAATACACATCCCGCGGCTAGCCATAACTTCTGCGTTGTGAGTTTCTGCATTATTGAGTTCCCTGGGGAGGCATTCAGCAGAAATGATAGGGTATTCTTTCTACAATTACTCGTGCATGTCGAGACCCTGAAACCGTTATCGTCGTAGAATAGCGTGTGGCTTCAAAGTTACCCGCGCTTGCGATAGACGACCCCGAAACGGATCCCAATAGGTCCGCAGCGATTTCCATTCAAAATCTTTTGCACCGTTATGGCGATCACGCTGCTCTCGACGGCGTGTCTTTTGACGTGCGCTCTGCGGAGTTGTTTGGCCTGCTCGGGCCGAACGGCAGCGGTAAGACCACAATGTTCCGAATCCTGTCGACGTTGATGGTTCCAGTCGGCGGCCGGGCGGTAATTCTGGGATATGACGTTGCGAAAGATGCCAGCGAACTGCGACGCCACATCGGTGTCGTTTTCCAGGCTCAGAGCATTGACGTAAAGTTGACCGCGGCTGAGAATTTGCACCATCAAGGTCATCTTTACGGACTGCATGGGTGTCAGCTGACTCTGCGTATCGATGAAATGCTGCAACGGGTGGGCCTTGCCGATCGCGCCAAAGAGAAAGCCGAGACTTTCTCTGGAGGAATGCAGCGGCGGCTGGAACTGGCAAAGGGACTGCTTCATCATCCCTCCGTCCTGTTGCTCGATGAGCCTACGACTGGGCTCGATCCCGGCGCACGAATCGATCTCTGGCAGTATCTGCATATTTTGCGTGACCAGGAAAAGGTCACTGTACTGGTGACGACCCACCTGATGGAAGAAGCTGGGCGCTGCGATCGACTCGCGTTTTTGAATCAAGGCAAACTCGTGGCGCTCGGGACTCCGTTGGAGTTGAAGCAGGAGATCGGTGGGGATGTAATTGTGCTCGATACTAAAGATCCAGAGTCATTGGCGGATCGTATCCGGATACGGTTTAACACGGAAGCCCACGTGATCCAGAATCAGGTTCGCCTGGAGCGCAAGGAAGGCCATCGGTTTATCACCGATTTGGTAGAAGCGTATCCCGGAGAGATTGAAGCAATTTCAGTAAGCAAACCAAGTTTGGAAGATGTATTCATCCGCCGCACCGGCCATCGTTTTTGGACTGATCGCGGCGGAGAAGTCGGTAGCTGATTGGACGAACAAAGTGGGAGGGCATGACTTCAGTCGTGCCGTAAGTAGAGTTTGTGAGGAAACGGCACGGCTAAAGGCCGTGCCCCCCGAACCCGGGCCAAGAAGCACAACAGCTGCGCAACAAAAACTATGGCAACTCAAACCGCAACGTTCCCCGCCCAAGTCGCTCCGACCAGAAATGAATTGCTACTGCCTGCGTTCACTTTATGGTGGCGCGAGGTCGTTCGTTTCTACAGGCAGCGGAGCCGTGTTGTGGGCGTGATCGCTTCACCAATATTGTTTTGGCTGGTTATTGGCTCAGGTTTCGGCACATCGTTTCGGTCAGGAGGCGCGAATGGTCAGCACTATCTCGATTATTTTTATCCGGGGGCACTGATCATGATCGTGCTGTTCACTTCGATCTTCACCATGATGTCGGTGATTGAGGACCGCAAAGAAGGATTCCTGCTCTCGGTGTTGGTGGCACCGGTTTCCCGTTCGGCGATTGTTCTCGGCAAAGTTCTCGGCGGAACGACGTTGGCGACAATCCAGGGTCTGATCTTTCTTGCTTTCGCGCCTCTGGTTGGCGTTCATCTGAGTATCGCAACGTTTCTTCTGGTCGTACTCACCGTGTTTTTGGTTTCTTTCGCCCTCACTGCTCTCGGCTTCGTTATTGCGTGGCCAATGGATTCCACTCAGGCATTCCACGCAATCATAAATTTGTTTCTGATTCCTCTGTGGCTACTCTCGGGCGCGATGTTTCCATTGTCCGGAGCGTCAGTTTGGCTGCGCGTTGTGATGCGAATCAATCCTCTGACTTACGGAGTTGAGGCGCTTCGCAGTCTTCTTTATCCCGCGAGCCTGACTGAGTTCTCGATTTTCTCATCGCTGGCGACGTTGGTGCTCTTCGCGCTCTTCATGTTTGGGCTGGCGTTTGTGATGGTAAACCGCCGCACTACCAAGCCGGCCGCTTGACATCGGCAGCCCGCAAGCTCGGCCCTTGACACCCTTTGAATCGCTGCGGTAAAGTTCGCGCCAGTAGGCTATTCCGTCCGTTTGGAGAGCCCCATGTCAACGGCCACTGCGCAACCACTCGATCAAACCAAGCTCCACGAATTCATCATGAAAGCCGTCGGCGAGATGGGAGCCGCGATGAATGCGGCGCTCATTCTTGTTGGAGATAAACTTGGCCTCTATAAGGCAATGGCGGGGAGCGGTCCCCTAACTTCTTCCGAGATCGCCTCTAAAACTGGCACTCACGAACGCTACGTGCGTGAATGGTTAGCATCGCAGGCTGCCGGGGGATTTGTAACCTATGATCCCGCGACAACACGCTATAGCCTTCCCGCCGAGCAGGCGATGGCTCTCGCCGACGAAAGCAGTCCGGTCTTCCTACCTGGATTTTTCGAAATTGTCGAGGCATGCATTAAAGACGTTCCCAAGATCACCGACGCGTTTAAGTCTGGTAAGGGAGTCGGCTGGCACGAGCACGATGGATGCCTGTTTGGCGGTACCGAGAGGTTTTTCCGCCCGAATTATCGAGCGCATTTGGTCAACGAATGGATTCCCGCGCTCGGCGACGTGGAAGCAAAACTGAAAGCCGGCGCAAGCGTTGCTGACGTCGGCTGCGGATTGGGAACCTCCACGATTTTGATGGCGCAGGCCTATCCGAAATCCAAGTTTGTCGGATTCGACTATCACCCTCGTTCTATCGAATTGGCCCGCGAGGCGGCTATGAAGGCGGGAGTGTCGGACCGAGTCAAATTTGAAGTCGCAAAGGCCAAGGATTTCCCCGGCAAGGGATATCAGTTCGTCGCGTTTTTTGACTGCCTGCACGACATGGGAGATCCCGAAGGCGCAGCGCGGCACGTGCTGCAATCGCTCGACGCTAACGGAACATGGATGATCGTAGAGCCCTTTGCCAACGATAAGCTGGAAGACAATCTGAACCCAATCGGCAGAGTTTATTATGGAGCTTCGACTATGCTCTGTACGCCGGCTTCGGTGTCGCAGGAAGTTGGTCTCGCGCTGGGAGCGCAAGCGGGTGAAGGCAGACTCACCAATGTGCTGAAGTCGGCGGGATTCAAGCGTGTGCGAAGAGCGGCGGAGACGCCTTTCAATATTGTGCTCGAAGCGAGACCTTAGCCTCTGCCAGGGAGACGCGATTCTGATATATTTGGCATCCAGCCCCTGGTTCGTGTCTCGATTCGGTGTCCGGCCCTGTTTCTATTCTCATTTTCCAAGGGGCAGAAGGAGCAGCACTCATGGCAGGCAAAAGTCTTAATCGCGTCACTCTCATTGGCAATCTTGGCAAAGACCCTGAAGTCAAATTCACTCCAAGCGGCACTCCCGTTGCAAAAATTACTCTGGCCACCAACGAACGATTTAAAGACAAAGCTGGAGAATGGCAAGACCGCACCGAATGGCACAACGTAGTGTTGTGGCAACGGCTGGCGGAGATTGCTGGTGAGTATCTCAAGAAGGGTTCCAAGGTCTATATCGAGGGGCGTTTGCAGACTCGTTCCTGGGATGACAAGACGACCAATCAAAAGAAATACATGACCGAAGTCGTGGCGGGCGATCTGATTCTGCTCGGCGGACGCGGAGAAGGCGGCGGAGGCGATTTCGCAGGACAGGCTCGTGGCGCAGCAGCTTCGGGAAATAGTTTCGACCAACGCGCACCCGAAGCGGAGTCGGCAACATCAGCGCCCATCAGCGATGAGGATATTCCGTTCTAGAGAAAATTACCTCGGGCGCCTAACACTCTGAAAGGTCGGGGATGACTCTGCGGCGATGCTTGGATCGTCTTGCGGTTCTGCTCCTTTGTTTATTCTCAACCCTTACCTTTGGTCAAGCGCCAGATTCGCAGCCCGGCCCGGCCACAGTGCTCACTGTTCCTGCCGAGGCGCAACCCTCCCCGAATTTCAACGCAGAACGTGCGACCGAGGCCTATCTGGCGGAAATGCCAAGCACAGCTAGAGCGCGGTCGGACGCCTACTTTGAGGGCGGATACTGGATGATCCTGTGGGATTTTCTTTACGGCGTGGCGGTCGCTCTCGTATTGCTGAACTTTCGCTGGTCGGCAAAGATGTCGCGATCTGGCGGAGCGTATAACGCGATTCAAGCCCCTGCAGACCCTGATCTATTGGGCAGAGTATCTTTTGATCACCACGATTTTGGTTTTTCCGTTGACGGTTTACGAAGACTACTTCCGCGAACACAAGTACGGACTGGCCACGCAAACCTTCGGCCCGTGGATGGTCGATCAGTTGAAAAACCTGGGAGTAAATCTAGTGCTCGGAGCGATCCTCACTGTGCTGCTCTTCGGGATCGTGCGCGGCTTGCGAAACACCTGGTGGATATGGGGATCGGTTGTCACAGTATTGTTCCTTATATTTGCCAGTCTGATCACTCCGGTTTACCTTGTGCCCATCTTCAATAAAGTTACGCGCCTGGACGATCCGAAAGTTACGCAACCTATCTTGAGCATGGCGCGAGCGAACGGAATTTCGGCGCAAGACGTTTATGAGATCGACGCATCCAAACAAACCACGCGGATGAGCGCGAACGTCAGCGGATTCGGGCACACCATGCGAATCACGCTCAATGACAACCTACTGCGGCGCGGATCTCCGGAAGAGATTCAAGCCGTGATGGGGCATGAGATGGGTCACTACATACTCGACCACCTTTATGTCGGCATGCTCTTCTTTTTTGTCCTCATTGTGAGTGGATTCGCATTTCTGCGCTGGTCGCTGGATTGGTCTCTGGCGCGATGGGGCCGGAAGTGGCAGATTCGGGATATCGGGGATACAGCGGTACTTCCTTTAGTAGTGTTACTGGCTTCTATTTTCTTTTTTGTTCTAACTCCGGTCCAGAATACCTTTACCCGCACGCAGGAGCATGAGGCAGACATGTACGGCTTGAATGCCAGCCGCCAGCCCGACGGATTCGCTCAAGCCGCGATTCACCTTGGAGAATATCGCAAAATGAGTCCCGGGCCAGTTGAGGAATGGATATTCTTTGATCATCCCAGCGGGCGCACACGAATTTACGATGCGATGCGTTGGAAGGCGGAAAATCTGAAATTGATTAGCGGGACACAGTCGACTTACTGAAAAGGTCGCTGCTGGGCCGCGAGTGCAAGCGAGGAGTTTTTGCAGGCGCCGAAGCGCAACCGCCGCCCGGCGCCTGCAGACTTGCGGCTGGGTTAGGCTGACATTATTTTGCGTTGAGAGCGGGTCTCGCGTATCGAGGACACTCCACGACGCACGTTCAGCCAGCCGTTTTCCTGGAACAAATGGAAAAGGTCATAGCTGTAAGGAACCTCGCCGGTGATGATCTCTTCCTTCCCTTGATCATCCGTGACAGAGAATGCAACCTGTACCGGCTCATCGGGCGAGCTTTGTTTGGTGAAGTGGACGAGTTTTACATTCAGAGTTGGTTGCTCTTGAGATTGCAACGGCATAATGTTTCCTTTCTCGTCCCCTGTAGGGAACTGTCAACCAGCCTAAGAAAGGATCGAAGCACAAGTCAATCGGGGATCGCAACATTCTTGTGAGGATTTGTCACCATCAGTGACATTTTGCATAGCGCTCAAACACATGGCGGAACCCAATTCCTGGAAACGAATGCATTCAACAAGTTCCCGCGCTTTCCTTCACGAAGATGTTCACAGACTTGCCACGTCTTGTTGGAAAATAGAAGTGGCCGCTGCTTCGGCCTTTGAGTAAAAGTAAGCGCCGTGTACTGCAGCTCAGCACACCTGTAATATATCTCTAAGGAACCTTAAATGTCCGACCTAGCCGCCAAAACCTGTGTCCCATGCCGGGGTGGAGTTCCGCCTCTCAAAGGCAAAGAACTCGCCGAAATTCACAAACAAGTTCCGCAGTGGGCGCATTGGAAAGTGGTCAATGAGCACCACATTGTTCGCGCGTTCACTTTCCCTGACTTCAAGCAGGCTCTGGAGTTCGTCAATCGCGTCGGTGCGCTAGCCGAAGAACAGGGACATCATCCCGATATTCTGCTGACTTGGGGTAAAGCGGAGATCACGCTCTGGACGCACAAAGTCGACGGACTCACCGAGAGTGACTTCATCATGGCAGCAAAGATCGACCAGCTCTATGCTCAGTGACATAACCGAGCTTCAACCGTTCCGTTTGTATGGGTGTCCGGTGAAAGTACTGGTGGGACTTAGCTCTTCAGCTGCAGAGAAAAGAATTCCAGAGCTGCGACCTTCTCAATCTAGTTCGGAAGCTCGGTCAGGAATTCCAGTCCGAAGCAATATCCCGTCCGGCTGCGAACGATGGCGGTGACTCTGGTCCTACCCAATGTCTGGAATTCGACTTCGGTCAAGTCTCCGGGATTGAGATGGACTCCCGCGCACAGAGACATCCCACCTTTGCTCATCTCGAGGCCGAGCCCGGGAACTACCATTTCAGATCCCCGGCATACGGTTACTCCTACGGGTAAGTCGATTTGGAATCGCTGCCAACGGCGTCTATTTTCTGAGGAGGGCATACCTGCTGTACCAAGCTACGGTGCAACAAGCAGATATTAGTAAAGGAGATCGCGGTAAGCCACATTACGGGAGTACACAGCGGCGAGGAAGTTTGAACAAGGCGCCTGTGGCCGCGGTACGAGGGCTTCTGTGCCGAGCCGCGGTCGGCTCACAGTTCGCGGCGGCCTTCCATAGCTTTGAGCATCGTGATCTCATCCGCGTATTCAATATCGCTGCCGACGGGAATGCCCATGGCGATCCGGGTTACCTTCAGCCCGGCGCGCCTCAGTTGTCCGGAGAGATAAGTCGCAGTTGCTTCGCCTTCGATCGTAGGATTGGTGGCGATTATGACTTCGTCGACTTGTTCATCGTTCACGCGGCGCATCAGGTTTGAGATTCGCAGTTGGTCGGGACCCACGCCATGCAGCGGAGAAATCAATCCGTGCAGCACGTGATAAACGCCGTTGAAATGTTTCGTTTTTTCGATGGACGCGATGTTGGTCGGTTCTTCCACGACACATACCAGGCGCTGATTGCGGGTTACGCTGCTGCAATAAACACAGGGGTCGACGTCAGTGATGTTGTTACAAATCGAGCACAGATGAAGATTAGCTTTTACATCCCGGACCGCCAGGGCCAAAGCTTCGGCATCTTCGTCGTTTGAGCGCAGAATATGGAAGGCGAGTCGCTGCGCCGTCTTGCTGCCAATTCCCGGCAGTTTTTTCAGCTCGTCGATAAGGCGGGCCATCGGTTCGGCAAATTTTGACATGGGGTAGTTTGCTAGTTAATTCTTGTCTGTCCACTCTGCGCGGCTGCGGAGTTCAGGGTGCATACGCAGTCCGGCCCGGCCGTAATCGTGATGTGGCTCTGCACTTGGGTGATGTGGGGAGAGCGCGACCACTCAGCTTGGCGTTTGGCGGCCTTGGTCCCCTCAGTACAACAACCCTTACCTGCTTTGCCAGCGATTTTAAAGGTGTAGGTCATCAGATATGGCGTCAATTCGCTTTCACAGCGGAGGCATTCATATTCCGATTGCCTCGCGCTGTCTAGGGCAGCTTGCTTCAGCCTTGGGGGGCCGCTGACCATTTCGGCAGAAGCAACACTCCCATCTCTCTTCACTTCAATTTGAACTATTACGTCACCGGTAATATGTGCCTGTTGCTCCAATGGCGGATAGATTGGGGGAGTTAGCTTGATCAAGGCAACATTGCTCGTCGGTTTTACATCTCCAGCGGTAGCTTGACTAAATGCTGTTTCCGAAGCGAAAAAACAGCACAGGGACACCATACCGAGGAAAAACAGCGACGACAAAAATCGCGATTTCATTTTTAGGGATGGCGTCAAATCGATTTCAAATTCCAGGGATTCCGAACCCTCCGAGCATTCCGCCCATCGTAGATTGCATCGCCTCATCGACTTTTCTGCTCGCGCCATTGACGGCCGCGGTGATCAGGTCCTGGAGCATTTCCAAGTCGTCGGATTTCGCGGCCTCGGGGTCTATCTTCAGGCTCAACACTTGCTTTCGGCCGTCCATCTTCACCGTGACGCTGCCGCCGCCGGAAGAGCTTTCGACCACGGTTTCCTGCATTTTCTTTTGCAAAACTTCATACTGCTGTTTTGCCTGAGACATTAATTCTTGCATGTTAAAGCCGCTCATTTTGTCTTCTCCCCGCGATTATTCGATATAACCGGGAGGGCCCGACTTCCAGTCGGGCCGTAGATGCCGCAAGACCACCGAGCGGCCCGACTGAAAGTCGGGCCCTCCCCGATGTAACCGATTTCATCTCTTTTCCCGGTAGTCAATAATTGTTCTGATCTCAGCGCCGAACTTTTCTTTCATGCGTTGAACAACTGGGTCCTTTTCCGCGCGGCTTCGCCCCCCGCCGTTGGACGCAGGAGACCTTGATTCTTCCTGGGGAGACCCTGAAATCACTTTCAGCTTTGCCGGCCGGCCGAGCATATTGCTCGCGGTTGCAGTTGCGAGTTTTCTGGCGTCCGCACCTAAAGACATGTCAATCACTGCGGCTGAAGACGCCACCGTGATTTGTAACTCATTCCCCTCAACTTTCCATTCGCCTGATTCCAACATCGACACCAGCATTCGGTGCCCAGCGGCGGACAGCGCCTCAAGCACTTCGTTTCGCATTCGGTCATTTGTGGAGTCAGTGTTTTCTGCATCACTATTCGGCGAATCCTCAACAAACCCGGGTGATTGATTAGAGACAGGTTGACGAGGCTCTCTAATCACCGCATGAATGGGCTCGGCTGTTTCCACGGCTAGGGCCGCTCCCATGACTACCGGAGATGAAGCGACTCCTGCACTCGCGATTCGAGGACTATCGAAGGCTGACTCGGTTGACATCTGCGGCTTCGGTCCAGCTTTGCGGGCCGAATCCGCCGCGAAAGGAGAGACGAAATTATTCCGCACTGCTGACGAAGTATCCGGCTTCCGAACCTCGGGAACGATTGACGGTTTTCCAGGTATACGAGGAGCACTTGCCAAAGAGCCGGCTGCATCACTCAATAGTTGCTCGATCGGTAGCAACCGCTGCGCATGGACCATCTTCAGGAGCCCGAGTTCGAGATGAAAACGCTGTTCCTGGCGGTATCCAAGTTCGCCATGAGTGCGAAGCATGATTTGCAGATGACGTGACAGATCGTCCTCGCTAAACAAGTCGGCAATCCGGGCGACGCGTTGGCGTTCATCGCCGGAAATTTGCAGTAGCGGCGAACCGCTCCCTGCAACCTTGGCGACAATAGTGTTGCGGATGAATCGAACTAACTGCCGGGCGAAATGAGTTGGATTCTGACCTTCGCCAATTAATCTATCAACCAGGCGCAGAACTCGCTCGCTCGACTCTTCGGATACCGCTTGCATCACTTCTTCCATTGCTCCGGAAGGCGCCGCGCCCACGAGCTGCCGAATGGATTCGGCAGTAAGCCGTCCGTCTGCTGAAGCGATTGCCTGATCCAGAATTGAAAGCGCGTCGCGCATTGAGCCGTCACCGGCTTCCGCCAGCATCGCCAACGCGTCTTCGTCGGCAGGGATGCCCTCTCTACCGGAAAGATCCCTGAGCTGATCCATAATTTCTTCGAAGCGCACGGCGCGGAAGCTGAAATTCTGGCAGCGCGAGCGAATGGTCTGAGGAATGTCTTCGGGCTGCGTGGTCGCGAGCATGAAGACCATGTGATCTGGGGGCTCTTCCAGCGTTTTCAGCAGCGCGTTAAAAGCGGCGTCAGTGATCTGGTGAGCTTCATCGAGAATAACAATCTTGAAGCGATCTCGGGCTGGGCGGTAACGCGTTCCTTCGCGAAGTTCGCGGATTTCGTCAATTCCGCGATTGGTCGCCGCGTCGATTTCGATCACATCCACGGAATTTCCGGCTCGGATCTCGGTGCAGGATTCGCAGACGCCGCAAGGCTCTTCTACCGCCTTGTCCGATGAGCGGCAGTTGAGCGCCATGGCCAGAATGCGCGCCACTGTGGTCTTCCCGATGCCGCGGTGGCCGCTAAAAATGTATCCGTGAGCGGTTCGGCCCTGCGCGATGGCATTCTTCAAGGTGCGAGTTACATGATCCTGCCCGATCACTTCGGAGAATTTCTGGGGACGGTATTTTCGGGCGAGAACCTGATAGCTCATGTGGAGGAGATAGCCTGATTATACGTGATACGACGGAGCCACAAAAAATGCCTCGGAAACGGCTGGGGGCCGTTTTGATGCCAGGCAATGGGTACTTTGGAGCCAAAGTCCACGATTTACGCTAAAAAACCGTTGAATGGCCTTGCGAAGTGCATTTCCAAAAGATAACCTGTCTAATTGCTGGACTGCTGAAGGAGTCCCCATGCAACTGAGACTGAGCACCCGAACCCTGGACGAAGATGTTCTAGTTGTGGATTGTGTTGGCCGCATTGTTTTCGGCGAGGAATCTGCCGTGCTTCGCGACGTTGTAAAGAAGTTACTTTCGAACAGCAAGCGCACGGTTCTGAATTTGTCGGGCGTCACCTACATCGATAGCGGAGGCCTTGGAACTTTGGTCGCCCTTTACACGACCGCTAGAAATGGGGGCGGCGCGCTCAAGCTGGCTAACCTCACGCAGAGAGTTGGCGATCTTTTGCAAGTCACAAAGCTGGTCACGATTTTCGAAGTCTTCCCAAACGAGAAAGAGGCCGCGGACTCATTTGGCAAGGGCGCAGCGGCATAAGGCCGCACGGATCACGTAGGGACAGATGTCCTCATCTGTCCAGGTGAGCTAAGCTCGCCAATATACGTCGCTTATTTAAATGGACTTCACCGGGATCAGCGTCAAATCCTCGACCAGCCCGACCTCCTTCTGCAGGAAAGGTTCGGCGTAGGTCACTCTTCCCAACATTCCATAAAAGCGGGCCATGGCTTCTACGCGAGCTCGGATTTCGGCCTGCGCGGGAAATAAATCCTTTCCCTCCTCCTGATCGCTGAATTGGGTTTTGTACGCCATCAGCGATTGAAAGCGGGATTCGAATTGTTCCGTAATGTCCACGACGAATGTGGGCCGCACGTCATAGTAGAGCGTGGCGTAGATGATTTTGAATGGACGATGCGGATCGCTTTCTGCTGCAAGACTCTCGCTGAAAGATGAGTGTTGTGTAGCCAGCGTTTGGTTCACATCCAGTTTCTTGAGTCCGGCAAGGAAGCATGCCTCGTACCCCAGAATCGAAGCTGTGTAGTGGTCGGGATGGCGTCCCTGCCAGTAAGGAAGTATCAGCACTCTCGGCCTCTGCTCCCGAATTACGCGTGCAACTTTGAGCCTGTTCTCCCATGAGTTTTCAACGCGGCCGTCGGGGATGTCCAGTGCTTGCCGCCAGGCGACAGATAATATTTTCGCAGCGTCCTCCGCTTCCCGGGCTCGATCTTCAGCGCTTCCCCGCGTTCCCATTTCTCCCTGAGTGAGATCGAGAATCCCTGTGTGGTAACCCTTCTGCGCCATTTTGAGCAAAGTTCCGCCGCAAGTCTGCTCAACATCATCGCGGTGAGCGGCAAGGGCGAGAATATCTAACGCTGGGGCAGACATCTCAGTTAAGACTGCCTTGTTCGATCACAACGTTCGCACGAACAATCATGCGGTGGGAGGCCATCTCTTTTAACTTGGGCAAAACTCGGCTTACATGTTCGTCTGTATCCACAAAAATGATCATCAGTGGAAGTTTGCCGCCCGCGTCAACGAGGTGGCTGGTCTTGACCCGCTGCCGACCAAGGAAGCCACCTACAGCGTGGATCGCCGTGGCCGCATAGACATTCTCTTCACGCAAATAATTGAGGATCTCCATGTGCAGAGGTCGACTCTGCCACCTGTCGCCTTCGGTTAAATAAATCGTGACTTGAACTGCCATCGCGTCTGGCATTCTACAGCACTCTTGCCAGGGCCATACCCGCAAGCGCCGCTATCAGGCACAAAATGTTATTGCTGAGAACGTTGGTGAGCATCATCTGCCACTGCCCCTGCTCGAAGTAGGCCACAGTTTCGAAGGCGTAGCTTGAAAAGGTTGTAAATGCCCCGCAGAATCCGACGACGACCAAGAGGCGCCACCTTGGGTGAATCAATACCCGTTCTGTGGTCCAGATCACAAACAGTCCCACCACAAAGCTACCCAACACATTGATGATCAGTGTGCCGTATGGGAAGACTGGGCCGAGAATCTTGGCAGCATATCGGCTAAGGAAGTAGCGGGCATTCGCTCCGAAGATCGCGCCCAGGGATATGACCAGGAAATCTTTAGTCGGCAGGGCTTTAATTGGCCAATCAATTATTCGCAGAAGAGCCACGATGGAATTCTCCCTACAAAAGGTTTGTAGGAGTTATCAGCCGGTCGCGATGACTGGCGGTTATGGCGAACTCCATCGCCGTCGGAATATTTTAGCCTATCTTCGAGCAACACTTCGAAAGTGGTTCAGACGCGTTCCAGGAGGATTGCCATTCCCTGGCCCACACCGACGCACATGGATGCAATCGCGTAACGTCCCTTGGTGCGCTCCAGTTGTCGGGAGGCTGTCAGAACCAGGCGCGCTCCGCTCATTCCCAATGGATGCCCGAGAGCAATTGCGCCGCCATTCGGGTTTACTTTGTCGCTGTCATCCGGCAAGTTGAACGTACGAGTCACGGCTAACACTTGAGCTGCGAAAGCTTCGTTGAGTTCGAGCAAATTGATGTCGCTGATCGAGAGTTTCATTCGTGCCAGCAACTTTTTCATCGCCGGAATAGGTCCGATGCCCATCAATCTTGGCTCTACTCCGGCAGCGGCTGCGCCGACGACCCGCGCAAGTGGTTTCAATCCAAATCGCGCGGCAGCGTTTTCTGAAGCGACGAACATAGCGCATGCCCCATCATTTATTCCGGATGAATTGCCAGCCGTGACGGTTCCATGCACGCGAAAGGGAGTAGATAGTTTTGACAGTGCTTCCAACGAAGTATCGGGACGCAGAAGTTCATCCTCAGTTACGATTTTGTCCGCGCCCTTTTGTCCGGGAACTTTGACTGGCGCTATTTCTTGTGCAAAGACTCCAGCCTTTTGCGCTCTCGCAGCCCGCAGCTGTGAGCGCAAAGCAAACTTGTCCTGGGAGCAACGGTCAATCTTGTACGCTTCGGCCACGTTCTCGGCGGTTTGCCCCATGGGATCCGTGCCATAACGTTTGTCGATAATAGGATTGATAAATCTCCACCCGAGGGTAGTGTCGTAGACCTCGGCACTACGCGAAAAGGCCGAACTTGCTTTTGGCATGACAAAAGGGGAACGGCTCATGCTTTCTACTCCGCCGGCGATTGCCAAATTGAATTCCCCAGCACCGATTGCCGAAGCGGCGACTGCGACGGCCTCCATGCCGGACGCACATAGCCGATTCACCGTTACCGCAGGGACTGTATGAGGAATGCCGGCGATCAGTGATGCCATGCGCGCGACGTTGCGATTGTCTTCTCCGGCTTGATTTACACATCCGAGGATGACCTCGTCGAGAGTCTCCCAATCGCTCTTTTCAAACTTGTGGCGCAATGCGGTTAGTGGATGAGCCGCGAGATCATCGCTGCGAACCTGAGCTAGTGCGCCGCCGTAGCGCCCAATGGGTGTGCGAACTCCCTCGCAAATGTAAGCAACTGCCATCCAGATCTTCTCCTACCTACTTTACGGTCTTACAATCAGTGTGTCACTATGTCGGAAGGTTCACGCGTAGGCGGCTCGTGACCGATTAAGAATGCGGTTATTGCGAGACCCACAGCGTGCCCAAGGAATTCAGACAATTATGGAAGAGCGCGAATTTTTTGATGAACGGCAGGAAAAGAAACCGGCAAACCTTAACTGCCCCAGTTGCCATCAATCTGACACTTACGAGGTGACGTGGGTTGTCCGCACCAAGAAGAGACAGCTCTCTGGACGTGCCGATGAAAGGGATCGCGCCCGCTTTGCCAAGGCCAAGTCCTACATGCTCCGCAAAGACGATATGATGGCCTGCAAGAATGTGCGCTGCCGCAAGCGCTTTGAAATCTCCGGATTGCAGTCGGTTGTGTTCATGGACTGAGCTTGTGGTTGCCAGCATCTGATTCCCGTGATACAACTCGCTAATCCAGCCAGCATTGTGCAAAAGTCGGATCTGTTCGATTTCTCGTTTTCACTCGTAAAGGTCCAGGGAATTCGTGCTGTTTGCCCTTCCGACACTGCTATAAGATGAACCAGTAAGGTAAGCTAGGATGCAATGCTGAGCCCCGGAAGCGAGCCGGTTGAGAGCAGCCGGAATCCATATCCAGCGATCAACAACCGTCGCAGGAGAGTGCGGCAGAAGGTCCATCTGCCTGCGTACGCCAGTCTCGACGGTATCTCAGCTGGCATGGTGCTCGACCTCAACGAGATCGTTGACATCAGTGAAGACGGCGTCTGCATTCAAACGTCTTCACCGCTTAAACCGGAATCCACGCTCACGCTATCTCTCGACTTGATGGAAACCAAGGCCTTCGTCTCTATTACGGGGAAGGTGATCTGGTCGGATCAGCGAGGGCGGCATGGTATTCAATTCCCTGAAATTTCGGAGATGTCCCGCCAACAGCTCAAACAGTGGCTTTTCGCCAACGCGGTTGCCCCCGCTGTGGATAGGCCGCGCATTGTTTCCCGCGCCAATGATCAAGCTGCTAAAGATCAACCCTCGGCAAGAAGGGTAAACGCGCTACGTCCACAGGCCCTACCGGATTCTGTCAGGCAATCACCAGAACAGAGAAGGGCCGCAATTGCCGCCGCGGCCCAGGAGGCAGAACTCCCAGCTCCTGTTGACTATTCCGCAGTCTTGAGCGCGCTGGTCGCCGTGAAGCGAGAAGTGGAAGCGACCGGAACGGATGTTGACAGGGCTCAGCAGCTGCTCGCTGAGCGCGCCCTTTCGCTTACCCACGCCACCGGGGCTGCTCTGGCCGTCGCAACAGAAGCCGCCTCTAACAGTATGGTGTGTATAGCCCGAGCTGGTTCTGACGCACCAGGGATTGGTGCTCGATTACAGGTTGGTTCCGGTTTCTCCGGCGAGTGCGTGCGAACCGGCAAAGTGCTGCGTTGTGATGATACTGAGATCGATCCGCGCGTCGATCAGGAAGGCTCCCGGCTGCTTGGCATACGCTCGATGATTGCGGCTCCCATTCGGCGAGATGACGTGGTCGTTGGGCTTCTAGAGGTGTTTTCGCCCCATCCGAATACTTTTGGTCCGAACGATCCGAAGATTTTGGAGCGATTGGTGGAGATGATACCTTCATCTATCGTTCCAGTGGATTCGGCACATTCGGTTGAAGTAGTGGTTGGGGAATCGCCAGGAATTCTTGAGCCACTGGGGACAGATGCAGAAAGTGCAATCGAAAGTGGTCAACAGCTCGAATCCGCGGCTTCGCCATCTCGGTTTCGAAAGGTGCTGCTGGTCTCACTGATTCTGATCGCGGCTTTAATTCTATTGATTGTTGCGAGAGCGAGAAATCCGAATTTCTTCAAGAACCCTAGACATGGGCAGTCTGATGCCCGAGACAATCCGCAAAAAGCGATTCCGGCACCCGTTCCCGGGGCTGCGGACTTCGACACATTGCTGAAGTTGGCGAATGACGGAGACCCAAACGCCCAATTCGTTCTTGGCGCACGCTATGCCACTGGCGAAGACGTTAAGCAGGATTACTCGGAATCTGTTCGATGGTTTACTCTGGCAGCTGAACAGGGACATGTCATCGCCCAGGCAACGCTTGGGGCGTATTATTTTGCGGGAAGGGGCATCCCGCAGGACCTCAGCCAAGCCTATTTCTGGTCAGTAATCGCGGCGGCTGGCGGGGACGAAGCCAGCAAATATCGCGTTGCCGCCCTTGCCTCGCGAATGCCGCATAGTCAGATCGCAGCCGTACAGCTCCGGGCAAATGACTGGCTTAAAGCCCATCAGAGTGCAGGGAAGACCCCCGAGTAGCTTCCGCAGCGGTTTCCTTTTTCTTACTACTGACAGATTTGACATTTGTAACGTGTATCGCTACTCTTTACATAGTGATTGCAAGCTTTCGTCACCGGGGCCTGGAGAGGTTCTTTCGCACGGGGTCGAAAGCCGGGATACAGCCAAAACATGCTGGCAAACTGCGGTTGCAATTGTTTGCCCTCGATAATGCTAAGCGTCCCGCTGACATGAATGCTCCCGGATGGCATCTTCACAGCCTTTCGGGAACGCTGAAGGAACACTGGGCGATCAGTGTCGGAGGGAACTGGCGAGTGACATTCAAGTTTGAAGGCGAAGATGCGGTTCTTGTCGACTATCAGGATTATCATTAGGAGTTTATTATGCGCATGCACAATCCACCTCATCCCGGCCTGGTGCTTCGCGAGTACCTGAGCGGGATCGCGATTTCCACGGCTGCGAAACATTTACGGATTAGTCGCGTGACGCTGTCGCGAGTTTTAAATGCAAAGGCTGGGATTTCCGCGAACATGGCTCTCCGTTTGGCCTCCGCATTGGGTACATCCGCTGAATTCTGGGTGAACATGCAAGCCCAGTACGATCTGTGGCGAGCCATGCGCGCCCGCCAGCCCGTTGTGCGACGCTTCCCTCAGATGGCACATCTTCGAGAGAAGAGTCAGCTCGCAGTCGTGAGCTAGAGGTTTTACCTTTACCGGCAAAAAGAGTCCGCGATTTTCATCGCAGACTTTTTCCTTCTGAATGCTAGACCGATCGATGTTCTAGTGTCTGGGACCGCCGTGACCGCCGCCTGATCCTCCCCGGCCGCCGCCGTGGCCTCCACGTCCCGGACCACGACCGCGGCCTCGTCCGCCGCCTCCCGGACGACCACCTCGTCCCCGATCACCACCGCGATCTCGATCTCCACCAGGAGCTCCGCCGGCGCTGCCAACGACGCTCCGAGGAGACGCATCGCGATTGAAGTTTGGCTCGTCGTCGGCAAAGTCGCCTCCACCTTCGATGGTCAAGGCTGGTGCGGGAGCGTCGCCATTTGTCGGCTCAGACCCTCCTTCGGATGGGAGTTCACCTCCGCCCATCTTCGCGCGCTGTTCCTTCAGGATGGCTTTGCGGGAGAGGCGGATGCGGTTACCTTCCACCGCCAGCACTTTGACCAAAACCTGGTCCCCCTCTTTGAGTTCATCGCGAACATCTTTGATGCGATGCTCGGCAACTTCGCTGATGTGAAGCAATCCGTCAGTGCCCGGCAGGATTTCGACGAACGCGCCGAAATCGGCCAGCCGTGAGACCGTGCCCAGATAAGTCTTTCCGATCTCGGCGGTGGCTGTCAGATTGCGAATGATTTCCAGCGCCTTGTTCGCGGAAGTCTCATCGTTCGACGCGACGTTGACCTTGCCTGAATCTTCGACGTCGATCTTCACTCCGGTCTGCTCGATGATGCTGCGAATCATTTTGCCGCCGGGCCCAATCACGTCGCGAATCTTGTCGACCGGAATTTGCAACGTGTAAATACGCGGAGCAAATGTCGAAACCTTCTCGCGATGTCCTGCGAGAGCTTCATTCATCTTGTCGAGGATGAACAAACGTCCGCGCTGTGCCTGCGACAGGGCTTCACGCATGATCTGCGCCGTGATGCCGCCGACCTTGATGTCCATTTGAAGGGCGGTAATGCCGTCTTTGGTTCCGGCGACCTTGAAATCCATGTCGCCATAATGATCTTCGGCGCCGGCGATGTCGGTGAGGATCGCGTACTTTTCGCCTTCCTTCACCAGGCCCATAGCAACTCCAGCCACTGGAGATTTCAGCGGAACACCGGCATCCATTAAGGATAACGATGCACCGCAAACGCTTGCCATCGAAGACGAGCCGTTCGATTCCAAAATATCGGAAACCACGCGCATCGCATATGGCCAGTTTTCTTCGGTGGGGAGTGCCGCTGAAAGCGCACGCTCCGCAAGGGCTCCGTGTCCTATTTCGCGACGGCCTGCACCACGCAGAAACGCAACCTCTCCCACAGAAAACGGCGGGAAATTATAGTGAAGCATGAATCGCTTCTTGGCTTCGCCCTCGAAAACTTCCAGGCGCTGCATGTCATCGCTTGTACCGAGCGTAGTGGTGACAAGAGCCTGGGTTTCGCCGCGGGTGAAGATTGCGGAACCATGGGTACGAGGCAGAACTCCAACCTCGCACCAGATCTCGCGAATCTGATCGAACGCACGTCCATCGGGACGCCGCTTATCGTTGATTACCTGCTCGCGGAAAATGCGTTCCCGCAGGGTCTCATAGTAGGTCTTCAGCTTTGCGCGACCTTCTTCATCGTCCTCCGGCAGGGCTGACATCAATTCCTTCTTGAGGTCCTTAATCAGCGTGTAACTCTCTGCCTTGGGATGTTTTTCCGTGTCGAGACGGTCTGTCAGGTCAGCGCCGACCTTCTTCTTCAGGCTGTCGTAATAGCTTTGATCGAATTCGGGCGGCGTAACAGCGCGTTTTTGCTTTCCAACTTTCTGTTTCAGCTCATTGATAGAAACGCAAATCTTCTTGATCTCAGCGTGCGCGAATTCGATTGCGTCGACGACCGTTTCTTCCTTCACTTCTTTGGCGCCGGATTCGATCATCACGATGCCTTCGGCGGTACCGACGACCATGATGTTCAGTAAGCTGTCGCGCATTTCGCTATATGTGGGATTGACGACAAATGCTCCATTCACCAATCCGACGCGAACCGCACCGATCGGACCGTTGAAGGGAATGTCGGAGATTGTCAGTGCCGCGGACGCGCCATTGATTCCCGCCACATCCGGGTCGTTCTCGGTGTCGGCCGAGAGCACAAAAGCGATTACCTGGGTTTCGCACTTGAAGCCGTCAGGAAACAACGGCCGAATAGGCCGGTCAATCATTCGGCTGGTTAGGATTTCGCGCTCACTGGGACGTCCTTCGCGCTTGATGAAGCCGCCGGGAATGCGGCCACCGGCATAGGTATATTCGCGGTAGTCGACCGTTAAAGGGAAGAAATCGATCCCTTCACGCGGATCAGGATTCGCCACTGCGGTGGCCAGGACGACGTTGTCTCCCGTTCGAACGACCACTGACCCGTGGGCTTGTTTGGCTAACTTTCCAGTTTCGAATGACAGGCGTCTTCCGCCGGCAAGTTCAACAGATACTTCTTGTTTCATCTCTTATTATCCTTCTGGGCAGGAGGGCACATGTGTGCTGGTCCGGCAAGCGGTATGGGATGGAGCAAATACCAGAATCAAAATGCCTGGCAGTAAAAAGCGGCGATTCCTCATTGGGCACGATGACGGAGTAGCTCTGATTGCCTTGCGGCAACCGCCTAATCCACCAGAAAGTTACTCGCCGACTACTTGCGTAGGCCGAGTTTCTGGACAACGGTTTTATAGCGGCCGGAATCGTATGTCTTGAGATAATCGAGCAAGCGACGCCGCTTGCTGACCAGCATGAGAAGACCTCGGCGCGAGCCGTGATCCTTCTGGTGAGCTTTGAAATGCTCCGTCAAGTGGCCAATACGTTCGCTCAACAGAGCGATTTGAACTTCAGGGCTGCCCGTATCCGTGGGATGCGTGGCGTACTGGTCAATAAGTGATTGCTTTTGCTCTCTGGCTAGCACTAACCTAATGCGCTCCTGTCTAATTTTCGATTTTCGATTGTAACGTCATTGAGGTTAACACGTTGGTTGGGAGGGTGTAAAGCCGAGCAGGAGTGGCGGTAGTTCCAACGCGAGTCACGAATATGACATCCAATCCGCGGTACACCATGCTGGACTCGACAGACATCCGCTGCACCCGCTGCGGTTACGAGAACGATCCCCAATTCCGTTTTTGTGGAATGTGCGGTGCAGCACTGCGGCCCCTCCAGGCTGAAGATCGGGAAGCGGATGCGAGTGCACAAAACCTGCCGGCCCGAGTGACGGAGGCAAACAGGCTTCCGGCGGAACCCATGCCGGTCGAGCCGCTGCTTGCACAATTGACTGCTGCACAGAAGTTTCCGCCCGATCGTCCGGCCAGCCCCCCTGCCAGCTCTTATTCGTCAGAGTTAAGGAACGAATTTCGTGGGGCAGAGCCGGTTCACGGGGAGAGAACCCCGCTTTCGGTCACCGGTCCCTCGTTCCTTGGGCTTTCAGAAAGTACTGACCGCGGCGTCGAGTACCTGCTGGAGGACGAACCCCATCCCGGGCGCAAACGCACAGTCTTAGCTTTCCTGCTCCTGCTCATCGTCGCGGGAGCCTGGATTTTACATTGGCGTAAGACGGGCTCCACGTGGCCGTTCCAGTCTAGCGCGCCACTAGCTTCAAAAAGTTCATCATCTCCACAAGATGTTCCCGTGATGCCTTCCGAAGTGGCGCCGCCAATGGCTAACGATCAGCAGAAGTTGGAAAAGCCCATGACGGGAGTTGGGGATCGTACACCAACGGATGACAACGCGAAGACGGATGACAGCGCCAAATTCAATAGCACAGCGTCCAACCAGACAGAGGCATCTGACAATTCGGGAAATAGAGCTTCAGGAAAGCCTATCTCGGGCAATGAGCCCGCAAATACGTCGCAACCTCGATCTACAAAGAAGACTGCGTCCGACGACGCTGGAACCGCCGAAAGTACACCGCCGTCTTCACGAAAATCCGCGAGCGATACTAACCGCGCGGATAGAAGTTCAGACAGTGCTGCGCTTCCGCCAGTTGCCGCCAACCCAGCCGAGGACAGCTTATACCTCGAAGGACAAAAATATTTATATGGCGGCCACGGAGTTCGGCAAAATTGCGCGCTGGCGCGTCAGAACTTAGTGGCGGCGGCTAACAATGATAATTCGAAGGCGGAGAGCACTCTTGGCACGATGTATGCCACCGGACACTGTGTGCCACGTGATATACCGCTGGCATATCGGTGGTTTGCCCGTGCACTTCATGCAGATCCGCGCAACACACGGCTGGAGAAGGACGCTGAAATCATGTGGAACCAAATGACTCCGCCGGAGCGGCAGCTCGCATTAAAAAACCAGTAGGAGCTTAATGCCGGGGTCCTCTGCCGCCTAATTGGTAACCCACTTATTAAGCCGACCGCCGCTCGGCTTGACGACTCGAAAGCCTGGACAAAGCTGCCACCATCATGCTGGAGAGTAGTTGCATGGTAGCTACATCGCGATTGTCAAAAGCGTTGGGCGAGCCAGAAAGGACCTCAAATACACCGAGCGTCTTGCGGAAGTGGCGAAGTGGCGCCGCCAAGATAGAGCGCACCCCCAGCGAGCGGCAACTTGCCAAGTTCACGCGAGGATTCCGTTCCGTATCGTTACAAAGCATTACTTCGCCGGTCCGAACACAGTCTGCTGAAATGCCGGAATCAGTCTGCAAACGCACCCCCAGGTCAGGCGCGGTGCGGCCAGTGCGCGCTCGACATACAATTTCGTCCCCGTGGCGTAATGCGATTGCGGCGCCGGTTGCCCCGGTAAGCGATTGTGCGCGTTCCGCGATTACATGGATGGCGGGCTCCAAATCGATTTCGGCGCCCCGAATATCCCGATCGGTATCAGTTGGGCAAACCGCGATCGGGGGGAATCCTGATTGCGAAAGCCTGGATCGGGCATGATGCCGCGACGGAGCAAGCGACGCGAAAGAAACTGGCGCGTGATTCTCCAAATCCGCTGGGACCGTGCGCAATAAATCTCGAACTAGGCGATCTAACTCCGCATCCTCGATCAGGTGCGCTACTTGTTGTCCGCGCAATGAACCTCCAAGCACTCGCGACAGGCTTAATACGGCCTGGCTCCCACAGCAGAAGCAACGCGTCGTGTTATTTTCGCTGATCAGTTCGCACTCGACGCAAAACACCGAAGTTTGCAAAGAAAGAAAATGAATATGTTGTCCGCTGAGCCGATCTTTCATTTTTGAAGGATTCCTTATTTTGTAGAAGAACAGCGAAGATAAACTGACATCGTCGGCACACAAAAGTATTAGCGCTGGTTCAGGGCTGTGAATAACTTGATTTAAGGAATCGCCCGATGGAGTCTTCGCAGAGATCTAGCCTGCCTGGGCAATGGTTAGCGGGGACGCCACTTCGATTGCGGATGCAAACTGTACTTCATGCGCGAAAACTTGCTCGAGGGCTTCCGCCAGTGCCAAGGGAAACGCTGAAGTGAGTAAGTTAATGTCGAGTTGCAAGTCGCGGCCGGAGTATCCACGGTATACGGTCATCGAACCGAGCCGCGAATTATTCCGGGTCACGAGATCAAGATTTAAGCTCCATACTCCGGTCGAACGGTGGGCAAAAACCACACTTGGCTTTGTCCAACGGAAGCAAGTATCTGACTCCGGGCTCTGAATCAGTTGTAGCTCTGCAGTTTTCGCGAAAATTGCAGGGCGAAGCTCGAATCCATCAAAATCGTTGGAGCTAAATGCAGCCGCTAGAATTCGGCAAACCTGGCGATAGTCCCGAGCGACTTTGAGTTCCTCGGTGGCCCGCCGAATAGCGAGATTGTTGACGAAGATTTGCCGCTGCTCCATCGTACGATGGGCTACTCGGCGGAGTTCGCCGAATTCCAAATAACCGAGATGCTGGACGCCAATCCAAATGCCACTTCCCAACACTGCCAGGACAAGTCCGAGTGTGCTCCCGGTTGGCCATAGCAGGAACAAACTCAGCATTGCGAACAGCGCGGACACTGCATAAAGAATAATCACTACCTGACGGTGCGAAAGACCGAGCTGCAGAAGTTTGTGATGAATGTGCTCGCGGTCCGCAGTGAAAACGGGGCGGCCACCGATAAAACGCCGCAACATGGAGAGCGCCGTTTCCAGGATCGGCAAGCCGAACGACACGACGGGAATTGCCACCGCGATGATGGTTGGTGATTTTTCCGCTCCGTAGAGTGCAAGCGCACTGAGCATGAATCCGATGAAGAGACTGCCACAATCGCCCAGGAAAATGGTGGCCGGATTGAAGTTGAAACGGAGGAACCCGAGAATCGCGCCCGCCAGCACGAGCGTCATCAGGGAAACCGCGGACGAATGGCTGAGAAGCGCTACCACAAACACTACCAGCGTCGAAAACAGTGCTGAACCCGCGGCAAGACCATCCATGCCGTCGATCAGATTAAAAGCGTTCGTGATGGCAAGGATCCATAAAATAGTGAGAGGGAAGCCTATAAGATTTGAAAAGTGATGATGTCTGAAAAGCACCGGCAGGTTCAGAATTCGCAAGCCGCCAGCGTAAACCATTGCACCCGCGATCCCTTGAACCGTGAACTTCACGTAGGGCCCTACGGAATAAATATCATCCATTACACCAAGCAGGAAGATTAGAAAACCTGGAATCAAAATTGTGAGTAGGGGCTTGTAAGGGACGCCGAGACTCAAACCACGGGCATAATGACTCGCAATAAAAGCGGCGGTAATGATGGAGAAAAAAGAAAGAAAAATTGCGACGCCGCCCAACCGCGGCAAAGGCGAATTGTGCAGGTGACGATCCAACGCGGGGACTGAAACCCAGCCGCGCGCCACTGCCGTGTTGCGTACGATCCTGGTTAGGGCGAAGGAAAGCAGCAGGGATGCCCCAAACATCCCTAGATAGAAGAACGTCAACTCGAGTCTCCCCTGACCCAAATTGGAACTGGGCACCTTCGGTTTTTATTAAACATCGGACGTTTCTAGTTGCGATGGGTCGGGGTTCATGGTACAGCCGACTCGGGTTTTTGGCTGTGGAAAACCCCGATTTTTGCGAATATTTAAATCGCGTAAATGATTGACTTGTCATCGCCTGAACCAAATGGGTAATCGCACGAGAACACCTTGCGCATCCTGGGATGTAGATTTGTCTCGCGAGAAGACTCTTAAAATGTTTCGTTCCAAACCCTATGCTAAACTTCTCGTAATTCATGTCTCCGAGCACTCAGAAGGGTTGTTCCATGCGGATTTCCGTAATGCGGCTTCATCTTTTCCTTCTCCTTCTTTTGCTCGTAGCCTGCTTTTGTTCAAACGCCGCAGCGCAGGAACTCCCTTCCGCCGGCCAGGATGTTTCGAAATCAGTTCAGCAGATTCCTTCCACTCCTTCGGTTCCATCTGGAAAAATTGGCGTCAGCTCCGCAGATAATTCACCATCTGGATTGCTGCTCGGACCGGGAGACCTGATCGATGTGGGTGTTTACAACGTGCCCGAACTTACTACCAAAGCGAGAATTGGCAGCAACGGTAATGTTTATTTACCGCTGGTTGACTATGTGCATCTCGCAGGACTCACCACCGAAGAAGCGCAAGAGTTGATTCAGAAGAAACTCGCCGGTGGTGGTTTCGTTAAAAACCCGCATGTCAATATTTTCGTGGATGAACATTCTTCCGGGAACACCAGCGTACTTGGAGAAGTTGGGAGGCCAGGAATTTATCCCATGCTAGGGCAGCAACGGCTCTTCGATTTGATTTCGGCCGCGGGAGGGCTTACCGAGAGAGCCGGACGGAGCGTGAGTATCACCCACCGCAGTCAACCCGACGAGCCAATTGTCGTCCCGCTGACGCGCAACTTGTCGGACCACCCAGAGAGCAATGTTCTCGTTTCCCCGGGCGATACAGTAATCGTGAGGAAGGCAGACATAGTCTATGTTGTGGGAGATGTTGGGCGCCCCAGCGGTTTTCTTATGGACAACGGACGTTTGACCGTTCTCCAGGCGATCGCCTTGGCGGGTGGAACTAACAAGACGGCGAAGTTGAATGGTGCGAAGATTATTCACCGGGCTTCATCTGGTATGACGGAGACGCCGGTTCAACTGAAGAAGATTCTGCAGTCGAAAGCTCCGGATCAGCCGTTGGAGGCTGAGGACATCCTTTTTGTTCCGAACAGCGCTGGGAAAGTTGCCGCGAGCCTTGTGCTTACCACCGCGCTCACGGCTGCAACTGCGGCGAGCATTTATGCGATCCACCCCTGACTTATCGGTTAGTAGATATTCTCATGCTGCGATAGACGCAGGAATATTTTCCTCCTCCAAAAGAGACTCCAAGACTTGGATGTAGGCCCGGGCGGTCTGCCCGCGCGAAAAATGTTGCAGGATATGTTGGCGGCCGCTATGTCCGAGAGTATTACGCAATTCCGGATCGCTGGCTAGTCGCACCACGGCTTCGGTCAAATCATTCACATTTTCAGGCCGGACAAAAATCCCCGCGCGAGCATCTTCCATAATTTTCCTTGCCTGACCGTCGACGCCCAGGATTACAGGACGTGCACAGGACATAAACTCCAGCATTTTTGTGGGAATCACTGTCTTAAAAATCTCGCTTTTCTTCAGTAGCACAAGGCATGCGTCCGAGGCGTGGATGTAATCAGGAATTCGTTCTCGAGGCTGCTCATCGACGAAACGAACATTGGTAAGTTTTCTGGACGTGGCAATGGAAATGATGCGTTCCTTGTCAGAGCCTTCACCGACGAACAAAAATGCGACTTGAGGATGCGAACGCTGTAGTTGCGCGGCAGCATCAAGCACCGTTTCCAAACCATGGGCCATTCCTATGGTTCCGATGTAAGAGACGACGAACTTGCCTTCCAATCCCAATTTGCTTTTGAGATTGAACTGCGAGCCACCGGGATCGAACACATCTGTTTCGACTCCATTTTGAACGATGAAGATCTTGTCCGGCACAACATTGAGGTGTTTGATCAGATAGTCCTTAAAGGCCGGCGTCACCACAGCCATTCGGTCAGAACGGCGGTAAAGGAAGTCTGCAATCCTCGCCAGGCTACGGTGGAGCATCGAAGTTTGATTTCCGACCCCAACTGCAGCCAAAGACTCCGGCCACAAATCCCGCACTTCAAAAACGAACCAAGTGCGCTTCAGGCGGGATAGCCACCACCCGGAAAGGCCCACTAGCAACTGTGGTGAGGAGGCAATCACAACGTCAGGACGAGAAAGGAAGAGTCCGGTAACGGCGGCGGAAATGCAAAACGAGCCGTAATTGAGCATGCGTTCGTAGGGCTTACGATTCGGAAGGGGAAGCAACCATGTGCGAACAACCTTCACTCCGTCGATTTCCTCTCGCATTACCAGACGCCGAAATTGTTTGCGATAATCTGACGCCAACTTTCCCGTGGGATGATTGGGAAATCCCGTTAAAACCGTAACGTCGTGGCCAGCCCTTACCCAGTGTCGCGATAACTCCGAGACACGGGCGGCAGGGGCGCCCATCTCCGGCGGGAAATATTGCGAAACATAAAGAATTTTCATGACTGCTCAGTAATAGCAAAGTTTGAAAACACTCTTGTAACATAGTGCGCGGACGCGGTTGGACCACCGATCGGCATACGCTTGCCATCGATCGGCGAATTCGGCGAAGAGCTTTTGCCCGGTAAGCCTGTACATAACGCTTAATTGCACAATGTGCAGCTTGTGATAGAAGGGGCTCGCGAGCATCGGCAACCGGGTTCCAGATTGTTCATAAAGTGACCAGAAGCCGAGGTCATATTTGTGGAGGTTCGCAAGCAGTGTCTTGACGACTTGCTCGAATAATTCTTTGGCCTTGACGTCTTTCGTAGCTAGGAAATAGTCGCGAATCCCCAAAGCTGCCCAAATGAAGCCGTTTAATATGTGAGTCGGTGGAGACACAATATATTCCTCGACCCATGTCCGCTGCTGTTCATCACGAAAGACGACTCCGCCTTCTGCCGTTGATTTCAAAAAACTGTCGAAAGCACGTCGGGCTGATTCGAGATATCGAGCATTACCGGTTTCTGCATACGCCCGCACCAGGAGCGAAATCCCCTGTCCTTGGGCGAGACCCGAATACCACGGTGCCTTCAGAGTATCGCGATATTCCCAATTGAAGTAGTGATTCCATACCCATACCCCCGAGGGATTCTGCTCCAAATGAGAGACTAGCCAATCGCTCGCGGCAAGAAACCTCCGCCGGTACTCTTGATTTGTGAGATTTTGATCTTGCGAGCTTTGAGTCTTACGAAACAGGTTGTAATTTCCAAGGCCCCATTGCGAGATCGCTATCGGGTTATGTTGCAAGCCGATCTTCCCGCGATAATCCAACATTGGAATACCGGCAGCATCGAGATGGGCCCTGTAGCGCGCCTTCTGGGAGAAGCTCATGTAATACTCGCCCAAAGCATCGATGGTTGCGCGAGGATTTTCTTCCGGGGTGTCATGCCAGAACGTAAGTTGGCTTTTACCCGAAGTAAGGTATGCGGAGAAAATTCTGTTGTAGTAGTGCAGCCGTTGAGCGATCGACATGCATTTCCAGAACGTGAAGACGTGCGGAACTATAGCACGGTCGCCGCTGAGCTCAGATGCTCACACTTACTCCTCGACTACCCGCCAGATGGAAGTCTCCAAATCGCCAGGATGCACTGCAATGGTTGTGACCGCGAGAAACTCGGTGGTATTTTCTCCGTCTGGCAGAATCGCGTTTCCATATTGGAAGAAGCGGATCGGCCATCGATCCTTCTTCCATGCGAGTTTACGCAGCCAGCGCCTTTGATCGAGGCTGCCATAAACACTTGCGGCGGTATCCAAATTGACCTGGCTTGGTTCTACCATGGTTGAAAAAAAGGTCGCGCTTCCCGCGCGACATCCGTAAATGGATGAGCTGCTCAACTCCGCAAGTTGGCAAAGGTTGCTGTCACGATCCAAGCGATAAATGAAGTTTTTCTCGATCGGAGTATCTGTGGAGAAATAAAGGCCATCTTCGGCGGGCACCGCCGCTACTGCTCGGACCTGCTGGTTTCCTGACAATACTGTCTCGACGTTGTTAAGGTCGAGAGATCCGCGCAGGATTCTGCACTCGGAGCCCTTATCTCCTGTGAAAATCCACAAGCAGTGCTGCCAGGGGTCATGAACAATATTGTGAATATGCCGAATCGTCCCCTTGGGGAACGTGTATGCGACCTTCCACGTATCACCGCGGTCGGTTGAGGCGTAAATCTTCACTTCATCTCGGCCGGGGTTATCGAAGTATTCTCCCCAATAGAGATGGCCGGCGGGCGTGGCGGCAATGTGCAAAGGACGAGTGCCTCGGAGAATTCTGTGGGAGATTCGAAATACCTTCTCGTCCGGATTCAAAGTAACGATGGCTCCCGGAACGGCTCCTACTAGATCTCCCGAAGATAATTTCGCGAGTGCATGAAAGCCGTCACGAAAAAGGCGGGAAGTAAGGGGTATCGACGAAGACGCATTTCTCCACCACTGCGGGTTGTGTCGAGCAACATGTCTCCATTCGATCGGACCCTCACCGATCTCGGCTCGCAGCAGGTCATAATCTCGGGATGCGTAGAGAAACCTATCTGACCAAAGAAGAACTCGCAGACCGGGAGAGCTGGCAACTGGAGAAAGGCTCCAAGCGGATTTTGCGGAATAAGACAAAGCGAAGCCGTTTTTCATCCGGCATCTTTACATATCGACCCCAGTGGCATGGTTGTTCTCCTTGGAGACAAGATACGGCCCGATTGCCAGAACGTCCATTCGGGTTCTTTTGAAGCAGTCGATAGCCTCTTCGGGCTTGCAGACTATCGGTTCATTCTCGTTGAAGCTGGTATTTAGGAGAACTGGGGTTCCGGTGATGCGCCCAAAGGTGCGAATCAAATCGTAGTAAAGCGGATTCTCATCGCGACTCACGGTTTGGAGTCTTCCCGTATTGTCCACATGATTTACCGCGCAGAGTTCCGTGCGCTTCTCTGTGCGGATGGTGTAAACGTGCAGCATAAATGGCGAGGGATGGTCATGGTCGAAATATTCGCTCTGCCTTTCGACCAGAATGGATGGCGCAAAGGGCCGAAACCATTCCCGGTGCTTAATCCGCGCGTTGAGCACATCCTTCATGTTGGGCAGCCCAGGATGCGCGAGGATGGAACGATTTCCCAAAGCTCGCGGTCCCCACTCCATTCGACCCTGGAACCATCCGACAATATTTCCAATTTTGATTTGTTCAGCAACCGACTCAAGCAGAGGCTCGCGTTGCATCTTGCGATACGGAAGGCCCGCTTTGTCGAGAGCGGCTTCGATCTGAGCGTCCGAAAATTCAGGGCCCAGATATGAATGCTTCATCGAATATTTACGCGGATACTTCAGCACCGAATTGTATGTGTGGAGCGCTGCGCCGATCGCCAGACCTTCGTCGCCGGCGGCTGGCTGAATCCATGTCCGCTTGAACGGAGTGTTGGAAAACAGTTTGCCGTTAGCCACGCTGTTCAGCGCGCAGCCTCCCGCCATAACGAGATCGTCGACCGCTACGCGTCCATGCAATTCATTGAGCAGGTGGAAACACACTTCTTCGAACCAACGCTGCATCGCAAACGCCAAGTCCATGTCGCGTTGCGAGATTTCGGTTCCGGGCTGACGAGGCTCGCCGAGAAGCTTCACCATTTGGTTCGAATAATGACGCGATAGGCAGACCGTGCCATCTTCGCGAATCTCCATTCCTTGATTACTCCCCAACGGTTGAAAATATTTCAAATCCAGTTGGAAGCCGTTACTTGTCAAATGCACCATTTTGGTGACAAGCTCACGGTACGTCGCCTTGCCATAAGGGGCGAGGCCCATAACTTTGCCCTCGTCCCCGTACTTGCTGTAGCCGATGAAGTCGCAAATCATTGTGTAGAAAGTTCCAAGCGAATGCGGCAGAAACACGCGTTTAAGAATTTCGATCTCGTTTCCTGAGCAGCGTGCCATCATCGTCGATACAAAATCACCCGAACCGTCGTAACTGAATCCCGCTGCTTTCTCCCAAGGAGAGCAGTAATAGGCACTGGCAATGTGCGCGATATGGTGCTCAAGATAATGCTCCCGAAACCGCATTGTCTTAGGATCTATGTCGAAGGCTTTGGCTATTAATGAACGCACATCCCGGGTGCGCTGCTTGCGTTGGCGGAGGCGGATCAAGTTCGCGATCTTGTCTGGATTTGCAGCGGTGTACGCGAGTTTTTTGGTCAGATTGGCGTCTTTGTCCTGGCCGACCGCAACGTGATCAATATCGGCGATAGTGGCCCCGACGGCCTGCAAGCAAGCTTCTATCGCCAGCGCGGGAAAACCACCAAAATGCTTCACGCGGTTCAGCCGCTCCTCGGCTATTGCAAACACGACTTCGCCATCCTGCACAATGGCGGCAGAGGCGTCCGCGTGAAACATGTTCAAGCCCAAGATCAACATTAAGGGATCAGCATAAGGAGATCAGATGGAACCGGAGATCAATGGAAAACGGCCAGAATACATGATCACATCATGATTCAGAACGGTGTGGACCAGCCGCAGCCGCCACAAATGCGTTGGAGTCAATGGAAACGGCCTTACCTACTGATCGCGACGAAACGGCTGCAAAAGTCGCAAGGGTCGTCGCAATGACTTCCTCGAATGCGATCGGCGAGTTCCCGCCCGAGCGGATCGCATTCACGAAAGCCCGCCATTCCCCAAGATGCCCTTTGTCTTGGCGAAAACGTGATCGGATGACCTGCTTTTTACCGTGTTGCACCAGTTCCAGAAAGCGAAAGTCTTCGAGCACAGCGGTTGATTTCCCTCCGAAGACCTCCACTCTTTCTTTTGAGTATGTGCGATCACCATTTGCGAGGTAATCGATGGTCCCCTGTGAGCCATTCGCAAACTGGAGCGAAATCATGACATTGTCATCGGAGTATTCTCCAATATTGGGCAGAGAGCGCGTAGACACCTCAATCGGCGCAGACCCGGCAAGAAAGGCAAGGAAATCGATGAAGTGACACACTTCGCTGATTATTCTTCCCCCTCCTAGTTGTGGATCATTTACCCAATGATCGCGCCGGATGTGTCCCGCATTAATGCGGTAGTGAAGTGACAGTGGTTCGCGAATTTCGTCTACGAAAGATTTCATGTGCAAGGCCATTGGAGCAAATCGGCGGTTGAACCCAACCATCAGCAATCGTCTTTTAGGTGAGGCAACATACGCTCGAACGATCCCAAAAAGTTCTTCTTCATTCAGACACAGCGGCTTCTCACAAAAAACGTTCTTGCCAGAATTGATGGAAGCTATTACTTGCGAAGCGTGGAGATCGTGCCGCGTGGCGATCACAATTGTGTTGATGTTGGCGTCATCAATGATTTGATCGTCATTCGTCGCGCAATAGTCGAAGCCGAATTTGTTAGCGGCGTGCCGGGAGTGCGAACCATTGGCAGCACAGACTCCCACCAAGGTCGTTGCTTCGACCCTTTTAATGGCGGGCAGTAAGGTTCCAGTTGCAAAAGTGCCCGCGCCCAGGAGTCCGATGTTTACCGATTTCTCGGGCGTAGGGGAAACGGATATTTCCCGCGGGACCAGTTCAAGCTTTTGAGCTGGTTCCGCCACATCATCGTAAGTTATCAAAACTCCAAGAGCTGAACTTGCTTCTGGGCCCGAAATAAGACGGTAGGCGTTTTGCGCTTGGTGGATCGGGAATCGATGAGTGATAAGCGACTTCAAGTCAAGCTTGAGTTCCGCCAGAAGGCGCAAAAAGGCTTCCATGTTGCGTGTCTCCGTCCAACGGACGTAACCGATCGGATAGTCGCGTCCCTTTTGTTCGTAAGCCGAGTCATAGCGACCGGGTCCGTAGGAACGCGAAATCCGGAAATCTAGCTCCTTCTCGTAATACAGTTTCCGCTCAATATCCATGCCAACCGTGCCGATTGGGACAACCACGCCGCGATCGCGCGCTATTTCTCCTGCAAGATTCACCGGACCGCTCGTTGGCGTTTCAGCGGTGATCAGAACTGCGTCCACTCCATTGCCGTGAGTTTTTTCGGAACATAGGCTTGCGAAATCAGAAGCAGAATCCGACGAATCATAGGCCCCAACCTGCAAGGCAAGTTCACTGCGCTGGGGAAGGATATCCATTCCTAACACGGTGCAGCCAGCGGCCTTTAGCAGTTGGATGGTCAATTGTCCCAGAAGTCCCAGTCCAATCACCGCGACCGTGTCACCGAGCCGAACGTCAGCCGTCCTGATTCCATGAAGCGCAACCGTGCCGACTGTGGTGAACGCAGCCTCCTCGAAAGTCGTGGAGACTGAAGATATTCTGGCAACCAGCAATCGCGGCACGCAGGCGAATTCCGCATGTACTGCATATCCCGCGCCCGCGCAGGCGACGCGGTCGCCAACGCTAATGTCAACGACATCCGGCGCCACTGCGATGACCGTTCCGGCGCTGCTATAACCGAGCGCAGTCGGAACATCGAGTCGGGATCGAACAGCGGTCACAGCGGAAAATATTCCATCGCGTCGGACCTTACTGATAACTTCTCGCACCAGGTCGGGACGCGACGTTGCCTTTTGGAAAAGATTCTTTTTGGCGAATTCGGCGGAAGCGCGTTCTGTCCCCGCAGAGACCAGCGAAGCTGCAACGCGCACAAGAACGCATCCCGGAAGAAGTTTTGGATCGGGAACCTCGGCTATGGAGATTTCGCCGTTATCCGCCCGCTGGAGGACCTGTTTCACGCGGTGGCAACCTGAGGAACCGGCACGAACGACTCAATCTGCTTTACCGCGCCATCAAGAAATGTCTGCATCCACAGTTCAAGTGTAAGAAACTGCCAAACCTGCATCGACCAATCCTGACTTCCTCGCCGCTGTTCCTCGACAAACTTGCTAACAACTTCGGGGCGGAAAAGTCCGCGCTGCCGGACTCGTGTTTCAGAAAGCAGATCGTCAACCATTTCCTTCAAATCGTTCGCTAACCAATAATCCGCAGGTGCGCCGAATCCGGCTTTGGGCTGCCGCAGTACCTCTTCGGGGAGGATCCCTTTCATCGCCTCACGGAAGATGTACTTCGTTTTGGGCCGTAAACCTCTTTTGAGTTTCAGGTCAGGCGGCACATTCCATGCGACGAATTCCGCCAACTCGCGAGCGAGGAAGGGAACTCGAACTTCGACCGAGGATGCCATGCTCATTTTGTCGTTGTAGGTCAGGTTGAGGCTGGCCATAAATATCTTGCTGTCGACATACAGCATTTGGTTCAAGAAGTCGGATTCTCGTACGCCCTCGAAGGCCGCTCGATGCGATTCTGAGGCATCGGACGTTCGACAACGCAGCGAGCGGCGCCGGGGAGTAAAGTTCATTTTTCTGCGCGGCGTCCAAATAAGTGCAGTTCATGATAAATCGATCAATCGCTGACAAAGAGCCGCTGCGGGCCATCTTTCTAGCCATGCGCACCGCCCCCTTCAGCGAGGAGCCGCGTCGAGAAGGCAAACGGTTTATGCCCCATTCAAACACGTTCCGCAACGCTGCAGGTACTTCACGATAAGTCTCTCCCCAGTAGTGCGCCGAATGCTTGCGATATCCGGCAAACAGTTCGTCACCGCCCACTCCGGACAGCAACACTGTGGCATTCTCTCGTGCTTCACGGCATACCAGGTGGGCAGCGATAATAGCTGGGTCGGCGGTCGGCTCGTCCATATGCCAGATCAGGCGCGGCAACAAGTCCGCGACGTCGGGCTCAACCACAATGCGATGATTTTGGACTCCCAATCGAGCAGCTGTGCGAGTCGCGACGGCCGGGTCATCGAGTGCGTTTTCGCCTACTCGATATTTCTCTGGAAAAGTTACGGTATACGTGCGAACGGGCTGCTGGCTATTCTCGGCCATCATCGCGACAATGCTTGACGAATCCAGTCCGGCGCTAAGAAATGCACCGACAGGCACATCGCTGATCATTTGTGCCTTGACCGAAAGACGAAATCTTTCTCGAACTTCATCGACGATATCGGGCTCTGAGCGGGAATACTGATGATCAGCGCGGGGAAACGTAAGATCCCAGTACTTGGAAATTATCAAGTCGCCGTTGCGAAATATCGCTGAGTGTCCGGCGGGCAGCTTATGAATTCCGCGGAACATTGTGTTCGGATCTGGGACCCACAAGAAGGTTAAATACTGATGTAGAGCTTCGTGATCAATCTCGGCTTCAATGCCGGGAACTTGCAGCAATGCCTTAATCTCGGAAGCGAACGCAAATCTTCGTCCCTGAAGCGAGTAGTAAAAGGGTTTTACGCCGAAATGGTCGCGTGCCAAAAAAAGTGTTGGCGTGCCCGAACGAAGATCGCAAATTGCGAATGCAAACATTCCGTTGAATCGCTTGACGCAGTCTGGTCCCTCTTCTTCGTAAAGCCGCAGGACCACTTCCGTGTCGGTGTTTGAGGCAAATTGCGGTCCCTTGCTTTCAAGTTCCTGTCGCAACTCTGCGAAGTTATAGATCTCGCCGTTGTATGTAATCCAGATGCTGCGATCATCGTTGCACATCGGCATGTGGCCGCTGGCTGACAAATCGAGAATGGCAAGGCGTCGGCTACCCAATCCGATATATGAGCCGTCAGCGAGGCGCTTATCCCATATTCCGAAATCGTCGGGACCGCGATGAGCCTGAATCATCGTCATCCGATTCAGGGCTTCCCGGTCTCCGCAATTCATCAAGCCGCTGATTCCGCACATCGTGATAGCTCAGCCTTATGCAATTCGTACATCCTAAGCATGGTGTGGGACGTCGAAGAGTCGACTACGTTGGGTATCGGTCACAATCGGCGTCTGGTGCAGGTTTGAACATCTTATCCTGAATCTTAGTTGGGCGGCTCCAAAAATCAATCGCTGAGTCTCGGATCCACAGCTGAAACGACTGTGAATGGAAAGAACCAAGAGCGTCCCGTTGGAATAGCGGATCAACGAAGCGTGAGCGTTTCTTTGCTTTGCTATAATTTCGGTGCCGAGACACGGCGCTATCGTCTAGGGGTCAGGACGGAAGATTCTCAATCTTCAAACACGGGTTCGATTCCCGTTAGCGCTACCAAACCCTCCGTCCTGCCTGAACGCCGGTCTTTACAATTGAGACTCTGTGCCTTCTAGAAGCTGAACCTCGCTTGCAACTCGATAACTCGCCCAGCGAGGCCGTCGGACGGGCGGCCGAAGCTTCCGGTGTTTATGATGTCCGTAGGCGCGGTTGCCGGGATGAGCGGCGTGAGATTCAGGATGTTGAAAGCGTTAAACATGTTGGCGCGAATTGCGAGCTTGGCTCCCTCGCCGATGAACTTTGCCTGCGGCAGCACAAACTCCTTGCCAAAGGTAAAGTCGACGGATGTGTAGCCGGGTCCCTGGAAAATATTCCGGCAGCGGCAGCCGGGCCCCAGGGTAGTGGTGTCAAACTCCGCTTTGGGATTGGGGAAGATTCCGTTGATCCACTGTTTTTTGCTGGGACTGTTGATCGCGCCGCCGAAATAAGCGGCGGGCAAGTCAGGACAATAGCCGTCCCCATTCCGATCTGCGTTGGTGTTGCAACTGCCGATCAACGCGGGGAAAGAGAACCCTGAGTGCTTGCTCAAAATGCCGGTGATGGTCCAACCACCGAGCATGGTTCCGACAAAATCATGGCGGCCGCGGAATATAGGCAGTTCCCATAGAGCGTCCATGACAAAGTTGTTGCGGATGTCGAAATCTGAATTGCCTTTGTCGATCGCTTGGTTGCTAGGATCGGTTTGCTGGTAGCCAACCTCGAAGGATGCGGTGTCAATAGCGTGGCTCCAAGTGTAGTTGGCATCGATCTGAAAACCATGGCTGAACCGGCGGCTTGCGCTGACAACGAGGGCGTCGTAACTTGCATTGACGTCGGGTAATGGTAGGTAGACCTGACTGAATCGAGGATTTCCGGTAAGGCGCACAGCAGAGCACGTAGGATTCGAGGGGCCGCACATCTGCCCATTTGAACCATCATGCTGGATTTTGTCCTGGGTGCCGTCAAACGTATCTCCCGGCGTAAAGCGGTTCATGTCGATGGTCCGCACCAGCTTTCGGCTCCTGCTCCCTTGGTATCCGAGGGTGACCACTACATCTTTCGCTGGTTGAATCTCGGTCTGAAGCGAATAAATGTAGACATACGGATTTGGCTCGTTAGGTAGCGCACCATAGATCTGGACTGGATTAGTCGTTGTGCATGCAGTATTGCCGCACAGAGCGCCGTCCGGGGCCACTCCAAACGCAAAAGCCGGATTCACGGGAAAGCTGTTTGCTTGGGTATTGGCGCCGAGGCTGTAAAGGATGTTAGATCCCGGCGGAGGTCCCACGATCGGGCCCGGGTCAAAGTAGCAGTTCGGGGGACAGATAGCCGCCAAAGCCGAAAAGGGTGTGTTCTGCCGAATATTGTCAAAAATTACATCGGCATTTCTGTTAAATAGGATGCCAAATCCGCCCCGGAAAACAACCTTGCCCGAGTAGGCCGTAGGATTCCACGCAAATCCCACGCGCGGTCCAAAATTGTTCCAATCCGATGAGTAGAGTTGGTCGCCGTTTTTGCAAGGTACCAGAGGTGCGACCGGGCCGCACACAAATCCATTGATGACGCCCTCCGAGCCGAAGACGTAGTTGCTCATCGTATTGTTGGCTTCCGTCAGCGGGGTAAAGTATTCCCAGCGCAAGCCGAGGTTCAAAGTCAGTGTAGGTGTTACTTTCCAATCGTCTTGGGCGAAAAGAGCATAATCACCGGTGCGGAAGTAGCGCTGTCCGTTGAGTTGGCCACCCTGCGGATCTACTCCGACCTGATAAGCAAAGCAGCAAGCATCGTTCGCCAGATTCAACAATCCACGGAATTTGTATTGTGGACGCTCATTGCCGGGCTGATCGTTGTTGTTTTGCTCCCGCCGAGCCTCGACCCCGAACTTAAAAGCGTGACGGTTATGAATCCAACTAAGAGTTTCGGCCAGTCCGTAAGTGTTCTGGGCCAGCGATCCCGGAGTAGTAGAACTTTGAGGAATGCCTATCAGGTTGTCGTTTTCACCAAAGCCCACGGGGCCACCCGCACTAACATCGAAATCAAATAGCTCGTACTGAGGAATGCCAAAGTTGGTGAGTCCGACCGGCTGCCGCTGATCAAAGCTAAAGCGCGTAAAGTTAGCGCGGAACTCGTTAAGCATGGTCGTGCTGATGGTCCGAGTCCATCCGATAGTGGCGGCGTAGTTGTCGGGTGTTAAGGTTAGATCTTGTATCGGTCTTTGGCCCCCGTTGACGTTGTTGAGCCGGACAATGTATGTGCTGACAAAAAATTGGTTGTTACCCTGCGTATAGTCGACGCGTCCGTTGTACTGATTGCCGCTACTCGAATTCGGGACCGTTAGGTCGAAAACGCCCCAGTCGGGGATTCCGTCTGGACCGTTACCGACCGCTTGCCCGATCGCTGTCCCCGGGGAATACCATCTTCCAATCCCATAACCTGGAATAAGGGAGCAGCAGTCAGTCTCGGACACCACGCTGGAAATGCGAGGGGTGATTCCTGGAGTGCTGAAAAGCTTCGCAGCTATGCTGCCAGGATTGTTCGCCACGACGTACTGTTCGAATTGAGGCGTTTCCAAGGTCTGCGATCGGATGGTCGTAGTATCCTTGAGCCGAATTCCTTCGTAGGAAAAGAAGAAAAACAATTTGTTCTTCAGAATTGCGCCGCCAAAACTGCCGGCGTAGTCGTTATATCTTTGGTCCACGCGCGTTGGACAGTGGCTGGCGTAAATCATGAACTGGCTCGGCGTGCCAGTTTCACAGGTAATTTGAGAGATGGGCACGTTGGTGGGTCCGTAGAATTTATTAAAGGCATTTAGGCCCGCATCGTTAAATTTTACGAAGGCGCTCCCGTGCCATGCGTTCGTCCCGCTCCTGGAAATTACTTTGACCTGCGCGCCAGAGTTACGGCCGTCCTGGGCGGAGTAGCTGCTGGAGGATACGGATACTTCGTTAACCGATTCCTGGTTCGGTGTAACAACAGCAGCGCCGCCCCACTCGAGGCTATTGACGCTAACGCCATCCAGAATGAAATTGTTAGCCGAAACACGCTGTCCGTCGGCGATGGCTTGTACCTCATTCTCTGTCTGGAATATCTGACTATTTGAGCCGCCTGGGCCGACTTGTTGTGGGATGGCCAGCGCATTTCCATTTCCCTGGCGAGCCGAATCCGCAAAGACGCCGGGACTAAGTTTAATAAGCTCGTAGGGATCGCGGCCGTACTCCGGGAGATTAACAATTTGTTGCGCTGTTATGGTTCCGGTGATGCTGGCGTTCTCGGTTTGAAGATCGGCGGTCGTCCCGGATACCGTGACACTTTCTGTTGCGGGCCCAGGTTCCAGCGCGATATCGAGTCCCTTGGTGGTTTCGGCGGCGACCTGTACGTCCGGAGTGCTCGATTTTTTGAAACTAGTCGCTTCCACATCCACTGTGTAAGCGCCAGGAGTGAGACCGGGGATGCGGTAGAAACCAGCATCAGAGGTGACGGTGTCGCGGCTTACGCCAGTTGCCTGGTTGGTGGCAGTCACCTTGGCGCCGGAAACCGTGGCGCCGGATTTGTCTTCAACCGTTCCCTGTAAGCTGGCGCCGTACTGGCCAAACGCTACTGAAATTGTTAGAAAACAAAAAAAGAACGCAAGGACTACTGTGCGCGAAAAGTTTCGACACGGGGAAATCATCGGAGACCTCGATAGGTAAGCGGACTACACAGATGGCAGAATCATTCTTTGGGTTGTCTGGCTCGGTCGGGCCAGGCACTTTCGTGACTTAGAAAAATATGGCCGTCGCTCAACACGACAAAACAAAGCTCAGTAAGGTTGAAACAATTGGGCAGTTGCGCGCTGGATATCGGGCGAGCGGTTGAACCAGCACCAGACATTTCCAGAACGCAGGTTTTCCGCACTTAACAGCGTGATGCCTACGTCGATGCCGACGACATCTGGGTCGACCCAAAGCGTTTGCGGATTGAAAGAATCCGCAAATCCATAGCGTCCGTAAATATGTTCGGCGAACTGCTCGTACATATAGCGAAGAGCGGGCAGGCAGATTCCGGGGGCGAACATAAGCGATCCGGCGGATGCGCACGGAACGACGGTCCCATCCAGCTCACGCCTCGATAGTGGTTCACCCCACACAACGTAACCTATATCGCTATCGGAAGCGCTGATGCCCCACAGAAATTCGGAGTAGTTCGGATAGATCCCACGAAGGCTAAGGCAGTAGGCGCGGTGCGCATAGGTCGCGGCTACCGAATTTTGAAAGTAGTCAATCTCGAACGGTGGCCCATCGCGACGATCCTTCAGATACAGCCACGCTTGAGAGTATTGGTGGGTGAACAAAGGTCCCCGACCGACAACCCTGTATCCGAACTCTTCGATGACTGGGCGGTCGAAACGATACCAGGTCCTGGCGGGAAGTGGATAAGTGGGCGAGCCAATGCCCAATATGTATAAAACCGCCTGCTCGTCGTACGCTGACCACTCCGCCCTTAGCAAACCGGTCTCGGGATGCCAGCCCATGTATAGCAGCTCCGTTCGCGGGTCGAGCATCCAGCGAAAATCGACCCTTTCGTAAATCTCGGAGGCAAGATTAAAAATTTCAGCATCATTTCCATAATATTGCTGCGCAGTAAGGACACCAGCCAGCAGCAGCGCTGTATCAATAGTGGAGAGTTCGGATTTCCATGCACGGTCGCCACTTTTAAGGTTCACGAAATGGTAGTACCAGCCGCGGACGTGATCCTGCTCGTACGCGAAATGGCGGAGTGTGGCGCGTACCCGCTCCAGAAGCTGATTTGGATCCATCCATCGCCTTTCGGAGGCAATACACAAAGCAGTTAGAGCAAAACCGGTGACGCCCGTGCTGGCGACTTCCAGACTTCGTCCCTGGATGCTAGTTCCGTCGGTTCGTGCGCGATCCAGCACCAAGCCAGTATGCGGATCGCCGTGCTCCCAGAAAAACTTAAATGCGCGTGCGGATAAGTCCTCCAAAAAGGCATCGTCCGAATCGGAAATTAGCTTTCCTAAACTCGACAACGCTGGGAGGGCGGCCGCAAACGACAGAAAGCGGCGGCGGGAGAGGGTTCTCATCCTACCTCATCGGGATAGGAAACTAGGCAAGTTGTGGAGTGAAAATTTCCAACTATCATTCTCGCCTATACTATTTCACATGTGTCGGCTACCGATCTGGCCACGGGGCATGCTGCTGCGATTCGTTGTCGCCGCTCTGGCTTGCGGAGCGGCCATGCAAGCACAGGAGACGACGCAGCGGAGCGCCCCTGCCACGGTTCGGGTGCATGGGGAGTCGACTCTGTCGGTGGAACCGGACCAAGTTGAATTCGATATCGGCGTTGTTACGCAGGGTCCGACCGCTAAAGCCGCAACCGACCAGAATGCGAACCAATCCAAATCTCTTATTGAACAGCTAAGCGCCGCATTCCCCAATGCCAGCGTCAGCGGCGTCAATTTTTCTGTGAATCCGAATTACGAATATCCTAAAGAGGGCGCACCAAAAATTGCCGGCTACACAGCTAGCAATACCGTTCGTCTGCTTTTAAACGACATCTCGAGCCTGCAGACTGTCATTGATATCGCGATAAAATCTGGGGCAAATAGCATTAACCGCCTCACCTTCACGCTTCGCAATGAGACTGCGGTGAGGGCGCAAGCTTTAGCTGGGGCTGCCAACCAGGCGCAGAGCGGGGCTAAGGCGCTGGCAGCTGCGCTGAATCTAAAGCTCGGCAGATTGTTGATGGTCGAGGAAGGCCAGCCTGTGATTGTTTCTCCGCCTCGCGAAGTGAGCTTTGAGAAGCTCCAGTCAACTAATCTCTCCCCAATTTCGGCTGGCACGATTAATGCACACGCCGATGTGGATTTGACTTACGAGTTGTTGCCCGCGGAGCACTCCAGTGGGAAGGCTCCAGCAGTTCCGCGATCCTCGGTGAAAAAGTAATTCCCAGAAAACAAAAGCGCCGGCAAATTTAATCGCCGGCACCGTAAGAACTGCGGAGGTGGTTCCCAGGTTGGATAACTGTGGAACCCACTGTTGGCGTTTAGGCAGCGCCAATTACATTTGCGCCTGCAAAAATTCTCCTGGCAGCCGGATCATTTTTCCGCGAGCCAACGAGATACTTCTGTCTTGTTTCATCCGCTGCTCATAGTCAGCCACTTCGGATGGATTCATTTCCGACGACATCCTTTCCATACGAATGCCAAGAGTTCGCTCCAAGTTGTAGAGCTCGGTGCGTTGTTCGCGAGCGAACAGGGTTGAAGCGACGCCGTGTTCACCGGCGCGTCCAGTGCGGCCCACGCGATGGATAAAGTTTTCCGCCACTTCCGGCAGATCGTAATTGATCACATGGGCTATGTCCTGCACGTGAATGCCCCGCGAAGCTAGATCGGTGGCGACCAGAATGCGGTAGCGTCCTTGTTGAAATCCAGCGAGGGCCGCGGTTCGCTGCGATTGCGAGCGATCCCCGTGGATCATCGCAGCTGCAAAGCCTTCGCGGTTTAAATTCTTGGTAAGCCGTTCGGTCCCGCGCTTGGTGCGAGCGAAGACTAAGCAGCGCCCAGTCTCTTTGGCCAGCAACCGATGCAACATTTCCTGTTTGCCATCGGCAGCGACCTCGAAGGCTTGTATTCGCACGTTTTCGGAAGGTTTCAGGGTCGAACCGAATGCGATCCGCACTGGGTTCGTCATGTAGTCGTTGACCAGGTGAACGACCGAGGCTTCAAGCGTAGCCGAAAAGCACATCGTCTGGCGTTGCTTTGGAAGTATCGCGGCGATTCTGCGAATTGCTGGCAGAAAGCCCATGTCCAACATGCGGTCTGCTTCATCGAGGACTAGTATCCGCAAATCGCGAAAATTGACTAGTCTGCGGTCGAGGAAATCTTCCAGGCGTCCTGGAGTAGCAACGACCAGGCGTGCTCCTTTGCGCAAGGAAGTGAGTTGTTGTCCTTCGGACAAGCCGCCGACGACGAGGGCCGCAGGCGTTAGTTTCTCTCCACGCAATGCGTTGTATTGATCCACGATCTGCATAGCCAGTTCGCGGGTGGGAGCGAGCACGAGGGCGGTTATTCCCGGCGCGGTCTTTTGGAGCAGCTGCTCCATGATCGGGATAAGGAACGCCAGCGTCTTGCCGGTACCGGTCTGAGCTGTGGCGAGCACATCTTTGCCCGAAAGGGCCTCTGGAATAGTCGCGGCCTGAACCGGGGTTGGGATTGAAAAATTGGATAACGATAGCCGCTGTTTGGTGTAGGCGGAAATCGTAAGTTCTGAAAAATTCTGCATCTGTATTGTTTTCTCTTACTTTCTGTCTGGCGGGAGCGACGGCGGGGCACACACGAGGTTCTCGGCGAGCACGGCAACTAGCTTTGCCAGTTATTTACGCCGAAAACTTACGGAGTGGAAGGAAGGTGGGAAATCTCGGATCGAACATTCAACCGGAGCAACCACACCACGCAACCGTGGTATTAAGCGTGACTACAGTGTACCACGTGCGCAACGGAGAATATGAGTTTTGCTCCCCAATGGTAACCAGTTACGTCGAGATCATTTATCGAGGGCTAGCAACCCACACGAACCACTTTCATATGTCGAGTCGTATCGGGCCTCGTGGCGGAACTAGATCCACATCAGGAGTCAATAAGAACATTGAGCCGATGAGCACTGCGAGAAATGCAACCAATAGTACCCCCAGCCAGAGAAAATAATCGCCGAGATCTACTTGCCGCGGAAACAAAGGGCAAGTCAGCAGAATTGCAAGCCCGAGGCTGCTAAATCCGCGCAACCATCCCCATTTTCGATCCGAAAGGTATATTCGGGTCTTGCAGCACGGGCAACGATGCTCCGCAATCTCGCGAAACGTGAGCCCACAGTGGCATTGTGGACATTGCATTTTCGGTTTGCCAAACATTCTGCTGGATCTATTACTCAAGTTCTTCAATTTTAGGGTACATCAATGCCCTGCATGGCTTTGCAGGCGCTCTTATCAGTGTTCCATGCCGTCGGAGCGGTTCGAATCGACCTGCCACCCGCACGTACATGTACGGAATCCTCGACAAGAGGTCCCGATTCGGAATTGGAGGATAGAGGGCCACACTCGACAATAGTCCAGAGGTTTCCTTGAGACTAACTCACAACGCAGCTGCGGGTGTATTGATCACGGTCCTCATTGCGCTGTTGGCAGGTTGCGGAGGCGGTTCACTGAATCCATCCAGCGGATCGGCCACAAATTCCAGTGCGTCCAATGGGAGTGGAACCGGAGGATCTGGCACGGGTGGTGGCGGAGGAGGAACGGGCACCGGCGGCCAAACCAGCGCTTGCAATGTTATGTCGCCGGGGCAGGGAGCAAGCCTGAATGGCTTTCGTCCATTTCCATCTACCGACCTGTGGAATCAAGATATCTCCACGTCTCCAGTCGATCCGAATTCCGGCGCGATCATCAACTTCATCGGCAGTAGCGTCGGACTGCACCCCGACTTCGGCGCGGGATTATATTCCGGATCCAGCATCGGAATTCCGTACACCGTCGTGACGGGATCACAAGCTCTGGTCAACATTAACTTCACGGCTTATGGAGATGAGAGCGATCCTGGCCCCATGCCGATTCCGGCGAACGCCGCGATCGAAGGCTATCCAAATCCCGGAACCGGCGACCGCCATGTTCTAGTGCTGGACAACAACAACCGCTTCCTCTATGAGCTTTACAGCTCCGTTCCCAATAGCGATGGAACATGGAACGCGGATTCGGCCGCGGTTTGGGACCTTCAAAATGGCGAACAGCGCCCATGGACGTGGACTTCGGCGGATGCTGCGGGACTTCCGATTTTTCCCGGCTTAATTCGCTACGACGAAGTTGCCAGCGGAAGCATTCAGCACGCCGTTCGCTTCACCCTGCCACAAAGCCGCGCGGCGGTTGTGCCTCCGGCATCTCACTGGGCGTCGAATTCCACGGCTCAATCTGCTCCGCCCATGGGAATGCGCTTGCGCCTGAAGGCCAGTTATGACATTTCTCAATTCTCCGCGAATGTTCAGGTTATTCTCACGGCGCTCAAACACTACGGCATGATTATGGCCGACAACGGCAGCGCCATGTACCTCAGCGGCGCTCCGGACGATCGCTGGGACAACAGTGACCTGCACAATCTGTCGCAGGTGCCCGCCTCGGCATTCGAAGTCGTCCAGATGACCCCGGTCTACACGTCAACGAGCATTCCTCAAGGATCGGCCCCTGCGATCGCGAGTTTTACTGCCAGCTCAACCACAGTGAGTGCCGGCACTCAGGTGACGCTAAACTGGCAAGCCTCAGGCGCTTCGTACTACGTCATATCTCCGCAGGTGGGGGCGGTAAGAGGAAATTCCACGACGGTGGCTCCGACCCAGACGACAACCTACATACTCTATGCCACGAACCAATATGGTCGAACGAGCACGTCGGTGGTAATAACGGTGCAATGAAAACAAGTTCGGCCGAAACGCCGGGTTCAGCGAAATACGAGCTCGACAGTGGGGAAGAGCGGCCTATAGCCGCGTGAAATCTCACTCGCGCTGGTACGCGGGTCTAAAGAGCCGCTCTTCCACGGTGACGCTGACCGGTGAAGACCGTACGCTCTCCCCATTCCCGTTCACCGCTAATACGGTGTACTCGTCGTCGGTGCAGCGGGCGGTGCGCCTTCCGGTAGGAGCCCATAGACGCAGATCTGTCCGGTGCCAGCGTTTTCGGTGCCGAAGCTGGAGAGATACACCTTTCCATTCGCCACCGTTGGAGGTGCCACTTTCGAGTAATTGTTGCAATTATCTCTCTCCGGATTCTCTAGCGAATTCCAAAGCTCGTGCCGGATATTGTCTGCATCGAAGGCATGCAGAATGCCAGGCCTGGTTTCATGCCATGAATCGCCGGATGCATGAATGGCAGCCCAAAGGATACCGTCACGGTCGCCGTTTGCAGATATCGAAAGCATCCCGCCCGGATGTCCATGAGTTTTCTCCCGCCGAGTCATGAACGGTTTCTTCTCGAACTTGTTACCGTTGAACTTGTACGCCCGGGCCTTATCTTTCTGACCCCAGAGGTAAAGTAGTTCACCACTTTTGGCACTCTTCCAATAGACGAGATTGTGTATGTGCGATCTTGTCACCCGAAGATGCTGCGCGGCATTTTTGTCGCCCAGATGGCCGAAGTGATCTCTATTAATAAGATAAAGCACGCCCTCCTTCCCGCCTCCCAGCACCAGGTTCTTGCCGGGTACTAACAGCGGTCCTCCCGAGTTAAGGTCATTGTCAACCGCATCGAGGTGAAGATGGTTGCTTGGCGTAAACCAATCCACCAGTTTCATATGCCGATCGAGTTTGACGAAGCTCTCGCTGAATTGCGTCACTCCGTTCCAACTGCCGTTGCCAGTTATGAAATAGATATTGCCCTGCTCATCGACTGCAGGCGCCTGTCCAGACTGCCAGATGCTCGCGCCTTCTCCGCCGGGCGAAGTATTGAGAACTCCAATCTGCACGAGCGAAGTCGCGTCATATCCCATTAGATAACCGTGGTAAGGCTGCTTGTCGCAGTGGGAGGCGTAGCCAACATAGACGTTCTCTTCGGTAAGGAACAATGCCGGCCGCTGATTCTGTAAAAGAGGATCAAATCCCGGAGCTTCGATTGCCACCGGGCTGTGAGATAAGTCTGCTCCCGTTGACAAATCGAGAGCATGGAGGCGCTGCGCGAACTTGTCCCCAGCTTTTGTCAGCGCTACGACGTAAAGTGTGTTCTTATCCTCGTTTACAACAGGAGTGCCGATGATCCCCATGTTGCCGGTGATGTCAGTACATTCTAAGTTCGCGTCGTGAAGGTTGGCGGGGGTGCCAAAGTTTACATGCCACAGCGGTGCGGCTGCGGTGGCGTCATTGGCGTCGAAGGCGTAGACGCTATTGTTCACGGTCGTGACATACACGACGTCGTGCCAGCGTCCACCAATTCTTACATTCGTGACTAGAAGAGGTTGGGTGTAAACCTGATCATCGACAATGCGCTTGAAGAGCATCCCGAATTTCTGACGGTTAACGTTCGCGGGAGTGAGAACAGTCTCTTGAAGGTTCGCACCAGTGCGCCCATTGTCATTGTGCTGCGTGAGCACATCGACTTGGGCGGAAGCCGAGAATGATAGTAGGAGAAAAGTAGACAAAAACAAGTTTTGCGCGACACTTCCCCCATCAGATGACTTACCGAACCCCATTGTTGCGTGCTCCCTCGGGTGAACTGTTTGCTGGGTGAACAATAATAGCCGCATGAGCTGCTGATGTTTCTTGAGGAAGAGTAATGCTCGAGGCTTGAAGGGAAAAAACTGGGAGGCGCCGGGAGGGCCCGACTGAAAGTTGCCCTCCCGAAAACTCACTTCTTACCTGACAGCGACCTCAGCGTATCCTTCAGCCTTCAACGTAGAAGGCTTTGAGAAAATCTCACTGAAATTGCGCGCCTTGCGGTTCTTCCAGCTGCCTTTGTGATAGGCATATCCAGCCACTAGGGGAAAAGTGACTGAAGCTTCACCAAACACCATCTGCTCTTTCGCTAGATCGACTTTGCCCCAGGAGTTAGCCTCTTTCAGTGTCGAACCCGAGAGAGCGCCATCCCGTTCGTCAGCTACCGTGAGCTGTACGGCGTAGCGGTGCATTTCGGCTTCGTATCCGAGAAATTCGGCGGAGACCACAATGTCCTGCACGAAGTTCTTGGGAACACCGCCGCCGAGCATGATCAGTCCCGTTACTCCGGACTCAATCTTGATCTGCGTGAGTTCGCGGAAGTCGGCAACTGAGTCGATGGAAACGTACGGCTGATTCGCCTGCTGCCGCGAGACCTGGTGAAAGACCAGTCCAAATCCAGCTGAGCAGTCGGAGAACGCCGGCACAAAGATCGGAATACCCCGCCGGTAAGCTTCGAGCACAATGCTGTCTGCCTTGGGAAAATTCTTGTCTAGGTGTTTTCCCATCTCGTGAATGAATGCGCGGCTGGAGTACGCGCGAGGCTCAATTGAATCGGCGATTTGCCGAATTGTCTCGTCGCAGATGCGCAATTCGTCCTCGTTAATATATGTGTCGTAGATGCGATCGATGTGCCGCTCGCGCAGATCATTGTCGGAGCTGAACGGTGTCCCCTGATAGTGGAGGAATCCGAGGGCCTCGAAGAAATCCTGATCAACGATATTCGCTCCGGTGGAAACAATTGCGTCCACCATATTCGAGCGCATCATGTCGAGGATGATGCCCTTCTGTCCGGCAGAGATGAGGCTTCCGGCAAGAGTAAGGATGATCCCACATTCTTTATCGGCGACCATTTCGTCGACAATTTTGGCGGCGCGGGCCAAATTACGCGCCTGAAACGCAGTCTTCTCCATCATGTCAATCATGGGAACGACGTTGACGGCCTTGATGTCGTAATGCTCTACGGGTGTGTGCAGCAGATCAGCTTTTTGCATGGCAAGCTCCAAGGTTGAAGTCCGGAGCCTTAATGAAGGAGCCCCGGCTATCGGGGTCTACGGTAAGCAGAGCGCTTCCGCCATCGAACCCCGCCGTGGCTACTTCTAATATACAAAATTTCCCCGGATTGCGCCAGGCATTTTCGGAAGGGCTCGGGCGCTCAAATGACTGCCGCAACTACTTCAACCCAGTCACCACATATGCCTCGGACAACACTCTCGCGTAGACGTATGTGTAGGTGGCATTGTTGCTGGAAAAATTAGGCGGACCAACTTGCATACCTACGGCGGAAGATTCTCACACCGTGATTCCCCTCATCTCATTTTCCTGCTGCTTACGCCAGTTAGTCTTTCCTTCGGCGTCGCCAGTTGACGAGTACCGCTGTTCCGCAAATAATAAGAAACCAACAAGGCGCATCTACCGCAAGCCTGATGTTCATTTGCTTACCCATCACGTCAAAAGCATGGACCGAATCCGGTGGGACCATACGCAGTGCTATGAGCAACCCCGGGGTGCCATTCATGAAACCATGCTGAAGTGCTATACCCTCGGATGCGAAAGCCAATAAAATCGAGAATCCGGCGGCTGTTATAACAAATAAGGTCCACAAAATAGTGTTGCGGATCGTCATGGGGTCAGTGTTGAAAATTGCCTCCACTAGTATATTTCCGCCGAAATGCGCGAACGGCCGCAACCCCGCCACATAAGAGGCCAAACCAGAGTACCGAATCGACACATATGGTTGTCCCCAGTATGTATTGGTCCCGGTTGGCCGCCGGAACGATTCGCACTGCAATAGCCATGCCCGGCGTTTCGAATGTCCAGCGTTTCTGACCCCATACGAGCCCGTCACAAATAACAGCCATGGCCACTGCGATAGGTATGGCGGCAATGGCGAACAGTATTGTCCACTTGATGGATTTCACTTTAGGCCCTGAGGAAACTTCGATTTTTAATCAACCGCTGCATCCGGTTACTTTTGGGAGCCTGGTTGCTGAAGGTCCTGCCCAGTCGTCGGCTCGTTCAGCAGATTGTCAGCCGTGTCTGGAATTTGAGAGAAAGTCCTACTTCAACCCAGTCACAACATATGCCTCGGACAACACTCTCGCGTAGACGTATGCGTAGGCGGTGTTATCGCGTGAAAGGTGGGGCCCGCCCACTTGTAACACACCAGTAGCCGCTTCCGCCCCGAAGGTTTTCCACGGATCCATTTTTCCAGTAAGGATATTTACTTGATAGACCTTCGCGACCGTCTCGCTGGCTCGGGTTGAGACCACATATACCGATTTCCCATCTAACGACCAACCCGTCACGGTGTATTTGGAGTCAAGGCCCGGAACCAGATGAATGCCGCTCCCGTCCAACGGCCAAATCCCCCATTTTCCATCGGGTCCGAGCACCGCAGTGTTGCTCCCGTCCGGCGACAGGTGCACGCCAGTGACGCCTTCCGGAGTCACGGGCTTGGAATTGCCGTTACTCACGTCGATCAGGTAATCGCGCGCACCGTGGGCAGCTTCGATGCCGGATGCGAGCAGTCGCTTACCGTCGGGCAGCCAGTGAACGGAGTCGTAGCTGACGGCATCGTGGGTGGGTTGTTTTGTCTCGCCCGCCCCGGTCGGCACCAGGCTCAAAGGCCCGCCTTTCGCCGGCCTGGTAATCACCCACTTCGCGTCGGGCGAGATCGCCTCGCCTGGTCCTTCACCAATGCGCACCGGAGGCGACCCGTCGGTATCACGGACAAACACGGTGTAGTTTGGCCCGCCGCCATTGCCTTCTTCTTCGAACACGATCTTGCGACCGTCCGGGCTGATGTCGCGTATGATCGACCATCCGAACCAACCCAGTTCACGTTCCTCTTTTCCTCCCGGCCCCATACCACGGATTCCAATCCGCTGCTGATGTGTGACCATCAGAGCCGTGCCGTTCCGAATGTCTTCCAGCCACATCCCTCCGGGCACGTTTGTGATCGTCCTGAGGTTGCCCGAAAGAGTTACGGCGCTCGGATTGGTGGCACTGCCACCGATGGCCGACGTGAACCATATCTCGTCGCCGCCGGGAGACCACAGAATCCCCTCCAGCGTTTCCCAGCCGGAAGAAAGTTTCTTCTCATTACCGCTACCGTCAGCACTGATCACGGCGACCGAACCCTCGTCGTCGCCTCCAGTGTTCTCATGATCGGCGAAGGCCACCCACTTGCCGTCCGGCGAAATCTTCGGATGACTGATCCAATTGATGCTGTCGAACAGGACCTTGCCAATGGGATACTCCAGACGCCAGTGGTTATTTTCCGGTGTGTAGCGAACCACGGCCATCCTTTCGCCGTCAGCGGACCAGTCGGCGTCCTGCACGTTGTCCAGCACTTCTCGCGGCGTTCCTCCACTCAGTGGAACCCTTGCGAGCGTCCCGAAACGTGCGTAGCCACCGTAATATGTCGTGTTAAGGCGCACCGCAAGTTCTCCGCCCTTGGAAATCGAAAGCAGCTCCGCATCCTTCAGCCCGAGTTCGCGCGAGCCGGGATCATCCGTTCTTGACATGTAAAGCTGGTTGTCGCCGCCCTCCCACGATGCGCTGTAGACGATGCTGCCGTCGGGTGTAAATCTGGCGTTGCCGATGGACCCCGTGCGAAAAGTGATCTGCTGATATTCGGCCAGCGGCGGTTTGCCGCCCGCGTTGCCCAGCCACCATCCGAGTCCGAGCATCAGCAAGGCGACCACTAGACCACTTGCTAGAGGCAACAGCAATCCACGACGAGGGCGCTCGATCTCGACCGGCGCTGTTTTTATCTTTGAAGTACTCCCCGAAATCCCAGATAGATGCTCGAGATCAAACGCGATATCGCTGGCGGAATGGAACCGAGCCTCAGGCTTCTTCTCCAGGCAGTGGTGCACGATGCGCTCCAGTGCCGGAGAAACATTGCGATTGGTTTCGCTCAGGTCAGAAGGATCTTCCTTCAGAATCGAGCTCATCGTGTCCGCAGGAGTGTCCCCGTGGAATGCGCGTTTGCCGGAAAGCATCTCGTAGAGAATTGCGCCAAAGCTGAAAATGTCGGAGCGCGCATCCAGGGTAAGACCACGCACCTGCTCCGGTGACATATATCCTGCAGTTCCCATCACCGTCCCCGCCTCGGTGCCATGGCTCGCTGTTGCGAGAGACGCGTGTGCGCCGGGTTCGGTCTGAGTCAGTTTCGCCAGCCCGAAGTCGAGAATCTTTACCCGCCCGTCATTCGTGACAAAAAGATTCTCCGGTTTCAGATCGCGATGAATGATTCCCTTTTCGTGGGCGGCCGCAAGACCATGGGCGATTTGCAAGGCGTAGTCGAGAGCCTTGCGTATGGCAATTGGCCCGCTACGCAGGCGCTCCCGCAGCGTCTCGCCCTCAAGCAGTTCAGATACTACGTAAGGCGAGCCGTCGCTCGTTCCAATGTCGAATACCGCGAGAATATTAGGATGGTTTAAGGCAGCGGTGGCGAGGGCTTCTTGCTCAAAACGGCGCAAGCGGTCGGCGTCAAGAGAAAGTGCTTGCGGCAAGACTTTGATCGCTACTTCACGCTTAAGTCGAGAGTCGCGGGCACGATAGACTTCGCCCATGCCCCCCGCTCCGAGCAAGGAGACAATCTCGTACGGTCCGAGTTTAGTGCCGGAAGCTACGGCCATGCGTGCGCGCAATTATAGCCGCACCGGGCGACAGTCATGGCGACAAATTGCCAACCATCGATGCTATCCTAACTTCTCATGAATTATTGGAGCAGCAGTCGCCTTGTTTCTCTCGCAGCTTGTTTGTTTGCGCTTACTTTCTTCGCTCCCACCATCGCAGGCACTGCGGTGCCTAGTGTTGCTTCCGGCCCAGAGTATCGTCTGCGACTTTTCCACACGCACACGGGACAGCGTCTCGATATTGTTTACCGCCGCGGAGAGAACTATGTCCCCGAGGCGCTCGCGCAACTCAATGAATATCTGCGCGATCACCGCACGGGAGCCGTTCTCGCCTATGATCCGCGAGTTTTCGATCTGCTGCACGATCTCAACGCGAAGTTGGGGCGGGCGGACAGTGAGATAGACATTATTTGCGGTTACCGCTCCCCATGGAGCAACGAGTTTCTGCGTACCCATGGTCACGGAGTTGCTGTTCATAGCCTGCACATGGAAGCCAAGGCGATCGATATTCGGATGCCAGGAGTCGCATCGTCGACCTTGCGCGATGCCGCGCTGTCGCTGCATCGCGGAGGCGTTGGTTACTACGCCCAGTCAAATTTTGTCCACGTGGACGTCGGCCGCGTGCGCCGCTGGTAGAGTTCTCTCCTCTTCTCTCACCAAGGGTATGGATATCCTTTTGCGAGCAGTTTCTTTAGAGAGGCGTCGTATCCGTATAGATCGTCGAAGAAATGAGCTTCGTTTTGCTCAGTCACGACCGCAGTTCCGTAGAGGATCAAGACCGGCACGGGCGCAGTGAGATTGACCTGCTGATTGTCTTTGCCAGTTTGCATGGCGGCGCGAACGCGCTCCAGCGACCACTCTGGCTTATCACGTAAAACCCATGCCGACAGCTCTGCGGGCTTTTCTACCCGAATACAGCCGTGACTGAAGTCGCGCCGTGATTGCGAGAATAATTGCTGTGACGGAGTGCTGTGCAGGTAGACGTTGTATTCGTTGGGGAATATCAGTTTGACCAACCCCAACGCATTGGTTGGGCCGGGCTTCTGCCGCACCTGCAATTTGCCAGAACTGAGCTGCTGAAGAACGTCATCGCTGATCGTGCCCGAAGTCACCACGCTGCCCTGGGAAGTGAATACCTCGTAATTTTTGTTCGCGATGTAGTCGCGGTTCTTCCTTATCGCTGGGACGATTTCAGAACGCTGGATGCTGGGCGGTACATTCCAATACGGACGGAAGACCACGTACTTCATCCCTCTCTCGAAGACTGGAGTTTCGTGGCGATAAGCCTTGCCGACGATCACGTTCATCATGAGCGCGATCGTGCCGTCCTGGTTGTAAGTTCGCAGGCGAAACTCGGGGATGTTGACTACGATTGGAGGTTGAACGAATTGGTTTGGGACCCAGCGCCAGCGCTCCAGCGTGAGACGCAATTGTTCGACGCGAAAGGTCAGCGGCACGTTCAGCTGCTTCACTGTTTGTGCACCCAGGCGTCCATCCGGCGTCATGCCATGTCGCTCTTGAAAATGTTTTACCGCATCGACCAAGGGGCCAGCGTAGACAGTTGAGTTCTCGAGTGCGGCGCCGGCAGGAAGGTCTCCCACCAGAAGCAATAATCGCGTCAATCGCGGGACTCCGGCGTAAGCCGCACCGGGTTCAACGGGCTTGGCGGGGACCGGCAATTGTTCTCCGTTGTCACGCTGCGACAGGTCCTCGTATTGTTGCAACGCCTGTAGAGTACGTTTGTATCCAGCGAACGGTGGCTCTACTTGATTCAGCTCAGCTCGTACATCCGCGCCGTTGACTATCTTGTCCCTTAGGAATACCGGCAAGTCGTATTTCTTCGCAGTAACATCCAGGTTGAACTTGAAATGCTGAGGATTGACTCTTCCGATTCGCAAGTCGGAGATGTAACGCATTGCGCAAACTGTGAGGGCGGCATCAAAGCGTGCCTGGTCTTCCGAAGAAGGGGACTGATGCAGTCGGGCCAGGCGATCGGCCCAGCGAGAGCCATCGTAATCTTCGGCATTCAAACCCTTGCGGTCCGCCTGCTTCAGCACGTCGATCACGGTTTGCGCTTGTTGAGTCGGCTCGTTATTGCTCAGCCATACTGGGACGTAACCCGATGACTCATAGAACTTCGTGACGAGCGCACGATAGTCGGAAAAATCGGGCCAGCGAAGATCCGGCAGACGGCCTGCCGCGACGATGCTACGCAGAGTGGCGCTGGATTCCGGTGAGGTCGTGGCCGCGCCTTGCGATCCCTGAGGCGCTACCGCTGCAGCAGCGGTCGGAGCAAGCCAGGCTGCGAGCAGCACTACGAGAGAGGCAGTTCTCGAGAGACGCAGGCTAAATTTCATGGGCAATTATGCATGACAGCCTAGAGCTTCTGCGGGAGATGTGCAAGGAAATGTAGCGTCATTTCCCGACCCACTGGTCCACCCACTCATTGACCGTTTTGTACCAGAGCTGGCTGTTTTGTGGCTTGAGGATCCAGTGTCCTTCATCAGGGAAGTAGAGCATTTTTGAGGGCACGCCTAACCGCTGCAAAGTTGTAAACAAATCGAGGCCTTGAGAGACATCCAACCGGTAATCAAGCTGGCTGTGGATCACCAACGTCGGCGTTTTGAAATTTGTTGAGAACAGATGTGGAGACCATTTGCGATAGAGTTCGCGATTCGTGTACGGAGTTCCCTTGAACTCCCATTCGTTGAACCATAATTCTTCCGTCGTGCCCCACGCGGATTCGGTATTGAACATGCCGTCGTGCGTCACGATGCACTTGAAGCGGTTGGTGTGGCCGAGAATCCAGTTGGCCATGTATCCGCCGTAGCTGGCGCCCAGCGCGCACTCGCGGTCTTTATCAATAAACGGGTAATGCTGCTCCGCATAATCGAGGCCCTTCATTAAGTCTTCGAAAGGCGTTCCTCCCCAATCGCCATTGATCGCGTCGATAAATTTCTGTCCGTAGCCGGGAGAGCCGTGGAAATTAATAAATATGACCACGTATCCATTGGCAGCGAAGAGTTCGAAGTTCCAACGATAGCTCCACTCGTCTCCCATCGGAACTTCCGGGCCGCCGTGAATGATGAACTTCACGGGATATTTCTTGTTGGGATCAAAGTTCGGAGGCTTGACGAGGAAGCCTTCGACTTGGTCGCCGTGTGCGCCGGTGAAGAAGAAGGATTCGATCTTTGCCATGCTGATTTGGGACAGTACGTTCTCGTTCACGCGGCTGATCGCCCAATCCTTATTCAAAGAACAAGACTCTTTCCCAGGATCAACGTCGCCCGTCTTTGCGGGACAGCCGTCGCCGCCCGTATCGCTCTCGTAGATTTCGTTCGGTGCGCCGATCGACATGCGCGTAAAGACCAACCTATTCCCGTCAGGGGTCACAACCAGATCGTCGTTGTACCCAGACACGAGGGTCCGTCTGGAAAACTCAGACTTTTTGAAACCCACGGCCGGTCTCATATTGATGGCATAAATCAAGCTGTGGCCTTTGTGCTCCGCGGTGAAGTAGATCATTTTTGAATCCGGGGCCCACGTGAAGGTTCCGACCCAGTGATCAAAACCTTCCGTTGAGTCCATCTTCTCGCCGGTTTTGCGGTCATAAAGCATCAACCGGAACCTGTCGCTCTCGTATCCCGGACGCTGCTGCGCACGATATGCTATGTACTTTCCATCCGGCGAATAGAACGGGGTCGAGTCGCTGGCGGGATTGTCCGCGGTGATGTTCTTAGCTTGCCCTCCGTTCACCGAAACAATCCACAAATCGTTATTCGTCGAAATCGCTGGGACTGGATCGTGGTTCGAGGTGTAGCAAATTTCCTGGCCATCCGGCGAGAACGCGTAGTTGTCCTGCCCGCCGAGGTTGAATTGCGGAGCATCGTAGTCTCCCGGCGTGAGGTCCATCGGGGGCCAATGAAGTGGAGGGCTGAACGGCAGCGTTGGCGTCAGCGGAGGAACCCCATATACAAAGATATGATTACGTTTGCCTTCTTTGTAGGCATTCCAATGCCGATAGAGCAGCCTATCGAATACCAACGCTTTTACCTTTGACGCCGCGGCCTCTTCAACCTTCTTAGCGTTGCAGGCCTGTTCTTCAATGGGAGGGCCGTCGCACTCGGGATAGACGTTGGATGTGAAAAGAATGTTCTTACCATTCGGCGACCAGAGCTCTCCGCCAGCCTCGGTTTTGATGTGGGTCAGCTGGAGCAGGCCGGTCACGGTACCAGCCGCGCCGTCAAAGTCCGCAACCCAGATTTGGGAGCCGCTTTCTTTCGTAGATACGAAAGCGAATCGCTTTCCATCGGGCGCCCAGCGTGGGCGGTCGGCATCTTGATCTGCAATGATTTCGCGCTCTTTTCCTCCTGCGAGCGGCACGATCCAAACGTGCGGGGTTTTGGTGTTTGCGTTCAGATCCACATCGACAGCTGCGAACAGCACCCATTTGCCATCCGGGGAAGGTTCTGGTTCTTCGACGCGCTTGAGCCGCATCATGTCTTCGAAGGTGAAAGGGCGTTTTTGTCCGAGGAGCGGAAGGGGAAGCAGAGCGGACAACAAAACCGGTAAGAGGACGCGCATGGGATCTCCTGCGGAACACAGAAGTGTAAATCAAAGCGCTGCCCTCTAGGCCGGAGCCTTGCCCGGGATAGGGGTGCTTCGACTCGGGGACCCTCCGCACGCGGAAGGTCTCATTCGCTCAGCATGACAGGGAGATTAGGATTTTGATGTAGGTAAGCACTCCAGAATTTCGGTTTCGCTCAGGGTGTGATCCGAGGCCTTCGCTCGCTTATAAATCTTCTCCACTATTTCATCGGAGGAAGCCAAGCCGCGGTGTTCGAGCCAAAACACGACATTCGATTTTCCGCTCATCGGGCCAACGTCAATGACTTGCTCCATGCCGAACACGTGGGATGGGACGCCTGAATAGACTGCATTCGCCAGCTCGACATCGTTCTTTTTATAGGCTTTGATCACAGCGGCTGCATGGACTCCCGTTGCAGTCCGGAACGCATCTTCGCCAACGACGGGATAATTCGGCGGGATCGGGACGCCCGTGGCCTCCGACACTGTCTCGCAATATTCTCTGAGCTTGGTTAAATCCTGATCGGCCCACGGAGAAATTCCCATAAGTTTGAGGTTCACCAGCATCAAATCCATCTGCGTATTTCCCACGCGCTCGCCGATTCCTAATGCGCAGGCATGTACGCAATCCGCGCCTGCCATAAATGCGGACATCGAATTGGCGAGGCCGAAACCCCGATCGCAGTGACCGTGCCACTCCACGCGGATCGTCTCTCCCGAGGGTTTCACCACTTCATTAAGTACGTATTGAACCAGCGCGAAAGCTCCTTCAGGAGTCGAATGTCCGGCGGTATCACAGATTACAATTGCGCGCGCTCCACAATTGATTGCCGCAGAATACAGACGCTTCACCATTTCTGGATCGCAGCGGCTGGTGTCTTCGGTGACGTACATCACCTCAAGACCGAGCGAAATTGCATATTTCAGGGCTTTTTCAGTTGTTTGAAGAAGGAAGTCTTCAGTCCAGCCTTCGGTATAACGGCGAATTGGGCTGGACCCAATAAACGTTGCGGCTTCAATCTTCAGTCCAGTGCGCTGCACGATCTCAGCGATGGGACGAATATCGTTCTCATGAGTCCGCGCGGCGCAATTCGCGCGAATCTTCATTTTTTGCTGAACAATTTCGCGAGCTAGAGCCTCGACGTGTTCAACAGCGCGTTGACCCGCTCCGGGTAGCCCAAGATCAAGGGAGTTAATGCCAAGAGCTTCCATCAAATGTAAAATGCGAATTTTCTCTTCGATGGAAGGATCGCGCACCGAGGGGGATTGGAGGCCGTCACGAAGGCTTTCGTCATTAACGAGAACAGTGCGCGATCTGAAAAGGGCTTCGGGACGAACGTGGTTCCAGTCGTAAATGAGTTCGGAAGCCTTCACCGGAATATCCACGGTCGATTCTACTAAGATTTCAGCGCAGGACTGTTGGATTTCAATATTCAACACTCACCAGAAACAAGCCGCTTGCAGGAGCGGTGGCCCCGGCAGCGGCACGACTCTGGGCCCGTAATATCTGGGGAATATCTTCGGGTCGAAGCGTGCCCTTCCCGACGCGCAAAAAAGTGCCGACTAGATTCCTTACCATATGGTGAAGAAATCCGCTGCCGCGGACGGTATAAATTAATTCATCATCTTCTTGGGCCCAACGTGAATCGAATACTTTACGGACATTGGACTCGGAACGATCTTGGCTAGGTCGATCAAGGTTAGACCGTTCGGGATCGACCGCCGCAAACGATGTGAAATCGTGTTCGCCAATGACGAATGGTGCGGCACGCGCCATTTCCTCCGTGTTCAAAGGATAAGGATAGTGCCATACATAGCGGGCAAAAAAAGGTGAACAGATCGTACCTCGATAAATCCGGTAGCGATAAGTTTTTGCCTGAGCGGATTTTCGAGCATGAAACGCAGGTGGCTTTTCGGTGATCTCTAGTACGCGAATCGAGGCCGGTAACAGGTCATTGAGGGCCTTGACTAGGTTGTCGACTGGAATGGAAGATTTGGTGACGAATGTGGCGACCTGCGCCAGCGCGTGCACGCCCGCGTCTGTACGGCCTGAGCCTTGGGGCAAGACGTTTTCATTTGTAATACGTCCAATAGCGTGGGAGAGCGCGCCTTGAATGCTTTGCGCGTCTGGCTGCACCTGCCAGCCACAGAAATCAGTCCCGTCGTACGCGAGGACAATTTTTAGATTGCGCATGTCCAAAAGGTTTAAGGGTATCGACACTCGCTCGACACGGGTATTTACGAATGGTTGCGGGCCTGATCCGTCCCAATGGCAGACGAAAATGGCCCGTCGGCTATACTAATGCATTCCTTTTTTGTTTCCGCGTTTGCCGTCCGGTTTGCGTTGTCGTTGGCACAGATGTTGAAATGCACAATAAATGAAACCTCGGTGCGGTGTTTTGCGTAATAACACTTTGTCCAGAAGAAGTCCTGTTTCATTCAGTCTTATGTTTGGAGATGACCGAATGCCCTTGTCACGCCTGATTTCCTTGCGAGTTGGTGCAGCCATATTGTGTGCCGGCCTAATTTCATCGAGTAGCTTCGCGCAGAATGCGCAAACAGCCCAACCGGCGGCCTCAACTCCCCCATCGGCACCGCAGCCGCAGACCTACAAATTTACAGACTATTCCAAGCCGACCAAAGCATTTCCCAACATCATCGCGCCTTACAAGGCTCAAAACGTGCCGCCGCCGAATCTCGCTAATACGTCGCGGATTGATCAATTGCTGCACGACGGCAAGATCATGCTCTCGATGGATGATGCAGTGGCGCTCGCGCTCGAAAACAATCTGGACATCGCGATTGCCCGCTACAACCTGAATATCGCAGACACAGATATCTTGCGTGCGAAGGCGGGTAGTTCAATCCTGGGTGTGAATTCCGGAATCGTTCAAAATACTCCGGGTGGCACGGTCGGAGGGCTGGGCGGCACGGTGGGCTCAGGAGCCGGGGGTACCGCGCCTGCTCCTGGCGGGATCGGAGCTGGTACCAACGGGCTGGTGAACTCGACACTTGGCATCGGCTCGCCAATCACCAGTTTCGATCCAATCGTTACCGGAATTTTTCAAGTAGACAAAAACAATCTTCAATCCGCGAGTGCTTTCAACGGCGTGCCAGTGTTAAGTACGAACACTTATACTGCGAATGCTCTCTACACCCAGGGTTTTGCCTCGGGCACGACTATGGCGGTCGGGTTTAATAATACACACCAAACCACAAATCAGCCGTTCAGTACATTAAGCCCGATTGTGAATTCCAACTTCCAGTTCAAGCTTACGCAGCATTTGTTTCAGGGTTATGGTTTTCTTCCTAATACGCGGTTCATTCGCCTGGCAAAAAATAACAAGGAAATATCCGATGTGGCTTTTCGTTTGCAAATAATTACTACCGTCGACCAGATTGAAAACATGTATTGGAACCTGGTCTACGCTTACGAGTACGTGAAGGTTCAAAAGGAAGCGGTGGCATTCGCTCAGAAGACGCTTTCCGACACGCAGAAGCAAGTCCAGATTGGTAGTATGGCGCCAATTCAGGTGGTGGGCGCGCAGAGCACCGTGGCGACCGATCAACAGGCTTTGATCCTGGCTGAGACTAATCTTCAGCTTCAAGAACTGTTAATGAAGAATGCACTCAGCCGAACGCTGGTGGACCCCGTTTTGGCTGAAGCGGAAGTTATTCCCACTTCAGATCTCCAACTCCCGGCTCAGGAACCGATTATTCCCACGCAGGATCTGATCAATGATGCTTTGAACCACCGAGCCGAACTGGCAGAGTCGAAAATCGACCTGAATAGCCGCGAGATGAACAACAAGGCAGTTAAGAATGCGTTGCGGCCAACATTAGACCTGTTTGCTTACTACGGCGGCTCGGGCCTCGCTGGAGACATTAATCCTAGCGCGCCGTTTTGTGGTCCCACGGTCACCAGTGCCTTTTGCTTAAACCCTGCTAATCTGCCGTCGCAGTTCCAGACGTCGCGCAGCGCGCCCTACACCACAGCGTTGCAGAATCTAGTCACGTCGGCAGCTCCGGACAAAGGACTGGGGTTGTCGCTGAACATTCCGATCCGTAATCGCCTGGCGGAGGCTAACCAGGTTCGGGCCGAGTTGGAATTTCGCCAGGCCCAGATGCGGCTGCAGCAAATTGAAAATCAGGTTCAGATTGAAGTACGCAATGCGCAATTTTCGCTTCAGCAGAACCGTGCCAGCGTAGATGCCGCGAGGGCGTCGACAGAATTCTCAAGACAAACCTTGGACGCCGAGCAGAAAAAATTAGCCTTGGGAGCCTCCACTTCGACCTTGGTATTGCAGGATCAGTCTGCATATACTTCGGCGGAATCGAATCTTGTATCCGCAATGGCGGCTTACGAAAAAGCTCGTGTCGAGATGGATCGTGCGACTGGCCTGCTCTTAGACCATGCGGGAATCCTGATTGGTGACGCCGAGCGCGGACAGGTCACCCATCTGCCCACTGTGCCTGACATAGCCCCTCGAAAGGATGTGGAGTCCGTGAGGCCGCAGTACGCGCCAGAGCCACCACCTGCTCCTCAACCCGCGCCACCGCAACAATAGTTGCTCAGGCGGAGACGGAGACAGTTTTCCGGCCTCTAAGCCGAATGTAGAGCAGATAGCCGAGCGATGCTCGTGCTATCTGCTTCGGATCACGGTATCCTCTGTCGGTGACGATTTCTGTCGTCTTCATCACATACAACGAAGAGGCAAATCTTCCGGTCACTCTCGATAGCGTGCTGTCTCTAGTCCGAGATGGGCGAGGAGAGATTATTGTGCTCGACTCGGGTTCCAGCGATCGTACTCTTGAAATTTCGAGGGGATACGGCGCCAAGGTGTTTGTGGAGCCGTGGAAGGGCTTTGCAGCGCAAAAGAACTCTGCGATGGAGAAGGCATCCATGGATTGGGTGCTTCAGTTGGATGCGGACGAGGCACTCGAACCAGGCTTAGTCGAGGAAATCCGGGCCGCGTTGGCGGCTGATTCTGGAGCGATTGGTTATTGGATTCCGCGCAAGAATCTCTTTCTTGGACGCTGGATGAAGCACGGTGGTTTTTATCCTGATCGAAAGCTCCGCCTGATCCGTAGGGGGGCTGGGAAATTTGAAGAATACGGCGCACACCCTACGATCAAAATTCAGGGCGCGACGGGCAAGCTCAAACATGCGCTCTTACATAACGCTTATCCCACTCTGAGCGTCTACATCGAGCACATGAATAGTTATTCTTCAAGCGGAGCGGAGATCGCTCTTGCGAAAGGACATCGCGGGTTTAATCTCCTCAACATCGTCGTCCGCCCGAAATTGACTTTTTTGTACAACTACATATTTCGTCTCGGTTTTTTGGATGGACGTGAGGGCCTGCTGTTGCACCTTTATCACGCCGTCTACGTTTCCTGGAAGTACGCGAAGGCGTGGGAGTTGGGAAACTCGGGGAGTCGCGACCTTAAAGGTCGCGTACGCCCGGACACCCCCGTCCGAATGGACAAGCCATAGCTGCCGGGATCTGCGGGGAGCATTGCTCCGCTGGGCGGACGAGGGCGTCCGCCTTTAGGTGAGCCACGTTGGTTGCTTACTAGGAAGCAAGCTCCTATCATCGGTAGTGGAGCTGACATGCTCGGGAAAAATCCTTCTGAACCATCGCTAAAAGAGAGTCCCATCTCAGAGGTCTTTGAGGGACGCCATCCCGCCGCCGCCGAAAAGGATTGGGCCGAAGATATCCTCGCTCCAGCGTTGGAGAAAGCGCCGGAGCAATCGATAGGTGCGACTACCGGCATCAATCTTGATGAGCACGGACGCGCCCGCTTCACGACTATTTCAGGAGTGCCGGTCCGCCGTCTTTACACTCCTGGCGATCTTCCACCGGATTGGAACGATGAAAAATACCTTGGATATCCGGGGCAGCCGCCATTTACCCGCGGTATTCATGCTACGGGCTACCGCGGCAAGATGTTTACAATGCGACAGTTTTCCGGCTTCGCATCGCCGGAGGAAACCAATCAGCGTTACAAGTATTTGTTACAAAGCGGTGGCAGCGGGCTTTCGGTCGCGTTCGATCTGCCAACGTTGATGGGATATGACTCTGACCATCCGGCTAGCGAGGGAGAAGTTGGCAAATGCGGCGTTGCAATCGACTCGTTGGAAGATATGGAAATCCTTTTCAATGGGATCGATCTGGAGAAGACAACCGTCTCCATGACGATTAATTCTCCTGCCTCAGTTCTTTGGGCGATGTATCTGGTGGTCGCAGAAAATCAGGACGCGGATTGGAAGAAGATTTCGGGAACGATCCAGAACGACATCCTCAAGGAGTACATCGCGCAGAAGGAATATATCTACCCGCCTGCGCCGTCAATGCGGCTGGTGGTGGATACATTTGAATTTGGAGCGAAATTTACGCCCCGCTTCAATACCATTTCGATTAGCGGATACCACATTCGTGAGGCGGGGTCTACGGCCCTTCAAGAACTTGCGTTCACACTCTACGACGGCGTCGAGTACGTGGAATGGGCCCGCCGGCGCGGCCTTGATGTGGATGATTTTGGACCCAGGCTGAGTTTCTTCTTCAATGCTCATAACGACTTCTTCGAAGAAATCGCGAAGTATCGAGCTGCTCGAAAGATTTGGTACAAGGTAATGAAAGACCGCTTCGCGGCGAAAAACCAACGCACACGGCTACTTCGATTTCACACCCAGACCGCTGGGGTTTCCCTCACGGCTCAACAACCCCTGAACAACATCGCGCGGGTGGCAATTCAGGCGATGGCGGCTGTCCTGGGAGGAACACAGTCTTTGCACACCGATGCCTACGATGAAGCTTTGGCGCTGCCTACCGAAGACGCGGCGCGAATTGCGCTTCGCACTCAACAAATCATCGCCTATGAGTCGGGCGTAACCCAAACCACGGATCCTTTGGGCGGGTCTTATTTTCTTGAGAATCTGACGCTCAAAATGGAAGAGGGTGCCTTCAACTATTTTGAGAAACTCGACGCCATGGGCGGAATGGTGAAGGCAATTGAGCATGGATATCCGCAAAAAGAAATCGCCGAGGCTTCGTATCAATACCAGCGTGCAGTGGAAGCAAAAGAAAAGATCATTGTCGGTGTAAATGAATTCGCCATACAGGAAGAATCTCCACACATTCTTTACATCGATGAGAGCGTCGCCCGCCATCAGGCCGCAAAGCTAAAAGCTTTGCGCGCGCGACGGTCGAACGACGAAGTAAGTCGCCGTTTGAACGCCTTGAAGAAAGCGGCTGCCAAAGAACCGCTTGCCGGAAGCGCCGGCCAAGTGTCCGAGGCCAACACAATGCCATATATCGTGGATGCGGTGCGCGCCTATGCGACCATAGGCGAAGTGAGCGCCGCTCTGCGAGAGGTCTATGGCACTTATACCGAGGTCAGCGTCACCTAAGAAAACCTTATACCCAGAAGGACTCAGGTATTCACCCGATTGTGCCGATCTATTGAGTCTGAGAGGCTTACCATGGATCAATCAATGGATCTCGAACTGGTTAAATGGCTCAATATGATTTGGGGAGCGCTTGAGGAGCAAGATTCCGGCAAGCGTTCAGATTTGTTAAACCACGCACATTCTTTTCTCGAGCAAACCAGGGCGCTCACTCCCGAGACAGCGCAAGTGAAAACCTAGCACGCTACGTCTCTACAGCGTGATTCGTACTCGCGCGGTGGTATCCTTCCCTTCGCACGATGCGCAAAGCGATCAATCATCTCAAGAAGGCCGATCCCGTCTTGCGTGACATTATCGAGCGCGTCGGCGCTTACCGTATCGAATATGGAGACCCTGCATTTGAAAGTTTGGCCGAGACAATCGTCTATCAGCAGTTAAACGGCAAAGCTGCTCTCACAATCTTCAGCCGATTCGCGGCTCTCGCCGGTGAACCGCTTACGCCCGAAGGTATCCTGAAGCTGACGGATGCACAGATGCGTGGGGTGGGCCTTTCGAAACAAAAGACTTCCTATCTGCGCGACCTGGCCGAGAGAACGCAGCGCGGTGAACTGAATTTTGCAGACCTCGCGAATCTTTCCGACGAAGCCGTGATCGAGCGCTTGACGCAAGTGAAGGGTATCGGTGTTTGGACCGCGCACATGTTCCTGATGTTCTCGCTGCGGCGCCCGAATGTGCTGCCCACAGGCGACTTCGGCGTCAAGATGGCTATCAAGAGACACTACAAGAAACGCAAACCACCTGACCCTAAACAAATGGAAAAGATCGCAAAGTGTTGGGAACCGTATAGAAGTGTGGCTTGCTGGTATCTGTGGCGGAGTTTGGACATCAAGACTATGTAGCGTGTCGGCGAAAGCCTTCAGGCAAAAACTGCTGGATCATATGCTCTGTGTGTCTCGGTGCCCTCTGTGGTTAAATGATCTCGATGCCTGAGCAGAAAATTCGCGTGCTGGTAGCCAAGCCCGGGCTTGACGGACACGACCGCGGCGCCAAAGTGATCGCGAGAGCGTTGCGCGACGCAGGAATGGAAGTCATCTACACAGGTCTCCGTCAGACGCCGGAGATGGTCGTGAGCGCCGCACTGCAGGAAGATGTCCACGTCATCGGACTGTCGATACTGTCCGGTGCGCATAACGCGATCGTTCCGCGAGTGATGGACTTGCTCAAAAAGAATCGGATGGATGACGTACTGGTCGTGCTTGGTGGCATCATTCCCGATCAAGATATTGAAAGCCTTAAGCAGATCGGGGTCGCTGCGATCTTTCAACCGGGAACTCCAATGGACGATATCGTTCAGTTCATCCGCACGAACGTCAAACCGCGCGGCGTGCCCGCTGTCTGACGGCCGAAATCAGCTCTCTCGGGATGCGCGAGATCATTGAAGCCAAAAAATCTAGACTCTCTTGAGCACGCATTGCCGACAGCCTCTTATCAAGCCGAGCCTTATTGCGCGGCTCTGCACAACTGATATACCGTAAGCATCTCCGGATCCTATTTCATGGCCAACCGCGTCGAACCCAGCGCACCGTCGAGTTCCCCTGTCATTGAAAGCCGCGTGGACCCAACTTCCGCACGCTTTGAAGCGAACATGCGCTTTCTAGCAGATTTGGTTTCGCAAGTACGCAATGAGGAAGAGACGATACGTGAGGGAGGTGGTCAGAAGGCAATCGAGAATCAGCACTCCAAGTCCCGGCTGACAGCTCGGGAAAGGATCAGCTTACTGGTCGATCCGGGAACTTTTTTTGAGCTTGGCGTGTACGTGGCGCGGGGAATGTACGAGGAGTGGGGCGGCGCGCCTGCCGGTGGCGTGATTACCGGGCTGGCCCGAATTCATACCCGGATGGTGATGATCATCGCCAATGACGCGACGGTTAAGGCCGGCGCATTTTTTCCGATGACCGCAAAAAAGGTAATTCGCGCGCAAAATATTGCAATTGAAAATCGCGTTCCTACTGTTTATCTGGTGGATTCCGCGGGCGTATTTCTTCCCCTGCAAGAAGATGTATTTCCCGATACCGATGACTTTGGAAGAGTCTTCCGCAATAACGCTGTCATGTCAGCAATCGGAATTCCGCAGATCGCCGCCATCATGGGCATGTGTGTTGCGGGAGGCGGATATCTGCCGGTGATGTGCGATCACGTTTTAATGACCGACGGGAGCGGGCTGTTTCTTGCCGGGCCTGCTTTGGTCCAGGCTGCTATTGGTCAGAAAGTTTCCGCGGAAGAATTGGGGGGCGCCGCCATGCATTCCGCCATCAGCGGGACCGTGGATTTTCGCGAACCCAATGATGAAAGCTGCCTGGAGCGAATTCGAGCAATTGTTGAGAAGTGGGGTTACAGGCGGCAGTCGCCATGGGATCGCAAAAAGCCGCTGGCTCCGGCGTTGGCTCCTGAAGAAATTTATGGCATTTATGATTCTTCTCCGGCACGGCCCTATGACATGAAGGAGATTCTTGCCCGCATCGTCGATGGAAGCCGCTTCGATGAATACAGACCCGAATACGGGAAGACAATCATCTGCGGTTACGCTCGAATCGGCGGATTCGCGGTGGGGATCGTGGCGAATCAGAAATTGCATGCCCAGGCGACTGATCATGAAGGACGGAAGCGCATGGAGTTCGGCGGCGTGATTTATACGGAATCGGCGGAGAAGGCTGCGCGATTCATTATGGATTGCAATCAAAACCTGATCCCGCTGGTTTTCATGCATGACGTAAACGGGTTTATGGTGGGCCGTGACGCGGAGTGGAGTGGCATTATCAAAGCCGGGGCGAAGATGGTGAATGCTGTTTCTAATACTGTAGTGCCGAAGATTACAGTGATTGTGGGCGGTTCGTTTGGAGCCGGGCACTATGCAATGTGCGGCAAAGCTTACGATCCGCGCTTTGTGTTTGCATGGCCGACCGCACGTTATGCGGTGATGAGCGGGGATTCGGCGGCGTCAACGCTGGTGGAAATTAAGATCAGGCAGTTGGAGCGTGGTGGCAAGAAGCTGAGCGAAGAGGAGCGAAAAGAACTCTTCGACTCGGTGAAGCGTACGTATGATGAACAGACAGATCCGCGATATGGCGCGGCCCGGCTGTGGATCGACAAGATAATTGATCCGATCGAGACTCGCGATGCCATCACGCAAGCTCTGGAAGCTGCGGCACTGAATCCAGACGTGGCCGAGTTCAAGGTTGGAGTGCTGCAAACGTGATTGGAATTGTCGAATTTAAGAATTGTAGGATCGCCGAATTTGAGACGATGTTGGAATGGTTCGGGAGCTTGACCTATTCGGATCCAATTCGTAAATTCGAAAACCCGGCAATACGAAAGTTCGCCTACTGATGCCTGAACCCATCAAACTTATCGAGTGTCCGCGAGATGCGTGGCAGGGTCTGAAAACTCAGATCCCCACTCACATCAAGGTCGAGTATCTCCGCACCCTTATCAGCACTGGATTCAAACACATCGATGCGGTGTCTTTGGTGTCTCCGAGCGCGGTGCCTCAGATGTCAGATTCCGAAGACGTCTTGAAGGAATTGGACCCGCCTGATGATGTCGAGATCATCGGCATTGTGGTGAACGAGAAAGGCGCGCAGCGGGCGATCAGCACCAATGCTGTCCGGACTCTGGGTTTTCCCTACTCGGTTTCTCCAACGTTTCTTCAAAACAATCAGCACCACAGTCTTGACGACGCCATCGACGAGATGGAAAAAATCAAAGACAAGAGCGACGATGCTGGGCGCGATATGGTGGTTTATGTGTCGATGGCTTTTGGCAACCCATACGGCGATCCGTGGAACGTGGAGGAGGTCATCAACGCAGTAGATATTCTCGAGTCTTATGGAATACAAATGATTTCGCTTGCGGATACGGTGGGAGTGGCTACGCCGGCGCAAATCAGGGAAGTAGTTTCCGCCGTGATTGCAAAGTTCGGATACTTGGAAATCGGGGTACATCTTCACAGCCGCGCCGACGAAGCCGCCGGAAAGGTTCTTGCAGCGTATGACGCTGGCTGCCGCCGCTTCGATTCCGCATTGGGGGGACTGGGAGGTTGTCCTTTTGCCCAGGATACTCTGGTCGGCAATATCGCCACGGAGAAGGTTGTAGAGGCGCTTAGATCCAAGGATGCCACGCTGCCGGTATTGAAGCCTCTCGATGTATTGCTGCGGGCTACGTCGGAAATTGGAGCGAGGTACGCGAATTCCTCAGCCGCAGACTAACTCCGGCTATTTAGTATCCTTGTGGCGAACCAAATGACTTTTGAAACACTACTGCTGGAAATCGAAGATCGGCTTGCCGTTATCACGCTCAACCGCCCGGAAAAGCGCAACGCGATCAGTTTTCGGCTTGTCGACGATTTGATCGCCGCTCTGGACGAAATTGAGAAATCGGCGGCTCAAATCGTCATTCTGACGGCCGCTGGAAAAGCATTTTGCGCGGGGATGGATTTGGACGAACTAAAGTCCATGGCGGGAAAGACCCATGAGGAAAATGTCGAAGACTCAGCCCGGATGGCAAGGCTCTTTCGTCGTATTTACGAATTTCCAAAACCAACTATTGCGGCGGTTAACGGGGCGGCTATCGCAGGCGGAACCGGGTTGGCAACGATGTGCGACTTTACTCTGGCCGTGCTCGAAGCGAAGTTTGGCTACACCGAGGTTCGCATTGGGTTCGTGCCGGCTATCGTTTCCTCGATCTTGGTCTGGCAAGTCGGACACAAGATCGCTCGTGACCTACTATTGAGCGGTCGACTCTTCGATGCGACTGAGGCTTATCGATTGGGATTGGTGAACGAGATAGTGGCGTCCGAAAACTTGATGGCTCGAGCAAGCGAACTAGCTGCGCAACTTATGGAGAACAGCCCCTCCTCAATGACTGCGACGAAACGCCTCATCAATTGTTTCATCTCGGCGCAACTGGATCAGCAAATCGCCGAAGCAATCGAGGACAATGCGCGCATCCGGACGACGGCGGATTTCCGTGAGGGGATAAATTCATTCCTCGAGAAGCGCAAGCCGCGCTGGACCGGCCGATGAGTAGTGAGAAGCATCCGCGGGCAGTTTGTGCAACTAGACTACGAGTGCGCTACGCCGAAACTGACCAGATGGGCGTCGTTTACCATGCCAATCATTTCGTTTGGTTCGAGGTTGGCCGCGTCGAGCTATTGCGGCAACTTGGTTTCTCCTATCGCGACATGGAAGCCGAAGATCACTGTTTCATTGCCGTCGTGGATGCCCGATGCCGTTACAAAGCTCCGGCACGTTATGACGATGAAATTATTGTGCGCACACAGCTGAAAAATGTGCGGGAATCAGTGATTCATTTTGGATACGAAATCATCAGAGAGAATGACGGGATGCTGTTGGCAGAAGGCGAGACGACACACATCGTGACGAATTCCGGAATGAAGGCGACCGCGCTTCCGGCTAAGTATATGGATGCTTTTAGACAGGCGCTAGGAAGATAAACCAGAGAGCTGGCCTCTCGATCGCGTTGTCTGAGAGCGGCAAAATAGGGCTCACACTTTTTGCAAGCACTCCACATTAACGGGAACGATCTGACGCTGGAAGCGGTTCGCGAAGTCGCGACTGGGAACCGCCCTGTGCTTCTCTCCCCGGACGCACGAGAAGCGGTTAATCGGGCCCGAGGCGTGGTAGACCACTTGGTCGCTCACAACACTCTTTCCTATGCAATTACCACCGGCGTGGGCAAACTGAGCGATGTTCGCATCGCAGGCGAACAGATTCGTGAGCTACAAGTGAACTTGCTGCGTTCCCATGCTGTTGGTGTCGGGGAATCGCTCAACAAGGCTGAAGTTCGCGCGATGATGCTGTTGCGAGCAAATTCGCTGTCCAAGGGGCATTCGGGGGTTCGCCCGGCGATTATTGATACGCTCTGCGAGATGTTGAATCGAGGCGTGACTCCGTTTGTGCCGTCCCAAGGAAGCGTGGGAGCGAGTGGCGACTTGGCGCCCCTTGCACATCTAGCTTTAGTTCTCATCGGTGAAGGTGAATGCCTGGGTGCGAACGGCCAGCGAATTCCGGGCGCTCTGGCCCTTCGACAGACCGAGATCAAACCACTGATGCTCGAAGCAAAGGAGGCGGTCTCGCTAATCAACGGTACGCAGGGAATGCTTGCCCTTGGCGTTCTTGGATTGCTAGCAGCGGAGACACTAGTCGACACAGGAGACGCAATCGGCTCTCTTAGCCTCGATGCTCTTCACGGCACCGACGCCGCTTTTGATGCGCGCATTCAAGAGGCTCGTCCTCATGCCGGGCAAATAAAGAGCGCGGCTAATTTGCGCAAAATGTTGGAGGGGAGCGAACTTCGCGAATCGCATCGAGATTGCGGCCGAGTTCAGGACGCATACTCGTTGCGTTGCATACCTCAAGTACACGGCGCAGTCCGCGACACTTTGATTCAATGTCGCGGCGTTATGGAGATCGAGGCAAACTCCGCGGTCGACAATCCACTGGTTTTTGTGAATAACAAAGGCGACACAGATGGCGACGTAATTTCTGGAGGGAATTTCCACGGCGAGCCGATTGCCTTCGCTTTGGATTTCCTCGGGATCGCTCTCAGCGCCCTCGCCGGAATTTCAGAGCGACGATTGGAGAGGCTTGTCAATCCATACTTGAACGAAGGATTACCCCCATTTTTAGCGGCTGAGGCGGGACTCAATTCAGGTTTTATGATGGCCCAAGTTACAGCGGCTGCCCTGGTCAGTGAGAACAAGATACTTGCACACCCTGCATCCGTTGACTCGATCACAACTTCCGGCAACAAAGAAGACTACGTTTCGATGGGGATGACCGCAGCACTCAAGCTAAAGCGAATTGTGGAGAACACGCGGAATGTAATTGCGATCGAAGCGATGGCTGCGGCTCAAGCATTAGAATGTTTAATCCCCCTGAAGACAGGGAAGCGCGGTCAGGCGGCGTACGCTGCGATTCGATCGGTTTCCCCGACGATGAATAAAGACCGAGTTATGTACGAAGACTTCGCAAAGATAGCAAACTTGATCGCGAACGGGAAGATTGCCGAAGTTTTGAGGTAAAGGTCCGTGACCGCCTTACCGACAACGCCCCGCACTTCTCGGAGGCTACACTAAGGCTCCTACCCGCTCATCGAGCGCGATCTCTTCGTCACTCTCCATCCGTTTGTGGGTCTTCGCGACCAGCATGTAAATGGACGGCACCACAAACAAAGTGAAAGCGGTACCGATGATCATGCCGCTGACCAGCATGATTCCTATGCTGTTTCGTGCCCCGGCACCCGGACCCCTGGCAAGAACGAGCGGGGTATGGCCGCACACCGTAGCCGCCGTTGTCATTAAAATCGGGCGCAGCCGTGTGCTCGCGGCGCCGATAACCGCTTGCAGCTTGCTGAGGCCAGTTTCCTGCAAATGGTTTGCAAATTCGACAATCAGAATTCCGTTCTTCGCAATGAGGCCGACAAGCGTAATCAAACCGACCTCGCTATAGATATTTAGAGTCGTAAAGTTCAGAAACGAAAACATCAGCGCGCCCGAGATGGCCAATGGCACAGAACCAGCGAGCACGATAAAAGGATCGCGGAAGCTCTCGAATTGCGCGGCGAGCACGAGATAAATCAAGATTGCCGAGAGTAAGAACGTGCCGAGGAACTTGCTTCCTTCAACGCGAAGCTGGCGAGACTCACCAGCGTAGTCCACCGTAAATCCCTGAGGCAGGGTCTGCCTTGCTGTGTCCTCTAGAAAAGTTAGAGCCTTATCGAGCGGAACGTTGGGTGGGATGACGCCCTGAATCCGCACTGCATTCAGTTGCTGGAATTTGTTCAGCGATCTCGGCTCTGTAGTGGTCTTAAGAGTAGCGAACGTCGAAAGTGGCACGAGCTGGTCCGCGGAACCCTTAACGTAGATCTGAGAAAGTTGATCTGGCGTCAGCCGGTCCATTCGCTTTAGTTGAGGGATGACTTTGTAGCTCCGTCCTTGAATGCTGAAACGGTTGACGTAGTTCCCTCCCAACATGGTGGAAAGGTCCGTGCCGGCCTGGGTTAAATCCACGCCCTGCGAACGAAGCTTGTCACGATCAAAAACGACCTCTGTTTGTGGCTGGTCAAATTTCACATCGGTATCGGCGAAGATGAACATGCCGCTGGCCATGGCCTTCTGCACGATCTGCAGGGCTAGTTGGCTGACTTGTTCTGGCTCAGCCGCGGACACAATCGCAAAGTCGACTGGGAAGTTGCCACCACCTGGAAGCGGTGGTGGTGTCAGGGGAATCACACGCACGCCGGCAATCTTCGACAGCGGACCGGATGATTCGACCAGCAGTTGTTGAGCGGTCTTTTTTCGCTGACTCCAGGGCTTGGTAACCATGCCTCCGAACCCGCCCCCGGGATTTGTGATCTGGAATATGCTCTCGCTTTCGGGAAATGAGTGGTAGACGTCGTAGACCTGCTGGGCAAAGAGGTTGGTCTGGTCGAGAGTTGAATTCGCGGAAGCTTGAATGACGCCGAATACGACTCCCTGATCTTCCGACGGCGCCAGTTCATGCTGAGAGAACATGTAAAAAGGAACCATCAGCACCGCGACGACCGCCCAAACGACGAGCACGACGGGTCGATAATTTAGTGTCCCGCTCAGCAGCCGCACATAGAGATTTCGTACGCTCTCGAAGCGCCGGTTAACGAAGCCGGCAAAACCGCGTTCTGTGTCGCCTGCACGCAGCAACTTGGAACCCAACATCGGTGACAGAGTGAGCGCTACGATGCCTGAAACAATGACAGCCCCAGCCAGGGTAAAGGCGAATTCCCGGAACAGCGCTCCTGTCAGTCCTCCTTGAATTCCAATAGGGGCATACACGGCCGCGAGCGTGATCGTCATGGCAATGATCGGTCCGACCAACTCGCGTGCGGCGTCCTTTGCTGCTTGAAACGGAGTCTTGCCCATATGGAGATGCCGCTCGACGTTCTCCACCATCACAATGGCGTCGTCCACGACCAATCCGACCGACAGCACAATGGCAAGCAGAGTCAGAAGGTTGATGGTGAAGCCTGCTATGAGCATCAGGAAAACGGCGCCAATCAGCGAGATCGGAATGGCGACAACCGGAATCAAGACGGAGCGGAAGGATCCCAAAAAGAGGAAGATGACGATGACGACAATCAGTAAAGTTTCGGCGAGGGTGTGCAGAACTTCATTAATGGCGTCCTGAATGTATGCCGTTGAGTCGTAGGGAACACCCAACTTCATGCCCGTGGGCAACTGTGCCTGAATTGCGGGTAGCTCCTTGCGCACATTTCGGATTACTTCCAGAGAATTCGCGGTGGGAAGCACCCAGATTCCCATGAAGGTCGCGGTTTCTCCGTTAAAGCGAACATCCTCGTCGTAGTTTTCTGCCCCAAGTTGCACGTCGGCGATTTCGCCCATGCGGACGACCACACCGTTCTGCTGCTTCACGACCATCTGGCGAAAATCGTCGGGAGTGCGCAGGTCGGTGTTGGCTATCAGGTTCACAGAAACCATGGAGCCCTTGGTGGCCCCGAGCGCCGAAAGATAATTGTTCTTTGAAAGCGCATCGTGCACGTCAGAGGGCGAAACACCGCGTGCCGCCATTTCTTGAGGCTTCAGCCATAAGCGCATGGCGAACGTCCGATTGCCGAGGATATCGGCACGCTGAACCCCGCTGATCGCGCTTAACTTGGGTTGAACGACACGGGTCAGGTAGTCGGTAATTTGGTTCTGATCGAGATCGGCGGAAGAGACGCCAATATACATCGCCGCAAACTGAGTGTCCGCAGTTTCCAGATCGATAACGGGAATCTGGGCTTCCGGAGGAAGGTCGTTGCGGACCTGAGCCACTTTCGCCTGGACCTGAGTGAGGGCCGCCGTGGTGTCATAGTTGATTTTCAGGTGCACCAGGATTGTGCTCAGTCCCTGAGCACTCGTCGACTCCATGTAGTCGATACCGTCCGCGCTGGCGAGAACTCGTTCGATCGGGGTGGTGACGAAGCCGCGAACCAGATCGGCGCTCGCACCTACATACACTGTTGAAACCGAAATAACGGCGATGTCGCTGCGCGGGTATTGACGCACACTCAGCGAACGGATGGCCTGCAAACCAGCGATCAGAATTACCAGGTTTACAACGATCGCCAGCACGGGACGCTTAACAAATAGATCTGTAAACTTCACCCTATGCTCCTCAAATGACCGGATTGAGTCTAGCTATCCTCAGGCTTCGGATTTGGATTATTCTCGGGCTTAACTGAGTTGTTCACCTGAACCGGGGCGCCGTTCCGCAACTTAAAGACGCCAGAGCTGACAACTTCGTCTCCCGGATTAAGGCCCGATGTGATCGCAACCTGATCACCTCGAGAGCCTTCTATCTTTACCACCTGCTGCCGCACACCGCGATAAGTGTTTCCCTTCGGACCTTTCATTTCCGAGACTATGAACACCGAGTCGCCGTAAGGCGCATAGTTGATCGCAGAAGCCGGAAGCGGCACAACTTGGCGAGGCTGCCCAAGCGGCAGTTCCACTTGCACAAACATCCCCGGACGCAGTTTGTTTCCCTTGTTTGCCAGTGTGGCCTGGACTTGGATGTTTCGCGTCTGCTCATTAATGACCGAATCCAGTGCGGTAATCCGCCCGCTCACGGCGATCCCCGGCAAATCACTGTTGGTGACACGTACAATATGGCCGAGTGTCATGCTGGCGGCATTTTGCTGCGGGACTCCGAAGTTTACGTAAATAGGATCCACCGATTGCAGCGAAACAATCGCCTGACCGGCAGCCAGGTATTGGCCCAAGCTCACTTGACGAATGCCCAGCAACCCGGTGAACGGAGCGTGAATCGTCTTACGAGCTATTGCCGCTTTAATATCTCCCACCTGGGCTTCGGTTGCCTTCTTTTGTGCGTCGGCGTTGTCGTATTCCGAACGGGAGATGACTCCCGCCTTCGCCAGTTCCTGCGAGCGACCGTAGTTTATGCTCGCGAGATCCCGTTGAGCTTCCAAGTTGGCTAGCTGCGCTCTTTCCTGGCGAGTGTCGAGTTCGACCAAAATGTCTCCCTCGTGTACTGGCTGCCCCGATTCAAAGTGAATTTTGTCAATCGTGCCGGGCAAATCGGCGCTTACGGTCACACCTTCGACCGCAGCTGCCGTGCCGATTACCGTTAGCGTGGAGGGCCAAGTCTCTCGCTGAGCAACCACGGTCGTAACCGCCGTAGCCGGCATTTGGAAGGAGGCGCCTTGCGCAATCGCGACCTGGATTTGCCGGAATTTCACGAATCCAAGCCCGCCTAATACAGCGGCCAGTGCCAATAACGTAATGATCAGCCGTTTTGCCATGTATTCTCCGAAGTTTCAACCAAGTGCGTTTTTCCAGACGATTTCCACGATTTCTAATTCTTCCCCAAGTAATAGTAGAAGTTTAGATCGTTAGTCTCCCCCGAAAGACTCGGAAAAATGTCTGAGGCGGCCTCCGAAAACTCCAGAAAAAAGGATTAGGCCATCTGGTCTGCTAAATTGGAGTCGCCATGAAACCTGCCCGCAGCTTTGCCAGCGACAACAATGCGGGAATTCACCCTGAGGTACTGGCGGCGATTGCGGAGGCGAATGGAGGCCATACTGTCGGCTACGGCGACGACCCTTTTACGGCATCAGCCGTTAGCAAATTCAAGCACCACTTCGGGGCGAGTATCGAAGTTTTCTTTGTATTCAATGGGACCGCAGCGAACTGCCTGAGCCTGAAGGCTCTGACGGAATCCTATCACGCGGTAATTTGCGGTGAAGCCGCTCATATCAATGTCGATGAGTGCGGGGCCCCTGAAAAGTTTACGGGATGCAAACTGATTCCAGTCCCAACATCTCAGGGCAAACTGACGGTGGACGCCGTGAGCCATGCCTACCACGGTATCGGAGATCAGCATCACGTCCAGCCGCGTGTGATTTCGATCACCCAGGCCACCGAAGTGGGGACAGTTTACAAACCTCATGAAATTGAGGCTCTCGCAACGTTCGCGCACGACCGCAACATGTTTCTTCACATGGACGGCGCACGTATAGCTAATGCCGCGGTGAGCCTCGGCCTAAGTCTGAGACAGGCTACCCGCGATCTGGGAGTGGACGTGCTCTCTTTCGGTGGAACCAAGAACGGGTTAATGGGCGCGGATGCGGTAATTTTCTTCGATAAGAGACTCAGCCGCAATTTCCTCTATTTGCGGAAACAAGGCATGCAGTTGGCTTCGAAGATGCGTTTCATCGCGGTTCAATTCGAGGTTCTGCTTTCCGACGAACTATGGCTTAAGAGTGCTCGCCACGCAAACCAAATGGCCCAGTTGCTGAAAAAAGAATTGCGAAAGATACCGCAAGTCAGGGTTCTCTATCCAGTCGAGGCGAATGGTGTATTCGCTGAGGTTCCTCGTGCGGCCATTGCTAAATTGAAGAAGCAATACTTCTTTTATGTCTGGGATGAAAAACAATCGATCGTCCGCTGGATGTGCTCGTTTGATACCACGGAAGAGGATGTGCGCGAATTTGCCAGATTCGTGGAGGACACTATCGGAAGCTAGAATGCCCGCGGGAAATCACGCAATTGGTCATGTTTGCCATAGTTGCCGATGATTTTTGATCACTTGCTTTTTGCTGTACGTTTTTATAGATTTAGGCCACTCCGCATCAGAGTCACAGCGCAACAGTTCAATCTGGAGAAATCATGAGTCGGAAGCGGTACAGGATGTTTTCAGTCGCGGTCGCAATTGCTTGCCTGGCTGCCTTGCCGAATTGCGGGAACGACAACAAACTTGTGTCCGTTGAAGTGCAGCCTTCGACCGCTTTCTTTTTGACACCGGCTTCCGGTTTGACCATCAAATTGACCGCCCTGGGCACCTATATCCACCCGCCGGCAACTAAAGATATAACCAATAAAGTAACTTGGACCTCAGATATCCCCGGACTGGTTACAGTCGATCAAACCGGGACAGTGGCGCCGTCAGGGAACGGAAGCTGTGGAATTGCCAATATAACCGCAAGTTTTTTCACCAGCGCCAATAACCCGGCTGGAAATGTCTTAAGGGGGAGCGCTACAGTCACTGTGCACGATTCGGCAGTCCCGGCTTGCCCTTAGTCGTTTTGGTCTTGTTCTTCTAATAACTCAACCAGCGTCTTGGGATGTTTTTCTGTCCGTTTTTCTTTCTTCTTTCGGTCTGGAACCACTTTCGACGTCGGCGGGTTACCGATTCGCTCCCGCGCCATGGCCTTGATTTCTTTTACCGCATCAAATCTGTCGCGTTTTTTCTTTTTTGTCATCGCGTTTCTGCAATTACTCTTCGTCCCCGTGCGGTTCCTCGGCTTGAGGGCTGGACTCGAGACTAATCAACGGCAAGTTTGCTGAAGGCAGTAACCGATTTACGGCGGGAATGTCCTTCGTTTTCAGAGCTTCCCAGCGCTTCATAACGGCCGAGAAAGCACGCTCTGCACCCTCGCCGTTCTCGAGCAAGATCGCAGTGGGCGCCGCATCCGCTCTTTCGACATCGCTGTAGAGAGTCGCGATGGAGGTATTTAGCGGCTTGAGGGCCAGTGCAGGTTGAGTTGTTGCGCCAGATGCTCCCAGCACATCTGAAACTTTCTGCGCCAGGGATTTCAATGATTCCAGGACAGGACCATTCGCTTTCGGGGAAATTGCTTTGATTTGCACCAGAATTAAGCGAGCCTCCAGCACAGCCTGAGAACTCTGGGTCAACATTGCCGCCAGGCGTGTCGCCAGATTGAATTCTTGCGCGAGACCCGCCGGTGGCGTCTTCACTCGCGGATCCATCTTAATCGTGAGCGGCTCGCTGTAATCTTTGCCATTCGCGGTAAGCCTAACCGTGTATTGGCCTGGTAGGGCGATCGGTCCTAACGGTGTGCGAGGAGTCCGGTGCGGAACGGCGGAGATTGGATATTCGTGACTGATCGCGATCGGCGCAGGATGGTGCAAGTCCCATACCCAGCGATGCATGCCTTCTGTCGCAGGCAGAGCTTTCGGCATGCGAATCCAATATAACGGGATCAGCTGTTTTTCCAGTTCGAGTTCGGTTACATCCGGCTGATCAGTGCTGGAATACTGGCGGACGAGTTTCCCTTTGGAGTCGTAGATGGCCAGCGATACCGGACCCGATGCTGGTTGCGGAAGAAAGTAATCGATGATTGCGCCGTCCGGTGGATTTTCTCCTGCCGGCTCGTCGGGCGGTATTGGAGTATCCGTACCGGTGCTTCGGCGGATTCGATATGCCGCCGCCGGATGAAACAGAAAAGGATTGCCCTCCGAGTTCGATTCCGCAAGCTGACGCAACGGCGCGACGTCATCCAATATCCAGAATGAGCGGCCGTGAGTGGCGACAATCAAATCATTCTCATGAACCCGAAGATCGCGCATTGACGTGTGCGGAAGATTCAATTGCAACGATTGCCAATGATCTCCGTCATCGAACGAGACCCATACGGCAGTTTCAGTTCCTGCGAACAGCAGACCCTTACGAATCGGATCTTCGCGCACCGTGTCTACAGGGGAATCAGCGGGCAGGCCGTCAATAATGAGTTTCCAGGACTTTCCGCCATCGTGCGTGCGGTAAATATATGGACGAAGATCATCGATTCGAAAACGATTCACCGAAGCGTATGCCGACTTATCGTCGAACTGTGAAGCGGCAATTTGAGTGATTTTGCTCCATGGGCTCAAGTCCGGCGGAGTGATGTTTCCCCAATTCTGGCCGCCGTCGGTGGTTTTCCAGAGAAGCCCATCATCCGTTCCCGCCCAGATCGTGTATTGATTACGGAAAGAGGGCGCTAACGCATAAATTGACCCACGTTGTTTTGCAGCTTTGGGATTCTTCGAGACAAGATCCCCTACGCTCGGAGGAACACCCGGATTCTCCCGCGAAAGATCCGGGCTTATGCTTTGCCACGAGTATCCCCCATCGGTAGTCTTGAAAACCACATTGGCAGCGTAGTAAAGCACATGAGGATCGACGGGAGAAAACACGAGAGGCTCAGTCCGGTCGGTTCGATACTGATCGGAGGACAGTGGGATGGGCGTGACGTTCTGGACTTGCCCGGTTGACCAATGAAACTTCGAAACCTCGCCTCTGCCGGCTCCATATACAACATCGGAATCAAGAGGATCGGGCGCAACGTATCCGTATTCGATGACGCCGACTGGATGCCAATCTCGAAACGTAATTTCACCGTCATTACCGCGACTGGCGATGCAAACCGAACCGCTTTCTTGCTGGCCCGCGCAAACCTTGTAGGGGCATTCGTTGGTCACCGCAACGTGGTACAACTGCGCTGTTGGCTGGTTGAACCATGAACTCCACGTTTCTCCTGCGTTGACTGTGACGATTGCGCCCTGATCAGCGACTAGCAGAATAATGTCTGGATCGTTCGGGTTGATCCACAAGTTCTGGTAATCGTCGCCGCCAGGCGCGCCGCGAATGCTGGTCCATGTCTTAGCTCCATCAACTGATCGAACAGTAACGATGCTGGCGCTGTACACGACATCCGGATTCTTTGGATCGACCTTGGGGATTGGCAGGTCGCCTCCGCCAATGCGCATAGCAGGGCGCGCGTCGCTTGTAATCCGGGACCAACTCTCTCCAGCATCGTCCGAGCGATAGAACCCCAGGCCTTTATCTGTCCCGTAGTCTCCGCGCGTTGTGGTGGCGATTGTTGCGTAAACACGGCGAGGCTGGCTGGGCGCAATCGCGACGTAAATTTGGCTCAGATCATTGGGTAAACCGTTCTTTAGCTGTCGCCATGTGTTGCCGCCATCTGTTGATTTGAAGAGGCCTCCGCCTGTTCCTTCAAACTGATTGTTGTCTTCCCATGGCCCTTCGCGGACTTCCCATAGGGATGCATAGATGACGTCTGGGTTCGAGGGGTCGATCTGGACATCTGAGCCACCGGTGTTCTCGTCTTTGTAAAGAATTTTCTGCCAAGTCAGTCCTCCGTCGTTCGAGCGGAAGATGCCGCGTTCTTCGTTCGGGCCGTAAGGATGTCCTAGGACCGCGGCGAACAATCGGTCGGGATTGTGGGGATCGACCGCCAGCGCGGGAATCTGTTTGCCGTCGCGAAGGCCTAGATGTGTCCAAGTCTTACCCGCGTCGGTGGACTTGTAAATTCCGTCGCCAACCGACAGATCTGGACGATGTAACCCCTCGCCGCTTGCTACGTAAACAATATTTGGATCGGAAGGTGCTATCGCCATCGCGCCAATCGATTGCGAGCTTTGCTGGTCGAAAATGGGATTCCATGTGCGGCCGAAATCGTTGGACTTCCATACTCCTCCGTCGACCGCGCCCATATAAAAAACGTTAGGTTGAGTGGGAACTCCGGCGGCGGCTCGGGTACGTCCCCCTCGGAACGGCCCAATCATGCGCCATCGCATCTCGCCATACATTTTCACGGGAGTGCTCTGGGCGACCGCGCCTGCAATTAGAAAAGAGCATGTACAAGCGATTGCACCGATGGCAAAACCACGACTCCTCATCACGCCAGGCCTCCGCCGCTTAACCCGGAAATTAGTTTGTTCAATGCTTAACTGGCGTAACGTTTCAAAATTTCCCTATGCTTTTAGATGCCGCTCGCTGTTAGGTTTCGATCCGCTAACCGCGAAAAACAGGATGTACAGGTAACAGATGGTCGCGACTAATAAAGCGTAATGGAGTCCCTGACCCCAGCTGGTTTTTCCTTGCGTCATGGCCGGATAGTATTGGCTGTTTATCATTTCAGTGATTTTGCCGACTATCAACGGGATGATCGCGCCACCAACAATCGCCATGTTCAGGATGCCGGAACCGTCTCCCGTGAGTGGTCCGAGTTCAGCGATCGCTAATGTGAAAATAGTGGGGAACATGATCGAGTTAAATAAGCCGATGGAAAGGACAGACCACATCGCCACAGGGCCATTAGTAAATACCGAAATAGTGACCAGTAAGGCGGCCATGATGGCGCTTAGAGCCAGCAATTTGCCGGCTTTAATTTTTTGCAAAAGGGCTGCTCCAATAAAGCGTCCAACCATAGCGCCACCCCAGTAAAGAGAAATGTACCTGGCGGCCACCGCAAGAGCCGCGTGGTAGCGCGTAGCCGCATCCGGCACGTCGGTGGGTGAGATAAAGCCACCGATGTTGTCCAAGGCAAGGTAATTGGCAATGGAGCTTCCAATGGCGACCTCACCGCCGACATATACGAAGATTCCGATCGCCCCGAACACAAGATTTGGATGTTTCCAGACCGAATCGTTGATCTTTTGTCCGATGTGGTGCTCGGCCGACTCCATTTTCGGGAGTTTGAAAAGGCCGATCGCAATCGCCAACAGCAAAAGCGCGAAACTGAAGAAATATACATACAACTTGATCACTGCTTCAGATTCTTGCGACACAGATCCGGTGATGGCGGTAGAAGCCGTCCCAAGGATTAATTTTGCTCCGATCCACGGAAAAATAGTGGTCCCTAAAGAATTGAAGGCTTGAACTAGGTTCAGACGGCTGGAGGCAGTTTCCGGTCTTCCCAGGACAGCCACGTAAGGATTTGCGGCGACCTGCAGAATGGTGATTCCTGCCGCCAAAATGATTAGTGCCGCCAGGAAAAGTGGGTAGGATGGAATCTTGGCCGCTGGATAAAATCCAAGGCAGGCTACTATCATAGTCCCAAGTCCCACGATGATGGCGCGCTTATATCCGATCCAATCGATGATCCTCGCCGCCGGGACTGAGATGAAGAAGTAAGCCGAGAAGAATGCGGTTTGAATCAGCAAGCTGGCATCAAACCGCACTTTAAAAACATTCTGCGCAAACGGTATAAGCACATCGTTCAGCGATGTAAGCGATCCCCACATGAAAAACAGGGTGGTCAATACTGCCAGGGCACCGGTGTAACTTCGGGGAGCTTCCTTGACGACCGTATTCGATGATCCTGCTGTGGCAATCGCCATGTTTAGTTCTCCTCAGAAGACAGTTTCATAGATAACACTCGTCCAACAGCACGGCAGCATCGCACATGTTACAGCATCTTTGGCGGTTCGCAACTGTGCCCGCACAAAATTCGCTATCGCTACAATAGGCACGTGCAGAAATTGTCTTGTTTTATTGGCAAGGGTGGCGTTGGAAAGACGACAGTTTCAGCGGCCTACGCTGTGCGCACAGCCCGGAAGCATTCTTCGGAGCGGATACTGCTCATGTCAACGGATCCGGCGCATTCTTTGTCCGACATCCTTCGAGTGCGACTTGGAAATAGACCTGCGGCAATTGATTTGCCACGGCGTGGCTCTTTGGACGCGTGGCAAGTAGATTCGGCGAGCCTATTTGGCAAATTTCTCCGAAAGCATAAACAGAACATTCTTAAGGTTATTGATGGCGGATCGATCTTCTCGCGCGAAGACATTGAGCCATTGCTCGATACGACTTTGCCGGGAATGGCCGAAGTATCCGCCCTTTTGGCGATTCAAGACGCGGTGGGTTCGGGAAAATATTCGCACATAGTCGTCGATACAGCTCCCTTCGGACACACTCTGCGCCTATTCGGTTTGCCGCGACAGTTCCTTCGATTCTTGAATTTTCTAGAGCTTGCCGCCAGTCGCGATCGCGTACTCGCCGCCCATTTCGGTGGACACGGCAGCAGAGGTGCGGGTTTTGCCTTCATCGATGAGTGGCGGACAATCGTCGACGACGTGGAGCACGTTTTTACAAAAGATGCCCGCTTGTTTTTGGTTACGACACCGGAGAAATTTTCGTTGAACGAGTCTGTACGGAGCACGAACGCCCTAAAAACAGATTCTCCCGTGTTAGAAATTGCAGAGATTATTTTGAATCGCTCGGTGACCGAGGCTGGCGGATGCAATGTTTGCCGGAAGCGGGCGCGAGCAACATCCGACGCAAAGCGATTCCTGAAGAAGCATTTTCCTGAGCACTTAGTGCATGTGGGTGAGGATGCCGGGACACCTCTCGTTGGGGTGAAGGCTCTCAGCGCGTTTGCTGACCAGGTTTTTGATGGGAAAGCACTAAAATTGCGACCTCCTCCCAAGAGAGCAATCGATGTCCGGTTGAAGAAGGTAGCTTGGCCGACACTGGCTGTTCCGCTCAGTTTTGTACTGGGCAAGGGTGGTGTGGGCAAGACGACCATCTCCGCAGCCCTGGGCGTTAGCACTCGGAAAGGGAAGCGGCATCCGGTTCAAATCTGTTCAGTAGATCCCGCTCCGTCGTTGGACGATATTTTTCAAAAGGCTATAGGAGACGAGGCCGTATCGGTTCTCGGCGACCCAAATTTCCGCGCCTCGGAAATGGATTCAGTTGCGATCTTTGGCCAGTGGGTGCAGGAAGTCAGGGCGAACATCGAAGATGCTACCCGGGCAGAGGTTTCTGGAATTCATATTGACCTTTCCTTCGAAAGGCAATTGCTATCTGAACTGCTCGAGATCGTGCCTCCCGGGGTGGACGAGGTCCTCGCCATATTCCGCATCCTTGATTTGCTAAGTAGTAATCCGTCGAACGGTGGCGATCAGAGAGTTGTTATCGATATGGCCCCTACCGGTCACGCACTGGAGCTGTTACGAATGCCGGAACGAATCCTGGCATGGACCAGGCCATTATTGAAAACGCTGGCGGCCCACCGTACACTAGCCGCTGCTCGTGACGCAGCAGTACAGGTAGCAGGCTTGGGACAGCAGGTTCGAGAGTTGACGGGCTTGGTCAAGGACGAGGCCCGGGCGAGAATTCATATTGTGTTGTTGCCTGAACTGCTCCCCGATCGTGAAACCGAACGATTGGTTTCCGACTTGAAAACTCTTCACCTGATTCCGAAGGCAATGTTCGTGAACCGCCTTATTTTTGCAAGAGATGTGGGCAAGTGCCCTCGATGCATTCGCGCAATTCAATCGCAACAGAGCGTAATCGCCGGACTCAGAAAGAAATACAAGGGAGTTGATATTTACGTTGTGCGAAATTTCTCTCAGGAAATTGCTGGCAAAGCCGCACTGGATGCGTTCACAGGAGAGTTGTGGCAAGTCGCCTAAAGAGTTTCCGCTCGGCGCCGGTGGTATATCTTTACGGAGTGACGGCCAAGCCGGCTGCCTTCTCCAATCTAGTTGGCGTTGACGGGAAGGCGAAGGCCGAGCCAATGGAATGCGCAGGTCTGGTTTGTTGGATTAGTTTAGTCTCCCGGACTGAATTCGCTGACAACCTAGCTAAGAATATGGAGAACCTTGACTGGCTGAGCGAAGCTGGGGTGCGCCATCAACGCGTCGTTTCCGCGATTGCGGGGCTGACAGACATTTTGCCGGCGAGGTTCGGAACCGTGTTTCTGGATGTTACCTCGCTAAAGGCTGATGTGCGCGCCGAGAAAAAGACTTTGGTGAACGATCTTCGCAGGATTCATGGGTGCGACGAATGGGGAGTGAAGGTTTTCAGCGTACAACCAAAACCACAGATCGTCGCAGGCAAGCCGGGGACCGGGCGAGACTATCTTAAAACCAAGGCGGCTTTGCTTCGCCGGCCTTCTGTTGGAGTCCCCGTCGAAGGATTGGAGGCGTTTTCAGCCGCGTTACGTCGCATCTCGATGGAAATGACCGATGGCGGCAGGATCAGTGCGGGCCAGCGCGGGCTGCAAATGCAATCTTCATTGTTGTTGAAGCGAGCCAACAGAAAAAAGCTTGAAGCCACATTGAAAAAATATTCTGATCGATGGGCCGATTCTGGGCGGATTGAATGCACCGGCCCCTGGCCTCCGTATTCGTTTGTTTCCAGAGCCACCTCAACTACGGAAGGAAACAACTGAAAAATGGCGGAAGCCACAAACAGCGTCCTGATTACTGGCACTGATGCAGGCGATGAGACGTCCCTCCTCGACATTCTCGACCACGTGCTGAATGCAGGGGTGATCATTCGAGGCAATCTGGTGATATCTCTCGCCGGTGTCGATCTCGTTTACGTCGGACTCGACGTAATTCTCACTTCGGTGGAGACTGCTTTCAGGCACATGCAAATCGAAACGCGTGCGCCAGAACGGCTTAAGTAGGTTCAGCCCAGACTCTTCGATGTCACTCCTCATTTACTGTGTAACCGGAACATCCGCAGCTAACTCACTTGCCCATACTGGTGTTGGCAGTATGTTAGTCGAGACCGTTGAGCATAACGGCCTGCGGGTTTTTGTTTCTGAGAGCAAATCTGGCAGTCCCAAAGACGTTCGAGATCACGCGTTAACGTTCCATAGGGTGCTAAAAGACATCTTCCAGTCAGCTGCGATAATTCCTTTTCGCTTTCCAACGATATTGTCTGACCGTTCCGAGGTGATCGCTCATCTAACAGAACATTCGGAAGAATACGCATCAGCTTTGAGCAGGCTTCGAGACCTCGTGCAAATGGAGGTGCGGATACAGTTTAAGGAGGGCGGTCCCGATACGGCTGCGAAGCCGTCTGGGAGGGAGTATCTTCGACATATACAAGCGAGGCGCGCGAAGCTCGAAATGGCGGCGAAGGAATTTAGACAACTTGGAGCGAGTCTTATAAAAGCGTGGCGTCAACGGGATTCGACTCATGGAATCCGATGTTTTGCCCTAATCGATCGGACTGCGGTCATCGATTTTCAAAGAGAAATAGGGAACATACCAATTCGACCGGAACTGACCGCGCGTCTAAGCGGCCCCTGGCCAGCCACTCAGTTTCTCACTGAGGAATGATGGAAAATTCCAAACGGCATCCCGATGACGCGATTATGGAAATAGCCCATTCCGTGACATCCCCGGATCGGGTTCAAGCATCCCAACGGATCGATTGTTCTCCTGAGAATATTGAGCAAGGTTTGGCCAGACTAGTCCTCAGCTTGGTTGAGTTGTTGCGTCAGGTGCTGGAGCGGCAGGCCATTCGGCGAATGGAAGGCGGTTCACTCCAAGAAGAACAAGTCGAGAAGATGGGCGAGGCGTTAATGGCACTGGAAGCGAAAATCCACGAACTGTCGGCAAGTTTCGGTCTCACGCCGGCCGATCTAAACATTGATTTGGGGCCGTTGGGCCATCTGCTGGAAAAATAACCTGGTTCTATCGCCGAGGCCAGAATGAAATAATTTCCGGCAATGATCGGTCAGTCGTTGACATGTGGCTAACCGCCAAGTTAGCATCACCCGGCGGATGAACGCTATTTAGTCTCCCCAATACAAGAAGAGTCAAGCTCATGGAACGTGTGCCAACAGTCTCCGGGACCACTAACCTCCTCGATATCCTCGACCGCATCCTGGATAAGGGTCTGGTTATCGCTGGCGATGTCCGAGTTTCGTTGGCAAATGTTGAATTGTTGACTATCCGCATTCGGTTGCTGGTTTGCTCGGTGGACAAAGCCGAACAAATCGGATTGAACTGGTGGAAATATGACCCGCATTTAACCATGGAGGCGCCAAAAGCGCCAGTCGCGCTTCCGGAGAGCAGGAAAGGCGCGCCGAAGAAGAGAGTGCCAGCATCGCGGAGCAGAAGTCGCAATCTTTAGCGAAATTATAGGAGGAAAGCCTCATGGCCGTCGAACGGATGTCGGGTGGATCAAGTCTCATTGATGTGCTGGATCGCATTCTCGATAAAGGCATCGTCATTGACGCCTGGGTACGCATCTCGCTTGTCGGAATTGACCTGATTACGGTTGAAGCGCGGGTCGTGGTCGCGTCCATCGATACTTATCTGAAGTACGCCGATGCCGTTGGCCTGACCGGCCTGGTTTCACGTCCGCTGTTGACGGAAACGGAAGAACCGGAAGTGGAGTTGGAGACTACACGACGGGTAACCCGTGTGCCAGTTCGACGCAGGGCGCGACGCTAATGGTCCTTTTGAGCGAGGGGAGTGAATTGCATGGCGGGCCGAATCCTGCGGCCGAAGCCCGAACGAGGGTTTAATCAGCGCTCGTCCGGGGAATCGGCCGCATTGCGACTCCTTTCGGCCGACCGGCCCGAAGAAATCTTTCCGACATTGCTCGAGGAAATCGTCTTCCTCGGGTTTCCCCGTGCGCTCGTGCTGGACGTTGACTTCGAGAGCGGCGAAATCAAACCTGCGGCGTCCCTGAATTGTGACAAGCGGTTCCTTAGTAGATTCAACACCTCGCTATGGGCGAGTGAGAATCCGATTGTCGCCGTTATTCAAAGCCTCAAGCCGGCGTTCTTGCCTGGCGGTTCGCTGAAACGCGGGTCAATTTATTCCTGTCCGCTGATCTATCGCAACAATGCCCGTTGCTGGGAAGCGGAGGAGGAACGGCGGCAAGACTGTCTTGCGGTCCAAAATTTTCACATCACCCGCAAGCTCCAAGTTCAAGATCAAATTTGCGCAGTGTGTGGGATGCGTGGATACGTCAACCTTGTGTTGGCGGAAGTGGGAGATGGAGCGACGGGACTTTACCTCCGCCAAATGCGCAGTCTGGTGGAGCGCGCCAATCGCTATCTCGCTCGCCTACGTAAAGTCGAACACTACTACAACCGCATGCGCGACATGGATGTCACTATCTCGCGCATGGGAACGGTTATGCAGAGCATGGCCGACCCTGTGATTCTTACCGATAACCAGCATCGAGTGATTATCCAGAATAAGGCAGCGGAGCGATTCTTCAGGATTCCCGAACAGGTCAGCGACGGCGGTCGCCGCGCCGTCGAAATGAACAATCTATTGTTTTCTGCGGCGCTATCTTCAATGGTCGTGAGTGGAAGCGACGCCTCCCGCGACTTCACGCTCGTGGACGTCATGGAAGGAGAGGAAGTACTGTTTGAAGCTGTTTGTGCACCGACCTCCGCTAGGGATGGAACCCGCACTGGAATGGTAACGGTGATGCGAGATGTGACCGATTTACGACGAGCCGATCAGGAAGTTCGCGCCAATCTGGAGAAGCTTCGTGCCGCTGAAGAAGTGGTTCGTCAGGACCGAGACCGGTTAAATCTGGTAATCGAAAACGTCGGCGATCCGATCATCGTGGCTGATAACTCGGCCAAAATCGTACTGCTCGATCCTTTGGCGAAGGAGCTTTTCGGGGCGGCCAATGAATATCGCCATCCACAAATCGTGAAAAACCACGCAAAATTGGACGCGTATCTGACCGCCTTCACCTTTTCGTTTGTTGACAAAGAAAACAAATCCCTACACCTTTATCACTCGGGATCACGCGGGGAGATAGAATATGCGGCCCGCTCGGGCAAGATTTACGATGCGCGCGGGCAAGTCGCTTTTACGGTCACAGTGCTACGAGACTTCTCGACTTGGAAAAAGTTGGAGCAACTGCAACTGGAACGCAAAATGCTTGAAATGGAGAAGTTTGCCGCGACCGGACGCCTGGCCGGAACGATTGCCCACGAGATTAATAATCCAATGGAGGCGATCAAGAATGCAATTTACCTTTTAAAAGGAAAGCTGGATGAGCCATCCCTGCCAGTTTACGAGGTGCTAAGAAGTGAAACTGAGAGAGTGACTCGTATCGTGCGGCAAATGCTTGGACTCTACCGCAACACAGGTCAGCTCGGTGATTTCGATCTGAATAGTGTCCTCGAAGATACTCTGGCTCTTTTCGCGCGACCCTTATCTAAGGATGGCATTGTTCTAGACAAACGCGCGGGTAATATTCCGCCGGTGAAAGGATCTGCGGATCAGTTCCGCCAGCTACTCTCTAACCTTGTAGTGAATGCTCGCGACAGCATGCAAGGAGGAGGGAAGCTAATCATCCGAACCAAGCACTTGCAGGCCCCCGACCGCGTGCATGGCTGGGTAACAATTACGATTGCGGATTCGGGAAGCGGCATTCCGCGTGATTTGCAGTCCTCAATGTTTGAGCCATTTGTCACTACTAAAGGAGAAAAAGGGACGGGACTAGGGCTTTGGATTGTGAAGGGTATTGTGGAGAATCACGCTGGCCGAATTCAAGTGCGAAGCACGGTCGGGAAGGGGACAATTTTCAAGCTTGCATTTCCAATTTCGCTTGCGGAGCTGCAGGCGTCATGAGAAATTTCCGTTTGTTAATGTCGAATCGTAAGAAGGAAGACTATGCCGGCTAAGGTCAAAAAAAAGCGCAACAAAATCTCCAATGCTACACGTGAAGACGTGCACGTAAAAATGGCGGAGCAGTCCCCTGTTTCCGATGTTCCCACGGGTGAAGGAGGACGATATGTTTATGGCATCGTCGAAGCTAAGGAGAGTGCTACTTTCGGCAAAATCGGCGTCGGCGGCGCCGGGGAACTTGTGTACATGGTCAAATATCAGGACATTGCCGCGGTAGTCAGTAACACGAAGGTTTTCATTTTCGATCCCACTCGCGAGAACGCTCTCGCTCACGAGCATGTGATTGAGACGGTAATGAAAAGTTACACCATCATTCCCATGAGTTTCGGCACCGTATTCCGAACCGACGATGATATTCGCGAAGTTCTGAAAAGCATTTACCCTTCCTTGAAAGATGTGTTGAAGCAGATGGCAGGGAAGTTGGAATTTGGATTGAAAGTAAACTGGGATCGCGACCAGACTATCGAAGAGTTGAAGCAAGAGGATGAAGAAATCCGGCGTTTCCATCTGGAAATTGTTCGAAAACATTTGCAATCGACCTATCTCGTGAGGATGCAACTTGGGCGAATGATAGATAAAGCGATGGCGGAACGGTCGGCACAATACGTTCGCGAAATTTATGAAACACTGCGCGGCGTCTGTGTCGCCTCCCGTGACAACCAGCCAATTGGCGACCAAATGATCATGAATGCCGCGTTTTTGGTGGAGCGCGAGCGAGAAGCTGAATTTGATGGCGTGGTGAATAAGGTGGCGAAAAAGTACGGGAAGCGTCTTAAGTTTAAGTACACGGGACCGTGGCCGCCGTATAACTTCGTCAACATAAGACTGAAGCTTGAGCGCGTGTCCACATCCTGAGTTGAAAGAGGCAATCACGTGTTATTGATCGACGACCTTTTGCTCTTGCCAATTTCTGGATTCAAATTCATCTTTCGAACTCTCCAGAAAATGGCTGAAGAGCAGTACGTAGACGACGCTCCGATCAAAGCACGCTTGCTGGAACTTCAGCTGGAATTGGAGTCGGGCGCCCTGTCCGAGGAGGACTACGTAAAGGAAGAGGCGGCGATTATCCGCCAACTCCGCGACATCGAGAAACATAAACGCGAAATGGCCGGCGTCCCGTCCGAGGAGGCAACCGGCGGGTTAGTGTTCCGCCCCGGCAGTCAGGATCTCTCGGGCGCTTCAGTTACCCTGCACCAAGATGTCGGGCGGAAGAAATAAACCCTGTCCGGTTGCCGCGGCACTTCCAAATGTGCGGATAAATTGCAACGTTTGCTGGGTTTTTAACCATCTAACCTCGGTTCGAACACAACTGAATACAACTGTAGCAAGGGATTCTGAGCGGGCATCGCTTGGAACGTATATTCGTTTCGATCGAACGACGCAGTTCTCAACTGGGTAGCAAGCAATGTCGAGCCAAGGAAACCTGCGGGGGAGCGTACTGTTGGCAGAGGACGAACCCGCTATCCTGTACACGTTTAGGACGATTCTTGAGGAAGCGGGCTTTGAAGTCGAATCCGCTGCGACCTTCGGCGCTGCACAAAAGTCCCTTCAGCAGAACAACTACGATGCAATTATCACCGAGTTCAGCCTTGACCAGGACGGCCTTGGCCTCGAACTTGCACGAGAGGCTAAAAAGCGACACTATGCTCCGGCAATTCTAGTTTATTCCGGAGATCCGACTGCTGAACGCCTTCGCGCGGCTCTGGATCTGGGAGTGGACTATTTCGCCTTCAAGCCTGTAGATTTGGACGAAATTAAGATTGCCCTTTTCCGGCTGGTTGCGCGCCGGGCGGCAGTCGTCTCCTCGGGGTCTTCCGTTGCCATCCGGCCGAAATTAGAGTAACCGCCGGGAGCCGTTTGTTAACTAAAATGTTATATATTTAAACTCCCGTTGAGACATATCCAGATGGCACAAAAACGCTCCATTCTGCTGGTTGATGACGAGACCAGTATTTTACGAACTCTCCAACTTGTCTTCGAGGATGAGGGTTACGATGTCGCTACTGCTGAAAGCTCGGCACAAGCTCTTAAAATATTGGACGGCAATGGCCATTTTGATGCAGTCATTACAGATTTGAATATGGAGAAACAAGACATCGGTTTTGAAGTAGCGCGCGCTGCACTGAAATGTGATCCCAAACCCGCCGTTGTAATCTGCACCGGCTTCGCCAGTATGAGTAATTCCAGGGTGGCGCTTGAAATGGGAGTTGACTACATGGCCCATAAACCAGTTGAATTGAGTGACTTGATACCTGCTTTAAATCGCTTGATTTCCAGATATCGAGATTTATGAAGTAGAGGATTGATGTCGAAGAAGGCTTTAACTCGGGAAGCAAGGTTTCCTAAAATGGCGTTAGTCGTCCATTCGGACGTTGGCGTGCTCTCCAATTTGCAAACCTCGTTGTCGGAAAATGGGTATACCCCTATCATTGCGCGAGACCTGCCAACAGCGCTGCTAGCGATAACACAGCACTATTTCGATCTAGCCATTGTTTCGTCACGCCTGCGAGAGGGAGGAGATGGCTGGCCGTTAGCGGGCGTTCTGCACCTGGTGTTTCCCCGAGCCTTCGTTTCGGTCCTCGCCCCTTCCGAAGACGTGCTCACTCTGCAGTCTGCAATTAATTATGGCGTTAAAGAGGTTTACAAGGAGTCAAGTCCAGCGACAGATGTCGTGAACGCAATCTTGGTGGCTCAGAGCTCAGCCAAAGGAAAGCCGCGACTGCAATGACTCACCTGAACTCTGATTTTCCGGGGTGTACGCAAGCGGACACGTTTTAATGGTCACTTTTCATGCCGAGCAAGCCTTCCACTATTCTGTGCATCGATGACGAAGAACCCGGGCTGAAAGTCCGAAGAATTCTTCTTGAAACGGAGGGCCACAGGGTGCTCACTGCACTATCTGGTCGTGAAGGGATAGAAATTTTTCAATCTGAGAATGTAGACGCAGTGATACTTGACTATTGGATGGCAGGGATGAACGGCGTTGCCACCGCCCGCGAACTCAAGCGCCTGAAGCGTTCAATCCCCATCATTATCCTCTCCGCGTACGGGACGCTTCTGGACGAGACATTGGGTGTCGCCGATGTCTGGATTCGAAAAGGGGAAGAGGACCCGCAATATCTACTCGGCGCATTGGAAGCCCTCCTTCAAGCACGCGTCTCGAAGTAATTTGCCTGATTTCTCGCTGAATTCGCTTATCTAAGGTTTTTTTGTGCCCTCTGTACGCTGAAACCAGTATGGAGCAGCTTCGTGGCATAAGTCATTGTCTCTCTTGGGGAAATTCGTCGAATAACGCGCTTGTCGTGGTCGACGGTGATCGTCTGCGCTCGCGGTAGCGGCGGATGTTTTTTCCTGAGTTGTTTTCGGAGCGAAAGTGACACAAAACTCTGTTGGCACTTCTGATGCCAGGTCGAGCAGGATAAGTTCCGGATGTCCCGGTTTGGACGCCATTCTCGGCGGGGGCTATCCCAAGGGACATTTCTATTTGTTGGAAGGGAATCCCGGAACCGGCAAGACGACGTTGGCCCTGCAATTTGTCCTTGAAGGCATTCGTCATGGGGAAAGGGTTCTTTACGTCACCCTTTCTGAATCTCGAAATGAGTTAATGTCCGTTGCTCGCTCCCATGGATTCAAGACCGACGGCATTGAAATATTCGAATTGCTTCCCGGCGATGACGACCTAAAGCCGGAGGGTCAGTACACCGTGTTTCACCCGGCAGAGGTTGAACTAACCGACCGGATGCAGACGATTTTCAAAGAAGTAGAGCGGGTCAATCCGGATCGGCTGGTTATCGATGCGCTGTCCGAACTCCGCATGCTAGCCCGGGACCCGCTTCGATATCGTCGTCAAATTCTTGCGATGAAGAATTACCTTGCAAAACGCACTTGCACAGTGCTGTTGCTGGATGACCTCACGACGCGAGACCGGGATCTCCAACTGCATAGCATCGTGCACGGTGTTATCGCACTTGAGAAGCTGTCTCGAGACTACGGTGATTCCAGGAGACGCATTGAGGTGTCAAAGTTGCGCGGCTCCAGTTTCAAAGAGGGTTTTCATGACTATGGAATCCGTACTGGAGGTCTAGTGGTATTTCCGCGGCTGGTCGCAGCTCAACACAGGGGAGAATCCGAAAATGGCGCCGTTGCAAGTGGTATCGCAGAATTGGACTTGCTGACGGGTGGCGGCCTCGATCGGGGCACCAGTACGCTGATCATGGGACCAGCAGGGTGTGGGAAGACCACCATTGCGGTTCGGTGGCTGATGTCGGCCGCAGATAAAGGCGAGAATTGCGGAATTTTCATGTTTGAAGAAGGAAAGCATACGCTTCTCAGACGCGCCATTGGCTTGGGCATGGACATTCGTCCGCACGTAAAAGCGGGCCGTGTAAGGGTGGATCAAGTGGACCCGGCTGAAATGTCCCCGGGAGAATTCGTCAAAAGGGTGCGCACTTTCGTCGAAGAAGACAATGCTCGCGTAATAGTAATCGACAGTCTCAACGGCTATTTACAATCAATGCCGGGAGAGCAATTCCTAGCCAGCCATTTGCACGAATTGCTTTCCTATCTGAATAATTGTGGCGTTCTAACCATAGTCATTCTGGCGCAAGCTGGCACTCTCGGTAGCCTGATGCAGACTCCGGTGGACGTGAGCTACCTGGCTGACAACATTTTGCTTCTCCGATACTTCGAAGCCCACGGGGAAGTGCGGCAGGCTATCTCCATCATTAAGAAGCGCAGCGGAGGGCACGAGCATACAATTCGCGAGCTGGCCCTCGGACCCGATCGAATTCGTATCGGCAAACCGCTAAAAAACTTTCAGGGCGTTTTGACGGGAGTGCCGACGGTTCTAAATCAAGCCAATTTAGAGACTCAATTCGCGGACCATGGCGACTGACAGGCATTTGCAGTTTCGGATATTGATATTTGCGCCATTCGGGAAGGACGCAATCCTCATCCGCGAAGTCCTAGAGAGTTCAGGCGTGATCGCGCAGGCTGTGAAAGAGCCAGCCGAACTGGGCCGGTGCATTCAAGAGGGTGCCGATGCGGCAATTATCACCGAAGAATCTTTGGACGACGGGACCACTAATTACCTCGGCCAATGTATCGCGGCCCAACCTCCGTGGTCTGACTTCCCAGTCATCATCTTGACCGGCGGTGGTGCCAGCACTCCGGGCACAGAAATGGCAGTAAGAGCCAGAGCTGCTTTAGGAAACCTTTCTTTATTGGAACGTCCAGTTCGCCCCGCAACTCTGCTCAGTGTGGTTAGAACGGCATCGCGAGCCCGTGCCCGCCAATATGAAATTTGCGATCACCTCGAAGAGCTGAAGCAGACTCATCTGGCCCTGCAGGATGCCAACAACCGGCTGGAATCGCTGGTCGAGCAGCGAACGAGCGCCTTGCAAAGGCTTTCCGCTCACCTGTTGCGGGCACAGGACGATGAGCGGCGAAGGATGGCGCGAGAACTGCACGATGGACTCGGACAATCGCTCGCCGCAGCGCAAATCAACCTCGGCTTAATCGACCTTCCAACCGGCTCAACCGGCGAGCGATTCCTTGGAGAGGCGCGCCACCTTGTTGCACGAGCAGTTTCTGACATGCGGACGCTTTCGTACTTGCTTCATCCCCCTCTCCTAGAGGAAGCAGGGTTTTTCTCGGCTGTGCAGTGGTATATCGACGGCTTTTCCAAACGCAGTGGGATTAAAGTGACTTTAGAGCTGCCGTCCAAGACGGGCCGCATGCCGGATGTTGTGGAACTCACCCTATTCCGGATTGTGCAAGAAGGCCTGATCAATGTTCATCGACATTCCGGAAGTGAGCAAGTCGACATACGGATTGAGAATGACGATTCCAGGATAATCGTGCGGCTGAAAGACTATGGTAAGGGCTTGCCGGGAAATCTGCTGGAGCGGTTCCGGAAAACCGGTAGCGGAGCCGGCGTGGGCCTCTCGGGAATGCGAGAAAGAGTCAAAGAGCTCGGCGGCGAATTTGTTGTCGAATCAGATGAGACCGGAACTTTGCTTACAGTTATAGCCCCGCTCGCCGCTATTCCAATTGGGCGCAATTCTCGATTCAGCCCGAAATCCCCTGCCGAGATACTGGATAGTGTCGAGAGGGCAGTTTAGCAACGGAGATCCGCTGTAACGGTTCAATCTCAAGACTTAACGCACACACCAAGAAGTGCCCCTTCTTGGTTTATAATCTTTATTCCGCCTTAATTTCTGGAGCAATAAATAAATGATTCGATTCCTGCAAACTCCCGGGCCTGTCAAGAAAATTGTGCTCGGCGGCCTGTTGACAATTATTTGCGTCTTGATGGTGATCACGCTTGTGCCTGGGTTCGGAAGCTCGGACTTCCTCGGTGGCGGTGGCCCCCCTCGTGGCGTAGTTGCCACGGTCGCAGGGGAAGATGTAACCGCAGTAGATGTCCAACGCGAGGCCCGGGGAATGCTTGAGCAACAGTTCCCGAGAGGTGGGGAACAGGCGTCTATGCTGATGCCTTTCTTTGCCCAGCGCGCAGCCCAGACTTTGATTCAGCAAAAAGTTGTGCTGGCCGAAGCCAAACGGCTCGGATTACGAGCGACGGATGAAGAACTCCGCGACGAATTGCAGAACGATCCAAATTATAAGGGCGTATTTTTTGTGGACGGGAACTTTATTGGGCAGGCGAAGTATGAGGAACTTTTGCAGTCGCACAATCTCACGGTTCCGCAATTTGAGGAGCAGGTACGAGACCAGATCCTTTTTTCAAAGCTCCGGCAGTTGGTATCCGGCGGGGCATCAGTTTCCGATTCAGAAATCCAAAAGGAATTCGAGAAGAAGAATACGAAAGTGAAGTTTGATTATGCGGTGTTGCAAAAAGAAGCGATCGCAAAAGACATTCATCCCACGGATGCGGAACTAAAGGCTTATTACGATCGCAACAAGGCCACATATAACAACTCGATTCCAGAGAAGCGCAAGGTCAGCTACGTAATGCTTAATACCGCCCAGCTGGCCGCGCAAACTCAGGTCAGCGACCAGGAGCTTCAGGCCTATTACGACCGACACCGCGACGAGTTTCGGAGCCCCGACCAGGTCAACGTTCGCCAAATCCTGATCAAGACGCCGCTTCCAGGCACGGATGGCAAAGTAGATGCGAAAGCTGTAGATGAGGCTCGCAAGAAGGCTGACGACGTTTTAAAGCAACTAAAGGGCGGCGCTAAGTTTGAGGAACTGGCCAAGAAATATTCTGAAGATCCAAGCGCAAGCAACGGCGGATCAATCGGATGGATCAATCATGGCGGCTTCCCGGTACCGGAAGTCGATAAGGCGGCCTTCTCTCTCCCGAAAGGCGGCACCAGCGATGTCATAAATGCAGGCTATGCTTTCGTTATCCTCCACATTGATGACAAGCAGACTGCGCATGTCAAAACGCTGAGCGAAGTAAAAGGCCAGATCGAACCAGGTATTAAGCAGCAGAAAGCGATGCAGGCCGCCGATTCGGAAAGTACTGCCCTGCTCAGTCAAGCCCGCAGCCAAGGTTTGGAAAAGGCTGCAGCGGAGAAAGGCTTGCAAGTAGTGACTACCGATTTTATCGGCAGTACTGATTCGCTGCCGGGTGTCGGCAATTCGCCAGAGCTGATGAATGCGATTTTCGGTGCGAGCGCGAAGTCGCCGGCGGACCGAGTTCAGGTCGCACAGGGTTTGGTTATTTTTCAGGTCCAGGAGATTAAAGCGGCAGCAACACCCACTTTTGAAGAGATTCGCAGCCGCGTAGAAGCCGAGTTTAAAAATGAGAAAGCTGGAGCCTTGCTTGGCCAAAAGACTCAGGAGCTGTCCGATCGCGCCAAAGCACAGCACGATCTGAAAAAAGCAGCAAAAGAGTTAGGGGCTACAGTAAAGAGCAGTGACTTCGTATTGCCCGATGGTCAAGTGCCAGACATTGGTTCCATGTCTGGACCAGCTTCGGTGGCATTCACGCTAAAGCCGGGAGAGGTAAGTGGGCCAATCAATAACGGCAACACGGGAGTAGTGTTGTCAGTGATCGAGAAACAGCAACCGGATGCGCAGGAGTTGGCCACGAAAAGAGATCAGATCCGGGAATCACTTCTTCAGAACAAACAAGCCGAGTTATTTGAGATGTACGTAACCAACGCCCGCGACCAGATGCAAAAATCGCAAAAAATTAAGGTGAACCAGCAAGAAATGAAAAACTTGACTGGCGGCCAGGGGCAGGCGGGAGAATAGCGACTTCAGATACTACTCTGACCGAGTGACTTGGGCTTTACATTCACCACAAGATGGTCTGAGCGGGGAATCTTGAAGCCGACGCACAATTAATAAGTAAGTCTTCTAAGAAAAGCATGCCGTTTCCTCGCCTGGCCGGAATTCTCCTTCATCCCATTTCGCTGCCTTCTCGTGGCGGAATCGGCGACCTCGGTCCTGCAGCGTACGAATTCGTCGACTTTCTCGCGGCGGGAAAGCAGGGATTGTGGCAGGTCCTACCACTGGGTCCGCCGGCGAATGGGACATCGCCATATTCCTCTACTTCGGCTTTCGCAGGGAATCCACTACTCATTAGCCTGGAACGGTTGGCGGACAGAGGTTGGATCGAAAGGGCGCGACTCCAGGATCTGTCTCCCGAGGTCGCTGCGATTGATTACGGAGAGGCCTACAGGCGCAAGAGTCCCCTTCTGGCCGAGGCTGCGAGAAACTTTTTGTCCCGTTACAACGGCAACGCACGAGCTCGTTTTGACAAATTCTGTCAAGACAACGGCTGGTGGCTTGAGGACTTCGTTCTCTTTGACGCTCTGCGGAACCGTTACGGTGGTCAGTCATGGAAGCATTGGCCCAGCGATCTCGCGCGCCGTACGCCGGCAGCGCTGGAACAGGCACGTTCCGAACTCAATTCCGATCTCTCTCTTGGCCGCGTAGTGCAGTTTTTCTTCTACGAACAGTGGCACGCCTTGCGGATGTACTGCGCTCAGCGTTCTATCCATGTCGTCGGCGATATCGCGATCTTCGTCGATTACGAGAGCGCGGATGTTTGGGCTAATCGAGACATGTTCCGTTTGAAAGACGATCTTGAGCCGGAGGTTGTTTCAGGTGTGCCTCCTGATGCGTTTAGTGCCACCGGGCAGCGATGGGGAAATCCCCTCTACAACTGGCAGGCAATGAAGGCCAAAGATTATCTGTGGTGGACTCGACGCTTACGCTGGGCGACTCAAATTTGCGACTATATCCGGCTTGATCACTTTCGGGGATTTGCCCAATTCTGGGAGATTCCGGCAAACGATCCCACTGCGGTGAACGGGCGGTGGGTTGACGGACCCACCGATGAATTATTCATCACATTGAAAGAATCTTTGGGCAGCTTGCCGTTTTTTGCGGAGGACTTGGGCGTCATAACTCCCGATGTCACAGCTTTACGCGAACGTCACAAGATCCCTGGGATGGCGGTGCTGCAATTCGGTTTTGGCGATCCCGGAGCTCACATTTATCTTCCGCATCGGCTCACTCCCGATTGTGTGATTTATACCGGCACCCACGATAACGATACGACCTTGGGCTGGTGGAAATCCCTTAACGAAAACGAGCGCCGGGCGGTAGAAGCGCTTGTGGGTCGATGCGACCAGGGAGTTAATTGGGCGCTGATTAGGCTGGCACAGAGCTCGGTAGCGGAATTCTGCGTCGCGCCATTACAAGATATTCTGGGATTGGGAAGCGAAGCGCGCTTGAACACTCCCAGCACGCATGACGGGAACTACCATTGGCGGTACCAACCCGGATCCCTCAGGGATGACTTGGCTCAGCGCCTCGCAAATCTGGCTGAAGTTACCGATCGGCTTCCAGTCCCAATTTCTGGTTTGCAAGCCGAAGATTTCCAAGCCTAGGCGCGCAAGAAAAGCCGGGACCTTGCGATCCCGGCTGCTGTTGGCTGGTTGCCCGGATAAAACTCTAAGCGCTTCGTCGCGGATGCAGGGTCAAATCGCGCATTTGCGTTAAGACGCTAGACATCTGCATGCCATTCAGTTCGGACAGAAATGGCAGAAGCTCAGCAACAAACTGATCTTTAACGAGCTCGCTGATCTCTTCCTGACGGTTGTGCTCGCCACCGCACAGCAAATCGGGCACGGTAACTTCCAGAGCGCGGGCCAATCGTTCCAGCGAAGACAACGTCGGTGTGGCTTTTTCGTTTTCGATCTTGGAAACATAGGTTCGCGGGACTGACATGCGCAACGCCAGTTGGCGCTGGCTGAGTCCATTGCGAAGACGTATGGACCGGATCGATGATGCGAGATTGAGGTGACCGCGCCCATGCCCGTGGTGGGGCATAACTTGTGGTGGAGGCGGCGCAGAAATTACTTCTGGCTCGTCCTCGTCGAGCGAACCATGGCACCGGCGGCAAAGACTGTTATTTGTTCGGAATTGAACCAGTAAGCAACGATCACAACGGACAACTTCCCTGGAATCTACCGGGGCGAGAGTTGTAGCCATTTAGTGTGGGAGGGCCAGAGCAGGCTATCCCTGGAACCAAATAATCAGGTTCCAACTGATGCGAATGTAGGCAGCGCGCTCAACATTGTCAAGGAAAATTTGGCCTAGGATATTATCCTTAGGTTGAAACCTGACATCTCCACAACAGGATTAGAACGAGACGCGGAGAAATAGGGCAAAAACCGAAGAATCGGGACATGTTTACTAATTCGGTTCTGACTGCAAGATTTTTCTAAAACATTTGCTGTCGAGAATGATTTTGAAGTCCTTCATCAAACTTCGCTCTTCGCCGCAATGACTAAAAGGACTCCGATTGTGGTTGGCTTGGGAGAAATTCTCTGGGATTTTCTTCCCAGCGGCAGACAACTCGGCGGTGCCCCAGCCAATTTTGCCTACATCGCGAGTGTTTTTGGGTGCGAGAGCGTAGTCGCCAGCCGAATTGGCGCTGATGAGTTGGGGAGGGAAGCGATCGCCAGGCTGTCCGCGTTTGGTGTGTCAAGCAGTTATCTTCAAGAGGATTCAGTTCATCCCACAGGGAGGGTTTTAGTCGAGGTTGATCACAAGGGTCAGCCTAAGTTTGAGATTGTTGAATCAGTTGCCTGGGACTTTTTGGAGTGGTCGGATAGTTGGCAAAAGCTGGCCCAAGTCGCGGACGCAGTTTGCTTCGGGTCGCTGGCTCAACGATCACCTCAATCCCAAAACACCATACGAAAGTTTCTACGCGAAACGCGACCGGAATCCACTCGCGTGTTCAACGTCAACCTGCGACGGTCGTTTTACTCAGCGGAAGTGATCTCAGAGTCACTAAAAATGGCATCGATCGCGAAGTTTAATCACGACGAGCTTCCGATCGTTGCAAGCTTGCTGGGACTAGAAAGTGCAAACGAGGAGCTGGCGGCTCGAAAGATTCTTCTTGCTTACGCCCTTGAACTGGTATCCATAACGCGCGGTGCGAACGGAAGTCTGCTGGTGAGCCGGGCCGAATCTAGTGACCATTCAGGGATAGTAGTACAGGTGGCCGATGCTGTGGGCGCTGGAGACGCTTTTACGGCAGGATTAGTTCATGGATTTCTTCAAGGCGCTTCGCTTCAAGAGATGAATGACTTGGCAAACCGGATGGGCGCGTGGGTCTCAAGCCAGCCGGGCGCAATGCCTCTCCGTTCCACCCTGCCCGGCTCTATTAGCAAGTTCACGTGCTGAACGGGACCGCAAGGAGCAATGGTTAATCGCCGCAGTTCGACTGCACGGTGAATGCCGAGCTGAAGAAGTGTTCTTTGCGCAAAAGACTCTCAATACCCTTCACCACTTCGCTGCCCGTGCTTTTGGAAACCGCGCCCTGAAAGCCGGCGGACCGGGCCTCATCTGCCAATTCCCTGGAGACTTGTTGCACGGTTAGCAGAAGCATTGGCAAGTGTGGCGCGACTTTACAAATCTCTCTGGCAGCCTGTAGTCCGTTCATCTGGGGCATGGCCAGGTCCATAACTATCACATCAGGAGAGAGATCGGTGATCTTCGCCAACACTTGACGGCCATTTTCTGCCTCGCCACAAACCTTCCACTCGGCATGATCCTCAATCACCCTGCGCAGCAACCGGCGTATCGGCGCGTCGTCATCGGCAATAAGAATTTGCACTGCCATGTGCGGTGAAGATACACAATTTCAGTCTCAATTTTTACGTTAGCTGTATTCCGCGCACAATACAGGGAATCACCGATAACCAAGCCTCTTATGTACTAACTTGTGACCGGTAGCGATTGCCGGGCACATAATTGCATCTTTTTCAATGAGTTTCGAGAAGGGCAAGAATCTCCGGAAGACGATTCCTCATCTGTTATTCATCGCAACAGTCGCACAGGGAGGTTAATGCCCCAGAGCACTCCAGCTGGTCAAGACATCAATCCGTGGCTGATTGCGATCGCCGTGATGTCCAGCACGTTCATGGAGGTGCTCGATACGACCGTCGTGAACGTCTCGCTCCCGCACATCGCCGGGAATCTTTCCTCGACGACGGATGAAGCTACATGGACCCTCACTTCTTACCTGGTGGCGAATGCGATCATTCTGCCCATGACTGGATGGCTCGCCAGCCGATTCGGGCGAAAGCGGTTGCTTATGCTGTCTGTTACCGGCTTCACGGTCGCCTCATTCTTTTGCGGTCTTGCTCCGTCGCTCGGTTTTCTAATCGTCTTCCGAGTAATTCAAGGAGCTTGCGGCGGAGGGTTGCAGCCATTGTCCCAGGCAATCCTCTTGGAATCTTTCCCGCCAGAAAAGCGCGGCCAGGCAATGGGCTTCTGGGCTCTCGGAATCGTGGTTGCGCCAATGCTCGGCCCAGTAGCCGGGGGTTGGCTCACCGACAATTATAGTTGGCGCTGGGTTTTCTACATCAATGTGCCGATCGGCATTTTGGCGATTTTGCTAACGCAGGCTTTCGTATTTGATCCTCCATATTTGCGTAAGCAAAAAACCGGAATTGACTATTGGGGAATTGGCCTTCTCGTGCTCGGTATGGGTGCCCTGCAGATCATGCTCGATAAAGGGCAGGAAGATGATTGGTTCTCCTCGAGGTTCATCGTCATGTTGGCTATTCTGGCGATTTTGGGAATTGCCGGCTTGATAATTCGAGAGCTCAATGCCGAACATCCGGTTATTGATCTCAGCGTCTTCCGATATCGATCCTATGCGGTCGGGACTTTTCTGATGACGGTAGTCGGCTTTGTGCTCTACGGCAGCACGGTCTTGTTACCTCTTCTAATGCAAGAAGTGCTGGGCTACACGGCTACCCACGCCGGTATTACCAACCTGCCCCGTGGCGTGGCATCGTTTTTATTCATGCCGCTGATTGGTATTCTTGTAGCGAAGGTTGACCCAAGAAAGCTTTTGGGCTTGGGTCTTCTTATTACGGCCTTCGCCATGTACCGGCTTTCACTTTTTAGTCTGGACGTGGGTTTCTGGAATTTTTACGGACCACTTACTCTACAAGGCGCAGGGTTAGGTTTAATCTTTGTACCTTTGACCACCGTTACGAACGATCCGGTGCCGAGGGAACGCATGGGAAACGCCACCAGCATCTTCAACTTGATGCGGAACGTGGGCGCCAGCATCGGGATATCGATGGTGACGACGTTGCAGGTTCGCAAACAGCAGATCCACATCAACGCTCTGGCTCAGCACGTTTCCTCAACTAATTTACAGACACAGCAGATGTTGAAGGGTCTGACCGCGTTTTTTCTTTCACAGGGAGGCGGTCCCGCGACGGCGACGAAGCAAGCTTACCAGGCAATATGGGGAATTGTGCTGAGGCAAGCGACAATGCTTTCCTATAACGATGTCTTCCGATTTCTTGCGGGGATGTTCTTACTAATGTTTCCACTGATTTTCCTGATGCGAAAAGCGAAAAAAGGCGGAGCTCTAATGGCTCATTGATTTGTAAGAGTCAAAGACCGCCCGCGGAGCTAGATTCAGACCGGTAAGGCAGGACAGCTTACCACCGCGCACTTAAAAGCCGGCCTGACTGAGTGGCAGAGTAAAGTAAAAAACCGATCCATGGCCAGGTTGGCTTGTGACTCCTATTTGTCCTCCATGGGCTTCGATAATTGCTTTGGCAATCGCCAGCCCCATTCCCGTGCCTTGAACTTGGAGGCGCTGACTTCGTCCTCGATAGAATTTCTCAAAGATAAGAGACTGCTCCATGTCCTCAATACCAGGTCCCCGGTCCGCGACGCTGGTCATAAGCTTTTCATTCTGCACTTCCGCAGTGATGTAAATCGGACTCTCCGGCGGGGAATATTTGGCGGCATTGCCCAACAATTGGGTTAAGACTTCCGCAATCCGCGCAACGTCCATCGGGACTGAAGGCAAATCATCTGGAAGCCGTACTTCGACGGGATGTTGTCCCAATGACGGCTTGGATTCTTGAATTGCTTCGTCAATCGCTTCGGCCACTTGATGGGGCGCTACTTGCAGTTCGACCTTGCCGGCATCTAATTGGGCCATCTCAGCCGCTTCCCCCACAAGCCTATTGAGCCGGTCACTCTCTTCGTTAATGACTGTGAGTAATTCCTGGCGCTGAGACTCATCCAGAGTCGAGCTCGAAAGCATGGAAGTCACGGATGCCTTGATAGCCGTTAGCGGCGTTCGAAAAGCGTGAGTCACCGAATCAAGCAGCACCGAGCGTAACTGCTCGCTGGCGCGGGCGGCTTCAGACCGGCTGAGCCTTTCCATTGCGCCGGCGCGTTCGATCGCGATGGCTATCAAGCTGCTGAGGGCCTCCAGGGTTTCACGGGAGAGCATTGCTCCGGAGACTCCGAAACTGCCGACGACGCGTACACCCATACGAAGAGGAACGAACGAAAGACTTTTCGATGTTTCAATCCTCGGCTCGCCGCGTTCGTTGACATGCTGGAGGTCATAAAGCTCCAGACCATCCGCGGTCGGCCCTGACCGGTAAACATCAGCCCGATTAGGCAGCCAGATGGCTGCCGATCTCACCAGAAAGGATTCGACGATGTACCGGGGTATCGCGTTCAGGAGCTCGGCCATGTTGTCGGTTGAAAGTAGTTGCTGGCTAAAGCTGTAGAGTCGCTCCACATCACGGCGCCGATCGTTAGCGTTTTGAGTTTCGCGGCGAGCCCGCTCCGACAGTTCACTGGCGATGACGGCCGTCGCTAAAAATGCGAACAAGGCGACCCAGTTCTGCGGATCCTGAATCGTAAACGTACCAATGGGAGGCAGAAAGTAGTAATTGAATGCGAGGGCCGCAATAAACGATGCGAATACTGCGCAGCGCAAGCCCCAGTTTGCCGATATGACAAGCACTGCCAACAGAAATGACAGCGCCACCGTGGTCGGATTTACGTGAATGATTGATCTATAGGTAAAAGTGACGGCTGCGACCACGGCCGCAGCGGCAACATAACGAAGGACCATTTTCACGAGCGACGGATTCACGCCGCGATTGTATCTGACGCGCTTCTCTCTGGCACAGTTCTAGCGAACACGCTTTATCGACTGTCGACAATTCCGATCATCTCGACGACAATATCGGCCATGTCCAAGACTCCCGAACAGTGGCTTGAACAAACATCGCCACCCCAGCGGCGAAGTGTTTTCAAGCTGTTCCTCGGCTACGCGCCGGGAGTGGGAAAGACCTACAGCATGTTGAGCGAGGGGGCCCGGCGTCACAGCCGCGGCGAAGACGTGGTAATTGGCGTCGTAGAAACCCATGGACGTAAAGCTACCGCCGAGCTGGCACAGCAAATTGAAGTCGTTCCTCGAAAAAAGCTCGAATACAAAGGCACGATTTTCGAAGAAATGGATGTTGACGCCATCCTGGCCCGCAAGCCCAAAGTCGCCATTATTGACGAGTTGGCACACACCAACGTGGAGGGAAGTAAGCATCGCAAGCGTTACGAAGACGTGTTTGAGCTTCTGGACGCCGGTATTGATGTGCTCTCCACCATGAACATCCAGCATTTGGAAAGCGTGACGCCAACCGTGCAGGCAATTACTGGTGTGCAGGTTCGCGAAACGATTCCGGACTGGGTTTTGAAACGCGTCGATGAAGTAGTGATGTCGGATCTGACTCCAGAAGCTTTGCAGAATCGCATGCGGCGCGGAGACATCTATCCGCTCGAAAGAGTCGAACGTGCGCTGGGGAACTTCTTTAAAGAGGGAAACTTAATTGCGCTTCGGGAATTGGCGTTGCGGCAAGTCGCCCACGCGGTTGATCGAAGCCTTGAATCCTATCGCGCGCGGCAGGACGAACAAGCCGGGGTCGCCGTCAGAGAACGAATTGCGATTTGCATTTCCTCCAATCCTTCTGCGCAATACTTAATTGCCCGTGGCGCGCGCATGGCCCAGGCGATGGATGGGGAGCTATATATCGTTTACGTCGACATGGGACAGGATGCCGGTGAAAGTAACCAGAAATCGCTGGCAGCGAATATTCGATTCGCTGAGAATGTCGGAGCGCAAGTCGTAAGACTCGAGGGCAAGACGGTCGCCGAGGTGGTCGCCGAGTTTGTTCGCGAGAAACATATTACGCAAGTTGTTTTCGGCCGCTCCGCCACGAGCGGATTGAAGAAGTATCTTTACCTTTCTGCCATTCACAGATTTCTCAGAGACGCCCCCCCCGTTGATGTTCATATCGTCACCCAGGAAGCCAAGTGATGACTGCTCGACGGCGCATTATGGTGGTGGACGACGAGCCGCAAATAACGCGCGTACTGCGTACCAGCCTGTCCAGCCAGGGTTACGACATCAGGGTTGCAAACGATGGCGAGACTGCGTTGGAAATCATGAAGGATTGGGTACCAGATCTTGTCATCACAGACTTATCCATGCCAAACATGGATGGTTTGGAGTTGTGCCGCAGACTGCGCTCAGTAAGCCAGACGCCAATCATCGTCCTGTCTGTCCGTGGCGAGGAACGCATGAAGGTCAAGGCGCTCGATGCCGGGGCTGATGATTATGTCACGAAGCCGTTCGGGATCGAGGAGCTGCTCGCGCGAGTGCGAGCTCATCTGCGGCGAGCTCCGGAACCCGGTGCGGCCGAACCCGCCGTAATCCAGACGGGAGAATTCCACATTGACGTTGCGGCACGCAAGGTCCTTGCAAGAGGCAAAGAAGTCCACCTGACTCCAAAAGAATTTGACTTGCTGGTCTATCTCGCGCAGCATGCCGGGAAGGTGATAACCCATCGCGCACTGCTGGGTGCGATCTGGGGCGGGAATAGTACCGAACAGGTTGAATATCTCCGGGTATTCGTCGGCCAGTTGCGCAAGAAGCTGGAGCCTGAAAGCTCATCTCCGCGTTATATCGTCACGGAACCGTGGGTAGGCTATCGCTTTGAGCCCGGCCCTAGCCGCAAATCCTAAAATCTTCAATCACTCAAGGTAGAGACGTAGCTTGCTACGTCTGCCGCCTCGAGTTCCCTCCCAGTCCCTTATGAAAGTTTTATGAAGACCTTATTCGGCCCTTACGGACAAACGTATCCAATCAGGTAGTGAGGGGTGAGTAGGCGTGGCAATAAAAATCATTTTCGCCGCTATAGCGTTTTTCGCAGTGTCATTCCTCAGTCGATTTCTAGTAGCGTTGCTTAAAGAAACAGCGCTGGCGACCCGAAGTAAAGGCCCAAAGCCAGTGACCGTGAGAAGGCACGGCGGGTCAGCGGCCCAGATGCGGAAATTGTCTCGGGTCAGGGTTGCGGAACGAAATGAAATTCGATTGATTCCAATGTCGTAGCCCGCAACTTTTCGCTGCGAGTCCCGTGGACGACGACGGACATCGAAATCTGAGTACGAGTAACTGAGAGGTTGTTATGCGAGATTTGATTTTTGTCCTTCTAACGATTTTGTTTTTCGCGCTTTCGCTGGCTTATGTACATGGCTGCGAGCGATTACGCTGAGGTTCTTATGAATATTGAAACGATCATCATGCTTGTCGTTTGCGTTTTGATGATGGTGTATCTCATGTATGCGTTGTTGAAGCCGGAGAAGTTCTGACATGACGGTAAATGGCTGGTTTCAGATTCTTCTTTTTCTCGCCCTGATATTCGCGATCACAAAACCGATGGGCGTCTACATGGCGCGAGTATTCAGCCGTGAGCGTACATTTCTTGACCCGCTCGCGCGTCCGGTTGAACGCCTGTTGTATCGCCTGACGGGCGTGGATGAGAGCCATGAAATGCGCTGGACTGAGTATGCCGGCGCGATGCTTCTCTACAGCGGTGTCTCCATGGCGCTGCTGTATGGGATCGAGCGCCTACAGCAATGGATGCCCTGGAACCCGCAGAAATTTCCGGCAGTGGAGGCGGCGCTTGCCTTCAACACCGCCGCTTCTTTCACGACCAACACAAACTGGCAGAACTACGCGGGTGAGACGACCATGAGTTATCTCACCCAGATGATGGGATTGGCTTATCACAATTTTGGGTCCGCAGCGACTGGTATCGCGCTCGCAATTGCCTTCATCCGGGGTATAGCTAGGCGTGAGAAAGAAACTATCGGCAACTTCTGGGTGGATCTGACCCGAACCTTTCTTTGGGTCCTGGTGCCGATATGCACTGTTTATGCATTGATTCTGGTTTCCCAGGGGGTTGTGCAGAATCTGAAGCCTTATGACACCGTGAAACTCATTGAATCACAGCAAGTGCAGCGGGTTGGAACGGACGGCAAACCGGTTGTGGATCAGGCCGGAAAGCCTGTCATGGATGCCGTCACCACCCAGACCATCGCGCAAGGACCTGTGGCTTCGCAGGAAGCCATCAAGATGTTGGGGACGAACGGTGGTGGATTCTTCAACGCAAACAGTTCTCATCCCTTCGAAAACCCGACTCCGTTCAGTAACTATTTGCAGATGCTTTCGATTTTCGTCATCCCTGCTGGATTGACATACACGTTGGGACGAATGACGGGTTCTCCGCGCCACGGCTGGGCTGTCTGGGCCGCCATGGCAGTCCTGTTTCTAGCTGGCGTCACCACAGCCTATTGGGCCGAATCACACTGTAATCCGTTACTGAAGGGAGTCGATCAGCACGCCAGCCTGACCCAGTCGGGCGGCAACATGGAAGGTAAAGAAGTCCGCTTTGGCATTGCCGATTCGACTCTATTCGCGACCATCACCACGGACGCCAGCTGCGGAGCGATCAATAGTTGGCACGATTCCTATACCCCATTGGGCGGCATGGTGCCTCTCGCCAACATCATGCTCAGCGAAACCGTGTTTGGAGGGGTTGGCGCAGGATTATACGGAATCCTAATCTACGTTGTCTTGTCGGTCTTTATCGCGGGACTGATGGTGGGCCGCACGCCGGAATATTTAGGAAAGAAAATCGAAGCTTACGACGTGAAGATGGCGATGCTGGTCACGCTGGTTTTTCCTCTCATCATCCTGGTACTTACCGGAATCTCGTCAGTGGAAGGGTTCGGCACCTCAAGTATCAGTAACGCTGGGCCTCACGGCCTTACCCAAATGCTGTATGCATTCACCTCGATGGCGGGCAACAACGGCTCAGCATTTGGAGGATTGAACGGAAATACGCCGTGGTACAACCTTGCGGGCGCGGCGACCATGCTGGTGGGGCGCTTTTTCATGATTATCCCCATGCTGGCGATTTCTGGGAACCTGGCAAAAAAGAAGTTTGTTCCTCCATCACTTGGAACATTCCCTGTAACCACACCGCTTTTTAGTAGCTTGCTGGTCGGTGTGATTCTTATCGTCGGCGCCTTGACATTTTTTCCGGCCCTAAGCCTGGGGCCAATACTGGAGCACCTTTTGATGTCGGCTGGAAAGACTTTCTGAGGACCTAATGGCAGAAAAGAAGAAAAGAGCTATATGGGATATGAAGATCGTGCGACGCGCGGTCCTCGATTCTTTCCTCAAGTTGGAACCGCGAAATATGATGGGCAATCCCGTCATGTTCGTGGTTGAGGTCGGAAGCGTTGTGACTACGGTGCTTTTGTTCCGGTCGCATACCGCATTTTGGTTCAACCTCCAGATCACGCTCTGGCTGTGGTTCACGGTATTGTTCGCCAATTTCGCCGAGGCCATGGCGGAAGGCCGAGGCAAGGCTCAGGCAGACGCGTTGCGCAAGGCACGAGCCGACACGGTTGCGCATCGATTATTGCCGGGAGGGAAGATCGAGCAGGTCGCCAGCGCCAAACTGCGCTCGGGAGACATGGTAATGGTCTCGGCGACAGAGTTTATTCCCGGTGACGGCGAAATCATTGAAGGCGTAGCTTCTGTCGACGAATCCGCAATCACTGGAGAGTCCGCGCCGGTAATTCGCGAGGCTGGAGGAGACCGCTCAGCAGTGACCGGTGGTACACGGGTTCTTTCCGATTGGCTGAAGATCAAGATTACATCGAATCCGGGCGAGACCTTTCTCGATCGCATGATTGCCCTGGTCGAAGGTGCGGAACGTCAGAAGACTCCCAACGAAATCGCGCTGAACATTTTGCTGGCTGGTCTGACCATTATCTTCCTGCTTGCTGTGGTGACTTTGCAGCCCTTTGCCATTTATTCCGGCTCGCCGCAGACGGTGTTTGTGCTTGTTTCTTTGCTGGTCTGCCTAATCCCCACGACTATCGGGGGGCTGCTCTCCGCGATTGGGATCGCTGGCATGGACCGGTTGGTACAGCACAACGTGCTTGCGATGTCCGGACGGGCGGTAGAAGCCGCAGGCGACGTCAACACGCTGCTGCTGGATAAGACGGGAACGATCACGCTCGGGAACAGGCAAGCATCTGAATTCATCGCGGCTCCCGGGATCACGGAGGCGCAAATGGCCGATGCAGCGCAATTGTCGTCGCTGGCGGACGAAACTCCCGAAGGACGATCCATTGTCGTCTTAGCCAAGGAGCGATACGCACTGCGCGGCAGGGAATTGGCTTTGCAGGAAACCGTGTTCGTGCCTTTCTCGGCGCAAACCCGCATGTCCGGGGTGAATTTTGACGGACGCGAAATTAGGAAAGGCGCAGTCGATGCGATCACGAAGTATTTAGCAGGATTCGGAACCGTGCTGCCGAAAGAGGTTCAAGCATCGGTTGAGACCATTGCGAGATCTGGCGGAACCCCTTTGGTGGTAGCTGAAAATCGGCGCGCTCTTGGAACGATTCATCTTAAGGACATCGTTAAAGGTGGTATGCGAGAGCGCTTCGATCAACTCCGCGCCATGGGCATCAAGACAGTCATGATCACGGGAGACAATCCTCTCACTGCGGCTGCGATCGCGCGCGAAGCCGGTGTGGATGACTTTCTTGCCGAGGCCACCCCCAAAGAAAAGATGGATCTAATCCGCCGCGAGCAAAGCGAGGGCAAACTAGTCGCGATGACTGGAGACGGGACCAATGACGCGCCAGCGCTCGCGCAGGCCGATGTCGGCGTCGCGATGAACACCGGAACTCAAGCCGCGAAAGAGGCTGGCAACATGGTGGACCTTGATTCCAATCCCACGAAGCTCATCGAGATCGTGGAGATTGGAAAGCAATTGTTGATGACGCGCGGCGCGCTCACCACGTTTTCAATCGCAAACGATGTCGCGAAATATTTCGCCATTATTCCGGCAATGTTTGCCGGGACATTTCCCGTGCTGAATGCGTTAAACATCATGCGATTGCAGACACCGCAATCGGCCATACTGTCGGCGGTTATATTCAATGCGCTGATTATTGTTGCCCTGATTCCGTTAGCGCTGCGAGGAGTGAAGTATCGCCCCGCTGGAGCCGCAGCGCTGCTGCGCCGCAATCTCTGGATCTACGGCATCGGCGGAATCATAATTCCTTTCGTCGGAATCAAGCTCATCGACATGCTGATCACTCGTGTGGGGATGGCGTAGGAAGGCTCATGAAAAAGAATCTCATAATCTCGATCTTGATGACGATTGTTACGACCGTATTGCTGGGGCTTGTATATCCCCTGGTGGTGACGGGATTGGCTCAAGTGCTTTTCAAAGACAAGGCCAACGGCCAGCTGATTACGAAGAATGGCGATGTTGTCGGGTCGCGGATCATAGGTCAGGCTTTTATCGGGCCGGGATACTTCCATTCCCGGCCTTCGGCGGCGGGCAATGGATATGACGCAGCGAATTCCGGAGGGTCTAATTATGGTCCCACAAACCAAAAATTAATCGACCGCGTTCAGGCCAGTGTTTCTGATTTGCAGAAAGAAAACCCGGGAACGCCCATCCCGACAGACCTGGTCACAACTTCCGCATCCGGGTTAGACCCTGACATTTCACCGGCGGCGGCCGATTTTCAAGTGCCCCGAATCGCCCACCAGCGCGGCCTTTCGGAGGATGCTGTAAGGCAATTAATTCAACAACATACCTTGGGACGCCAGATCGGTTTTATGGGTGAGCCGCGAGTTAACGTGCTCGAACTGAACCTGGCCTTGGACGCGGCTGGGCACTAAGTCCAAGATTTTTGTGATTGACACGCCCTCGGGGGATATCTACTATCAAATCATGATGTCGGTTTGCCATACCTGCTGCTGCCAGTGTTGTTGCTGTTGTTGTATGTGTGCGTCCACTGGCGCGGGGAGGCTGCTGACCTAAGAATTCTCTAGTATCGGCAAATCAAACCCACCGCCAGTCTGGTAACTGGCGGTGGGTTTTTGCTTTTTAGCGCGAATGCATGGCAGAGGACGTTGAAGGTTAATAGCATGAACTTGTTCCCAATATTTTTGAAACTGGAAGGTCGACGGTGTCTGGTTGTGGGTGCAGGCAAAGTCGGCGAGCCCAAAATCCAGAGCCTTCTGGCCGCTCATGCTGAGGTATTGGTTGTCGCACCAGAAGCTACGGCAACTGTGCAAGGTTGGGCGGAGTCCGAAGTTATTACGTGGAATCGGAGAGGCTTCGAACCAAGCGATCTGGACGGGTCGGTACTCGCAATTGCCGCGGCTTCCTCCGCAGCGGTAAACGAAAAAGTCTTCTTCGAAGCTCAACGGCGCGGGATTCTTTGCAATTCAGTGGACGATCCTGAACACTGCGACTTTTTTTATCCCGCAGTCGTGCGCCGCGGCGATTTTCAGCTCGCTATTTCTACAGCGGGAAACAGTCCGGCTCTCGCCCAACGCTTGAGGGCTGAACTTGAAGAGCAATTTAGCGCCGAGTATGAAGGATGGGTTAGCGAATTGGGCAAAGTCCGACAAGAACTTTTCGCTTCTGAGATGAATCCCGAAGAACGCAAGCAGAGATTACACGAACTTGCCAGCCGTGAAGCATTTGAAACCGCACGATTGTCGGAACGGATTTACGCGAGGACTGAAGCATGAGCGGAAAGGTCTATCTCGTAGGCGCGGGACCGGGCGACCCTGAGTTGCTGACGCTGAAAGCACTCCGCCTGCTTAGATCGGCAGATGTGGTTCTGCATGATGAGTTGATTGGCCCAGAGATTTTGAAATTGGTACCTTCATCTGCGCTACTACGCAACGTAGGCAAGCGCGGTGGACGCAAGAACATTCGCCAGCAGGAAATTGACGTTTTGCTGGTGCAGTATGCGTTGTTGGATTTGCAGGTCGTCCGATTGAAAGGTGGGGATCCTCTTATTTTCGGACGCGCCGGTGAAGAGGTTGAGGCGCTGCGGCGGGCCAACATCGAATTCGAGATCGTTCCTGGAATCTCCTCGATGCTTGGCGCCGCCGCGGCTGTGCAAATTCCGCTCACCCATCGCGCTTTCTCATCTTCCTTAGTTGTTCTCACCGGACACAACTCTCCAACGGAAGACTTAAACGCCTCCTTTAATAACAACTGGCCGAAGTGCATTGCGCCGGGTACGACAGTCGTGGTCTATATGCCGGGCTACAACTATGCCGCGACATGCAAGCAACTCGTGTCGGCCGGCATGGAGCCGACTACTCCTTGCTCCATCATTTCGAGAGCGACCTCGCCAGATCAACAGATTCATCAGACAACTTTGCAGGATTTACACGCCGCGCCAAAACTACCTGCCCCTACTCTTTTGGTTGTGGGTGAAGTAGTGCGGTTAGCCCGACAACCCTCGCCCGTCGGTGAAATCGCATCGTTTGTGGCAAATATCCCACTTGGGTCATTCATGCGGTTACAGCCGCAGACGCAGGAGTTGGAGACATCAGAGTGAGAGAACTGTTGGATGATATCCAAAGTCGATTGGAGTCCTGGAAGCCGGAAGAAATATTGCGCTGGGCCTTCGCGACCTTTGGGGACGATGTGGCCATGGCAACCGGGTTCGGGGTTGAAGGAATGGCTCTGATTGACATTGCAGCCCGCATAAACCCCAACGTGAAAGTTTTTACTGGAGATACAGAATTCCTCTTCCCAGAAACCTATGATCTGATTGACCGGGTAGAGAAGCGGTACGGAATTAAAGTGGAACGCCTTTACTCGTCGCTAACACCTGATGAACAAGCCCTGGAGTATGGTCCGGAGCTGTGGAAGCGGAATCCGGATCGTTGCTGCACGATCCGCAAGATCGAGCCGCTCAAAACGAAGCTGGCCCAACTGCGGGCTTGGATCACTGCCATCCGGCGGGATCAGACTCCGATCCGCGCCAATGCCAGGAAGATCGAGTGGGATATTAAGTTTCAATTAGTAAAAATCAATCCTTTGGTCGATTGGTCCGCGCCAATGGTCATGAGTTACATCGAGGAACACAATGTTCCCTATAATTCCCTGCATGATCGCGGCTATCCGAGCATAGGCTGCATGCAATGCACACGAGCCGTAAAACCGGGCGAAGATTCAAGGGCTGGCCGTTGGGCAGGTTTTAAGAAAACCGAGTGCGGTTTGCATGCAGGAAATAAATCCGCGAGAATCCCGCTCGTCCACGTTGAAGTTCCGACTGCCGAAAACCACCCCGTTGCTGCGGAAGAGCTTTAGATCGTTTGAATTTAGAGATTCCTTTTGTCAATTCCTTTCTCGTCACGGCTAGGCGGGTTCTATTCGAAACGAGTTCGTGGCGCCGAGCGTTTCTCCAAACCGAAAACTTTCACGATGATGAAGTCGATCTCTCCGCTATAATCACGCACAATCCATGGATTTCGATCAATTAGTGACATTTCTGGAAGTTGCAAAACTGGGCAGCTTTTCTCGGGCTGGTCAAAAGGTGTTTCGCTCGCAATCAGCCGTAAGCGCCCAGATCCGCCAGTTGGAGCAGGAATATGGCGATCGGCTTCTGGATCGTTCAGGGAAAGATGTCACCCTGACGCCGGCTGGGCGGGTTCTATTCGCCTATGCAGAGCGGCTGCTGCAAACGCGCGACGAGTCTTTGCTGGCAGTGGCCGATCAGGGAAGCAGTCCGCGTGGGACTCTGCTGGTAGGAGCGAATGAAGCTACCTGCTTGTATGTTTTGCCGGATGTTTTCGCAAAATATTCGAGCCTTTATCCAGGCGTGCAGATTTCGATTTACCGGAATTTCAGTTACAAGATAGTAGAAAAGCTGGAAAACGGCACGATCGATGTAGGTATTGTGACCCTTCCGGTGAAGTCTTCGAGTTTGAAAGCCCATGCAATTTTCCGCGATCAACTGATGCTGATGGTGAACCCACAAAATCCACTGGCGAAGCACGATGTGGTTCCCGTGAGCGAGATTGCCAAACAGCCGCTGCTGCTTCCGAAAACTGGTTACAGCCGCCGGGTTATGGATAAACTGTTCCGCCCGTATGCGGCTCAGTTGCAAATCAGGATGGAATTGCCGAGTGTGGGAATGATCAAGAGTTTTGTTGCTGCGGGTCTTGGCGTCTCTCTGATAAGTGCGAGCTTTGCCCGGGATCAGGTTTTGGCGGGTAGAGTCAAACTCATTGCGCTTCAGGATGAGGAATTGTGGCGAGAACTTGGCCTCGCCTACCGGCGAGATCGCACCCTGACTCGTGCAACTACAACATTTATCAGCACTGTACGGCAGTTGGCGGCCACGTCAAAGTAGATGCGATCGGCATTTAAATTCTTTATTGGCCTCATCACAATTTCCGATTTCTGTTAGTTGTCCGGAGTTGCTATTTTGGAAGGTAGCTTCGGTTATGGCGATAACACGTTTGTGAGGTGGACCGATGAGCGAACTAGAAACCGACTTGAACAAACTTTTAGAAGAACATCAGCACGAGAGCGGACTGCATGTTATTGGTGGCCGTCGAAGATTGATTGACCGGTTGGTTCAATTCTTCGAAGATGCGCCGAAGAAACCAGCGTCGAGCGCAAAAACGTCCAAGGAAAGCCACAACTAACCGGCTCTTAAGCTGGAATAGAGACCCTTCCCTGGCCCCGTAAGAATTCAAACCCATCGCCACTGGCGGTGGGTTTTCTTTTATCAGCGAAATCATTCGCGTTTGTCCAGTTTGCAGGATACTTAAGTCTTTCGAAACAAGCCTCTATCTATATTTTTTGCTTGACACCATTCACAAATCCTTTAACATATGAATAGTTATTCATCTGTATGAATATAAATGCATGAGTAAGGCGTTACGACAAAGAGCGATTTTGGAATTGGTGCAAGAAGGGCCGGTAGCAAGCCAGGAGGACTTTCAGCGGTTACTGAAAAAGCAGGGTTTTCCTGTTGGACAAGCCACCCTTTCCCGCGATATTCGGGAACTGGGACTGGTAAAGACGGCTGAAGGCTACGAGATCGCGCAGGGAGAAAACTCGTCCGACCCGGCATTGCCTTCGGTATCGCGACTGGTTCGGGAGTTTGTGTTAAATGTGCGTGCGGCCGAGAACTTGATTGTTACTAGAACGAGTGTAGGAAGCGCCCAGCCTGTCGCCGCTGCGCTGGACGGCGAAGGCTGGCCGGAAGCCATAGGAAGCATTGCGGGAGACGACACGATTTTGATTATTTGCGAGAACAAAAAAGCCGCCAAGCAACTCGAGAGCCGGATACAGGAGATGCTTGCTTAATGCCGGCGAAACTGAAAACCGCAGTGCTGGGAGCGACTGGATATTCCGGTTTGGAGCTGGCCCGCGTGCTTCTGCATCATCCGCGTGTGGATACCCCGGTGCTCCTGAGCCGACCGAATGACGGTGGCAACGGAAGAAACGATATCATGGCAAATTTGGCGGATACTTTCGCCGCTTTTTCTGGAAACGGCGGTTATACGTTGCAGCCACTTTCTTGGCCAGCATTGAAGCAACAGGGGATTGAACTGCTCTTCCTTGCCACGCCGCACGATGTTTCCCGGACGCTTGCTCCCGAAGCGCTGGAGAATGGACTGCGAGTAATCGACTTAAGCGGTGCGTGGCGGTTAAAGCAGGCGCAGCATCGAGCAATATACAAATTCAAAGATGATGACTGCGTGAAGGCTGCAGAACTGACGAAGAAAGCCATCTACGGCTTGCCAGAATTGAACAGCGACCGCATACCGGACGCGACGTTAGTGGCGAATCCCGGATGTTACGCAACCTCGGTAATTCTGGCGCTTGCGCCGCTGTTGAAGGCTGGCATCGTGGATCGGGAGCGGGGAATTATTTCCGACTCGAAGTCTGGTGTCTCTGGGGCAGGGAAGGAACCGACTTCCCGAACTCACTTTGTTTCGGTCGCCGATAATTTTTCGGCTTACTCAGTGTTTGGACATCGTCATTTGGGAGAAATTCTGGAGCAGTTGTCGATTAATTCAGCGGAACTGATTTTTACTCCGCATCTGCTTCCGATTCCGCGGGGAATTCTTTCGACTATTTACGTGCACTTGAATCGAAAGATGAATGCATCGGAGGTCGAGTCATGCTTCCGCGAATTTTATTCGGGGAAGCGATGGGTGCGGGTGTTCGCGACTCCCAACCTTCCGCAGATTCAGTTTTCTCTGCATACAAACTATTGCGATCTGGGCTTTTGCCTCGCAGAAGATGGACGGCGTCTGGTGTTGATTTCGTGCCTGGATAATCTCCTGAAAGGCGCCGCTGGCCAAGCAGTGCAGAACATGAACCTGATGTATGGATGGAATGAGGAAGAAGGCCTTCAGTGAAGATTGTCGTAAAAATTGGTGGCGCGGCTTTGGAAGATAAGACCACGCTCTACAAGTGTGCTCACGCAGTGGTCGATCTTGCCAGAGACGGACACAAAGTTGCCGTTGTTCATGGCGGCGGCAGCGCACTTACCCGCACCTTAAAACTTCTTGGCAAGCAGAGTGAGTTTGTTGACGGGCTCCGCATTACCGACGCCGAAACACGTGACATAGCGCTGATGGTTTTGGCCGGAATCGTGAATAAGAGTTTCGTGGCGGCAATTGTTGCGGCAGGGAACCCGGCAATAGGTTTATGTGGCGGCGACGGTATGAGCTTTCGCGCGCGCAAGAAGCAGACGACAGGATATGACCTCGGATTTGTGGGAGAGATTTGCTCGGTGGAACCGCGGTGGCTGGAAGCGATTTGGGGCGAAGGCGGCATCCCGGTGCTCTCGTCGCTGGCTCTTGGCTCCGACGGCGAATATTACAACGTGAATGCGGATCAGATGGCTGCCGCGTGCGCTGCGGCGTGCCATGCTGATGCGCTTATTTTTCTGACCGATGTTCCGGGAGTGAAGGACGCTGAAGGATCAGTGATTCCGTGGCTCAAGACCAAAGAAATGGCGGCCCTGATCTCGGCCTCCGTCATTAGCGGAGGTATGCTGCCGAAGCTCGAAGCCTGCACTCAGGCGCTTAAGAAAGGTGTCGGCAGGGTGCGGATATTGCCCGCGGCGAAGGCAGACATCCTCCCGCAATTTTATTTTTCCAAACTCGAGTGCGGCACGGAGGTGATTGGAGCATGAGTCTCGCTTCCGTGATGCGTTCCGAACAGGAATTGCTTTTGCCGACTTACGATCGCCACAAGATACTCTTTGAGAAAGGTCGTGGCGTCTACCTGTGGGATTCCGAAGGAAATCGCTACTTGGACTTTCTCAGCGGCATTGGCGTGAATGCCCTCGGACACGGGCATCCCGCTATTCAAACTGTCTTGAAACGTCAGGCCGGGAAGCTAATTCACGTTTCAAATCTTTTCTTTCATGAATATCAGGCCGAGCTTGCGAAACGCCTAACCAAGATTTCGGGTCTGGACCGGGCCTTCTTCTGTAACAGCGGGACTGAGGCCTGGGAGGGCGCGCTTAAGCTGGCGCGCGCACACGCGCGGGCGCAGAACAATAATGGCCACAAGGCGAAGTGGCGTCTGCTGGCGCTGGAAAATTCGTTTCACGGCCGCACCTTTGGTTCTTTGGCAACAACTGGTCAGGAGAAATACCGCCATCCGTTCACGCCGCTTATGCCCGGCGTCAATTTTGTCGCCTTCAACGATGTCGAAGATTTGAAGCGTCAATTCGACGGTAGTGTTTGTGCGATTTGCGCCGAGACAATCCAGGGTGAGGGTGGAATCCGTCCGCTCAGTCGGGAGTTTTTACAGACGGCGAGGCAGCTCAGCGAGCGTACCGGCGCTCTTTTGCTGGTGGATGAAATTCAAAGTGGGCTCGGCAGAACAGGCCACTATTTCGCATATCAGCATTACGGAATAAAACCCGACATTGTCACGGTGGCGAAACCTCTCGCTGCGGGATTACCGCTGGGAGCAATTCTGACTACCAACTTTGCCGCAAGTGGAATGCATCCCGGTTTGCACGGTACGACGTTCGGCGGAGGCCCCTTGGCTTGCGCCGTAGCAATTGAATTCCTCCGAGTCATCGATGGGATGATGGGGCACGTTCGCGAGTTGGGAGACTATTTTCACGCGGAATTGGAGACTTTAAAAAGTAGGCATTCCTCGATCCTCGAAGTTCGCGGGATGGGACTCATGCTCGGAGTCGAACTGGATTCGGCTGATGCAGCCAAATCTGTGGTTGCACGATTGTTGCAAAGAGAAATCCTGATCAATCGCACTCACGAAACAGTTCTGCGGTTTTTGCCGCCCTACATTATCGAGAAGAAACATATAGACCAGGTAATACGGGAGTTAGATTCGGCGTTGAAAACAAGTTCAGCGAAACCAGCTTTGCACTCAAGAAAGTCCACGAAAAGGAGTCACTGAAAGTGATAACCCAGCCAATTAGCAGTAGTCGGGTCGCGCATCCTCCCGCGACCACGACCTTTTCCTGTCCGGATCTGATTTCGATTCGCGATCTCGGTGCAGCCGAAATTCACAGTATCTTCAATCTGGCAGCGCGGTTGAAATCGCACCCTGAGGATTTTCGCACTGCACTATCAGGCAAGCACGTCGCGATGTTCTTCGAGAAGCCATCGCTGCGGACTCGCTTAACGTTTGAAGCAGGCGTAGCGGGACTCGGCGGCTCGATCTCTTTCGTTGACCAAACTTCGGGCCGTCTGGATGCCCGTGAAAGCTTGAGCGATGTTGCGCACAATTTGGAGCGATGGGTCAGCGCGATTGTGTTGCGAACCTTCGCCCACAGCACCGTGCATGGGATGGCTTCCTACGCTCGCGTTCCCGTAATCAACGCGCTAAGCGATCTTGAACATCCGTGCCAGGCGTTGGCGGATTACTTCACTCTCCAACAACACTTTGGAAACTTGAAAACAATATGTCTCGCTTATGTGGGTGACGGAAATAATGTGGCGCACTCGTTATTGCTCACGGCAGCGTCGATTGGTTCGACAATTCGGATTGCCACGCCGGCGGGCTATGGTCCAGATGCTCAGATCGTCGCCGACGCGAAAGAGATTGCGCGACATTCAGGCGCAGTGATCGAGTTTCTCACTGATCCCCGTGAAGCTGTGGCGGGCGCGGATGCTGTCTATACCGACGCATGGACGAGCATGGGGCATGAACACGAGGAAGCCGAACGTGCGCGGATATTCCCGCCATACCAGGTAAACGATGCCCTGATCGCTGGTGCAGCGCCACATGCGGTGTTCATGCATTGTCTTCCTGCGCATCGCGGCGAAGAAATCACGAACGAAATCATGGATTCGCCACGCTCAGTCGTATTTGACCAGGCGGAAAGTCGTTTACACGTACAGAAAGCTATTTTGATGTTATTGCTCGGTGGCGACAAAAATCGCAGACCGGTTAGGAGCGCCAATGCCTGAGAAGGTGGTTCTCGCTTATTCGGGAGGTCTCGATACCTCCATTATTATTCCGTGGTTGAAAGAGAACTACGCCTGCGACGTAATTGCGATGGTCGGCGACGTAGGCCAGGGTGATGATCTCGACGCGGTTATCGAAAAGGCTTACAAGACAGGTGCAAGCAAGGTTGTCGTCGAAGACATGCGCGAAGAGTTCCTCGTGGACTATGTCTTTCCAACCCTCAAAGCGGGCGCCGTGTACGAGCACAAGTATTTGTTGGGAACCTCGATGGCGCGTCCGGTGATTGCCAAGCACCAAGTGGAGGTCGCGCTGCGCGAGGGCGCTACAGCAGTCGCGCACGGATGCACCGGCAAAGGAAACGATCAAGTTCGTTTCGAGTTGACATATCAGGCGCTTGCTCCAAATCTCAAGGTAATCGCCCCCTGGCGCGAGTGGTCGTTGAAATCCCGCGAAGATTGCCTCGATTACGCCGAGCAGCGCGGTATTTCGGTCGAAGCAAGCCGTCAGAAGATTCACAGCCGCGACCGGAATCTCTGGCACATCAGCCACGAAGGCGGAGAATTAGAAGACGCTGGCAATGCTCCCTTCGCCACCACGTGGCAGATCACGCGTTCTCCTCAGGAAGCTCCGGATCGCGAAGAACAGGTCTCCATTGGTTTCGAGAAGGGTGTTCCCGTCGCAGTCAATGGGATGAAACTCGACCCAGTTTCATTGGTCGAACTCCTGAATGAGATAGGCGGACGTAACGCGATTGGCAGAATCGATCTGGTCGAAAACCGTTTCGTCGGAATGAAGTCTCGGGGCTGCTATGAGACTCCCGGCGGCACGTTGCTGGTTCTCGCGCATCGCGAGTTGGAAGCCTTGTGCCTAGAGCGAGACCTTTCCCATTTCAAGCAGCACGTTGCATTGAAGTACGCGGAACTTGTGTACTTTGGCCTCTGGTTCACGCCGCTGCGCGAAGCTTTAGGTGCGTTCGTTGAGAGTACTCAAACCAACATGACCGGCACCGTCGCGCTTTCTCTCTACAAAGGAAACGTTTCGGTCGTGCGCCGGCAGTCGGAGCACTCTTTGTATCGCACTGATCTTTCTTCGTTCACCATGGACGAGAGTTATGACCAGAAAGACGCGGAGGGTTTTATCCGCATTTTGGGGTTGCCTTCGCGTTCGCGAGCTCTTATCGAGAACGCGAAATCCGAGGCCAACAAATCAGGGGTTGCTCGATGAAGATGTGGTCCGGCCGTTTCCGAAAGTCGCTTGATCCGGCTTTTGAAAAATGGCAACGATCTTTCGGGTTCGATCAGCGCCTGCTGGTGTACGAGATTGCCGCCAGCAGTGCTCACGCCCGCGCCCTGAAGAGCGCGGGAATTCTTGCGTCAGATGAACTGATTTCGATTTTGAAGGGTCTCGAAGAAATCGCTAAGCGTGGTGCGGAATCTCCCGCTTTTCTCGAAGATGACGAAGCTGAAGATGTCCATCACTTCGTCGAGAGACAACTCGTCGCCATGATCGGCGATGTGGGCTATAAGCTTCACAGCGGACGGAGCCGCAACGAGCAAATCGCCACGGACTTGCGGCTTTACATTCGTGCTGCAATTGACGAATTGACGTCCGAAATCTCGGAATGGTTGACCGTCTTGCTGGAGCGTGCTGAGCGGGCTGGAAATTCGGCGATGCCAGCTTACACGCATCTGCAACGGGCCGAGCCTGTGTTAGTGGCACATTGGCTCCTAGCCTATGTGGAAATGTTTTTGCGGGATGCGGGGAGAATTGCGGATTGCCGACGGCGCCTCAACGAATGTCCCCTCGGCTCTGGTGCGGTCTCTGGGGCTACCCTGACGCTCGATCGGCGCACCATGGCTCGCGAGTTGGAATTTAGCTGCCCTACTCGCAATAGCATGGATGCAACTAGCGACCGTGATTTCGTCCTCGAATTCGCGAATGCGCTCTCACAGATTGGCATTCATCTGAGCCGCTGGGCGGAGGAGATGATTTTGTTCTCCACGCAGGAATACAACTTTATTCATCTTCCGGAGTCGTACTCAACAGGCAGCAGCGCGATGCCGCAAAAGAAGAATGCAGATTTACTCGAGCTGACGCGGGGCAAGGCAGCTCGATTGATCGGAGATAGCGTCGCGCTCACGGTCGCTTTGAAGGGATTGCCGCTTGCCTACAACAAAGACTTGCAAGAGATGCAGAGTCCTTTGTTTGAGGCTGCCGATATGGTACTCGCGTTGTTCCCGCTAATAACGGGATGGATGAACGAAGTGGAATTCAATTATGAGCGCATGCAGCAGGCCGCGGAATCGAGTTTTATGAACGCCTGGTCCGCTGCTACTTATTTAGTAGAGCGTGGCGTGCCGTTCCGGCTTGCTCATGAGCAGATCGGAAAGGCCGTGCAGATGGCGATTGAGAAGAATTGCGAACTGCAGAAACTGTCGCTTGATGAGCTGCATCAAATTAATCCTATGTTCGGCCCAGACATTTACGACCGGCTCACGTTGCAATCGGTGCTCGAAATTCATGATGTCCCCGGGGGTACGGCGCCAAGGCGGGTGAAACACGCAATTGCAGATGCAAAGGTGAGAATCGCGTCCATTCGGGAGGAAATTCATGCGAACGCGTGAGGCGATTCTTCCAGATGCGGAGCGAATCCACGAATTGATCTCGGCGTATTCAGGAGACGGAACTCTATTGCCCCGAAGTTTTCCGGAACTCTGCGAAAACGTCCGCGACTTTATGGTTCTCGAAGATCATCGCGAGATCATCGGATGTGGCGCTCTTCACTTATACGGGACGCACCTCGCAGAGATTCGCTCGATCACCGTGGATCCCCTGCATCAAGGCCGCGGAGGCGGCGAACAACTGGTTAAGGCGCTCATGGCGGAAGCGGAGCGGCACCACGTGGGATGCATCTGTTTATTCACGCGAAAACCCGACTTCTTTTCGCAGATGGGTTTTGTGGTTGCTCAGCGCGAAGACTTGCCGGATAAGATTAATAAAGATTGCTGCGTTTGCCCCCGCTTTGATCGATGCGATGAAGTTGCAATGGTTCGCGGCGAGATTCCAAAGGTCTCGATTCTCCCCGAGCCCACCACCTGGCTGGTCAAACTCCAGGTATGACTCCAAGCGAGGGACTGTCTGCGATTCACCTCCCTGAAGGATTTAGCTTTTCTACTGCAAACGCCGGCATAAAAGTCAGCGGTCGCCCGGATTTGGCATTTGCCGAAGCCTGCGTGGGCACGACAGCGGCGGCAGTCTTCACGCAAAATCGCGTAGTCGCTGCTCCTGTTGAGGTTGGACGTGCCTCGCTGACGGCGTCGAGAGGCCGTGTGCGCGCCATCATCGTCAACTCAGGGAATGCTAACTGCGCCACGGGAAGGCCTGGCTTGCGCGCTTGCAAGCGGATATGCGCTGAAACCGGGAGACTTCTTGGCGTGGCCACCGAAGAAGTTTTTCCGTCGTCAACTGGCATAATCGGAGTTCCTCTGCCGGCGGATAAAGTTGTGGCAAAGTTGCCTGAACTTATATCTTCGCGAGTAGCGTCCGAAGATGCTCTGCTCGGGTTTGCACATGCCATCTTGACCACCGACACCCGAACAAAGGTGGCCTCATCCTTTTTTCGGGACGGAAAGAAAGAAATAAAATTGGTCGGAGTCGCAAAGGGTGCAGGGATGATCCATCCCCAACTCGCGACCATGCTTGTCTATCTCTTCACAGATGCAGTTGCCAGTCCACGCCAGTTAAAGCGGCTGCTGACCCACGCCTGCGATGAAAGCCTGAATTGTCTTTCGATTGATGGAGACACTTCTACCAATGACACAGCGTTGCTTATGGCTTCCGGAAAGAGCGAAATTTCTGTAAGTAGCCCCGTGGCTCGCGCTAAGTTCTCCGCCATTTTGCGGGACGTCTGCCTGTCCCTGGCGCAGCAAATCGTCTCTGATGGCGAAGGTGTAACGCATGTAATTCACCTGCATATCGAAGAAGCCCGCAGCCGCGACGAAGCGCTCGCCATGGCGCGCGCAATCTCACGTTCGCTATTGGTGAAGACTGCATGGGCAGGGGCTGATCCCAACTGGGGACGCGTGCTGGCTGCGATCGGTGCGTGCGGACTGAACATTGATCCGAATCTGGTAGATATTTCTATCGGATCCCAGAAAGTCTGCCGCAGAGGTACGCGAAATCCCTTCGACGAAGGCAAAGCTCACACAGAGCTTACCAAACCCGAATGCGATATTTACATCAGGCTTCGACGAGGCTCGGCTTCCCTCATCTTTCTCACCACGGATCTAACGGCCGAATATGTTCGCATTAACGCGGACTACTCCACCTAACATTGAACGAAGACGGCGTGGCCCGTCCTGACATCGTTCGGCTCCGGACGGACCTAAGACGAGGAAACGATAAAAACTCGTGCCACCGTCATTCGAGGACATCATAAAGCCATCGACTGTGAATCGTGACCGCAGTCGAAACATTTTTGCGAAAATACAGTATCTGCCTGATCGCTAACCATTTGACTGTTGCATACACCCTCCACAGTTCAGGGCTGTCAAAGCGCATTGTTGTAAAAATACAAGTCTGTCCATCCTTGATGTAGAGTGGAGCATCTCTACTGCGACATTTGTTTCAACATTTTGGTTTTCTAGGAGTTACGTTTGCTAAATCAGACCGCGCCTATCGTCTGGCCAGGAAAACCCTACCCGTTAGGGGCGACTTGGGACGGAGAAGGGGTGAATTTTGCTATCTTCTCCGAGCACGCAGAGAGCGTTGAGTTGTGTCTTTTCGACCCCACCGGCCGGCGCGAGCTTCATCGGGTGTTATTGCGAGAGCAAACAGACCAGGTTTGGCATTGCTACCTTCCCGAAGTTCGGCCCGGACTCTTGTACGGGTATCGCGTAAACGGTCCTTACAAGCCTTCAGAAGGGCTTCGTTTCAATCAGCACAAGTTGCTGCTGGATCCCTATGCGAAACAGATTTCAGGGGACTTGAAATGGAGTGATTCGCATTTCGGATACAGAATCGGTCACAGAAATGAAGATTTGTCTTTCGATCGGCGCGACAGTGCTCCGGGCATGTTTAAAGGCGTTGTGGTTGATTCCGCGTTTACCTGGGGTGCCGATCGGCCGCCGCAGATCCCTTGGCACGAGAGCGTAATCTACGAAGTGCACGTGAAAGGATTCACCTATCGGCATCCCCAAGTTCCTCCTAACCTTCGCGGTACGTATGCCGGACTAGCGACCGCTCCTGTCATCGATTACCTCACAAATCTTGGAATAACCGCAGTCGAATTGATGCCAGTGCATTGCTTTGTAGATGATCGTCCGCTGGTGGAGCGAGGGTTGCGAAATTATTGGGGTTACAACACGATTGGTTTTTTTGCTCCTGAACCTCGTTACTCCGCAACTGGATCACTCAACGAATTTAAGACGATGGTAAAAACACTGCATTCAGCAGGGATCGAGGTCATTCTCGACGTGGTCTACAACCACACGGCTGAAGGAAACCAGATGGGGCCGACGTTGTCGTTCCGCGGCATCGACAACTCAGTTTATTACCGCGTCTCGGGTGAAAATCCGCGCTATTACGTGGACTACACCGGAACTGGCAATACTCTCAACATGCGGCATCCGCGCGTGCTTCAGCTGATCATGGACAGCTTGCGTTATTGGGTTCTGGAAATGCACGTGGATGGTTTCCGGTTCGACCTAGCCGCGACGCTAGCGCGCGAACTGCACGAGGTTGATCGCCTGGGAGCATTCCTCGACATCATTCATCAGGACCCCGTGCTTTCACAGGTGAAGCTCATCGCCGAACCCTGGGACCTTGGCGAGGGCGGGTATCAAGTCGGGAAATTTCCAGTAGGCTGGGCGGAATGGAACGATCGCTATCGCGATGCCATTCGTTCCTATTGGAAGGGCGATGGCGGGCAGATCGGGGAGCTTGCATACCGAATCACAGGGTCAAGCGATCTCTATGCCCGCAGCGGGCGACGTCCTTACGCAAGTATTAACTTTGTTACCGCGCACGACGGGTTCACCTTGAATGATCTGGTGAGCTACAACCAGAAACACAACGAAGCCAATGGAGAAGGGAATCGCGACGGCACCGACAATAATCGGAGCTGGAACTGCGGCGCGGAAGGAATTACCGATGACCCTGCCATAAATGCTTTGCGCGCTCAGCAGAAGCGCAACTTCCTGGCGACACTCTTCTTCTCCCAAGGTGTTCCGATGTTGCTCGCCGGAGACTCTATTGGACACACCCAGCAAGGCAACAATAATGCGTACTGCCAGGACAACGAAATCAGCTGGATAAATTGGGACGAAGGCGCCATCGACCACGAACTCCTTGCGTTCGTTCGCCAGATCATCACACTGCGGAAGAACCATCCGGTTCTCCATCGTCGCAACTTTTTCCAGGGGAGAGCAATTAAGGGTGCAGGGGTAAAAGACATTCTTTGGTTAAAACCTGACGGCAGTGAGATGACCGACGAGGAATGGGGGCGGGAGTCAGCCCGAAGCCTGGGAGTGTTTCTTGCCGGCGAAGGTCTTGAAGAGCATGATGAGCGCGGGCAGCGCGTGACTGATCAGAATTTTCTTCTACTGATGAATGCTCATCATGAGCAGGTCCAGTTTCAGCTTCCCACTGTTGCGTCTGGTATGGTGTGGGTCACTCTCGTAGATACGTCTTGTCAGACTCAACGCATTCCGGGACTGCTCCACGACGCGGGCAGAAGCTACGATCTGAAAGCCCGATCTCTGGCTGTGCTTGTCGAGCGGCAGCGCGACCAGGTACGTGACAAAGACCGAAGGCATGAAACGTAAGCATCGCATGCCATTCGGCGCGGAATGCCGTGAAGACGGTAGCGTTCGCTTCCGGTTGTGGGCTCCCAAAGCCCAAAGAGTCAGCTTATCTCTGGAAAACAAACAATCGGGCTCGCTCTCAATGGCAAAACTAGACGGCGGGTGGTTCGAGCTTGGTGTCGGTAACGCGCGGCCGGGGGACCGCTACAAATATCTTATCGACGATGTAGTAGCAGTTCCGGACCCTGCTTCACGGTTTCAACCGGAAGACGTCCATGGCCCAAGCGAAATAGTCGATCCAAATTCGTTTGATTGGAGTGATGAAAATTGGCAGGGACGCCCTTGGGAAGAGGCAGTTATCTACGAACTGCACGTAGGTGCGTTCAGCCCGGAGGGAACCTTTGCGGGTGTAGAGAAAAGGCTCGATTATCTCGCAGAGATTGGTGTCACCGCGATTGAGCTGATGCCAGTCTCCGATTTCCGTGGAAAGCGAAGCTGGGGCTATGACGGAGTACTGCCTTGCGCGCCTGACAGTTCCTACGGGCGTCCTGAAGACGTAAAGCGGTTGATTCAATCAGCGCATGAGAGGCGTCTGATGGTTCTACTCGATGTGGTGTACAACCACTTCGGACCTGATGGAAATTACCTGCGTGCGTACGCTCCGCAGTTTTTTACAGATCGGCATCGCACTCCGTGGGGAGAGGCCATCAACTTTGACGGGGGCGACAGTAGGGTCGTTCGGGATTTCTTTGTTCATAACGCTCTTTATTGGCTGGAGGAATACCACTTCGACGGGTTGCGTCTCGACGCGGTGCATGCAATCGTAGACGACTCCCGTCCGGATATCCTTGTTGAGTTGGCCGAAACCGTTCGGGACATGTTCGGTCCCGATCGGCATGTCCACATGATCCTTGAAAATGCGGATAACGCCTCCCGGTATTTGCGGCGGACCAATCCGGAACGCTCTGACTTGTACGACGCGCAATGGAATGACGACTTTCATCATGCACTGCACGTCCTGCTTACTGGTGAAACCGATGGATATTACCGCGACTATAGTGCAGCGCCAGTCAGGTACCTAGGCCGGTGCCTGGCCGAGGGTTTTGCTTTTCAAGGTGAGTTCTCCGAATATGAGGGCGCGAATCGCGGTGAATCCAGTGCCGATCTACCTCCGGTGAGTTTCGTAAATTTTCTCCAGAATCACGATCAGATCGGGAATCGCGCATTCGGTGAGCGAATAATACAGCTTGCAAGCGAGGACGCGCTGAAAGCGGGCCTTGCGATCCTTTTATTGGCTCCTTCACCGCCTTTATTGTTCATGGGAGAAGAATTTGGCGCCAGCACGCCATTCCTATTTTTCTGCGACTTCGCTGGCGATCTAGCTATCGCAGTTACCAACGGGCGCCGCAATGAATTTTCCAGATTTGAGAAGTTCCGGCCAGATGCGGTGAGAGCTCAAATTCCTGATCCCAACTCTGAGAAGACTTTTCAGTGCTCGAAATTGGATTGGCAGACCGTCACCGACCAATTCCACAAAAACTGGCTGGATTTCTATCGCGAGCTGCTCTCAATTCGAAGAGATGCTATTATTCCGCACCTCAAACACGGAACGAGAGGGCCCGCGCAATACAACGTCACTGGTCACAAGAGCCTCACCGTGAAATGGGACCTCGGAGATAACGGTGTCCTTACTCTACTCCTAAACTTGGGATCTGAATCCGGTACGGCTGTACCGCGTCCTCCCGGCGACGTGATATATACCAATGTACCCGAGGCTTCGCTGAAGAAAGAGCTACGTCCTTGGTGCGTCGCATGGTTTCTCAGCCGATGACTCAAGCGCGCATTCCGCTGTCGACGTATCGCCTGCAATTTAATCGAAATTTTACCTTTGCTCAGGCTGCGGAATTGGTTCCCTATTTGGCCTCACTTGGTATTTCCCACTGTTATGCATCTCCTTACTTGCGAGCGCGGCCCGGCAGCACCCACGGCTACGACATCATCGATCACGACCGACTGAATCCTGAGATCGGAAGTGAGGAAGATTTTGAGAGGTTCGTTGCCGCCCTCCGCGAACACGGGATGGGGCAGATTCTCGAACGTCGTGCCGAATCATATGGGAGTCATGGGCAGCGACAACGCGTGGTGGCTTGACGTCCTCGAAAATGGACAAGCATCCGACTACGCGAGCTATTTCGATATTGACTGGGAGCCAGCCAAGGACGAACTGGAGGGTAAGATTCTCGTCCCAATCTTGGGCGATCAATACGGCAACGTTCTGGATAATGGCGAGCTAAAACTGAACTTTGATCGGGAAAGTGGGGCCTTTAGCCTTTTCTATCACGAGAATAGATTCCCGGTAAATCCGCGCGAGTACCCGCGGATTCTGGGACGAGGTCTTGAACGCTTAGAGCAGACGCTTGCGGCTAAACGCGAGGAATTTCTGGAACTGCAAAGTTTGATCGCTGCGTTTAGTCATCTCCCGAGCCGCAATGAAACCACGCCCGACCAGAAGGCTGAACGTCTGCGTGACAAAGAGATTCACAAACGTCGATTGGCTGAGTTGTGTGCTCGATCTCCCGAGATCGCGGCGTTCCTGGAGCAAAATGTTTGTGAGTTGAACGGGACAGCCGGCAACTCAAAGAGCTTTGATGAGCTTCACGAACTCGTCAAAGTCCAAGCCTATAGGCTAGCTTATTGGCGAGTGGCTGCGGATGATATCAATTACCGTCGTTTTTTCGATATTAACGACTTAGCCGGCTTGCGGATGGAGAACGAAGCGGTGTTCAACGTCACTCATCGTTTGGTTCTTGAGCTACTCCGTCAGGGAAAGGTTGACGGCCTTCGCATCGATCACCCCGACGGTCTGTACGATCCCGCCCAATACCTTCGCCGGCTGCAGACCGGCCTTGCATCGCAATCCCCAGAAAATTCCTCAGAAGCTCCGAAATTCTATGTGGTAGTCGAGAAAATTCTGACAGGTGATGAACAGCTCCCAAGAGAATGGCCGGTCCACGGAACCACGGGATATGACTTCATGAATCTAGTGAACGGATTGTTCGTTGATCCGGAATCGGTCGGAAAGATGGATCGTATCTACAGGGCGTTCACTGGAGGCAAAGTCAGCTTTGACAATCTCGTTTATCGCAGCAAGAAAATCGTCATGCATGCTGCTCTCGCCAGCGAGCTGAACGTATTGGCAAATGCTCTGAGTCGCATCGCGCTCGCCAATCGTCACACTTGTGACTTCACTCTGAACAGTTTGAAAGATACCTTAGGCAGGATCGTTGCCTGTTTTCCAGTTTATCGGACGTATATTTCTGAAAGCAGCGTGTCAGAAACCGATCGCAGATACGTCCAGGAGGCAGTTGAGGGCGCGAAACGTCAAAGTCCCGGTTCCGACCCGAGCGTGTTCGATTTTGTCCAGGACGCCTTGCTTCTCAACAAGGCGGACACACAGGGCAATGTTTACCGCAAAGCCGTGACAAGATTTGCCATGAAAGCGCAACAGTTCACCAGCGCTGTGATGGCCAAAGGGCTGGAGGATACCAGCTTTTATCGCTACCATCGGCTCGATTCGTTAAACGAAGTCGGAGGAGACCCCCGTCGATTCGGTGTATCTCCCGAGGTATTTCACGCCAAAATGGCGGAGCGGTCTAAGTCGTGGCCTCACACCATGCTGGATACTTCGAGCCATGATACGAAGCGATCTGAAGACGTTCGTGCCCGCATCGACGTAATATCGGAAATTCCTTATCGGTGGGGTAAGGAGGTGCGGCGCTGGCGAGAGCTGAATCAGAGCAAGAAGCGCCTGGTGGATGACGTACTGGCGCCGTCACGCAATGATGAATATCTTCTGTATCAAACTTTAATTGGTTCGTGGCCGTTCGAAGAAGGCGTTCTTCTCGATGCCAGTTTCCGTGAACGCATAAAACAGTACATGCTCAAAGCTGTAAGAGAGGCAAAAGAGAAGAGCAACTGGGCGAATCCTAACACTAAATATGAAGCGGCCGTTATTGCTTTCGTTGACGAGGTTTTAGCTTCAGTCCAAGACAATGCTTTTGTGGCAGGCCTTGCAGCGTTCAGCAGCGATGTTGCCCGGGTTGGCATGCTCAACAGCCTGTCTCAAACTCTGCTTAAGCTCACTTGCCCCGGAGTCCCCGATCTCTACCAGGGCACCGAACTCTGGGATTTAAGCCTGGTGGATCCTGATAATAGGCGTCCCGTGGACTATTCGCGCCGTGCCGATATTCTCAAGGAAATGCAGACTTGGCCTAAAGCTGGCGAAGCATTGATTGCGTGCGTCCGTGATTTGGTAAATCACATGAGCGACGGACGGATCAAGATGTATTTGACTTGGAAAGCGTTAAACCTGCGAAAAGAGAATCCGAAACTGTTCATGGTTGGGGATTTTGTTCCATTGAATGTTCAGGGACCCAAAGCCAAACATCTCGTAGCTTTTATGCGCTCATGGGAGCACGAGGAACTAATAGTCGTTGTGCCACGTCTTTGCGCGAACTTGTTGGACAGCCATCGCGGATTTCCGGCTGGCTCCGATTTGTGGGGAGACACTGGGGTCGAAGTTGCTCGTGAGGACCGTGCGAACGCCAGCCGAACTGGAACCTATAGAAATATCTTCACAGCAAAGACTCTTGATCCAAAAACCTCAGGGCAGGATGGGTCCCTCCAAGCGTCCGCTCTATTCGAGGATTTTCCCGTCGCAGCCTTAATCTGGGAATAAACACATTGTTCCCTGAAGGGCGAATTTCCACATCCATCACGCATGGCCAAGAAACGCGCGGATGGCGCTTTGGGTCTGAAAATCCAGGACTTCCCCCAACTGACCAAGATCGCGGATCAAATGTTCTCCATCCAGATGCTTGAGGTTCTGCTCGGCCACATTGTAGATGCAGCGACGTATCAGGTTGTATTCTTCCAACAATGTCGTTGGAGTGTAACCCTGTTCTCGCCGCTCCTTCCCGTGACGACTCGCAGCCTTCATAGGTTTTGAAGCAATCTCCTTCAAGCTAAACTTCATGCTATTAAGGGCTTCGTCGACTATCGGCATCACCGGGGACAGACGGCGTTTGGCGGAAATCTTAATACGCCGTATGCTGGGGTCATCCTGCGTATAGCGAAGCCACTCGTGGCGTAGAGAATTGCGTTGCTTGGAGACAAAAAAGCGGAGGCGCTTGCCGCGGTTTTCTTTTTGCAAACCAGTAGGTCTGAGAGTAGGCTGAACTGAGCCCAACTTTCGGGTTATTTGTTCGATTTCTTGGGCCAATGCGGTCTCCACCTCTGGAGACTGGCGTTCGCCCCTAGCGACGCGGCTGACGTAAGAAGGGTCCACTCCAAGCTTACGTGAAACCCGCACGTACAAGCCGCGATAGAGAGTCTGAGGTGATAGACCGATTAACTTTGAATTTGTGGTAGGATTGTCACGATACATGACTGCCTTTCATCGGGCTGTCAATGCCGACCGTGCAGTTGAATTAACAGAGAGGTTAACCAAGCAAGTTACAGTATAGCAGTTTGGTCCATGAGCAGAGCAAAAAAACCCGAACCCAGAGTTGAGCAGCGCCAATGGGCGGGACGGATCAACATTCTTAGGCGCCGATTAGGGATGAGCCAGTCGGAACTCGGCCGCCAGTTGAATTCCTCAGCCATGGCAGTTTCCCGCTGGGAACGCGGGGTTCAGGAACCCCCTGCCAACATCAACATTCAACTCGGAAACCTTACCGGTGACCCTGAGTGTTGGTATTTCTGGGATCGAGCCGGTCTGCACAGCGAAGATTTGATGCGGGTCTTCCCCGCCGTCCGGTCCCGGTTGCGCAAAGATCGCTTGGCGGATTTGGAAATTGTCGAAGCTGGCGCGGCGCCCCTGGGCAAGAAAAAAAATAAATTGGTTGCAATTCCCTTGCTGCCAGTAACGGTCGCGACTCACGGCGGAAGAGGTGATCCAGCGGCGGCATTAACCCAAGTTCGCCCGGAGTCCATGCTGGCCGCACCCAGTGACTGGTGCCCCAATCCAGCACATACCAGTTGCTTGCGGGTGCATGGGCGCTCAATGATGCCGCTCATCCACAGCGGTTATATTCTCGTGGTCGATACATCGCAAACCAACCGTCTAAAGCTGAGAGGACAGATTGTCGTCGCGGCCCACAAGGAAGAAGGCCTGATCGTATCGAGACTGCAAAGGTTTGACGATACTGAGGTGCTGGTGCCGGAAAACCGCGAGTACGATTCGACGCCAATCTCAACTGCCGGTTGGAGGGTAATGGCGAAGGTGCTTTGGTGGATAGGCCACCCGAACAGCGGCGATTCCCTCGCCTAGTTGGAAAACTTGGACCCGCTTTTGGGCGGGAAGAAAGTGCCCCCAGCCAGTACTTTCTTAACCGCTTCAACCAAGTCGCGTGCCGCTTCACCTTTGCCCACGGCGCCGCGAATTCCTCCGCGATGGAAGTGGCTTGTCAAATCCTCGGATAGATGAAGGGAAAATAAGATCACAGGAATGTCTGGGCGGGTTTTGCCAATTTCGCCGGCTGCGTCCAAACCGTTCATTCCGGGCATTGTGATATCCATCACGATGACGTCTGGCTCAAACTGGAAGGCCTTCTCCACAGCTTCATGGCCATTGCTTGCTTCTGCGCAAATACTCCAGTTGGGAACGGATTCGAGAAGGTTACGAATTCCCATCCGCATGACTTCGTGATCATCGACTACTAACACCCTGACATGCGTCGGTATTGACTGTAAAGGAATGGTTTTTTCCAGATTCATAGGAGTTTGTAGAAATCAGTCGCGAAAATATTCTGCGTTTCTGCCCCGGGTCCTGCAATTTGCCAACGTAAAAATCCGGTTGATCTTATATGGCTAGAGACCCGACGCAAATAGCACAATCGTGCCAGCAAAAGAGCGCACTGAATTAGCCAACACTACCTCAGAAATTCGTGTGAAATTTTCCATCTACGGAGACGCCGCCCGACGCATTGCGGGCTGCGCTTACAGACCAGCGTTTATTGAGCTGATAGTCTCCCTCAACAATTTCACTCTGCGGCTGGGTAACGTCGGTAGAAAACGTGAAGAAAAAGTTCTTCGTCACTCTCTGCTGCAAGGCAATGCGCGCCGAGGGGTTGCCATTATTACCACTCAGCAGTGGATCAATTGAAAGACTGGAAAGTCCCGCGAGCTTTTGAACCCCGCTGCTCAGGCGGCTGGCCACTCCTTGGGCCAGCAAGGAATTAGCGCTCAGGTTTGTGGTGTCGGCTTGCTCGGTTGTCTGGCCGCGCGCAATCAGGTTAATGATGTCAACCGTCGAAAGGGGAGGGTCCGATACGTAACTAGTTTGCAGCTTATCGATTGGGCCGCTCACATTAATCGCCAGATTATATTGCTGGATGCTGGTGTTAACGGACAGATTTACAGTCGGCGAAGTCTCATTTGGGTTGTTGAAGGTGATAACGCCTCGCTGAATCTGGTAACGATTGTTCAGAAAGAAAACGTCGCCGGAATTCAGATCCACTCTCCCAATGATAACGGGATCTGACGCTGTGCCAATCACTCTGAGATTTGCCTGTCCCTCGATGCTGACCTGAGAGCTGCTTGCGGATAATTGGTCGGTGGACTGAACGCTGACGTTAAGTTTCACATTGTCCGCAAAGGTCTGTTCCGCTGGCGGAACGCTTGTTCCGGTAAACTGACTGAGAAAATTGGCAAGGTCGAAATCAGGCGTAAACGAGAGGCTGTCGACTAAAACCCGTCCCCCGAGAGTTGCATCGTTGGTAGTACCAGTCAAGTGGACGTCGCCGTCTAAAACCGTCCGTAATCCATCTGGATAAAGTAGGCGGACACTTTTCGCTTGGAGTGCTGTATTGAATTGAATCTGTGGGCGGTAGGCGATTGTACCGCCGGCGGAAATCTGTCCGCCTCCCACCTGACCGCTGAATTGAGCGATGCGAACCTGCTCGGTTCCGACGTCGAATACTCCGTTTGCGTGGGACAGACCGAGTGGCGCAGTCGGGCTGGATAGGGATGCGTTCTTAAGCTGTATTTGGCCTTTCACGATTGGATGGCTGGATGTGCCTTGCGTGTTTACATCAAGCTCAATCATGCCGGAGCTCTTTATGTCAGAAGTGACGATTTGCAAAATTCGCAAGTCAACAGATCCTTTTGCGCTGACATTCACCGGTTGAGTTCCATCCAACGGAATCCTGCCCTGAAACTGTAGTGATGTGTCGGTGCCCTGAATCTCGGAAGGCTGAATGACGATCACAGAATTCGCGTAATCCAAACGAATGGGGCTCGAGTTCGCGATTTGTAGCGATTGGTACGAGGCGTTGAGAGTCGGGATCACAACGTGAGCTTCAATGGCCGCTCTGTTCTTTAGTGGGCCTTTCAGGGTTGCGTGAAGCTCAGTTTCGCCTTGAAAACCAGCTGGACGATTAGAAACGAACATCGCCAGTAATGGTTCGAGGGGGATTTTGCTGGAATCGATCGTTGCTTCGGCATAATAGTCCCCAACCAGATTCACCGTTGCGTGCGCATGGACAGTCGACTGGGCGATGCCGGAACTGAGTTTCAGGTCCGCGCGCTGATTTGCGACCTTCAATTCGGCGTTGATTGCAGTAAGCGAATTCTGCTGAAACTGAAGTTGAGGTATCTGAAGTGTTGCAGTCAAGTTAGGGTTATCCAAAGTTCCTTCGCCGCTGGCCGACGCGGTCAAAGTGCCATTAAGGGGAAGATTCTTTGCCTGGACGGTTTGTAAACGGGTCAATACTATTCCCGGACCGTTCAATTGGAACTGGTACCCTTTTGTCTTAGGTGTGAACGCGAAGGTTGCAGTTGCCGATCCCGCTTGTAGTTTCACGTCTAAAGATGAATGGATGGTCCCGCCTGCAGCTTCGAATTGTAAGCTGAGACTCTGAACTGGTTCGTTAGCAATGTGTGCTTGCGTGAGATGCAGTGAGCCACTTCCGACTGGATCCAGCTGACTTCCTCGCAACTTTACGTCCGCAGAAATATTCCCTTGAAGTGGATATTGCAGACGGGCGAGCTGCTCAATTTGAGCCGCAGGCATTTGTCTTACCGATGCATTCAACTCAATCGGATCGGACGGAAGATAGGCCCAGTTCCGCAGTCTCGCACGTCCACTAAACGATACTTGCCCTGGACCTGTACTAACCAGACTGCCGTTCTGTATCGATATCCCCGACGAACTGGCCTGCGCACGAAGTGTGAGAGAGCGCCATTCGCTTCCTTCCACTCCCAAATTCTGAGCGTTTATTTGTGCGCTAATAGTAGGCTGTTGCAACGATCCGCTTATAACGGCGTCGAGACTTCCCGAGCCGGACAGTTCCAGCGGCGGGTTCCCCCTCACAACGCCGCTTGAGCTCTGGGCCATCGAAGCGAGAATCGTGAACTCGTGCAAATTGCCTGTCGTCAGGTGGATCGCCAGGTTCGATTGGTCGCCGATCTTCCCGTCGGCAATCAGCGAGGTCGAAGCAGTTCGAATCGTCGATTGGCGAACAGTTACAATGTTGCGCGCGTCGTCGTAGCTCGCATGAACAGCTCCATTCACAGGAATCAGGGTCCCACTTGAGGTCGAAGGCGTCGCTGAAGCGCGGATGTCCAAGTCGGATCTCACCAGCAGATTCTTACCGCCGCCCGTCCAGGAAGCCTCAGCATTTCCACTAACAGTCCCGATGACGGGGACAGTCATCGCGGAAGTGCTTTTGACCGCTGTCTTTGCCGCTTGCAACGAGATTCCACGTAAAGACGCACGTATTTTGGACGATGGGACCGTGTCGAGATGCTGGACGCTGAGATCGGCGTTGATCCGCCCGTTAAGGAGATCCACGACAAAATCGCTGGTTCGGAAATTTCCGTCTGCGAGTTGATAGCTTCCGCTGAGCTTTCGGAGATCAATCCGAGCCTGCGTCGATGTCACGCTAAGCACATCGCTGGAAAGCCGGCCATCCAGCACGACATCACGCAGAAAAGCGTGGTTCGGCGTGCCCTGATACGAAAGCTTCCCAGACAGAGAAATATCTCCTGCTGGCACTAATCCAGTGACTAGGTCGAAGACATCCTGGGTATGAACCAAGACATTGTAGTTGCCTGAGACTTTGGGATTGTTGTAATCGCTGACTGCGGCCTGCAACGAAATCCGAGTAGAACCCACGGTCAGCACCAGAGATGAGAGATTCAGCTCAGATGGCGTTGCCCTGAACTGTGCGTCCAGGCCGTGGGAGAGGGGAGCTAGTGTCGAATAGTGCACCCTCCCGTTCCGGTATGAAATTGATCCAGCGTAACGGGTCGCCAGAGAATCGAAATGTGTTTCCGCCCGAAGATCGGCGATGTCGGCGTCGACCGGAATTTTCCGATCGTTGTATAGGATCTCTCCATTGGTTAACAGAACATGCCCAACCGCCAAGTCAAAAACGTTGATGGATGAACTCTTATCTTTTTGAGCATTTGGTTCAGGGATGTTGTTGCGGCCGTTCTTATCAACCGTCAGATGCACGGCAGGATGTTCGATCAGCAGATCGCGCAAATTTACCTGTCGGCGTAGAACTGACAAGATTTTCAGTCCGACCGTAATTTTATCCACGTGAAGAAGTGGCTTTTCGCCGCTGGGTTCAGTGCCGTGGATTGTGAAGTCATAAAGATGGGCGGTAAGCGTTGAAAAGCTGAAGTCAAAGTTTCCAATGTCGACCTGCCCCCCCGTCGCCTCATTGCCTTGCTCTACAATTTTTGCCAGGACGTAACGATGGAAGCCCTGACTTCGCAGAACAAATAATCCTGCGATGACTGAAATAGTTAGCAAACCGAATACGATTCCTGCTGCCCACGCGATGATTCGCTTCCATTTCATAGCTGCGTGCCTAAAATGCTTGTCCTAGTGTTATGAAGTACTGCGTGGATCCGATACCCGGCACAGGATTTAGATTGCGTCCAACATCGATTCGTACCGGCCCGATCGGGGTGCCGTAGCGCAAGCCAATTCCGACCGTGTTCGTGTAACTATTCCCGAACTGCGAAAGGTTAATGTGGCTAAAAACGTTGCCTCCGTCGTAGAAAACAACAGCTCCTAATGGCTTCAAAATATCGATCGGTATGTGAAGCGGGAACCGAAGCTCGGAATTCAGAATGAAGAGCTGTTCTCCGCCTACAGGCACGGTAATGGCACTTGTGCAGTCGCTTGGCGCGGTTCCCGGCGTACAGAATGGCACCAAACGTTGTGGTCCAGCGCCGTTCAAAGGAAAGCCGCGCAGAGAAGTGCCGCCGCCCGAGAAGAAAAGTTGGCTGGTTGGAACAAAGCTCCTGGCGGACGGTGCCGCCAGTCCTATGCGGACGCTGTTAGCCCATACCATTCCACGAATTGAACGGTAATAAGCATACTGCCCAAACATTTTGGCGAAATTTGCGCTGGAGCCCAACGCTACCGGTGTGATGCCGACATTTAACGTTCCAAATATTCCGCGATGCGCGTCTAGGGGTTGGTCCCGAGTGTCTTTAATCAATGCCGCTGAAACCGTCGACAAGTGGACGTTTTGATCCTGGGGCAGAACCAATTCCGGAACTAGTATTTCAGACAATCTCGTTTTATTGAAGTCGTAACGTATCTGCAGCCGCGTCGTTTTTGCCTGGTTCAGCGTGCGCTCCAACTGGAAGGCGGCATCGCCCAGTCTGGCGGCGAATAGGGGATTCTCTGTGGTGCGCTCGGTCGAAAAGGTTGTCAACGCCTTCCATTGCGTGCTGAGGAAACGAGGGACAGTGTAAGACGCGACCGCAAGCTGATCCAATTGTGAGGCGGCAATCGAGATTTGCCCGGTCTCTCCCTCCCCGCGGAGATTTCGCCGCGTGTATTCAATCGAGCCTCGAGGACTGACAAAAGTTGCCTCGCTTGGAACAATCTGATTCTTGCCCAAACCGATCGTGGGCAAACCGGGAATCGCCACGGTTCCACTTGGAACGTTGCCGCCGCGACGCGCGATTTCCAATCCAAAGCCGTAGGTGATGCTATTTCGTTTCGCCTCGTGCACTTTAATCAAGGCTTGTTCTTCACTCTGATCGGTGATTTGCTTCTTCGGGCCGACGCTCGACCAGTCGAAAATTCCGAGGTTGTACAGCTCGCTTTGCGCTGCTAGAAGTTTCCCCTGGCTCAAAGGTGTTTCGGCGCTAATACCAGCCGTTTGGTGAATCAGGGCCGGCCGGGTAACTTGCTGCCCAAGTAAAACAGCCTCGCTTACTCGCACTTCCTGGTGCTCGGTGATTAGATATGCGATGTCCACCCTGTGTGGATTCTCAGGGCGGCGGGTTACCTGTGCCCTGACCTCAGCGTTCAAATAACCAAGGTCGAGATACTTTGCCAGTATTTGGCTCCGATCTTTGGATAACCGGCTGCGCGAAAACGGAGCTCCGACGAATACGTTGAAACCCGAGGCAGGCTGGAGTTGCAGGAGCGACAAATGTTGATTACCTTTTACTTCAAAATGCTGCACTAGCGTTCGGGTACCCTCTTCGATTTGAAAAGTGACATCGATCTTGGGTTCGTGGTCAACCACGCGCGGCGTTACTTTGACATTCTCAAAGCCAGTGTCCCGGTAAAGAGCCCCAATATTCTTCACGCTGACGTTGAGCAACTTTTGGCTGAACATTCCTCTAGAAAAAAGACTGTGCTTCTTGATCTCAACGTTCGCCCGCAGATCGTCCTCAGAGAGTTGGTGGTTGCCGCTAAAAATGACGCTCTCGACACTATATTTCCGGCCCTTGTCGATGTTGTACGCAATCGTCACTCTTCCCGGCTCGCGTTTGAATGCCGTTGTTACCTTCACGTCGAAGTAGCCCTTCTTTTGAAAGTAGTTGCTCAAGTTCCGTTCACCCTCGTCCACCAAATCGCGATCTACCGCGCCTTCACTGTAAACGGGAACTAGCTTCTTTTCTTGCCGCCTGGAGAGGTAGGAGAGAAATGAAAGCCGAGCGCCGTCTGTCTTCACGTCCACGGCGGGGCCGAGAGTAACCGTCAGCGAGACATCTGCGCGATTTGTTTCCGGATGATACCGGGGCGAGTTGAACGACAATCGGTTGGCTAAGTACTGCTGTTTTGCCAAATAAGCCTTAAGAACTTTTGTGGCGGCCTTAATTCGCTCGGCGCTGTATGCCTTTCCGGGCCTAAGCAAGCCACCAGTCAAACGCGCTCGTATTCCTTGTACGGAATGCAGCAACCGCGCACTCACGTCCGGCGTCGGCCCCTGAATGTCAATTTTTCCGATACGCGCCCGTTTGCCCAAATCAACGTAGAAGACCGGATTCGCGATCTCATGATTGTCGTCCAGCTGAGCGTCGCTACGGATCTTTGCTACAAAAAACCCATTGGCTCGAAAAAACGTTAGCAACTGAGACTCTTGTTCCGGCATTCGGGACTTATCGTAAGGTTGTTGGTCCTCAAAATTAATCACCTGCAATAGCCGCGTGTAGCTGAATTCTTTGGTTGCGCCAGGAAAGTTGACCACGCCGACGTAGTACGCGGGTTCGAGGATGAAATTCAATCGCAGCCCGGCTGGTTCGGGGTCTCCGGCGATGGCAACTTTGGTGAAATTCCCCGCTCTTTTCAAAGCCTCAATGCTGGATTGGACGTCCGACTGCGAATACGGCTGTCCAGCTTTCTGGGAAATCAACGGCGTCAACTGTTCAACATCTAGATGGGGATCCGCAATAACTCTGATCGAACTTACGATTTGGCCGTCGTAAGAAACCTGCGCAACGGAGTAAATTTGTAGCAATAGCAAGATCAGCCCCAACCATGGGCACACATTTCTTGAACGCCATTCTTCATCCGCGGTAGATGCTTTCTTGTCATGGTTACTAGGCAAAAGCTACACCCTCAACTCAAAGACTTTCCAGATAGTTGTTCTCTGATGCGACGGCCATAAGGTGAGATGTCTATTTCGCGTGCAGCGGAAATCCGATGGCTACAGCATGATCCTCTGCGATTTAGGAAATGCAATGGATTTCCTCCGATGTGTGCCGGGAAGTATGCTGATGTGCTAATTAGAGTAGGGATTGGCAAATGAGCGATGAGAGTAACTGGCAGGCGTTTTCCAAGATTGTTGAAGTAATGTCCTTCGTGGATGCTATTCAGGATTTGGATCCGGAGGAGATCGAAGAACGAGCGCAGACGCTGTGCGAGCTTCCGCCCGATCCGAAACATTCCATGGGGGTGGAAGAAGTTATATTTTGGGCTGGCGTTGCCACCGGGATGGACGTATCGCGACAGGCGCAAGAGGCGATGATCGATCCAGGCACTGCCGATAAGTTGCTGGTCTATTCGTCATTGTTTGCACATTCTACGAAGAATGCGGTCGTGGATTTGGCTCTTCAACAGATGGAAATCTCTGAGTGATCTTTTTGTGACAGGGAAGAATCTGCCTAAATCGCGAAAAGCTGCATAGTTTTGTAACTTCGCATGTCCATTTTTCTACATTAACGCGCATCGGGGACTACAGCTAGAGCCCTATCGTCAAGATTCAGTCCAATCGTTAACATTCATGGATGTTTGCTGGCGATGCACAACTGAAAAGGAGACAACCATGCTCTATTGGGCGCTAGTGTTTTTGGTAGTGGCAATTGTAGCGGCGATTTTGGGATTCGGTGGTATAGCGTTTGCGGCCGCAGGAATTGCGAAGTTGCTGTTCTTTGTTTTTCTTGTTTTCTTCGTGATCAGCTTAATCGCCCACCTGTCTCGCCGAGGCAGTGCCGGGGTTTAAGCTCCGCAAAATAATTGAGATCCTCCGGCCGGGCTTCGCCAGTGTGTGAAGTCCGGTTTTTGATTTCTCCTCGTTCCCCCTCATTAATTAACTGTTCACAACGCTGCCGAGAAGAAGGCAGTATCATTTCACCTGACTATAAGGGGGACCAAGAGTGGCGATTTTGGTGGTCGGGGGGGCCGGTTACATCGGAAGCCATACCGCGCACGCGCTGAGGCGCAAAGGACACGAAGTCATCATTTATGACAACTTGTCGACTGGCTACGCCAGCCTTGCCGATGGCTTTGAGTTAGTGATCGGCGATATCTCGGATTCGACGAAGCTTTCCCGATTACTGGCTCGTGTTGACGCCGTAATGCATTTTGCGGCCTATGCGTATGTTGGTGAATCGGTCGAAAACCCCCGAAAATATTTCCAAAACAATGTTCTTGGCAGTATCGCGCTTCTTAACGCAGTAACGGATTCTTCCGTTCGGAAAGTTATTTTCTCCTCTACTTGTGCCGTCTACGGCGTTCCCGCGAAAGTTCCGATGGCTGAAGACAACCCGAGATTGCCGGTTAATCCTTATGGCGCTTCCAAACTCGCATTTGAATTTGCCTTAGAGTCTTATGCGCGAGCTTATGGGCTGCGTTTCGTAGCTTTCAGATATTTCAACGCATCGGGAGCGGATGAGAATGGCCAAATCGGAGAAATGCACGATCCCGAAACCCATTTGATCCCGGCGGTGTTTGAGGCGATTAAGGGTAAGCGTCCTGCTCTACAAATTTTTGGTGAGGACTATCCCACCCCGGACGGAACCTGCGTGCGAGACTATATCCATGTCAGTGATCTTGCGGAAGCCCATGTGCTGGGCTTGGAATGTATCGACAAGGGAGAGTCCGCCGCGCTGAACCTTGGAACGGGGCAGGGTTACTCTGTAAAAGAAGTGATCTCAACGATTGAAAAGGTGACCGGTCGGAAGGTCCCTCGGAATCTGGCCCCGCGTCGGCCGGGCGACCCACCGGCATTGATCGCCGATCCAAGCCTCGCGGAAAAAGTGCTGAACTGGAAGGCTAAGCGGTCGCTAGAAGATATTGTTTCGACGGCCTGGAAGTGGGCCGAGCGCGGCCAATAATGCGTGGCACCTTGCGCTTTGCGAGAACGGGAAATCCAGAAAACGCTGGATGAAGTTGGAAGATTGTCCTTGACGGCAACCGGGAGGCGGAGGATGGAGGAAACGCGGTCTTTTGCTACTCGCACGGCAAAGATGGCCAGTTTTGGTTTGTTGGCTTTTGCGGTCACCACTCTCGCTGGCGGCATTTGGAGCGGCCTTGTGATAGCCAATCTTCACAGTAGTCCTCAGGTCCCGTGGTCAGTCCCGGTGATGGCGCTTCTACTGTGGTTTGCGTGGAGTTACCTTGGCGGGAGGGGTTGGCCGCGCGGTACTTCAGAAGCGCGGCGACACTACCTGCGCGCCAACCGAAGATCAGGGCCCACGTACCTATGGGCATGGATCGCGGGCATTCTGGCGGTAATCGCTTTGGCCGGATACTGGATTGTGCTGTTCCAATTGGTCAAGATGCCACCCAACGCCCTCTCGGATGTCTCGAGCTATCCCAGGATGACTGTGGCACTCATGATTGTGATGGTCGTTAGTTGCGCCTTTAATGGAGGAGGCGGGGTTTCGCGGATATTTCCAGGTCGCACCCGAGCGTGAGTTTCGTGGTCCGGTCGCAGTCGTGATCGCATCTATTGTGTTTGCGCTTACGCACGGGCCGACGCAGGGATTCCTGTGGCCCAAGCTTCTTTTCTACTTTTTTGTGGGTGTCGCGTTCGGGGCGACGGCGTACCTCACCAATTCGATCCTGCCAGCCATCCCGGTTCATATCGTGGGACTCCTGATCTTCTTCACCTTGATCTGGCCGCGGGATTCCGCGCGACGGCTGGTTTGGGAAGGCGGTACGGACGACTGGTTTTGGATACACGTGACGCAAGCGATCGTATTCAGCCTGTTGGCAGTGTGGGCGTTTCAGCGACTGGCGAAGGTAAGCGAGCCAGAGTCGTGGTCTAGAGCGAAACCAACTCAGCTGCTCCAACGGGCGGTCACTCGAAGGATTTAGGGCCGCCTTAGGCTCGCTTGTGAAATATTTCTCCTATACGACGTATTTGCGCTCCCACTCCGCGCAGCTTCTCCTCGATATTTTCGTAGCCCCGATCGATGTGGTAAACCCGGTCGATAATCGTCTCGCCATCCGCCACCAAGGCGGCCAGTACCAGCGACGCGGATGCTCGCAGATCAGATGCCAAGACTGCCGCTGCGCTCAAGGGGGTCTTACCGCTCACGACAGCGCTTCGTCCTTCAATCTTGATGCTGGCTCCCATGCGTACCAGCTCTTGAGCATGCATGAAGCGATTTTCAAAAATGTTTTCGGTAATCGTTGAGGTTCCATTGGCCTGGGTGGCAAGAGCCATGTACTGCGCTTGCATGTCGGTGGGAAACCCCGGATATTCCTCGGTGGTAATATCCGCGGCCTTGAATGAAGTATCGCCAACCACGCGAACTGATTCCGCAGTCATCGACGTTTTTACCCCGACTTCATCTAATTTTCGTAGCAGCGTGCCAAGATGAAGAGGCTCGCAGCCGCCTACGATCAAATCACCGCCCGTCAGCGCGGCGGCAATAATGAACGTTGCCGCTTCGATCCGATCGGGAATAATGCGATGTTTCGCGCCGTGCAGCTTTTCAACACCCTTTACCCGGATCGTCGACGTTCCAGCGCCCTCAATTCCCGCACCCATCTTATTCAGCAAATCTGCAAGGTCGGCGACTTCGGGTTCGCGAGCGCAATTCCGCATTACGGTGTCACCTTCCGCAAGCGCTGCGGCCATCAGAAGGTCTTCGGTGCCGGTGACCGTAATCTTCTCGAAGACGATTTCAGCGCCCTTCAGTCTCGTTGCAGTGGCTGACACATAGCCGTGCTGTTGCTCAATCTTAGCGCCGAGACTTTCGAGGCCTTTGATGTGCATGTCGATCGGGCGAGCCCCGATTGCACAGCCTCCGGGAAGAGAAACCCGGGCATGCCCGCAACGCGCCACTAAAGGTCCGAGAACGAGCGTGGACGCTCGCATCGTTTTTACCAACTCGTAAGAAGCTTCCGGAGACGCAAGGTTCCGGCAACAAATCGTTGTGCGATGCTGCGCCCGCCCGTAACCTAACTCAACTTCTGCACCCATCGCCGAAAGAAGCTTACGAGTTGTCTCGATATCCCGCACTTGAGGAATGTTCTCGAGAATCACCGGTTCTTCGGTAAGAAGTGCCGCAGCCATGCATGGTAAAGCGGCATTTTTTGCCCCGCTAACTCGGATCGTTCCGAGCAGCGGGTTGCCGCCGCGAATTACAAATTTATCCATATCCGGATAGTTCCTTATGAAGCACGAGTAATTGAATATAAAGCCGAGGCTCCATTCTAACGGCGAATATTGCCTGACCTAGAAAGGAAACTGTTAATCGGGAGGGCACGGTCTTTCGAAGGCCGCCACTTGCTCTTACTGCTTCCGCGCGAGCTCAATGGCCTGCCGCACATGCCCATGCTGGGTGTCGAGGAGACGCTGAGCTTCGCTGGAGCCAACTCCGCCTTGCAGCATGACCAGCGCCAAAGGAACGCTACCGCCCACGACATCCAAGGCCTTCTTTGCTCTTGATTTCGGGATGCCTGCCGCTTCTTGCAATATTTTTACCCCGCGTGCAGCTAGTTTCACGTTTCTCGGACGGACATTTATCATAAGGTTTCCATAAACGTATCCCAACCGCGTAAAAGCGCCACTGGACAGCATGTTCAGGACCATCTTCTGTGCCGTTCCAGCCTTCATGCGAGTCGAGCCCGAAATCACTTCCGCGCCCGTGTCAATCACGATTCCAATTTCTGCCGCCTTTTCCAATTCTGAATTTGGATTGCACACAACGGCAACTGTCTTCGCTCCTTTTCGCCTTGCGTATCGCACCGCAGCAATTGTGAATGGAGTCCGCCCGCTGGCTGCGATGCCAACTATGACATCCTTCTTTCCTGGTTTCATCTTCGCGATTGCACGCTCGCCGAGTTCTGCCGAGTCTTCATTCGATTCCACAGCCGCTGCCAAGGCTTTCGGTCCCCCAGCAATTATGAATTGCACCATCTTTGGATTTGTGCCAAATGTTGGGGGACACTCGACCGCATCCAGCGCGGCGATTCGGCCACTGGTCCCCGTCCCAACGTAGATCAGACGCCCTCCTTTTCGGAGGGACTCAGCGATCAGATCGATGGCGGCAGCGATCTTAGGAAGCGTTTGTTTCACCGCCGCAGCGACTTTTGAGTCCTCAGCATTTATAACCCGAGCAATGTCCAATGCGGACTTCCGATCCAGGTCGACGGATGCAGGATTCGCTTGCTCGGTGGCAAGCCGACTCAGCCTTACTTGCACTCTGGATGGATTCTTCAACGGCCTGCCTCGGGCTCTAATGCTTCAAGAATCGCATCGTGGAACATTGGCCGCACTTGTTTGATCCGCTGGTTACTGGAATCCGGCCATGTTCGATTCGTCAGCAAAGCTATCGAAAGCTCGCGTTGCGGGTCGATCCACAATGAAGTGCCTGTGAAACCAAGATGTCCGAAGGAGTTCGCAGAAAAGTGCATTCCGGATTGTGATGGAAAAGATGGAGTATCCCATCCCAGTGCTCGCGAAGTTCCTGGTGGCGAAGATTGTCGACCAGTGAAAAGCTTCAGCGTTTCGGGGCGAACCAAAGGACGCCCGCCATGCAACATAGCATTGGCGAAAATAGCTAGGTCTCCGGCGGATGAGAAGACTCCCGCATGGGGGGCCACTCCGCCGAGCATGCTGGCATTCTCGTCATACACCTCGCCCTGGATAATGCGATTGCGAAAGTTGTCGGACTGGGAAGTCGGTGGGATTGCGCTTCGGCGCATCGTCGGAGGATTAAACGTAGTGTGCGCCATTCCCAGCATCCCAAAAATTTCCCGCTGGCAAAATCGATCGAGAGATTCATCCGCAATTCGCTGAAGCAATACTCCGAGAACGATGAATCCAATATCGCTGTACTCGGTGCGTGTCCCGGGCCAGGTATTTAGCCCAACCGCGAACGCCCGCAATAGGAGTTCCTCTTTGTTGGAGGCATCCTGGAATAGTTTTACGTGACCCGGCAATCCTGATGAGTGCGCCAGTAACATACGTACCGTCACGTCCTTCCGACGCAAATCAGTTCCGCTAAATTCCGGCACAAAGGCGGTGACCGGGGCATCCAAATCCAGCAACCCCCGCTCATAGAGAATCATTGCCATGCTTGTGGTTGCGGTTACCTTGGAAATGGAGGCGATGTCAAACAGAGTCGCAACCGTTGCTTCGCAAGAACTTGGTTCATACGTGAATCTGCCAGCCGCTCTTAGGGCAACCAGTTTTCCACGATGAGTAACCGCGACCGAAGCCCCCGGAAATGCACGTTCCGCGATTCCCTTATTCAGAATCTCGAATGCATTGGCGAATCGGACTTCCTGTTGGTCGTAAGCTGGTGCAGGCGAATGAGCAGGAGTCTTCTGCGGCAAGTCCGCGGAGGAGGAGGCGTCTGACACGCTAACTCTCTGAGGCCACGAAATATTCACAATAAAGTACAAACAATGGTAGCAGAACCATTTGCAAGGACAGTTTGCGAAAGCGGCACCTGTAACTTGAGTTCCTTGAGATGAGTGATGCAACTTGTGTAGAGTCGAAGTATCAGCTCAATTCTCGCAATTTCGTGCTGGAAGCAGCCCCTCCGCCTGTTCGTCTCGGCGATACTCTTCGGTGCTTTGCTTGGTACGGCAACGGGCATCACAAGAAAAGCCGCCAGTGGTCAACTCCCCCTGAAAGTCCTGGATGGAATTGTGATGGACGCAATTCACAGCCAGGAAATTCCTGGCGCCGTGCTTCTGGTTTGGCACAACGGCCATGTAATTTATCGCAAGGCATTTGGTTCTCGCTCGCTCGAACCTCGCCGCGAACCCATGACCTTGGACACAATCTTCGACCTTGCATCAATTACAAAGGTTATCGCGACAAATACTGCTGTTATGCAGTTAGTTGAACGTGGAAAAGTTCGCTTAAACGAGCCCGTAGCCAAGTACCTTCCTGAATTCGCTGCCAATGGTAAAGAAGATATTTCCATCCGCGACTTGCTGACCCACTACTCTGGTTTGCCTGCGGACTTGGACTTGAGAGAGGAATGGCGCGGCAAAGACACCTCATATCAAATGGCGTTTGCGGAAAAGCCCGTGTTCCCGGCAGGGTCGCAATTTCTTTACAGCGATGTCAATTTCATTGTCCTCGGCGCGCTGGTGGAAAAAGTCTCGGGTCAATCTCTGCAGGAATACTCAGACAAGAATATTTTTCGTCCGTTGCACATGGCGCACACGCAGTTCCTGCCCCCACCGTCGTGGCTGCCGAAAATTGCTCCGACGCAATTTGACGAGCAGAACAAGATGTTGCGCGGAATTGTGCACGACCCCACCGCCCGCCGAATGGGGGGTGTCGCCGGACATGCTGGAGTGTTCTCAACCGCGGATGACTTGTCGAAATTCGCGCTTGCGCTTCTCCAGGGGAGTTCGATCTTGTCGCCCCTAATGGTCGAAAAGATGACCACGCCTGAGCAGCCGCCTACCTCCGATGCTTTGCGCGGATTTGGATGGGACATTGATTCGCCATTCTCGAGCAATCGTGGAAACTTGCTGCCCGTTGGCTCGTTTGGCCACACGGGGTACACGGGAACTTCGTTGTGGATTGATCCCACGACCCAAACCTTCATAGTCTTGCTCACTAATGCCGTACATCCGAGGGGCAAGGGAAGTGCAATTGCGTTGCGTACAAAGGTTGCGACCGCAGTGGCTTCCGCTCTGGATTTAACAGTCAGTGAAACAGAAGAGCTGCGGTGGAAGAGCATCACTGGATATAACGAAGCGGAAACCGCTGCACGCCATGTATCGAACAGAAATGGCTCCGTTCAAGCCGGAATCGACGTTCTGGAGGCTCACGGCTTCGATCTGCTCCGATCATCTGAAGGGAAGAGCACGGAAGGGAAGAGAAGAATAGGTGTGTTAACCAATCAAAACGGCGTCGATGTTCAGGGCCGCCGCACCATCGATGTTCTGGCGCAAGCTCCCGGAGTATCTTTGCAAGCGATATTCAGTCCCGAGCACGGTGTCACGGGCACGCTCGATACAACTGCCGTTGGGAACTCGACGGACTCCGCGACTGGGATTCCTGTTTACGGCGTCTATGGGGCAACGGACACCGCCCGCCGCCCGTCTCTCGAAATTCTCAGGAACCTTGACGCGATTGTCATAGATATTCAGGATGCCGGCGTGCACTTCTATACCTACGAAACAACCCTGGGTTACTTCCTGGAAGCCGCGGCCAAGGCGGGAATCGAGATCATCGTGCTGGACCGGCCCAACCCAATTACCGGATCACTCGTGCAGGGGCCGATTGCGGATCCGGGCCGCGAAAGTTTTGTGAATTATGACCGCCTCCCGGTGCGACATGGCATGACCATCGGTGAGGTGGCGAAGATGTTCAATGCGGAACATAACATCAACGCCCATCTGGAGGTCGTTCCCATGGAGGGTTGGATGCGGGGCGATTGGTTCGACTCAGCGGGATTATCCTGGATTAATCCATCGCCCAACCTCCGCAGCCTTACCGCCGCCACATTGTACCCGGGCGTCGGCCTGATCGAATACACTAACATCTCCGTCGGGAGGGGCACGGATACACCATTTGAAGTCGTCGGCGCTCCTTGGATAAAGGCCCGAGAATTCGCCGGCTATATGAACGCCCGAAGCATTTCGGGAGTTCGATTTGTCCCTATCAATTTCACGCCCACCGCCAGCAACTACGCCAATCAAAAATGTGAAGGAATCAATGTGATCCTCACCGATCGCAGTGCGTTGGATAGCCCCGAATTGGGTATTGAACTGGCTTCCGCCTTGCAAAAGTTATATCCGCAGCAATTTCAGCTACAACGGATGATTGAGTTGCTGTTGAATCAGTCGGTCTATGATGCAATCGCGAAAGGGGAAGATCCTCGGCGAATTGCTGAAGACTGGAGAGAATCGCTCGAACAATTCCAACAACTGCGGCAGAAATATTTGATTTATAAGTAGCTTTCTTTGGTAGTGGGCTGTTTTAGGAATTGGTGGGATTATTAGATATGAAGACCGCTGAGGCCGCAGCATGATGTCATCCTCATCGACACGTAAGAATCCGCTCATCGTCTTGATGGGTGCTGTGTTCGCAGGAATGGCAACGTTTGTGGCGTTTCTTGCAGCGACCGCGTTCCTGACACGGATTTTTACTCACAGCCTTGATGGTCTTGCGAGTTGGGCGGTCGTTGACATTGTTGCCTCAATAACTCTTGCCTTCATTTCGTTCGTTATTACATTGAAGGTCTTAAACAGACCATAAATTCGAAACAGCCCACTACCTTTCCTTTAAGTGGGTGCAATTGTAAGGCGGTATCCGCTACAATGGCGGTCAAATGGGCTTACGCTTCATCTGGGAGCCCAACCTGCATGGAATCGGGAAACTCAAACGGAGCAATCCCCAGCTTCTTTTATCGCTGCGCCGGACCAAACTGCGGCGCCCTGAAGCAGAATAGCGACCGATGGTGGTTGGTGTGGACCTCATTCGGCGAGTTTAACCGGCCCGTGCTGTATTTATGTTCCTGGGACGAAGACATTGCCTCTCGCGAAGGAACACTGTACGTATGCGGGGAGCAGTGTGCGCAGCGGTTGCAATCCCAGTTCATGGGTAACATACGGGAAAATCAGGCCAGGCGCATCGGCGGTTAGTATTTCCGTGCAAGCGACGGTAACCTTTTCAAGTGTGGCTTGCATCCTAATTTCTGGGCTCCATCTAGACACTGCGAGGCTGAATCGCGGAGGAACCATGCGTGCTTTAATTGCGTTGCTCTTGCTGTCGATAGGGGCGGCGGCCCAATCGGTTCCCGCCTTGCCTCCTGCGATCTCATCGCAATCGACTGTCGCCACTAACCCCGTTATCGCATCAGTTGCGACGCCCGCTCCCACAGCTGACCCGAACCGGCTCGTCATCCCATCTGGGACTAAAGTACCGATTGTTCTGAAGCATGCAATCTCGACCAAGGGTAGCCGCGAAGGTGACGCCGTTTATGCTGAAACGACTTTCCCGGTTGTTCTAAACGACCGTGTGGTCATTCCCCCCGGTACTTATGTGCAAGGGAGGATTACCCATATTCAGCGTGCGGGCCGGGTTAAAGGACGCGCGGAAGTATTGATGCACTTCACAACATTGATTTATCCCAGCGGTTACACGGTGGTGATGCCTGGAGCCTTGCAGAATGCGCCGGGAGTCGACAAGGCTGATGTTAAAGACGGTGAAGGCACGGTCCGTGAGGACGGCCAGACCGGCGAGAAGGTTGGGAAGGCGGCACAGGCCGGACTAGAAGGCGCAACCGGAGGTGCAATCATTGGCGGCTTAAGCTCGGGAAGCGGCACAGGCGCGGGGATTGGCGCTGGTGTCGGGGGGGCCGCGGGAGTCGTTATCGCTATGTTGAGTCGCGGCAATGACGTGAAGATGGATGTCGGCACCTCGATCGAAATGGTCATCCAACGCGACGTGCCCCTGGATTCCACCCGTCTGCCGAAGTAGGTTGTAGCTGGGAAATCTATTTCAGTGCGAAAACCACGCTCACGTGAGCGCTCACTGTAATATTCTGGGCTGAAAATTCTTCCGTCGGACCTGCCATCGGCGCGGCTTGCGCACTCATTCTTGCCATTGCCATCATCGGCCTAATGGGCTGAATATTTCCGAGCGTATCCACGGAAGCGGAAGTCATAGATCCAAGAGTGCGTCCGCTGGCACGGGCAACTACCGCTGCTGATTCACGCGCGTGCCGATACCCATCTTCTACAGCCTTACCTTTCGCGGCGTCTATATCTTCAAGCGTATAGTTCACCGATTGGTTGTCGGTCACGTTGCCATCGGCTAGTTGTTGCAAGATGGGAGCGATCTTCGTAAAGTCCTTGAGCTTCAGGGTCACGTTTGCGGTGACCTGGTACGCGACCAGCTTGCGCTTAGGATTTTTATAGTCGTAAACGGGCTGGATGGAGAAAAAACCAATCTCCGCCGACTTGGGTTCAATCCCATTGGACCGCAGAATTTGCCGCACCTGCTCCGCATCTTTCGATGCCTGATCGAAAGCAGCACGAGACGTATCCGCCTGGGCGGAAATATTGAACTGGATCATTGCAGTATCGGGAGGAGCTTCGAACTTTCCGTCCGCCCCAGCAAAAACAGTATTGGGTTGCCAGGCGGTTGAGGCAGGCTCCTGAGCCGCTATCCAATTATTGGCAAGTAGAATTAGAAACAATGCGGCAATACTCTTCATCGATTTCTTCCTCACGTCAGGAAACGTTATACGCCTAAGCGGTCAGCATTACCAAGAACGATGTTGGACAAGAATCTTGCAGAGCACAGGTCTTGCAGAGGGCGAGGACCTTCAAAAGCGCGCTGAAAAAAGCAGATTTTGCTTAGACGTTAGATTTCAGAGTCAAGAAAGCTTGTTGGCGGATGCGGAATAGGCAAAGCGGTAAATCTGCGCGTCGATTTCTTTGCGAAGATCGTCCCAGATATTCTGCGGCATGGAAACGAAGACTTTAACTACTTCAGGATCAAATTGGCGGCCCGACCAGCGGACTATCTCTTCAATCGCCGCAGTCACCGTCTGAGCCGGACGATAGGGACGGTTGGAAGTGATAGCATCCAGCGTATCGGCCACCGAAAAGAGCCGGGCTCCCAAGGGAATTTCTTCATTCTTCAAGCCGCGCGGATACCCGGTCCCGTCGAAACGCTCCTGGTGCGAATACACAATTTCCGCCGCTTCCGCCAGAAAAGGGATTTTGCGTAGCATCTGGTAACCCCGATAACAGTGCTCACGCATAATAGTGACCTCATCCGGCGTGAGTGCCCCGGGCTTCCGAAGGATTGCGTCGGGAATCGCCATCTTTCCGATGTCGTGCAGAAACGCGCCGCGAGCAATGACCCGAATCTGATCCGAGGATAATCCTATGGCACGTGCAATAGCGATCGTGAATGCTGTCACCCGCTTGGAATGTCCTTCAGTTTCTGCATCCTTCAAATCAAGAGCGTCGCCCAGAGCTTCCAGAGTAATGTCGTAAGACCGCTCTAACGTCCCAATGGCTTTGCGCAGTTGTTCAGTTTTCGCGGTCACCAAAGCTTCCAGGTTCGTCTGGTAAGCGCGATTTTCCAGTTTCAGCCGGCGATTTTCCAAAGCGCGGCGAACTGTCGCTAGAAGTTGTTCTCTCTCGAAGGGCTTGAGCAAATAGTCGTAGGCGCCATTCCGAATGGCAGCGAGCGCCACGGAGATATCGTGCACGGCCGTGACCATGACGACTGGCAAATCAGGGAATCTTTCTTTCGTGCGCTCAAGCAGTCCAATGCCATCGAGGTCTGCCATCATCAAGTCGGACAGCATGAGTTCGAACTCTTCTCCGGATTCGAGCAGGGCCAGAGCCTGTAGGCCAGACCCCGCCTGACTGCACTTATAGTGCGCCGTCGTCAGCATGGAAGATACAATTTCGCGGATTGCTTCCTCATCATCCACTACGAGGATGCGGTCACCAGGCATAAGCGATTCCAGTGTAAGGCAATTCTATCCTATGGTCTTGGTGCCGAAAGTAACGGGAGGCAGTTGGAAAGGTCATCAATGGCGGCGCAGGGCGTGATATCACAAGACAGGGGATCAGCTTGTCATCGCGATGAATATATTTGCTTCCAGCAGTTGGTACGCTGCAGGTTTCATTTTTCCCAACCTGGAATTGACGGGCCTCGTAACTCTGGCGGCCAGTCTCCTCGTCTTTCGTACCTTCCGCGAACGCTACCTTTTGATCTGGATCGTGGGTTGGCTGACCTTTTTGCTGTCCCGCTGCACCATTCCATCGGCCGGCTTCCACCCTGCAGATCTGACCGCGATTTCGCAGGCAGAATTCGTGCTTGCGATCTGTCTTTTCGCTGCCGCGATATGCGTTTATTCCCATGCTCGAAAGATGGTACCGCCCCTGATGTTGGTTTCGGTTGGGCTAGTCGTCTTTGCGATGGCTCAGGCTCTCTGGTGGCCGCACGCAACGGCCTTACGACTGGGGCTTGAGATTGGTTACCGGCTTATTGCGTTGGTCGCTGTCGTTCAGTTGATGCGTTTTCGGAGAGCTCGCTGGGAAATTGGACCGTGGATGCTGTCCATAAGTCTGTTATTGCTGCATCTAGACTGGCCTCCAGTCAGCACTCATTTTCCTCCCGGTTCAGATCGCGTAATTGAACTCTTGCTTGGTCTTAGTATTTTGCTGGTCGTATTTGAGGATTCCAAGATGCGCGCTCATCGCCTGGGCGTGCTAAACGCGGTAACCACGAGCATTACGAGAGAGCAACAGCACGGGCCGATGATGCTTACCGCTCTCGAAGAACTGAAGGGTCTGACTTCTGCAAAAGCAGCCTGGTTTCAAATGCTCGAAGGAGACAAGCTCGTACTGGTTCAGCATATCGGTTTGTCCGAGGAGTACGTTCGCGATCTTAATGCCGTCGTGGTCGACGATTCGTTAAAGAAGATTTTCGCTGAGAGCGCGCCGGTTGTCATCGAAACTTCTACAGCCCCCGAAATTGCTCGACCCTACCTCAGAAGGGAGGGTTTTCACCACATTGTGGTGATGCCTGTCTTAGGTAAGAAATCGATCATCGGCACTCTTTCCCTCGGGAGTCGGCATCGCGTTGCCTATGCTCCCGACGATTTGGAGTTCCTGGCAAATTGCGCGCACCAATTGGGGCTTGCCGTAGAAAACTTAAGACTCGTCGAAGAGATTCTGCGCTCACACCGCCAATGGACGAATACCTTTGACTCCATCCAGGATTTCGTCCTGCTGCACGATTCGGAATTCAGGATAATGAAGGCTAACCGGGCTCTGTTGCAGCGACTTGAGCAATCGCCAGCAGATGTCGTTGGCAGATTGTGCGAAACCGTCTTGTCCAAAGATAAAGGACAGTGGAGAGGTTGTCCCTATTGCTGCGAGGCGGACGAGGGATTCCACGAAGGACCAGATCCCTGTTTTGGCGGCTTCTCGATGGTTTCAAGTTCCTCCTACGCTGAACAGGGTACCAAGCAAAAGGGAACCATCCATGTGGTTCGAGATATAAGCGACCGGCGCGTAGCTGAAGAAAAATACCGCCAATTATTCGAGCAGGCGCAGGAAGGCGTTTTCGTTGCCACTCCAGAGGGGAAATTGCTCGACTGTAATGATGCCTTTGTCCGCATGTTCGGACATGGCAGCCGTGAAGAATTAATGACGGTGAACGTCGATCTTCAGCTTCATTCCTCGCCCGAGCAAAGGCAGGCGTTTCGTCGCGAAGTAGAACTGCACAACTACGTGCGGAACTTTGAAGTCACATTGCGAAGGAAGGATGGAACTATTCTCAATGCTGTGGAGAGCAGTTTCGCCACGCGCGATGCAAACGGAAATATCGAACGCTATCAAGGCTTCCTGCTGGACATCACGGAAAAAAAGCGGGCAGAGGACGAAATCCGGCGTCGCAATCGGGAATTGAATGCGCTGAACGCCATGGCCGTGATCGCTACCCAGTCCTTCGATCTCGATGAGATTTTGAGTCTTACGTTAAGGCAGGTGATTTCTCTGCTGGGTGTGCAAACCGGATCCATTTACCTTTGCGATCCAGACACAACCACCTTCCGCCGTCGCGCCGGTTGGGGCAAACGAAGCCCGGACGATGCGAGCCGCTCAGAAATCCGTCTTCCGGACGGCTTCGGAGAACTCGTCACCAGATCTCGCACCGAGGTCATCACTTCAGAATACCTGCCGCATGTCCCCGCGTCAGTAGCAGACTTTATCCGCGGGAATGGATCTAGTTCTTGGATTTGGGTATTGTTCTGGGGCAAAGATAGTCCAATTGGCATTATGGGAATCAGCAGTGGCGAGGCTCGCGAGTACAGCAACAACGACGAAAACCTGTTGGTAGCAATTGGCCGTCAGCTGGCCACCACGATTGAAAAGGTCAGGTTATACGAAGAAACCTGCCGCGCTTACGATGACCTGCGGAGTGCCCAGGAGCAACTCCTGCAAAGCGAGAAGATGTCTGCGGTGGGTCAGCTAATTGCCGGGGTGGCGCATGAGCTAAACAATCCAATTACCGCGATTCTGGGATATGCGCAACTGCTTGAAAGTGAAGGATTGAGTGAACGCGCCAACGACTTCGTAACCAAGCTGTTCAAGCAAGCTCAAAGAACTCATCGCGTAGTGCAAAACCTGCTTTCGTTCGCGCGTCAGCGCAAACCCCACAAGCAAGAGGTCGACATTCAGAAAGTTCTGGATGAGACCTTGGCACTTCGCGATTACGACATGAGAGTCAATAACGTGAAGGTCGAGTGCGACATTGATTCCAAAATTCCAGCCGTAACCGGCGATCCGCATCAACTGGAGCAGGTTTTTCTGAATATTATCAACAACTCCGTCGACGCAATGCTGGAGTGTGGCGGCGAGAGCATTTTGAAGGTTCGATGCTACACCCTTGAGGATAACGTTCACGTTGAAATTCAGGATTCAGGCCGAGGCATTAAGGAGCCGAAACGTATTTTTGAGCCCTTCTATACGACGAAGAACGTGGGAAAGGGAACTGGTCTCGGTCTTAGCATCTGCTACGGCATCGTCAAAGAGCATGGCGGAGACATATCCGCGCGAAATTCATCGGAGGGTGGCGCCATTATCGAAGTCCGGCTGCCTTCAGCAGGAAAGGCAGTTACACCGGCGGCTAAGCCGGTACCGCGCCGCGAAGTTCTTATCGAGGGCACAGTACTGCTGGTCGACGATGAGGAGGCAGTCATCGAGTTTGAACGTGACGTGCTCGCTGGCGCGGGCGCGCAGGTCGTGACTTTGATGAATTGGGACGAGGTAAAACTCCGGCTGCTTAATCAGCCGTTCGACGCCGTCATTATGAACGGGAAGATGCCCGGAGGCTCGAGTTTACAGCAAGTGTATGAATGGATTTCGAAGAACTGTCCCGGCTTGGAATCTCACCTTCTATTTACTTTTTCGACTCTTACTGAGCCGGATGAACGCACATTTCTGCAAGAGAATAATGTTCCGCATTTAGTGAAACCCTTCGAAGTGGGTGATCTAATCGCACATGCGCGCCGTATGTTGCAAAAAACTCAAGCCGCAGTCGCCGGATAAAATTCCGTCACTTCTTTAGAATTGGATTGTAGCCATCGCTTAGCAACTGCGTGCGCATCGCCTCCGCGTCTTTAATCGCCGTAAAAGGCCCCACCTGCACATGAAATAGCTTATCCGATCCGGTTTGAGTGGCTTGTGCGGGATATTGCTTTTTTTTGAGAGCATCCACAAGAGCGTCCGCGTCCTCTTGTTTGCTCACCGCAGCCACTTGTACGTAATAGCCGTTGAGCGGCGGTACGGGACTGGTACTGGCATCGGTGGCCTTCACGTCGGGCTCCGCTTGTGGCGAACCGGTCTCGGGCGATGTGCCAGCGCTCGTGTTAGACGAAAGCTCGGAATCGGCGCTCTTTTGCCCCACCGACTTATAGAACGTCATATCCTGCGATTGTTTGGATGCAGTTGGTACGGTCACCGCGGAAGGCCGCTTGCCGTCTTTGCTGGCAACAGGGGACGAAGCCGGGGAGTCGTCAGCTTGCGCCTTTGTAGAATTTTTGCCCAGCGAGAATCCCATTCCAAAAAATATGGCACAAAGAACCACCAGCCCAAAAAACAAGCCCAGCACCCTACCTGTGCCCAGCGTAATTTCTGTATCTTGAGACGCAGCCATTGCCATTACAACCTCATTTCTAATCGACTAACTCTTTGGGGAGGCGGGCAAACCCGTCGCCTCAGCGCGCCCCAAAATCTTTTGAATTCCGGAAAAGAAATCCACGGGAACCGGGAAGATAACCGTTGTATTCTTCTCCACGCCAATTTCAGTAAGGGTTTGCAGATATCGCAACTGCACGCTTACTGGTTCTGTCGCCAACAATGCGGCGGCGTCCACTAACCGTTGAGCGGCAGAAAACTCGCCTTCGGCGTGAATGATCTTGGACCGCTTTTCCCGTTCCGCTTCCGCTTGCTTCGCCATAGCCCGCAACATCGATTCAGGCATGTCGACCTGCTTGACTTCGACATTGGTCACTTTCACGCCCCACGGCGCGGTGTGTGTATCGAGGATAGTCTGAAGGCGAAGATTGATTTTGTCGCGGTGCGAAAGGAGTTCGTCCAATTCCTGCTCACCAAGAACAGAGCGCAGCGTGGTCTGGGCAAACTGGGAGGTCTGGTAAACGTAGTTGGAGACCTCCACCACCGCGCGCCGCGGATCGATCACTCGCAGGAAAATCACGGCATTGACCTTCAGCGTGACATTGTCGCGGGTAATGATGTCCTGAGGCGGAACTTCCAGTGCTTCCTGTCTCAGCGAAATTCGAACCATGCGGTCGATAGGAGCGAACACCAATATGATTCCGGGTCCCTTGGCGTCCGAGAGGAGGCGTCCCAAACGAAAGATCACACCTCGCTCATACTCGGCAAGTATCTTGATGGAACTCAAGATGTACAAAATGACAATGATTATGACGATCGTGGTAAAGCCGAAGCCGAGCACCATTGTGCCTCCACTTATTACACGCGCTACTGCCGCGGATTGTATCGCACTTCAGCGAGCCGGAGTGTCGATTCAACAGCGGCAGGTTGCCGGTTGAGATACGGGTTTCGCTCCTTCAAAGAATCGCAGCAGTCGGAATTGCCGTTGTCGAGGGTGCAGGATCCACGGCCAATCGTAATCCATCAATCCGGCGCACGATCACGGTCTGGCCAGCGGGCACGTTGTTTGAAGAGATCGCGTCCCAAATTTCCCCGCGGATAAAGACCTTCCCCAAGGGAGCAAGCGCAGTTTGGGCAATGGCAACTTCCCCTAGTAGTCCCTCGGCGCCGGTGACCACTTTATTGGCCCTTGCCTTTAGGGCAATACTCATCAGAAATACGGTGATGATTCCCAGAGGTATGCTGACGGCAAGCGCGGTCAAGAGATGCACCCGCATTTCTGGAATCGGGGCGTCGACCAGAAGCAGACCGCCGAGGGTCAATGTCGTGATTCCGCCCAAGCCGAGTACTCCGTGAGTCGCGAATTTCGCCTCCAGTGCGAACAGCGCAAACGACGCAAGGATCAATACAACCGCGGCAAAACGGGTCGGCAGCAGATTCAATGCAAAAATAGCCAGCAGAATGAAAACCACTCCCACCGTTCCGGGAACGACCGCTCCGGGATGGTTAAATTCGGCATAAAGCGCGAGTACTCCGATCGCCAGCAAAATGAACGCCACGTTGGGATTCAAGATATACGCGAGAATGTGTTGCTTCAGGGTCATCTCAAAAGGCCGGACCGAAGCACCCTCGAGGTTCAAGGTTACGGTCTGTCCGTTGAAACGCTTGACCGGCTTACCTGCCATCTGCTTGAAAAGGTCTTGCTCGTTAGAAGCAACGTAGTCAATGAGTTTCTGCGAGAGCGCCTCCTGTTCTGTGAAGGACTTTGACTGCCGGACAGTGCTCTCGGCGACCTCAACGTTGCGGCCGCGTTTGGCGACGACAGAACGCATTAGCGCCGAAGCGTCATTCTCGATCTTTTCCTTCATCACATCGTCCATCTTGCCGCCCCCGAGAGATACCGGATGAGCAGCGCCGGTATTCGTTCCGGGCGACATGGCTGCGACATCGGCGCTCTCCAAAATGAAGAAGCCCGCAGACGCCGCCCGGCTCCCGCTTGGAGTTACGTAAATAATCACCGGCACAGGCGAGGCCAGAATTTTCTGCATAATCTCGCGGGTTGAATCGAGCAGGCCGCCCGGCGTATTCAGTTCAATCAGCAAGGCGTCATCGTGATGCTGTTGTGCTTCGGCCAACGCCCGTCCGATATATTCGTCGGTGATTGGGTGGATTGTATCGTTTACGACGATCTTCAAGACTTCAGCGGGGCAGAACGCGCAAAGTGCGGAGATTAGCGCGGCCGCGAAGCCGTAGCGCATGCCATAATTCAAAAATCGCTTCACGGACTTAGCAGCGACTGCGCTTTCCGCGCAAGCTTCGCTGCGAGACTAACCTCAGTGAGCCAGGCCCTGTATCTGGCTGGCATCAATCAGGACCATGCACTTACTTATTATTCTCTTTTGAGCTGCCAACCACAACACGGGGGGTGTCTCTTAGACGTGTGTTGCTTCGGCTTTTCTGCCCGCATCCTCTTCTTTCAGCAAATCGGTCCAGCCGGGAAGAGTCTGATCTCCGGTGATTAAACGAACTCCACGTTCGTATGTGAAATACGACCATGCCCACTGAATCATAACGATCAGCCGATTGCGAAATCCGATCAGAAAAAAGATGTGGACGAACAGCCACGCCAGCCATGCAAGGTATCCAGAGATGTGTAGCTTCCGAAATTGTGCAACCGCGGCAGCACGGCCGATGGTCGCCAGACTCCCCTTGTCTAGATACTTGAATTCTTCTCTAGGCCTTTTCTTCAGGTCAAGCTCGATGTTGCGGGCCGCAGCCTCGCCTTCTTGGATTGCAACTGGCGCAACCCCCGGCAGCACGTTGCCCTTAGAATCCTTGAGTGAAGCCAGATCTCCAATCACGAACACTTCGGGATGCCCTGGGATACTTAAATCGCCGCTGACGATCACCCTACCGGCTCGATCTAGCGGAGACCCCAGCTTTTTCCCAAGAGGAGACGCCGCAACCCCTGCAGCCCACAAAATTACTGCAGCCGCCATCCGCGTCTTTCCAGTTATCACACAGGCGGGCTCAATTCCAGTGACCATGGTCGAGGTATGTACCTCGACTCCTAATTTCTCTAATTGCTTCTGTGCGCTGGCTGAGAGGTCCTCGGCGTAGCTGGGCAAAACGCGCGGGCCGCCTTCCAACAGAATGATGCGACTGGTCCTCGGATCAATGGTGCGAAATTCAGTCGCTAATGCACTATTGGCGATTTCCGCCAGCGTTCCTGCTAGTTCGACTCCGGTGGGACCGCCGCCGACAACGACAAAATTGAGCGGCATCGGGCCTCTCCCGTGCAACGCTTGGCGTTCCGCCAATTCGAATGCCAACAGCACTCTACGCCGGATTTCAAGCGCATCTTCAATTGTCTTCAATCCGGGAGCGAGCGGCTCCCATTCGTCATGACCAAAGTACGAGTGGCCCGCACCTGCAGCCACAATCAAATAATCATATGGAATCTCCAGGTCGGCCAGCTTGACTACGCGACGCGCAACGTCAAAATCCTGGACTTCGCCTAAGAGCACCTCGACATTCGGGCTCCACCGAACCACCCAGCGAATCGGCGCGGCGATTTCGCCGGGAGACAGTCCTGCAGTGGCGACCTGATATAAGAGCGGCTGAAAAGTGTGATGGTTCTTCTGGTCGATGAGAGTAAGGCGCAAAGAATGGCGCGACAGCTTCTGGGCGGCGGTCAGCCCGCCAAATCCGGCGCCCACAATGACAACGCGAGGTGTTGTACCGTCCGTCATTTAGCCCTCCTCTGAAGAAGCCGAAAACACCTACTAGCTTATAGATTCGGAATCACGCCAGTGGAGTCGAAAACTTTCTGTCCCTTCATGTCGAAGCATTTGATTGCGATCAGCTCACACCAGCAAATCGGATAAGATGACCGCATCAGAGGCGCACAACGATTGGAATCGCAATCTACACAACAGTCACCTTCAGAACCTCGCGCGAAACTATCGTCGGTATTTAACCAGAATGGCCACGCCTCTGGATGGTCGCGTTTCTTGGCACCTTCCGTAACGGATTTGCTCTTCGCAGCGATACTGCTTTTGCTAAGCTGCGACCCCTTTGGCACACGCCTGCTGAACGACGCTGGAATCGGTTGGCACATTCGCAATGGTCAACAGATTTTGCTGACGCACGCTGTTCCGCGAACTGACTCCTTCTCAGTCACGATGAGGGGGCACAGTTGGTATGCCTGGGAATGGCTCTACGACCTGCTCATCGCTGGCATCCACAATTGGCTGGGGTTAAATGGCGTCGTCTTCTTCACAGCCTGCGTCATTGCCCTGACTTTTGCCCTAGCTCTGAAAGTCGGAATGAAACGCGGCGGAAGCTTGCCCCTCACGATGGCCTTGCTTGTGCTCTCAATTGCGGCGGCCAGCATTCATTTTTTAGCGCGGCCCCATGTGTTGAGTTGGCTTTTCGCCGTGATCTGGTTTCAGCTCGTCGATTCGGATGCCAGTGCACTACCGCGCGGAAAGTCTCACCGACTCTTCTGGTATCCCGTTTTGATGCTGTTATGGGTTAATTTGCATGGGGGATTCCTGCTGGCCTTTGTGCTGTTTGGGATTTACGCGGTCGGGCTTGTGATCGAGTTCTTCATCAGGAGGGAAGTACAGTACCGCGCCCTGATCCGCAACAAGTTAAACCACCTTGTCGCAGCATCCCTTCTATCTTTCCTCGCCAGCCTGATAAACCCTTACGGCTTCAGGCTCTATGGCCACCTCTATGAATACTTAACCAATCGTTTCCTGATGGATCACATCGACGAATTCCTTTCGCCGAATTTTCATGACGGTGCGCAACAATGTTTTGCTGCGCTTTTGTTGATCACCTTGGTTGTGCTGGCGGGACTGAAAGAGAAGCCTTCGCCATCGCGATTTCTAGTCATTGTATTCGCCGCTTATAGCGGGCTCTATTCATCACGCAATTTGCCTGTGTCGTCGATTCTACTTACCTTGATCATCGCGCCAATCTTGTCTAACTCCCTTGCTGGGGTCGCGGAAAATCAACAAATACTGGCGCCGCTTCGGCATTTCTTTGCACGCCTGGTTTCCTTCTCAAACCGCATGGGCGCGATGGAATCGCACTTGCGCGGCCACATTTGGGCGCTGTCAGCGTTCGTTTTAGGCTTCGCGATTTGCATGCATGGCGGAAAGTTTGGAAAACAGCAGTGGATGGATGCTCAATTCAGCGCCAAGCGCTTTCCAGTGCAGGCGACGAATATCATTGCTCAACGCGAAATTCACGAACCAATATTTTGTCCGGATTATTGGGGAGGATATTTAATCTACCGGCTCTATCCGCAAACTAAAGTATTTATCGATGATCGGCACGATTTATACGGGGATGAATTCCTCCGGCAATATTTGCAGGTGCTTCACGTGGGACCACAGTGGAGCGCCGTTCTGGACCGGTGGCATGTAAATTGGGTGCTGACACCGAGAGAGTCGTCGCTCGCAAATATTCTGACGGAGTCTCCGCAGTGGAAGATGAATTACGAAGACGAGACGGCGGTGTGGTTTGAAAGAGTGGGAAGTAGAAACTGAGATTTCAGATTTGAGATTTTAGATCTCAGATTTTCCACTTGCAGACTACCGATGGAGATCTAAAATCCTGAAAATCTCAAATCTAAAATCTCAAATCTTGCAGCCGTCTACCTCGTATCAATGTCAAACCCCAGAATTGCGTTGACTTCTATAGGCTGTTCTCCGCGGAAAGCCGGGCGAAATTTCCAGTTTGGAAGCGCAGCTAAAATTGTTGCCGACAATTCTGCGGACTCACCTTCGATCACCCGTGGAGTCTTCACCATGCCGGATCGGTCGAGAGTGCACGCGATCACAAGGCGGGAGCCATGCAGGTTGGCTGGCAAATCGGCACGAATCGCGAGAGGAGCAGTCAAATCCTCGGGGTAAGATTGCGTCGCCGACTTCGGATCAGCGAACTGCATGACAGCCGTTCCCAGCACGGTGTCGATGTAAATCGTATATACCTTGTCGCCTTTCAGGGCTCCGTAATAATTAAAAGCGCCACCCGATCGTGAGGTCGCAACCACGGTGATTCCCGGTCCCTGCTGATTCTTGAGCGCGGATGAATGCGCTGGATCACCGGGAGGCTTTCCATCGGACCCGAAGCTCGGGAGCGTTACGACGTTGTTGGTGCCGCCGGAAACTGAAACTCCCGGTATTGCGGAAGGTGCGTTGCCAGCTTTCCCCGCTCCGCCAGTGCCCGGAAATGGCGAGATTCCCTTGTTAGCAATCTCGTTGGAGCCGGGTCCGGTTCCATTGGTTTTGGCGCCAGAACCTTCCCCAGAAGTACTGCTTCCAGGGCCGCTGCCGTGACTGATACCTGCGCCGCCTCCGCTCCCGCCCAAGCCAGGTTTATCTCCCCCGGCAGGCGACAGTGCTAGCGACCCCGGCGATACTGAGCCCGGAACGCCAACCTTTGCCCCGGGCTTGTTGGAAAGCACAATTCCGGAATCGGTGGAATTGGAAGGTGGCGCTACAGCATTCGCTATCGCATCCGCAGGTCCGCGTCTCCCCCGGCCGGCTCCAGATGCGGAATTACCCGAAGAAACGGTCGGTGGAGGTGGTACCACAGAGGTTCCACCAGACAATCCGCTCGTTTGGTGCATCATGGAGCCGTTCAACTGCGCTGGTGGAGGGACGACGCTTGCGTCGCCCAAGCCGGTGGGCGCCTTGTGCGTCATGCCACTCACCTGCGCAGGCGGAGGGACAACTTTCGCATCCCCCAAACTTCCTGTTTGCCGCCGCGCCCCGGAAGCATTGGCAAGTTGAGCAGGAGGCGCAACCACCGCAGAATTTCCGAGGCTGTTGACGGCTCGACGGTCCCCAAACGCGCTTCCCGCTTGCTCCGTGGGAGGAACGATCTGTTTTTGCAACTCCTGCACGCCAGCTCTTGTGTTAACCGACCCAATTTGATGTTCGAGGTTATCTGGAGCGGGCGGGATGACCGCAGAGGGCGGAAGCGTAAGAAGGGGATGCAAGTTCGTAATTTCTTTGGGAACCGAGACTGGGGGCGGAGTGACATCTACTCTCGATCCTGGCGCGTGGCGAACTGGGAGTTCCCGCTGCAACGCACTGGGAGACGGCGCAATAACACTGGCCTCCAAACTCGGCACCGCATGCGCATTATCGTGTTGGACGTCGGCCGGCGGCGGTATCGCCGACATTGGCATCTCGGCGCGTCTCGAGGTAGATTCCAATCCTTTGGCGGGCGGGGGCCCCGGAACACTCTTGTATGCGAGAAGATTGGCGACAGCGGAATCGGAGTGGGGGAGATTGAGTTTCGGAGCATCCACAACTTGTTCTTTTAAGGAAGGCCCTCGCGCTACCCGGATAACCTGCGTTGCATGATGTCCTTCTCTCCCTCCTGAGCGGCCGGAAGTCCCAGCCTTGGCGCCGCCCGCGTCTTCCATCTGGGGCAGTTCATCTCCGGAAAAATAAATCACGTCATACTTCGGTGGGACTGCCGGTTGGAACGCCCGCATGCTGGCGAGTTTTGCAGGCAATAGAATCGCCGCGATCAACAGGAGAATTTCTACCGCCAGCGCAGGGAGCATGCCCCGATAGGGAAACAGCCCGCTTTGAGCTTCCCCATCCAGCGGCTCTGCCGAACGGCTTAATGCCGGGCGAATGGCCGTGACAAATTCTTGCCACGGAGAAGACCATTCGACGAGAAGTTTTAGTTCATCATTCATGCGACGGTCGGCTCAGGTTGTCCCAACGTAATCTCGATCTCGTCTCCGACGGTGGTTCCAGTAGCTTTCAAAGTATTTTCCGGAAGCTCAATCACCGACGCTGCTTTCATACTAACCGGGGCTACGCGCCAAGGTTTCAAATTATGGGCCAGGTAAATTATGTTTTTTTTGTCGTCTAAGTAAGCGACGTCGATGGGAAAGCGCATCGCAAATGTGTGGACTCCATGGGAGGGAACGATCCACAAGCCCCGGCCAGCCGGGAACTTCGCCGGATCAATCGCCATCAACCCGGCTAATCTTGACCAATAGGTGCCAGCCACCACCAAGTGCGACGCCAAACAAATGTGGCGCGTGCGATTGAAGGCATATCCCGTGGGGCCCTGCATCCCAACTCCTGATCGGCAAACTCCTAAGTCAAAAACTTCGGGGGAAGGTTTGAAGTGGTGCTCTCAATGGCCCGCCTCTGGCCCCAATGTCCGAACCAGTTGAATGATGGCTGGACCGAGAGTCACGAAAATAATGGAAGGCAAAACAAAGAGTACGAGTGGCACAACCATTTTGATTGTAGTCTTGGCGGCTTGTTCTTCGGCGCGTTGACGGCGCTCGGTGCGCAACGAATCGGAGTGGACTCGCAACGCCTGCGCGACACTTGTTCCGAAGCGATCGGTCTGCACCAACGTGGCAACCAATGCGCGGATATCGTCCACTCCCGTACGCGCATTGAGGTTACGCAGAGCTTCGGCACGGGGTTTGCCAGCGCGCATCTCCAGATTGACCATGTGGAACTCATCACTGAGCTCAGGGTGAGCGTGGCGAAGGTCCTCGCCAACCCGCATCAGGGCTTGATCCAGCGCCAATCCAGCTTCGACGCAGATAACTGTCAGGTCGAGAGCATCCGGCAATCCTAGCGTGATCTGGTTTTGCCGCTTCTTGATCAGCCGCTTCAAGATAAACCGGGGTAGAAAGAATCCAAAGGCCGCGACGCTGATCATTAGCGGGATAGAGTTTGTTCCACTGACCGCGATCACCGTGATAAGTCCGACGAACGCGAGAAGCACCCGGCTTCCGACGTAAATGGTGAGATGCCGCCGGTCGCGATAACCGGCCTGAATGAGCCATTGCCTCGCACGCGAAACCTCGGAGGGCGAAAGTGGAATCGCCTTGCTAAGTGGATCGAGTGCTTGTTCTAAGCGTTCCTTGAAGGCGGGTTTTTGCCGCTGGGCGCGTTGGCCGCCCAGTGAACGAAGCCTGGAGCCAAGAACGGACGATGGCGAATAGACCGCGGCGCCGAATGAAAACACCACCAGCGTCACGGTAAAGAACAACAAGATTGCCAATACCATCGCCATGATTCAACCCAATCTCGATTAAACCTAATCTCGCTTCGACCTAAACCTGAATCCGAATGATCTTCCGAATTACAAAATATCCTATTGTCTGCAAGGTGATACCGGCGACCAACAATATGTGACCAAGCGGGTCCGTAAATAGCGGCCGGATGAAATCGGGATTCATGGTCAGCATCATCATTACAATAATTGGTGGCATTCCCATGAGAAGCATCATCGTCAGGCGCCCCTGTGCGGTGTAAACGCGCACTTGCCGCATAATTTTGAAGCGCTCGCGGATCAGGTAAGAGAGGTTGTCGAGAATCTCCGCCAAATTTCCGCCCGTCTCGCGTTGCAACATGACTGCCGTCACAAAAAATTTTACGTCCACCAGAGGAACGCGCTCCGTCAGGTTTATTAAAGCATCCCGCACCGGCAGTCCGAATTTTTGCTCCTCAAACAGCTTCCGAAATTCTGTGGCTATGGGTTCCGAAAGTTCGTTCGCGATCAATTCCAGTGCCGTCGTAAATGCGTGGCCGGCACGAACCGCGCGCGTCAGGGTATCGATCGCTTCAGGAAAGAGCTCCTCAAACTTACGAAACCGCCTCCCTCGCATATAGGAAGCGTATGAGTAAGGCAGAAGGCCGCCAAGCACGATTCCGATGAAGGTGAAAAGAGCCGCCGGACGAGATTGCATCGAGTAGGTAAGGAAGAACGCGATTCCGCCAAGCAACGTAGCGCTCACGAGGCACAGAATTAGAATGTTGCCGGCGCGGATTCCAAGACCCGCCTGTTCCAGCATGGTCTGTAAGTCCGACACTCTCACCGACCTGCGCAACAGGTTGTCGAAGGCGGGGATGTGGCTCAGCATCTCGTCGCGAAGCAAAGCCAGTTCTTCGCCAGGTTGGCGACCGCCAACTTTATCGACAGTAGAAAGCCGCTCGCGAATTAAACGCGCCTGAGCGCTTCGCTGATCGAAAAGATAACCCACAGCAAACGCGCCCATCGCCACGGCTACGAAGATCGTCAGTGCCAATATAAGCAACATAAAAATTCGATGAAGCAGTCTGCCTTAAACTTCCACAGTCGAATCGAACAATGCCGGTCGCAGCCGAAATCCTCCGGTAGCCAACCGCTCAGTAAACTTGGGCTTTATTCCGGTTCCCCGGAAAATACCCTTCACCTTGCCGTTTTCATCAATGCCGCGCCGCTCGAATACGAAAATATCCTGCATGCCAATTACGTCGCCTTCCATGCCGGTTACTTCCGAGATGGTAATTACTTTGCGCGTCCCGTCCACCATGCGCGCGATTTGCACCACCGCGTGGATCCCTGACGCGATCTGTTGTCGCATCGCTCGCTCCGGGATATTTAGATTGGCCATCGAAAACATGCTCTCCAGCCGTGACAAAGCGTCTCGTTGCGAGTTCGCGTGGACGGTCGTCAGCGAGCCCTCGTGGCCCGTGTTCATGGCTTGCAGCATGTCGAAAGTCTCCTCGCCGCGGACCTCGCCGAGGACAATACGGTCTGGGCGCATACGCAGACTGTTGATCACCAGTTGCCTCTGCCGCACCGCGCCTTTACCTTCAATATTTGGAGCGCGTGTTTCCAGCCGCACTACATGCTCCTGCTTCAGCAGAAGCTCGGCGGCGTCTTCAATGGTCACGATCCGCTCGGAATTCGGGATGTAACCGGAAAGCACGTTTAGCAGCGTCGTTTTTCCTGCGCCAGTGCCGCCTGAAATTAGAATATTGAGTCGACCCTTCACCATGGCCGAAAGCAGCTCGAGCATGGCCTCGGTGAGGGTCTTGTTTTCCAGCATGTTTCTCGCGGTGACTGGGTCCCTGCCAAAACGTCGAATGGACAAGCACGGTCCGTCAATCGCGAGCGGAGGAATAATCGCATTCACACGTGACCCGTCCGCGAGGCGTGCGTCCACCATGGGAGAAGACTCATCGACGCGCCGGCCCACACGAGATACGATGCGATCGATGATCTGCATCAAGTGTTGATCATCCTTGAAACTCAAACCTGTAGGCTCCAGCTTGCCAGCACGCTCCACGTAAACGCGGTTGTAGCGGTTTACCAGAATGTCGGAGACTGTCGGGTCTTTGAGAAGAGGCTCTAACGGTCCCAGCCCAAAAATCTCATCCAGGATTTCCCGCGCCAGGCGTTCGCGCTCAGCGAAACTAAGCGGCACCGCTTCCGTATTGACGGTGTTGCGAATGAGAAGCAGTACTTCATCTCGCGCGGCATCGCTGGGAGTCCGACCAAGCTTTTCCAAATCAAGCCGGTCAAGAATTTTGCGATGAAGATCCGCTTTTACTTGTTGATATTCGGATCTCTCGAAGGTTTGAAGATTGGCCATGGAAAGCATTAACTAATCTTGAACAGCGACCATGCGGCGCGTTTTACGTCCACATCGCCCTCCGTTAAGCGGCTGGCGAGCGCCGCAAATGAGCGGGCGATGTCGCTGTTGTTTTGTTGCATGAGGGGAACTCCGCGGTCAATGGCAGTAGAAGCGGCAAAATATTGATTGGGAATCTTCCAAAGTAGCTTTATACCGGCGGCATTCGCAGCGTCACCATCAGTAAACCCGGCGGTCTTGCGGAAACGATTCAGAACCAGTTGCAGCCTCTCGCGTCCTCCAGTTTCCCCGAGATACTGTTGAATTCTGGAGGCGCTCCATAATGAAGCAACGTCGGCATGAGCGACAACCAAAACGGTTTGAGAAAGACTGCCTATAAGGCGAGTAACCGCGTCCATCCGCGAAGAAGCATCCACGACTACGTAGCGAAAATGGCTGCCGAGCATGTCGAAGAGACGTGCGAACTCCGAGGTTGAAGGCTCAATGGCTAGGGGAATGGTAGTGCCGGCCAACAATTGCAGGCCGCTGCCGTGGCGAGTCGTAAAACTCTCCAGTAGTGAGCTGTCCAGGCGATGCAGATTCTGAATCGCATCAGCGACCGTAAATACCGGCTTGAGATTCATGTGCAGGGCAACATGGCCAAGGGATGCGATGTCGACGAGAACTACGTTGCCGTGAGCACTGTGCAATGCCAAAGCCAGGTTCACCGCAATTGTGGTGGCCCCGCTTCCGCCCTTCGCATTCACGACCGTAAACATCTTGCCGCGAGCTATTTCCCGCTGCACTTTTCTCTGTGCCGCGCTAAGCCGAACGAAAGCCTCCAATAAATCCGTAGTCGTCGTCGGCCGCTCGATAAACTCACGCGCTCCGGAACGCATGGCACCGACAATAATTTGCGGCTGGGACATACTGCCCAGAGCAAACACAGCCGTGCCCGGAATCTCCTGGTGGATGACTTCAATCGCGCGCAACGCGGCGACGGAATCGACCGGGATATCTACGAGGATAACGTCGGCATTTACTCCTTGAATTCTGCGCAAAGTCGGATCCGTGGTGGCGATGGGATAAGCGCCGAAGGTCTGAATGGTTCGGGCAACACCGGTGCCATCAACCATGACCTGCATCATGGAGCGCTGTTCGCTATCCGCCGCAACCACTACTACCGAAAGTTCAGGCATGACACTTTGAATCCTGTCGCCTAGAAATTAACCCGCTTTCGAATTGGTTCAGACCTCGTCTCATTTGTGTGCAGGTGGAGTCTTTCCGTCGAACTTGTTCTTATCCAGAAACGGCTTGGGATCCGCCGGCAAAGTCTGGTCTTGCGTACTCGCCGACACACGATGCACCGTACAAAGCACCATCAGTTCCGTATTGCTTTTTTGCTGGTTCTTGCTGCGAAAAAAATTACCCAGAATTGGAATATCACCCAGTCCCGGAATTTTATTGTAGATATCAGTAACCCGGTTATCGAGCAAACCCGCGATCACAAAGCTCTGGCCGTCTTTCAATTCGAATTCGGTGTCGGCGCGGCGCGTGCTCAATGCAGGCACAGTAAATCCCGAAATGGTCAGCGCGTTGGTGAAATCAAGCTGGCTGACCGAGGGCGCAACTCTCAGATGAATATTTCCGTTCGGCATTATCAGCGGAGTAAATTTCAATTGGACACCGAACTCTTTGAACGAGATTGTAACCGCAGTGAAGCCCTGTCCCGGCTGAACGATCGGGAAGGGGAATTCACCTCCGGCCAGGAAGCTGGCTTCTTTCCCATTTACTGCGATAAGGTTCGGCTCGGCCAAAATCTGCAATAAGTTTTTATCTTGAAGCGCTTGAATTACCACCCCGAGATTGAGGTCGGTCCGAAAGAGAAACATATTCAAGGCGTTAGTTACGTTAATCGTCGGGGGCGTCGCGCTGGTGGCCGTTGTGGTCGTGCCGCCGGCGGTTGTGGTGCTTGCGGAACTGGTTGAGATCCCGAATCCCCCGAATTGCCCTGTCGTAAGGGTTCCCACTGTATTGCCAGTTCCGGGAGTAAAGTAGTTCACTCCCAGTTGTGTGACCGCGCTGCGGTCCACCTCAGCGAACTTAACCTCTAACAGTACTTCCTGTGCGCCCACTGGGCCGAATGTCAGCACATTGACTACGCTTTTAGAATAAGCACCGGCTATTAGCTCGGCCCGCTTGGCTACATCCTCGGTAGAAACGTGTCCCGAAAGGACCAAGGCGGACCGCGATGGCGTCACCGTGATCTGCTCCTCAGGGAAAACTTGCCTCTCCTCCTCGGCCGCTGCTGTCACGTCAACATCTACTCGCAAGTCGAAGCTTCGGGACCGCTCGAGTTCATCCCAAATCAGCAATGAAACCTCGCCTGCGGCGCGTCCATGCACCAAAATCTGGGTAGGCGTAACCACCAGCGCGTCGGCGATTGCGGGATCGGTGACCGAAATTCGCTTGAGCCGCTCCGTGGTATTAATCAGCAGAGACTTACCCACCAAAACCCGCAGTGGCGCCGCACCTTGCAGTTCAGTTTCCGATCCGGGCGCGGTCGCCACAGGAGCCTGGGCTGGCGATTGTGGAGAGGACGCCGAACCCGGTACCACTTGTGAAGGTGATTGCTCCTGCGCACCGGCTGACCCAAACGCGGACAGCGACAACAGCATAATTGCAACTAAAACTGTTTCGCTGAGAGCCGTTTTTTCTTTCTCCCAAATGCGGGAGCAGATCGCCATTTTTATTTGACCTCTAACGTAAAGTTCCTCAGAAATTCGTGATGTCCTTCTTGTCTCCCTTAATAACCTCGACGGAATAAACGCTTGGCAGTGCAGGCTGCACTATCACTCTCTTCGCGACAGATCTTGTCTTGGGAGCGGGAGCCGCGGCAACTGGCGCGCCATTCCTGTATAACGCTCCCGAACTCACCGGGTTGACCGGGTCTTGTCGGGTATCGAGAGGGTTTCGAAGCGCCAGTTGAATGTGGCCTTCCGTTGTGGCCAGGGTGAGCTTCTCCGCGTCATCCAGTGTGACCAACAACGTGATTACTGGGGCAGTCTGTGGCTCTCCGGCGGAGTTGCGCTCCAACTTCTGTCCTACCGCGATCACCGCGACATCTTCCAAGACAGTCGTTGTTTGTTGTTCTCCCGACCCACCTGGATTGCCAGTGAGCAGCACGTCCACATGCGTTCCTGGAATCACAAAGCCCGCCACAGCGACGATGTCATTCACCCTCACCGAGACGGCACGCATGCCGCGCGGGATAAGTGTGGGCATACCAAAGCCCGCATTCTCGCCCGCTAATTTGTATGGCAGGATGAATTCTCCTTTGGAGATGGGTAGTACCGCGCCGCGTCCCAAAATTTTCGACTTCAGATGGAAGCTACCCTGCGGCAAGTCACCGCTCGGAAAGTGCACCAGTTTTACGTCCTTGTCTTCAATTCGCGATCCCACCGGAATGTCGTTGGCCGCAATGACTACGTCCTCTCCCGGAACTTGGTTTCCACCCGCACGCGTCGCCAAGCTTCTGTAAACCACCAAGCTGGCAAATGCGCCAAGCATCAATGCGACCATACCGATCAACAAGAGTCGATTGCGATTCATGAAATATCCTTCACACTACGGTTGCGAACCTGTCGAGTAGGGCTACACGCCTTGCTTCATGACAAGCGACATAAAATACCCGAGGCGAGCGACAGCGGCCTCGAGAGAGCACTCCCCTCCGCGATTACCCATCGTGATATCGCGGGCCTCGGTAAAGTGAGTCGAATTTTCTGCTGCCTACTGGATCGAACTGGCGACAGAAGAAAATATCGTGTTGGCGTTGGTTCCAATGAGCCTGATAGTCCCAACGACAATCACCAGGATTACGGCCAGCATTACTGCGTACTCGGCAATATCCTGGCCCTGGTCTTCCCGCCACAACCCGACAAGAACGTCTTTCATTTCTACCCCCTGGCAAAAATCGCCCAAAACAAGTCTGACTGCCTCAAATCGTACCCAGCTCGCTACACGTATGTCTTGTGGAAGAAAATCTCTTTACTTCAAATCGATAACTTACGGGAAGGGCCGATTCCTTCTCAGAGAGTATCCCAATAATACCCGACATAAACGAAACCGGGCGACAATTTCTTGCTGAAATAGGACCGCCTCTTCACTCTTTCGTCACCTGGATTCCCGCTTCGATGAACGCCTAAATCACTGATTAGACTCTTATTGATCTCTCTCGAAGATCACAGCCTGGGGATCGTCATAGACTTCTCTCCACCGACTTTGACAGCGCAAGGCAGAGACCAATGGCGCATTCGGAGGCAGTATGACACTACGGATTTGCCACTTCTCAAGTGGCTCCCGCCACGATTCATTCGAAAGGTTGTAAGTGGCGCCGGATTGATCCATGAATGCGTCGCCATATAAGTCGGTTCGCCCATCAATATAGACCCGATACTCGGGATATACCTTCCATATTAGATATCCCCCCCAGTTGTAATGGTTTAGGAGGGGCCCTGGAAGCCGGTTCTTCGAGATGAAGGAGATCGCACCGGAAGGAAAGGCCCGTGCTTCGGCGTCAACCTGCCCGGCGACTACTTGGCGCAGTCTTATCAGGGTAAAAGCCAAAAATCCCGCAAGGACAAGTCCATTGCATAGTCTGAGAGTCAGGATCGCCGAAGCCGACTTAGCCGGGAATGCAGAGCCGCGACGTTGAGACGGCCAAGCATGAATCAGGCGGCTCAACAAAGGGACAGCCACCAGCACAAAGATGGCAATGTGACGCCCAGAGTGGAGAGCCGCCCACGTTGTGGCGGCTAAAAGGAGTATCTCCCTCGGCCGCAGTCGCAGCGGCGAAATTGCGGCAGCGACAAATATTGCCAGCAACATCGACAACAGTGGAAGGAACATTCCATCGTGAAAGTTTGGCGAAAGCCATTCGCTGATATAACCCTGCATGGATTGAGAATGTAACGTTTGCAGCGGATACCAGTACATTCGCGTGCCATATGGGTTTAAGGGGATAATTGCCAGGCACGCCGCCAGCGCAATCCCCAGGTTTTTTATTTTCTCTCGCGATTTGGACCACTCCTCAAATCCGAATACTACGTCGAGCGAGTCACCAATCAGAAAAAGGACCATGAGGGCAATTCCGATCGCATAACCACCGTGCAGGTTTACCCATAACAACGTTCCTGGTACCAGATACCACCAGAGATTCGGCCGTCCTGAACAGCGCTCAAGAATTAGAAGAAATGAGCCCGCGAGGAAGACGGAAAAGGTTTGCGGACGCACTCCCCAAGATGGCGCTGATGCAATCGCGCCCCAAACCGCTAAAGCCGCGGCCAAATAAGGCGGGCCGTAAGAGCGAGCGAAAAGCAACATAAAGGTTGCCGTGGTAATTGCCGCAAAAAGCACGATCAAGCCGGGCCAACCCGCAGCCTTGTAAACGGTGAAAATTATTATGTCTGAGAGCCATTCATGGTTCACCCATGGCTGCCCAAATTTGGTGAATGAGTAAGGATCAGCATGAAAGACTGCATGATTCTGGAGGATGAGCTGGCCCGTGCGCAGGTGCCACCAAACATCAGGATCGGTTACATTGCGCGCGGCCATCGCAAACAGGCCCATCGCAACAATCACCACGAAAACGCGACGAGTATCGAGGAGGTTGGCCATTGGGTAGATGAAAATCATACCGCTAACAAGCCGCCATGCTGCGTTGGGTGGTCATATATAATGCCGTCCTTCCCTCATGCTTTCAACCCGCACTCGAAGACTATTGTCGATCTATCTCTCGGCGATGATCGTTTTGAACGTTTTCGTTTTCTGCCGGTCTTGGACCGGAGTTCCCATTGGCTTGCCGGACTTCACCATCTTTTACACGGCAGGTCAGATTCTTCATCAAGGACGGGGCGCGGACCTCTACCACGACGAACTTCAAGCTGAAGTACAGCGTTCGTTCTCGTCAAAAGGTCTGGAGAAACGTGGCTCCATTTTGCCGTACAATCACCCGCCATTTGAGGCGGTACTATTCGTTCCCCTCGCGCGCGTGTCTTATCTGAGCGCATATTTCCTCTGGCTCGCCGTCAATGTCGTTCTACTTCTCAGCATCCCTTACGTTCTGCGTCCACATTTCGCGGTTCTGGGTAAGGAGCCTTTTGCACTCTGGTTGCTGGCATGCTTCGCTTTTTTCCCAATCTTTGTCGCACTTATGCAAGGTCAGGACTCGATTTTGATCTTGTTTTTCTACTGCATGGCCTACGCCGCTTTCCGCGCCAACCATAAGGGTCGAATGGGAGCCTGGCTTGGGCTGGGTCTTTGCAAGTTTCAACTGGTATTGCCTTTCGTTTTGCCGTTATTGGTGCTGCTGCGCAGAAGGCTGACTCTGGGTTTTCTAGCGGTCGCTGCTGCCCTGGGTTTGGTCGGTTTAGGAATAGTTGGCACCAGAGGCTGGATGCAGTATCCCGCTTATGTGTGGGCGAGTGACCACAATCAAAGCTATCGTTGGAGCATCGCGGTGGGCCACAGTGCAAATTTACGAGGGCTGATTTCGAGCTTACTGCCTCCTACTCGCCCGTGGCTTAGTGCAAGTGCGCTCACGTTCTTTTCTGGCTTACTTTTCGTTAGCGTGATCTTCGCTTGGCGGAAAGCCCTCTCGCTCGATCGCGACTGTAGACCGTTGGTATTCTGTGTGGGGCTTGCCGCGACTGTATTGTTGAGTTACCACCTTTACGTGCACGACTTAAGTTTGCTGTTCCTTGTAGTCCTTCTTGCGTTCGAAAACACACTCTCCGCCCTTCCAGTGCGTCCTTGGGCAAAGAACACAATTTACGGTTGTCTGGGTGTGTTGACTTGTGCTCCGGTTTACATGGTACTTAGTCTGCGTTACAAGGCTTTGCAGTTAATTGCGGTCGTCCTGCTAGTTCTTTTTGTAGTCCTTTGGATGGAAATTGTGCGGCCCGGTCACGTCGTACGAATGAAGCTGGCATCGCGGGATGCATAACGTCAAGGATTGTAGAAAGGCGCGCTCCACTGTGAATCTACGCTAATGGTGAGGCGATACGATTCTTCCGCCATAAATCGCCATAATTTATGGTTATGATCGAGGCCCCGGTGATCAATACACCCGCAATTACGTCAACCACGTAGTGCCATTCCAGAAGTATTATGGAAACAATCAATAGCACATCGTATGTGAGCAAGAACACTAGTATCCGCTTCCAGCGCCTCAAAAACCAGGTCACTATGAGTGGCGCCGAGATGTGCACGCAAGGAAAGGCGATGAAGTAGTCTGTAGAAAGGCGATCGAGAGGTGCATGCTCCCATCGTGCCCACGCGTGATCAATTGACCCTCGCTGCAATGCATATGTTTTTAGAGTGCCGGGAAAGTCCGTAAAGTGAATTGGACAGAGGTAATAGGGTCCCTGGCTCGTCCAAAAGTAAAACAGAACCAATGCTATATAACTTGGAAGGATTACAGTGCCAACGAACTTCAATCCTTGCCTCGTTCCATCACAAACTGACACTAAGATCAGGCCAGCTCCGAGGAGCGGGAACATCCCCAAGTAAATAATCTCCAAAAAGCGGAAAAAGGAAACGGGAAAAGTTCTAATGGCCCAGTGACAGATCTGGGAAACAGAAACTCCGCGGAGCAACCACATGTCGATGGAGTTGAAGGCGGCATCTTTGGCGGCGAAGAAACGAGCCGAGACGATGATGTCGTTGTACGCGAATACCAGCACCCAGCCGATCAGTAAATACAGGGCTGGCAGCATCACCGAGCGTATCGCAATCTTTTCGGATCCGGAAGTCATCCTGTGAAAAAATTCCACAAGAGCAACTGTGTCGACGGTTAATACCAACGCTATCCGCCAAGGTAGTACCATGCAAAGAACCAACAAGAAGATTATTACTGGCAGGATTCGCAGTTTCTCGTCGTTGAATCGGTGCAGTGTAGGTCCAAATGTTTTTTTCGGCTCGAACCCCACAAGGCATAAGAGTACCGCGAGAAAGATTGCTTGCATGGACAGCAGCAAGTAAAAGGCACCCAGCACCGCCCAGTTAAAGTTGACGGGCAGGCTATAGCGCTTAAGCAATGGCACCAGGGCAATAATTAAGAGCGCGGTAACCCAATAGTGGATTGAGCTGCACTTCTTTAGGCTTGAATCAATCGTCAATTTCGAAATCGTCAATTTTAAGAATCCTCGGAAATAAGAAGCCCATAGGTCATCGGGTTATCCTCACGCTCCATGACCCTCGCTGCCCGTTTGGACCGCCTCTTTAGGTCGCGAGATAATCGTCCACAGTACTGGAAAATAGAGGAACAGCACCGTCCACCGGCCTGCTTGAGTAAAGCTATGAGGGATGTGGTACCAACGCCAGATCCCAACGAACCAACTGAAGAACACTGTCCAGATGATTTGCCGCCGCGTTTTCGGGATGAGCCACAAAATGAAGGCGTCGTAAAACCATCGTTGGGGCATAATCGCCATCAGCAGAAATAGATGTGCGTCACGGTCGCGATATCGCAACAAGGCTAGTGCGAGCAGTGGTCCCGGGAAAACCAATAGCGGAATGAATCGGTCGTAATGGCTAATGTTTGAGATCCAAAAGACTGGCCACTTCGGCATAATTGCCAAACTTACGAGTAAAAGACCCAAGCAAGCGAGAGCACCAAATTTGTTCAACCTGGCGAGCGCTACGGGCAGCCCCAGCTGGGGCTTTACGAGGGCCGCTGGCAAAAGAAAGGGCAGGAAGGCCCCCGCCATGATGAGGGGGGGCCACTGAGCTGTCAAAATACCCGCCCAATAAGGGTAAGCAAGAAAGATCAGCAACCGATGGTAGCCGTCTCTTGTCAGACCGAAAGCGAGGAGGGCGGAGCTGACGCCGTAGAACGTACCTGCGGCGAGTTCGGGACGAAAAAATACAAATGGCAGTCCAAAAATAGCGGCGGTCAACGGATACAGTTGCCGCGGGTTCGAATACGGATTTTGATGAGCTAGCACATCTCGTGCTGCCTGAATTGCCCAGTTGAAATCGGCCGCGCCCAGTTGCAAGTGAGTCATCAAGAGCCAACAGAAAGTCCCAGTTGTCAATCCAATCCCGCTAGATATCAGAATCCGTGATCGCACCTTAATTTTGTCCGCATAAGTTGTAACATGGTGCCTCCATTGTTTCGAAACTCAACAGTTAATGTATTGCTGGCTCTGCTTTTGGCCGGAAGCATGTGGTTCTACGTGAGGCGGGTGCTCATTCCGCACCAGCGGGCGGATGCTTTGGAATACGATCATCCGCGTGGAAATCTTTCGGATCTCTATCCACGCTGGCTTGGCGCCCGCGAGCTCTTGCTACACGGCCGCGATCCGTACAGTTCGGAGATCACTCGCGAGGTTCAGACCGGCTATTATGGGCGTGCGCTTGATTCGTCCCGTGCGGGGGATCCGCAAGATCAACAGGCGTTCGCATATCCGGTTTACGTGGTTTTTTTGCTGGCCCCGTTGGTATACCTACCGTTTACCCTGGTTCGAACATCTCTCTACAGTGTTCTCATCTTAGTCACCGTAGCAAGCGTATTTATGTGGCTGCGAGCTTTGCGTTGGAGTCCGTCCAATGCCAAAGTCGCAGCCTTGCTGCTGTTGATCGTCGGAAGTTTGCCCGTGATACAGGGGATAGAACTTCAGCAACTCACGCTCCCCGTTGCAGCGACGCTGGCAACATCCGCCCTACTGCTGGTAAATGGAAACTTCTGCTTTGCAGGGATCTTGCTCGCGTTTGCCACGATCAAACCCCAGCTAGTCCTGCCGCTTGCGGCTTGGTTAATCTTGTGGTCGGTGAGCGAGTGGCGTCGCCGAAAGGCCTTTGTCCTGGGATTCTCAGCAACCTTAGGAATCCTATTCGCCGCGGGAGAATGCGTTTTGCCAGGCTGGCCCACAGAATTCTTCCATGCTGTAGCAGCCTACCGCCAATATACACATGGCACTTCCTTGCTCGATTATTTCACTAATGCGCGGTGGGGATCGATATTGACTGCAGTTGTCCTATTGAGCACTGCAATAGTTTGCGGGAGGCAACGTCACGAATCTGAACAGTCTCCTCGTTTTGTTTTGGTTTTTGCCTTGGTTCTCGCCGTCACGTTGTTGATAATTCCCACGGTTTCGACCTACAACCAAGTATTGCTGTTGCCGGCTGTGCTTATTCTCACCCGTGACGCTCATTATTCGTGGAGCAAGAACCGTCTGGCGCGCATTATGTGGATTTTCGCCGCAGCCGCGATTTTCTGGCCTTGGGCTGCGGCTTTAGGTCTAACTTTCGCTTCGTTCATTTTGCCGGCTGCTCGCGTGCAACAAGCCTGGGCCCTCCCCTTCTACACAAGTATTGCGATCCCGTTTGCTGTGCTTGGTCTTTTGATTCAATACGCTTTTCAAATCTTGCCTTCCAAGCGCTCCTCCCCGCCGGGCTCCCCTGAATTGAGTCGATAAGGCCAGGAAGTGAGATAGGCAAGGGTCCACCTGCGTTTGTCCTTGATTTTTCTGTTAACCTTAGGAACGTTTCAAGCCTGTATGAGCTATTCAGCCATTGCCAATCCGGGATCGAAACCAGGCTCTGGAGTGTTCCCGACGCTGGTCTTTGTGCAGGGCAATGAGCAACGCACCATTAATCTTGATCACAGTCCTTTCACAGTGGGCCGCAAGGTCGATAAGGATTTGGTTATCGCCGACCCACGGGTTTCCCGGGAACATGCGCTCATCGTTTCGGAAAATGGTCAATTCGCCGTTGTTGACCAGGGCAGCAAGCATGGGACTTTCGTCAACGGAGAGCGCATCGATCGCAAGACTCTGGAGAGAAACGACCGCTTGGAATTTGGAGTTCGCGAGACTGTTTATGTCGTCTTCAATCCCCAACATGAAACCTCTAACACTGCTCGAGATTTTCTAAGCCAGATTTCCGGTATTCATATCTCAGATGAGACCACCGATCTCGAGAAGCTAACCCTGTTCCTGGAAGCAGCACGGAAGCTAAATACCATCGGCGTGTTGGATGAAATCCTGATGTCCTTGCTCGACGTGACCTTGAAACTGACTCGCGGCGAGCGCGCTTACGTGTTCATGAAGGGTGCAGATGGGAATCTCCGGCTGGCTGCAGGGCGCAACGCCAAAGGCGAGCCACTGCTCGACGACAAAACAATTTCTCATTCGATTCTTGACGACGCATTGAAATCGAACTCCGAGTTCGTGCTCACAGACACCAGCCGGTCGCTCGATCTCTCGGGACGTCAAAGCATTGTCGCTTACGATCTTCGAACTGTAATCTGCGTGCCGCTGCGCAAGCCGCAAGTTCAGACGAGTCGCGAAACGGCGGAAGCGGCACCCTCGATGTCCGCCGAAGTGATGGGCGCGCTGTATGTGGATTCCCGTTTTGCCTCTCGCGACATATCCACGGTGAGCAATAACATTCTGCACGCGATCGCTACAGAAGCGGCGTCGTTGATCGAAAACGCCCGGCTGGTACAGGCGGAAGAGACCTCGCGCCGCTACCAACAGGAGCTCTCTATTGCGGCATCGATTCAACAACGCCTGATGGCTGTGACCATCCCCGAAGTTCCGTTCGCGCGTCTCGATGGCAGAAATCTTTCCTGTAAAGAAATCGGTGGCGATTTTTTTGATGCGGTGAATACCGAGGATGGGTTGACCGTTGTCTTGGCGGACGTAAGCGGGAAAGGGGTCTCCGCGGCGCTTTTGGCCTCGACCCTGCAAGGCATGATTTACTCGCAGCTTGTTGCGCGCATGCCGTTGACGGAAATCGTGGGTGCGGTCAACCGCTTTTTTACTCACAAGCACATCGGAGAGAAATATGCGACGGTGATCATCGCCCGCATCCGGCGCGATGGCGAACTAGAGTACGTAAATTGCGGACACGTGCCTCCGCTGCTGGTTTGCAATAACGAAATCATTCGTCCCGGGCACGGCAACTTGCCAGTTGGACTCTTGGCTGATGCGGCGTATGAGAGCGACCGCTGCAATTTGCATCCCGGCGACCGCCTGGTTATGGTCACGGACGGCGTAACAGAAGCTGAAAACGCGCGTGGAGATTTTTTCGATAACGAGCGCCTCGAAGTTGCAGCCAAGAAGGGAAGGCTGGACGACATTTTTGCGGCGGTCGCGGATTTTTGCGGCGGAACACCGCTCAATGACGACTGCACCGTGGTTGAACTGATTTACACCGGAGAATAAGAACTCATATTCAGTCAGTCGTTTTCAACGATTACCGAAAAGTCTGTTCCTTCCCACTGCTGCGCTTCAGTCCAAAAAAAAGTAAAGACGATTACCGAGCCAGCGGTCAACTTGTTGCTGGGCAGATCGGATGTATGCAATCCCAAGCCCGTGTCTCGTGTGTCGGTATCCTGAACCGTCCACCAGTTGTCAAAACTCCAATGTACCCGGGCCGGAGACAACAATGCCAACCGTAACTGTTTTCCTAAGGGCATGCTTCGGGGCTTATTGTTGTATCGCCACCCGAAATAGGTGGATTTCGTATCCTGGACAACATATCGCTCGACGGGTTGTGGAGCTTGATCAAAAATCTTTCCATCCCGTAAGGACCGCCGCAGTTTTATGTATTCGGAATGCGCCCACACCAAGGGGCACGCAGAACCGGTAGGCTGGCCGAAAAATAATTCCCGCTCGGGGATATCAGGCGCATCCCAAACCTGTTCGGGAATCAAGTGTGTGTCTTTGGTTGAGTACTCCATCACTCTCAATAAGTCTTCGGCCGTTCGGCGGTTTCCGGCGGCCAGTTCGTAATGTGCGCGTTCGCCAGCCAGCAATGGCCATGGTCTTCCAATTCCTGTGCCATCGAAGGGTGATCCGTCTTCATGCTCTCCATAGCCATCTCCGTTGTAGCGATACCAGCATGGTCCTTGGAGCAGCTTTTCCTGCAACACGGCATCGATGACTTTGACGGTATTGAGAATGCGCGGGTCGTCTGGTGCACGCAATCCAAATCGGACTAGTGCCAGCGCGTCGGGACTGATGAGTTCCTCAGCTGATTCGGAACTCATGCCGGGTGGCCGGTTCTTAATAGGTACGAATCCTTCGAGTGGCGATGCCGCACCGTCGCTTTCCGGCGGGGCGATGCGGACGTAATATCCCTCTACGCCGACCCTTTTTGCCAGTTCGGTGTTAGTGATATAGACCCATCGTTCTACGTTGTCATTCCACGAATCAGCGGTCTCGCGCAAGTAGGCTGCGATTGTCTCCTGACCGACTGCGTCCGCCAAATCAGCCGCAGCCAACAGGGACGAAATCTCGGCAGACAGGGTAAACGGAGAATATCCCGCGTCCTCCTCCCAACGATCTTGCTGTGTGACGGGACCGTTCCGGACAAGAAACGATGCAGCGGGGCGAACCACGGCCCACCAGCGCTTCAGATCTCCCAAAGCCTGGGGCGCTTCGCGGCGCAACAAGTCGATCAGTAGAATGGGGAGTGCAGTCTCATCCATCTGCAAACCACTCCAGTAGGGGCGCCCATCAAGCCACATGTTCTGAGCCCAATGACCATCTGCCTCTTGAGTTGACTCGAGGTAGCGAAGCACCCGAATCGCATCCATGGGCGCGCCAGCAGCCAGTAAGCCGCTCGCTGACTCGACTAGATCGCGCGGCCACACAAGGTGATAACCACCGAGATCTTCGTCGCCCTTATTGAATCCCCACGGAATAGAAAGGCTCGCGATAATGCCTCCCAAGAAGTCTTTCGACTCGTGCGTCCGCAACACCGCCGCGCTGGCCCGATATAAGTCACGTTCGCGCCGGGGTTCGTCGAGCTTGAGAAGACCATCTTGCCAAGCCATCCAGTGCCGCTGGTAATGCCCGCGAAGCTCGTCATATACGTCCAGTAATGTCGCACGCGCCTGCTGTCCCGCTTCCGCCCAGATTCCCCCGAAGCCGACGGCCATGACAAATTCGCCATCACAGGCCTCCAAATCAATTTCGCCCGTAAGGGCGATGTTTCCGTTCTCGGCGCGGGTGTAGTCCCATGTCATCTGATAATTCTGCGAAAGATCCTGCCATCCATCCGAGTAACCTACAAAGCCCACCGACATTTTTCGCCACGACGCCGAACACGCAAAAGCCAACGCAGTTCCGTCATGCTCCGCGAAAAACATGGGGATGCCTTTATAGTCGTCAATCCATCCCGTATTGTCATAGCCGCAGTTGCCAAGGTGAGGGGAGAGCAAAGCGTACAAGTGATAGTCCGCAATGGCTCCCTGCAAAGAAACGAAGCGAACCTTCTGCAAGACAACGTTGCGATACGGATCAGTGAGTATTTCCTTCTCGATGCGATACCTGCCCCGCATATCTGTGTTGGTGAGCTTGTAGAGCGGGGTTCCAGGCACGGCAGCCGAACTCAGAAAAGTGCAGTGCCGCTTCTCCTCCGAAAAAAAATCTTTGCCGTCAGTTACGATCAGCCCCAGGTCGCGGGTGCAAGCCATATCGACGCGCGGGTAATAAATCTCATTGAGGATTCCGTGACTGAGGGTGAACCATACCCGGCTGTGCTGGTTGAGCGCGGTTCCAACTCCAGTCTTGGTGCTGGAAGTCCAGCGTGGCGGGATGCCGGGCCAACCTGGAGCGAATCGTTCGGGGTCACTCATTGTTTTCGTTCTCGCAGAAGGCCAAGCACTCGTCCCGACGCGGTTACTTTCTGGACAGCGCCTAGAAGTTGTTAACCGATAACTTCAAGATAGCTCCATTGAGTATTCTTGGAAAGCAAAGATCCAATTTTTTTATCGAAGGTGGCCAACTTACCTCGTTGATGTATTGCCAAACCGAGCAAATACGCATCCGATACTTGTTGATGACCCTTAAGCTTTGCCTGAAAAGGCTGCACGGCGTCGGAAAAAGCGATTTCATCTTTCCAAAATCTGTGCCCCGGGTGATTGAGATTAACAACCAGGAGTCGCATGGCCTCCTGCGGCGTCACCGCGTGGGTTGAGAAGGCAGGATTGGAAACAATTCGGACGAAGCCCGATTGGGTGAATGGGCACGTTGCCCACCCTGAGCGGCCTTTTCTCCCGAACCATTCCTGAGCCCTCTCGTAGGCTTCATGATCCGGCCAAAATAGCGCAACCAGGACATTCACATCTAATAGAAGACTCATTCGAGTTCAGATTCGAGCTGCTTTACCCTCTTGCTGGTGACCGGTTGCGAGCTGCGAGGAATATCGAATACTTCAAGCCCGTTTACTTTTCGCGTTGGAGTAGGAACCCGCAGCCCTCTTCTCACCAATTCCGATACGGCTCTCCCAACCGGCAGGGAGCGGGCTTCAGCGTAAGTCCGTACTTCGTGGAAAATATCATCATCGAGCGTAAGAGTTGTTCGCATGAGAGCTATGATGTCATAATATCAGATTGATGTCAATATTTGTACAGTAGCATCAATAACACATTATGATGCTACTGCTGCGTAAGAGCATCAAGGGACATCCGCCCTGTATAAACTGCCATTCCAACGACCGCATCTACGCGCATTGCTTGCAGTTGCTCGACTTCGTCATTCGTCGAAATCCCACCAGCCACGATTAGCTGTTTTGACGTGGCAGCCCTTAGCGGCCGCACGGCTTCGAAGGGAATGCCTTGCATCATGCCTTCGGTTTCGATGTGAGTGTATAGAAAGGCATCGCAATATGAATCGAGCGATGTGATCATATCCAACGGCAAAATGGAAGTCAGTTTGCGCCATCCTCGAATCGCAACTCGGCCACCTTTGGAATCGATGGCAAACACCAACCGATCGCTCCCTAACGAACCCGAAATAGTTTCGGCAAATGACATATTTATTTTTCCATCATGGATCAAGGTTGATCCCAGAATCACTCGACGCGCTCCCATGCCGAGGATTTGACGGGCAGTTTCAATGGAACGAATTCCGCCGCCCACCTGGCATGGGAGGCGATTCAGAAACTGTTGCAACAGAGCGTAGTTGGTTCCAGTTCCGATGGCGGCATCGAGATCGATCAATTGCACCAGAGGAAACTTCGAGAAGCGCTCGATCCACTCTTCAAAGTTGTCGAATTCCAACGCTTTCTTTCGGCCTTGCACCAATTGCACGATCTTGCCGCCCATTAAATCAATGGATGGAATCAGCACGCGCACCTCATCGGGATTCCAGCATTCTGGAGTTGCTGCTTAAGTTCGGCTATCGACCTCAAACCGAAGTGGAAGATTGAAGCAGCGAGTGCGGCGTCCGCATGGCCATCCTGAAAAACCTCGGTGAAGTGTTGTGCGCTGCCCGCGCCGCCGGATGCGATGACCGGGATTCTGACTGCATCGGCAACCGCCTTCGTCAATTCACAGTCGAATCCCTGGCCTGTTCCATCTCTGTCCATTGAGGTCAACAATATTTCTCCCGCTCCGCGATCTTCGGCTTGTTTCGCCCAAGTCACCGCATCGTGGCCAGTCTGCTTGCGCCCGCCCTGCACCCAGGCTTCGAATCCGGGAGTCTTCCCATTGCTATTGCCATTGCGCTTGGCATCGATCGCCACAATCGCCGCCTGCGAGCCGAAGCGGTTGGCGATTTCCGTGATTAAACTTGGATTCGCGATGGCTGCGGAGTTGATGCTTATCTTGTCGGCGCCCGCGTCGAATATGGCCCCGGCATCCTCAAGCGTTCGCACACCGCCACCAACGGTGAACGGAATAAACAACTGACGCGCCGTCCGGCGGACCGTTTCGAGCAGCGTGTTTCGCTTTTCATGGGTCGCGGTGATGTCCAGCAGCACAACTTCGTCTGCTCCGGCTTCGCTGTGGGCAGCCGCCAATTCAGCGGGGTCTCCAGCGTCTTTGAGATTCAGGAACCGCACACCTTTTACTACTCGCCCCGCGTCGACATCGAGGCACGCGATGATGCGTTTAGTCAGCATTCTGTTCCTCAGTCGCTCCCTCTAAGAGGGGGGCCGCTTCCAAACATTGTTCATGCCAGATACCAGGTATGCCGTTGAGCTTATATAGCTCGTCACCCCCGTGGTAGAATCCGATGCTTTCTACCTCAGCAATCTGATCTGCGTAATTTAATTGATCCGGTTTCAACTTGTTGTGGAACTTCCAAGTTTTGAGAAACTCCTCCAGAAACTCGCGCCTCGCAATCTTTACCTTGGAGCCTTTCGGGAATTCTTCTTTGTAAATGCCCTTCATTTTTCCCATACTAACCAATTGGTGCAGGCGCTGTTACTTGCGCCATATTTATCACTTGAGGCAAACCACCGAGGCTCAAGGAGCAAAAGTTCTCCAGCAACTTCAATCCTATCGTCCCCGATTTCTCCGGATGGAACTGCACTCCGAACAAATGGTCTTTTTCCACTACGGCCGAGAACCTGCCTCCATACTCACATTCAGCGACGGTGTCGGTGAGTAAAGGCACGCGGTAGGAATGTGTGAAGTAGACGTATGAGCCGGAGGGAATCCCGCGCAATAGCCGCGAGGGTTTCTCGCGAAATTCCAACTGATTCCATCCCACATGCGGCGATTTTACCGAAGCAGGGAAGCGGACACACTCGCCAGGCCATATTCCAAGGCCAGCAACTTCGGGAGCTTCTTCACTCGATTCCATCATCCATTGCAGACCTACGCAGATTCCGAGAAATGGCACACCGCGTTGAATGGAATTAACGATGGCATCGCGCAGACCCGAATCCGTCAGATGCGAAGTTGCGGAAAAGTGTCCTACGCCGGGCAATACGATTTTTTCCGCCTGCGAGACGATCTTAGAGTCCGCCGTGATTACGGAATCGGCGCCGATCTTATCGAGAGCCTTCTTGACCGATGTAAGATTTCCAGCGCGGTAATCGACGATTGCGATCATTAGAGCAGCCCCTTCGTGCTCGGCAACAAGCGCTTCATCTGGCGGTCGCGCCAGCATGCCGCTCGCAAAGCGCGGGCAAATGCCTTAAACATTGCTTCGATCTTATGATGATTGGAGCGTCCATAGAGAACGCGCACGTGCACGTTGGCGTGGGCGCCGCGGGCGAATCCCTCAAAAAAATCAAACACCAGCTCGGATTGCAAGTCTCCAACCAATCGAGTTTTCACCTTCGCGTCTATTACGGCGGCAGTGCGTCCTGAAAAATCGACGGCGGCGAGCGCCAAGGTTTCATCCATGGGCATTACGAAATATCCGGCGCGCAAAATTCCGCGCTTGCCGCCCAATGCTTCGGCGAAGGCCTGTCCCAACGCGATTCCGATGTCTTCGACGGTGTGATGTTGGTCCACGTCCAGGTCGCCTTTCGCGGTCAGCTCCAAATCGAAAGCGCCGTGATGGGCGAATAGCTCCATCATGTGATCAAAGAAACGTATGCCGGTCGCGATCTTATAACGCCCTTTGCCGTCGATATTCAAAGAGAGCACGATATCGGTTTCCCTGGTCGTTCGCTTGATGGAGGCCTTTCTCATCGGCTCACCTTCTGCCCGATACCGATTTGTTCGAAGGCTTCCCGCAGCGCCGCGAGCATTTGGTTCGTCTGCTGTTCCGAACCCAGCGTAATGCGGACGCAGCCGGCGCATCCCTGATCGCCGGAACGGTCACGCACGAGTATGCCGCGCTCGCGCATGGCGGAAATAAACGTTTGCGCCTGCGCGCCAAAATACATCAGCACAAAATTCGCGTGACTGGGCCAATAGCGAACGCCCCAGTCCTGAAGTTCCTGCTCAAGTCGCTCACGTCCGCTGCGCACTTCATCGACATACTGGCGAACATAGGCCTGGTCGGCCAGGGCATCCGGAAGGCACGCCAGCGCGACCGAGTTGACGTTATAAGGCGAACTTACTGGACGCAGAAAACGCATTTGATCAGGATGGCCGGCAAGCACGCCGATTCGAAGTCCGGCCAAACCATAAGCCTTGGAAAATGTTCGCGACACAAACAAGTTCGGAAATTTTCGAAACTCCGGGAGCAGCGTCTCGCCGCAGAATTCGAAATACGCTTCATCGATCAGAAACGCCGCATTCGGCGCGCGCTCGGCGATGGTCAGCAAATCTTTTCGAGAAGCCAACGCACCCGTGGGATTATTAGGGTTCGCGATTGCCACCAGGCGCGTGCGCTCATTGACGTGTGCCAGAACATTCTCCAAGGGGAACCGAAATTCTTCGCCCGCCGGCACTGCGATAACCTTGGCACCAGTCGCGGCGGCATAAATCTCGTACATGGAAAATGTGGGAACAACGATGATGGCTTCATCGTCCGGCTCCAGATAGGTTTCGCAGACCAGGTGGATGGCCTCGTCTGTTCCGTTGGTAAGCAACAATTCTTCGGGACGAATTCCCAAGTGCGAAGCGACGATTGCCTCAAGCGGCTCACGCTCCGGATACCGCGCCAATTGCTCCACGTCCAGCGCTCGTAGCTTCTGCATGACACGCGGCGAGCAGCCGACGGTGTTTTCGTTGAAATCCAGCCGTAAGCCCTGGCGGTTTCCCAAAGGCGGGTGATATGACTTTAGCCTGCGCACTGCTTCCCGTGGCTTAAGCATGGCGAGTCCTCACTGCGATGGATTCCGCATGAGCCGCCAGTCCTTCGGTTTTCGCGAGGCATTCGATCGCGGGCGCCAGGCGGCGCAGCCCTTTCGAGGACAGTTCCTGAACCGTAATAATTTTCACAAAGTCTAAAACGCTTAACCCTCCGCGAAATCGGGCGACGCCGGCCGTCGGCAAAACGTGATTCGGTCCAGATGCGTAGTCACCCGCGGCTTGCGCCGAATAATCGCCCACAAATATCGAACCCGCGTTGTTGATATGCCGCAGATGCTTTCGTTCGATGGTGATGTGTTCCGGCGCAATCGCATTCGCCCAGTCAAGGGCTGATTCCACGGATCCGGCGACGAGAACGGTTCCGTTCCGGCGCAACGATTCCCGCGCGATCAAATTGGAGGCGCTGAATTTATCCGCTCGCTCCGCAACCGCCTTTCCCAAGGGACGGGATGTTGTGATGAAAATCGCCACTGTTTCCGGATCATGTTCTGCCTGCGCCACTAAGTCAGCCGCAATGAATTCGGGCTTGCCAGAATCACTCAAGACAACGATCTCAGTCGGGCCGGCGAGAAAATCAATGGCGCAATCGAAGGAAACCAATTTCTTTGCCGCGGTGACGTAACTGTTTCCGGGGCCAACTATTTTATCCACGCAAGAAATACTTTCGGTGCCATAGGCCAGCGCCGCGATGGCTTGTGCGCCGCCCACTCGATAGAACTCTCGAACTCCCAGCGTAGCGGCGGCGGCGAGTACTTCGGCACGCGGTTTCGGAGAAACAATCCGAATATTCTTGACTCCTGCAACTTGTGCCGGAATCACGGTCATGAGCACGGTCGAAGCCAGCGGATGTCTACCGCCCGGGACATAACATCCGACCGAATCGAGAGGACGGATTATCTGCCCAACTGAAACTCCACCGGAACTGTGTCTCCACTCTTTCGGCTTTTGCCATTCACAGAATTTCCGAATATTTTTCGCCGCGTCCTGCAAAGCGGATCGCAGACGAGAAGGGGATGCGTCCCACGATTCCTGAATTTCGCGTTCTGTCACTTTGAAAGGAGAATCTTTTGCCAGGCCATCCCAGCGATGGGCGTAACAGCGGAGAGACTTGTCGCCGCCGCGGCGAACATCATCCACGATCTTCTGTACCGCAGGCTCGACTTCCGCGAGTTGAGAGCCGCGTTCCGCAAGAGTGCGGACATGCGCGGCTGCGGCGCGGCCCGAGAGTATCCGCATTACATCACCACCTTGTTCAGCGGATATTCCACGATCCCCTGAGCTTTGGCTTCTTTCAATCGGGGGATCACTTCCCAAGCCGTCGCTTCCTCGATCACGGTATTCACCGCAAGCCACTCAGGATCGCTCAGCGTCGAGATGGTCGGTCGCTTCAATGCGGGAAGCACTGACAACACTCCCTCGAGATGTTCCTTGCGGACGTTCAGCATGAGTCCGACACGCTCTTTTGCTTCCATGGCGCCGCGCAACATCATCCCCAGATTTTCGATTTTGCGGCGCTTCCCAAGGTCCGTCCACGCGACCTTGTTGGCGATGATCTGTGTATTCGATTCAAGAACCGTATCAATGATGCGAAGATGATTAGCTCTAAGCGAGCTGCCCGTCTCAGTGACTTCGACGATAGCGTCGGCGAGCATGGGAGGTTTTACTTCCGTGGCGCCCCATGAAAATTCAACTTTGACTTCGACATCGCGGCTGCGGAAATAACTTTTCGTCACATTTACCAATTCCGTGGCGATAATGCATCCGTCGAGATCTTTGGGCTGGTGAAAACGAGAGTCTTCCGGAACTGCCAACACCCACTTCACCTTCCCGCGGCTTTGCTTGTTGTAACTAAGATTTGCCACCGTCTCCACTTGCAGGCCGCTCTCGATGACCCAATCAAATCCGGTAAGACCGGCGTCCAGCGCGCCGTGCTCAACGTATCGCGCCATTTCCTGGGCGCGAATCAGCAGGCACTCAATTTCGGGATCACCCGTGGACGCGAAATAAGACCGGGCGCTGACTTGTATCTGAAGGCCGGCCTGCGCAAAGAGCTGAAGCGTGGCGTCCTGTAAGCTGCCTTTGGGAATGCCAATGCGGATTTTCATCGTTCGTTCTCCGATGCTGGCACGCCCCGCCTCAGATCAAGCACCTTCGTGAAACAGGATCGAGTGCCTTCATGACAAACCACGCCGGCGCCTTCGACATTAACTTGTAGAAGTAGGGTGTCGCGATCGCAATCCGTCGTAGCTGAGAGTAGCTTCAACTTATTGCCGGAGGTTTCACCCTTCGTCCAGAGAGTATTGCGGCTGCGGCTGTAAAACGTTACATAACCCGTTTCCCGGGTCAGCTCCCAAGCCTCGGGACTCATGAAGCCCACCATTAGGACGTTGCCGTTATCCGCATCCTGAACGATGGCGGGGGTCAACCCTTGCATCTTGTCAAAATCGATCTCCACATTCATATAGTGCTCTTTCCTCCGAGGAACATGCCGCGCAAACGAAAAGCCCGCTGAGCATTCGCGTCAGCGGGCCGGATTTTGTGATTGCTGAATATGAATCTGAACTGACTCAGCTAAACACACCCACCCGCACGCGGTGCGCGTGATGGTGATGGTGGTGATGGCGGCTAGTCAGCATCAGTCATTACATTAAAAGTGGCAGGGAGTCCTGTCAAGACGCTTTTCACTCTCCTGAGGTAAGATTGCTAAAGCGACATGAAGCGCGCAGGGACAGCCGCCCTCGGCTGTCCAGCCGGGCGTAGCTCGGCCACCCCACACATTCTAAGTAAGCCGGGCAGCTGAGGGCGGCTGTCCCTGCGTAAAACTTATCAGGAGAAGACATGGCAAAGATTGCAAAGACTGCGGATCGTAAGAAGGTTATGGATACCTCCAAGAGCACGGATTGCCCGAAGTGCGGCAAGTCCACCCGAATCGTGAAGCGGGTAAAGGATCGCGAACGCGGGGTTCCCGGTGGGGTCTTTATTTCGTGTTCGGCCTGTGAATTCTACGAAAAGCTGTGACGGATTTTAGTTGTGTCAGGCATCGCTTTAGCGATGACATAAGTCGAGGCGTGGATTACGCGGCACGGTTGGAAACCGCTCCATCCTCGGGAACTATCTAGTTATGAGGCTCATTTGGTCCAAAATTGCTTTTGCTTCAGTTGAAGGATCGGCGGCTTCGATGATCGGTCGACCGACCACAATGTGGCTTGCTCCCGCCGCGATCGCCTGGGCGGGAGTCACTGCTCTTACCTGATCTCCATGAGCGGACCCTTGCGGACGAACGCCGGGGGTTACGATCAGGAAGCTTTCGCCGAACTTCTTTCGGATAGCGGATGCCTCCTGCGCGGACGCCACCACGCCGTGGCACCCCTCTGCGGCAGCCAGGCCAGCCAGCCGCATCACCTCGGGTAGGATTCCATCTGGGACCCCGACCTGGGCCAATTCTGGCTCATCCATGCTAGTCAGGACAGTCACAGCAACCACTCTGACACTGGGATTGACTGCCCGGGCAGCTTCGGTTGCTGCGCGCAGCATTTGCCGGCCACCTAGAGCGTGAACCGTAAGCATCGCAACCCCGAGCCCCGCGGCCTCGTACACCGCTGCGCCCACGGTGTTGGGGATGTCGTGGTATTTGAGGTCCAGGAAAACTTGCCGCCCGGAGGAAATCAGCTCCTGGACTATCCTAGAGCCTTCAGCGGTATATAGCTGAAGGCCGACTTTGTAGGTGACCGCGGAGTCCCCTACGGCCGCCACAATCTTTCGTGCGGCGGCTGCGGTGGAAACGTCGAGGGCCACGATCAGCTTTTGGCGCGGATCCATCTCGTAAAGAGTATAGGCCGCTCGATTCTAATGTTCCAGCGGGGTAAGGGACGCCATCATTTGGGGGTGGATCACGTCGAGGCGTACTTTTTGGATTCCCTGATCGTTGAAATGCAGCACCTTGGCCGCGCTATACGACAGGTCGATGATCCTGCCAGGAACGACGGGTCCGCGGTCGTTAATTCGGACCAGGACCACCTTGCGATTCCGCAAGTTCGTTACCTTAACCCAAGTGCCTAGGGGCAGGCTGGGATGGGCCGCGGTCAAGTCGTACATGTTGTAAGGCTCGCCGCTAGCAGTCTGTTTGCCGTCGAAGTAATCGCCATACCAAGACGCCGTCCCTACCTGAAACGGCTTGGGCTGTGCTGCCTTCTGCGCGACGACCTGCTGACCAGTGTTCTGAGATATCTTAGCTTTTGTATTTCGGGTGTTGCTCGACTCTAAGCTGGTTGGCCCCTGAGCCGCTCCCAAGCTGGCGACAACCACAATCGCCAGTCCACGAGCAATGTATCTTCGCATTCAGTCCACCTCGCATCTATAAAAGTCTTGCCTCCCCGGTTAAGCCGATCCACGTTAACGTAGGTGAAATGCTATGGGTCTAAGGTCCTCATGTCAATCCGAAAAGCCCTGTACGAACGTAACCGCCGAGTTATAGATACCATACATAACTTGTTGTATATCATGAACAAATGTCTGTATACCTAGTGCTGACAAGTACTTAGATATTTATTAATTAGTAAACACTAATTTGGAACCGCCAAGAAAATATGACAGGATTCAATGTTTTGTTGGAGTTGCATGGGAAACTTTTGTTTTTCGTTTGTTTTCAGCGCAGTACGGCATTTTGCTGGCAGAATCATGCACTAACTATTTGTTGCGGCGTCCGGTGCCATTTCGGATAAATTGCGTCTATGACTGAAAATCGGCCCGTTGTCCTCACCATAGCCGGGTTCGATCCATCGTCCGGAGCGGGTGTTACTGCGGACATTAAAACCATAGCCGCCCATAGATGCTATGGGGTGGCAGCCATTACGGCGATAACAGTTCAGTCTACCTTGGGAGTCCGGCGGGTTGAGGTCATGGCGGACCTGCTTAAAGAGACGCTATCTGAACTAGTGTCAGATATGCAGTTTGCGGCCGTTCATGTCGGAATGCTGGGTTCGGCGGACGCCGCGAATGTTGTCGCCGACTTCCTAACAAGCAACCGCGCTCCGAACGCAGTAGTGGACCCAGTTCTTAGATCGACCTCCGGCACTCCGCTGTTGGACGATCTCGGACTATCAGTGCTGGTGAAGAGGTTAATTCACTCATCCGCAGTCATTACCCCGAACCTGGCTGAGGCGTCCGTCCTTACGGGATTACCTGTAGGGAACGAAGAGGAGGTGAGGCGAGCGGCGGTGAGGTTGCACGAGATGGGAGCGAGTGCGGTGGTTATCACAGGGGGGCATCTAGACCAGCCCGCGGACTTGCTCAGTAGCAACCCCAAATCGGGCTTGGACCAACAATTCTTCAGGTCCGAACGTGTTAGGTCCAATTCCACTCATGGGACGGGCTGTGCCTTTTCGTGTTCGATCGCATGCCACCTCGCACTCGGCCGGAGCCTACCGGAGGCTGTATCGCTGGCGAAGGCGTTTGTGAAAGGGGCAATCGAGGGGGCCTATCCAGTGGGGCAAGGAGTTGGGCCTATCAATCACCTTTATCTAACGGAAACAACGTAAGTGGAAATATGAGCGGCTAGGCGTTCTGCTATTTACCAGCTCCGGCATCTTTGACGACTATCCCGGCAACGAACGCCGCGATTGCGCCAAGGAGCCATTCGATCCTGAAGAACTGTAGGGCCTGAAAACCAACGAGATTCTCGACGCGAAAAACGACGCCTGCGCGCACAGCCTCGATCAGGCACCCGATCCCCGCCAGAAAAGCGCACAGAGAGGGAATCGATAGCCCCAAACTTTGCCGTAGATACCGAATTCCGATTAACTGGGAGAGACTGTGGTGCCGGATCCATGGTTTCGGTGTGGCGTCCAGCTCCCGTTTCCCTCCGCAAAGGTAGCAGAATCTGGATCCAGCCATAAACTCGGTCCCGCAGTGAACGCATGTTTTCAAGCTCCCTCCGCTGGAGGCGGCCCTCGCTGACGTTGGCGCGATCACGGGACGGATCCAGAAATCCTGCTGCGAATTCGGAACGGCTTCAGACATGCATTTTCACCTTTGGTTCCTTATTCGCAAGCTTGTGACCATAAGGGTCTAACGAAACTCGTGTGTATTCATATGGTTACGGGTGTCCAAGTTCGGGGGACGGCAGCAACCGGGCAAGAATTACTCTTTTAGTGGGGAAGATCGTCTTGAAGGATCGCTAGAAGTTATCGATGCACAAGTAAGAGCTCGCAATAGACCCGCGATCCGCTCCTGCGATTACTACCGATCGGGTAAACTAAAGTCTCAACACTTCCGGCCAAAGAGAAAGCCCGATTAAATCCACCTACATTTTGAGGCAGGCGCTTTGCTGTTTTCTGTGCTTAGCATTTATTTCGTCTCACTGCGCTACTGGCCAGGGTGGGAGTTCCGCCGCGACCGACAACCTATCATTCCGGCCAAGAGATCCGCTAAATCTGGTGGCCTTCGACCATTTTTATAATCTTGATTATGATCGGGCGGTCCAGGAGTTCGATCAAGTTCTTAAAAGGCACCCCGACGACGCATTCGCAATAAATCATCTGCTCACCGCTATCCTGTTCCATGAGCTCTATCAAATGGGAGTGCTTAATACGGGGGAATATGCCAATGACAGTTTCATCAAGGCAGCGCATCGTCCAATCAATCCTCAAGCTCAGACGCAGATAAAAGACTTGGTTAAGAGGGCGCTGACCATAGAACAGAACCGGCTAGCGGCTAATCCCAATGATGTCGAAGCTCTCTATACACGAGGCGTTACGCGCGCGGAATTTGCGACGTACACGGCGCTGGTCGAGCATGCCTGGTTCTCGGCTTTGCGAAACGCGGTCGGAGCCCGGCACGATCACGAGCGTGTGCTGGAACTGGCCCCGGAAGATATTGAAGCCAAGCTCCTGGTCGGCACGCACAATTATGTAGTCGGAAGCCTGCCTTGGGCACTCAGATCGGCGGGTGCCGTGGCTGGACTGGGTGGCAACAAAGAGAAGGGCATGCAACTGCTTCGAGAATGTGCCGCCGGGAACGGGGAGACCGCCGTCGATGCCAGGATTCTTCTGGCACTGTTCCTCCGCCGGGAGCAGCGCTACGACGAAGCTCTTCCGATCGCGAGGCAATTAATCGCAGCCTATCCCAGAAACATGCTGATGGCTCTTGAGGAGGGAAATTTGCTTCAGGCGGAAGGGCATCCGCAGGAAGCTGCTGCAGTTTATGCCAAAATCTGGCGGGCGGGTACTCAAGGTGGCTATCCAGGCCAGCACTACGAGATTGCAGCGCTTACCCTTGGCGATCTTCTTCGCAATCAGAAGGACTATTCGGGAGCGGCAGCTGCTTATGAACAGGCAGTCTCGGTGCCCCAGCCGGATCCGGACGTTGCCCAAAAGGCAAATTTGGGAGCCGGAGAGATGTATGATCTTTTGAAAAAACGCGAACTTGCAGTTACGAAATATAACTTGGTAGTCGCGACCGCGGGTGAAACAGCGTCAGCCGATGCTGCGCGAAAATACATAAAAGAACCCTACACGGAGTAAAGGAGTAAAAAGGGGGAACTTGATTCCGATCTCGACCGTATCTATTGTTGAGTGTTAACCTTCAGCGGTTAACCGGAGGGAAACCCGTGTACTGCAACTATTGTGGGAAGGTGATACAGGACGATGCTATCGTGTGCGCGTATTGCGGAAAGCGCATCGGAACGGTTATTTCGCGCAAACGACTTATGCGTCCCCGCACAGGTCGTCAGATTGCCGGTGTATGCGCCGGCTTTGCCGAATATTTCGATTTGGACGTCACGTTAGTGCGAGTCGTGTGGTTGATTGCAGCTTTGCTGCCTCCGGGCGCCGCCTTAATCGGCTATGTGATTGCGTGGATCGTCATGCCGGAAGAGCCGTTGATGCTGAGCGAGTCGGCGGGACAAACTGTCACCAGCCAGTAAGCGTCACGATTTCGTAAATTCGGAAATTCGTAAATTCGTCAAATTCTCAAATCTAGTTCTCAATCTGCATTTCCATGTTTCTCCCACAATGCCTCGCATTAAGAACGACGACGCCGAGATTTTCTACGAAGTGCTCGGCGACGGGCCTCCTGTTGTCCTGTTGCATCCTTTTCCCGTTCATCACCAGTTCTGGCTGCCCGCTGCTCAATCGTTATTGACTCGATATCGTTTGATTCTGCCCGATCTTCGAGGACATGGTGAGTCAGGTCTTGGCGAGGGCCCCGCCACCATGGCCAAGCATGCAAACGATATTGCTCGCGTGATGGACGACGTCGGAATAGGCCGCGCTGCATTCGCCGGAGTTTCAATTGGAGGCTATGCGCTGTTTGAGTTCCTGCGACAATATCGCGACCGCGTGTTGGCGTTAGTACTTTGCAATACTAAAGCGCAGGCCGACTCTCCCGAAGCTCGGAATGCACGATTGAAGAGTGCCGCGGAAGTGCTCGAACGCGGAACAGAACCATTTTTCGAGAGCATGATTCCCAAGTTGCTGGGCGACACGACACGCAACACACGCCCAGATCTTGTGGATGGCGCGTTACGAATGATGCGCAAAATGGCGGCTGAAGATGCGGCGATGGTGCAGCGAGGCATGGCCGAACGTCCCGATTCAGTTGCCACTTTGAAAACGATTACCGCGCCCACGCTGATTGTGACTGGCGAGGAAGATGTTCTTTCGGACATGGCAGAAGCGGAGCTCATGCGGCAAAATATTGCCGGAAGCCAGCTGAAAATTATTGCAAAAGCCGGTCACTACGTTGCGTGGGAACGGCCGAAGGAAGTGGGAGAGGTTCTGCGGGAGTTTTTCGATTCTGTTCATTGAACTAAAACCTGTCATCCCGACCGTAGCGAAGCGAAGTGGAGGGACCTTCTGTTTCGATCAGTTTGATTTCATCGATTCCTCAGAATGCTTGGATGCAAGGTGGTGCTCTTTTCGCAGGATCGCCTGTACACCGCGAATCTCCTCGTTGGTCACAACCTTGTGTGCATCCAAGTCTTCGACTTCTGCTGTGTGTTTGTCGACGCCAAAATATCCAATCGTGACGCTGCATCCCTCAGGACACTTTCTTTTCGCGTTAAATACCTGAAAACGAAACGAATCGGCGCCCTGAATTGAGGCTCTTTCGAGATCCCACCCAACGTCAAATCCCTGTTGCCGTAATTGTCGGGATGCTGGCATCAAATAGATCAGAATTTCAGCCTCCGATAGTGTGAGTGGTTCAGACAATTCAGTTGTCCAAGCGAATTTTATGTTTCCAACCAATGTTAGAAAAATCATGAGTCGGAGTACGAGCTTCATTTAACCCTCCTTCTTCCCAGGACGTGAGTACTCTTGGGAAGACGCATATTATTCGGAGCATAATGCCATGATCTAAACGGCATGAATTGTAGCGCGGGCCGGCCATCCGCAATACTTTTCCCGATCCTTTATATTAAAAGCTCAATGAAACCTGATTCCAGCATAGTGATCCGGCCTGCCAGAAATGTGTCTGGCGCGTTGCGCTTGCCGGGAGACAAATCCATTTCTCATCGCTACGCCATGCTTGGTGCCATCGCCAGCGGCACATCGAAATTAGAAAACTTTTCTACGGGAGCTGATTGCGCCAGCACTTTAGGTTGTTTGAGGACCTTGGGAGTCAGCTGGCGAAAAGAAGACGGCTCTATCGCAATTGACGGCACGAACTTAAAACTCCGCGCACCTGACTCGCCCTTGGATTGCGGCAACTCCGGTTCGACCATGCGCATGCTGAGCGGGATTTTGGCGGGTCAAGATTTTGACAGCGAGTTGATCGGCGATGAATCTCTGTCACGCCGTCCAATGTCCCGCATCATTAGGCCGCTCGAAATGATGGGAGCGAAAATCACCTCTAAAGATGGTGGCCGCCCGCCTCTTCGTGTCGCCGGAAGCTCTCTCAAAGCAATCAGCTACGAAACACCCGTGCCGAGCGCGCAGGTGAAGACTGCCTTGCTATTTGCGGGTCTTTACGCGACCGGCGAAACGACAGTTCGCGAATCGGTTCGTACCCGTGATCACGGTGAGGTTGCATTGCGAGCTTTCGGCGCGACGGTGACGCAGTTGGGAAACGAATCGCGCATAGCAGGTGGGCAGAACTTGCACGCCATCGACGCTCGAATTCCCGGCGATCTTTCGAGTGCGTCGTTCTTCTTGTGCGCCGCTGCGCTGTTTCCGGGATCGCAGTTGTCCATCGATTCCTTGCTGATGAATCCGACGCGCGCTCGACTGCTTGAGGTTTTGATTGGGATGGGCGTCGGTATCGCCGTTACTCAGTTGGAAGAAAAACATGGAGAGTTGATCGGAACGGTCCAGGTCACGGGCAAAGCTCTGACTGGAGCGACGATTGCTGGATCGCACTCCGCCGAGCTGATTGACGAAATACCGGTGCTCGCCGCAGTCGCGCCCTATACCACAAATGGAATCGAGATTCGAGACGCCCGAGAACTTCGAGTGAAGGAGTCAGACCGTATCGCCGCTGTCGCCACCAATTTGCGCGCGATGCGCGCACACGTGAAGGAACTCGAAGATGGACTGAAAATTCCCGGTGGTCAGGAACTTCACGGTGCGGAATTGGATTCTTTTGGCGATCACCGCATCGCCATGGCATTTGCGGTTGCCGCGCTGCGGGCCAAGGGGGATACGCGAATTGCTGGATCCGACGCTGCGGTAATCTCATATCCCGCCTTTTATGACGCGCTCGAAAGCATCGTGGAGCGCTGACAAGCGTTCCTTGGCCGATCGGACGTGGAAGGGATGGGCTTAGGAGGGCACGACTTTCAGTCGTGCCGTAATCGGTCCTATATCCAGGTTTCGGCACGGCTGAAGGCCGTGCCCTTCCCGGCTTAAAGGACGCTCGAAGAGCTCCCTCGCTGTCGGTCGATGCTCTGCGGCATAGGGCACATGCGCAATTATCCATACGCCAATTCCTTCGCCCGTTGCGTCGCTTTGACCACGGCTTTAATCAATGTCACCCGAAGTTTGCCCTCTTCCAATTCCATGAGGCCATCCACGGTGCAGCCCGCCGGAGTCGTCACCGCATCTTTCAGCAGCGCGGGATGATCACCGGTCTCAAGCACCACAGTCGCGGCACCCAGCGTCGTTTGCGCGGCCAGCAATGTTGCGATATCGCGCGGCAAGCCAACTTTAACTCCGGCTTCGGCGAGCGATTCGAGAATGATGTAGATGTAAGCAGGCCCGCTGGCAGAAAGGCCGGTAACCGCGTCCATATGTTTCTCATCAACTATGACCGTCTTTCCGACGACATTGAACAAGGCTGACGCAGCCTCCACATCTTGCGCGCTGGCGAATTTCCCTTTGCAAAGACCAGTCATCCCGCATCCGAGCAAACATGGTGTGTTCGGCATCGCCCGTACCACCCGCACATCCGCGCCGAGGGCCTTTTCAATTTGGTCGGTGGGAACGGAAGCGGCCAGGGAGATAAAAAGCTGCTTCGTCGAAATATTGGGACGAATCTCCTGCAATACTTCTTTTACGACCTGCGGCTTCACGCAGACGAGAACGACGTCCGCATCTTTTACAGCGGCGAGGTTATCGGTCCCGACTTCGATTCCTAATTTTTCGGATATTTCACGTGCCCGCTGCTCATGCTGGACTGTTGAGCGGGTTAGCTTAGGGGAAAGCAGCCCTTTTTCGAGCAGAACCTTGAGCAGAATCCCCCCCATTTTGCCAGCGCCGAGCACAGCCACTCGCTTTCCCGAGAAGTCGGTTTTCACTTTTTCAGCCTCCGTTGTGGTTGTCGCAGGACTGCCGCGATTGAATCGTGATCGTATCAGAACGGCTTAACGGCAAGGAAGGGAGCCGATCTGCGCTCGGCTCGGCAGGTGAGACATCCTTCGAGTTCGCTCATGACAGGCGCGATCCTTCGCGCAAACGAGCGGAATATGAATTCTCACGTAGGCCCAAGAGCCTGTCCTGAGCGAAGTCGAGGGATCCTCGTCTCGGCGGGCGGCTAAGCCGGTTCCGCACTATGTCCCTTAGTGAATGGTAATCGAGATGGTGGTGTTGGCGGTTAGCGACCCCGATGTCCCAATCACAGTGATTGTGTAAACTCCGGGTGGCGTCCCGGGGTTTGGCGCCGGCGCGGCTGAACCTCCTGATAGGCCGCCGCATCCGGAGCATGCGGTTACGAGTAAGAGCGTAAACAACCCGCGTAGCGTCCAGCGCGATCTTCCGCTGCCGGACGCGGCGAAGATTATCAGAATTCCTGGCAACGGTATCCAGAGGGCATAAACCAGAATTTGCGGGCGTCTTTTTTCCGAATGCAGCGCTGGTGGCGTCGTTGCGACGGTCAGCAAAACGTCGGAGGTCCCACTGCCCGCCGCGATTTGCGCACTATTGAAAGAGCAGGTGCTCACCGCCGGACAACCAGTGGATGTCAGAGCAACCGGGTTCGGGAAGGTTCCTGCGGAGGGCGTAATCGAAACGTTGTATTGCGCGGACGATCCGACGGCAATTGTTGCGGGACCGGAGCTACTCATCGTGAAGTTGAATGCGATTACTGCAAGAGAAATGCCTGTATTTGCGATAACAGCCCCAGAAGTTCCGGTAACAGTAATTGAGTAACCGCCGATTGGCGTTCCGGCAGCTGTTGCGACGGTAAGAAAAACGTCCGTGGTGCCGCTACCTGCTGAGACAGTGGAGCTGTCGAGCGAGCACGTGGCTGAGGCAGGACACCCAGTGAAGGCAAGAGCCACGGCGCTTGGGAATGTTCCCATAGAAGGCGTGATCGTAATGTCGTATTTTCCCGAAGATCCAGCGGCAATTGTCGCGGGGCCGGAGCTACTCATCGAGAAACTGAACGTATTACTGTGCACGGTAAAAGAGATAACTGTGTTCGCAGTCTGCGATCCGGACGTCCCAGTGACCGTAATTTTGTAAGAGCCGGGTGATGTGCCACCGTTGGTTGTAACTGTAAGAAAGACGTTGGTCACACCACTCCCCGCCGATACCAGGGTCGAACTTAGCGAACATGTGGTTCCCGAAGGGCAGCCAGTTAACGACAAGACCGCGGGATTCGGAAATGCGCTTCCAGCGGGGATAATCGTGACGTTGTACTTCCCCGAGGATCCAGCTTCAATTGTGGCGGGACCGGAGTTGCTCATTGAAAAGCTAAATGGGGCCGCCTGCACGTTAAAAGTTACGGCAGTGCTCTTTGCCGACACCCCGGACGTCTCTCCAGTGACTGTTATAGAGTACGTGCCGGGCGGCGTCCCGTTAGGGTATGCGGTGGTTGCGACGGTCAGAGCAACGTCCGTGGTTCCGCTTCCTGCCGCTATTGTTGCGTTATCGAACGTGCAAGTGGTCCCGAGAGGGCAGCCCAAGAAAGTTAGTGCTACAGGATTTGGAAATGGACCGCCCGAAGGCGTAACTGTGATGTCGTACTTTGCGAAATTCCCGGCGATAATTGCGGACGGTCCGGAGTTGGAAAGCGAAAACGCGAAGGCGCTCTGGACGACAAGCGTCAATTGAGCGCTCTCGCTAACGACGCCAGAAGTCCCGCTGACCGCGATTGTCGAATATGTTCCCGGCGGCGTTCCCGCCGTTGTCAGGGTAAGTGTGACATTAGTTTCGCCGTTACCTGCGGGAACCGTCGCCGGACTAAAAGAACAGTTGCTATTTGTCGGCAGGTTAGTGCATAAGAAAGTCACAGGATTAGGAAAGGTCCCAACTGACGGTGCCACGTTCAGCGTATAAGTCGCGGTCTGGCCGGCAATAACTGTCTGCGGTCCAGAGCCATTCGCGATTGAAAAACCGAAACCCCCTACGACTGTAACCGGTACGTTTTGGGTTTGGGTCGTGAATCCCGGTGCCGCTGCGTGAATCGCGACGGAGATGGGGCCACTTGGCGCGTCTGCCATCGTCGTGACTGTCAGCGTGAAAGGGAACGGATTCGTGGGGCTGATATTCACCGACAAAGAAGGGCCGCCCCCGGGGAAGGCACACCGCGCCCATGCCGGGACAGTGCAAAAGAGATTCACCGGGCCGTTGAACGCGGTGGCCGTCAGCTGCAACGTAAACGGAGGCGTTGTGCCGGGCGTGCCCACCGTCGCAGCTGCTGGGATCGGACGGCTCAGATTGAAGCCTGCTAGCTCCCAGATACCGCGCCCGTAGGTCGAGACACGCAGTCGCCGGGCGCCTCCAGGGTTGAAAATGTGCAGCGCCGTGACCGCTACGTTCGGGAGCAATCCGGGATTGTTGCTCTCTGGTGATGGTCCGACTTCGACCCAGTTCGCTGCCCCCGTGCTACTGGCGAACACTCCCACATCAGTCCCGACGTATAAGATTCCAGCGTCAGGCGTTAAACCTGGGTCTATCAGAAGCGCATTCGCTGGAGCATCAGGAAGGTTCGCAGTGAAATCAGTCCATGACACTCCACCGTCCATAGTTTTCCAAACGTGCGAGACATGAAAACCCATGACGGTTGCATATGCAGTCAGGCCCGATGTGTCCGAACTGTCGACGGCAATCGACGAGATCGGGAAATTATCGGGATTGATCACCCCCGTCTGATCGGTCCACGTCGCGGGGCCACCAGCAGCAACATTGGAGCTGACCCAGACGTGTCCCCCCGTTGCCAGGCCATTCGAAAGCGGCCCGGTTCCGTTGGTTCCGGCATAGACTACGTTGCTGAAGCCGTTCGCATCCTTGGCTCCCCCAACGGCCAACGCCCGTACAAGATTTGTCTCGGTGCCGCTGCAAATTCCAGAGCCTCCGGTCTCGAAGTCGAAGCTTAAATCAGTGAATGATCCGCCCGCGCTCGGACCCCGCCATACGCGGCAAGTTCCAACCAGTAACGCCGCCGAATCTTGTGGGTCCAAGATGAAAGGAGTGTTGAAAGCTCCCGCATCGCCTCCAACGGTTGTGCCGCTAACGATTTGATTGTTTAGGAAGTCCTCAGTATGGCAATTTATGCCCGAAGCGCATTTGAAGATGTTGACCCCTGACACCGAATCAGGGGGATTCGAAACAAACCAGGCTCTATCGTCGTCTGGGCTGATGGCCGTGTAGCCGCCGTCTCCCGCATCGACGTTTTGCCATGTCGTACTGCTCTGTGCGGATACGGTTGCTGGTGATCCATTACCTTGCGCTCCCGCCAGGAGAATGTCGGGGCTGGGAGAGGTCGTGGATGATTCTGAAAACGAAACCAGTTGGGTCATCGAGTCTAGATTGGCGTTTAAACTGTCGAACGTATTGCTGCCGCCACAGTCACCGCTGAGAAGGCCGGTGTAGCCATCGAGTGAGCGATAGATTCCGCCGTCATTGGCGAAATACATCAGGTCCTGATTGTTGTTATTGACGAGCATGAACGCCATCGAATGCTGGGCGGGATGAACTTTCGCGATTGAACTGCACCCGTAGACATGAGTCAGGTTGATGAAAGTACCCGATCCCGTTCCGTTGCAATTCGGAGAAATGACCGAGATAGTGCACTTATAAAGATTCACCGCCCCGGCATAAAGATCAGTCGCGGCACCATCAGGGACGGCCGCGAGAGTGAGGTTATAGAAACCTTGAGAAGTTCCGCATCCTCCGAGTAAATCGCCGCACGATGTGATCCCACTTTCATTGATCTGCGCCCAAGTGGTTCCTGCGTCAGTACTCGTCCAGATTCCTCCATCGTTATCGTTGGCGTCGACGTACCAAAGATACATTTCGCCTTTGACACTTGGGCCGGCACGATTCGGAACGACGGCAAACTCTCCGCGATAGATAGGACAAGCGCTTGGAGAAGCAATGTGAGCGGGACAAGATACGGCGGCTAAAGAACCAGGCTGATTGGCCAGCCGCAACCAATTGATTCCGTCAGAGGATGAGTAAACGCCGTGCTGACTGATGGCGGCAAAGAATTGATTCGCGGCAGCATTATAGACAACCGCGCTGACAGACGAGGGGTCGGTGACAGCGTTCGAGTCTTTTATTGTGGAGTATCTCCACGAGACGCCGCTGTCGGCGGAATAATAGATTCCTCGATTGACTAGGACAGGATTCTCTTCCCCTTCGGTAATGCCTTCTGATGTGCCCGCCGCGGCAGCTACGACCAAACTGGGATTGCTGGTACTGAACGCTATCTTGCTGAATCCCAATCCAGCAAATGAACGAGGGGTTGGACTACTGTCAGTCGATATCAGATTCCAAGTGCTGCCTGCATCGGCGGAGCGCAGGATACCCAATCCGTAATACGAATCCGCGGAACCGTTCGTCTCACCCGTGCCGACCAGGATTACGCTCTTTCTAGGATCCGGATTGCTCAGCTGCGGTTGAATCGCTATCGATCCGACGGCCAGTGTGGCCTCATTGTCAGTCAGCGGAACCCATGCCACACTTCCCGGGTTTGAACTAAGTGGCCCCGCATTCAATGATTTCCAAATCCCTCCGTATGCACCGCCAATGTAAACGGTGTCTCCTGAAGAATCTGCGGGATCGATTGCGACCGCAGTTGCGCGTCCAGCGACGAAGTTATAGTCCTGCAGTCCGACGCCACTCGCGTCTGAAATTAATGGCGCCGGACCCAGTTGAACCCATTCTCCGGCGAAGGCGTTGAGTGAAGACTCTTGCCTGGGTTGCGCCCTTCGAATTGCGCGCATCGCCATCTTTTGCCGCAGAGCGTGATTTCGCGCGCTGGCGGCGGGTTCTAGGTCTAATGTCCGGCCCTGGGCGAACCATTGCTCTCGCCGATGGATATTCCGTGAGGCTTCGGCCCCGCCGCCTTGTGCGGGGTTTTCCTGCCCCAGAGTGCAAATGCCTCCAAGTAACAGAAGGAGACTTGCGATAACGAGGCGGCGTGTCGCCATACTTTACGCCACCTTTGTTGGAGGCATCTTTGATGAGACTTTTCCCAACCTGATCAGCCGGGCCACAATGGATGCCACTGTGCGGTTGTGTATTCTTGCTATCTGTTGGAAATCCGTCCCACTCCGCAGTTCGTCACAAACTTGTGCCTCCTCTTGCTGCGTCCACGGTTTACCGGCATTCCTGGGCAGAAGCCGTTTAATCCGTTCCCGTTCCTCCAAAAACTCGAGCGCGCCGGCGGCGCGATGCAGCGCTCGAACGTTTTGCGGGTTCTGATATATCGGTTCAACGGGAAGAACTTCTCCAGTTTCTGGATTTACACCATCCGCTAGCGCTTTTATGATTTTCAGCGCTTCCTGAATTTCCATCTATGAACTCCTCGGTCAGCAATCGTAAGCGCGGTCTCGGACTAGCCATTGTGATTTGTGAACATGTGTTTGTAATTTTGACCAGATTGGGAATCCAATAGCGCTCAGCACTTAGCATTCAGCACTTAGCCGTCAGCACTCAGTCCCAACTCTCCGAATTCAGCAGCCGGCGATTGGCGTTGAGTCCGATTGAGGGAAGGCCTGCTGAGTGCTGAGTGCTAAGGTAGTACCCATGGACTGGCAATCCTTGTTGCTTACAATCCGGTTATCGGCGATCGTGGCCGCGATCTTATTTCTGATTGCTCTTCCAATCGCGTATTGGATTACCTATTCCCCATGGCGCTGGAAATTTCTGGCGGAAGCCGCGGTTGGATTGCCCATCGTGCTTCCTCCGACGGTGCTCGGGTTTTACTTGCTCGTAGCGTTTGGGGCGCGCAGCCCTTTAGGCCACCTCTGGCACGCGATAACCGGGCATACTCTCGCCTTCACCTTCCAGGGACTGGTGATTGGCTCGATCGTTTATAGCCTGCCCTTCGCGGTGCAGCCTTTTGCCGCATCGTTTGCCGCCGTCGATCCCAGGCTGGTTGCGGCTTCAGCGACTCTGGGAGCGTCTAACCTCCGGACATTCCGCGAAATCATCCTACCTTTGTCGAAACCTGGATTGGTAGCCGGCGTCGCCCTGGCATTCGCGCATACCATGGGAGAATTTGGCGTGGTATTGATGGTGGGAGGGAACATCCCCGGAGTCACGCGAACGGTTTCGATTGAAGTGTACGATCAGGTCCAGGCGCTCAATTATTCTGCTGCCAGTATCACAGCGCTGGTTCTCTTGGGAATTTCTTTCAGCCTGCTTTCGCTGGTGTACGCCTTGAACCGGAGGGTATTCGCAGTATGGCTGTGGAAATGAGGGATTTTGCGCCGCATCCTGCCATCGAATCCTCTAAGAAGGTAGTCCCTGGCATTTTGAGCGTGCAAATCCGCAAACGATTCGATACAGCTGGTACAGCTAAGAAAGACAGCTTCGAACTGGATATCGCTGCAGACCTTCTACCGGGGATCACGATCGTTTTTGGCCCATCTGGGGCAGGGAAGACAACTCTGCTCGAATGCATCGCGGGACTGCTCATCCCAAACTGCGGCAGAATCGCGATCGACAATCAAATATTGTTTGATGGCTCACTTAAGGTGAATATGGAAGTCCGGAAACGCAGAATTGGGTATGTATTTCAAGACCTTGCGCTGTTTCCCCATCTAACCGTTGAAAAAAACATTGAGTACGGAATTCGAGAGTTAACTCCGGCGCTGCGGGAGGAGAAAACCCGGACAATTCTCGATTCTTTCCGAATCTCCAGCCTTCGCGACAGGAGACCTAGTCAAATTTCCGGAGGAGAGCGTCAAAGGGTAGCGCTGGCTCGTTCGCTTGTCACTGATCCCTGCTTGTTATTGTTGGACGAACCTTTGGCGGCCCTGGACGGCCCCACGAAATCACAAATAGTGGAGGATCTGCGAATTTGGAATGCGGCTCACTGTATTCCAATCCTGTATGTGACGCACAGCCGCGAAGAGGTGCTTGCCTTGGGAGATCAAGTATTGATGCTAGAGGCCGGGAAAATCATTGCGCAAGGCCCGCCGCAAAAAGTCATCTAGGCGACGATCCCTAGCTTCCCCAAGTCATCACGCAGTTGTTCCGTATTTCGCATTTGGATCACATGCATTCCTAGTTGGCTTGCGGATTCCAGATTCAACTCGCGGTCGTCAATGAAGCAGCAGTCCTCGGGAGGTCTTTGGGTAACGTCAATGGCAAGACGGTAAATCCCCGCCTCAGGCTTGCGCATTCCCACATAACATGAACTGACAAATAGGCTGAAGATTTCGCGCAATTGAAACGTTTGAATGCGATAAAGATTCAGCTCTCTTGATTCGTTATTTAAAGTCGACATCAAGAATTTGCCAGATTGTGACAACGCCCTCGCAAGATCCAGGACATCAGTTTTCGGGCGCGACAACGAGAATATGTAGTCCTTGAAGGCGTCTCGTGAAAAAGTCCGCGTCCGGTAGAAGATGGTGCGCTCAAGATACTCGTCCAAAGTGATTTTCCCGCGCTCAAAAGACGAGACCAGCATCTGATGACGGTCGTTGAAATCGACTTCATCCAATTCAAACTGGATCAACGCGCGATTGCGTTCGACATGGTCCCAGGCGTTAGTTAAGAGAACACCGCCAACATCCCAGAAAAGCGCAGTGATTTTGGGCATGGATAGATCGGCAACTTCGGAGCCAGGTATTGAATGCAGGACCATGATACATGCGACCCGGGTTCTGCAAAAATCAATGGAGAGAAGCAGGATGCCTCTCTCCACTATCGAACTTGCCGACTTACTGGGTATTCGTAACGTCTGGGTTGAAGTCCTGACGATAACTCGTGCTTTCAACGTCACGGAACATTGGCGTCCCTGGCGGCAAGCCAGTTGGCGCCAGGAAGTCAGGATCGAAAACGTAGTGACGATTTGGAGGATTGTAAACGGTCCCGCAGCATTTGAAAGTTCCGGTCGAATATACGGAGTTGTAGAGTTTTACCAGCGAACCCTGGTAATAAAGAGTCTGGGTGCCACCTGGGTTGCCACCATTTGCGCCCCAGTTTTCCAGGAAGCGGAGGAAGTTGTGCACGCCGCCATCGGTACCAAAGAAAATGCTGGATTTTCCGGTCGGATTGCTAAATGCCATGCCGACTCCACCAGCAATTGCAACGCGATAGTAGGTCGTAACCGCGTTTTTTCCAGGGTTGCCGTTTGAGCCGGAGTCAGCCGTAATCGACATGCTGCCAGCAGGTGCACCGGCCGCGAGTGGATATCCCGCGTCTAGCCAGTTGTTGGAGAGCAGCGTTACGGCGTCAGCAATCACGCCGGCAGCAGCGTGACCTCGTGGGTCATCGGTTCCCGCGCCCCATATCGTATCGGCTGCGTCGCTGTTGTAATTTCCCTGAATGTAAACAGGATTCTCCGAAGCAACCGTGAAACCGCCCGTTCCGCCCGGTTGCGTCGGAAGTTTGGTGATCGCTCCATCTACTAATTTGAGAACGTGGCGCGCCCCGGTTACCCGGTTCTTGCGGCCCAGAGTGTAGCAATTGAATCTGGTTTTGTAAGGATTTCGATTGGCTGCACCGGTGTTAGTGCCAGCCACTCCGCCGTTTGTATCTGCCCCAACTCCAAAAGCGTTCCCGACTGTAACTACGCCGTAGTTATCCAAGATTCCACTGCCATTTACGTCTTCCGGTGAATAGTTTGGCTGAATCGGATTAATCGGTTCCAGTACGCCATCGGGCACTCCATTGCTGGCCAAGTTGACGGTATCTTCGAATCCATATTCACCATTGCGTTCGACGGCGGGTGTCAGCAGTTGCATTCCCCTACGATCGGAGAAATAAAATATGTAGCCGTTTTGTGGCGCGGAGTCCACCAATTTCCCATTTACACTCGTCGCGAGCCAGTTCTGTAAGTTGCCCACATCTAACTCGACGGCATTCATGACGCCGTTGGCAGTGCAGCTATTGGAATTCAAATTGGGATCCCAGTCTTCGCCCTCGCGAGCGTCGTACATGTTGATTGGGAACCAATTAAACGCCGCGTCTGAACCTCCGACGTTCGTGCTTTCTCGGACGCTGACGAACTTGCCATCACCGTCGCGATCAGCTAATTCTTGAAAGATCAGGATAGCTTTAGGATGGACAACAACCGCTACTCCGGGAGGCTGTATGCCGCGTGCGAAGCCAAGCTTCAACCATTCCTGAGTTACTCCATGCCACAGGCCGTCAGTCTCTTTCACTTCCACTCTCAAAAAACCACCGATTAAAGGCCACGGATTTGGGTTCACACCCTGAATAAGATTGGCATCATAATTTACATTGTTGCCGGTGGCGGGGTTTACATAAGGCGCATTCGTCGCCATGGCGAAGTAGGTGTTACCCCCGGCTACCCCGGGTACAGGAACACCCGCCGCTCCGAACACTGGGTCGGCATTATCCAGGCTGATTGCGGGGTCGTTGCCGGGCGTGTCCGAGTCAGACAGAAAATCCTCAGCAGCGGTATTACTGAGCAGGACGCGAATTTGAGCTTCGTTCGCCAGCCGTGATTGCCCCAAAACTGTGAGGGGAGATTCAGGTACGGGAAGCATGGGAGGCCTTTGGATAATCGCGTGGGAAGCGTTCAGTCCAGCGGCCGCTCCGTTTACGAAAGGAAGCGTCAGCGCTTTTGCCCCGGTGCCACCAAGGTTGCCGTAGTTGCCGTCGGTGATGAAACCTCCAAAGGTACCGAGGGAAGTAGCTGGCCAGGTTCCGTCTTGAGCAGAAAGACCCGGGTTTTGCGCTCCACTAAGAAGCGGGTCTCCGCCAGCGCCGACCACGCTGCCCTTATTCAATGGAAACAGCTTGCAATTCACCCCAGGCGCGCCGGGTGGAATGGGCATCATACTGGCGCATCCTGAGGTAGCGCTCAAAATATAAACGGGCCCCGAGTCGTTACTCCCGGCGTTCGCAGCTACGCCATTGGGGAGTACGGCGCCGACCACGTTGCCGGCGACAGTGATCTTGTCGTTAAAGGCCAACGTAGCACCATTGGAAACCCCGAGATACAGGTCGCCATTGGTGTGAATTCGGCCATTGAAGCTAAGGGTCGGGCTAGCAAAGAAGCTCAAATCCCCATTCGAGAAAAAGCCGAACTGGAATACCGGAATGAGAGCGACCTCGACGTTTCGTGTCATGGTGACTTCATCGCCCATGACCCGCCGGGCGGTTACGTTGAGGGCCGCGGAAACGATTTGGGCATTCAGGCCAGCATAAGGACCCGAGGGGATCTGCTCGGGAGTGATCTTCAGCGTGCCGTCCGGCTTAAGATTCGGAACGACGGTGTAGACAGGATATGTCACGGTTGGATCACCGGTAGGCGACTGCCCGTTCAATGCGGTGAAGTCAGCGGCGGTAGGATTCAAATTGCCGGCAACCATGTTCGCCATTTGGGCGGTTATCTGTTCCATGCCACCTTCAGCCGCCCGGTAGGCCATATCATTTTGTAGATCATGGGTTCCCACTCTGCCTTCAGTATTGACCATCATCAGTAATCCAATCGAAATCGCCGACAATAAGGCCATCAGCAGCAAAGCCGCAATTAAGGTGAATCCCCGCGAGCCAGATTTATTCTTCTTTGTTTGCATGTTGAATCCCCCGTCTGCCGTCTTAGCTCGTTTCATCTCTGCTCGTATCATTGCCATGGATTATTCGCCCAGCTTAAATTTCGGAGGCTCACCGAAGTGTTCAGGTTCAGGCTCTGATATCCCTTAGTGCCTTGAAGGGGGCTTCGGATCGTCAAATTTTCGATGTTGATTTTTTGAACCATCGTGTTTGGATTGGCGCCGAGCGCACCCCATGCGGCGAGAGTGTTCACCCGCGTGTGGAGGACTCCATTCTGATCGTAAGTGTCATACGAAAAATTGAGTCCGACAACGTTCTCAGCTACCGGCATGGGTTGATGTCCGCTGACCTGCCGCATTAATCGCGGAGTTGCGGTCACCGGATCACGATCCAGGTAATACGTGACAAGCCAAATCCGATAAGCTGGTCCAGGAGGAACGCCGACAGCCGGCGGTCCCGGCGTGTAGAGCATTTGATTCAGATCCGCCGATGTGGCTGCGTTCTGGTTTAACTGCATCGTATCGGCGTTGGCGAAAGTGACCGTGTAAGGGTTGCCTCCAACCGGGGCGGCTGTGACCTCTCCAATCGCCGTGGTTCCGGCGTTCCTGAACCAAACCAGATCTCCTGCAGATAGGCCCAATGGCGCGGGACTGTTAAGCGCAGGAGGTGGATATGCCGGCAGCGGAGGCGAAGAGCAGCCAGCGTTCGGAACCACTGGGATGGTAAATACCACGGTATTTGCGTTTGGGATCGAGGTTACGTTGTAGCAATTCAGATAAAGCGGCGCGGAATCCGTGTAAGCGACCGTGATGGTGTCGCTGGGAGTAACATTTGGCGGAACAACGATACCCGTGCCGAAGCCAGGTATTACTGCAAAAAGCTGTTTACCTGGGAAATTGACGGCTGCGGTATTTCCCGCGCCCAAGTGGCAGGCGCCCAAGATGTCGCATCCATAGGCCGGCGAAGTACCCGTGCCGCTAGCCAAGCCGATTACGCCACCGGGAGCGGGAAACCCGGCACCCGCCATACTCAAGTCTTTCACCATGATGTTGGCGGAGGCGCGAACGTCTTCTTGCATGCTTGCCCTCTGAGACACGGTCCAGGTCGCATTCAGCGCGCTGACGTACAGCTGCACTGCCACTCCTAGTACGATTAAACCGAGCGCCATCGATATCAACAGTTCGACCATGGTGAATCCGCGAGCGTGATTTTTGCGTCTGGGCATAAAGTTTTCTCTACCGGTACTGCGAGATCAGACTGCTCAGTGTGTACTGTTTGGGGGTGGGGTTCCCGGGGACTGCATACTGAATCGTGACATTTATAGTGCGCAGATTTGCCACCGGAACTCCGCCAATCGTCGCCGGCGTGATAGCGATGGTGCGCTTGTAGTCTGTCAACGGAACAACCACGTCAGGAGGAGATGCTCCAGTGATGATCCCAGTCGGGCCAGGTTTAGTGAGTACCTCGGCAGGCGCGTCGTCCGCAGTTCCAAGAATGCCATCAGGACCGGGCTGGTTTATTGCTTGCAGCGGGGCGTTCACAAAAATGCCACCGCTTGAAACGTTTTGAACGCTAGCCCAGGGTATTTGGCCTGAGTCTCGGGCTGTGGCAATACTCTCGACCGTCTCGTTCGCCAATTGTTTGGCGATCATGTCCTGTTGAGAAACCTGAGTAGCCGCCAAGGCAACGCCGAAAACGCTGAGTAAGCCCACGAGCCCTACGGTCAGAATCACGATGGAAATGATGACTTCAATCAGGGTGAATCCCCGTTGTCCATTCGGCAAGCAGGATCGAGAGACGCACATTTTTTTACTCTTCATCTTTGACTCCAGACATTTCCCGCGCCAAGCGCCCACCCGCGTATCCGTCCCGTGGTCCCCCACAGCGTGATTGCTTTGGTGCTCGTTAACATTCCAGGTTGCGCAACATAGATAACGCCGTTGTTAATATTTCCTACCGCATCTTGCGCGGATCCATCTGGCTGAAAATAGACCGAGGTACCGCCGCCAGCAGGCTGGCCGAAGTCGACCGCATTTACACCTGTTCCGAAACCATCCGGACCGGGGTTTGGAAGACCAGCGATGGCGGCAAAGGCAACATTAGCGGGCAGGGTGGCCGTGGAGACCAGTATTCCTCCAGGCAACGCACCGTTCTTACTCAAAGTAATTGTGTTCGGCGCCGTAAATGCCACAACCCAGGTTCGCCGCTCTGCGACTGCTTCCTCACGTGCCCTGCGCATAGTCTGCAGGGTTGTGTTGAACCCATTAGTGACGGCAGCCCCTTGCTCTGCAGAGCGAAACGTCATGAACGCAAAGCCCGTGACTGTCAAGCCAATGGCTACTACGGTCATCATCTCTACCAACGAAAACCCTCGCATGCCGCGCAAACGCATAGGTCCTTTCCCTGCGGAGTGCCGTGAAATTTGAAGCTTGTCCATTTGCTTTGCCTGTCCTCAACCGCGCTGCCAGCCCAGGGATTGAGCCGATCAGTAATTCCGATAAATATGGGGAGGGCAGCGTACTATTCGGCGCTGCGAATCAAGTCCGCATGCAGGTCAATCGTAGGGTCAGGTCGGAGGAGCGTCAAAGTACCAAAGTATTAGCGGCGGGGATTGGACTTTCGTAATCTATTTCGCAGGTCGAAGCCCAGTTAGAGGCCCAATCCATGGATGCCTGGCAAAATACGGGACCCCGGAAATCCTACGCTGCTTTAGCGGCGGCTTTGAGAGGCTTATTCCCCGGCTTACGAAAAGTCGGTTGGTAGATGCACGACCGCACGTCATAATGTTGAGCAAGGCAACTTCCGCAGAGATGTAGTTGGTGAATCTTGCACTGAACGACGGGAGCTTCGAGCCCACAAAGGTCGCAGCCGCCCCGACTCTTGCGACTGTTAAGGCCTTGGGCACCCCCATCGACGGGATCTAATGCCCGTATCGATCTGGCCTTCAGGTATATTCCACCTGAAATGATCATGGCACCCATAGAAAAGAGGGTTGCTCCCATGGCAAGGAGGTCAGGGGATGGCGTTTTTCCGAATGCCGCAGGCAAAATACACAAACCGGCGGCGGCTGTGATTATCCCGACCCCAATAGCCCAGTTTCCCAATCGTGATGACATAGACGGATTCCTTACGGAGCAAAGGCTTGAGATGGCTGATGCGACTGCAACGCCACGAACCAGCAAAGTCTTAGTCACCATAATGCGTAACCGAGAGCCGCTCCAGATTACGAAAGTCACCACAGCGCGATTTGTTGAGTTCGCGTAACAGAGGTAACTTGTTACGTTGCTTCTCAAAACTTAAACTTTCGATCTATGGGCCACACGTCACTGCTGGTGTGCACGGACGCTAAGACGATCCAGATCCTCACCCGTGCTCTTTTGGACATAGGTATGGACGTGGAACTTTGCGGTGACCCCTCCATCGCCTACGAGTGCCTCTCCACGCAGCACTTCGACGCTATTTTGGTGGACTGCCAGAATGAAGGCGCCACTAATCTTCTATCTCAAATTCGGTCTGACCCGACTCATCGAGACGCGGTCGCAATTGCTATTCTCGAAAGCCGCACGAATGCGCCGGACGTGTTTGCAAAAGGCGCCGCATACGTACTGTATAAGCCAATTCCCGCGGAGAGAACGAACCATAAAGCCGAGCTGACGGCAACTCGCACCGAGAGAAGGCTTACACCACGAATTCCGGTAGACGCCAATGCGTCGATTGCCTATGCGAGTACCGAGAACGATGTCATTCGAGTGCTTGACTTAAGCATCAATGGCATGGCAATTTATTCGCCCAAACCACTCCCCAGGGATTGCAAAGTGTATTTCCAGTTCTCCCTTCCTGACGAGGCCGCCACAATTCGCCTCTCGTGTGAAGTGATCTGGCAAAACGATTCCGGGAACGTAGGGATGCGATTCGCGCACGTCCCACAAGCCTCACGGCGAGTACTGGAATATTGGATAAAGAACAAAGTTGGCGGCGAATTGAAGGTCGCGCACTCCCCCGCAGACGAACCATCGAGCGATTTCCGGCAGAAGTTGGTAGCGCAGCTTGGCTTGATTGCCGCGCCGCCTTCCGACCGCAGACATCAGCCTCGTCATCCATGTGCCCTGGGAGCCCAAGTCTCGCGTGCAGGTAGCACGGTCCAGCAGCGTTGTGTAATAAGCGACATCAGTACCGGCGGATGCTACGTCCAAACCAGCGAGCCACTGCCGGTTGGCACGACCGTTGAAGTCGCTATCCGGACACAAGAATTAAATCTAAGGATTTTGGGGAACGTTCAAATCGTTCATCGTGGTTTGGGAATGGGCGTACAATTCAAGTCGCGAAAATCGCCAGAGGAATTGCAGCAATTGATTTCCGACTTGGAAAGCCAAGTACCGGTGTAGCTTCTTCAATTCATTTCAGCGTCGCTTTGCTTTCTTCCAGTGACACTGCCTTCTTGAAATACTCAAGCGACATCTTCAATCCGGTTTCAAGATCAATCTTCGGTTCCCAATTAAGCAAGGCTCTTGCTTTGGTTATGTCGGGACAGCGCTGCTTCGGATCATCCTGAGGCAGAGTTTCGTAGCGAATGGAGCTCTTTGACCCAGTCAAGGCTAGTACACGTTTGGCGCACTGCAGGATCGTAAATTCAGAGGGATTTCCAATATTCACCGGAAAATGTTCTGACGATTTCGCCAAACGCAGAAACCCATCAATTTCATCGTCGACGTAACAGAAGCTTCTTGTCTGTAGGCCATCGCCATATACGGTTAAATCCTCGCCGCGTAGCGCCTGTTTCATGAAATTGGGTATTACCCGTCCATCGTTCAATTGCATACGCGGACCGTATGTGTTGAAAATTCGTACGATGCGGGTGTCCAGCTTGTAATAGCGATGGTATGCCATCGTGGCCGCTTCGGTGAAACGCTTAGCTTCGTCATAAACTGACCGTAGGCCGATCGGATTGACATTTCCCCAATAGGTTTCTTTTTGAGGGTGCTCCAGCGGATCGCCATAACACTCTGAGGTGGAAGAAGCCAGATACTTCGCTTCGTATTTCCGGGCTACTTCGAGGGCATTGAATGTCCCTATCGAACCAACTTGCAGGGTTTCGATTCCGTGGGTCATGTAATCCACCGGGCTTGCCGGGCACGCAAAATGAAAAACGTAGTCCACTCTTCCGCAATCGAACGGCTGGTTGATATCGATTTCGAGCAACTCGAATCGCGTTTCGTTACGCAAATGCTCGAGGTTGTGGCGTCGTCCAGTAAGAAGATTGTCCGCGGCAACAACTGAGAAACCCTCCGCCAGCAGGGCGTCGCATAAGTGGGAGCCCAAAAATCCCGCACCTCCTGTGACCAGAGCGCGTTGCTTGCTCATGGCTAGGTGAGTTTCCTCACGGGAACCGGGGTTGACTGGCTCTCAGGTGTAGCGACCGGTCGGCCGACGCTGTAGTAAGTGAACCCATGCCCCGTCATTGCTGCAGGATCGTAGAGATTACGGCCGTCAATAACGATTGGATACTTTACGGCGGCATGAAGCCGGGCCAGATCGAGCGTCGCGAATTCCTCCCACTCGGTCAGTATCAACACGGCGTCGGCATCGGTGGCAGCCTCATAAGGGCTGTTCGTATACTCCACCGAAGCATTCAGAACTTCCTTCGCTCGAGCATGCGCGGCGGGGTCATAGGCGCATATCTGGCAACCCTCCTGCAGCAGGGACTGAACGAGAAAAATAGCAGGAGACTCGCGGACGTCGTCTGTGCCGCCTTTAAAAGCAAGTCCAAGCACCGCCAGGCGCTTACCCCGTAGTGTCCAGAGCGCATTGCGAACCGTGCGGATGAAACGCCGCCGCTGCTCTTCGTTAATGCGGATTACTTCGTCGAGCAGGCGGAAGTCATAGCCGCATTCGCGCGCGACTGCACGGAAGGCCATCAAATCTTTAGGAAAGCAGGAACCCCCGTATCCAATACCGGGGTTCAAAAAGCGCGGACCGATGCGGCTGTCAGTCCCAATCCCCTGACAAACTTGCTGGACATTTCCTCCCACGGTCTCGCAGATTGACGCCACGGCGTTGATGAAAGAAATTTTCATCGCCAGGAAAGCGTTTGAAGCGTGCTTTATAAGTTCGGCACTTTTTGCACTGGTTATGATCAATGGAGGAGGAATATTTGCGCGATCGGGGCGGGGAATCGCATCTTGCCGTTTGTAATAGCCGCCATTGGTTAATGGAGCATAAATCTCGGCGAGAACCGCGGCACATCGTTCGTTATCAGCTCCTACAACAATCCGATCGGGGTAAAGAAAGTCTGTAACTGCCGTGCCTTCTCTCAAGAATTCTGGATTCGAAGCAACGTCAAATTCATCAGGGGCGGTCGCATTGCGTAAGATTATTTTGCGAATCCAATTGCTGGTGTAGACGGGAACGGTGCTCTTTTCCACGATGACCTTATAGCCATTTATGGCGCTAGAAATACTTCGTGCAACGGACTCGACGTAAGAGAGGTCGGCCTCCCCCTGTTCCGTTGGCGGCGTTCCCACCGCAATGAAGATCGCAGCGCTTGCCCGGACGGCATCGTCAAGGTCACCGGAGAAGGTCAGGCTGTGGCCGCGATGCCGCTGCAACAATTCGGGGAGGAAATTCTCGTGAATCGGAACTTCGCCTGCCCGCAAAGCAGCCAGTTTTTCCTGATCGTTGTCTACCAGGATCACTTCATGACCGAGGTCGGCGAAACAAGCTCCCGCAACTAATCCCACGTATCCAGATCCCACGACTGCAATTTTCAATCATTGCCTCCAACGGGGCGCCACTCCCCGCGCCCCAAAAGCCTCACTTTAGCAGCTTTCTTCGTATGGATGCGAGTTGATGACAAGGTTTCTGGGAATTTCGCCAGAATGGGAACTGGAACTGAACTAGAAAAATTAAAGATTGATCACATTTCCGGTAAAACTCCGCCCCTTTTTTTCTGAGCCCAATTTAATCACCATAATCAGAAGCGCAATATTGGCCATCTCGAAAAACGCGAGTGCCCAGCTGTATCCGAGGCGATCCCGCAACGCGTACTCGATTGTCCCGGTGCCCGCCGCAAATAGAATTCCAAGTTGATAAGCGAAGCCGGGGATCAGGCCACGAACAGTGTCTGGTGACAATTCGTTCAGATGCGCTGGGATAATGCCCCACGCTCCTTGCACCCCCGCTTGCATCGTGAACGCACCCACAGCCAACATTGCCAGTGAACCGCCGAACGCCCACGCCGGAATCGCCATCAATGAAACCCCCAACGCGACAATCATGGTATATCGGCGTCCCAGTCGCTCGGAGAGATGTCCGAAAGTTATGGAGCCAAGAACGGCGCCGACGTTGTAGAGGATTGCCACGTACGAAACTACTGCTGCTGTGAGCCGATGTGCCGACTTCAAAAAGTCAGGATAAAGGTCTTGCGTTCCGTGAGACAAAAACATCATGAATGTCATGAGCAGGGTGAGATAAGCGAGAATCCTCCAGTGACTCCTGCTTGTCCGCATTATTGCGCTGAATGACGGTTCGTGGCGCTGCTCCCACGCTTCAGATTCCGGTACCTTGTAGCGCACATATACGGTCAGCAAGGCTGGCAGGCCTCCGATCCAGAACATGGCGCGCCATCCCCAAAGTGGCAGCACGAACCGCGCTGCGACAGCGGCCAACAAGTAGCCGATCGAATAACCGCTTTGCAGGATTCCAGACAATATGCCTCGCCACTTTGGCGGAGCGCTTTCCATGGCTAGCGATGCCCCGACGCCCCATTCGCCACCCATCCCAATCCCGTAAATCGCCCGCAGAAGTAGAAAAACTGTGTAACTGGGTGCGAAGCCGCACAGCAGTTCGATCGTCGAAAAGAAAATTATGTTTGCCATGAACGGTTTTCAACGTCCAAATCTGTCCGCGAGCACGCCGAACAACAGCGCACCTAATGGCCGCATGGCTAGAGTCGCGGTGATTGTCCAAATGATGGCGCTTTTCGAGACATGAAAATGAGCTGCCAGGGTATCCACTAGAAAAACGAGCACGAAGAAGTCAAAAGCGTCGAGCGTCCACCCCAAAAAGCTGGCAATTACAGCGTGCCACTGCTCTACCGGAGACCGCGTTGGTGAAAGACGCGTGGATTCTTTCGACGAAGTCATTTCTGGCGTTTCACGCGGGACTGACTAAAGATCGTCATCAGAACACGATCAGCACGAGGGATGCAAACGCAGGTGAGAGGATTCTAGTAACCTAATTAGATATCTCTGTCTGACGAGATCCTGTGAGTTGCCGCGTTTCGTATTGACAAGGCGGAGATTTCGCAGGAAACTCCGCTCAAATAGCACGGAGCGTTTACAGCTCCGACAGATTGGCGCGCACGAACGGTTACGGACGTTTATCGTGCGGATACTAGTATGCGAAAGCGCCTCAGGCTCCGGCTCGATCCCTACGACTACTCTCTGCTGGGCGGAACTCATGAAGAACTGCCCCAGTCGGATCCTCCAGAACAACGTATTGAAACACCTCTTTCAAAATTGGCCACTGCTCTTAATACTGGCAGTGGAGCCCCGTCAGCTGATCTCGCGCTGGACTTGGTCCTGAATGAAATTGCTGAACTAGCTCGAGTGTCCACTAATGCCAGCGGGGTCGCGATTGCGTTAACTCGTTCCGGTGAGCTGGTCTGCCGGGCTACAACCGGTAGCGCGCCGGACATGGGTATACGCTTGAATCCCCACGCCGGCGTTTCGGGACTTGGCTTGCAGACGAAGTCAGTGCAACGTTGCGATGACACCGAAATCGATTCACGGGTAGACTCCGAGGCTTGCCGGGCTCTTAGAGCGCGCTCCATCCTGGTTGTTCCGATCCGGAAGAAAGAAACTGTGTTGGGACTTCTTGAGGCATTCGCTTCTGAGGCCGATCATTTCAGAGAGCACGACGTTGCAACCTTGGAAAGTTTCTGCAAGCAGATTGTTAACGAGATTGATCATTCAATCAGATCTTCGGCGGTTCCGAAATTCCCGGTTTCCATCGCTCCAGAAGAAAGTAAGGTCGAGCCCGAAAATTCTCATCATTTCGGATCCACGCTCCGGTCGTACGATCGATCGACTCTTTTTCTGACCTGTGCCATCATTGCTGCCGCGCTAGTTCTGGGATGGACGCTTGGGCGAACCGATAAGCGTCAGTTATCCATACCCACCCTCCCGCGCACCGACGCTAAGCTCGCCCCTGGGAAAGGCTTGCCGCATAGTGAAAGCGTCCAAAAGGGAACTCCGGCGAATATCGTCACGACTACAACTGATGGTCCGCCGGCGAGTGTTTCTCGGCAGACTGACCCAGCAAAGTCTCAAGTTAAGAAAATTGTGTCCGGTTTATCTGAGTCGAAAAACTCACCGGCAGTAAGATCCGACGGCGGCTTGGTCGTATCTCAAAACGGACGAGTGTTGTTTCGCGAGGGCGCTGGCCAGGGACTCAAGCCCCCTACGGGCAGCGATGGATCGCCTGAGGAACAATCGGGTCGAATAGTTCCTGCCGGAAAGAAGACGCTGCTGACGCAAGATGCCGGTAATAACTATTTAACTTATCGCGTTGAGCCGCAATATCCCGAAGTGGCGAGACAAGAGCACATACAAGGTCCTGTTTTGCTTCGAGTAATGGTTGGCAAAGACGGGGGAGTGCAGCAGGTTCAGCTTTTAAGCGGGGATCCGAAGTTAGCGGCGGCTGCGTCCACTGCAGTTGTGCAATGGCGATTTAAGCCCCTTCTTCGTGCGGGCCAGCCGGTGGAATTTGAAACTCAGATTACAGTCGACTTCAAGCTTCCGTGATAACTGGCGCTCAGCACTCAGCCCAGTGAATGGTCGAAAATACATCGTTCAATTTCCTACGTACCTTGCGTAAAGACTCCGTGCGATCGCCGGGTCGACTGTTCCCTTAATAATCGCCCGGCCATCCGGAAAGAGTGTCATTTCATAAGGTTCGCGCCAAAACTTCAAGACAAACTCATTATGGCGCACCATTCCGTGAGGCTTAAGAGTCTGCCCCATTTCGGCCAAATTAACCGGGCGATGCCGCTCATGAATTTGGACCGAGTTTCTTCCGCACAGCGTAATGTGCGGGCGATCCTCGCCCCTGCGATGCACGAAATTGTGATCGCCACAAGTTCGACAATCCGAGCGACGCTGTTGGGTGGGGACTTCCGCCTGCTCGTTTCCCCAAACATCGAAAGATAACAAAGTCCGGCGAAGTCGCTCTTCTGCACCGACCAGGATCTTAATCGCTTCCGTAGCGGCGATCGACGAGATCAGATTGACGGCCGAGTTCAACACACCGGCAGTTTCGCAAGTTTCGATGGTGCCCTTGGGAGGTTCCGGGAAAACGCAGGTCAGACAGGCCGTTTTGCCCGGCACAACGTTCATTGTGGCTCCGTAACTGCCGACGGCCGCCGTATAGATCCATGGGACGGAGTTCTCGATCGCAAAATCGTTGATCAGGTACCGTGTCTCGAAATTATCCGTACCATCCAGAATGAGCTGTGTGTTGCCTAAAAGTTCCTCCACGTTCGCGGGCGTCAAGTCTGCTACTCGCGGATCAACCACTACGTCCGAATTGAATGCGGCAATCTTTCGCGCGGCAGCGACAGCTTTTGGCATGGATTGCTCAGCATCATTTTCATCAAATAACGATTGCCTTTGAAGGTTGCTGAACTCAACGAAGTCACGGTCGATGATCCGGATAGTCCCAACGCCGGCCCGTGCAAGAAGGGAGGTCAAAACCGAGCCGGTAGCCCCGCAACCCACGATCGCGATTCGCGATGCCGAGAGTTTTGCTTGCCCTTCGGGCCCGATCCCTGGAAACAACACCTGGCGGGAATACCGATCTTGATGTCCAGCAGACATAGCGTCACACATTCAAATTTCAACGCATCAAATTTGAAAGATTCGGGTTAATAGCTACCGGGTTCGAAAAACTAAAAATTCTTTAGCGAGATATGCGCAAGGCCAGTGCCAAAGAGATCATCAACCCAGCTGGATACAAACCATTATTATAGGGGACACTGTTCGATCCTCGTTTTCATACTTTCAGGAAAAGGGAACGTTGACCATTACGCTGGGGAGTGTATTTGCGAGTTAGGGGAGCTCTAATCGTTGTTCTGATTGGCGCAACGTATATCACCGCATTCGCGGCCGACACGTCTGTCCTCTCGCATCTCTGGGGAGGTGTGCCGCCCGCACAAGAAGCGGACGATAAGCAAGTCCCCCCTGTGTCTTTTGATAGCTTGGCCTCATATCAGGATCTAAAGATAAAAGAAGTTCGCTTTTCTAACATTCCGGCGGGCACAAATCTGAACCCTCTGTTGCAGCTTCTTCCCTTGAAACCCGGAGATACGTTAGATCGCGATCGAGTACGGGAGAGCATCCAAATACTTTTCGCGACTAAGCGGTTTGGCGACATTCAAGTTGAAGCGGAGCGATCCGGGGATGACCAGGTGCTGGTTTCGATCATCACGACATTCAACTATTTCATCGGTGAGGTCAACGTCGAGGGCGAGCCTACCCGGCCGACAGCTAGCCAGATCGCAAATGCTTCCAAGTTGCAGCTAGGTGAGTTGTTCACTCAAGAAAAGTTAGATATTGCGGTGAAAAATATCAAACAACTGATGGACGAAAATGGCTACTACCGATCTTCGCTGAAGGCCGAAGAAACCAGGCACGTGGAAATGCAACAGATCTCGGTTTTGTTCCACATCAGAGCAGGCGCCCAGGCACAAGTTGGCGCGGTGAATGTTGAAGGCAGCCAGATCTTCTCCCACGATGAAATCGAAGATATTACTCGGATGCATCCAGGCGAGGCGGTCAGCGTTCAACGGATTTCTACGGCGCTTGATCGCCTCCGAAAAAAATATCAGAAGCAAAGTCGTTGGCTTGCGCAGGCCACCATCTCTCATCGAACTTACCGCGCGGAGAAGAATGCAGTTGATTTTGACTTCAAGATCGACCCCGGCCCCAAAGTTGCAATCACAGCGGAGGGCTTTCGCATCAGCCGCAGTGTGGTACGACAAAACGTGCCCGTATACGAAGAGAATGCTCTCGATGACGATCTTCTGAACGAGGGCCGTCGCAATCTCCTGAACTATTTGCAAACTCGCGGCTATTTCGAGGCGAAAGTGTCCTTTACCAAACAGTCCGCGAACCCTGATGAGTTGCAAATCATCTATCACATCAACGCCGGCCCTCTCCATAAACTGGTAAAGATAGGCATTACTGTTGTTGGGGATCGGCCAAACGGCCTTCCCGAAGCGATGCTTCGCTCCCATATGCAGATTGCCCCGGCGAGCCGTTTCTCATCTCACGGGCACTACAGTCAGGGTTTGCTCAACGACGATATTCGAGTGCTACAGGACCTTTATCGAGCCAACGGATTTCAGCAGGTCAAGATCACCAGTAAAGTAGCGGACGACTACGAAGGGCGGGAAAATGCGATCGCCGTTTTTCTGAATATTGATGTCGGTCCTCAAACTTTGGTAGGGGCGTTGCAAATTGTCGGGAGACATACTAAGTTGCTGGAACCTTTTCCGGTATTGAATACCGAGGCGGGACAGGCATACGCGGACTCCAAGATAGCCGAGGATCGCGAGATCATCCTCAATTACTACTTCAATCAAGGATTTCCCAATGCCAGTTTCGAAGCTACCGCGAATCCAATCGCCGGCGAACCGAACCATATGGATGTCACTTTCACGATTCACGAAGGCCAACAGATATTTGTGGATCAGGTTTTCGTTTCAGGTTTAAACTTCACGCGTCCATTTGTTGTGCAGCGCGAACTTCAAGTTAAACCAGGCGATCCGTTAAGCCAGAACGATATGTTGAAAACTGAGCAGCGCCTCTACGATCTCGGCATTTTCAACCAAGTGAAGAGCGCCGTGCAAAATCCCGACGGAATTGAGCCGCAGAAAAACGTGCTGGTGGATGTGCACGAGGCGAAAAGATACACAATAACCTACGGGGGAGGCTTTCAGTTCCAAACGGGGCAGCCGACCGTGAACTCCAAGCAGCCGTTGGGGGGGACGGGAGTGAGCCCACTGGTTTCGCTTGAAGTGACGCGGCTTAATTTTCTTGGTCGCGATCACACCATAACATTTAACTCCCGTGTGGGGCGCTTGCAACAGAGAGGATTGATCAGCTACCAGTGGCCGAGCTGGTTCAACCGAGCAAACTGGAAGCTCTCCTTTACCGGCTTTTATGACAACACGCTCGACGTGACAACGTTTACATCTCAGAGGCTCGAGGGCTCTGTACAGGCTCAGCAGACCGTTAGCAAGGCTACCACGATGAACTACCGCTTTACTTATCGGTTGGTGAAAGCGAGCAATATTCAAATCAGTCAGAATTTGATTCCGCTGCTTTCTTTGCCGGTTCGAGTTGGGGAGCCAGGTTTGACCTATGTGCGCGAGAAACGTGACAACGCAATTGAAAGTACAAGGGGCTCCTACACGACCATAGATGGCGGAGTGGCTACCAGTTATTTCGGCTCGGACGCGGACTTTAGCCGCATTTTTTTTGAGAATTCAACCTACCATGCCTTCGGCAGGAACAGACCCGGAGCGAAAAGATTCGTTCTGGCGCGTTCAATTCGCCTCGGATTGGAGGTTCCTTTTGCCAATACGATCAACGTCCAACCGGGGCAAAGCGCTCCCCCAAATACGTCGCTAATCCCTTTGGCTGAGAGATTTTTTACAGGTGGCGGAAACTCGCATCGAGGTTTCGGACTGAACCAGGCTGGTCCAAGGGACCCGCAAACAGGTTTTCCGCTTGGCGGCAGCGCATTGTTTCTCAATAATCTTGAACTGCGGATGCCGCCGCTGAACCTTCCGTATCTTCAGGACAATGTGAGCCTGGCAATCTTTAACGACGCGGGGAATGTCTTTACTGACGGAAATGACATGGTTCACAGTCTGGTGCATTGGCGGCAAAAAGATCCGCAACTCTGTCTTCAGCAGAGTACAGCGACCCAGTGCAATTACAATTACATTTCCGATGCCATTGGAGTTGGTATACGCTACAAAACGCCTGTAGGCCCGGTGCGATTCGATCTGGGATATAACTTGAATCCTCCGGCATTTCCGAGTTTTCAAACCGTTTCTGGTTCCAGTACCAGCACCTTCGTGCCGCAACATGTGGGACATTTCAATGTTTACTTTAGTATTGGGCAAAGCTTCTAAGATGCGAATCAGACTCCACGTCGCGCTCTATGCGTTCGCCGTTTTGGCCGCAGGATTATTTGCCCATGCGGGAGATGTTATTGACCGTATTGTGGCGACCGTCAACGGGGAAATCATTCTACAAAGTGATTGGGAGGACGAGATCCGATACGAGGCTTTCGTCGGAAAACAGCCAGTCGCGTCCGAAGACCGCAAAGCGGCTCTGGATCGTTTGATCGATCAGGAGCTATTGCGGCAGCAGATGCATGCTCCCGACTCCTCGCCGCCCAGCGACCAGGAAGTGCAAAACGAAGTTCAAAAGATTCGCAAACAATATGAAAACGCCACGACTGAAGACGCTTGGAGTTCGTTGTTAGCCGCACATCGGCTCAACGAGAGTGAACTGCGGAGGCGCGTCACTTTACAACTTCAACTTGCTCGCCTTGTCGATACCCGTCTGCGCCCGGCGGCAAATATCAGTCCCAAGAGCATTGAAAGCTACTACAACCGGGAGTTATTGCCTCAACTCCGCCAATCTGGCGCAAAAGAAGTTCCTCTCGCCGAGGTCACGCCGCAGATTAAGGAATTACTCACCCAACAAAAAATAAACCAGTTGCTAGTCACTTGGCTTCGGGACCTGCACGCCGGAAGCGAAATTCACACGCAATTATATTCGTCCGATGGCGAAGCCAGGCGCAATGAGTAATGCGCGATGACAGAAGGCAGTGCAAAGCCCCGCGCGCGCAAAATCTGGAAATACCTCCTGGTTCCTGCAGTTTTCGTTCTCATTGTCCTCGGTGGACTTGGCTGGTATGCGACCACGGACTCCTTCCAAGCCTTGGTGCGGAGTCGACTGGTCACCGAACTTGAAAGAATCACAGGTGGGCGAGTGGACGTGGGAAGCGTCCATGCCATCCCCTTCCGCTTTCAAGTCGAGGTTCGCGATCTTACAATCCACGGTCGCGAGAGCAGTGCCGACCTCCCTTATGTCCATGTGGATCACCTGCTGGTGCGCCTCAAGATCACATCGGTTCTGACCCCAGGGCTAGCATTCCAGTCAGTCGTCTTTGAGCGTCCAATAATCCATATCGCTATTTACCCGGATGGCACGACAAACCAGCCTCTTCCGAAATTGAATGGCGGCGGGAAGACCACAGTGCAATCGCTATTTGCACTTTCCATCAGCCAATTGGAAGTCCGTCACGGCGAATTATTTTTCAACGATCAGAAAATCCCGCTTGATTTTGCAGTAGATGACATCTTTGCGGATCTGAACTACTCGCTGCTGCACAGCCGCTATGAAGGAAGCCTTTTGCTCGGAAAGGCGGTTACGAAGTTCCAGAGTTTTCGTCCGGTCGCTTGGACGTCCGCTGTGCACTTCAGGCTAAGTCAAAACAAAGTTGAAGTGAGATCGCTGCAGGCTAGCTCGGAACGATCCCGTATACAGGCAAGTGGCACGCTAGTAAATTTTGCCAAACCGAAGATTACCGGCAAGTACGACGCCACAATTGACTTGGCAGAAGCTAGTGCCATTTTGCGTCGTCCCGAAGTTCGCGGTGGAGTTTTTGCGATGTCGGGAGAGGGCGCCTGGGCGCCAGAGACTTTTTCATCAACGGGTGATTTGCAAGTGCGTGATGCTGACTGGCGAGACGCGTCGCTAAACGTCCATGGTGCGAGACTAAATGCAAAATTCTCGATTGACCCCAAGCGGCTGGCATTTTCAGAGGTCGCAGGCATCATCTTCGGAGGCGCTGTGACGGGGACGGCCGAGATCGCGAACTGGCAAAGCCCACCACCGTCCGCCCGGCTGCCAAGGGCGAAAAAAGCGGATGAGCAGAATGGAATTGTCCGTCTCAAACTAAGAGGTCTTTCTAGTGGGGAAATCGCAATCGCTCTGAACACTTCGAAGCGGCCATTCAGCCGAATGCACATTGCGGGCTCCCTCTCCGGCACGGTAGATGCATTATGGAAAGGCTCTACGAACAATACCGTCGCGGATGTAGTTCTAGATGTGGTGGCGCCAGTCGCACCGAGAGCGGGAGATTTGGGTGTCGACGCCCACACGCGCGCTACATACCGGCGAGCTTCGGACGAGATTCAAGTCTCAGAATTCACCGCTTCTACAGAGGCGACCCACGTTCGCGCCGCTGGAGTTCTGTCGGCGGCTTCGTCCGTCAAAGTCTTCATCTCAACCTCGAACCTTGGCGAATGGCAGCCAATTCTGGTTGCGGCTGGATACGACGAACCAGTTCCAATCAAGCTCCACGGACCGGCATCTTTCGACGGAACCGCCACCGGAAAGCTCTCAGCGATCACGTTCTCGGGAAAATTGCAATCTGGAAACTTTGATTTCGTAGTGCCCGCAACGTTTAAGACGCCTGAAGAAGACTTGCACTGGGACTCCCTCGTCACAGACATTCGACTGTCGCCAGCTGGATTTGCTTTCAGCAACGGCATGTTGCGTCGCGACAGCACCGCGATTAGTTTTGACATCAATGCGGGCCTGGAAGAAAGGCACTTCACTTCTTCGAGTCCCTTCACGGCGCGTATCAATATGGCGCACGCCGATCTTTCTGAAGTATTGAATATGGCCGGGTACGACTACCCAGCCAGCGGTACTTTGGATTTATCCCTCCAGCTTGCAGGAAGCCGCGACGAACCAGAAGGAGAGGGGAGTGCACGCATTTCGAACGCAATAATTCGTGGCCACGCAATCGACCAGCTGAGCGCTGCCCTGAGCTTCAGAGGGGGGGAGGTTTTCCTCCGCAATATTGACTTGGCCCAATCAGGATCGCGCGTTACCGGAGATGGAAGCTATACGTTGGCCACGCATTCCTTTTCCCTGAATCTGGCCGGCACTCACTTTGACCTCGCCCGTATTCCGGTCATTAACAGCAGCCGCGTGGTGGTCCAAGGTGGTTTGGATTTTGTTGCACGCGCAACCGGAACAGTTGAACACCCGATCATTGACGCAACTATTCGATTGCGCGATTTAACTTTGGATCAGGAGCTAGCGGGAGATTTCACTATTCGCGCTACCTCTCAAGGAGACGAGATACGCGTTTCCGGAGTCTCGCAATTTAAAACCGCCGACTTAAGCCTCGAGGGGAGCATTCATCCGTCTGGGGACTGGCCTTCTTCTCTCGACTTGCGTTTTAAACATCTGGATGTGGACCCGATTTTGGAGTCCTACCTGCACGGTCATGTAACCGGCCATTCTGCGGTCGTCGGCGACCTTCATTTGCAAGGCCCGCTTCTACGGCCCGCTGAGCTTAACCTTGCAGGGAACCTTTCTGAGCTCTCCGCTGACATCGAACACACGAAACTCCGCAGTGATGGTCCGGTGCATTTCGCAATCGCGAACCATGTCTTCAAAGTCGAGCAATTCCATCTGTTAGGGGACAACACAGATCTATCAGGAGACGGTTCCGTACAACTATCTGGAGAGCGGCGCCTCGATTTTCGAGCGCGCGGCCAGTTGAATCTGCAACTCATTCAATCTTACAACTCAGATTTTACTTCGGCGGGCACCGTCACCGTCGACATGACAGTAGCCGGCACCGCTTTGAATCCAACGGCACAAGGACGAATGCAAATCGCAAATGCTTCGATCGCCAACGTCAATTTGCCGAGCGCGCTGAGCGGGCTGAACGGATCCCTGACCTTTAACCGGAACCGTTTCGAAATCGAAACACTGACCGGGCACGTGGGCGGCGGCTCTGTCGCGTTCCAGGGAAACGCCAGCATCTACAACAGTCTGGTCAGTTTTGATCTCGGAGTACATGGGGAAGGCGTTCGTTTAAGGTATCCCCCGGGAGTCAGTTCCACCTCGGACCTGGACGTGCGATTTACAGGCAACTCGAGCGCCTCAACACTCGCGGGCAATATTACGATCACAAAAGTCGCCATCACTCCTGGCTTCGACTTTGGAGCCTATCTTCAGCGCACAGCTCAATCATCTGCTATTCCGCCAACCAATTCTTTGCTGAATCGCATTCGGCTCGACGTTCACATCGTGACCATGCCCGAGTTGCAAATGCAGACCGCCGTAATCCGGCTTTCCGGCGACGCGGATTTACATCTGCGCGGCACGGCCGCCAAATCGGTTTTGTTGGGCCGGGCAGATGTACTCGAGGGGCAAGCGTATTTCAATGGAACCAAGTACCTTCTGGAACGCGGCGATGTGACTTTCACCAATCCGGTTACAACGACCCCAGTTGTCGATTTGCAGGCTTCGACCCGGGTGCGTGACTATGACATCAGCATGAATCTGAACGGACCGTTCGACAAGCTTAATCTGACCTACCGCTCAGAACCTCCGCTTCCAACGGGGGACATTATCGCGCTTCTCGCCTTCGGCCAGACCAGCCAACAGTCCGCACAATTGCAGCAATCGGGTGGTTCCGCTTTCAGTCAAGGAGCATCGAACGCGATTCTTGCGGCGGCGCTCAACGCCACAGTCAGTAATCGTGTGCAACGTCTCTTCGGAGTTAGCCGCATCAAGGTGGATCCCCAAGGTTTAAGCACGGAAACCTCCCCAACCCAATCCGGCCCGGCAATCACAATCGAGCAGCAAGTGTCCGGCAATATCACTGTCTCTTACAGCACGAATGTTTCGCAAACCTCGCAGCAGGTTATTCAGGGGGAGTACAACGTTACGCGAAATATATCCATTGTTGGAATCCGGGATCAGAATGGCGTTATCAGCTTCGATGTGCGAATTCGCACTCGGAGAAAATAGAAGATAAGCTTTCTTGGCGCTAGCCATGCCGGGTGAATCCAATAACGATGGTTTTGAAGCTCAGCGCCAATGGATGGTGAATTCCCAGCTCCGAAGACGGGGGATCCGCGATCTTCGCGTGCTCGATGCCATGGCTCGCGTACCTAGGCACGAGTTCGTAGCCGAGCAATTTCGCTCCCAGGCATACGACGATCATCCAATTCCGATCGGCGAGGGACAGACCATCTCGCAGCCATTCATTGTGGCCCGCATGCTCGAAGTTTTGAACTTGGCCCCCTCGGATGTCGTCCTTGAGATTGGGACTGGTTCTGGATATCAGACAGCTCTGCTCTCCGAGTTAACCAAACAGACTTATTCGGTGGAGCGAAGCGAGAGTCTGGCACGAGCTGCGGAGCAGACACTTACGCGACTTGGCTATACCAATATAGAAATATCAACCGGCGATGGCAGCGCCGGATTGCCAGAGAAAGGACCGTTCGACGCCATCATCGTTTCCGCGGCAGCTCCACAAATTCCACCTTCACTAGCAGAGCAATTGCGCGAGGCCGGCCGGATGGTCATCCCAGTTGGGCCATCGCACTCTCAGGAGTTGCTTTTGCTGCAAAAGCGAAACGGTAATTCTGACATCACTCGCTTAGAAGCGTGTCGGTTTGTTCCCCTGATTGGGACGCAGGGATATGCTTCGCACTCCTAGAAGGCGATAGGGCCGTCTAAAAGTCCTTCCTGCTTTACAATTCTTCGGTGACACTTTTTCGAAATCTGCGCGTCACTCTCGAGATGATCAAGTGGGAGCATTCCATTTTCGCGCTTCCATTTGCTCTGTGCGGGGCATTGTTGGCAGCTCGTGGATTGCCCACGGCCAATCAGTTGATCTGGATTATTGTTGCTATGATTACAGCACGCTCGGCGGCAATGGCCTTCAATCGATTGGCCGATGTTTCAACCGATGCGGCTAATCCCAGAACCAAGATGCGCGCTCTTCCGTCTGGGACTCTTACCCCGGCTTTTGTAGCGACATTTGTTATCGCATGTAGCTTTGCGTTTGTATTCTCCGCATGGCGGCTCAACCGTGTAGCGTTTGCGTTGTCGCCGGTAGCACTCGCGATCGTCCTCATTTATTCGTATACCAAGCGGTTCACCCGATGGTCTCATCTTGTGCTTGGATTCGCCCTTGGCATCGCGCCAGCCGCGGCATGGATCGCAATCAAGGGATCGCTAGATACCAGAGTTTTATTGCTGACTGCCGCGGTTACATTTTGGGTGGCCGGCTTCGATGTGCTGTATTCCTGCCAGGACTGTGATTTTGACTCACGATCTGGACTGCACTCCATCCCTCGCTATTGCGGTATCGCAAAATCGCTGTGGATTGCCAGGTTCTTGCATGTGGTCATGTTGTTGCTGCTCGCTGGCCTGGTTGTCGCTTTCGGACTAGGGGCTCTGGCGATTACCGGTGTGGCCGCCGTAGCCCTGCTGTTGTTTTACGAGCATACATTGGTCAAAGCTGACGATCTGAGCAAACTTAACGCGGCATTTTTCACCATGAACGGCGTCATTTCGATTGTGTTCTTCGCATTTGTCGCGGGGGATGTGCTACTGCGTCACTCGTAGACGTGATTTCACTTTCCTCTGTGACTTCCAAGCGGTCATTACAGTATCATCATAGAAATGCCTCATCCATTTCAGACGGACGATTCCCGCCTCCACCCTATACACGAAAAGGTTATTGCCCGCGATCGTCTGAACGAGAAAGACGCACTGAATCTGTATCGCACTGGCGACATCCTAGCCGTGGGATGGCTGGCAAATTTCGTTCGCGAGCGAATGCATGGAAACAGCACGTACTTCAACGTAAACCGGCACATCAATCCGACGAATGTTTGCGTAGCTGCCTGCCGTCTTTGCGCATTCGGACGAAAAAAAGATTCTGCGGGGTCGTACACGATGGCGCTCGAAGAAGCCTTCGAGACGGCAGCGTCTGGTTACAGCGAAGTAGTCACCGAGTTCCACATAGTCGGCGGACTGCATCCAGACCTGCCGTTTCAGTATTTTCTGGACCTGATTTCGGGACTCAAGGAACGCTTTCCGCAAGTTCACCTCAAAGCGTTCACCATGGTCGAAGTCGCATATCTAGCGAAGCGGGCCAAGCTCTCCATCTCGCAGACCCTGCAACAATTGAAAGCCGCAGGAGTGGATTCCTTGCCCGGCGGAGGAGCAGAGATTTTCGCCGATCGCGTGCGTCATATTATTTGCGATCACAAAATCGATGGCGATCAATGGCTGGAAACAGCGAAACTCGCCCATCAGATGGGCTTGAAGTCCAACGCGACCATGCTGTACGGACACGTAGAGAATGACGAAGACCGCGTCGATCATTTATTCAAATTACGAGAGCTTCAGGATGAAACTGGCGGGTTTCAAACGTTTATCCCATTGGCATTCCATCCCGATAACACCCCACTTCAGCACCTGCCCAAAACGACCGGAATGCTGGACCTCAAACAAATCGCGGTCAGCCGATTAGTGCTGGATAACTTTCCTCATATCAAGGCATACTGGCAGATGATGACTCCGAAGATTGCCCAAATCGCTCTTCGTTTTGGAGCCGACGATATCGATGGAACCGTCGTGGAAGAAAAGATTTATCACGATGCCGGTGCTATGACTCCGCAAGGAATGCGCCGCCAGGACCTCGTCCGTCTAATTCGAGAAGCCGGCCGCGAGCCTATCGAGCGAGATACGCTCTACCGCCCAGTTACCCGCACCGAGACTTCGGTTACGGTTGCTGTGTAAGCTCCTTAATTTCATTGCCACTAGCGGGCCCCTGAAATCCCTTCAGTCTTCCGAAATTTGCTCCCCATAGACAAATAGCCCGCAGCGCGGTATATGTTTTATTGCCTTGAAACCCGCTACCGGCAAAGGTTTTCGCCTATCGCCGGGTTGTGGCATCTAATGAACCGGATCCCTACGGGACCAAATCCAATCTTTTTGGCACTCCGTGTGCTGAGTTTGAGCTGACTTAAAGCGCTGGTTGTGCAAAGCAAGTGGCAGATTTTGGTAGAACGATATGGAACAAGGGCTTAGCGCCGGTCGGGACCCCCTGGAGCAGATCCTCGTCGCCATTTCTCTTCTGCAGCAGCTTCAAAAGCGTGCACTTTCCTTGGACCCCCGCAGTGACGATACAGCGCACTTCGCGGGCCTGGCTAACGCACAAGAGGCAATCCAAACCGGAACGCTAGCTCCCGAGTTGGCCCTGTTTCGCATCTCCGATCTGGCGATCGAATTGGTGCCAGCGCAGGGCGCTGGAGTGTGGTTATTCGCGGGGGATTCGTTGGTTTACCGCGCCGGCGCTGGTACTGCGTCCAATGACGAAAGCCTGCGAAATGCGGTCCTGTTGAGACTTGCAAATGCCGAGAACCCACCTTCAGACGAAGCGGAGGCTTTCGCCTTCGGTTCCTTGCTAGTTGCTCCTATTTATCAGGGACCTCGCATCGCCGGAGCTCTCGCGGTATTTTCCGAGAATGAAAATTGCTTCAGCTCGAGCGACCTGACTAAGCTGCGTTTGCTTACTGGTCTGTTAGCCCAGGCGGTGGACAAGGATGCAAATGCAAGACTCAGACACCAGGTCAGTCTGGAACGCGCAGTAGTGCTGAATGTGATTGGTGCGGTTGTTCCTAGTCTCGCGGGCCTGGTTGAGTCAAGACAATCGAGGCAGGGACGAGTCCCTAGGCTTGCCCCCTTGGAGACTGAAGTCGTAGGCGATCCTTCCCTGCGGGGTATTGAGACTTCCGGCGTACCAGGCGAAAAGACTTTCGCGGCAGACGCCAGCGGAGAACTGGAAGATCCCCAGCCGGCTTCCCAGGCTGACGAGCCCCTGAATTCGTTCGACGATTCACCTGAACTGATCCAGGAGACCTTGCTGGCGCTAGAGGCGGCACTAGTCTCGAATCCAAATCACAGTATCCTGCCAAAGACGCCGAATGAGATTTCGGGAGCTGAGACTGCACCGGATCAGGTTGCACCAGCGGAGCAATCAGGCTCTGTGCCACTCAACGTTGGGTTCGACCAAGCCCCTCAGATCGTAACTTCCCAAATCATTGCTCGGCCGATCGAACACTTGGAAGTTGACTTAGCTAAAGCTGCGGAAGCATGCGGTTCCTCTGTTGAACCTTCCTCGGTCAAACCTCAGTCACCGTCGGCAAGTGGTCTTCCGAAAAACAGTAGCGCTCTGTCTCCTCAACGTCAACTATCTTGGGATCGTTATTATCGCTTGGCGCAAAAGCGGTTTCTCGCGGTGGTCGCCAATGTCACGCGTCGGTTTGAATATCGCAGATACAAGGCTAACTGGGATCGGCATAGTCGGCTCACACAGAATCGGTTTGTCGGCGCCGTCGCCGATGTCACGCATCGTTTTGAATACCACAGGCGACAGGCGAAATTATGGCTTGATTCAGCGCCGTTGATGGCCATTGGAACGCGTGTTGGCGCGGCCACGGCACTGCTGGCGGTCCTTCTCTTTCTGATCCCGACAGTACGCGTACCGACAGTACGCGTACCTAAGGATCAGACGACGGGAGAAACACCCGCAATAACCACCGCGCACGCAAGCCAAATCCCAGCGAAGGATCCCGTTCTGGATACGAGTCACAAGCGGGTGACCGATTCTGCTACCGCAAGCGCGCTGCGAGATCTGAGCCGCTTCGAGATTCCCGGATTACTACGCCAAGCCCGTTACGGCGATGACTCGGCCGCATTCACGTTAGGAATGGCGTACGAAACCGGACACGGCGTGCCCCAAGACTGCGCAAAGGCAGCACATTGGGTCTCCGAAGCGGCAAGCGGAGGGGATGCCGCTGCCGAATACAATCTTAGCCTCCGCTTCCGTGACGGCGATGGCGTGCCGCCGAATGCCGAAGAATCTGAAAAATGGCGTCGGAAAGCCGCCGCTAAAAGGTATTTACAGGCACAAACTGTTCCCGGAGCGCCGACATCAACTCGCAACGTCGCAACGCTGTCACAGCCCTAGCCCGCAACGACCAAACACCTCCTCTCAATCCTCGAAACTTCGAGCGCCCCCGTTCATCCGGTTCGTTACCAGGTTTGTCCAAACGAACTTGATGACGCGAGCATCGTTGTAGCAATAGGCTAGATTGTGATTAAGCGTTGAGAAGCAGTGCTGCTGGCAGGTCTTCTTCATCGTAGCCAACTGCCCTGATTCGAACTTATGCTCATCGATGTTTCCCCAATCGTAGTTTGAGCCGTACATGGGAAAACAGGGCGCTACGGTGCCGTCGGTTCGCACAATGACGTTGTTCTGTCCCGCGCGGCAATTCCATTCCGCAAAATGCAATTCGCCGTTTGCGTCCTGGGTGAAGCCAGGGGTTCCGGCGAGTTGTTTGGCGATGTCCCCATTCGTTCCCGTTCCGTCGCCGTTCCATCCGAGCCGTTTCAAGTCCGAGCCACTCGCCATGCGAATAAAAGCCTTGATCTCCTGTAGGCGCTGCACGGAATTCACCATCTGGTATCCAGCTTTATTTTTTTCGATCAGCCAGTCCACCAGCGAATCGATCTCTGGCCAATCGTCAGGGCGAATGTAGGTTGGATTGTCACTGAGATGTTTGAAATGCTCGTCCTGCTCGAGCATCGGCGTTTCGTTGATGTGATAATCGGTCGCGATGCGGTTGTCCCGCGCGTACTCGGTAAGTTGCCTGATGTCCTGCGTGTTGTTCCGACAGATATTCATGTTGAAGAACACCATGTAGCCATACACGTACTGCTTCTTCAACAGATGCTCAAGGTGTTTGCGCACCGGCACAAGCGCCTTTGGCAAACTAGGTTTCTCGTCCCACGAATCGACGGCGAAATTGAAGACTGCAGCTCCCGCATCCCCCAAACGATCCGCCACTTCGGGACGAAGGAGGCGGCCGTTGGTCGCGATGTAGATCCAGAATCCCTTCTTTGCCGCGTAGTTAACCACCTTGTGCACGAATTGCGGACGCAGCAGCGGCTCGCCGCCCATCAGCGCCAGCACGCGGCACCCGTGATCATAGAGCCAGTCAATCGAACGGCGGGCAATATCCTCGGTCATCCCTTTGACCTTGTTGTTGTAGGCCCAGCAGTACCAGCAATCGAGATTGCATTTGTATTCAACGAATAAGTACGCAGTAATGGGGTGAAAGTCCCCAGGCAGCACGCGCGATCGAATATAGGGATACAGCCAGCCGCGCATCGCGCGATGGACCAGCGGCGCGTTCCAATGGCGTTTCTCCAGGGGAACTGCCGGTCCCGGATCGGATAGTTTTTTTGGATACTGAGGGAATACTGGTTCCGGAAGCCTCAAGCCTTTTGGCTCGGGAAGCCTAACCAGCGCTGGAGCGGACTGCATTAAGAGATTGTGGATGTCGACATCTATGCGGAATTTCGGTGCGGTTGCCATATTGATCCTCCCCAAGCCTTTCTAGTTGAGATCTTTTATGTCAATGGAACCGAGAAAAACATTTCACCAATATGCGACGGACTCAGTCTCTCCTGGTTCCGTTTCTTCTGATTTCTCCTTTTATTTCTCCTTCGTGCCGAATCCTTCTCGGTCGATCGATTCGGCGATCCGTTTAGCGGAGTCTCCTGCGATGACGTCAGACAGGTTTTCTGGCGACGTTGTAGTGATGTCCTAACCGTTCTGTTCTAACCGTGTTGAGATCTCATCTAACTTCTCGGTTCTAACTGTACTGAGATGCAACAACATTTGAGAACGCTTCACGGATTGCACGTGCCCGCACCGGAGGATTTGGTCGAGAGGCCCGGAGCCATGTTGAGAGGCTGCTGCCGCCGGGAGACTCGTGTAGAATGCAAAAGGCCCTTGGAAAAACCGGTGCAGCTCAGAGAGTCCTCAGCCTCCGAACTTGCAAGTTATTGACTAGATGTAATTTACAATTAGCGGAAGTGGTGGAACTGGCAGACACACCATCTTGAGGGGGTGGCGCCGAAAGGCGTGGGGGTTCAAATCCCCCCTTCCGCACCAAACAAAATTAACGGCTAAACGCCGGAAGGAAGTTCGTAGCGCATGATTGTACTTATCACGATTATCCACGTCATAGTTTCGTTGTTCCTTATCATTGTAGTGTTGCTGCAGAGTGGTAAGAGCGGCGACGTGGCGGCGGCATTCGGCGGAATGGGAAGCCAGACTGCCTTCGGGCCGAGAGGTGCTGCAACCGCGCTATCAAAGGCGACAACCTGGTCAGCGGTTATCTTCATGTTTACCTCGGTCACGCTTTCTATCGCCGCATCGCGGCATGCTGGTCCGCACTCGGTCTTGCAAGATACGAAGACTTCGCAAACCAAGTCAGCTCCAGCCAAACCGGCCCAGGCGCCAGCGCCTAAACAGTAAGGTCAGCACTCAGCATTCAGCGGTCAGTTAATTGCCAGCTTCTAAAAACAGCGTTCATGATCCACGAAATTCTTCCCGTCGGTCCGCTGCAGTGCAATTGCTCGGTCATTGGGGATGAGATCAGCCATGAAGCGATGGTGATCGATCCCGGCGACGATGTCGAGGATGTTCTGGAAATAGTCCGCAGGCACAATCTTCAGGTTAAGCAAATCGTTATCACTCACGCTCACATTGATCACGTTGGCGGAGCTATGAAGCTCCGCGCCGCCACCGGCGCTCCAATCCTTCTCAACCAAAACGACTTGGCTTTGCTGAAATTGCTGGATCTCCAGGCGACATGGGTTGGAATGGCTTCACCCGGAGAAGTCAAGATCGATCAAAGCATTGGTCCGTCCGACACGGTGAATGCCGGGTCGCTCTCCGCGAACGTTCTGCACACTCCGGGACACACTGAGGGAAGCATCTGCCTTTATTTTGCGACTGAGAAGAAGCTGATCGCCGGGGATACGTTGTTCGCGGGAAGCATCGGGCGAACCGATCTTCCCGGCGGATCAATGCAAAAGATCATGAATTCTCTCCAGGAAACCGTCCTCGCATTGCCGGATGAAACTGTCGTCGTTCCGGGACACGGCCCGCTGACAACAATTGGCGAAGAGCGGGAGAGCAATCCGTTTCTTGTTAAACACTAGCTCAAAGTTTGCTTTCGCCGTCCTGCTGTTAGACCTCTTTCTAACGATATAGAAGGTCAAGAACCCGGACCATACCCTCACGGAAGTCACCAGGTTGGGTGATAAGACTTGCAACCAAATATCCGTCCGTAGGGAAGTCATAGAAGTGCCCTGGATAGATTGATACGAAAGCCTCACGCAGAATTGTGATTGCTAGATCCTCGTCCGATTGCACGGCAGGAACACGGATCACCACGTACCATCCGCCTTCCACGTCGAGTCTAGTGCAAGTTTTCTGCTTGCCCAGTTCCTGGTCCAGTTCCTGCAAGTTGTCGCGCACACGTTCGAGCAACTGAGGTTGAATGCTTTTCCGCTCCTCGAGGAGAACCGGCAATGCTAACTGGATCGGCGCATTCACGGATAGGTAGGTATCGGCGATAATCTCCAGGCGGTTCAGCGCGGCGATAACATTGTCGGGACGTCCAGTTGTCACTATCCATGCCAACTTCATTTGGGGCAGTCCAGATATTTTCGATAAACCGCTAAGAGTGAATGTTAAAACCTCCTGATTTGACACAAATGTGTCCCGGCGAATGTGATCATGGGCATAGTCCAGAAACACTTCATCCACAATTAGCGAAAGGTCGTTATCACGGCAGAATTGATCGAGTTCGGCGCGCTCCATCTGCCTCACAAACGATCCCGTGGGATTATTTGGATGCACAACCACGATGGCTCGCGTGCGCTCGTTGACACCTTGCACAAGCGAATGAAAATCAATCTGCCAGCCGTGGTCATAAATCAATTGATAGGGAACCAGTTTCACATCTTGAAGGTCCGCTAGAAATTCGAACAGGGGATAACTGGGTTTGGGAACCAGAATCTCATCGCCAGAATTGCACAACAGCCGAAGTACATATGAGTAGCCTTCGCTCGTGCTTGTCGTCAATACAATCGATTCCGGATCGACGGTGCAAAGATGATCTTTTTGGTAATAGTCGGCGACCAATTTCCGCGCAGTTAACATTCCTTTTGGCTGAGGATCGTAATCCATGGCGCCGCGATTTCGCAGCGAATGCAAAATAGTTTCGGAATCGTAGGCTATTCCGGCACGTGCGGGATTTGAAACGGTGAGATCGAGCACTTCGGTTCCCGCAGCACGAAGTTCCCGTTGGGCCTCTGTCAAGCGATTTGGATTGAGCGCCCAATCGGTACGTCTAGAAAACATGCGTTTGGAAAACATCGTTCGGATCATACCGGATGGACGAGAACACCACGAGAAAGCCGAGGTCTCAGACGCGGGGGCGACACCATGCAGCGAAATATTTCAGCAATTTTGCTTGCAATTGGTGACAAGCCTGTGGCAGTATGGCCGACAAGTTCGACCTAGAATCATCCCAGAAAAGCGGTCTCAATAAGTGAAGTCCAAGCAAGCCCTCCCCTTGGCTTGTGCGCTCGTGTCTTGCTTGAGACTTAATGTGAGAGAGCGGATTCGTGTCTAAGAGTCCGGGCATCCCGCCCCTTTTGGGTGTTCAGCCTAAGATTATCAATTTCATTAAAGCGTGACCTTGCCAGGGTTCCGCAGGAGACTCTCTTGAAGTTTGCAATCATCGCGTTCTTCGCCCTTGCATATCCAGTTCTCGGCCAGGCTCAAAGCACATTCAGCTGTCCCGCCGGCTACGAGGACATGATGAATTATTTTGTGATGGTATACCCGGCTCGAGTCGACAGCTTTATGGCTCCGGGAAATGCAAATCCGATCTATACCTCAATCTTCCCTGATGATGGGACTAATAACTACGCGGCTTCTGGTTACTTCGTATGGACTAAGAGTCCGGTAGGTTATCCCTGGGATATCAAAACGTTCGACAATCAATATGTTTACGATCGGACAACCGAGCTAAGCTGGACGGATCCGACAACATTTAAGCGCTTCGACTATGACCTTCCCATGACCCGACGCTGCGTTCGCGTCGGGAAGGCTGGCCCAACTATAAAAGTTCCGGCCACAAACACAGTCTACCAATCGTTCTCCCAATGCCAGCCGACCCAAAGCCAGCCTCTGGGCAACGTAATCAACTTTACGTCAATACCGACGGTAGTCAATGTGGGCAGTATTGGTCCGGTGCAGACTAGATACTTCACCTATGAGTACACCTGCGACCAATATTACCGAGCCTGCCAATACAAAGAAGTGTTCAGTCTTGGATACGGAGTCGGTTTGTACGACTGGAAGTATTACGTGAGACAGGGAAACAGGTTTGTGCTGAACGCGGAATCAGTCATCGACCAGGAACAGGGAGGGCAAACCACTCCTTCGCTGCCCTGTGTAACAAGTTACCAGTAGCCTTCGCCTTTGGAACGAAGACCTGTCAATAAGCACTGCCAGCGGCCTGCATAAGTGCTACCATGTCGGGCTAAGCAGGTGTCCCATGAAACTTAGTGACGCCGTTGATAGGGTTTTAAAGGGAAAAGGTTCAGCGAGAGTCCTGTCGGTAAATCCTAACCAATCTGTTTATGAGGCTATTCAGAAGATGGCCGACGAGAGCGTCGGCGCTCTGCTTGTCCTGTCGCAAGGCAAGCTGATCGGCATTTTGTCGGAGCGCGATTATGCCCGCAAAGTGATCCTCAAGGGTCTCTCGTCGAAAGAGACAGAGGTTCGGGAGATCATGACCACGCCGGTCGTTTTTGTGACCCGGCAGCACACAGTGGATGAATGCATGAACATTATGACCAATCATCGCCTGCGCCATTTGCCGATTCTGGAGGGGGAAGCGGTCGTAGGAATCGTATCGATTGGCGATCTGGTGAAGTGGATCATAACCGGCCAAGCTCAGACTATTCAGGAGCTTGAGGGATACATCGCCGGAGCTTACCCGGGCTGAACATTTTTTTTGACGTCCTTTGTTACGGCAGTAACTTGTGGTGAGGCGGATTTCTCTTCATGTTAAGTCTGGCCGCGAATTTCTTGGCGGCACTTAACACCTATGGCTTCACCAACGCTGCAGCATTCTGGCATTCTTGTGCTTCCGGGGGGAGCGAAGGCTGTCATTCGCAGCGAGCCTGCTAAGGCACTCATGCGGCTGGTCGAGAGGGTCGCCAGCAGTCCCGCCGCCGTGCTGATTCAGGGAGAAACCGGAACCGGCAAAGAGTTCGTCGCGCGCGCTGTTCATCTTCTTTCGCAACGCGGCCACAAACCCTGGATCGATATTAACTGCGCCGCTCTTCCCGAGCATCTGATTGAAAGCGAACTGTTCGGCCACGAAAAAGGCGCGTTCAGCGGCGCGGACAGCGCTAAGGCTGGACTATTCGAATTGGCAAACGGCGGCACTCTTTTTCTGGATGAGATTGGCGAACTTGATCTCCGTGTTCAGGGAAAACTGCTCCGGGTGTTGGATCACGTCCCCTACTACCGGCTTGGCGGTACAAAAAAGATTCCGGTTGACGTTCGCGTTATCGCAGCGACCAATCGCGATTTGCGTGCGGCCGCCGACGATGGGAAATTTCGCTCCGACCTTTTCTTCCGCCTGAGCCAGATTCAGTTACTCGTGCCGCCTCTCCGCGAACGAGTAGAAGACATTGAAGAGATATCTCAGCAGGTTCTGGAAAGCTGCCGGCCGGGCACTGAAATCAGCGTTGAGGCCTCGCAAATCCTGCGCTCTTACTCCTGGCCCGGAAATATTAGGGAGCTTAAAAACCTGGTCGTTAGCGTGGCGGCACTGCTGGAGCCCACCTCTAAAACGATCCATCCGCAAGATCTGCCGAAAAATCTGCAGACAGACATTGCAGACCTGCCGGGAGAGGAAATTCCCAGTGGTGATTTAGATTCCATGGAACGCGTTATGATCGAACGAGCTCTCAAAGAAAATGGAGGCCATCAAGCTGCCGCCGCCGATGCCCTTGGAATTTCCCGGCGCACGTTATCGCGGAAGATTAAGGCCTATCAGCTTGAGGGAACTTCAATACGGACCGGCGGGAGCCTTGGGTTTTTAAACCTCGAACAATATCGTTATTTCCGTGCTGCCATTGATCAACCGGTTCTGATCCGCTCTTCCGCTGGGGAGGAAGCCCGCGCGGAATCGGTGAATATCAGTTCCACCGGAATCGGAGTGCGAAAAATGGAAGAACCGCAGAATTTTGGCGGAATTGTGGATTTGGAACTCAACTTTATCGATTCAGACCCAAAGATGAAGCTTAAAGGCAAACTCACTTGGGCAGATGCTCAAGGCAACGCCGGAATTCGTTTCGTAAGTGTTCCCCGCAAGACCCAACAGTTGATTGATGAGTGGATCGAGAAAAAAAGAAGTGAAGAGGGCTGGACCCGGGGCGTCTAGCCTGCGTAGGAACAGCGACTTCGATTGTCACTGCACGCTGGAAATATCTCTAATTTTCTCCGAACAAAGTAATGCTGGATGTGTCTTCGCCCATGGAACCGGACGAACCCCACACGACTGAGCTGCCCCAGAGTACGCTGTACCCCTTATCTGCGCTGGAACCCCAAACGACCGAGGATCCCCATAGAACAGATTCTCCGGCTACGCTACCTCCCCAAATCACTGACGTTCCCCACACCACTGAACTGCCCCACAAGACCGAGCTTCCCCAGATTATTGACTTGCTCTGCACCAGGTAGATGTTCCCACTCGAATCCTTAGCCACTGCCGGGGACATCGCGCTGCCAGCCGTAGCGGGCGCAATGTCGTGGTTCGACAATGCAGCTTGGATATCCAAATAACCAGCGCCGACCGTAAAGATGTCGTATTGGCTCGTGTACTTGTGGCCTGTCAGCGGGTCGCTTGCGCGGGTGTATCGCGGGAACGTTTTGTATGCAGTTTTCATCAACCGCGCTTTAACCTGATCCGGTGTGAGGGCCGAATCTTGCTGAAGCAAAAGCACGCTTGCGCCGCTGACCACGGCAGTTGCCATGCTAGTTCCACTGAGCGTGAAATATTTCGTTGACGGAGCGCTCCCACCGCTGTAGCTGTACGCGTTCATGGGAACAACGTTGTGCGGAAACAGGCTATACAGGGTGGCACTGGTTGAAGCCAGCGTGGAGATAGTCAAATTGCCGGGTGCGACCAGGTCGGGCTTCACAAGGTGGTCCACCAAAGTGGGACCCTTTGAGCTATAACTTGCAATCTGGTCGTCTGCGCGATCCGGCGTTCCCATCGGTTTCATGGCTCCAACCGTGATTACGTAAGGATCATTTCCCGGCGCCATGATCGTTCCATAGCCAGAAGTCTTCCACGTATTGTCCCGGCCGCCGTTTCCTGCCGCTACAACCACTACGATTCCTGCCTTCCAGGCGGCTTCGACGGCTTGGCAAAGTGGATCGAGTTTGTAACTTTCCGTAACCGGCCGCCCGAGTGAGAGATTAATTACTCGAATGTTGTAGGTGTTCTTCAAAACAATAGCCTGCTGAATGGCCGCGATCACATCGCTATCGAGGCCAACACCGTTGCCGTCCAAGACCCGAAAGCTGACAATATCTGCCTCCGGAGCAATTCCCATAAATGTCTTGAAGTATCCCGGCCCAGTTGAGTTGGCGCCATTTCCCGCGATAATTCCCGCGACGTGACTGCCATGTCCAAAAGCGTTGTTTACGCCGTCGGTCGAGAAATTTTGGCTATAGACCACACGCGAGCCGCCGCTATCGCCGGAAAGATCTCCGTTGTCAGTGACTCCGCTATCGATCACCGCCACTCCAATACCATTTCCGTCAAGGCCCGCCGACCAGGCGTACGGAGCTTCAACAGCTTGGTCGTAGAAATCTGTTTCAGTTGAGGTTTGCTGAACGTGACGGTCGGGAGAAACAAAGGCTACGTCCGGATCAGCTTCCAATTCAGCCAGAGCTGAGGCCGGAATCTTAAAGGCAGCGGCATTGATGCTGTGAAGCCGGGCTTTCGTCGACGCTCCCCGGGCCGTCATCATCGCATAATGCTTCGCCTGCGGCGTAACGGTAAACTGCACAATAACATCGAGCAGGGAATCAGGTTTACCGTTGCGATCAAAGTCTGCGGACAGCTTCCGCGAATGGTTTTTGCCGCCAGGTGAGTTGTTTTGACCAGCGGCACCAACACAACTGAGGGCTAACCAAAGCGCCAGAGCGACGTGAAGCCCCTTAGTGCTGACATTCGACGATGTCGCGACTAGCGAGATTCGGTTCAAGCTGGTCCTCCCCAATGCAACGATTGGCTGCCTTTTCAATGCAGCGTGACCTCCAAACCGGTAGGTCCGTAAACCATTGGGGAAAAAGGGATTCTTTTCTTCCTGTGACGGAAAATGCGGACAACCTGTCCATCTGGCCGCCCTATGGACAACTTGTCTCAATAAGTGCTTGCCTCGGAACTGTGCCTCCGAAGTCTTGAAAAACCTGCACCATCGGAGCAGCACACCGAAGTAACTGTAGGCATGATTTTGGACGGGTATTTAGAACCCGATTCGGCAAAACTGGAGGTATGCAGCGTGAATCAGGCGCAAGACTATTCGTGTGCCTAACTGCGTTTTTGGCCATCGGATGCTTCGGGATCGCATTCACCCATTTGCATTCGACCGACCCATTGCAGTTTTTGTGCTACTTCGTCGTGGCACTGATCGCTTCGTCCCTTAAGGTCACCCTACCGGGCATTGACGGGACGATGTCGGTGAACTTCTTGTTCATCCTGCTGGGCGTTTTGGAGATGAGCTTCGCGGAAACGTTGTTTCTGGGATTCGGCTCGGTGCTCGTCCAGTGCTATTGGAAATCCTCCAAACCTTTGAAGCCGATCCAGGTCGTCTTCAACCTTTCGCAATTGACCGTAGCAACGGCTGCGGCGTATGGCGTCTACAGGGGAATGACGATTTTCGTCTTCCATGGGACGCAACCCCTGGCGTTAATTATCTCCGCGGTTACATACTTTGTGTTCAACACCTTGGCCATGGCCGTTGTCATTTCGTTGACAGAGAACAAGACGGTTCGGCAGGTGTGGGCCAATTGCTATTTTTGGTCTTTCCCCTACTATCTCGTAGGTGCTGCGATCGCCGGCGTCATGCACTTCCTGGACCGGCAAATCGGCTGGCAAGCCGCACTCTTGGTAGTCCCCGCGGTTTATCTGATCTACCGTTCCTACCGCCTGTATCTGGGCAAACTGGAGTACGAGAAGCTCCATGCCGAGCAAATGTCCAGTCTGCACCTCCGGACCATTGAAGCTTTGGCGCTGGCGATTGAGGCCAAGGATCAAACCACGCACCAGCATCTACAGCGAGTTCGTATTTATGCCGTGGAACTGGCTAAGAGCCTTGGTTTGAGCCATGACGAGACGGAGGCGTTACGCGCCGCGTCTCTTTTGCATGACATCGGGAAGTTGGCGGTTCCTGAGCACATCATCTCGAAGCCGGGAAAACTGACTCCTGAAGAATTCGAGAAAATGAAGATTCATCCCATCATCGGCGCTGAGATTCTGGAACAGGTGCAGTTTCCATATCCAGTTGTACCGATCGTTCATTCCCATCACGAGAAGTGGGACGGGAGCGGATATCCGAGCGGCTTAAAGGGACTGGAAATACCAGTCGGCGCTCGCATACTCGCCGCCGTAGATTGCCTTGATGCCTTGGCTTCCGACCGCCAATACCGTCGCGCGTTGCCGTTGGATGAAGCCATGGCAAAAGTAGTAGATGAAGCCGGAAAAAGCTTCGATCCGCAAGTCGTGAAGATTTTGCAAGAGCGGTATGTGGAATTGGAGAGACTCGCGCATGAAAACCCACCATCCTCTGCGGTGCGATTGTCGACGGACCTAAAAGTTGAGCGCGGAATAGCACCGGCTGCAGGTTTCGCGGAATCGGAGACGCTTGCGGCTGCGCTACCGGCGGAACACCACGACTACCTCTCAAGCATTGCTGCCGCGCGGCAAGAGGCCCAAATGCTCTTCGAGCTTAGTCATGATCTGGGCACTTCGTTGAGCCTGGACGACACTCTCTCAATGCTTTCTGTCCGCCTGAAGCGGCTGGTGCCTCATGATTCGATGGCTGTTTATATCAAGCGCGATGAACAACTGGTGCCAGAGTTTGTGAGCGGCGACAATTTCCGCTTATTTTCTTCCTTGAAAATTCCACTCGGTCAGGGCTTGTCAGGGTGGGTAGCGCAAAATAACAAACCGATTCTCAATGGGAATCCGTCGGTGGAACCCGGTTATCTCAATGATCCTACGAAATACAGCACGCTTCGTTCCGCTCTTGCGGTGCCGCTCGAAGGCGTCTCGGAAGTGGTTGCGACTCTGGCCCTGTATAGATCTGACCAGGACGCTTTTACTCAGGATCATCTTCGCATCCTGCTAGTGGTGAGTTCCAAACTTGGATTCACGATCGAGAACGCATTGAAATATCGTCTCGCGGAAGATTCAGCCACTACCGATTACTTAACCGGACTGCCCAATGCGCGATCGCTGTTTCTCTATCTTGACCGGGAAATTGCCCGTTGCAGGCGTTCGAGCTCACCAATCGCGGTATTGCTCTGCGACCTTGATGGGTTCAAACAAGTCAACGATCGTTTTGGACATCTTCAAGGAAATCGCGTTCTACAGATGTTTGCTGCTGCTCTAAAGGACTGCTGTCGCGAGTACGACTACGCAGCTCGCATGGGGGGCGACGAGTTCGTCATCGTGGCACCGGGCCTGGATGCCTACACGGCCGCAGAAATGGTGCACCGGCTGGAAAACATCGTCCGCGAAGCGGGGCGAAATGTGTGTGGGGACGAAATGCTTTCAGTCAGCATCGGTTGTGCGTTTTATCCGGAGAATGCTACAGAGGCCGAACAGCTCCTGGCCGAGGCAGATCGGGCGATGTACGGCATCAAGAGATTGCACCATGCGGCTTCTGACGATGTCCAAGTCGCAAAGGCTGCGGGAGCCGGCGACAGTGCGAACTGACTGGCTCTGTATCTTGCAACACTTATTGCGGAGGATGGCTGCGCTGGCGCTGATTGTGCTCGCGGGTGGAATCCTTTGTGCCACCCTGGTGCGCTTTTCTCCCGGCTTCGGCATCGACGAACGCGAGCTTGACAGCCGATTGAATTCAGCCAGCATTGCCGCAATTCGTGACTCGCACTCCGCCAGCCGATCTTTGCCAAAGTTTTACGCTCAGTACATTCACAACATGCTCCGCGGACAGTTCGGAACGTCCGAGACATTTCAGCGACCCATCAGCGAACTTATGCGAGAGCGTTCAAATGTGAGTTTGCGGTCACTGGCTTTGGCTTTGCCAGGAGCGTGGATATTGGTGCTGACAGGCGCGATATTAATTACCGGCAAGCGAAATCGAAGCCTTGATTCTCTTTCATCATTAGTCGTGGGATGTCTTATGGCAACTCCTGCAGCCATGGTTGCTCTTTGGGCGGCTAGTACGGGACGCGGGACGGGGATTGCCCTAATACTGATTCTTGCGCCGTCGCTATATCGGTACACCCGAAATATTCTAGAGCGTAGCTTCCGCAAAATGCATGTTATGGCGGCTCGCGCCCGCGGAATCGGCACTCCCTCACTACTGCTCTGGCATGTACTGCCGGCGGCAGCCCCCCAGATAATCGGCCTGGTTGCGGTTTCGATCAGCATGGCATTTGGGGCATTGATCCCAGTCGAATTTATTTGTGACTCGCCCGGTATCGGTCAACTGGCCCTGCAGGCGGCCTTGGGCCGCGATCTTCCACTGCTGGTTACGCTTACGATGCTTGTCACTGTTGTGACGTTCCTGGCTAACACCGCAGCCGATGCCGTCAATGAGGCAATGACGCCAGTATCCAAATGAGAGTGGATCGCAAAATCGCTTGGTTTGTCATCCTGGGCTTGGTGACTGTGTGCATGTGCGCGCAATTTGTCGCGCCAGCAAATTATGCGAAACAGTTTCGAGAAGCGCCCAATGCGGCTCCTTCCAAGCACTTTCTGCTTGGCACCGATGATCTAGGGCGGGACCGTTTTTCTCGATTGTTGTATGGAGGACGTGTATCCCTGCTTCTGGCCCCGGCAGCTGCATTACTTTCCACCTGTCTGGCAGCGGCATTAGGGACCATCGCTGGTTATTCAGGCGGGATATTAGCCCGCATCATAATGGGTGCCATCGACCTTTTCCTGTCGCTGCCCTGGTTTTTTCTACTGATTACTGTTCGCGCGACATTGCCTCTAGACGTGTCTCCGATGACTTCCGTGACCGTAACATTTGCGCTTCTCGGATTTCTAGGCTGGGCAGCTTCGGCTCGGGTGGTATACGCAGGCGTGCGGGTACTCCGTACTTCTGATTTCATCACAACTGCTAGAGCTTGCGGGTGTGTCCCCTGGCGCACTCTGGCGGTGCACGTCATGCCCAATCTCAAGCCGATACTTTGGGCTCAATTTCTAGTGTCGATACCGGCCTTCATCCTAGCCGAAGCAAATCTGACAATGCTTGGGCTGGGCGTTGCCGAGCCGCTGCCATCGTGGGGCAGCCTGCTCAGAGAACTGGAAAACTATGACAATTTATCCGCGCAACCGTGGCGTCTGGCCCCGCTGGTGTTGCTAATGCTGGTGGTTTGGGGCTTTCAAGCTTTGCTTAGTCATGATGAGGTGATGGCATGAGAATTTATTTGCGTTCTTTGACTTTAGTTATTTTCTGCCTGATGTGCTCTTTCAGTGGCTTCGCTCAATTCGGCGGAGAGCTCCGTTTCTGTCTGCACGCGGAACCGAAAACCTTTAATCCCGTTCTCGTGGATGACGATGCCTCCGATACCATTCGATATTTGACCGGCGGAGTGCTAGTTCGCCTGAACCGAAGTACGCAGCAATTGGAACCAAATCTGGCTACCGAGTGGAAGGTTTCCAAAGATGGCCGGGGTATTACGTTTACCCTCCGCGAAGGAGTTGCGTTTTCCGACGGTACATCCTTTACTGCAGATGACGTTATTTTCACCATGAAACAACTCATGGACCCCGCTCTACATTCCTCGACTGGCGATTCGTTCCGGTCAGGAACCGGCGAAGTAGTGACCAAAGTCCTAGCCAAAAACAAAGTATCCATTACCTTCCCAGCGCCAATCGCCGGTCTGGATAAGCTTTTCGATCAGGTGGCGATCATGTCCGCCCATTCTCCATTAAAGGAGAAAGCAGTTCTCGGGCCTTTCATGGTTGCGGAGTATGTGCCCGGATCCCACGTCATTCTGAAACGCAATCTGAATTATTGGAAAACCGACGCATCGGGGAAACGCCTGCCTTATTTGGATTCGGTGCGACTGGACATCCAACAAAACCGCGATCTTGAAATGATGCGTTTCCGGCGCGGCGAAATCCATCTAGTAAATGCTCTAGACAGCGAGTATTTTGACCGTTTGGTCTCGCAGTCCCCGCAATCGGCGCATGATGCCGGCCCATCCATGGATTCTGAGGAGATGTGGTTCAATCAGGTTGCCGTGTCGCCCATTCCTTCCTATAAACGGGAATGGTTCAAGTCCACAAACTTCAGGCGGGCGATTTCTTCCGCCATCAATCGTCAGGATTTAGTCCGAATCGTCTTCAACAATCACGCTACTCCGGCTGCGGGACCTGTATCTCCGGCAAATCAATTTTGGTTTAACGCAAAATTGCGGCCTCATCCATTCGATCGAGCAGCGGCTTTGAAGGTTCTCTCAGGCGAAGGCTTCCGGCTTGATTCAGGAGTTCTGCGTGATCATTCCGGGCATCCCGTTGAATTTTCGATCGTCACCAACTCCGGCAACAAAACTCGCGAGCGAATGGCAACCATGATTCAACAGGACATGGAGGGAATTGGCATCAAGATAAGTGTCGTGACGCTCGATTTCCCCGCCCTGATCGAGAGAATCACCCGCACATTCGACTACGACGCTTGTCTGCTTGGCCTGGTAAATACGGATCTCGATCCCGATTCGCAGATGAATATCTGGCTGAGCTCGTCCGAAAATCACCAGTGGAATCCGAAGGAAAAGAGTCCCGAAACATCGTGGGAAGCCGAAATTGACGATTTGACGCGCGCCCAGGCTTCCACGATGGACCCCAACAAACGTAAGCAGTCGTTCGACAAAGTGCAGGAAATCGTCTGGGAGAATGAGCCCTTCATTTATCTAGTCCACAAGAATGCTCTGTCGGCCGTGTCTCCAAGCCTGGCGGGAGTCACACCGGTAGTATTGCGCCCCCAAACATTCTGGCAGGCCGACACGATGTCGCTACGCCTAGAGAGGGCGGCAAAATAGTGTCCGCTCCAGCTCCAGCTTTCGATCAGGTCCTTTCGCTTTCCTTGTCGGTCGCCTACGGCAAGAGGCCCTCAATCTTCGGCGACTTGTCTTTAAACATGCAGTGCGGGGAAATTCTCGGGCTAGTCGGAGGAAGCGGATGCGGCAAAAGCACTCTGGCCCTGGCGATTCTAAGATTGCTGGACACCAAGGGAGCCACAGCCAGCGGCTCCGTCTATTTTAATGGCCGGAACTTACTTACGCTTTCAGAGCGGGAAATGCGGCGGGTACGCGGGCGGGAAATTGGACTGGTGTTACAGAGTCCGCTGTCGGCATTGAATCCGATGCTTCGCATTGGAAGACAGTTGCGAGAGGCGTGGCGGGCACATCGTGAGGACAACGATGGCGAGACCGAAATTGCGCAAACTTTGCAACGAGTCGATCTACCCCCCACCACGGATTTCCTTAGGCGATATCCGTCAGAAATAAGCGTTGGGCAGGCGCAACGAGTCCTAATTGCGATGGCAATCCTTCACGGCCCTGATCTTCTAATAGCGGACGAACCTACAAGCGCATTAGACGCCATCACTCAAATTGGCGCGCTCGAATTGTTCCGGGAGATAAATAAGCAATCAGGAACCAGCATTCTTTTGATTTCGCACGACCTTGCCGCCGTCGAATCTGTGTGTGACCGGGTTGCGGTCCTTTACCAGGGCAAGATCGTTGAATGTCGAAGCGCGGGAGACATGTTCTCCGAAGCTTCCCACCCCTACACTCGCGCCCTTTTTCAGAGTTACCGCTAAACAAGATCAAACTGGAAAAAATTCCTGCCATCGACAATCGTATCTTGTCCATCCCAGCACAAAGGAGTACAGTTCTCCTGCTCGAATGGAGCTTCCATGAACTTACTTCGCTCTCGATGGCTCGAATTGAGTCTTACTGCTTTGGTGTGCCTGACCTGCCAGCTATCCGTGGTTGCAGCGGACGAGTCGACACTGACCAACGATCAAATCAAACAGTTCCTTCTCACAGCTAAAATCGTGGGCAGTAAGGAGGCCGCAAAAGGCGTCACCCACACTTCGCGCCTTACGCTCTCCGACGGCACCATTACTCATGATGCTTCGTTCCAGGGTATCGATGAGCATGCAGCCGAGAAGGAACTCGACAGCGGCCTGGCACTAAACTTCGTCGATTCCTACAAATACAACATTGCAGCCTATGAGCTGGCTGCATTGGTTGGCATGGATAACATGGTTCCTGTATACGTCGAACGCAGGTGGAATGGCCACACCGGCTCGCTCAGTTGGTGGGTGCCCGATGTGAAGATGGATGAGGCAGAGCGTTACAAGCAGAAAATAAAGGCTCCAGACACGGACGCATGGAACAATCAGATGTACCGGATTCGGGTCTTCGATCAGTTGGTATCTGATTCCGATCCCAACCTGACCAATGTGCTCATCACCAATGACTGGAAGCTTTGGAGAATCGATTTTACCCGAGCGTTTCGTCTCAACAAGGATCCCGCGCACCCTCAGGACTTATCACGCTGCCCTCGCGAAATGTTCGAGAAACTGAAGTCGCTGGACGCAAACGCTCTGGAAGAAAGAACCAAGCGCTACCTGAGCAAAGATGAACGAAAAGCGGTCATGCAGCGGCGGGATAAGATTGTGGCCCAGTTCCAGAAGATGATCGCTGAAAAAGGCGAGAGCGAAGTGTTGTACTAAATTGCGATAAGTGAAGTAAACCGAGCCAAGCTTGAAAGCACCTTGCTTTTTTTGGAAGGCAGAGTATAGTGTTTTTGCTTCATGTCACGTCGCGCCGGTGATCCCGGTCATAAGGAGAAAAACATGCTGAAGAAGCAACTGACTTGGCTGTTCGTGTTGGTACTTACGTTCCAGCTCGCACTGGTTTTCGCGCAACAGGCTTCGGGCGAGGATGCGGCGCGAGTGGAGGGTAGAATTGTGAGAAGCAGTAAGGAAAACTCGAGCCTGACTATTCGTGACCCAAAATCCGATACAACTAAAACCGTTGTATACGATGACTCCACGAAATGGGTCAGCCAGTACCACGCCGACAAAAAAATCAACGACATTGACCGCACTCAGGTTAAAGACGGGGACTACGTTATATGCACGGGCACTTGGGGGAAGTCCGCGGAACTGCAGGCAACTATGTGCTCCAAACGGCTCTCACATCCCAATTAGACGAGTACGATTTTGTTAGTGTAGGATCCTACACCCTAGTGCTCTGGATATGAACAAGGTGCGGGCCGCCCACGCGGGCGGCCTTGCCCGTTTACGGCGACATCTGTCCATGTCTTCATCTTGTTGCGCGCAACCCGACGGCCTAAGATGTATTCCGACAGAGGAAGCCTTGCGGAAGTCGAGTGTCTACGGTCAAATCCGCCAGGGCTTGGCTATAGGAGGCAGGATGGTCCGTCCTCCAGTCCGTATTTCTCCCCGCGCTTGTATTCCGATTTTTTTGATGTTGCTCTCGCTGAGATCAGCTTGGGCCGGACCAGCTCCGGTCGAGTCACGAGAAACCGTCATCGCAATCGGGGATGTCCACGGTGCCTTCGATGACTTCGTTGCCATTCTCCAGCGTACCGGTCTTATAGACAAACAGAATCATTGGACAGGCGGTAAGGCAACTTTTGTCCAGGTCGGGGATCTTCTCGATCGCGGACCCAAGCCGCGCGAGGTCATGGACCTCATGATCTCTCTCGAAAAAGAAGCAGTGCTAGGAGGAGGTCAAGTAGTAAGCCTGATGGGCAATCACGAGATGATGAATATTATGGGTGACCTGCGCTACGTCACTCCAGTGAATTACGCCAGTTTCGCCGACGGCAATTCTGAAAAACGTCAGAAAGCTGCCTACGACGAGTATGTGAAATGGAGAGATAGTCACCGATCCTTGATTGCCGAGCTTTCTCAGCCCATGGAGATGACAGAAGCCGAATGGATGGCACGCCATCCGGTGGGGTTCATAGAGCAGCGGGAGGCATTTAGTCCGCAGGGAGAATACGGCAAGTGGCTGCGGGGGAAAACCGCGGTGGCTGAAATTAATGCCATCGTCTTCCTACATGGAGGCATTAGCCCCGATGTGGCCAAGATGAAGATTGATGCCATAAATACTCAGATCCGGAACGAAATCAGGGAATTTGATGCCTCGAAAGAATACCTACTGAAAGAAAAACTAATTCTGCCATTCTTCAATTTGCAGGAAATCGCCAGCGTCCTTCAGGCGGAAATCAGCGCTGAGCGCAAGTCGAACGTCCCCGCCAATGATGAGCGGCAGGCAAAGATATTCGAGTTCTTAAAGTTTAACGATTGGCTGAGCGTGAAGGAGGACGGGCCACTGTGGTTTCGCGGCTACGACCGGTGGACCGACGAACAAGGTGTGCCCCAGGCAGGCAAGATTCTAGAAGCTTATCAGGCGACACACATCGTGGTAGGGCACACGGTACAGAAGGGTGGTCGAATAAGACCGCGCTTCGGCAACGAAGTGTTCCTGATCGACACCGGCATGCTCAGCAGTTATTACCCCGGGGGCCATCCCTCAGCTCTGGGAATCTGTGGTAACGGCAAATTCGTCGCCGTGTATTTGGACCAGCAGGTACTGCTCCTCGATTCCGCTGCATCTTCGCCGAAAAATGGCGGGGCAGTAGAACGAGCAGATGTGGGAGGCAACTTAACTGTCTCCCCCATCGACAGCATCTGTTCCGCAGCAGCAGCCACGCAATAAAAGCCGGGGCTCGAAAGAAGGTCTTGCTGATGAAACGGTGGATTGAGCGCGCGCTAAATATCCAACCTGGAGATCTGGCGCGTAGCCTGCTTCTAAGTTCTTCTCTATTCCTGATCATCGCCAGTTACATGATCGGAAGGATAGCGCGTGATGCACTGTTCCTGGCCCGTTTCCGGGCAGTGCAACTCCCCTATGTAGATATCGCCGGCGGCGTTCTTGTGGGCTTTGTAGTCGCTGGCTACTTGCGTCTGGCGCGTCGGATTTCTCTCCGCAACCTTCTGGTCGGCAGCCAGCTATTCTTCGCGATAAACTGCGGGATCTTCTGGCTGCTGGCAAATTTCTATCATCCCTCCTGGCTGTATCCGGTCTTCTACGTTTGGGTTGGCATTTTCGGAGTGCTGGCTCCGACACAGGTCTGGACGCTCGCGAACTACTTGCTGACCACCCGGGATGCAAAGCGCATATTTGGAATGGTTGGGAGCGGCGCGATCTTGGGTGCGACTTTTGCAGGATATGTGTCCGTGTCGCTGGTGCGTGCTTTTGGCACTGAGAGTCTACTTCTCGTGATGGTTCTGCTTCTCGCGATTTGCTCTCTGGTTATGTATGCGGCTTGGAAGACAAGCAATTTCGGGCCTACAGAGTCGAAGGAAGGAACGCCGGGAACGTCGCGGGCCGACCAGAAAGATGTGCAGGGCAGTCTGCGACTAATATTGTCTTCGAAATATTTGCTGGCCATTGCTGGGATTATATGTATCTCCTCTTTCGTGACTACTCTTACAGGATGGCAGTTCAAGGCAATTGCCAAAGAGCACTTCCCACACAAAGACAGTCTGGCAATTTTCTTCGGTGATTTTTATTTCTACGCCGGAATCCTCGGGTTGTTGTTTCAGCTTCTGCTCACGACGCGCTTACTCCGCCGCTTTGGGATCGGGACGATGTTGTTCGTTCTTCCTCTCACAGTGTTCTTGGGTTCGACCAGTTTATTGATATGGGGAACCTTGGCCGCATTAGTTTTTCTAAAAGGCGGTGATCAGATCCTTCGTTACTCGCTAGATAGGTCCACCGTGGAGCTGCTTTACTTGCCGCTACCACACCGTGTGAAGCTGCAAGCGAAGTGGTTTATCGACACAGTGTTATGGCGGTTCGGGGACGGCCTAGCAGGAGTGGCCGTGCTTATTTTCGCGACCTACCTTCACGTTCCACCTCGGCAGCTGAGCTATTTAGTCCTACTTCTGATTGCGGGATGGTTGACTGCGGTCCTTGTGGGTAGCAGACAGTATCTGGCGACGCTCAAGGAATTGCTCAATCAGCATCGCCTAAGTACTGAGCAGTCCACAACTCTTACACTGGACCGCTCCACGTCGGAGCTGTTGGCAAGCAAACTCCAGGTTTCCGACCCCAAAGAAATTCTCTACGCTCTGAGCTTCTACGCTGTCGAACGTGCCAAGACTCCGCATCCAGCCGTGCGGACTCTTCTCCAGCACCCCTCCGCCGAAGTGCGGCATCAGGCGCTGGTTATTCTCTCGGCATCCGGGGACACCACCGTTTTGCCGACGGTAGAAAAGATGCTCAAGGACCCAGAGGTCGCGGTCCGGACCCAGGCGATGTTGTATTTGGTGCATCACGCGCATGTCGATCCACTGCAGCTGCTTCAGGAATTGAGCGATTTTGAGGATTTCTCGTTGCGTTCAGCGGTGGCCACTTATTTGGCCCAGCCAGGTGAAGCTCAAGACTTGGTGACCGCCGAGCAAATATTGAAGGCAATGGCTGACGAAGAGGGAGAAAGCGGACAAAGAGCGAGACAGGAAGCCGCGCGGCTCTTGGGGGATCTCCCCGACTGCTTCGATCCCATGCTTTCGCGTTTGTTGGAAGATCCATCAAAGGACGTGATGCGGGAAGCAATCCACTCCGCAGGCAAACTTCACAAGGAAGCTCTCATTTCGCAATTGTTGAAGCAGTTTCATGACCCGGACCTTCGTGGAGCTGCAACGCAGGCGCTCGTGGCATTTGGAGATTCAATCGTCCCGGTTCTGAATGCCCGTTTGGGAGATTCGGGCGCGCCACCGGAAGAACGCAGAGAGATTCCAGCGGTCCTGACCGGCATCGGAACACCCGCCGCTGCACAGGTGTTATTGGAGAATGTGATGGAAGGCGACACCGCCCTGCGGTTCCGGGTCATCTGCGCGCTGAACAAGCTCCACCGCGACCACTTGGATATCCCCCTCGACATGCAAATGCTGGAGACGGTGTTGGCAGGTGAAATCCTTGGGCACTATCGCACCTATCAGATTATGGAAGCCATCTCACTTCCGGGAGGCTCAGAAGATACGGTGAGTGCGACGCTGACGGATTCACTCAAACAGGAGTTGGAGAGGATCTTTCGACTCTTGGGCCTTTTGCATCCCCAGGTCGATTTTTACGCGGTTTACCTAGGACTGCAATCCAAGGACAGATCTATGCATGACAATGCGCTGGAGTTCATGGAAAACGTTTTGAAGTCCGCGTTGCGGGTCACGCTTGTGCCACTGTTGGACGGGCGGGTGACGCCGAAAGAGCGCGCTCGGCTTGCGAATCAATTAGTGCGTTCGAAGTTAGAGACTCGTGAGCAGGCGGTCAAAGATCTCGTGTGCAGCGAAGACCCCTGGCTGAAATCCTGCGGCGCGTATGCGATTGGATCTTTCCGGATAAAATCCATGGCGCGAGAACTGGAGGGCTGTTTGACTCACGCAGATCCCCTTCTGCGAGAAACTGCCCGCGCCGCAAGCCTCCGGCTCGAAGCGCTCGAAGTGGATTCTTAAAAGCTGATTAACCCTTGTTGTCAATTCCTTATTTCTTTTTCCCGTTTTTACTCAGCTTCGCCCGCTTAGCCAGCTCTTTTTTGGAATACATACTTCCGCGGCAATTTCTGCATCCGCAGTAGCATGCCGACAAATCGTCAAGTTCCCCATCATACAAATTGTAATCGTAGGTGATCTCTTCGCCCGCAGCGATGTTTTCGATCGCGGTAATAATGACACGCTCCTCAACCTCATCGGCTTCGCAGTTTGGATCGCAAGAGTGATTTATGAATGCGGCAACACCATCTCCATCAATGACGTGAGTGCCATTCGTCAATCCGAATAAATAAGTGCGCGGCGAGTTTTCGTAAAGCTCATCTGCTTCAGCCAGCGTAATGCGCGGTCCAGTATATTCAGTGACAATTGAACCTTTCTTGATCGGTTTGGTGGTGTAGCATCCGTCCGCATGAATTTTGGAGCGACGTATGACGAGATTCATGAATTGGTTGATCCGTTGAGGGGCCTCTCGAATTGCCAATTCTACACGGGGATGGGGTAATATTAACTGGCGCACGTTGATGCCGATTTCAGCGGGAGTAGTTCAGCGGTAGAACGCCAGCTTCCCAAGTTGAGCCGCTTTGCGGGCGTCTGAGCCCGCTGGCGAAATCCCGAGCGACCGCGAGGGACCTCGGGCAGTGATGAGCGGGAGTAGTTCAGCGGTAGAACGCCAGCTTCCCAAGCTGGATGTCGCCGGTTCGATCCCGGTCTCCCGCTCCATTTATCGAGCCGATACTGTCTTCAGTCATTCAGCGAGCAGCCGCAATTGGCTGGCGGGACGTGAGCCTTCAAGAAATCTGACACTCGCTTGTAGGCGTCGATTTGGTTTTCGATGCGGGCGAAACCGTGTCCTTCATTCTGATAGATTTTGTATTCCGCCTTGCCGCCTTGTTTCGTTACGGCATCCACAACTTGTTGCGTCTCGCTTTTCGGACATCGCGGATCGTTTCCTCCTGCCAGCAACAGCAGGGGTGCCTTGATTTTGTCCACAAAAAAGATTGGAGAACGGTCTTCAAAGAGAGCTTTGTTCTTCACCGGATCGCCCATAGTTGCGAGATCCATCTCGCGCAGGACCGGATCTTCGTTTTCAATTTCGGTAAAGTAATTTACAAACGGAACAATTGGAACGCCTGCGGCCCAAACGTCGGGCGCTTTTGTCACTCCCATCATGGTCAAGTAACCGCCATAGCTGCCGCCCATCAGAGCTATTTTCTTGGGATCTACGTACCCGGTTTGCTTAATCCAATCCGCGGCGGCTAGGACATCCTGCAAATCGCCACCGCCCATATCGAACAGGTTCGCATCTTCGAAGTCCCTGCCGTAACCGGTGGACCCGCGATAGTTCGGGGCGATTACCATATATCCCTGATTGACGATGTGCTGAATAAATCGATTGAACGAAGCCGTGGTTTGTGACTTCGGTCCGCCGTGCACATATACGATCGCGGCATTCTGATTATTCCGGGCCATGTTGTAGGTCATGTAAACGAAAGCAGAGATTGTCCATTCGCGGTCGCGACTCGGATAATGCACAAGAAATGGCTCGACCATGTCTTCGGAATGCACTCCGGAGATCAGCGCATGCGTGACCTGATGGAATCTGGATGTTGCAAGGGAATAGACCCAAACATCGCGCGGTGACGTTGGACCGTCATGGTAGTAAAGCAACCGCAAGCCATCCCGGGTGAACGCTGATTGTGAACCACCTAATGTGTTCACGCCTTTAGGCAAGGGAAGGGAAGTCGTTTTTCCAGTAGCTAAGTCGTGCAGATAGATGTTGACGTATCCGTCGACATTGGCCGTCCACGTAACATGCTTTCCATCTGGCGAAAAGTTGCCGCCATCAATCTCCCACTTGTCGTGGGTTAGCCATCTGATTCGCCCGGGAGTTATCGCTCCAGGCGCAGGTGCGTTCGTACCGATGTCCAGAACGCCGACGTTTTCGTAGCCATTTTCCGCATTCGATGTAACTAGGATTAGCTGTCCATCGGGTGCAGGTTGAGAGAAATCATTTGCCCGGTAGAGTTTCTCTCCTTCATGCGGAGTGAGCAAAGTCGACTCTCCGCTAGCCATATCGGCGGCAAAGACATTCGAGTCCGTTCCTTTAGCCTGTTCTTGCGTGTAAACGATCAGCCTTCCGTCGCGCGACCAGATCGGAGTCACATTCATTTTGTCCTTTGGTGTGTCGCTAGTGATGTGCTTGGTATCGCGCATCAATGTGTCATAGACATCGATCTCGAATACCGACGATGTCCTCGGCTTGACCATGTAGGCGAGATAACGGCCATCGGGAGACCACGCCGGATGCTCTTCGGCTATTTCGCGAGTATGAGTCAGATTTACCACCATCCCAGTTTTCGGTGACACCAGGAAGATGTCCCACTGCTCATCGCCGTCGTAGTCCGACATGTAGGCGATCCATTTACCATCAGGGGACCATGCCGGCTGTGTTTGCCGCTGATCGCTTACCGTCAGCTGCGTAGGCCAGCCACCCTCGGCGGGGACAAGCCAAATATTATTTCGTCCACTGATATTTGAAATGAAAGCGATGGTCTTGCCATCAGGAGACCATGTGGTTGCGCCAATCGCTCGCGTCATGTAGAGCTTTTCAATCGAGAGACTCTGCTGATTTTGTTCAACCTGCGCGTTAGGTTTGCTGCTGATCTGCTTGGGATCCGTGATAGCCGCGGGGACAGGCAAAGTTTGGGCCGACGTAACAACGCTCATGAGAGTCACCACCGCAAAGGAAACTAAACAACGCCTTGACCAAGGCAAACTTTTGAGATCAGGCCGCTTTTTGGGATTCTTGCTTACTGAGCTGTAAGACATGCAGAAGTATGCTGGCATTCTAAATCCAAAGCATATTGGAAGAAGCACACGTGATTATCTGACAGCAATTGCCGAAGGTTGGGAAAAAGTAGTTACTGGGCTGCCCAGCACATTTAACACTCCGTTAGTGGTATTCAAGCTATAGATTGAAATTGAACTGCCATTGAAATTCGCCACATAGAGGTAATCGATTCCGACAGTTGTTGTGCTGGTTACGCCTAGTCCAGAACGGACTGCCAAGGAGACCGGCTGGCCCGCCGCGGAGATCGTCGGAACGGTCAACGGGGTGAGGGCGCCAGTGCCAGAGCTCCAGGAGTACTGAGAAATCTGATTCGCCTGCTCGTCGGCCACATAGAGGAAGGGTGCCGTGGGATCCATGGCAATCGCCACAGGCCCAGGCTGCGCCGGGAATGGGGATCCAGTAACTTGGGCGAGCACACCGTTCGGGGTCGAGCAGCCAAATGCATTTGGAGCATCACAAACCGAAAAAGCGCTAACGTTATTCGAGCCAGTGTTGGCGACGTAAAGAAACAAACCCGCCGGAATAGTGCCCTGTCCTACAGAGAGAAAAACGGCCGATGGCGAGGTCCCAACCGAATATGTGCTCAATGGAGTGAGCGCTCCGGAGCTTGAAATCTGAAAAGAAGCTACGGTATTCGCAAATTGATTTGCGACATACAAGTAGTTTCCAGATGCGCTCACAGCTAGAGCAACGGCGCCACTGCCAACCGAGCTCCCAAAGTTAGTCGGAGTGCGGACGCCAACCGGGGCCAAGGTTGTTCCGCTAACGGAAAATACGAAGACTGCCCCCGAGTTGGGATCGGTGAAGGTTCCCTGACAGGCTACAAAAAGAAACTTGCCCGCCGGGGTCGATTGCGAGCCCCATGGGTTTGGCGCAAGTGTTGGTGTTGGGCGGAGGAACCGCATCGATCACCGCAACTATAGTTCCCGCTACTGTAAGGGTTCCGCTGCTGTTCACGGTATACGCCGATATCCCCCCCGGCGAAGATGGCGCCGAGGTACCGCTGTTCGCAATAAACACTGCATCAGCCTTGGGCGTGATGAGCATCGAAGCAGGGGCATTGCCCGTGACTACCGCGTTACTGTTCAAAGCGAGCGAACCGCTGCTCAGATTGATCGTGTAGGCCTGAACCGTAGTGTTTCCCTGGGCCGCAAGCCAAAGATAGCCGGTTCCGCTTGTAGCTGAGGAGTTATTGTTGCTTGAACAGCTGATTGAAACAACTACCAAGAGCAGAACCAAAACAATTGCGAACCATCGAAACTTCATCCGTATTCATCCCCGCTGAATCCACGCCCCCGCCACGATCCAGGAGCATCGCGCTGAAACGCAACACAATTTAGGAGTACCTCAATTGTTTATCAGGAATGAACCTGAAGAGCAAACTTCATGGCGGGATGGCAGCGCTAAGGTGAAGGCGATTCCTAAGCCTTAGAGCCGGCCGACGGGTTGTTCTGCGACGACTTCGTGAATTGCACTTTGCACCATCGGGAGCCTGATCTCGACCATCAGCCCTCCCTGCGGCCGGTTTGCGGCTCTTACTTCGCCTCCATGGAGCTTTACTGCACGCTCGGCAATTGCCAGGCCCAACCCCACACCGCCAGTCCCCCGGCCGCGAGCATCATCGATGCGGTAAAACGGTCGGAACAGCTTATCCAGCGATTCTTCCGGAACGCCGGGCCCAGAATCCGTGACTCGTATGACTGCTTCCGCGCCATCTGCTCCCTGCGCGCACTCCAAGCGAACCTCGACGGTTGTGTTTTCCTGGGTGTAGCGCACTGCATTGCGCACGACATTCTCGATCGCACTATTCAGGAGTCCGCGATCTCCGACAATGACGCAGTCGTCAATAATCGAACAGTCGACCCGACAATGCCGGCTCTGCGCCTCGAAGGCGGCGTCCTGAGTAATTTCACGAACCAATTCTTCGAGGTGAACAGGTGCTTTCCTCAGCGCTTCACCGCCACCCTCTAGTCTGACGATGGTTAGAAGGCGGCCAATCAGTTCGTTCAAACGGGAAGCCTCGAGGTCAATACGTTCAAGCGCGCTACCGGCTTCGGGACCCGCCCGTTGACGAGCCAATTCGAGTGCTACATTCAGCCGCGCCAGCGGAGACCGTAATTCGTGGGAAATATCTTTCAATAGACGGCCCTGCGCATTCACGAGATTTTCCAGACGTTCGGCCATGGTGTCGAAGTCACGCACCAATTCAGACATCTCGTCGTGGCCTCGCGGACGACCGAATCCGGCACGCGCCGTGAGGTCGCCCCCGGCCAATCTTTGAGTAGCTGTTCTGAGCCGCACAATTGGCGATGTCAGATATCGGGTCAGCGCATAGCACACCAGACCGGAGCAGATAACCGCGATCAAAATTCCGAGTCCGGGCACTCCACGCGGACCGAAAAGCGTGCGCTCAGGCGGCAGCTGAATGACCATCGAATAAACGCGTCCATCCGCGGCAGTCATCGACGGCCTTAGAAACTGCATCGGACCAATTCGTCCCCAAATACTATCGGCAGTGTGAGTCTGCCCCCGCTCCACTCTCTGTATCCAATCGGGAGGAGTTCGTCCTGTGAGATCATGGCCCTGCTGGTCGAAGAGAAACGCGTGGACGTGTTGTGTGTCACGCAGCCCCCTCGTATAACTGTGCAGCCCCTCGGGGCCACCCGACTGGTAGGCTTGTACCGCGTCGCTTAGAAACTTCCCCTGAAGTGCCTCCGCGCCCGACGTCTCGCGCGGCGGCCGCAACGCTAAGGTCATAAGGATTGTTGTTACCAGAAACAACGCAAATGCCAACCAATACGAAAGGAAAATCTTAAGAAATAAACTCTTCATTTGGTATTGCTCGGCGCCTGATCGCGAGTCAGGGCGAAGATGTAACCAACTCCGCGAACCGTCTTGATCAATTCTGTGCCAGTATCGGAGTCCCCAAGCTTCTTGCGCACTTTGCTGATATGCATGTCGATGCTGCGGTCGAAGGGAGAGAATTTTCGGCTCAAAACTGTGTCCACCAATTCTTCTCGAGCTACGACTCGTCCCGCTTCTCGCAGTAAAACTTCCAAGAGATTGAACTCAACCGAAGTGAACTCAATGCGCATCCCTTTTTGCCGCACGGTACGGGTGGCGGGATCGAGTTCAATATCTCCCACACGGACAACGTCAGGAATCGGATCAATCTGGGGCGCACTCCTGGTCCGTCGCAGTATGGCTCGAATACGCGCCACGAGTTCGCGAGGATTGAAGGGTTTCGGAAGATAGTCATCGGCTCCAATCTCCAGTCCCACAATGCGGTCAACATCCTCCCCGCGTGCTGTCAGCAACAAAACCGGGATCTTCGAGGTAATTCGAATGCGGCGCAATACATCTAAACCGTTAAGCCCCGGCAGCATCACGTCGAGCACTACCAGCAACTGAGGACCATTGAGGGCGCGTTCCAGACCCCGTTTTCCATCAAAGACTGCTTCGACTTTGAAACCTTCCGCCTCTAAGTACTCAGTCACCAGGCTGCACAGTTCCACGTCGTCGTCTATGAGTAGAATTTGATCCACGCTATCAGTCTCACACAGCAGAACTCAGTATCGGCGTAAAGAATTGTCAAACCAATGCTCTTCACACTTTACAAAACTTTACTCCGGTTGACTGTCTTTTTACTACAATTCTCCGCGACTCGTGTTTGTATGGAGTGGAGCAAATCACGGAAGCAGATTTGGCCCACGGAGATTGTTCAAGGAGGAGTAAACGTGAAACGAAATAAAATATTTGTTGCGGGGTTGGCGATTTTGTTGATGGCAGGCTTCGCTCTATCGCAAGAGGCTGGAATGGGCCCCGGGCCGCGACACCACGGGGATTTCGCAGGCCGGCATGAGTTGGCGTTCTTCACTAAGGCACTCGATCTTACGGACGCGCAACAGGCGCAAATCAAGCAACTCATTGCTGCCGAAAAACCCACCCTTCATCCACTGATGGTTCAAGAAGGACAAGCCCACCAGCAGATGATGCAGTTGATTAGCAGCGGCAACTTCGATGAATCCAAGGCCCAGGCCATTGCAGCCCAAGAAGCCCAGGTTCATACCCAGCTCGAGGTAGAGCACGCGCGCCTTATGTCACAGGCTTATCAGCTTCTGACCGCCGACCAGAAAACCAAGTTCGCGCAAATGCAGACAAAGCATCAGCAATGGATGTCGCAACACGCCCAGCAGCAACAACAGCAGACGCCGAATCAGTAGTTGTGCAAAACAGGAGAAGGGGAGGGAACTCTCTCCCTCCCTATCTTGGGGAAAGGGGAACGACTTTGGCGACCACAGCACTTGCCACGGATTTCATTCAGATCGTTGCAGACGAAATGTCCGCCGGTGTCGAAAGGGCAGTTGAGTACTGGTTAACTCAGATTGATCAAATTGTGACGAACGACAAAATTACGGCTTTGGGTAAACTTACCGCCGTCGAGGGTGTTCTCAGAAACTATGAGCGCCTGACGGGAAAAGGCCATTTGCAGTCTGCTTGCGATAAGTAGCGCGTGTGGAGCGATTATTCCGTGGATGCCGATATTGTTTATTCAATCCTGATTAGCTTCACGTGGTGCTTTTTGGGAGGCTGGGTACTTTTGCTCTCCTTGACGTCCGCTATGGTTTTCCGCAAAGACTTACTTCCAGACGGGCCAGACGAATTGCCGAAGAACGCGCCGTCCCGCGTTTAATTAAATCGTTGACGGATAGCCAGGCAAATTCTGGAAACATCCCGCAGGTGATTCTCTATTCTGATCGCCCCGTCGCTTGGTCATTCCGCCGCCTGCCTGCATCTACCGCTGGTAGAATCTCATCTACTAGAAACGCATGCTGCTGCCTAATAGTCTTCGTCCACTTTTTCCCTACTTAAGAAAATATCGCCTCAGCTACTTGTTTGGGGCCGTTTGCGTCTTACTGAATAATGGGATCTGGATTTTGTTCCCCCAGATCATCCGCCGCGCGATCGACGACTTACACGGTGGAGTTACTCGCCACAAGGTCTTGATCTATGCTCTCCTGTTGCTGGCGGTGGCCGGATTTAAAGGAATTTTTCAGTTTCTTACACGCTGGATCCTCATTGGAGTGTCGCGAGAGATTGAGTTCGATCTTCGCAACGATTTTTTCCGGCATCTCGAGGGCCTGTCCTATTCCTTCTACCAGAGAACCCGCACCGGCGACATAATGGCTCGCGCGACTAACGACCTAAATGCGGTTCGAATGTTGCTTGGCCCGGCGATCATGTACTCCGCAAACACAATCGTGTTTACTGCGGGGGCGCTGGTTTTCATGCTGTCGATTAGCCCCAAGTTAACCATGTATGCTTTTCTGCCGCTGCCGGTGGTCAGCATCGCCATACAGTACTTCGGCAAGCGTATTCACGAGAGATTCGAACGAATCCAGGCCATGTTCTCGGACATTTCGGCACAGGCGCAGGAAAACTTTTCCGGGGCGCGTCTAATTCGTGCCTACGTTCAGGAGGAATACCAGATTGCCGGATTTGAAACCGCCAACAAAGAATACATCGCACGCAGTTTGAAGCTGGTACGTTTGATGGGCATGCTCTGGCCAACGTTGGAGGTCATGCTCGGATTTGCGATTGTGCTCGTGCTGTGGCTTGGCGGCCGCGAAGTACTTTACGGACGAATCACCGTCGGAGAATTTGTTGCGTTCAACACTTACATGGTGCAACTCACCTGGCCAATCATTGCGCTGGGATGGGTGATCAACATTTTCCAGCGAGGCACGGCATCAATGGCGCGCATCAACGACTTGCTGGTCGAGAAGCCTGAGATTGAAGATGAATCCCCGTCGGTTCCCGTCGGGAGTGCAATTGAAGGCGACATAGAGTTTCGCAATCTTAATTTTTCGTATAACGGAACGCAGGTTCTGCATGACATCAATCTGCGTATCCCAGCCGGCAGCAGTTTGGCAGTCGTGGGCCCAACCGGTTCGGGAAAGACCACGCTGGTTAGTTTAATTGCCCGTGTCTACGACGCTGCCCCCGGTACGGTTCTCATCGACGGAAGGTCCGTTCGCGACTACCCCCTGGAATTGTTACGACGAAATATTGGCTTTGTCCCGCAGGAGACTTTTCTGTTCAGCGAGACCGTGCGAGAAAATATTGCATTCGGAGTTGAGAACGCCAGGGACGAGCAGATCCGCTGGGCAGCAAACGCGGCGAGCATCGGCGAAGACATAGAGGGCTTTCCTGAGCAATACCGCACGCTAGTGGGAGAACGCGGTATTACTCTTTCAGGCGGGCAGAAGCAGCGTACGGCGATTGCCCGCGCCGTAATTCGGGATCCGCGCATCCTGATTCTTGACGACGCTCTTTCCAGCGTGGACACGCAAACCGAAGATAGAATTCTTAATCGCCTCCGCGAAATTATGCGGGATAAAACTACGATTTTCATTTCGCATCGGGTCTCCACCGTACGCAACGCGGACCGTATTGCAGTTTTGCACGGAGGCCGCATCGTCGAGGCAGGCACGCACGAAGAGTTGTTAGCGTTGAACGGCTATTACAGCGACCTTTACAACAAACAATTGCTCGAGGAAGAATTGGCGGAAGTTTAGAAATTCTTACCACAGAGGACACAGAGAGCACAGAGGCTAGATCGATTGGTTTTCTCTGTGAGGCTCTGTGTCCTCTGTCGTTATCGTTTTCCATATGAAGCGAGTCGTCATCCCAGAATTGCTCGACACCGATTCCGGATCGTCCCAGGAGATCGCCCAAGCACTTTTAGACCTTCGTGGCATCAACAAGAATTTCGGCGGGATTGCAACCCTGCAACAGATGGTCGAGCATATATCCCGAAGACTGGCGATCACGTCGTTTACTTTATTGGAAGTAGCTGCCGGCTCGGGATATGTGCCCCAAACCGTGCGCCAACGGCTGGAGGTTTCCGGCATTCAGTTGCAGATCACGCTGCTGGATCGTGCGGCATCTCACCTTCCTTCGCGGATTTCTGAGAATTCCATTCCTCGCAACAATTTCGCACAAATTACGGCCGTGGTTGCGGACGCAATGGCGCTCCCTTTTCCGGATGACAGCTTCGACCTCGTCGATTCCAGCCTTTTCGCGCATCATCTGTCGCCCGAAGAGTTGGTTGAGTTTGTAACGGAAGGCTTGCGGGTCTGCCGTATTGCTGTGCTGATCAATGACTTGGTTCGGCATCCGGTCCATCTGGGATTGGTCTATGCGGGATTGCCCTTATTCCACAGCAGGATCACGCGTCACGATGCCCCAGCTTCGGTTCGCAGGGCGTATATCCCTGACGAAGTGACTGATCTGTTACAACACACGACTGCGGCGAGAGTCGAAATTCAGCGGCACTATTTATTTCGCATGGGCGTGATGGTCTGGAAGCATTGAGTCGCATCTCACTACCATGTATGACCTAATAGTAATCGGCGGCGGTCCAGCGGGTACTTCCGCGGCTATTACGGCTGCGCGTGAGGATGCGAACGTCCTGTTGCTTGAGCGCGGACTATTTCCGCGGCACAAAGTCTGTGGGGAATTTGTATCCGCCGAATCGCTCGATCTTCTCGCCAGCCTGCTCGGCCCAAACGATAAAGCATCGCTTGAAAATGCGATTCGAATCTCCACCACCCGAGTTTTTCTGGACGGGAGAACGATCGAGACCTCTGTGTCTCCGCCTGCCGCCAGCATTGCGCGATTGGATCTTGACGCGGCGCTCTGGGAATCGGCACGAATTCAAGGTGTAGATTCCCGTCAAAAGACCACAGTTCAGAGAGTCTCTGGGACTGGGCCTTTTCGTGTCGCGACTTCCAGCGGGGATTTCGATTCGCGAGCCGTGATCAACGCGTCCGGCCGCTGGTCCAACCTGACTGCGGGCGTCGCGAACGCTGCAGGATCATCTGGGAAATGGCTCGGCCTCAAGGGGCATTTTTCGGAGCCCTCCCCGCATCCCTCGGTAGATCTCTACTTTTTTGATGGGGGATACTGTGGCGTGCAGCCGGTTAAGGTCGATGATTCCGGCGAAGGCAGCAACCGCATAAACGCTTGTGCTATGGTCCGTGCGGATGTGGCGAGTACGCTGGAAGATGTCTTCCGCCAGCACCCTCAGCTTGAACACCGCAGCCGCGGATGGAAGCAGCTCAGCGGCCCCGTGAGCACATCTCCACTACTGTTTCGGACTCCAACTCCCGTGCGCGACGGAATTTTTATGGCGGGTGACGCTGCTGTATTTGTCGATCCCTTCGTCGGCGACGGAATTTCGATGGCCCTCCGGAGTGGAGTCCTCGCGGCGCAGACCCTTATGCCATTCTTCCGCAAAGAGCGTTCTTTGCAAAATGCTTCGCGCTCCTACCGGAAGGCCTATCACCAACGCCTGGCTCCCGTATTCAAAGCATCTTCGATGATTCGCCGGATGCTTGAATTGCCGAGAGCGATTAGGCTGCCGATGATTTACGCCTTCCGCAACAGTCCCCGTCTGTCAAGGTATTTAGTCGCACAAACAAGGTAAGCGCCACTCGTCGACGGGGTCGCGGGCGAGCCTCTCGCTCAAATGACTCTAAAAGAAATAAAGTGGGTAGGGCCCTAGCGGACGACCAATACTTCGCGAATGTTGTCACGCGTTAGAAAAAACTTGATGGAGCCAAAATCCCGAAACAAGTTCTCTATATGTCGATTGTTGAAAACTCGTTGTAGGCGAAATGCGTTCGGGGCGTTCTGCGTCGATCCGATTGGGCCTTTCCGTTGATCCTGGCGGGCTTCGATATGCTGCATTTCCAACGTATCTGGGCTCACAATGTGGTAGCGATAACAGGGTGCGTCAATTCCTGCCTCTTGCGTGTGAAAGAAAGCAAGCAGCGCGCCTCCAGGTTTGAGCGCTGACCACAACCGCGCAACTACCGGCCTTACTAGTGTTTCATCCATGTAGTCGGCCAGATTCCAGCACATTACAACGTCGAATTGCGCTGCGGGATACGTTAGATTTTCAGATAAGAACCGTTTGTCATCCAAGGTTGTCTGGCCAAGTTCATTGCGCACCATAAGCGACGGATCGGTGGAAGCATCAAGCAAATCTTCGCTGTAAGGCTTGTGTCCCAACTCGGTAAGATAGCGGATGTTGGTGGCGGAGGTTGAACCAATGTCTAAGACGCAAAGTGTGTCGGGACAAGTCAGAATTCGAGCTAATTCAGCCATGCCACTGGACCTGCGAGTGAGCCGATGCTTATTTTGGGAGGGTCTGATGCTTTGGCCTTCCTCAACTGATGTGCCGCGGAATAATCTCATGAAGCTATGGGTTGCCATGAAAATGACCTGACTTCAATCCAACACTACCTCACCATGCTAAATATAGCGCGGATTGTCAACGGGAATGGATTAAAACTTCTTCTGCTCAATTACCGGAGTTTTGCTCGTCCCTGCTCCCGCACTCGTCCCTGCGGACGCGGCCACCCCCGCCGGAACACCTTCTGCTGAATTCGCTTCCGAAACCCTGCCAGAATCAGACTTGACTGAAGCCTCAGGCGCGGCTTTTGGTGTGTCCTTCTGAATGTCGACTTTTCCCTTGAAATACGCGCCATCTTCGATCGCGATTCGTTGAGAAAAAATGTCTCCGACCGCAACCGCCGACTTTCTCAGTTCAACACGTTCAGTCGCCCGCACATTTCCTTCGAGCTTTCCATGAACTACCACATTTTTTGCATTAACATCCGCCCGCAACTGGCCATTTGGCCCAATCGTTAGGCTGTTACCCTTCAATTCGATAATTCCCTCGACTTGCCCATCGACATAGAGATCCTCGCTACCGGAGAGTTCGCCCTTCACGACGACGGATCTTCCAATATGCGCAACGTCCGCCGTTTTTGGCGTTTCCATAAGTCAGAACCTCCTTGAGCTTCTGTCGGAACTCGGCTATATGGCGCGTCTTTCTATCAGACTCAAACGACGAGAGCGGGGCCTCGTAAGGCAGACCACAACGCAGTCAAATCCCTTGTATGCCAGACTATATCCTACTGGTGTTTTCAGAGCAATGGCGGCGCGACCCTTTTGCGGCCAGCGCGATCTTCACTCGTGAAACTGACCCATCCAAAAGGCAATTCTGGCTGAAAGGTCGGGCCCAACCTAGTGTGATTTTCGGCCCCAGTTGCGATTATCTCAGAGTTATTTGCAGGCCATTGCCACGCTTGTCACACGCAACTGCCAGAACGTTCTGTCCACTGGCGTTGAACTTGCCAACAAAAGTCTGCGATTGATCGTATTGGCTCGAAACCGACTGGACCCGTATGTGGATTTTGTGCTCACCCGCAGGCACGTTAACGTTGCTGATGTCATGTCCTTCCACCTTTTTAAAGAGAAGGGCGCGCTTTTTTGATTCACCAAACAGCTTCTGGTCATAGGTCAATTGGTTATCAACCCAGACCGAAGCTTCGACCTCTGCGAAGGGATATGCGATTTGTATTTGGAGGGTCGCCGTCGGCGATGGGGTCACAGATGCTCTAAAGTTTTGTGTGGAAGCTGGTATCTTTGCGGCAACTGGAAGAGTCACGGACGCGGCTTTAACGTTCTGAAGGGAAGCTGGTACCTGGGCGAGCGGATTAGGGTTCACGGCGCTGACCTGAGCTGGCGGTTTACCAGCATCCTTGTTGGCGGGGAGTTTCGCCTCTGGTTTGACCGGCGATTTTCGAATGACTTTGGCGTGAGTTTTCGGAGCCTTTAGCGTGTCTTTTTCAGGTGCGATTGGACTATCGACCTGCGGATCGTCCATTAACTTTTCTAGAGGGTCGCTTTCCGAGCCAGGGTTCGTTGCGGGAACTGCTGCAGCCACCGGGCTGGGATTCTGAGCTATCGGCGCCTGCACTGCGACCACTCCCACCTTTCTCAGATGTATAGCTTCAAACGCAATAAAACCGATTGCGAGCACTAGGACCGCCGCTGCGGTCAAAGCCATCTCGTTGGGTAGCATCTTCAGAACAGACTTCGAAGCGAAGGACACCCATTTCGCACTAATTGCGGCTGCTGTTGCTGGTCGGCCATTCTGAGGCCTTGCTTTGGAAATATTCGGTTGGGCGGCAACAGGCATTAGCGGGGCGGGAACCAGCGCTGTGGCCACGTTCTTAGCCGCTGTTCGTTCAGGAGATGCAATACTGAGCACCGATGGCGCCACTGGCCCGAACAGCCCTTGCCGCTCGCGCACTTTTTGGATCTCTTGCGCCATCTCCATGCCGGTTTGAAATCTTTGACTCGGATCTTTCGCGATCGCACGCGAGACCAACCGATCGAGCGCCGCAGGCAAGTCCGAATCGAATGACGTTACCGGCAAAGGATCTTGGTTTACTACCTTGAAACTGACCGTGGCGGCACTGTTTCCCTGGAACGGCCTAAAGCCGGTAAGCATGCTGTAGAGAATTACGCCCAGTGAAAATAAGTCGGACCGGGGATCTGTGGCCTCCCCACTCAATTGCTCGGGGGCCATATATGCCGGGCTTCCCAGAATTTGTCCGGGAATCGTCATCAAACCCTGATTAAGTTTTGCGACTCCAAAATCGGCGATTTTAGGATGGCCGTCGAGCGTGATCAGTATGTTGGCAGGTTTAATATCGCGGTGAACTACACCTTGCGCGTGGGCATAGTTGAGGGCTTCAGCAACTTCTTGAGTGATTTGCAGAGCAGGTCCCAGGGAAAGCTTCCTGTTTTCCCCAGAGAGGATCTTGTTGAGCGGTTGCCCAGGCACGTACTCCATCACAATGTACGGCTCGTGGGTTGCGGGATCTTCGCCTACATCAAAAATGGTTACGATACCAGGATGAGAGAGACGCCCAGCGGCTCTTGCCTCAATGAAAAATCGTTCACGAAACTCCTCCTCCTCTTCGATCTCTTGGGTGAAAAGGGAGATGGTCTTTATTGCCACCTGGCGGTCGATTTTTGGATCGTGCGCTAGATACACTAATCCCATCGCGCCACGACCTATTTCGGCGTCAATCTGGTAACGGCCTAAGTGGCTAGCCATTTCAGTTTTCATGCTGGCATTTACTTATTTATGTTAGGTCTTTTTGGTTGCATGGTCTGCCCAAAAACTGACACTTGCCTATTACCAGGGTAACCATCCGAAGCATTCCTTCGAGGTGTAACTCAAGTGTTTTGGGAGTGGCTTTTTATGGAAATTGCCTTAAGAACCGCGCTGGAAGCTGCCTTACGCCACTCTGGGGCTGTGAATCTGGGCGGATGGGGTTCCTTGGAAGGAGTCCGCCAAAGCATCTGAAACCGTATGTCGAATCACGTCAGCATCGTAGGGTCCGAGAAATTCGCGCAGACGGGTGGTATTCATTATTTCCTCGCCTGATAAGTAAGGAGTTGCCTCTGGAGGGATTCGCGATATGCCTATCTTCCAGAATATCTTCAAGAGTGTTCGCATCCCCCAGACTCCCGGAACTCGAACCAACTTGGCTTGCGAGATTTTGAGGCAACTCTTAAAGGTCAGCGGATCGCCGCGCCCGGCCACATTCAAGACGGTAAGCCGCCGCGCCTCTGGTTCCGTTTTTCGAAGGATATACGCAATTAGTCGCGCTACATCTTCCACGTGAACGAACTGAACCCGGTTCTCGAGATATCTGTTTCCCCACGGTAGAATGCACGGAATACGCTTCCCGTCTCTAAGAAGCATCGTTGCAAGCTTGCCGTGGCCGGCAGGCGTTCCTCGTAAGACCGCCATCCAATGATTGTCGGCATGAGGGCCGGCGAACGCTGCCGGACGCAGAACATAGACGCTGCAGCCGCGCGCGGAAGGAGCACGCTGTTGCACCGCTTGATCCGATTCCATCTTATGGACATTGACGGCGAGAGCCTGAGCAGACAGTTTTAAATCCTCCGAGGCGGGAGATGGGAGGTTCGGACCGTAGGCCGAAGCGCAGCTAAGGAATATGAACTTCTTGATAATGGCTTCATCTCGATTCACTTCCGTGAGCGCTTCCATAACTCGAGCGGTACCGCCGACGTTTATTTGCCAGATGCGGTCGAAATCCTCAATTCCAGCCGCAGCGGGATCCATGACAAACGCGAGATGAATAAGAGCAACCGGCCGCAGTTCGCGTAGGAGGAGAAATAGCTCGCGACACGATTCTTCTAATCCCAAATCGAGTTGAACAAATCGAAGCGGCAGATTTGTTAGCGGGGGATGAAGATCGATGCCGGTTACCCAGTATCCCGACAATTGCGGCAGCAGACGCAATCCCAAGTCACCGGAAATACCGGTGACCACAATGTTCGGTTTCTCCTCATCCATCACTTCGGTCCGGTAGAAGGAGCAGTTGCGGGAGGACGTGTGCCGGGCGTTCCCATCGGCGCCTGGGATGTTGGGCCTGGGGAAGTCTGGGCAAAATAACTATCATTGAGCGTCGGCGTAGCGGATTGCTGTATTGCTTGAGTCGCCTCCTGCATTCTCTGTTTCTGCAAAGAGGATTTAATCTCGTCGTGCACGCGTTCCAGCGGGATTGTATCTTTCTGGACAAGTTTGTAAACGAAATACCCGCTTGGATCGGTGAACACCTGCGAAACTTCTCCTGGCTTCATCTCGAGCACAGCCGCTTGTGCTGGCGGCAACGTCGTGCGCCGGGCCTTTTCCATTTTAACTTCGGGAGGCGCGGCCTTAAAATCGGCAAACTTGTAGGCTTCCGCTTGTAGTTTTGTGAAGTCTTCGCCAGCAGCGGCTCTTGCCCGCAGATCATCAGCCTCTTTTTTCATCGTTGCCGCGGCGTCGTCCTGCCTCTTTTTCGTTTCGGCCTCGCTCAGCGCTTCTTTCGGAGGCTCCTGCTGCTGGGTGCGCGGAATATACAGGCGTTCCAGGGTGGCTTCTTCGTATTCTCCCGTATTTTTGCTGTAGTTATCTTGGATATCTTTATCTGAAACTTTAGCCGACTCTTCCTGCAGATTTTGGGCGAGTTGTCGCGTCAAGACTTGCATCCGAGCCAGTTTCAAGAGTTGTTCGTACCGTACACCGTGATCCAAGCCTCGTTTCCGTGCATCATTTGCAATCACCAGCTGCATGGCATATTGAGTGGCAAATTGTTTGCGAGATGCGGGAGGCACCTGCAAGATTTCCGCCAACTGCTCGAACTCAGCACGAGTGACTATTGTCTTGCAGTCCGGACTGGCGGTCTTGTGTGCCGCGGCAGTCGTAGCTGCTGGAGTCTTCGTGGTCGCCGTTGCAGGGCATACACCGTTTATGGTGATCACAGGTTCGCTCGGCGACAGGCTCGCACCACCGGCCTTGCTCTTCGGAGCCGAAGTCGTGGGCGGAGCGCTGCTCGGGGCCGAGTTGGCAGGGACTGAGTTTCTTTCTTGGGCTATGGCGAAGCTTGACAACAGCAGAAATGAAAAAACAAATCGAATCATATATGGAGATTCCTCCACGAATCTCGATCAGGACATCGAAATCCTAGCACAGAGCTGAAGGCAAAAGCTGATCGCGATAGTTTTCACCTTCGCGTTCTTTCAACCAGAAGTTGGCGAAATACCCGAGTGCGGCGATAATGCGATGATGCCGCAAGCGCACTTGGTCTATGGCCCGAAATCAATGCGGGCCGAAAAGCGCTCGGTGGCAGGAAGATCGGTTCTTGCCTCCATCGCCATCACAACTCTGAAAGTTATAGTTGGAGTGTCCACCGGAAGCCTCGGTATCCTCTCAGAAGCAGCTCACTCGGCGCTCGACCTTATTGCCTCGCTTATTACTCTATTCTCGGTTCAAGTATCGGATAAGCCCGCAGACGCAGACCACCAGTATGGGCATGGCAAAGTTGAAAATTTCTCTGCATTCATCGAGACCGGTCTTCTGCTGCTTACCTGTGTCTGGATCGTCTATGAAGCAATCAGCCGCTTGTTTTTCCATCATGTCGATATCGAGCCCACGACCGCTGCTTTTCTGGTGATGTTTGTTTCCATGGTGCTTGATTTTTGGCGTTCAAGGGCTCTGGGAAGGATCGCGGAAAAGTACGACAGCCAGGCACTGGAAGCGGATGCTCTTCACTATTCCACCGACATTTGGTCCAGCGGCGTCGTGGTGCTGGGCCTTTTGCTGGTGATTGTGGGACGAAAGGCTGGCATAGGATGGTTGCGCGACGCCGATCCGATAGCTGCTCTTTTTGTTGCAGGCGTTGTCGTTTATGTGAGTTCCAGGCTGGCGCGCAAGACTGTCGATGCTTTGCTGGATGCTGCGCCCGCCGGAGTTCGCAATCGCATCATCGGAGCTGTGCGCAATGTGGAAGGTTTGCTAGAAGTAGATCGCGTTCGCATCCGCCGCGCCGGGAACAGATACTTTGCCGACTTATCCGTAGGAATGGCACGCAACGTTACTTTTCAACATTCAGAGCGGGTTGCGGATGCCGTAACCGCCGCAGTCCACAAAGTGTTGCCGGATGCTGACGTTGTGGTTCATTCAATACCCCGGGCCGCGTACACAGAGAATATTTTCGATCGTGTGCGAGCCGTCGCTACCCAGCATAATTACAACGTCCACGATGTGAGCGTTCAGAACCTGCACGGCCGTTTGCACGTGGAGCAGCATCTGGAACTCGACGAGCACCTGAAATTGAAGGATGCTCATGACCACGTGACCCTGCTTGAATCAGAGATTCGCAAAGAAGTGCCAGAGATTTCCTCGATCCTCACTCACATCGAAAGCGAGCCCGCTACGATTGAAAAGGGAGACGAGATTCTGCGCGATGCTGGTCTGGAAAAGAAGCTTAAGAAGATTGCGACCGAGTTTCCGGAGATTCTTGACGTGCACGACCTCGCGGTTAAGCGCGTAGGCGGGAAGCTTTACGTCTCGTGCCACTGCACTTTGCCGGACGAACTACCATTGTCGCGGGTTCACGATATCTCGACAGAACTGGAAATCCGCTTCAAGCAGGCGGCGCCGGAACTATTCCGGGTGTTGATACATCCTGAACCGAGGACGGATAATCGTCGCTAATCGTGCCCCCGACTTCTGCTCCCAAATTGCTTGAAACGACACACACCGCTCGAGGATACCTCTACATTGCCACCGCGACATTCTTTTGGGGGATGTCGGCGACGATAGGGAGGGCAGCATTCACCGGCCGCATACTCTTGCATGGCCATCCGCTGGGCAATATCGATCCTCTAATTCTTTCCCAGAGCCGCACAACTCTTTCGTGCGTCCTACTGGTTCTGGCACTGCTTTCACGGCGGGGCTGGAAGCAGTTGCGCGTCACGCGAAATGATTTCGGAAGGATGGCGCTCCTCGGCGTCCTCGGGCTGGCCGCTGCCAATTATTTTTATTATCTCGCCATTCAAAAAACCAACGTTGCCACGGCAATAACCGTTCAGTACACGGCGCCCATTTGGGTGCTGCTCTATATGGTGATGCGCGGTCTTCAAAAGCCGACAATTCAGAGGCTGACCGCGGTTGCCCTGTCAGTCGTCGGCATCGCCGTCGCGATTGGAGTTTTCACTTCCGGAGCAGTGCACCTGAACCCGATCGGGGTTATGGCCGCAATACTGGCGGCATTTTCCTGCGCGTTTTATAACATCAGCGGCCACAACGTCATGGAAACGCACGACCACTGGACCGTTGTGTTTTATATGACTCTTACGGCGTCCGCGTTTTGGCTTCTGGTGAATCCCCCCTGGAGAATCTTCTCAGCCCACTACTCCCCCGCGCAGTGGCTATTCCTAGCGTTGTTTGCAGTCGTTTCCATGCTGATTCCTTTCTCGTTTTACTTTGCGGGACTGAAATATCTTGAGCCGACTCGCGCGATCGTCGCCAGTTGCTTGGAGCCAATATTCGCAATCTTGATTGCGGCGGTGGCGCTACACGAAACGGTGCGTCCTTCTCAAGCCCTTGGAATGCTAATGGTTTTGGCGGCGATTGTAATGGTGCAGACACCCGAAGCATCGGGCACAAAAGAATCTGATCGCGGACCACTCAAAACCATCCAGTAACGCCCCACTCAGCAGGCATCCCGAAACGACGTAAGAGTGACCAAAGTACTGTCCGTTTTGTAAAAAGATTGTCAAGTCAGCGCTCGAATCAATGGGATGCTGTTTAAATGTTCGTTAGCGCGAGCTATCGCTTTCGCGAGATTTGAAAAGACGGAGATTTTTATGAAGCGTTACTCATTGATTTACTTAGTCAGCTTCATGCTTGCGGCCCTTACGCCCTCTTTTGCGCACCATATGGCAGTGGTTGTGAACAAGACCAACAACATCGAGAACATCACTTCGGCGCATTTGGCGAGAATCATTCAATCAGACACCAAAACCTGGGCGAATGGGAGACAAATTGTGCTCGTTCTCCATAAAGATTCAAAGGGTGAAATGCTCACTTTGCGGAAATTGAACAATATGACGGAGGCAGACCTAAAATCCCGTCTGGGAGCTCACAAGGATTCCGTGATTCTGGTCGACTCAGACGCTGATGTGCTCGATACCGTGGATTCCACCCCGGGCGCGATAGGTCTAGTCGAGGTTCGTTCGGTCAACGGGCAGGTGAAGGTTGTGAAGGTCGATGGCAAACTGCCTTTGGAGTTGGGTTATCTGCCCGACTGACGGCGTACCCTGCAACCCGACGAATGCTACTTAGGACTTGATTTCGAAGCGACCAGCTCAAAATACCGCTGTGCCACCCTCACATCGCGCGCGATCTGCTGGCGCAACGCCTCCACTGAAGAAAATTTGATTTCGCTTCGCAATCGCTTGAGAAAATGAATTTCGACTCTAGTTTCTTCCGTGATTTCCATAGGAAGGAAATTCATGAGGTGAGATTCGATGGCGAAAGAATCTGCTCCGAAAGTTGGCCGATTGCCGACGTTCGTCACGGAGTCAAAACATTCTTCGCCAATCCGGGTGCGCGTGACGTACACCCCATGTTTCGGAACAAGTTCGTGGTAGTCGCCCAAGTTAACGGTCGGAACGGTGTACTTGGCGCCGTATCCGCGGCCATCTTCCACGGTTGATTGAATGCTGAAAGCCCTCCCGAGAAGATGTCGGGCCTTCCCAACTTCGCCATCTTTTAAGAGAGTTCGAATACGGCTACTGGAAACACCCTCCCCGTGCACCCGCATTTCGGGATAAACCGTCACTTCAAATCCCATCTTCGTCCCGAATTCTTTCAGAGAGCTCACATCACCAGCGGCCTGATGACCAAAACGGAAGTTGGCACCCTCGTGAACTTGGCGGGCTTGCAAACGGTCTTTGAGTATGTGGCTGACAAACTCTTCGGGAGTTAGCTCAGAGAGATCAACGGTGAAGGGAAGTATCAGTGTCGCGTCGACTTTGGTCGCCTCGATCAACTGCAGTTTCTTGGCAGTAGGCGTTATCAGCTTAAGTCCCACGTCTGGGCGAAGTACCCGGCTAGGGTGCGGTTCAAAACTTACCGCCATCGAGCGTTTACCTTGCTCTCGTCCACGCCTGCTGATTTCTTTCAGTACGTGCGCGTGCGCGAGATGAACGCCGTCGAAGTTGCCAACCGTCAAGAAGGTGGGACCGAAGTCCGCAGGAATCTCGTCGAGTGTATGGAAGACTTGCATTTAAATTGCGGTGGCCCATCAAATGCTGTTCGCTTCAGATCTCAAAGTCGAGCTTCATGCCGTCATATGAGAGGCGTACGTTGTCTGGTAATGAAGCATTGGTTTCCCGATGCGGCAAATCATGGCAAATGTGAGTGAAGAAAGCGCGTCTGGGTTTGAGCTGCTCTACGATTCTCAATGAGTTCTCTACGGTGGAATGTGTCGGGTGAGGCTGGTGCCGCAATGCGTCCAAAAACAGAATATCCAAGTTTCGCAACCGTTCCATTGAACTCTTGGGGATCTCGCTGTGATCGGTGAGGTAAGCGGCAGAGCCAAAACGGAATCCTAAGATTTCCGCTTCTCCGTGAATAACAGGCACAGGTTCAAACTTTGCTCCAAAAAGTTCAACTGGCCCGTTAATTTCCACGAGCACAAGTTGCGGTAGTCCGCCGAACTTGTACTTCGGAGCGAAAATGTATCCGAACATGTTGCGGATAAATTCGATCGCTTCCGGACGCGCATACAGCGGCAGCTTTCCAGGCTTGTGCTGGTAACTCAAAGGCCTAAGATCATCTATTCCCAAGAGGTGATCGGCATGGGGATGGGTATAGAAGACAGCATCCAGCCGTCGAATGCGCTCACGAATGGCCTGTTCCCTGAAGTCCGGAGTGGTGTCAATAAGTACCACCCTCCCGTCATATTCGATGAGCACGGACGGACGCGTGCGGCGGTCCTTTGGATCGCTCGAGTTGCAAACGGCGCAATCGCAGCCGATCGTCGGTACCCCTACCGAAGTTCCACTCCCCAATACGGTTAGCGTAGCCTTCATCGCTTCGCGGCGGCGGATGCTGGCGCCTGCGGAGGACGGGCCAGAGCATTGGTCACTTCGACGTAGGCCATTCGCAGTTCGTAGAGAACATTCTGCAAAAAATTTACTTCCGCACTGGTTAGGTTGCCCTTGGTTTTTTCCGAAAGCAGGCTCAACGTATCTATTGTTTGGCGGGCTCCGATTAGATCGAGCCGAGGTTGTCCGCCTTCCTCTTGCATCAGACCTAGTTGCAGCATCGCACTCATATAAAGCGACGCCATGAAGCGCTCGAAGGTCATCTCCAATTCTTTAGCGGAATGGCCACTCTGTTCTACCCGCGAGTCCAAATCCCTTGAGGACTTCCTATAAGCATCCGCCTGCGTCTGCTGTTCGGCCGCCGTGGGGGCCGGAGGTATAGACCCTTCGTGTTCCGACGTTTGCACATTTGGCGACGAGCTGGAATTAGCTGAGGACGGAGGCGGGGTAGAGGTAGAAACCTGTTCCTCGGAAATATCCTGGCGAACCTCGCCATCGGCGGTGAACAATCTTCGGTCGGTTACTGTAAAGCTTTCCTGTTTTTTCTCTGACATATTTCCCTTCAGTGTTTAAAGACCTCTGTAAATGGAAGATGAGCGATGGTGAGCTTTGCGCTTTCAAGTTCAATCTGTTTACGAGGAGTGCCAACCTCGCGTCGAATGTATCCCAGGGCGATAGGATATTGGCCACTGGCAATCGGTAGAGCAGCGGAACTGGTGATCTCTCCCACTTCTTTACCGCCGATCTGGATTTTCATTCCCGGCGCTGGCAATGCTCCGTCAACGGTGAATCCGGTAAACTTTCGGTGGACTGCTCCTCGAGATCGAATGCGCTCGACAATTTCCTGGCCGATGTAGCATCCCTTGGTAAAGTGCAAAGAGCGCTCCTGCTCGGTCTCCTGCGGCAAATCGCGCTCGCGGATATCCTGGCCGTATTGCGGGATCCCTTCCGCGATGCGAAGGTAATTCAGAGCGGTTGTTCCCACCGGCCTGCCTCCGGATTTCTCCATCGCATCCTTTACCGAACCTATGCTTTCCGGAGCCGCCCATATTTCATGCGATGCCACACTAGGACCGTCCCCTCGAATCACAGTAAGAGGGATATCTCTCCACGCTACATCGGCAAAGCTCAGCGGCTGAAGTTCGGAGAAATCTATTCCTGCAGCTTGCATCGTTGCTCGAGAGGTGGGACCTTTCAACCCAATCGCTCCTATTTTTCCAGTGGAGTCGCTGACCTCAACGTCGTCCATGATTATGTAGTGGTCAAAAAGTTCCAGGATCTTAGGCAACTGAGCCGCGTCGGTATCGATCACCAGGGAATCGGCTCGGGCGTAGGCGTATAAATCACCTAGGATGCGGCCCTGCGGACTGAGCAGAAACGCGTAGACCCCGTGCCCGGGAAGAAGATCGCGTATGTTGTTGGTAATGATGCCATTTAACCAGCGCACCCGATCGGAGCCAGTAAGCATAGCCTTTCCACGCCAGCGCAATTCACAGACGCCGCAGCCGGTAAGCAATTCCTGAAATTCAGCGCGGACATCCCCAAAATCGGCAGCCGCAGTCAATCCGTCTTGTAGGGGAGTGGAAATCACTTGTTGTTCAATTATACAGGGCAAAACGTAGCGAATTCATGAGGTCTCCGTATGGGAGGAGCGTCCTGCACTGCCCTTCAGCCGGGCATTGACTCCCCTCTTCAGCAAGGGGTACGCTACTTGCAATGGAACATGCTTGCCCGCGTCAGCGAGCATCCCGGTTAGTTTCACACCAGACAGCGTATTTTGGTTTGGCATTGCCACTTCACGGGCATTCGTGTTTGGTCTCAACGCCATCTAAGCTGCCGGACGACTTATCAGAATCACGACACAAGCAACGCGTAGGAGGATGCGCCAAAACTGAATGAAGAAAAGCATTGCGATCAGTCCAAACATTGAGACCCTCTTCGGCACACGCGACGAGAATCTGCGCGTTCTTGAAGACGGTCTAAACATCAACATCGATCTCCGCTCTGATTCCCTCCAAATTGAAGGCACTCCAGGTGACGTATCCCGGGCCGAGCAAGTATTCGCGGATTATGATCATCTTCACCGCTCTGGGCACGTCTTCACCAATGGAGATCTGAACAGCATGCTGCGTGTGCTCGTCGCTGATCCTAAAGCGACCCTTCGCGGCTTGGCTGAGGCTGGCAAGGTGCGGTCTTTTGGCCGTCGTACAGTACAGCCCAAGAGCTTGAACCAGCGCCGCTACCTTGATGCCATCGAAAAATATGACATGGTCTTCGGAGTCGGCCCCGCGGGGACGGGCAAGACCTATTTGGCCGTTGCGATGGCAATTTCCGCGCTGCTTTCGAAGCGCGTCAACCGCATTATCCTGGCGCGCCCTGCGGTTGAAGCGGGAGAGCGTCTTGGTTTTCTACCGGGAACGTTGCAGGAAAAAATCGACCCATATTTACGTCCTCTGTATGACGCTCTGTACGACATGCTCGAACCGGAAAAAGTCGACCGGTACCTCGAAAAGAATGTGATTGAGATTGCGCCGATCGCGTTCATGCGCGGACGAACTCTGAACGATTCCTTTGTAATCCTCGACGAAGCTCAAAACACCACCTCCGAGCAGATGAAAATGTTTGTAACCCGCCTCGGCTTCAACTCCAAGGCAGTAATCACCGGCGACGTAACTCAAATCGATTTGCCTAGCGCCCGCCGCAGTGGACTGCTCGAAGCGGTGGACGTATTGCACCAAGTGGAAGGATTGAACTTCGTTTATTTTGACGAAGGCGATGTGGTGCGCCATCATTTAGTGCAGCGCATCATTCGGGCGTACGATGAGCACAAAGTAAGGCTCGCGGAAGGCCAATTGTCTTTGCTTGATCCTAAGCCCGCTGCCAATGGAAAGTCACAGCAAGCACGACCGCTTGATTTGCACCATGACATAGCGCCGTTGCCCACGATGGAAACCGAAGGATAGCAATTGGAATTAGAGGAGGGCCTGAAGAGGCCCTCCTCTATTTTTTGTACGTAGTTCTATCGATCGCAATGATCATCACTCGGGGACGAGTCACGGGTGTTAGCGATATTACCCTCGCGAGGTTTGTGACTCGAGTCCGCAAAACCATTCCCCTGAGAGGGCTGATCAATGTGGTTGTGACCACCAACAGCGAGATGAAAAGATTGAATGGACAATTTCGGGGCAAGGATGAGCCGACAGACGTCCTATCATTTCCGAGCGGCAAGATGGGTGGGCTTGCAGGCGAAATTGCAATCTCGCACGAGATCGCTAAGGAAAATGCCGGGCGGTTGGGACACTCAATCGCAGAAGAAATCAAGATCTTGATCTTGCATGGGATGCTTCACCTTGCTGGTTATGACCACGAAGATGACAACAGGAAAATGGCTCGCAGAGAGCATCACTTGCGAAGAGCGTTGCGTTTGCCGGATGCGTTGATCGAGAGGAGCACACCGGCGTCTCGTACGTCGCGGCGTCCCGTTAAGACTAAACTGGGACGTGTAAGGGAGATGGAGCGATGACTCTTGGCATCGCCGCCACGCTTTTCATTCTGCTGGGGCTGCTGATCCTGGTTTCCTATGTTGACCGTGTCTACTCGGAAATCGGGAAATTTCTTTCCCGCGAGTTCCAGGCGAACATCGATGTTTTCGAAAAGGAAGTTGAGCCCAGACTGGGAGTAAATCGAACTCGCGCGGCGCTTTCGATGGCCGTGCTCGCGCAGTTAACTACTGCAGCAATTGCGATGCTTGTCGGTTTTACCGTCTTCCGCGACGGCGCCTGGAGTTTGCAGGAAATTTTGCAGGCGACGTTGAGTCTCATCTTGATTGTCATCCTGTGCAATCGCTTTTTGCCATTCGTATTTTTCTCCCGCACCCAGGGACGATGGTTGATCCGCTGGACTCGGCTGCTTCAAATTCTGATTTACATAATGCTTCCTGTAACACTGATTTTGGGTTTCCTACAGTCCGTGGCGGCACTGACCAAGGAACACACAGCGGAACAACCCGAGAGTCAAGCAGAAGCCGTAGATGCCCTCATCGAGGCAGGTCAGGAGGAAGGAATACTCAACGAAGGCAACCGCGACCTAATCCAATCCGTCGTGGAATTCAGTGAAAAGACGGTCCGCGAAGCCATGAAGCCGCGTCCAGAAATTGTAGCCGTTCCGATTGACACTACCGTCGAACAGTTTATCGAGTTGTTGCGGACAAAGCCGTTCTCACGTGTTCCGGTCTTCGATGGAACAATTCACAACATAAAGGGCATCGTGTACGCACAAGACGTCTTGCAAGTCCCTGACACTGAAGCACGCACGCGGCGGGTTGACTCCGTGATGCGCAGAGATGTGTATTTCGTCCCCGAGAGCAAGTTGGGCAGAGATCTCCTGCGCGAAATGCAAAATCACAACATCCGCATGGCTATTGTGGTGGATGAGTATGGCGGGGTTGCGGGACTGGTCACGATTGAGGACCTCGTTGAAGAAATCGTGGGCGAAATTCGCGACGAACATGACAAGGCGGAAGTCGTTCGCGAGAGCGACAGCTCTTACGTTGTTCGCGGCAACGTAGATGTGGATCGGCTGAGCGAACTGTTTGGTATTCGCCCTGAAGGGAAGGAGTCGTCCACTGTCGCCGGCCTGGTTAGCGAACTGGCGGGACGGATTCCGCAGACGGGCGAGGTCATCGAGGAGGATGGTTTGCGCTTTGAAGTCTTGGAGTCCACCGGCCGCAGGGTCGAGCGCGTGCGGATTTCGGTCGCGCAGCCCAGTCAGATGAAGCTGATATGAAGGCGGCTCCCAGCTGCTAACTACTAGCGTTACATCCTACCGCTGGCACCCAGATGCTAGTAGGCTGTTCTCATGAGTTTTCGCTCAGGATTTGTTTGTATTTTGGGCCGGCCCAATGCCGGAAAATCTACTCTGCTGAACGCGTTGGTTGGCGAGAAGCTTGCAATCGTAAGCCCGAAGCCGCAAACAACTCGCAATCGCATTCTTGGAATCATTCAGGTTCCGAAACAAAAGGGCAAAGCTGGCGGCCAAGTCGTCCTCATTGACACCCCCGGAGTTCACAAGCCGATTACTTCCCTGGGCCGCAAAATGATGGGAGAGGTCCGAGAAGCACTCGAAGGTTGTAATCTGCTGTTGCTGATCGTCGACGCGACCCGGCGATTCAGCGAAGACGACAAGGCCATTGTCGAGACGCTGCAACATACGGGCACGCCGGCGCTCTTGCTATTGAACAAAATCGATCTGATAAAGGGAGGAAAAGAGAAACTGCTTTCCTTAATGGCGGAGTACTCGAAGCTGCACAATTTCAAAGACATCATTCCAATTTCCGCTCGCAAAGCGGAGGGCATCGATCTGCTCCTCGAAAAAGTTATTCGCGCTTTGCCCGAGGGACCGCATTACTTTCCGCAGGATCAAGTGACCGACCAGCCTATGCGCTTCATGGTAGCCGAAGTGATTCGTGAACAAGTCCTGGTGGAAACCACTGAAGAGGTTCCGCACGCCACTAGTGTTCTAGTCGAGAAGTTCGAAGAAGGGAAGCGGCTGACTCGCATCGCGGCGGTGATTGTTTGCGAGCGCGAAGGCCAGAAGCGAATCTTGGTCGGGAAACAAGGCCAAATGCTGAAGAAAATCGGCACAGCCGCGAGACTGCAAATCGAAAAGATGGTGGGCACTAAAGTCTTTCTCGAACTGTTTGTGAAAGTGCAGCCGGGCTGGCGTGACTCACCTCGTTTCGTGGATGAACTCGACTGGCGCCGCCAGTTGGAGGGCTTAGCTTCCCGAGAGCAGTAAGCTGCTTTGGGAGGGCACGGCTTTCAGCCGTGTCGTGAGCCTTGCAGAATTAATAATCGGCCCGACTGAAAGTCGGGCCCTTCCCGGTTGGATCAAGATGCAATAGAAGTTTCCCCACCATCACTCTTTCACCGATATTCCCAGCGTCTTCATCTTTCGATAAAGATGGCTTCTCTCCAAGCCAAGAACCTCGGCCGTACGGCTGACATTCCCATGGTTCTCGTCCATTTTTTTCAGAATGTAATCGCGTTCGTACGCAGATCTGGCCTGATGGAGTGTCGAAAATTCCACTCCAGCAGCCCGCCGCGTTCCATCCCGATAAACCAGTGGCGGAAGATGCTTGCGTTCGAATCGCGTCGTAGTCGGATTCATTATCACGATTCGCTCGATCACATTGCGCAGCTCTCTAACGTTTCCAGGCCAGGAGTATCGCATTAGAGTATCGATAGCATCGTCGGTAATCTCACGAGGACGCCGGCCATAGGTAGCCGAAAAATCTTTCAGAAAATATCGTGCGAGCAACGGAATATCTTCCTTCCTCTCCCGTAGGGGTGGCACCGAAAACGGAATTACGTTCAGACGATAAAATAAATCCTCGCGAAAATTGCCTTTCGAGATTTCTTCTTCAAGGTCTTTGTTCGTCGACGCGATCACACGCACATCCACCGTGATTGGTTCTTCGCTCCCCAAAGGCGAAAACCGCTGTTCATCCAGCGTGCGCAATACTTTGGACTGTGTCTTGAGACTCATGTCGCCAATTTCATCGAGAAATAGCGTGCCTCCGTGAGCTTTTTGTAACTTGCCTTCCTTGTCATTGTTCGCGGAAGGAAAGGAGCCTCTGCGATGCCCGAAGAGTTCGCTCTCAATCAAGTCCTCGGGAATCGCCGCGCAGTTGACTTCGACAAACGTCTCGTCTTTGCGCAGGCTGTTTGCATGAATTGCGTTCGCAACTAGTTCCTTCCCAGTCCCCGATTCCCCATAAATAAGCACGCGGCCGTTTGTGGGCGCCATGATCTGAATCTGTTGCCGAAGAGCTTTCATGGGAATGCTCTCGCCCGCGATCACGCCTCGGGGAGCGAGTTGTCTCTTCAGATCTCGATTTTCCTGGCGCAAGCGGCGAGCATCAATCGCGTGTTTAATCAAAATTACAGTCTTATCGATGGAAAGAGGTTTTTCCAGAAAGTCGTACGCGCCCATTTTGGTGGCCCGCACCGCCGTTTCGATAGTGCCATGGCCAGAGATCATGATGATCTCCGGAGCGTTTTCTATCTCGCGGATTTTCTCAAGGGTTTCGAGGCCGTCCATTCCCGGAAGCCAGACATCGAGCAATGCCAAATCAAATTCGCGCTTGCGCAAGATCTCCAGACACTCCTCACCACTCTCAGCCAATGAGATCTGATATCCCTCATCTTCGAGAACGCCCTGAAGCGATTGCCGAATGGTGGATTCGTCGTCCACAATAAGAATGTTATGCATGATGAAGAACTGGGGTTGCAGCGATCGGCTCTGGTACTACGGGCAGCTCAACTACAAATTTCGAACCGGTGGGTTTGTTCTCTTCAACGCGGATCGAGCCATGATGATCTTCAATGATTCGGCTCACGATAGCCAGGCCAAGTCCAGTGCCCCGTTGTTTTGTGGAGAAGTAGGGAAGGAACAAGCGCTCTTTCAGTTCTCGCGTAACGCCATGGCCGGTATCGCAAATCACGATTTCGACGGCATCACCGCTTGCAACCATAGCCGTGGAGATGTGAATCTCCCGCAAAGCCGAGTCCAGCATGGCTTCTGCCGCGTTGTCCAAAAGATTTGCCAGTGCTCTCTTGATAGCCTCGGGGTCAGCCATCACTTTGGGTAGATCGGCAGCCAGGCGCGCGCGTACGCGAATGTCGTCCAATCGTCCGTCAAAAAGGGCCAGGGCGTTTTCTACGATTCCATTGATATTAGAAGGTTGAGGTTGCGCCGTGGGAAACCGCGCCAGAGTGGAGAACTCATCGACCAGAGTGCGAACGGTTTCGACCGCCCCTGCGATGGTTTCCGCGCAGGAATCTATAGTGTGGAGCGAGGACTGATCAGGATTCGCGCCCCGCTTCAAGTGCCGCCGGATGCGGTCCGCGGAAAGCGCGATGGGAGTCAGCGGATTCTTAATCTCGTGCGCAACGCGGCGGGCCACTTCTCGCCACGCCGCCTGCTTCTGGCCCTTCAGCAAATCGGACAAATCCTCGAAGACCAGAACATAGCCGAGACGCTCGCCGTCGTGCTGAAGAGTAGCCACGGTGGTCGCAACGTTAAGCAGTGCCCGTTGCACAGTTATTTCCATCTGAGTCGTAGTGCTTCCTATGCGGTCCGCGCGGCGAAACAATGGCTCAAGGTCCTCCAATATTTCCAGCGAGAAAACATCTGCCAGCGGAGATCCAATCAGTATCGTTGGCGCCCCAGCTCCTTCACCCTTTGGATGGAATAACCGCAGCAAGGCCGAATTCAGGTGCGTAATGCAGCGGTCCGCGTTCAGCGACAACACGCCAGTCGGAATGCTCTCGAGAATAGTTTCGATATGTCGCCGCCGTTGCTCCAGAGTGTTGTTGGCAGCGCTTAGCTCGCGGCTCGATGCTTCAAGCTGGCGGCGGCTACCCTCCAGTTCTTCGGCCATGCGATTGAAGGAGCGCACCAGGTCTCCAAGTTCGTCGGCCGCAGAAATCTCGACACGATAGTCCAGTCTTCCGCGAGAAATTTCCTGAGTAGCTTCTGCCAGCGCTGCCACCGGCCGGGTGACCAACTTCGACAGAAAAAGTGCGAACCAAGTGGTTGCGAAGAGAACCAACACGGTAAGCAGTAACAAAAGATCCATGTACGTGCGCCGCACCAGCCTGCGCTGACGGCTAAGATCGAGATAACGTTGTTGGCTGGCTTCAACCTGCCTAACCGTTTGAGAGAAATCCGCAGGCAAGGGCATGGCCACAATAATCATGCTTCCGTTGCCAACCGGCGCGGATCCAAGAATGTAGTCGGTCTGTTGCCAGGTTAAGGGCGCGTTGAGTGCTAATTGGCCTAAAAGGTTTTGTTTCAGTGCAGACCACGGGGCCGGCAGAACGGTAGTTTCCGCGGCCTCCCCACCTGACACCAGCAGCGCGAACCCGCCCTGCAGACTGGACTTGTGATTCCGGAACTCGGTCTGAATTAAAGAAAGGTTGTGGGTGGCAAAGGCGCGCTGCGTCTCTGGGGCTTCTGCTATTGACGTTGCCTCGGCGCGCGCATTCTCAGCTGCGTACTTCGATAGCAATGAGGCCATGGACGCCGTGTCGCGACGCACTTCCTCCACTGGGCTGGAGAACCATTTATCAATCGACCGGTTCATCAGACCGTACGCGAACCAAAACATCACGATCACTGGAAGAAATGAAAGCAATAAGCTGGCAACCACCAGGCGAGTTCGAAACTTGGAACCCAGTACGCCAAGTCTTCGCTCAGCAAAAAGCTTCAACAAATTGCGCGCAAGAACGAATGTCAACGCGACAAATAGCAGGAAGATTAGAGCCGACAGAGATGCGAAAAACAGAAGCTGCTGATTGGTATCTGGATTCAAAAATGGAAGATCGAAAGAAGATTGGGAGAGAAGGATTCCGAAAAGCAGCACGATGCCAATGGCGAGGAGGAAAATGGCTTTTTTTCGTTTCGAAGTCTTGTCGCCAGAACGGGTTGAGTTGGGGGTATGCATGTTGCTATGTGACTAAGCAGGTTAAGAAGAACAAGGCATTCATTATAAGCCGCGCAACCTCCGCGGTTGACGAGAGCAATCGAGGGTGACCTGTTTACACAACGTTGAGACGCCGGGGCGTACCGTTCTTACCCGAAAGGCGATTTACCCACCGCTGCCTATCGTAGTAGTATAATGGTAGTATGAAAGAGAAACGTCTATCACACTTTCGAGTGAGATCTTAACCGCCATCGACCGTTTGGCCGGTTCTAAGCAGTCTCGGTCAGCCTTTATCGAGCGAGTGCTCCGAGAGTTCTTGCGCGAGCGGGCCCGTGCCGCCGTGCAAGCCCGCGATCAGGAACGAATCAACGCTGCTGCTCACCGCCTCAACGCTGAAGCCAACGACGTTCTTGAATACCAGGGGTCCAGCCACACAGAATGATTTGTACTCCGGAGGCAGTGTGAGGCGCGGAGAACTCTATCGTGTATACAAACCTGGCGGCGATCCCAAACAGTACCGAACTTTCGTGATTGTGAGCCGCCAGGTTTTGACCGACTCACAGTTCTCCACTGTTATTTGCGCACCCGTGTTTAGCCACGGAGAGGGGCTATCCACTCAAGTCGCGGTGGGGACTGACGAAGGGCTGAAATATCCGAGTTGGATCATGTGCGACAATCTGGTAAGCCTGCGCAAAGCAGACCTTACCCAATTCCTTGGCTCAGTCGCAAAATCCAAGCTTGGCGAACTGGATGACGCTCTAAAGTTGGCCCTGGACTTGCGATAGATCCGAACGTGCGCCGAGTACTTGCGATGGAGATAGAAATATCCGGCGGCGAACGGGAAATTATCTCCTACGCCCCTACAAGCGCTGCTTCAACGTCGTAAATCGAGTGCCAAGAAGTAGCAGCCTTGAGCCGTTCGTTTACGTTGTTGATATTCTTGACGCCTTCGTCGAGCAGCCACTTGCGAAATGCTTCAGCGCCCTGTTTTGCGTACACAGGAATGCCATCTTTCCAGGTAGCGCGTCCACAGAGCACGCCGTTAAACTTCACGCCAGATTCCGCAGCCAATTCCAGAGCCTCGGTAAACTCCGCATTGCTCACTCCGGCGGATAAATAAATGAAAGGCTTCGTGGCGACGGCCGCAGCCTTGCGAAACAAGTCCATGGCTTCTTTTCGAGAATATGCGGACTTTCCCGTGCAAGCTTTTGCGCCCTCGACGAATTTCATATTCACCGGCACTTCGACCTTGAGAACATCTACGCCATAGTTTGGTTTGGTGAATTCTTTCATGCTCTCAGTAACGATCTGCGGTTTCAGTTTGGCGTAATCGAGGCCCTTCTCGTCCGCACCTTCCTGGTAGCCGACAAATTCCAGAAAAAAGGGAATGTCATTGGCTCGGCATTCATCCCCCAGGCGTTCGACCCAGGCGTGCTTCTGATCGTTTATTTCCTTGGGATCAAACGGCGTGTAATACAACAGGATCTTGACGCAATCCGCGCCCGCTGCCTTCAACCTCTGCACTGACCAGTGATTCAGCAAGTCACCCAGACGACCTGGCCCAGTCTTGTCGTATCCAGTTTTTTCATACGCCAGCAGCAAACCTGAACTCTTCGCCCTGCGCTTTGAAGCAGGCAATCCCCACTCCGGATCGAGAAGGATCGCGCTCGCATGCTGGGTCAGGACTTCCGTCACCAGCGATTTGAATTCTTCCATCATGGCATCGCTTACAGTGCCGCCTTTTTCTGTTGCCAGAGATTTCTGCAGCGAACCGCGCTGATCCATTGCGGCAGCGGCGATTACGCCGCGTTCGTTGGATACTCTCTTAAGACCGGCCAGTTTTCCAGGGCTAAGCTTCATGGACTTCCTCCAATAATTGCGTGGAATGGGTTACGTGCAAGAACGTCTATCGCTAATCTGGGTAGCCGATCATTGTATTACGTTTCGCACGCCGCGGAGAAATCTGCTGCGCCCAGAGAGGAGCCAACAGCTGTGCTACTCCTAGGGAGTAGCCATTGGCGTCGCTAGCTTATGAACCGGGCCGACCTCGACTTCAACCTGGGAGTTAAGCGGGAAGACCACGTCGCGTCCACGAGCGATAAATCGAGTGTAGACGGTGCGCCCGGCATCGATCATGCCGATCACACCGCCCACGGTCTTTGAACCTGTAGAGATCGCCACGATGCGCGTGATCAGTCCAAATCCGTTGCTAGCGACGGCACTGCGGCCAATCCCGGCGTCCTCATCGGTAAAGGCGGATGCCGCGATTAATCCAAGCGCCAGTGGCAGCATGATTCCCTTGTTCGTGTTGGGTTCAACTCCGCCTTCTGAATCGAGTTTCAGGCCGCGATCCTTCGATCCATCAACTGCAGCGGGCACGCCAGACACTTGCTGCTGCGCCCCCTGCGGAAAGTCCACTTGATTGAACGTGAAACGCAGCGCACCATTTTGGCCCCATTTCCCGGCAGCATGGGCTCGCAAAACTCGTCCTCTCAGAATGGCACCCTGCGGAATCTCGATCTGCCCTTTTGCGTCCAGTACCGGCTGAGTCACTACTGCACTGACAAGGTCTCCCTGCTTACCAGTCTTAGAGCTAAGCTCTTCTTCCAGTCGTGCGTGCAGATATGCGGATTGCTCCAGTTTTTCTTTTTGTGGATTGGCGGCAAACGTCTGGCCTTCTAGCTTCTGTCGCTCGGACATCGGGATTGGGCTCAAAAGCGCAACATCGTACTGCGATCCTGCTTCGATATTCTCGGGATGCCATGGTAGTTGTGTGAATAAATATTTCTTTAACCGGTCAACCTTTCCCGGAGCTGTCACCGCGCTGATTGTTTGATTTTTTTGATCTATCGCGGAATTCCAGGCTTTTCTAAAAAGCGACGCCTGCCTGGTATGAGAACTTTGGAAGCGAACGACCTGGCTGCTCCCCTGCGCCGGAGCAGTCAAAATAGAAATTTGCGATCCATCCCGCATCCTCAGGCTATCGAATTGAATTGAAGCTTCGTGCAGTGGAGTGAAGTCGCCGTGCGAAATTGCGTTAGCCCGCTTACTCTTCGTCACAGGGACAACCTCTGAGACCTTGCCGAACAGCACAGTTCCTGCGGGAATTGCTACTTGATTCGAATCGTAAAGTGGTTCCACCACGTGAGCCCGAACAGGGGTACCGAGCTTAACTTTTGCGGGCGTGTCCAGTTCCACGCGCAGGGTAGGAACGATGGCGGCAGCGTTCTCGTTCGATTGGGCAAATCCGGGAAGGGCGCCAGCGAGCAATGGGAGCGCACAACACACGGCCAACCTGCAAGATCTAAAACGGGGTAAGGCGGAATACATAAGAAAACGATTTTAAGCGAGCCCTGCCGCCAAATCTAGCTTGAATTCCGGGCTCCGGCAAGTTGCTGCCTTACAACGAAAAAAACCCGGCATGGGATCAAGAATAGCGAGCCGTTTGATCTGTCACTCAAGACCCGCCTGGACGACATGCACAATGTTGTTCCGGACCGCGTAAAGCACCAGATCGCTAACCGAGTGCAGTTGCAATTTGCGCATGATATTCGACCGATGGGTTTCAGCGGTCTTCACGCTTAAACCGAGAGCAACAGCAACTTCCTTCGTGCTCTTTCCCTCGGCCAGCAACTGCACGATCTCGCGCTCGCGTGGAGTAAGCCGGTTCTTTCCAAGAGCGGCTGGCGCGGGCTGCGTCCCCGCCCTTAGATAGCCCTCCAAGACCATTGATGCGACCTTGGAAGTGAAATAGGTCTTGTCGCGCCGCAATGCCTCTACCGCGGCAACAAGATCGCGGGCGGCATCGGACTTGAGCAAGAAACCACGGGCGCCAGCATTCAAAACATCTCGGACCACCTGATCAGAATCATGCAAAGTGAGAATCAGAACCCGGGCGTGGGGATTGCTCTTTAGAATTTGGCGAGTGGCTTCCAATCCATTAAGACTGGGCATGCCGATATCAAGGATGATAACGTCGGGCCTAAGTTGTTGGGCTTTGTCTACCGCTTCTCGCCCGTCTACCGCTTCGCCACACACCTGCCAGTCAGTCTGGCCCTGCAATAGTGCGATCAAACCTTTTCGAACAACTTCGTGGTCGTCAGCTATTAAAATCCTAAAGATCGCCACAATTCACCTCCCACAATCAGAACCGTTGAAATTCAGAAACCCGGAGAACTCGCGAGTTAATCCCGAGAGTTAATCTTAGTCCCTTTTTTCTGGATTTGGCAGTCGGCTTTCTGACCTCGGTGCAATTCCCGCCTGACCAGTCTTTCCCCAAAATAACTCGCCAAATCCATCTGGCTTGGCACTTTTCAAATTGCAAGTCAGAAAGTCACAACGAGCGTACGTTACAGGGAATTACTGAACTATCCAATACAGTAACTACTGTAGTAACCATGTTCGCCGATGGCTTGGCCGGAATAGCCTTCAGTTGGGCGTCAGGCAAAGCCTCCTCGATTTGTCCCATCTGAAGGCATTCGTGCGTTCCACCCATTTTGCTGAAAGAGTAGCTCAAAAGTATAGGGAGCGAGCATGAAGAATCCCGATAAAGTAAGCGTGCTCCTGTCGGCATCAATCCTAACTCTTCGTGAAGCCGCCGAGCACTGCAAAGCATGCGACCTTTGGAAAAACGCAACGCAGACGGTGTTTGGCGAAGGAAGACTCAATGCGAAAGTGATTTTTGTGGGTGAGCAACCCGGGGATCAAGAGGATATCGTCGGACGCCCCTTCGTCGGGCCTGCGGGAAAATTGCTCGATGAAGCTCTTGCGGAAGCTGGGATCCTGCGCTCCGAAATTTACCTTACCAACGCAGTCAAGCACTTCAAATGGGTCCCGGCCCCGCGAGGCAAACGCCGTATCCACAAGAAGCCCCGATATTCCGAGATCGACGCATGTCGGCCCTGGCTCGAGGGAGAAATTAATGCCCTGAAGCCGCAAGCCCTGGTTTGCCTTGGAGCGACGGCAGCACAGGCGCTGCTGGGCAAGGAATTTAGCGTCACACGGCAACGAGGGAAATTCGTGAAATCCACGCTTGCTCCGACCGTGATGGCCACAGTTCACCCTTCTTCGATTCTGCGCGCGCCTGACGAGCAAGCTCGACGATTACAGTGGGAAGCTTTTGTTGAGGACCTCAGGAAAATCAAGCGGCAGCTTCAGAAATCAGCCAATGCGGCGTAATCAAAATTTCGATCGCCACCCTTGCCGACGGCTGCAGCATGTCCCAAGTTGCGATACAGGGAACGCAGGATAGTGTGCACATCTTTTTCACGCCTACTGTCTCGGCAAGGTGAAATCAATATGTCGCTGATTCTGCGTGATCCGAACGACGATCGAGAACTTGACGTGCCACCTCATCGCCATAACGAGCCGGATCCTGATGAGCCGGAGCCTGACGACGAAACCAACGATCTGGTCCGACCAATAAAGACATAGAGCCTCAACGAAGCGCCGCAAGCCTACAAGACCTTCCGAGACAAGCGGCAACACTGCATAAAAGTGGTTCTTGATCCCTGGGATGAAGCGAGAGCCAGCTGAGTAGCCAATCTGCGTTGACATCCAGGCGCGGTAGTTCTATCTTTCGCGCACTGGATTTCAATGAATATCGTCAAAGCCACGCAGGAATACGAAGAATGGCTGGCCCGACAGACCAAGCTGGTCAAGCCGGACATTCTTTTGAAGCATCGCCGGATGCGTGAGGCTGCATTTCCTTTTTTTAGAGCGACTTTCTATCGCTGGATGCAGCTGTGGCCAGAGTTGTGCCCTGACATATCAGAGGCTCCGCACCTGCTCGCGGTCGGCGATCTGCACATCGAGAATTTTGGAACGTGGCGGGATATCGAAGGCCGCCTGATTTGGGGCGTGAATGACTTCGACGAAGCCGCAGACTTGCCCTACACGACCGACTTGGTTCGTTTGGCGACCAGCGCTTTGCTGGCCGGCGAAGAAGTTCGCTTATCACTCTCCGCAAAAAATGCTTGTGCCGCGATCCTTCAGGGTTACAGCCAATGCCTTACTCAAGGCGGCCGCCCCTTCGTTCTGGCCGAACAGAATATTTGGTTGCGAGAGATAGCGACGGCTGCGTCCCGTGACCCCGTCCATTTCTGGGCCAAAATGGACTCGCTTCCCACTCTCCGTGCTGGTATCCCTTCCGGCGCTCGTCATGCCCTCGAGCGCCTCATGCCCGAGCGTGGTCTGGAGTACAGGGTGGCGAGGCGCGTCGCTGGATTGGGCAGCCTCGGCCACATCCGGTTAGTGGCGATCGCTGGCTTTCGAGGCGGACGAATTGCTAGGGAGGTTAAGGCTCTCGTTCCTCCCGCAGTTTGTTGGGCCAGGCAGGAAAAGGGAAAATCCGATGTTCAATACCGCAATATTCAATACGAAGAAATACTCTGCCGTGCTGTGCGAAGTCAGGACCCGTTTGTGCGGTTGCATGACCGGTGGATTGGACGGCGCCTTGCTCCGTACTGCTCTCGAATTGAGTTAGACGTGTTACCTACCAACCGGGACGAGCAACAGCTGCTATTCGCCATGGGATGGGAAACCGCGAACATCCACCTCGGTAGCCGGAAATCGATTGGCAGTGTGAAAAAACACTTTCACAAATTGACCGCCGACTGGCTGCTATCGAGCGCGAAGACTATGGCAAAAGCCGTTAGCCACGACTGGCGGGTCTGGCGCAAACAAAACACGCGCTAGGAATGGATCACTACAAGCTCATGCCTCTCTATTTGCCAGTTTGCTCGTAATGTGGTTTCGTTCGAGATCCGCTTCCGTTTCGCATTTCGGCCGCAAGGCCAACATCAGTTCGTCAAGAATCGGGTTCAGAGAATTTGGGTTTTCACTTAAGACCCGCGTTATGCTGTCGCGGTGGACTGACAGTGCGCCCAGTTCTTGGGCACCGCTTGCATACACGTGACTGTTCGCAGTGGGGAAAATTCCCCGAGCTCCCCAGAAATCGCTCCGAGCGAACGGGTAATTTAGAGTAGCGGTGCTCATCCAGTGCAGCGCCAGCTCGCGAGCATGAGCTGCACTGCATACTTCATGGACCCCACTTCTGGTGGCAAGACGATCGTCCCATTGAAAGACTTTCAGCTTGTCCTCCCAGCGATTCTCGGTGACCAGAAACCACCCTGGTTTTGTTTTTTCTCGTCCACAAATCGTGCAAATATGCACTATGAAGGTAGGCATACGCTACTTTCCAGTTTTGCCGCAATCTTGACCGCAAGTTTTCGTCTTGATTCAGTTGGCAGTAAGTTGGACTTCGGATTCTGGCTGGAGATAACTGGCAGCGGCACCGTGGTCAGCCCGCGCTCTCCACCGAAAGTCAAAGTTAAGATGGAGGAACAATTGTCACACAGCCAGTAATGTTCGAAAGTAGACGAAGCCCTGTGCTTCCGCGTTTTCATGGGCCGTGGACGCAACGCTTGTGGAGCTACTATCTGAATTTGAAAAAGCTTACCCTGGCTCAGGCTGCGGAAAAGGTTCACACAGGCCGTATTTGCACATTTGTAGAGCATACGATTCGAAGCTTCAGATTTCGGGACTACCGCTGCACTTTGATAGCCGAAGCCACACATTAGGAAATCTGCGGAAATTGCAGGAAAATTGGCAGTTCCATGGAGGGAAAGACTCGATTAGGAGCCGCTCGTGCCGAATTCTAGTCAGGGATGCCGAAGCCTCGTCAATCTGGCATCAGTCCATTTCGGGCTTGGTGGCCGCAATGAAAGATTAATGAATCGTTGCCCCAGTGACCGCGACAGCGATTCCAACAATCCCAAAAACGATGCCTAGGTGCCAAAACACGCGCCGACCGGAAAGCAAAGTAATAGAAGTAATCACGAGTGCAATCTCCAGAAAAACTTCCGCGAGATCATAGCGATCTCCTCGCCTCCTTGCGTGGTCGGTCTCCTGCTCTAGTTTGTGAGCCTCAGCATCCAAGTCCTTCTGCTCATCGCGATAACGTCCAGCTTCTGCCGAATATTTGTCCCGGAGTTTGGTGGTCTCGGCTTCATTCTTAGTGGCGACAACCGAGGCAATATCCGCGAATAATTCATCTGTGTGGCGCCTTATGTTCTTTGCTTGATAAAACGCCCATTGGTCGCTGACTTTATTTTGCAGCACCACTTCCTCGGTATGCGCGCGGTGTCCGAGGAGCGACACCGTTGCAACCAGCACGGCCAGCACAGCCATCGTCAAGGAAATCGGCGCAAGACTTGGATCGTGTCTCGCGTGCTCAGCGTGTTCCTCGAGTTCGTGAAGTTCCTCAGATTCCATGGGGAGATCTCGTTCGCCAGAAACAATACATACGATACGGATTCACTTCCGGCGACGCAACTCTCGCATGCGAACTACTAGCGCGATCCGTTGGTCGGCGGCGTCTGGAGCATCTGCATGGTGAGCATTGCGGATTGCCGCTGAGCTTCCTCATCTCCAGTGAGCCGATATTCTTTTTCAAACTCCGCTTCAGCCAGTTGGATCCGTCCTTGCTTGTGATAGAGGACTCCGAATCCCCAGTGCAGTTCCGGGAAATTCGGATCCCTTTGTTCCACCTGCTGCAACAACTGCTGGGCTGAGCCCAGGTTTCCCATGCCGATTTCCACGTTTGCGAGAGAGAGCCGGATCGAGGTTTGCATGTTCGCGGAGAGGCCAGTTTTCAAAAGCAGGCGGTTCAAGATGGCTTCAGCTTCGGGGTATTGCTGGATTCCGAAAAGCCCGCGTGCCAGAAAGAGGCTGATCCTCGGGTCGTTAGGGTCAAGTTGAGAAGCGATCCGATAATTCTTAAGGCCCAGATCGGTTTTGCCCTCGTCCATGTACACGTTACCAAGCATTGCGTAAGGGAAGGCGTTAGCTGGATTCACATCGATCTCCCGTTGCGAATAGACAATGTCATTGTCATAGAACCGCTGCTGGGCGAAACTGAGGACCGAGAACGTCACCAGCAGAACGACGAGAACAGAAGCGCCAATGGTGCGTGAGTTTCCTGGGGCCTTCACCAAGTGATCAGCCATCCACCCAACCAACAAACATAGCCCTGCCGATGGCAAGTACAGATAACGGTCATGGGCGATATCTCCCCCGGGATACACACGAATCAATGCCAGCGCCGGCAACAGCGGCAGCAAGATCAGTGCCGCAGAGAATCCGAATATTGGGTTCACGCGAAACGCCAGCCACGTGAGGAACGCAACGAATAGAACGATCGCCGCGAGCGGAAGCCAGAAAGCCAGGGTCGGCGAAGAGTGAATGGGATTCACATACGCTCCACTTAACGCCAGCGGAGCAATCAGCTTTCGCAAGTAAAACAGCATGATCGAGGGACTACTGAAAATAACTTCGCGCCAGCCGCGCTCACCTTGTTCAACTCCCATTCCGTGCAATACCCATCCACGGATGATGAGATACATTACTGTTCCCGCAAGATACGGTGCGGCCGCCAACGTGACTCGTTTGCTCGAGTTTCTTTCCAGATCATGGAGGCGCATCCATGCCAAAGCGATTAGCAGAATGATTAGCGCTGCGCCGGTTTCCTTGGCAAACAATCCGAGAGAATACAAGATCGAACTCAGAACAATCGGCCATCGGCCGCCGCGATCGGCGGGAGACAAGAGAACGAGCACGGCACCCAGAGTCAGAAGGCTGAACAGGATCTCATTACTGGCGGAAACCCAGGTGACAGCTTCGACATGAATTGGATAGACGGCAAACAGGGCTGCGGCCACACCTGCTCCAACTTCGCTGCCTATCAATCGTTTGCTCAACAGGTAGACGAGGTAAGTGCAGGCCACATGCAACATCACGCTGGAGAAATGCCAGAACCACGGCGAGAGGCCGCCAAGCGTATCAATCAACAGCATCCAGATCGAGAACAGCGGACGATAAAAATGCGCCTGGAACCCAGGGATGTGATTCCACAGCTGCATAGAGAGGATCTCCGGAAGATACTGCCACGATTGGACCTGCGGGTTGTGGACGATTTGCGGAATATCGTCGCGAATGAAGCCGCAAAACAACGAGCGCGAGTAGACAGCCAGCGCCAATCCGCACACCACCAGCGGAACCCTGGAATGGACTAGTCGCTCGCGCCAACTTCGCTGCGTCTGCATGCTCTTAGTCTGATTGATTTTGCGCTTCTTCTTCATTCGATCCCGCGCACGAATCGCGGTGATAAGACGGAGCCCAAACGGGCGCCTAAGGCTGCAGCGGGGAGGTATCCAGAATTGATGAATTACCGCGCGATGTCAAGGCGCTTTGGGGATGGGTTAATCCTCAAAAGTCACTTATCTACAGTCACTTGCTGCCGGGAACCTGAAGTATGAAAATTGTTTCACACTGTCGCGACACGCGGAGATAGATTATACTCATTGCCCGCTCTGAAGGTTTTTTAAAGAGAAGATTATCTGTCTGCGGCTTGCCTGTGCAGTCCAAGCTGGCATCGCGCTTCCCCCGAGCGCGGTAAGAACACGAGCCAGGCGAGTCCGTCATAAGTAAGACCAACCGGTTGTTAAATGGGGGACCAAGATGTCAATACGTTGTAAAGCTTACTGCCGACCAGGTGGCGCTGCTGTGCTTGCCATTTTCATATTCATTAACGCGAGCGCACTGCTCGCCGTCGGCCAGACCGCGATCACTACCTATCACTACGATAACAACCGTACTGGCTGGAATCAGAGCGAGACTGTACTTACGCCTGCAAACGTGAGCAGTTCCTCCTTCGGTCTATTGCAGACGGTCGCCCTCGATGATCAAGTGGACGCCCAGCCGCTACTAGTGCCCGCCGTGCAGATAACCGCCGGTACGTTGCAGGGCCTGCACGATGTGGTTTATGTGGCGACAGAGAACAACACGGTTTACGCCATCGACGCACACAGCGGAGCCGTATTATTGAGTCCGAATTTCGGAACGCCAGTTTCGAATCCTTTGGGATGTAATAACAATGGGCCCAACGTGGGCATTACCTCTACTCCGGTGATCGACCCTGACAGCAAGACGTTATATGTAATGGTTTACACGCAAGGTCAGACCGGTCCTGCATATCATCTTCATGCCCTTGATCTCGGAAGTTTGACTGATAAAGTCCCGTTCCGCCTGGTCAAGGCGTCGCACAGGCTCACCGATGGAAGCACGTTTAACTTCAACGCGACTTACCAGCGGCAGCGGTCAGCATTGTTGTTCGCGAACGGGAGCATCTACGCAGGCTTCGGCAGCTTTTGCGATCTGGCGCCGAATCTTTCCCGGGGCTGGCTGCTGGGATGGACCGCCAGTTCACTGGCGCCATTTCCATCGAATGAGCTGACCAACCAGCAGACAGGCACGGCGACCAGTTTCTTTCTTTCGTCGATCTGGATGGCTGGATACGGGCCGGCCACGGATGATGCGGGCAACATCCTGTTTGTTACCGGAAATTCGGACGCTTGGATAAACACATACGATGGGGTCACTAACATTCAAGAGAGCGTGGTGAAAGTCTCGAACACGTTGACGACAGTGCTTGACCTGTTTACCCCGAAAAACGTAGCGGCTCTGGACGCGGTAGACGCGGATTTCGGTTCAGGCGGAGTGCTCGTACTGCCCGACCAACCCGGGTCTACACCCCATCTGGCGGTCGCGGCGGGGAAGGCCGGTACCATGTTTCTGATGAATGAGGATAAGCTCGGTGGTTTTTTCACGAATAAGAATAACGTGCTGGCTAGCTTTGCTGTGGGTGGCTGCTGGTGTGGCCAGTCTTACTTCGTGGATCCTTCCGACGGAATCGGGCGAGTAGTTAGCAGCGGCGGCAGACAGGTGAGAGTGTGGAAGCTTCAGACCTCGCCTAAGGTAAGCTTGACGAAGACGACAGTGTCACCCGGGATTGGCGGAGGGCAGGATCCGGGATTTTTCACCACGATTTCATCGAATGGCACTGCCAGTCCAATCATTTGGGCGGTGTCGCGTCCGCCCAACGCGGGCAAGTCATCCCCTGTTTATCTTTTTGCATTTGATCCAGAGTCGGGTGGAAGCACAATGAAACAACTCTTTAAAGGCAACGCGGGCGCCTGGCCGAATCTCGGCGGCGACGCCAACCTGGTGCCGGTCGTGGCGAACGGCCAAGTGTTCGTTGCTAGCAATCAGCAGTTGCAAATCTTCGGAATAAAAAAGTAAGGCAGTGTTAAAGCTCTCGACCCTGAATTTCGAAGCACGCATCACGCTATCCGAAAAACTGCCAGCTCCTCAGTAGTTAATAACTCCCCACCTCGCAACATCATAATTCCTGCTCGAATGCTTCTAGAATCGATTCATCGATTTCCAGAAAGGCAAAAGATGAAACGATTTTTAGTTGCGGGGTTGATGACGTGCCTGACAACGGCAGCATTTGGGGCCGATCAAAATGAAGCCCGAGTGCAGGGCCGTGTAAAAGCAGCAGGGACAATCCTGCAAGAAATCCAGTCCGCGCCGGATCAGGCCATTCCAAAAGAGGTGCTTGGCTCCGCGGAGTGTGTTGCTGTCGTGCCATCCATGCTGAATGGCGGTTTCGTTCTGGGCCTGCGTTACGGGCGCGGAGTTGCCACTTGCCGCACACCGAAAGGCTGGAGCGCACCGGCGTTCTTTAGCATCAAGGGAGGCAGTTTCGGCCTGCAGTTTGGTGGGCAAGCGGTCAACGTCATCATGCTGATCATGAATGACAATGGGATGCTGAATCTGCTCTCGAGTAAATTCCAGTTGGGTGGCGAAGCCAGCATTGCCGCCGGACCAGTTGGGCGCCAAGCCGCAGCTTCCACCGACTGGAAGATGCGCGCCCAGGTGTTGAGTTATTCCCGTTCCCGCGGCGTTTACGCCGGGCTAGCGTTGGACCACGCGTTCATTAAACAAGACAAGGACAGCACACGTACCTTTTACGGGAAAATGGTGCCGTTCAAGAGTTCGCTCACGGGTGCGACAGACGCTCCTTCGACTACCTACCCATTTCTTGAACCTCTATCCACTTGGGCTCTGGCTGCTTCCAAGTAGGATTGCCGATTTTCCTCGCTTGATCGCCAGGCGTTGGGAATTCTACATAGTTCCCGTGCGTCCACGCTCCGCACTCTCGCTTGCCAATGCACGCTCAGCTTGTTTCGCGGTGATCGGTACGCCGGGCGATTGAATGACAGCGAAAATTCCGGCGGCAGCCATAGCGCCTACGACAGGCGCGACGATGAACAGCCAAAGTTGGTTTATCGCCCAGCCGCCTACGAACAATGCAGGTCCGATGCTGCGCGCTGGATTCACCGAAGTGTTAGTTATCGGAATTCCTACTAAATGAATCAGAGTAAGCACCAGACCAATGGCGAGCCCCGCAAATCCGACGGGGGCTTTGTTGTCGGTCGAACCGAGGACTGTAAGCACCAGGAACATGGTGAGCACAACTTCCGTGATGAACGCGGATAGCAGAGAATAGCCACCGGGCGAATGTTCTCCGAAGCCATTTGCGCCGAGTCCAGCAACGCTTGGATCGTAGCCCGCAGCCGTGCCTCTGGCGATGAGCAGGATGAGAAACGCGGCAATGATCGACCCTGTAATCTGCGCGACGATATATCCCGTGGCTTTGCCAGCCGCGATCTTTCGGTGAAGCAGCAACCCGATTGTCACCGCAGGGTTGATGTGGCATCCGGAGATGGGTCCGATCGTGTAGACCATCGCCAGCAGGGCTAAGCCAAACGCCAACGCCACACCCACGAAGCCAATCTTGTCTCCCGCAAGCACGGCGCTTCCTACTCCACCAAACACCAACACAAACGTGCCAACCAATTCGGCCAGATATTCCTTCATACGGCCTCCTCCTTAGTTGCTCGCAAGAAATGTGTCCTGGGAAAACGCCAGCAGTATTCACCACTGCCGGAGTTATTGCAAGACTTCCCTAGGGATTGATTTGCCGGCTCTCCGCCGTAATGACGGCTGTCGCTCAAATTGGCATGCACTTTGGTTTTATTCCCTTACAGGCCCGTGGCATACAATAAACTCTGCGTGTGTTTCGCAAATCCGGTAGACCTTGCATCTAAATTTATTAGCGGTCCACTTCGTTTAGAGGAAGTCATGAATTTTGCAAAAGTTTGTGCGATTTGTTTAGTCCTAAGCGTATTGGCTTCGGCCGCGCCTCTCGGCACTTCGGCCCGGTCCGTCGTTCCCTCGGAATTGCAGCAGCTCATCTCTGTGGATTACAGGGCGCTACGAAACTCCGATACTGCGATGGCGTTGCAACAGCAAGTCCTTCCGGAAAGCCTCAAGCAGTTCGAAGGCGCTCTCAAGGGCGTAGGGATTGATCCCGACAGGGACGTCGACCAGCTAACTTTCGTGTCCTACCGCGCCGGAAAGCAAGGGCTTAAAGTTGTCGGCCTGGCTGAAGGTTCGTTCTCGGCGAAAACGGTGCTCAAGAAAATTCGTTTGCACAAGATTCGGCCGGTGAAGTATCGCGACTCCGATATTTACAACATGTCCGGCGGCATGCAGATGATGTTTCTCGACGACAACACCTTGCTGTTTGGCGACAGCAGCGCATTGCGGGGAGCTTTGGACGCGCGCGACGGTTACACTCCAACCCTGGATTCGAATCCGCAAATGGCGGATATGATCGCTTCCGTTGATTCCGGAGCGGTCTGGAGCATTCTTGACCAGCAGGGAACTCAGAACATGTTGCTCTCGGCACTGGGCGATGCAGGCAAGTTGGCGGACTTCGATACGATAAAGAAACGCGTGCTCGGATCGCGGTACCTGATGAATTTTACGAATGGCGTTAATTTCGATCTGGACGTAATTACTTCGGATTCGACCACAGCCATGACCCTCTCTTCGCTAGTCAAGGCGGGTGTTCTCTATCGCCGGATGACCGCTACGCCAATCGAAAAAGCCGCGTTGGAAGATGTCAGCGTGAATTCCGATAGCGCAAAATTGCAGATGCACTTCAAAGCCGACGACAAACAGTTTCAATCGCTGATCCATTCCGACCTGTTCGCTGCAGTCTCGAAGTAATTATGTAGGAACAGCGGCCCTCGGCTGTCCAGCGGAGCGAAGCTCCGCACGATTCACGGCATGCGTAGACCCAGAAGCCCTCGCCCCGGGTGGGTGAGCAACGCTCGTCAGGATACCGGATCAGCCTCCCGAATATATCCCCTCGATTTCCTTTGCGTAGCGCTTTTCGACGGCGCGGCGTCTCAATTTCATGCTCGCGGTCAGGGTTTCGTTTTCAGCGGAAAATTCCTCCGCAACTATCAAGACTTTTTTGAGTTTCTCGAATCGTGCCAGCTTTTCGTTTACCTCGCCGACGATTCCGTCGTATAGCGCGCGCACAGCCGGGTCAGCAACAAGTTCTTGACGAGAAGCAAACGTCACCTGATGCGAACGCGCCCAATTTTCAAGCACGGAAAATGCAGGAGCGATCAACACTGCCGGGAACTTTTGTTTGTCCCCGAGAACTACCGCCTCGGCTACCAGCGGATTGTGCTTCAGCGAATTTTCGATTGGCTGGGGAGCGATGAACTTTCCTCCAGAAGTTTTGATCAGGTCCTTTTTTCGATCGGTAATTGACAAAAACCCGTCGGTATCTAAGTTTCCGATGTCGCCGGTCTTGAACCATCCGTCCACTAGGGCATTGCGAGTCTCTTCCGGAAGATTCCAATATCCCTCAAATACCGAAGGACCGCGGACGAGTATCTCGCCATCCTCGGCAATTCGAACCTCAACGTTGGGAAGGGGCTTCCCGACGGTTCCCAGCTTATGAGCCTTCGGTGTGTTCAGCGCGATAACGGGAGATGTTTCGGTTAACCCGTAGCCCTCGTGAATGCGAATCCCCATGTCCGCATACCACTCGGCAAGTTCGCGCCCCAACGGCGCGCCTCCAGAAATAAAGAATCGAGCATGGCCTCCAAATCCCTCTCGCACGCGCTTATATAGCATCCGGTCGAGAAGCCTCCAACTCACGGAAGTAGGCGTGTCCCCGGCAAGTATTTCCGCACGGTGAGAACGTCCGGTTGAAATGGCCCACTTGTAGAGCAAGTTCTTTGGGAAACCTTTAGCTCCCAAATCGACGCGAGCATAAACCTTTTCGTACACTCGCGGCACCGCGACAACATAGGTTGGGCACACTTCCAACAGCGCCTTGGGGAGTTGTTCGATCAACGGCACATAAGCCAGAGTGGCGCCCCGATAGAGCAATGCCAAATCAAGATGCCGAGCTGTGATGTGGGAGAGAGGAAGAAAGGAAATGCTGGTATCGTTTGGGCCAACATCGAAACCCGCTAGGGAGCATGAGATGTTCGAGGCAATATTCCCGTGAGTGAGCATCACGCCCTTAGGAGTTCCCGTGGTGCCCGAGGTGTAGATGATCGTCGCCATGTCCTCGGGCTTTGCGATCGAGAGCGCGGATTCGTCGAATGACGGGTCGCGTTGAGCAGGTCCACTTTTGCGAAGTTGAGACATGGACACCGCCGCCTCTGATCCAACATCATCCATCACGATGATGCGCTCAACGGCAGTTGAGTCCTTCTTGTCCAATATCTTCTTGAGCTGCTTCTGGGACGAGACAAACACAGCACGGACGCCCGCATCCCGCAGAACGTATGCGGTCTGTTCCCCGGTGAGCGTGGCATAGATCGGTACGACAACCGCGCCGATTAGAAGACAGGCAAAATCCGCCATCGTCCACTCAGGACGATTCTCACTCAGAATGGCGACGCGGTCTCCTTTGGCGATCCCCCATTCGCGAAGCGCGAGGCTCACGCCGGCGACGTCACGGTAAAACGCAGCCGAGGAAATCGCGGTCCACTGGTCTGAGACCTGATGTCTCACTACGCAGGACTTATCGCGGTCCACGATGGAAAAGAAAATTTGATTGAGAGTAGAAAGAGTCAAGGTAGTCCGCTTCAAAAACCGTACTTTGCAATAACCTTCTTTTCTCGCCTTCCGATTAGAACCATTGCAGCGTGTTGTGATGGAATCCGCAAGCTGACCCGCAATTCAGTGAATTTGTCGCGCAAATCCACGTTGGTGTCATCGGCGTTGTCCGAAATGATCGTATATAGAATCGAATCCTCGAACATTGTCGGATAAATCAGTATGCCCGGAGAGAGAGACGGTGGCACATCAAATATTGGCGCGATACTGGCTCGACTCGCAACGTATTGGTATAGATCAGCGGCGGCTTGCGTTCCCTCGGCAAGTTCCACCGGATAGGCGGCCCAGAAGATGCGCCCCTTACCGAGCCGAATTTCTTTCAGAGTCGAATCATCACTGAACCGGAGTGCCTCCAGAGAATTCTGCTTCTGCTGGTCAAAGGAGAGCAGAATCGTGCGCTCGCCCGCCTGAAGCGCAGCGTTATGATAGGTGAGCGGTTCAGTTGTCGCACTCACCTTCAATTCAGCTGCCCGCGAGGTGACGCGCCAGTGCTCATCATGGTCCACCGGGCCGGTAATCAGCAGCGTTCCACCTCCATTCACAAAGCTCATCAAAGAATGCCATGCCGCGTCGGTCAACGCTTGGGGCGACGGCAAAATAGCCAGCTTCGGCGACCCAAGATGGGCGATTTGGTTTTCAGCGATGGCGTAGGGAGTCAAGCGATCGTTATACGCCAAGGCTCGAATAGCCTTTTGCTGGGCCTCCAATTGGAGATTTGCAATAACCGAAAATTGCGCCGCCTGTGACGTGACTATTGCCACGGCTGGCAGCTGAGGGTTATGCAAGTGTGGCTGCAAAGATTTCGCGAATGCGGCAAAATCTCGCAAAAGTGTTGCTTCAGGTTTCTCCGTTCCGTCGGTTCGAACCGCACCGATCGGGGTCTCGTTGCTTTCCGTCATGTATGAATTCGTATTCCAGAGCCACTCAATAGCTCCTCCGCCTTGAATAAAAGAGGATGCGATTTTCCGCTCCAGCAGTGCCGCTTCATTTTCTGGCGTGCGACGTGCCACCTCATCGAGGTTCAACTCCCTTTGAAGTCCCGTTTCCTGAATTAGCATGGCCTTTCCAGGCTGCTTCGCCAGCACAGAATCCCACAGCGTAAAGTCGTTTTGCCACCACGAATGGTTGGTCGTAAAGTCCACGAACTGTCCCCAATAGGCAGGGGAAAGCCGGTCTTGAATACCTCCTTCGTCTTGTCCAACCGTGACCAGTTGCTGCGATCCAGTTTTTCGGACTGCGTCATGCATGGTCTGCACCCATCCGGCAAAAACGTCCTGAGCGAAAAGGAAAAAATCGTAAACTTTGAGCGAGTTGTGGCCCACATACATCCCACGCGGAGTGAATTCTAGTTCTTCGGGTAAAGTAGCGGTTCCAGCTAACAGTACTGGCTGGCACATTCCATGCGGCAGCCAGTGCCGCGCGATCCGGATATCGCTTATCAAGCCACTCATTCCATTTTTGAAGCTCGATTGGATCGCCGTTGGGTCGCGTCGTCCACAGATGTTGCGAAATGCTTGGCTCGTTGATGAAATCCCACGCCAGCCACGGAACGTCACGGAATCGTGAGACCACCGACGAGATCAACGTTTGTTGTTTGCGCACCGCTTCAGGATCCAGATAGGGATTTGCGCCTCCCAAAACGTCCGGCAGAAACGCGAAGAAGTTGAACTGAACCGGAAGCCCGTTCTTGCGCGCGGTCATGAGATAGGCCTCGATCGTTCGAAGCGTGCGTTCGTAGGGTTGCCCATTCTCGTCGCAGAATTTATCCCATCCTGTCCACCAGCCAGTGCGGATCATATTCAAACCAGCTCCATGGATCTGGCTGAGATCCTGGTTCCAAACGTATACGTTTGGATATTCAAAAAAGAGGCGTTGAACTTCGCTTGACATGTAGGTCGTTCCAATTACTGCGAGGGGGTTGCCATCGAGTTCCAAGTAGTCCGGATTGACAGTTAGACGTGATCCGGAGCGAAGATAGGCCTCATCTCTGATCCAGAATCCCGAGCGGTAGCGAGCCACAGGCGTGGTTCCCTGAAGCACTTCCGCCTTGATGACATGGAGGCCTTTGGTATTCGGCGCAGGCAGAATAACCGGCTCCGACGACGGGAATGTCACGGTGGTTACAAACGGACTTGAAGACTCTTGCTCGGCTGACACTGTGACCTTAAGCGACAGCGGTGCAGGGAACTCTTCGGTCGAATGCCAATTCACTTCGAGCTCTATCGGTTCGCCCGGCAAGTAGAGCGGTAAATTCGGCCGCACCGTGAATTCCTGGCTGCCGTGCAATGCCATTCGCGCCAAGCTTTGAATGATGGCAGACGCCTGGGCGTCGGAGTAGAAGTCCGGGGTGAGTTCGGCTTCTAAAAAGATCCAGCGGCCGCCGTCGAACCCATTTCTCAGATGGTCGATGACAATGGCCGGCGCTGCCATTTTGCGTCCATCTTTTACTCCCCAAGCAAGAGTGTCAAGGCGGGCATCGATCGCACCTGCCGCACCTCCACGTTTATAAAGGTCGACCGCGCTTAAGCGGATTACTGGGCTGAAAGCTCGTGTCCAGGAAAAACGAGGCAGCGATACCGGCAGATCGGGATTAGCTTCGAAATCGAGTCCCTCCGAACTTGGCGTGGTCTGGTACTGATCAATCATTAGAGGACGCGTGAATCGCACGCTGTAATCTCGCAGCTTCCAGCCAGAAACGTCGTGATATGCAGAACGCGTAAAAGGCGCACCGCCGAGCACCAAGAGATTTCCACCGCGCTGGAGAAAATGGTAAATGTCTGGCCACGATTGTTCTGGGAAAGCAGAGCCGTTGGGAAGCACTAGTAGGTGAGTCGAGGAAGCATTCAGCTGCGACTGAAGCTGGGTAACCGCGACGAAGCTCGCACCAGGCAGCAGGCTCTCCATCTCGCCTTGGGATGGGACCGCCGAATCCGCATTAGGCATTCCTGGCTCGTTGAGTACAACAACGCCGGAGAAAGTTTCCGCCCCAAGCAATGTCGAAAACGCCAAGAAGCTTGCGCAGAGCAACGAAATCATTGCATTTTTCATTTTCTGGATGACGTCCCTTCACTCACTCCAAGACAGAATGCGTAGCCACAAGAGGGCTTGCTTATCTCCATCCACTGATGACATCCGATGAGCCATTTGACTGAAAACGTGCTGTAGTCAAAAGATTTCCGGCGAAGAAGGAGGTGAACGGCGATTGCGCATAAGATAATAAATCAGATGGTCCAATCTTGAAGTTAACTCCGTCGGTGATCTGCTACATTTGTAGGAGTTTATTCCCTTACATTAAGGAGCAACAGCCATTGGAACGACGTAGGACCTCGCGCGCCGATAAAGATTTGCCTCAGGAACCAGGATTATGACAGAGTCAGCGCCCCGCGATGCCGGGGTCATTGGTGTCGATATCGGCGGTACGAAAATCGCGGCTGGACTCGTCGGGCCGTCCGGAGCCATCGAATACCAGGCCCGGGTGCCAATGATTTGCTACAACGGGGCCGCCTCCGGTCTGGCGGCGGTTATTTCGGCTATCGACTCGGTGACTGCGAAGCTGCATGTAAACGGATCCACTGCGGCGGTCCGTGGCATCGGAATTTGCTCCCCCGGTCCGCTTGATCCGAATACGGGAATTGTCATTAACCCTCCCAACCTGCCATGCTGGCGCAATTTTCCCCTGGCTGCTGAAATTTCCAGAGTTTATTGTTTGCCGGTTAAGCTCGACAATGATGCCAACGCCGCCGCTCTGGCCGAGGCCGTTTGGGGCGCTGGCCAAGGTTATCGCAACGTCTTTTATGCCACCATTGGGACTGGCATCGGCACCGGCATCATATTTGATCGCCATATTTATCACGGGCGCACCGGAGCCGCTGGCGAAGGAGGACACGTCACCGTCGACTATCGCGGTCCTCGATGCGGATGCGGCAAAAGAGGCTGTATTGAAGCATTCGCCTCAGGTCCGGCCATTGCGAAAAGAGCGCAGGAGAGGATTAAGGAAAATCCGAGCGCGGATTCAGCTATGCTTCGTCTTGCCAACGGAAACATTGGGTGCGTGACTAGCGAAATCGTCGGCCAAGCCTACATTATCGGAGACCCGGTAGCTAAAGACGTTTTGCGGGAAACTGTCGAACTGTTGGCACTTTGGCTTGGCAGCATGGTAGATATCCTGGAACCGGATGTCATGATTCTTGGTGGCGGGGTGGCTTCCATCCTCCGCCCGCTATTCGAGGAAATCCGCGAGCGGATTCCGGCCTGCAGCGTAAATTCCCGGTGTCACGAAATTCCGCTGCTTCCGGCGTCTTACGGAATCGATTCTGGAATTGCAGGAGGCGCGGCGCTGGTATGACGCTGCCAACTGCGGCTAGCGTGAACAAGTAATGCCCAAACGAACTGACATCTCGAAGATACTCATCCTTGGCTCTGGCCCCATCATCATTGGGCAGTCGGCGGAATTCGATTACTCGGGCACTCAGGCGTGCAAGGCGCTCAAATCTGAGGGATTCGAAGTGGTGTTGGCCAATTCGAATCCAGCTACGATCATGACCGATCCCGAAGTCGCGGATCGCACGTACATCGAACCGCTTACGAAGGAATATCTGGAAGAGATTCTTCGCGTCGAACGTGAACTTTCCCCGAGCGCGGGCTTTGCAGTTCTTCCTACCGTGGGCGGACAAACCGCGCTCAATCTCGCCATCGAACTTGCGGACACCGGCATCCTCGAAAAATTCAATGTCCAGCTGATTGGCGCACAGATCAGCGCAATCAAGAAGGCGGAAGACCGTCTTTATTTCAAAGACGCGATGCAAAAGATCGGCCTGGATGTGCCGAAATCCGCGCTGGTCAGCAATCTAAAAGACGGTTTGGAATTCGCCGGGAAGATTGGCTTCCCAGTGATTGTTCGCCCCTCCTTCACCCTCGGCGGTAGCGGCGGCGGCATTGCCTACAACCGCGAAGAACTATTGGACGTTCTAGCTCGCGGCCTGGATTTTTCTCCGGTTCACGAAGCCCTGATCGAAGAGTCTGTCCTGGGATGGAAAGAATTCGAACTTGAAGTAATGCGCGACGTCAAAGATAACGTCATTATCATCTGCTCCATCGAAAATTTCGATCCCATGGGCGTGCACACTGGCGATTCCATTACTGTCGCGCCAGCGCAGACGCTTACTGATCGCGAATATCAGGCGATGCGCGATGCCTCAATCGCAGTGATTCGCGAGATCGGCGTCGAAACCGGCGGATCGAATATCCAGTTCGGCGTCCATCCGGGCACTGGGCGCATGGTTGTGATTGAGATGAATCCGCGGGTTTCGCGGTCTTCGGCGCTGGCGTCGAAAGCCACCGGCTTCCCAATCGCAAAAATCGCCGCGAAGCTCGCCGTCGGCTATACGCTAGACGAAATTCCCAACGACATTACGCGCAAAACTCCGTCGTGTTTTGAACCGACCCTGGATTACGTAGTAGTAAAAATCCCCAAGTGGCAATTTGAAAAATTCCCCGGAGCCGACGAGAGTTTAGGGCCGCAGATGAAGTCCGTCGGCGAGGTCATGGCGATCGGTCGCACATTCAAGGAGGCTCTACTCAAGGGCGTCCGTGCGCTCGACACGGGGAAGAAAGTTGGCTCGGAAAAAATCGAGCCGAGAATTCTCACCCAGAGACTAGTGACGCCGCATCCCGAGCGGCTTTCGTATATCCGCTACGCATTGCGTCAGGGGCACACAGTCAAGCAAATCGCAAAGATGACTTCGATGGATCCATGGTTCCTTTACCAGCTCAAAGAAATAAATGACATGCAACTCGAGCTGGAAAAGCATCCCATGGAGTCAATCCCTACTGAAGTTTTGCGCGATGCCAAGCGCATGGGAATCTCCGACGGTCGGCTCGCGGGAGTCTGGAGGCTGAACGAAAAAGGAGCGGCAGAAAAAGTCCGCCACTTGCGACGGAAGCATGGCCTCAAGCCAGTTTACAAACGAGTGGACACTTGCGCCGCGGAATTCGAGAGCTTCACTCCATATCTTTATTCCACCTATGAAGAAGAAGACGAATCCGCGCCGACCCAAAAGAAAAAAGTCATCATCCTCGGAAGCGGGCCTAATCGCATAGGGCAGGGAATCGAATTCGATTACTGCTGTTGCCACGCCGCTTTCGCCCTGCGCGACGATGGGTACGAGACCATCATGATCAATTGCAATCCGGAGACGGTCTCGACCGATTACGACACCAGCGATCGCCTGTATTTCGAACCACTAACGCTCGAAGACGTATTTGCGGTATGTGAGCACGAAGCTTCGACAGGCGCTGAAGTCGGAGTGATCGTGCAGTTCGGCGGACAAACTCCGCTAAACCTTTCTATCCCGTTAAAGGCCGCAGGCGTAAAGATTATCGGCACCTCGCCGGAATCGATTGACCTCGCCGAAGACCGAAAGCGCTTCGGCAAACTCCTCGACGAATTGGAAATTCCGCAAGCTCCGGGCGCAATGGCGGCTTCGATCGAGGAAGCCGTTGCAGGCGCAAATCGTGTCGGATATCCCGTGCTGGTGCGTCCTTCGTACGTGCTTGGCGGGCGCGCCATGGTGATTGCCTACGATGAAGAGACCGTCGTCCGCTACATGAAAGAGGCCGTGGAGTATTCGCAGGACCGTCCAGTCCTGATTGATCACTTTCTTGAGGACGCGATTGAAGTTGATGTCGACGCTCTCTCCGACGGCGAAGATGTGGTCATCGGCGGAATTATGCAGCATATAGAAGAGGCTGGCATCCACTCCGGCGATTCCTCCTGCGTTCTTCCGGCCGTGGATATCCCGGAGCGCCTGCTAGCCCGGATGCGCGATTACACTTTCCGCCTCGCCAAAGCGCTTAACGTGATTGGACTGATGAACATCCAGTTCGCGATTCCGAGGATTGGTAATGCATCTCCCGGAAATGGCGCGGATAGCGGGAAGGTATACGTTTTGGAAGTGAATCCTCGAGCCTCGCGGACAGTGCCTTTCGTCTCGAAAGCAACCGGCGTTCCCATGGCGAAGATTGCCGCTCGCCTAATGACCGGACGAAAGCTGCGCGAGTTCTTAACCGACTTCATTGATCGCCGTGCCGACCTCGATACTGGTAATTGTTTTTACGTGAAATCGCCCGTATTCCCCTGGAACAAATTTCCGGGGGTGGACACAGTTCTCGGTCCAGAGATGAAATCTACCGGCGAAGTAATGGGCGTAGCCGATAACTTTGGAGAAGCGTTTGCCAAGGCGCAGCTTGCTGCGGGGCAAAAGTTGCCGACCGAAGGTTGCGTGTTCATTAGCGTAACCGATCATGACAAGCCGCACGTTGCCAGTCTTGCGCGCAAGTTTGTGGACATGGGATTCAAACTCGTGGCGACTGCAGGAACCGCCGATGTAATCGAGGAAGCGGGAATGTCCGTAGAGCGCGTTTACAAAGTAAAAGAAGGACGACCCAACGCCGTGGACCTGATCAAAGGCGATCGTATTCAACTGATCGTAAATACTCCTCATGGAGTTGATCCATTTTTCGACGAGAAGGCGATACGCCGCGCCGCGGTTACTGCGCGCATCCCGACGATCACGACCATTTCAGCGGCACGCGCCGCAGCCGAGGGAATTGCGGCGTTACAACGGGGTGAGGTCCGGGTGCAGGCGCTGCAAAGTTTGCACGCTGAACGTGCGGCGGCGAGGCGATAGCGAAATATTTCTCGGGCGTAATCTGAAGTATTTATGTCCCCTGTTTCCCAAATCGCAGCTTTCGCACTACTCTCCGCTGCGATTTGCGTCCCGTTGGCCGAAGCGCAAACGTCATCCGGTTCCCTGGATTTTCCTCACCGAGAACGGAGAATTAGTTTTCCGACTTGTAGTCGGCCAGTTGGGGCGCCGAATTTTGATCTTCTAATTCGACCGCCAGACACTTAAGCCCGGATTGAATATAAATCCTTGCCTGCCAAGCCCAGATAGAAGCTATTCTGCCCGATGAACCCGAGCACGGGAGGCTACAACATCGGGAACTGTAGATCAGAGCGGGCACCCCATGTGGTGTGGGATCATCTGCAGCAATGGGGAGCCAATAAGGGTCTGCACCAAGGGTTGAGACATGAGGAGCAGTCGCCACTCTGCGTCGTTGCGGAATTTGCCCCCCATCCAGAACAACGTAGACCGGAACATAGTTCTGCCCAGCGTGTTACAATCCTGCCATATGAGTAACACACTAACAATTCGACTGCCTGAAGAGTTGCTTGACAGGCTCCGCGAGAAGGCGCGCCGCGATGGGAATGCCCATCAGCCGCATGGTCCGTGAGTCAATCGAGGCTTCACTTAAGGTGGTAGAATCAGGCTTGGAGAAAATATCGCAGGCATTTTGAAAGATGGTCCCCGGACCTCTCCTGTCGAAAAGGACTATTCACGCAAGTAAAAGCCATCGTGGACACAGGTCTTCTGGTGGCCTTGCATGAGGCAAACGACACCAATACCATGATGGGCGGTGGAAGTCGCGGAAACAATTAGCTGGCCAGCCCTGACTTGTGAAGTCGGTATTCGTCTGAGACTAGCATTTCACGTTCGGTCCAGCGCACATCCCTGGAGATGTTGCGTGACAGAATGCTCCGACTTGCATTCGACATGACCGCGAGAGCGGGAACATCTCTACGATCTCGCGGAGCGCTATGCGGATCGACATCCCGATCTCGCAGATTTGTGCCTGATCCGGATGAGCGAGTTGCACCCGCGTCACACTCTGATCACGGTGGACGAGGAAGACTTTCGAATCTATCGACGTAACAAGCGGGAATCCATCCCGTTGTTATGCCCGCCGAGTAGCCGATAAGCTAAAATCGAACTCGACTTTGCCGAACGGACTGATTTATTAAAAAGGTGATTCATGCAACAAGAAAAAGACAATGCCCAGTTCATCCGCCGCTGGTTCGAAGAAGTATGGAATAAAGGCCGAATGGACGCAATCGAGGAAATGTGTCTCCCGAACGCCATAGGCCATGGACAAGCACAGCACAAGGTTGACGTTGGCTTGCAGGAATTCAAGCAATTTGCACGCAGTTTGCGCAGCGCGTTTCCCGATATTCGGGTCACCATCCATGAAACCTTGTCGCAAGGGGACAAAGTACTGGCTCGCTGGACTGCAGTCATGGTTCACAGCGGCACCTTTCTTGGAGTCGCGCCAACCGGTCGTGCCGTCGAAGTCACCGGAATGAGCCTTCAACGAATCGCGAACGGAAAGATTGCCGAAGCCTGGGACAATTGGGATCAACTGGGCCTGCTGGTGCAGATCGGCGGCGTACCGGCTGCTGAATTTGTCTCTGCGAAAAACACTGCTAAGGCAAGTTGATTCTCCGAACACGATTATTTGACTTGCATCGGTCCAAAAACTGCTGTTCAAGAAGGCTCAGAAGCAAGAATGATCAGAGCGAATCCGCGTTTAAGATGCTGGCTTCTAGCGTAGACACGAAATCTCTATGTTAAAAGAACGTTAAAATCGAGTAAGAGTTCGATTAATCCTGTGTGCTATCTGTAAAATCCTCCTGCCCTCGGGAGGATGATTGCCGATCCCCAATAGCTCCGACATCAGTCCCCTTTTGCCTCGGCGTCTGCGCCGTTGGCGGGATTGGCGCAGCCCGATTGCATTCCCCGGCCGCAAGAAGCCCGCAAATCTGATTTACGACGTGGATGACGTTCCGCCCGTCGCGGTCCAGATTGGCGCCGCCTTTCAGCATCTTTTCGTCTTGTCCGTGGGTTGGATCTACGTTCTCCTGGTGGTGAGCGCGATTGGAGGCTCATCGGCCGAGACTCAAAGCCTGATCCGGATGTCGATGATCGCTTCTGGAATCGCGACTATCGTTCAATCGAAGCGCGGTTTCGGCAATGGATATCTGTGTCCGCTGACCTGTAGCCTCACTTACCTGTACCCGGTGATTCTGGCTGGGCTCGCCGGTGGTTACTCGCTGATATTCGGAATGTTACTGGCTGGCGGCATCGCCGCTATGCTTGTTTCGCGTGTCGTTCACCGCGTGCGCATATTGTTCCCGCCAGAAGTGACCGGCCTTATGGTGGCCATGTCGGGGCTGCAATTGGTATCGCTGGGCTGCCAGCGTTTTGTTGGCTATTCCAAACCAAACTTCGTTGCGGATCCGCGTGCCCTGCTGATCGGCGTGATCACTTTGTTCGCCATGATTGTCCCCACGATCTGGACCCGCAGCAAACTTCATTTGTTTCCCATGCTGATCGGCGTTGCTGCCGGCTATGCCGCCGCCATTGCCATGGGAGAGTTTCACATCCCGCAACTTTTGGCGCAGATGCCCCCAGGGTTTGTGAGTTTCCCTCAGCGCGCGGCTTCCGGCATTTCATTCAAGTATGCACTACTACCGCCTTTCCTGATTGCCGCCTTAACGGCGATCCTGAAAACCGTTGGCGATACCACTCTCTGTCAGAAAGCGAACGACGCAGGATGGAAGCGCACGGACATGCAATCCGTGAGTGGAGGGGTTCTCGTCAGCGGTTTCGGAAACGTCATCTCGGGCCTGCTGGGAGGAATTGGTCAGAACACCTCATCCAGCAACATCGGTATTTCGCTGGCCGCAGGCACGACTAGCCGCGTCATCGCTTTGCCCCTCGGCGTGCTGGTCGCTGCCCTGGCGTTCTTTCCAAAAGCAGCTACGATTGTGGCGGCGATGCCCAGTCCCGCAGTCGGCGCGCTGCTGGTCTATTCAGCGTGTTTCATCATCCTGGGCGGCCTCCAACTCCTCACCTCTCGTATGCTCGATGCGCGCCGCATCTTCGCCGTCGGCATCGCGCTGATTTTCGGTCTTAGCGTTGAAATCGTGCCCGACCTCTATCGGACATTTCCAGCTTTCCTCAAACCGATCTTCAGTTCTTCAACCTCTGTAGCGACAATTCTCGTAGTGATTTTGAGTGTCATGTTTCGACTCGGTCTAAAGAAGCATCGCAGCCTGGAATTGCGAACTGGTCATGACCACCTCGACGAGATCACGCAGTTCATGGACGATCAGGGCTCAGGCTGGGGTATGAGGCAGGAAGTAGTCGGCCGCGCCACCGACCCTGCCTACGAAGTGGTAAACAACATAAGCCTCCTGCCTCTCCGCTCCGAAGCCATCACTCTGCGCACCTCGTGGGATGAGCTTCGGCTCGATCTAGAGATCGAGTACACCGGGCCCACGATCGAGCTGGCGGACTCAATGCCCGCATTGGAAGAGATGGGCACACAAGCCGGCGTAGCACATCTCGCCGGATACGTGATCCGCCAATACGCGGATCGTGTGCGAATTCGCGAAAAGAACGGTCTGTGCCGCGTCCAATTACATTTCGAACACTAGGCCGGAAAACATCCCCACTCAATGAATGTCGCAATGATTAAGATCGAACAAGAGATTCGGAAAAGCGTTGGCGGCGAAACGGTGGATCCCGGTCCCGAAGGAAAAAGCCAAATTACACCGTTATCGTTGAACAAGGCTGGCGACGACTGACAAAAAGGTCTCCACCGGCTCCCCCTTATCGAGAAACCGGTTTGCGGCCGTCAGATCGTCCGGTATCTGACCTGAGTAGAGCAGAATTGGGACCAGCGGTCTTATCTCCCTAATTTGTTTGGCGAGATCAGTGCCTGCAGTTTCTCCAAGCATGTGATCAGAAATGACAAGCGCAATGGGAGAACGTCGCAGTATGTCGAGGGCTTCGAGATCAGTTGTTGCGCCTACAACTGAATAACCATTTTGCTCCAGCACAGCTTGTCGCAAGCGAAGGTGTCCAGCGTTATTTTCGATGCACAAGATAACAGGATTCCCACTTTCTAGAGCGGAACGCATGTTGATCACCTTCAGACAAAATCAAAAGCTGCAACTCAACCCTCCGCGGATTATTAGTTGTGGGCGACCGCGGCTTCCTCGGTAGGCAGCCAATAAAGGACGGAACCGATATGCTGACACGAATCGTGACACCTGTCAATCAAGCCTTCAGGAAGGGTGGTTGGTCAGACATGAAGGCTCGAGTGGCAGGATTTCCTTTGTGATCCTTTGATTTGATGAAACCGTCGGCTCCTCAGACCTGAGTAGACTTGGGAGTGTCAACCCTCCAAGGCTCGGGAGAAAGGAGCCGAACATGTTGATTATAGGATGTGATTATCACCCGGGCATGCAGCAAATTGCGTGGTTCGACGACGAGAGCGGAGAGTGTGGCGAGCAACGGCTGGAGCACAGCACCGGTGAGGCCGAAAGGTTTTATCGCGAACTGAAGCGGCGCGGAGTGCAGGTACGGGTGGGGATCGAGGCCAGCGGGCACACGCGCTGGTTCGAACGGCTGCTGGCGGAGTTGGAGATGGAGTTGTGGATCGGCAATGCCGCCAAGATCGCGGCGCAACGGGTGCGCAAACAGAAGACCGACCGCGGGGATGCGCAGCTGTTGCTGCAGTTGCTGCGGGAAGGTCGTTTTCCCAAGTTGTGGGTGCCGAGCCCGGAGAATCGCGATCTGCGGCAACTGCTGTGGCATCGGCATCGACTGGTGCAGATGCGGACGCGGGTCAAGAATCAATTGCACGCCATCGCCCTGAACCAAGGCGTACAGAGGAAGTCGCGGCTATGGAGCAAGACCGGACGAGCGCAATTGGAATCGTTCGCGCTGGCTCCGTGGACGGCGCGGCGGCGGCACGATCTGCTCGCACTGCTGGACCAGTTGACGCCGCAGATCGCCGAACTCAGCCAGGCAGTCGAGCAGGAAGTCGAGCGGCGGCCGGAGGTGCGGCGCTTGATGACCCATCCCGGAGTGGGCCCGATCACGGCACTGGCCTTCGTGTTGGTGCTGGGGACGCCGGATCGTTTCCGCTGCGGCAAACAGGTGGGCAGTTACCTGGGACTGATTCCCTGCGAAGATTCCAGCGCCGGGAAACAACGTCTGGGACACCTGAGCAAACAGGGCAACACGCTGTTGCGTTTCCTGTTGGTGGAGGCGGCCCAGGCGGCGGTGCGCTGCGATGCCGGGTGGCGGCGGCGCTTCGTGCATCTGGCCATGCGGCGGCAACGCAATATCGCCATCGCCGCCATGGCGCGCAGACTGGCGGTGAGTTTGTACTGGCTGTGGCGCAAAGCCGAAGATTCGCCGGCAGCGTCCCAGTCCGGTTCGCACGTGGGGTAGCCCGAGAGGACACGTGGTGTGAGGCCGAACACCGACCCTTTGATTGCGGCGCCCCGCTCCCTTCTCAAGAAGGGAGTTTGCAGTAATAATCATGGTCGAAGTCGATCGGATAGATGTTTAGGTCGAACCGAAAAGTTGGACCGAACGATTAGCAGCGAGCCTGGGGTTGACGATGGCAAAACCTTTCCGAATAGAGCGAAATGGCGCTCGTCTCCCGAGTGCACACCCTAGTGTGCGCAAAAAGCACTTGACCCAGCCGACGGTTTCATAGACGTGTCCTTGGTGGTTGAATCGGGCAATCTCTCAGGAACGCTAAAATATGCGAAGCGCGGGGGTTGCTTGCAAACAGTTTCTGAGGAACTTACTAAGGGGATACTTCTACAGGGGTGATCTCCGTTCCGTTTCGTCCGAATTGAAATTGAAGAATCCACACGCTCGGGACAGCCTGCCCATCAACGACCGGAGGTTTGAACTTCCATTGGCGCGCCGTTTGCAGAGCCAGATTGGCGAAATATTTACTTGGTCCGCTCGAATCGAAGGCTGCGTTTGAAACATTGCCGTTTGGACCTACCGTAAGCCGAATCCTCACTTTAACTCTGCCCTGAATTGTCTTGCTCGCATTGCGGGACACTTCGGGCTGAACTCGCTCAAACACCGCCCCCTTTACCGATTTGCCTTTGGAAACTTCACTCGTTTGAGACACTGGGGCGACAGTCGCGGGTGCAGCTTGCTGTGTTTCGATTGGCGTTTGTGGCTGACCCTGCTGATGCCACACTTTCAGAACAAGGATTACGAGCACGACCAGTGCCGCAGCAACGGATGCAACCAGTGGGAGTTTGCCACGTCGCGTTTCGCTGGTCTTGGTAACCGGCTTCGGGAGAGACTGAGCGGGCTCCAGATGAGCCTTGACATCGCCCAGTGCACAGCGCTGGGAGGGCTCACTTCGGAGGCATTCCCGCGCGATTTCGCCGAAAGGTTCTGGAAAAGATTCCGGCAGAACCAGGTCCCTCGTCGTTGATCTCTCCCACACCGGGGCTTTCTGTGTTAATGCTTCGACTAAGGCAACTCCGAGCGACCAAACGTCCGCCGCTGGCGAGATTCTTCCGGCGGCAAGTTCGGGCGCGTCATAGATTCTTAGCGCCGGCAAGCGTTTGCGAAGCTGACCTGCGACATGACGCCTGTCCCAACAAATTTTCAACTGGTTGTCGACAACCATGATATTCGACGGGTTCAGGTGACCATGCACGAAACCTCTTTCGTGAAGAAAGGATAGTGCGTCAAGGACGGGTGGAAGCATGTCTCTGGCTTCGGAAGGCGTGAGCGGCCGCTCAGGAATCACCTGGGAAAGATTCTCTTCGGCATATTCCATCACCGCATAGAGCAGTCGGGCGGAGCTAATCTGACAACGTCCGGTGTGAAACAGGCGAATGAGGTGAGGGTGAGATAAGGTCGTTGTCGCCGCCCAGCCACCGATGTGGGCGTCTGCGTCCACGGTATCGGCAGGCATCAGCTTGATGGCGGCTCTCTGCGATGGATTTTCCGGCAGTTCCGTAAGGAAGACATCGCCCCATTCAGAACTCCCGAGCCATTGACGTAGGGTGAATCTTCCGTCAACTACGAGCCCTACCCAATCGTGATCCTTACGAACTATCGCTGTGCTCATCAGCTGATCTCTGGCCGAAACTATTCTATCCGAGAGCGCGGCCAGCGCCATGACCCGAGAGTACAGACTTGAGTGGGACCGTAGGCCCGGTAACCGCTGGAAGACTGTTACTACTGACAGTTTCCAAAAGCTCAGTGCGGACTCACAGTTTGCTCTGCCGGACGCTGCCCAGCCTACCCAAGATGCTATCGATGACCTCCGCAGAATCGCTAATCACCAGACTCCAGAAACTCATCGTTTTGGCGCTAGCTGTGATGCTCTCGGTAGTCGTGGTTCTCTCCACCGTACACTTGGGAGTGCTGATCACGGAAGAAATCATGACGCCGCCACGCGGGCTCATTCCAGTTCAGGGCCTGCTCGAGATTTTCGGTTACTTCTTGCTGGTGCTGATCGGTGTCGAGTTGCTGGAGACTCTGAAAGCGTACATCAGAAAGGACGTCATTCATGTCCGCGTTGTGCTCGAGGTTGCACTAATCGCGATGGCGCGGAAGGTCATTATTGAAGAACCGAATACAGTATCAAGCTTGACCTTATTGGGGATCGCGGCCTTGATTCTTGCATTGGCGATTGCGTTTTACTTCGAGCGTCAGGCGAAGAGAGAACCAGTCCACTCGTGAGACCTTTATCACCTTTAGGCGTTTCCACTCTGCCTCGTCCCCAAACGCCGACTTCGTCGCCACCAAGCAATACTTGCGCCGATCACGATTAGCATCATCACAGCAAAGCTGGGAAGATGCGAACCGATCCAGATCGCCCACTGGACGCGTGTCCGAAACCTAGCAGCTCTTTCAACGGATTCGCCGGGGATTATCACCTCCCGATCCCAGTCCAGAGTGACGAGTCGTGGAAGAAATCCCTGCCTGATGCTGCCCTCCAAACTATAAACGCCAATGACATTCGAGAAATGGTGAGCGACAATCACATCGCGGGAAAACTCTTCCCAAGTCAGCGGCACAAAGCTACGGTCCGAATCCGAACCAGCCGTAGAGCCGACCGCGATTGCCTGAGCTTCCGCGCCATACACCCATATCAAGGCTGAATCGAGCTTGGGATTAAAGCTGCTGTATAGCATCAGTACCTCCCGATCGCTCCTTACATCCACTATTCCCGCGAGCCGCTCCAGCAAGGTCGAGCGCATTTTGCGCTCATCGGCAATGAATGGGAATTGATAGGTCTCTACTTGATATCCGTGATTGTGAATTTCGCTTATAAGCGCGAGATACGATTGCTTCGCACGCCTGACACGGTTCAATTCGAAGTAGCGTCGAACTAGTATCGCCGCGAGACGCAATTTGTTGCTCCGTAGGGCCGAGAACTCTTGAGTGCTCGGTTCGATATCAAGCCCGATCGCTGCCCAATGCAGTTCATACTCAGCGCTCCAATGTTCAAACTCCAGGAAGCGAGCTGCCGCATCTGGCTCGTTATCAGCATTCAAGTAATGTCCTTGTTTCTCGGGCAACGCCAGCCACGCAGTTACAGGGATTCCGGCTGTGTTCAATTGCGCGACAATGTGCGCCCTCTCGGCACTCAGATCTGAAACTGAAAGCGCGATACCTGCCTTCAGCTCCTTCAGGTCCGCCATTACGTCGGCCTGCGAAAGAAGCGACCTGACTTCGCTCGTGGGCCGGTCCGATGCAAACACCAAGATTGGGTGAGGTTCTCCTGGACTGCCCGAAACGTGCGCATCCTCTAGCGGATCCTGTTCGGACTGCAAACTCAGCGTAGCGGTTGGCAGCGACGAAATCTGAGCGAGTAGGATCGTGACCAATATCAGGTGGCGGATCGTGGCTACCTCGAAGAGAGATCCGCGCCTAAACAGGTCGTTCAATGCCCGGCGGTGACCCTCCGACATTGCCAAGGATAACAAACCGGGCACGAAGGCGGTGCTGCGCTCGTGCCCGATGTGACTTCACGAATTAAGCTCAGGCTATTTTTCGCCGGTGCTTGGACTCAAGAACAAACTGCCATTAGTTCTGATCGCGTTGAACTTAAACATCTGAGTGATGGAGTTGGCGATGCCATCGAACGAACCGCCACCGAGGCGCTGGCCGCCCAGCCAATTGTCCTCGATGAAATGAATGATCGAACTCTGGTCGGTCACGGAGTGGTCGACGAAGTTCTGCTTAGCCCAGGGAGAAATAACCATTAGTGGCAGCCGCGGGCCGTAGCCGCAGCGTCCGAGAGCATGTGGGTTAGCAAATGTGTTGACGCCCGGCAAAGACGTCGCGGCCGTTCCGCAAGTGCTCGCTCCGGTCAAAGCATCTGCCGTTCCGGTCGAGGTGTTCATGATCGGGCCCATCACGTGATCGTACCAGCCGTCGGAGTCGTCATACAATATGACAACTGCCGTGCTGCTCCAGCTGGGCTGCAATTCCAGGAAGTTGATCGTGTTGACGATAAAAGTCTGTTCATCCAGCGGATCGGAGTATCCAGCATGGCCGTCCTGATAGGCGGGTGCCTTCAAGAAGCTGACCGCCGGAAAGTTGCCTGCCGATACCGCAGCGAAAAAGTCGTTAATATCGTACTGGTGGTTCGCCGGACCATTGTTTCCGATCTCAGCGATATTAGCCGGACGAGTATGGTTTGGGTTGGCGGTGGAAGGGTAGTAGCCGAAGAACGAGTGGTGCGCAATGTAATCCGCCGTGGTTCCCGCCAAACCTGTCGAGCTTCTCTTGCAGCCTGTAGTTCCATTCGGGTTAACTTTCGTGAGGTCAAATCCGCCCATGAAGCCGCCCAAGGTGACGCCGGATGCACTGAGTAGAGAACCAATGTTTGGCCCGCTCATCTGTGCCTGGTTCCGACCTACAGTTGAACAGACATCGTTGAGTGGATCAGCGTCGCCGACCATGGTGAAGGAGCCGTCAGGGCCCCCGCTTACTTCGTCAGCCATTCCATTGATGATATTGATCACTCCGTTGGTCTGGCCCGATGTCAGGTTCAGCAGCCCAGGGGTCGAGGGGCCGAAGGTCGTGCCGTAGGAGTTGTCGCTCATGGCAAAAAACTGGGCGTAATTCCATAGTGCCGTGACCGTGTTGCCGTCAAAGTAGCCCATGACCTGGCTGCTGCCGAATCCCCCGTGAACAGGAAACAGGTCCATCAGACCTGAGTCGAATGCGGCCTGTTCGTCGGTGTATCCATGATCCTGATCGCTAGTCACCGCTTGCGAGCGATCTAAGCGAAAAGGATTCGACGCCTCGGCACCGTTGGCGGGATTCAAGTTAGGGTTGTTAGTCAACAGCGCACTGGTCAGTCCATTCACGTAAGGCGTGTTGGTCGCCGCTTTGAATTTCGGCTCCCCGGGAGGATTGGTCGCAAGTGGGTAGGTACCGAAGTAGTGGTCGAACGAAATATTTTCCTGGAAGATTACAACCAGATGCTGAATCGGTGTAGTGGGATAAGTTGTTGCTGCCGCTGGTTGCTCGGCGATAGGCGCGCCGAATGCCGGAGCGCTGGGTCCCAGGGTCAATAGCGTCGCCGTTAACAGGGCTAGGGCCTTCTTAACGAATGTGGCTCGAAACTCTTTGAACTTCATATCTCCTCCGTTTCGTTTTCGCAATTGTTGGGCCCTCGACCCTCAAGGAAAGCTTCAGAGACGAAAGCATCCAAGATTAGTCGAATCGTCATTTGGAGGATGTGACTCTAGAGTTAAAAATTGATTAAACTTTTTTAGACGTCACTACAGGTTTCGCTGTAGTTGACCAAGGTATTCAATCTAGATTCTTGCAAGGGTGGTCAGAGATGACAGGTGGTGCGGTGTACAACGCGCAAGGCATGAAAAATCGCGCTGTGTATCTAGATAGTCGCCATCACGAACTGAAAGCCTCCTCTAATGCTTGAACAAGACCCTGCGCATCCGACTTTGACACAACCTGTCGAATGCCGGCCCATGACAATTCTCGCTTGAAGAATTGGTCCTTCGAAAAGTTTGTGAACATGATCAGAGGAACGCTTGGCATGAGGTGCTTCAGAATCCCGGCCGTGTCCATTCCGTTTATCTCCGGCATGGCCATGTCCAACAGTATTGCGTCAGGTTTTAGCTGCTGAGCCTTTTGAACTCCGTCTTCGCCGTTAATTGCCTCGCCGCAGATTACCCATTCCGGTTTTGTAGCAAGGAGCCGGCGCACAGCCTTTCGAATTGCTGCGCTGTCATCAATAATAAGGATCGAATTCGGCACGCCAGCGTCTCCTTCGCTCATCAAGATGCGCCCCGCAGGACACCTCCGCAATACGGATGTATCGGTATTTAAGGCGGGTCCTTGCGGTAAATCCGCAGGCAAAGCCCGATTGTAGGGCGGTAGATTCCGGCAAGAGGCAAGTTTCGCGTTTAAACGATGGTCAATACAAGCGCGCTGCTGGTGCCGCCGCTCGTGCAGCCGAGACTGCCCGAGTTCCCGCTAGGAGTATTGGCTGTCACACTTACCGCTCCGGGAGCCGAGACTAAGGCAGTCGTGATCGTCGCCTGCATTTGCTGACTGCTCGTAACGCTGGTCGTGAGAGTCGTCCCGTTAACGACCACGACCGAAGACGAAACAAAGTGACTGCCATTCACGATGAGGAGAAATCCTTGCTGCACTTGTGAGAACGAGATCGAAGTTGCAGAAAGTGATCCCATGACCGGGGCCGGCCGAGCGCTTCCGCAGAGAGGATTGAGTGCGTTACAGCCTTGAAAAATTAGTAAAGCGATTAGAACCGCGCCAAGAGATCTCAAAAAAACGCCGATTCTTCTCATGCGGGATCGTACCATGCGCCGGGGCAGTTCGTCGGCAATCCCGAGACCCTCCATTGCCGTTTAGGGAACATGTGACTTAAGGAGAGCGGAAGCAATTCCTTCGACGCCACGCCGAGGTCTGGAAGGTCGGAACCTGGTGACTAAGGTAAGAGTTCTTTACCGGCCAATGAGCCGGGGTCACTGCTAATATTAAGCCAGACCTGTTGCCTGCAATGCAAACCGCCGAGATCAAATCTGTACCCTCTCGCCCTGTCGCCCTTGAGCGCAGGGATGTGCTGTTCAGCATTCCGATCGCAGCCTCTTTGGTCATTTTCTGGCGACAAATCGCGGATACATTCCAACTTGCCTTGCACGTCGATGAGTACACCCACATTCTCTTGATCCTTCCCGTGAGTCTGTCGTTGATTTATTTGCAAAGAGTTAAGATCCGAAGAAATGCAAGCTATGCGCCAGCCGCGGGGGCAGTACTGGGAGCATTGTCAATAGCAATCGGAATTGCAGCGAAGACGCACATTTATAACTTCCCCGAAGGCGTCTCCTTAGCTCTCGCAATCTTTTCGTTGGTCACGTTCTGGATGGCCTCTATTGTTGGCTGCTATGGCAGGATTGTGTTTCAGTCTCTGCTCTTTCCGTTTTTGTTTTTATTCTTCCTGATTCCTCCGCCGGCTTCCTTCCTCGAGAAGGCAGTTTCTTTTCTTCAGACAGCTTCTACCGAGGCGACATTTGCACTGTTTAACCTCACAAGTTTGCCAGTCATCAGAAACGGCTATGTACTGACTTTTCCAAACCTTTCCATCGAAGTGGCAAGGGAGTGCAGTGGGATTCGCTCCAGCATAATGCTTTTGATAACCGGCCTCATCCTGGCCCATTTGTTTTTGCGATCGTTGTGGAGCAAAGTCGTGTTTGTTCTGATTATTGTGCCTTTCTCGGTGGCGAAGAACGCCATTCGAATTTTCACGTTGTCCATGCTGGCAATGTACGTCAATCCCGAATTTCTGAGCGGAAGACTTCACCACCAGGGCGGAATCGTATTCTTCCTAATAGCTCTCGGCGGATTACTCTTATCGCTCTGGCTATTACAACGAGCTGAGAGGCGGCGCATAAAGCCGGCCGAATCGATTCCTGCCGTCTGAACCCGGTTCGTATTCCGTTTGGAGGATCCAAATAAAAAGGGCCTAACCCATCGAGGGTCGGGCCCTTGTTTCTTGCTTGCCTCCTTCGTCTAAAAGAAGAAGTGCGCCGCGATAATCATGCTGCGAATCCCTCCGCCGAATTGCTTCGGCTGCAGGAACGTTGGATCTGTCGGCAGGACGTATCCTTGGGTCGACAGCGCAGTGGTTATGCCGCTATTGCTGAACACGTTGCCATTGCTAAGCGCATAATTTGGATGATTGAGAATATTGAATACCTGAGCCTGTATCTGGAAATACTTGGACTCAGTAATGTGAAAGTCCCTGCCGAGGGCAACGTTCCAGGTGTAGAAACCGGGTGACCGGTAGCTGTTGCGGCCCACTGTTGTAAGTGCTCCACCGCCAGCGACGATATACTTGGCTGCCCCATTTACTGGTGTGTAGCCGATCGCAGGATCGAAACCGAAACCGCTGGCCGATGCTGGATTGACCGCACACCCGTTAAAGGGAGCCGAAGTGTATGCTTGCGGACCGATATAGGTTTGACCAATCGGAACCCCCGAGGCGCTTCCTGCTGTTGATTCACAAACCGGAAACACGTCCGAGCCGGTATTCCCAATTCCCCCAGGGTTAAACACCACTCGATCGCCTGCGGAGTCCCCGTTTCCGTTAGAATCAACTCCCGATTGGAGGGTTACGGGCTGTCCCGACTGTGCTATGAACGAAGTGCCAAAGATGTAGCTACTAAGCAAGGCCCTCATCAATCGATTTTCCGTGCTCAGTTTTGGAGTGTCGTATGCGAGCGAGAACGCGAACTTCTGAGGAACATCCAAATCGGAATTGCCCTGATCCGCGCCGAGTTGGTTGGTATCCTGGGCTCTTCGTGGGTTCAATGCGCTTGTGTGGAATTCGTTAGTGGCAGTGTCGATCGTATGCGAGTAGGTATAGTTGGCGTCGAACGATAGGCCGCGTCCAGCCCGCTGTTTGAACTCGACAGATCCAGCGTGATAGATGCTGCTCGCTAATGGGGGGTCCGAGGTCACGATGCCGTTGAACCCATACTTCGCATACAGATTGGGCTGGAAGTTATAGAAGTTGGTGTCAGTTGGCGTGCTTGCAGTATAGGTTGTCGGGACAGTGGACGCGTTTAAGTACGTCGGCAGTGGCGTTCCGCCCCCATCAAAGTAGCTGGTGAAGTTACGGCGATACTGCACGGGGAGTTCCAATCCGCGGGTACCCAGATAGCGAACTTCAATTGTGGAATTGGGCCGCACCTCGCGTTGCACGCCAAAGCTCCACGTTAGAATTTTCGGCATCACCGTATCATCAATGTAGCTGGTTGTTAGGTTACGCGCGGCTGCCGCGGTCGCCGGGGGCGGGAAGGTTGTTGGTAGACCCCCGTTCGCCAGGAAACCGACTCCCCCATTGGTGCACCACACCGGAGGAGAAGGTAGGCCGCAGGCGGAATTCGGATTAAATTCAGTCTGTAGCTGTGGCGGAAGGGTTATCGACGCAAAATTCTGGAACTTAACGTCGTAGGCAATCCCGAACCCTCCTCGAATTGCCGTTTTCCCGCTTCCCGTTGGATCGTAGGCAAACCCGATACGTGGAGCGATATTGTTCTTGTCCGTTTTCGGAACGCCAAACGTGATCACGCCCGGAACACTGGAAATCGCGTTCAGCGCTTGGGTCGCATCGCCAGCCGGATTCGTCCAGAACTCATAACGTGCTCCCAGGTTCAACGTGAGTCGTGGAGTTACTTTAATGTCATCCTGGACGAAGCCAAAAATTGCGCTTTGGGTTCCGTTGAAGAATCCCGTACCAGCGTTCCTCAACGTCCTACCCGGTTGACTCGGTATTAAATCATTGATGAACTCCTGCGTAGAGGAATACCAGTTGTCTCCAACGCTCCGCGATAGAAAGAATTGCGGATAAATGAAGTGCATATACTGCACCCCAAACTTGAAGTTGTGCTTACCATGCGCCCACGAGAGATTGTCGACGAATTGATAAGTATTTTGCTTTTGAAACTGGTTGTCAGCCGGGCCGACCGTGGAATTTCCGAGGTCAAGCAGGGTCACGTCCGGGGCGCACGGCGCTCCCGGGCTTCCTCCGGGTGATGCACACGGATTCTGGTAATATTGGGCAAAGTACGAATATTGAAGACGCATATCGTTCACCCAGTTGCTATTAATGCTCCAAACGTCGTCGACCGAAATCTTTCGGTTGCGAATCAGCAGGTTCTGGTTAAAGACCGCTTGCGTAGAATTAACAGGGAAGATTTCTTTTATTTGGTTGAACAAGAACCGTGCGCTCAACTGATGTTTTCCCAGTGAATAGTCGGTGTTGAATTGCGCGTCGTGCTCTTTTTGCAGCTGCGGGCTGACAATTGTCAATGTCCCCACCGGGATAGTGGTTCCATTTACAGTTATCGATGGCAAGTTTGCTGACGGAGCCATCGGATAAGTGTTGAGAACATTTGTCACGGCAGCATCGGCCGCCATACCTCGCAGCAAGCTGATCCCTGCCGCAGTTGGTGCGTTTAATGTCGTCGGAGAACCCGCGCCGTGAAGATCGGTATATTCGTATGCGCCAAATACAAACCACTTGTTCTTGATGATAGGGCCGCCAATTGTGCCTCCGAAGCGGTTGTTATCATAGGCTGGCTTGCCGGTTAAGCCGGGAGTATGGCCCAGGATGCCGGCTTTGGTGAGATTATCCAGCGAATTAAAATTGCGATTCTGGAAAAATCCTTCGGCAGAGCCGTGATAGTTGTTCGTCCCAGACTTAGTTACCAAGTCAAACTGACCGCCGGTGGAGTGCCCGTACTCGGCGCTGAACTGGTTCGTCTGCAACGAAAACTCTTGAATCGCGTCAAAGATGACGGTCGAGTTTGCGCCTGTCGTACCTAAGTTATTGTCGTCTACCCCATCTACGGTAAAGTTGTTATCCCGGGGACGGTTTCCACCGATCGCGCCACCGGTCCCCTGCGTCCCGCCAGGCGTAGCTATAGTGTTCGGAGCCAGCATCGCCAAATTCAAGGCGCTGAACGCAACACCACCCGTCACAGGAACATTCAGAACCTGATTCGAATCGAAGTTGTTATTCAGCGAAGAGGATGATGTCTGAACTTCGACGGTTCCTGTAGTTACTTCAACCGTTTCCGATGTGCTGCCCACGTCTAGGCGCGCATCTGCCACGTTGTCCTGGTTAGTCAATACTTGGACGTCTTTTAACACAAATTCCTTAAATCCCTGAGAGTTCACTCGCACAGTGTATTTGCCCGGCAAAATACTCGGTTCCTGGTAAGTTCCGGCGGAGGTAGTAACCACCGCCTCCGAAACGCCAGTGGCCTGGTTGGTAATTGTCACTTGTGCGTTCGCAACGGCAGCTCCCTGAGAATCCAGAACCTGGCCTCGCAACGTTCCGGTTGTGCGTTGGGCAAATCCCGAAACGCTTACCAACAGCAATGCAATCAGCACGACAGCATCTGCGACTAGTGTGAGGGCGTAGTTACTCTTCGCTTGCGTGACAGGCGTGTGTGTATTCATTGGCAGTCCTCCGCGGCTCACAAGGACAACAGCACTCGGGTACCCGGAGATGTCGTGTTATCCCTTATGAGGGACGACTTCAGTGGTTGGAGGTACGAGAAGTTAGCTACTTGGGGCAGAGCGATAAAGGTGCGTCTCTACAACTGTCTCCTCGGCACAGCATCAATACAAAAACATGTAGGAAGATCGGATCCGTATATGGAAAATGGGGGAACACTCGAAGGTTGATCGAAGCTTCAGAGCTTCTTATCGATTAGAGACTGAAGGCCCCCGCGGTAACCTCGGCTGCAGGACAGCTGTTTACCATTTTTTAGTACGACAATGTATTCCCCACTATTGCAGGGCTGAAGTTCTTTGATCTTCTGGACGTTCACTATTGTAGACCGATGGATTCGTACGAACTGATTGGGATTCAGCCGCTGCGAAAGATTGCCGATGGACTGGCGTAAAACATAAGTGTTCTTCCCCGCATTCAACTTGACGTAGTTCGCATCGGCATCGATCCATTCGATCTCATCAACATCGAGGAAAACGACACGTCCCCCGGCCCTGATGATTAATCGCTTGTCGGCGCGTGATTCAATCTGACCCTTAGCTAAGTAGTCCAGGATCCGGCGCGCCATTTCGCGATCGCCGCTCTTCACAAACTCCATGTGCACTCGTTCAATCGCCCGGTGAAGCCGTTCCTGATCGAACGGTTTGAGCAAGTAATCCAAAGCATGCGCTTCAAAGGCCTGGAGCGCATATTGGTCGTAAGCGGTCGTAAAAACCACCATTGGCATCTGTTCTGGTTGAATGGCCCGTAACACGTGAAAGCCATCTGGCCCCGGCATTTGTACGTCCAACAGAAGCAGGTCCGGCTTGTAACAATTCACAGCTTGAACAGTTTGTTCGCAATCAGAACACTCAGCGACTACATTAATTCCCGCCTCTGACTGCAACAGAATGCGTAGCTTCGCCCGGGCCAACTTTTCGTCATCCGCAATGATGGTTCGGATCGTAGTCATAACACTATGAGACTCGGCCGCTCACAAGCGATCCAGCCGGGGCAACTGTTGGACGCTTATCACCCCGAAAGGGTATCCAAAAGTCCACTTCAAACCCTCCTTCCGGCGGGCTACAAGCTTCAAAGGTGTGATCGTCGCCGTAAATTGTTTGCAGCCGTTCGCGAGTAGCCTTTAGACCACGCCCGCCGGTCAAGCGATTGCGCTCATTTTCGCAGGGGCCTGGCCCATTGTCCTTGACCGTTAGGTGTAACTGGCTCTCAAGCCGCGAGGAGGTGATTCGCAGCTCGCCTCCTTTTGGAAGTCTTGCTATGCCATGTTGAATTGCATTTTCTACAACCGGTTGTAGCAGTAAGTGTGGAACCTGAGCATCCAGCGTATCGGGAGCAACGTTAAAGACCAGATTAAGGCGCTCTTCGAATCGAACTTTTTCAATCTCAAGATAACTGTGCACAAACTCTAGTTCGCGATTGAGGCTGGTAAATTGCAGTTCGTCGTTATCCAAATTAATACGAAGGAAATCGCTGAGTCGGGTGATCATCTTGTCCGCAGCGGGAACATCAATCAGCATCAAGGCTGAAATTGAATGCATTGTGTTAAAGAGGAAGTGAGGCTGCATCTGACTCTTTAGTGCCTTTAAACGAGTTTTAATAAGTTGACTCTCAAGCTGAGTTGCACGCACCTCGCGATCTTTAAAATTCTGATAGTACAAGAAAGCATGAGCTATCAGCACGATTCCCAGATACATAAAAGCTATGTCGTCCACCATGTCGTATAAACAAAGTCTCTGCACCAAAATCCATTTGATCTGCGGAGTGTGAGTGCTTGAGTTCCACACTACGCTGGTGAAGCCGTCGATTCGAGGATCCCACACCGGATACACAAGACACCGCAACACGACATGTGCTGTGCTAAAGGCGAAGCCTCCCCCAAGGTAAAGCAGTACTCAACGTCCCCAATTATTACGTTGGATCGGATGTTTCTGTGCCATGAAAAATACAAACGGCGTCAAAAACGCAAAAATCAAATAGTTCACGATCGGTAGAGTAAACTCCATCGTCAGGTTCGCGGGCCGTCCGAAGGAGCGATCGAACTCATACATCGAAACCCCGGATGAAAGCCCAATAAACATCCATGTTGCAAGACTGGCAAGGCAGACGACCCATACTCTGTTCTTGAGCAGGACGTCGCCGGGACTAGATAGCTCCAGTCTTATTTTGCGCGATGGCCGCTTAGCCAAATCGCCCCCACAATTGGGGCATGTTCCCTGCATTGCCGCCGCACAGTCAGAACAAAACGTACACTCGTAAGAGCAAATGAAGCATTCGCTTTCGGCCGCAATAGGCTGTTTGCATTTCTCGCAACTATTCTTCATTTCAAGATGGGCCATGTCTTGTCGATTCCGTATAGCTAGCGACGGGTATTATCGCTCAATCTAGCGTACTTTTGCCGCTTTTCACTTCGTCCCCGTTCGGTGTATTCGCGTAGAAGAAAACCTGCGTGTCGTACCAGAAATGGCCGCGCAACCTCCATTTCGATCCACTGCGAAAAATCCCTACTGAATAATCTTGTTACCGCCGGACAACGATCATCGGATTGTTGCCGCGATACCTGTCCGTTCTGCCAACCAGGGAGTCCACTGCCTTTTTCGAGCAGAGTATTGCACGCAGAAACTATTTACTCATCGTTTATGCGTAACTACTCGTCCCAACTGTAAACAATACGATAAGAAGTTGACAGATAATGTTGGCGTTAGCAGCCACACACACGGACTTGTGACCGGCCTACTCGGAGCAGCGACACCATATGAGAGATAAAACCTATCGCTCAGATCACGCGAAACTGGTCATGCAGGTTGCCGTGAGTGAACTCGAGGCTCTGTTGAAGGAACGAACGGCGATAACCATGAAAGTTAAAGCGGTAAAGCTTACCGTCAAAGGGTTGGCAAGCTTATTCGGTCAGGAGGTCGTTGGCGAGCTGCCGCTAAAATGCGCCGACTCTGGCGAGGGTCACAATGCCGCCAGTACTCAAAGTACGCCCGGCGCCCACCCCTTCCTCAATTGCGATAGTGAGATGCACAAGCCAAAACTGGCAAGAGCTTGCCGCATCGCCCTGCTGGAGTCCGAACAACCTGCCAGCGCAGGGCAGATATACGACCGCATTAACAGGCGGAGGTCGTATCAACTCCGCAGATACAAGAACCCCTTGATACGCGTAATTGAAACCCTGGACATGCTGGTAAAAGACGGCGAGGCGCGAACACTTTTTGTCGATGATTGCAGATGCTGGCAGTGGAATATCCGACAAATAGACGTGACCGGAGGGAATTCAGAAATCATCAATCAGCCACCGCCCCACAACCATCTGCGAACACTGTGAAGCACGCCCGCCGCGGCCCTTTTTGCAATTCGTTCCGACCCTTCTACTGCCAACGATAAGTCCACTGCAATCCTTTTATCTGATAATTCTCTCAGTTGATGCCAACGCCGACCCGCGTTACCCTCCCCATTACAGTAGAGTATAAGGATCGTACGACCCAACCCGGAGGAGGTGCGTTCGTGCAACACACTAATCACAACGGCACGGGAACTCGTCAGCGAATTGAACATCCGCCCGAAAACCACATGGTTCCTTCTGGCCCATTGGATCTCAACCACGTGCGCTCCATCGATGATCTCGTGCGTGCCATGGGCAAGACTGCTTTTTCAGGCCGCAAGATTGGCGAGGCCGCCGATGTCCTGGAAGCGATGGCCCGCGATAAAGACTGTTTTGTCGTGATGACTTTGGCCGGCGCGATCACCGTCGCCAAACAGGACCTCATCATCTCTGAATTGATTGACCGGGGCATCGTGAACGCTATCGTTTCTACCGGGACACTAATGGCACATGAGCTCATCGAGGCCCCACATCAGAGCTCCGACCATATGGAAGAGCTCATTTCTGAGATTCTGGAGAGTTGGGATCACAACGACGTGCTCTGCTCATACAAGCTCAATCATGCGATCGGAGCCGGTCTCGCTAAGCGCTCTAAAGATCGGCGCGGCGTTCTAAAGTCAGCGTACGAGAAGGGCGTCCCCGTTTTCGTGCCTGCGTTCACCGATTCCGAGCTCGGCCTTGATGTCGCTTTGAATATTCGCCTCAGGGAGTCGACTGGAAGACACAAACTAAGATTTGATCCTTTCGAAGACTTGGAACACTTTGCCGCCACCCTATTGCGTCAAACGCGTCTAGGAGTTTTCACGATTGGCGGCGGGGTGCCGTCTGACTGGTCACAACAATTCGTACCGTTCCTTGAATTGCAACGTCGCCGTCTTGGCGAGAATCTGCCCCTGAAGAGATACCACTATTGTGTCCGTATTAATCCTGAGCATGTGCTGGCGGGCGAATCATCTGCAATTCACAGCGAGCTGGATTTTGTTCCCGCCAGCGAAGGCGGAAAGTTTGCAGAGGTTTCTGTGGATGCAACAGTTGGCATACCACTAGTTTTAGCGGCGGTTCTGGAGCGGCTAGGAAAAAACAAGAATGGCACATCAAAGAGCCCAGATAAGACAATCAAGGCAAAAGCTGCAACCAGGAAATAATTTGTTGAGCTCGTACCGGGTCAGAAATCGACGCCTTTTTGATCCCTCTAATCAAAGATCAGCACTGCCGATGCGATCACGGTCGTCCACAACCCTCGCTTGTCACCAACCGCGGATTGGGTGACGTTAGCAGTACGCACGATTTTGTTGGAAATCCGGTAGATTTCCTTCTTTTCATCCCAGGAACGATCTGGATCGAACTCCACATTCAGAGTGGTGGCGAGCATTTCTGCCGCCAGTTCCTCAGCATAATCCCCAGCAGCGTCTTCGGACTCTCCAAAAGAATGATGCTCGCTCAGATAGCCATAGGTGTTGCGGTCCGCCGGAATCGCGACCCCTATGCTAGATGCCAACAGGCGATGCGGCTCACGAGTCGAGTTCTCGGCAACCACCGAAAATACTACTTCTCCCGGGCTTAGATACTTTAGCCCTTGTGACCGCGGGATCAGCTTGCACTGTGGCGGGAAAATCGATGACACGCGAACAAGATTCTGGGCGGCGATGCCGGCATCACGCAGCGCAAGTTCAAACGAAGTGAGACGTTCCTTGTGTTTGCCGACTCCCTTGGTAAAGAAAATCTTCTTGGGGACCATGTCCTTGCCCAATTCGTTGTTCCTCCGCCTCGATGTGGTGGGTGATCGTCAAATCTAACATAACAAATCATTAAGGTACGATTAAAAGTTTTCGGAAAGCGAGGCTAAAGACTACCGAAGCCTACTTGGCTGGAGCCACGGACTTAACCTGAATCGTGTCTCCCGTGGCCGTCCCTGTGATCTTTGCTTTTTGATCTGCCAACTGGTTGAGTTCATCCAGCGCCGCTTTGTCTTCGCCGTCGAGTGTGTACACCTTATCTCCCATAACCAGGGCGTATTTGGAGCCCTTGGAGACGCAATCGCGGGTGCAGTCGGCGGCGGTCACGCCGGGTTCCATATGCTCAGCGCCGCACATCGCGTCACTGACTCTACCAACGTACGTCTGAGGTTTATCTGCCGCCAGGGAGAACGAGACAATAAATAGTAAAGCGGCTACGGAAACTGTGATTCTTGTCAAAACGCGTCTCATGATTGCTCCTTGCTTCTAAAAATGTGGATACAAATTCGCTCTCTGTGTCTAAGTGCAACTTCCGGCTGGCTATTTGATGCAGCCGGCCAACTTAAAGTGCCTCGCACTGCAATTTACGGCGACTTCTTAGGCGCAAATACGATTTTTACGTTTACGGTTTTGTCGTCCTGTTTGGTTTCTTCGATTGCAATCGTCAGATTTTGGGGTATAGAAATCCCTGACTTGGCCAATGCGGGAAGAAATTGCAGCTTGGAATAGCTGCCATCATAAGGATTCCCCGCGCGTAATTTCCATATGTCCGACACTGTTCGCGACAACGCAGCGTCGAGGCCTTCTATCTCGACCGTCCCCATCCGATATAAGTCGCCCTCGTGCATTTCAAGAACGTAACGCACAGTTGACGAAGGATCGTCGAGTCCCGGCGCTGCTATTACCTCGCAGGCGACATATCCACGAGAGCCATAGAGCTGTTGTGCCGCCTGAAGATCTTCAACCAGTTGCACGGCATTCGCAGGGTCACCCACACGAACATGAATGAGCGATTGAAGCTTTTCGCTCGGGAAGACAGTGTTTCCGGTCCATGCAATTCCGGCCACTCTATATTGCCGGCCCGGCGTGACTGGAATTGTCACATCGACAAGAATCTCGCTCGAATCTCCATGGGCTGAAAGTTTAGCTTGCGAATCGGCGAATTCAGCCTTCAGATAGCCACGAGCCAGATAAATTGGCTGAAAATTGAATCTATCTTGGGCCCGAAACATGGCCCTCGAGTATTCCTGGCCCTTAAGCGGTTTTGCTGCTGTCTGTAGGAGTGTCGATTCGGCGGGCTCGGCACCGGGAAAATCGATGCTGGCGATATGGATGGTCACATCCGAAATATGGTAGGTAATGGCGTCGACAGGGCCTCCCATTTTCTGTGCGGTTGGTATGTATTCCACCGTCCCCGGAAGGTTGCGCTCTGAGAGCATCCTTTCCAAGACGTTGGCGACCTGGTCAGTCATTGTCCCGGCAGTTGGCAGGGCGCCGTCGAATAACGGTACTCGTTCCTTTAGTGTGGAAGTCAACTCGCTATCGGAGAACCAAACAAAATTATCGAACTGCGCGGTAAGAAATTTGTCACTTTCGCGTACCTGGAGTTCAAACTTAGTGCCCTTTGCTGAATATTCATACTGGTAGCTGACACCGCTGAAAGCGCCGGTCTTTCCCACCGCGGCAACCGCTTGCCGAAAAATATCTTCATTGATCGTTTTTCCGTCGTCGCTGACACTTTGCCCGATGCGAAGTCCGGTTACCGGCACGACCTGATCTCGGGTGTAGTGTTTGTTTCCTGTCACCTCGATCGAGGTCAACGTAAACTGATCAGACGGTTTTTGTTTCCCCGGACCTTGAGGAACTGGAGAGGCACTCGCAATGCCGGAAAAGATAAGCACCAACAAAGACAGGAAGGCTTTGTGGCGGTTGGATGCAGCCCTCACCAGGCGATTACCGTTCCACCAACGCGGTATCCACCGTCTTGATTTTCACCGCGATATCGATAAAAGCGAGCGCGGCTCTGCTCAAAGCTTTGTCCTTACGAAACACCAATGCCAGATCGCGACGGATTTTCGCGTCCGCCATCGCGATAGTAGCTAAAACATTTGCTCGAACATCCTCCTGCACATTCGACCGCGCGATAAATCCCACGCCAACGTCGGCCGCTACAAAGCGCTTAAGCAGTTCGCTAGAATCCAGTTCCATGGCGATTCGTGGCTTCAACTTGCGCTCATGAAACAGGTTGTCCAGTCCGTCGCGGGTATGCCCAGCCTTGGGCATCACCAAGGGATAATTCGCGACTTCTGTAACCGTGGCTGACTTTATCTTCGCTAGAGGATGCCTCGGAGTCGAGATGATGACTAATTCGTCCCGATGGATGAGAACAACCGTCAGACGAGGGTCGTTAACTGGCAGGGACAAGACCCCAAAATCCACAGAGTTGTCGATAATGGACTCGAGAATCTTTCCGTAATCCGCGCGCTTTATATTCACAGCCACATCCGGATACTGTTTCTTGAACTCCGCAAAGACTTCCGGGAGGATGTGAAGACACGTGCCCTCGTTGGCGCCGACGATGATTTCCCCGCGCGGCACGCGCTCCGTTTCGGCGATGGCTACCAGCACGGCACGGCGGGCATCGAGAGTCTCTTCCGCATATTTCTGGAAGAGCTTGCCTGAGGCCGTAATCGAGACTTTGCCTCCCGACCGGTCCAGCAACTTGGCGCCGACCTCTTCCTCAAGCGACCGGATCTGCGAAGAGATGGCGGGCTGCGTACGAAACCGTTTTTCGGCGGCCCTGGAGAAGCTCGAAAGCCGAGCCACTTCAAGGAATGTTTCCAGCTGATCAAAATCCATAAGAACAATACTCTGAGAACGTCTTCAGCCGTTACGCTGACGCTTAAGCATAATCGTGGCTTATCCCGGTCATAAGAACAATGAATTTCTCAAAACAGAAGTTCATCCTCTACACTAACGCCCCATCCACACAACGCGTGATTGTAGCAGGTGTACAATCTTTGGCTATTCCCAATGACTTAGCCTCGATTAACGAAATCATGCACGATCTAGATTTCTGATGCGAGTGTCTTGATAATTCAGTAAGGAGAATCTATGGCAGATCAAAAACCAGCTGATCCGAAAAGCGTTATGGAATTCGTGAAGAAGACCGGGGTCAAAATGCTCGATCTCCGCTTCACAGATTTGCCCGGCTTGCAGCACCACGTTTCTTACCCGATTGAGCAGCTGTCCGAAGCGTCTTTTGAAGAAGGCTTCGGCATGGACGGCTCCTCCATTCGTGGCTGGGCCGCTATCCATGAGAGCGATATGCTCCTCATACCCGATCCCTCGACGCACTTGCTTGACCCTTTCACCGAGGCGCCAACAATGGTGATGATCTGTGACGTGATCGATCCCGTCACCAAGCAACGGTATGATCGCGACCCACGATACATCGCCAAGAAAGCCGAACTCTACTTGGCATCGACGGGACTTGCGGACACTGCCTATTTCGGCGCCGAAGCCGAGTTTTTTATCTTCGACAACGTCCGCTTCGATCAGCGCGAGCAGCACGGCTTTTACTTCATCGACGCGGAGGAAGGCCGGTGGAACTCGGGACGCGCGGAAAACAATCTGGGATATCGCCCTCGTTATAAAGAAGGATACTTCCCCGTCCCCCCGACCGACCATTATCAGGATCTGCGCAGTGAAATGGCCCTGACGATGGAAAAGTGCGGCATGGAGGTCGAATGTCACCATCACGAAGTCGCAACCGGAGGCCAGACCGAAATCGATCTGAAATTCGATTCGCTCGTGCGCTCAGCCGACAAGATGATGCTCTACAAATACATCGTAAAAAATGTCGCGAACCAATATGGCAAAACCGTAACGTTTATGCCAAAGCCGATCTTCGGAGACAACGGCAGCGGCATGCATACTCACCAATCTTTGTGGAAAGAAGGGAAGCCGCTATTTGCCGGCGACGGCTACGCCGGAATCTCGCAAATGGCCCTCTGGTATATCGGCGGACTGATCAAGCACGGCCCAGCGCTGGCTGCAATCATTGCGCCGACCACCAATTCTTATAAGCGTCTAGTCCCGGGATTTGAGGCGCCAGTAAACCTCGCGTATTCGCGGCGCAACCGGTCGGCAGCATGCCGTATTCCGATGTACTCGGCTTCTCCGAAAGCAAAACGCGTCGAGTTCCGCCCACCCGACCCGAGTTGCAATCCGTACATGGCGTTCGCCGCAATGATGATGGCCGGTCTGGACGGAGTGGAAAACAAAATTGATCCCGGCCAACCGCTCGATAAAGATATCTACGACCTGGGCCCAGAGGAACTCGCCAAAGTTCCGTCCATGCCCGGTTCCCTGGAAGATGCGCTAAACGCTCTCGAGAAAGATCACGCATTCCTATTGAAGGGCGACGTCTTCACCGAGGAATTGCTGCAAACCTACGTAGATTACAAGCGAACCAAAGAGGTGGATGCAGTTCGCCTGCGTCCGCATCCGCACGAGTTCATGCTGTACTACGACATTTAGGGCGATCTTCACCCACGCATAGGCCAAGAGCCTGTACGGAGCGAAGTCGAAGGGGAGAAGCCCGGGTACGAAAGTGTGAAATCAACGAGCCCCGAAAGGGGCGACCGATATTAGCCCAGCGCTTCAGCGCTGGGAACAGTGGAAAAAACAATTCAAGTCCCGGGGGGACGCCCGAGTTCTCGCACAGCCTCTGAAGGTGCGAAAGAACGTTCGACACAGACTCACCTGTCCCTACGCATAGAAAGACGTGTTGCACTAACGATTGCTTTGAACATCTTCCAACGTTACAGTCTTCCTATTTGAGCCTCGAGGCCTAACCATTGCAGCAGGATCTGCAACAAATTCTGGCGTCTTACAACGCTGATGCACCACTGTCTGAAGCCAGCACTATTCCCGCGCCCTTTTACACCGACGATCGCATCGCGGAATTAGAACGCGAGACCCTCTTCAGCCAAACCTGGCAATGGGCGGGCAGATCGGATCAGGTTGACCAGCCCGGCAAGTTCGTTACGTTTACCGTGGCGGGCGAACCTATCGTTGTGGTTTGCGGTCAGGATAACCACTTACGCGCCTTCTTCAACGTATGCCGCCATCACGCGGCCGCCGTTGTCACCCAAGCCTCCGGCACGGCGTCGATTCTTCGCTGTCCATACCATGGATGGAGCTATGACCTGAATGGCGCGCTGAAAGGCACTCCCGAATTTCAGGGAGTATCCAACTTCGATCGCTCCCTGAACGGCCTGGTTCCGATCGCCGTCGACACGTGGGAAAACTTCGTCTTTGTAAATCTCGATCCAAAAGCGCCGTCTCTGCAGGATTTTCTCGGAGCGCTGACCCGCCGCGTCGAACCTCTCGGACTTTCGCGCTTCCACTTCGTGGACAGCCGTATCTACGACCTCAATTGCAACTGGAAGGTATTCATCGATAATTACCTCGACGGCGGATACCACGTCCCGCATCTGCACAAAGGTCTCAACAGCGTTCTCGAATATCAGCAATACACCATCGAGATTGGAGATCGCTACTGCCTTCAATCCAGTCCCATGACCTCCAGCAGCGACGCTGAAATATCCGCCGCACGCCGCGGAGATCGCGCATACTATTTTTGGCAATATCCCAACCTGATGATCAATTGCTACGAAGGTTATATGGACACGAACCTGGTAATTCCTTTAGCCGTAGATCGTTGCCGGGCAATCTTCGACTTCTACTTCGACAAAACCGGAGGCGAGCACGATTCCTATAACCAACAAAGCATCGAAGTCTCAAATCGAGTGCAGATGGAAGATGCGGGAATATGCGAAGACGTGCAGCGCGGATTGCATTCCCGTGCATATCGGCAAGGACGCCTCTCGGTTCGCCGTGAAGCGGGAGAACATCTATTCCATCGATTGCTGGCCGAAGACTTGAAGCGCGGTTTCGCGGCGACTTCCGGTCCCGAGTGAAGAAAGTACAACTCTCGAAAGGTATTGGAAATTGTCAATCGAGGGTGCCCCGCGTTTGCCCGGGTTTGGCAAACATGGGACCTGACCAAACGCCACAGATTTTGTCACCGCTGATAAAAACTTATTCCTGATTCAACAAGCCGAAGCTAAAACTCTCATTGCAACTTCGCGTATTCCGCCTTGGCTTCTTTCAAAAGAGGGATGTCCGCATCGGCCCCTTTCCACAGCGCAAAGAAATCCTGATAAGCGGTGCGACTCTTGACATTGTCTCCCGCAAGAGCATAAGCGCGCGCTAAGCCGAGATGCGCCAACGAAGCCATCGGTTCGTTCTGCACCACTCCCGGATGATCGATAAGTTTCTGGAACTCCGCCGCAGCCGCTGTGCCCTGATGCAGGGCCAGGTACGCTTCCCCGCGAAGGTAAACAGGATGAAGGCTAAGAGTAAAGGGCAAAGCAGGGACGCCCAATTCGTAGGGGGATGCCGCTTCGAGCTCTTGAACCGCTTTCGCCGCGTTCCCCGCATGTAATGCCAGAGCGGCGCGGATAGTAGGCAAATAGTTGAACTGAACCATGGTGTCTTCTGGATAGCGCTTAACCAAGTCATCAACCAGTCGTGAAGACTGAGCGGCATCATTTGACAGCGCCAGTGCGACTGCAGCAACCGACTCGATATCTCTTCCGTTCGAAAGTTTCAGTGCTTCGGAAACCTGCTGTTTCGCCATGGACATATTCCCAACCAGGCTTTCGCGCAAACCGGATTCCGCGAAGTAGTAGGCGGCGACTTCCTTCTCGTCGGCGCGTTGGGCCGAGTCGGCGGCGCGCTGGGTCAGCGCTCGCGCTTTGGTAAATTCTCCCCCATAAGCAGCGGTGTCGCTTTCAAGAAACAGCATGAGGTCGTCCGCACCGGAGACCCCAGCCACTAGAGCGGCTTCGCGTTGCATACCGGCCGAATCGTGCTGTAAAAATGCCACCATGTGCAGATAGATGTGCAGGTAGGGATTGTCCATGTGGTGCGACAAAGCCTCCTGGGCTGAGGCTTTAGCCTCGTCCAAACGATTCAGATACAAGTAAGAACCCACCACATTGGTGTAGTTGATTCCGCTTCCTGTATTGAGCGCGAGCGCCTGCTGAGCCGCCGCCAGCGCCTTTTCATATTGCCCCAGTTGCCAGTAAGTGGCGCCAGCGAGGTTTCCTAATGGGACTGAATCACGTGGATAAGTTTGGAACCAAAGCTGATACGTCTTAACCGCGTTAGGCAAATCTCCGGTGACGAAACTCTCGTAGTGCGACGCGATGTAGAATTTCTCGCGCTCGCTCGCGCGCTCATGCAGTTCGTAGGCCTTTCGGGTAGATTCCGCCGCGCGGTCAGTCTGCCCCATGTTGCTATAGTTCGTGCCGAGCCGCGCGTAAGCCATCGCGAAATTAGGATCGAGGCTGATGGCTCTCTGAAACGGAGGAATGGCCGTAGCTGGATCGTTTTTCACGATCATCGCCTGATAGCCAAGGCTGTATGCCTGCAGCGCTTCCAGAGATGAGGTAGTCACGCTCTCGGGAGGCGCGTCGAATTTCTGCATCGACGCTAGCGATTCGCCCAGCTTCCCTCGCATATTCGTCGACGCTTCACCGAGCGCTTTCAGCACCTGGTCTTTTCCACTAGCTGTGGTTTGCTCTTGCGCCAGCACGTCGCCGCTGTGGCAGTTCACAGCTTTCAAGCCGAGCACGTAGTTGCTCCCCAAAGACGAAATGGATCCCTCAATCGTGGCCGCGCTCGCGGTCCGCTGACAGACCTCTCGCGCCAACTCGCTGGTGAGCCGGGCGTCTTTGGACTGCGACATTAGGGCTAGAGTCTGCGCGACGCGCTCATCGGAGAGCAAATTGAGAAATGGAGACTGTTCCAGCTGTGACGAAAGCCCTTGCCGCAATGTGCCGTCGAAAACCGGGTCACCAGTGGTGTTCGTGAAGTCCGCAAGCACGATGTTGTCTTTCTCCGTAAGCTTCGGGCTCCGATGCGAGCGCCAGGACAGGCCCCCGGCTACAGCCACCACTGCAAGCAACGCCAACGCACCTAAAAGCCTCCTCTGGTTGGTCCTGCCCGATACAACGTCGGGCTGCATAGGCATGGCTGCTTGGCTGGCGGAACGCAAGCTCGAGCCTGTCGCGGATTTCACCTCTGCGGGTCGGCCTGTGCTGTCCGCCACCGACGGCTCCTCGCTCGCCAGGATCTTCCGACCTGATTCGGTATCCCGCTTCAGCCGTAGCAGGTCCGTACGCATGTCGGAGGCATTCTGATATCGCAGATTTCTGTCCTTCTCATGCGCCTTATTGATAATCTCTTCCAGCTTGAGAGGGAGGTCAGGGTTCAACCGCACCGGAGCAACCGGCACGCGGTTGAGGATGGCTTCAAAAATCGTCGCCGAGGTCTCCCCGCGAAACGGCAACATACCCGTAGCCATTTCGTAGAGCACTGAGCCGAAAGAGAACAGATCTGTCCGTAGGTCGAGATCCTTGCCCCGCGCCTGCTCCGGAGACATGTACGAAACAGTACCGAGCGCGGTGCCCGGGCTCGTCAAGTGCTGCGCGCTGACGGCGGTGTCTTCTGATGCGATTCCAGCGGTTCCCGCACTGCTGGTGCTCGCTTGTGTCACTTTTGCCAGTCCGAAATCCAGAATCTTGGCGTGGCCGCGTTTCGTAATAAAAATATTGGCAGGTTTGATGTCGCGATGAACGATTCCTTCGGAATGTGCGGCGTCCAGAGCGTCGGCAATCTCAATCGCACGGCTCAGCAACACATCAATTTCGAGCCGCCTTCCCGATATGAGATGCTTCAGCGTGACCCCGTCCAAGAACTCCATGGCGATAAACGCCTGTCCGTCCTGCTCGCCGATGTCATAAATCGTACAAATATTTGGGTGATTCAACGCGGAGGCCGCCTGGGCTTCCCGTCGAAAACGGGCGAGTGCTTGCGGATCACGGGCAACATCGTCTGGAAGGAACTTGAGCGCTACGAACCGATTGAGGCGGATGTCTTCTGCTTTGTAGACGACACCCATCCCGCCTCCTCCCAGTTTCTCAACGATGCGGTAATGCGAAATGGTTTGGCCGATCATAGTCTGGCTGGTCAAGTTGGGCCGATCAACGCCAAGGCTCGCCGGTGCGAGCGACCATATTAGGGGCCTAGCTTAGGAGAGTCAATGCGGCGAGGGAATAGCTTGCGGTCATGGGCGGGACTGGTGGCTGGAAACTTCTTCGTACGAGGAAGGGAAGACGACCGGATACTTCCAGCGACCATTTCTCGGCCAGCCAAAATTCCGGCAGGGAGCAACTCGTGCACAAGTAAACGCTTGCTCGAAACTAGATTCGGCTCTGGACCTGAGCTTGATCGGTCACGGAAGTGTGAAGCTTGGGTAGCTTCGCAGGTTCCGGTTGTCCTTCGGCAAATTGCAGCAGTCCATCGGAGATGGCCTCCAAGCTCGCATTCGACTTCTCCAGCACCATCATCAAATACTTTCTGGCAACAGGCCGGTCTGCGGGATGCACCAGCTTCCACCAGCGCTTAACTGAATCCTGGACGTCGCCTCGAGTCTTGGCGTCTTCAACCAGCGCGTCGATCAATCTGTAGACCTTGCTCTTGACCGCTTGATACGAGATCGAAACTTCCTGCGCCATAGTTTGTTTCCCCAGTGGTGTAGGGCAATACACTGGCCAAACCGCCCCTCCTAATTCTGCTAGTACTTACAGACTATCCTGCATGCTCACGCTTCAAGTAATGGGAGGAATAGAAAATTTTGATATGGATTTTCGTAGAGAGCTAGGACAAGATTTATCGGTGAAAACACAAAGGGAGCATTTAGGTGACGCGCCCCGGCTATCAAGGACTCTCAGACCATAATCGAATTTATGAATAGGACTGATTCGTATTTCAAATGCAATTTCGATTTTTAGCTAAAATTGCTGATGCTAATTTTCGCGAAGAAAATTGAAATGGACGAGCTCTGGATGGACGAGGCGCTACTGGCGGCACAACAGGCGCTCGACGCGGGCGAAGTTCCCGTCGGCGCGATTGTTGTTCTCGGAGATAAGGTCGTGGGCCGAGGCTGGAATCGCAACCTTTCGGACCACGATCCCAGCGCTCATGCCGAAATTGTCGCGCTTCGTAACGCGGGTGCGGCGATTGGGAATCATCGTCTAATCGGTTGCGAACTGTTTGCTACAATTGAGCCCTGTGCAATGTGTGCGGGCGCAATGGTCCACGCGCGCTTGAAACGGTTGGTTTACGGCGCGGATGACCCCAAAGCAGGCGCAGTTCATTCGGTTATGCAGGTGTTGAATCATCCTCAACTGAATCACAAGATGGAAGTTTGCGGAGGAGTCGCGGCGGAACGGTGCGCGGAATTGCTGCAAGAATTCTTTAAGAGCCGTCGTTAGTCCTGGCTTGTTCGTCGCTCGTTTGAGCCAACGACCAAGGACGAACGACTAACGACTGCAACACGGAGAGGTGCGTGAGTGGTTGAAACGATCCGCCTCGAAAGCGGACATACCTTAACGGGTATCGGGGGTTCAAATCCCTCCCTCTCCGCCATAATTCCCTAATCGCCGATTAAGTTTCCGACAAAACTCTGATCATCATTAAACGTCGAATTGACGATCACTTCGTAGCTTTTGGCAGATACTAACGCTATAGTAGCTCTGCAATCATCTGGGAATTAGAGGATTTACGTCATCGGCGCTTACCAAAAAAAGACGCTACGGTTTATCTGGGCTTTACCAATAGCATTGGTTGTGGCGGCTATCGCGAGCCGCGCTCAAACTCCGGAGATAGTTCTTGAGTTTGTTCCTGCCAAAACAACGGTCGAGTTTACCCTCGGAGACACTCTCCACACTGTCCACGGAGGTTTTGACCTCAAACGGGGCCGGGTGAATTACAACCCTTCTACCGGCGAGGTGACCGGCGAAATAGTACTTGATGCCACCACCGGCCATAGCGGTAATGGCATGCGGGACAAGAAGATGCATAAGGAAATTCTTGAGAGCGCAAAATACCCCGACATCGCTTTCCGGCCCGATCGGGTTGAAGGTAAAGTCCTTCCCGAGGGAACATCCACGGTGCAGGTTCATGGCATCTTCAATATTCACGGCGCAGACCATGAGATGACGTTACCAGTCCAGGTTGAAATGTCCCCTGACCATTGGACGGCCACCGCACATTTCGTGGTTCCGTACACGAAGTGGGGAATAAAGAATCCCAGCACGTTCCTACTGCGGGTGAGCGAGTCTGTAGAAATAGATGTTCACGCTTCCGGGCAGAATCCGAAACCGCCGGCACCTCAGCAGTAAAATCGACCGCTCTACTTTTTCAGATCTTTCAGAATTTCTCGTGCGGCATTGGCTCCTGAGGCACCGCACAGCCCGATTCCAGGATGCGTGCCGGAACCGCACAAGTACAGTCCCTTGATGGGTGTCCTGTAGCGCGCCCAGTCCAGTAACGGCCGCATGGTGAAGAACTGGTCAAGGGCAAGTTCGCCGTGAAACGGATGTCCCCCTGTCATCCCGTAAGTCCGTTCCAGCTCTTTCGGAGTGATGACCTGGGACCCGACAATCATGTTGGGAATCTCGGGGGCATACTCGGCCAACGTCTTAATTACAGTGTCAGCGAGATTCTCGCGCTGACTGTCCCAATCCGCTTCGCGCAACCGATATGGCGTGAACTGTACGTAAATTGACAAAACATGTTTTCCCGGTGGCGCAAGAGTTGAATCGGTGAGCGTGGGGATCACGGCTTCGAGATAAGGCTTTTCAGAAAACTTTCCATACTTGCTGGCGTCAAACGCTCGCTCCAAATAATCAATTTCGGGACCAATATGGATTCGCCCTCTCAGAACCGCGTCGCCATCTGGAGCTGCCGTGAACTTCGGAAGACCGGAAAGCGCCAGATTTATCTTCGAGAGAGTTCCATGAGTGCGGTAATTTTTCAGCTTGCCTAAAAAATCTGGCGCTAAGTGTTGTGCATCAACAAGACCGAGTAGCGTGGCCTTTGGATCAGCATTGGAAGTCACGCTGCGAGCGGCGATTTCCTCGCCATTGTCGAGCACAATGCCGGTAGCTGCGCCGTCTTTGACAAGAATTTGCATCACGCCGGCGTTGGTGCGGATTTCAATTCCCGCTTCGCGGCATGCTGCGGACATGGCCTGCGTAACCGCGCCCATGCCACCTTGCGCGAACCAAGCGGAACCGCAAGCTTCTCCATCGCACGCCGTGCGTAACATCAACATCATCGCGCTGCCGGCAGACCAAGGACCGAGATTTGTCCCAAAGATGCCTCGCGCGGCGATGGTCGCCCGCAGCAATTCAGTATCAAACCATTCCGCGACCAGGTCGGCGACTGCCATTGGACCCCATCGCAGCAACTGATAAAGCTCCCTGCGGCCAAGCCCACGAGCCTTCTTGCCGGTTTTCAGCAGAGACCAAAGCTCCCCCGCGCTGGGATGATCGATATCCGGCGGAGTCATGGGCAGCAAGTCAGCAACTACATCAGCAAGCCTGGCCAGCGACTTTTGGAATTCAAGATACTTCTGTCCGTCTTTGGCGGAGAATTTGGAAATCTCTGCGCTTGATTTTTGGGCATCGCCGTAAAGAGTCAAAGAGCGGCCGTCCGGAGTTGGAGAGAATACGCGGACATCAGGCTGCATCATCTTCAAGCCATGCCCCGCCAGCTGCATGTCACGGATAATTTCCGCGCGCAGCGGAGCTGTCATGTGGGCCAGCGTGGAGCAACGGAATCCGGGATGGAACTCTTCGGTGATAGCGGCGCCCCCGAGAACGTCGCGGCGCTCAAGCACCAGCGGCTTAAATCCGGCCTTCGCGAGATAGAAGGCAGCGACCAACCCGTTGTGTCCGCCGCCTACGATGATGATCTGGTTTTCAGGCATTATTTATAAGTAACGAGTCACAGCTCCGAAGGAGCGGCCAATCTTAGCCCAGGGCGTAAGCCCTCGGTTGGGATTGACGCAACATCACGCCCCGCAGGGGACCCGTGCCTCCCCTCATGCTTCCGCGCGAGGGCAGAATTGCGCCCTTCGGGCGCGTGATCATGCTTCACCTGTACCCCGGACTTCCGTCCGGGGCTAAGCTTGGGCGCTCCTCCGGAGCTGATTTCGTTGCGCTGCAATCGGCTCCCAGGACTCTGCGACCGTTCACGCCGCCCCTCTCTTGTAATCCTTCAAAATCTCCAAAGCCGCAAGCCTTCCATTGGCGCCCATAATGCCGCCGCCCGGATGCGTAGCTGATCCGCACATGTACAAGTTTTCTATCGGTGTCCGATAATGCGCCCACCCCGGAACTGGACGCAGAAAGAAAAGCTGTTCGAGCGACAACTCGCCCTGAAAGATGTTGCCTTCGGTCAATCCCCACTCGCGCTCGAGATCGAGCGGCGTAACGATCTGTCTTCCGACAATCAGATTCTTAATGTTGGGCGCATATTGAGCGATGGTGTTGATCACGTTGTGCCCGAACTCTTCTTTCTTTTCGTCCCACGTGCCTTCTGTAAGTTTGTAGGGAGCGTACTGCACGAAGCACGACATCACATGCTTGCCGGGAGGCGCCAACGACGGGTCAGTAAGACTCGGAATCACCATATCTATGTAAGGACCCCGCGAGTAGCGGCCATACTTGGCCTCGTCGTAGGCGCGTTCCATGTGGTCGACGCTGGGCGAAATAGAAATCGCTCCACGAAGGTGCGCCCCCGCTCCGGGGAGACACGTGAAATCGGGCAAGCCATCGAGCGCCAGATTCACTTTTCCCGACGACCCGCGAAACTTGTAGCGATTGATGTCCTCCATGAATTCGTTAGGCAGATTGCCAGGCTCAATCATTTTCACAAAAGTATTTCGCGGATCGACGCTGGAAGAGACCACATCGGCGCTGATTTCGTCTCCGTTCTCAAGCACCACGCCGCGCGCTTTTCCATTTTTCACGATGATTTTCGCGATACCAGCTTTCGTCCGGATCTCAACTCCAGCTTCACGGGCGGCGTCGGCGATCGCGTTTGAAATTGCCCCGGTGCCGCCGCGAGAAAATCCCCAGGAACGAAATGCTCCATCGATTTCGCCCATGTAGTGATGAAGCAGAACGTAGGCTGTTCCCGGCGAGCGCACGCCCAAGAACGTCCCAATAATTCCGGAGGCCGACATCGTGGCCTTCAGCACATCGGTCTCGAACCATTGATCAAGAAAATCAATAGCGCTCATCGTCATCAGCTGAACCTGGTTGTATTGATCGCCGGAAGGAAGATCGCGAAAGCGGCGTCCCAGAAACAGCAGCTTCATTAGCTCCCGCGGATTCAACGTATAAGGATCAGGCGGCACCATACTCAAAATCGGTTTCACAAAGCGGCACATCTGCAACATCGCCTTACCAAAATCGTCGTAGGCTTCAGCGTCCAACCGCGAGTGACGCGCAATCTCCCGGCGAGTCTTGGCATGATCGTTCACTCGCCAGAGATAATCGCCGCTGGGCATCGGCGTGAATGTGCCGTCAAGGGGTAGGATTTCCAACCCATGACGTGGCAGATCGAGGTCGCGAATAATTTCTGGACGAAGCAGGGACACTACATAGGAACAGACTGAGAATTTAAATCCGGAAAATATTTCCTCGGTGACAGCGGCACCGCCGACAAGGTGCCGCCGCTCCAACACCAGCACTTTCTTGCCAGCGCGGGCAAGATAAGCGGCATTCACGAGGCCATTGTGCCCGCCGCCGATCACGATGACGTCGTAATTTGGAGATCCAGCCATTTGGCTTTTGGCCCTTAGCCTTTAGCTTTTCAGATGAAAGAGGTATTCGTGGGAGGTTGCAACGTCGGATCGAATCAGAGCCCGCTAGGAAGAACTCGCCATTTAGTAAGACGGCCCATGGAGGAAATTTGACCGCTTCATTCTATCTCAGCGGAGCGCTTGAACGGCACCACCCAACTATCCCGCTGATCCCATGGTTTTTGCGCATTCCTGGCTCGGCATGGAGGCTGGCACCGCTCTTTTCCGAGCCCACTCCCTGACGGCCTCAATTTCTTCGGCCCGAATCTTGGATAAGGGAATTGTTCCCTTGAGCGCATCCAGGAGCGCCTTCGTGGTCAGCTCCGATTTGCTGGCGAATGCCGCATACAGCGCAGTTTGCACGGCGGCTTCGATTTCCGCGCCTGAATAGCCAGCCGCAGCCGTCGAGATTTCATTCAAATCAAACTCCGTTGGATTTCGCTTTCGCTTACGTAGTTGCAGAGCACAAATCTGCTTTCGCTCACTGTCATTCGGCAAATCTACAAAGAACAGCTCGTTAAAGCGCCCTTTGCGAATCAGTTCCGGAGGAAGAGCGCTGACATCGTTGCATGTGGCTGCGACGAACACGGGAGCTTTCCGGTCCTGCATCCATGAGAGCAAAGATCCAAGCAGGCGCGATGAAACTCCGGCATCCGATGAAGCTGAATCCGTTCCGCTTCCAGCAAAGACTTTTTCCAGTTCGTCGATCCATAAAACGCACGGAGCGAGCCCTTCCGCGACATGAAACATTTTCTTAGTGCGCTTCTCGGTTTCGCCAATGTATTTGTCGAAGAGCGCTGCGGTGTCGAACTTAACCAGAGGAATCTTCCATTCTCCGGCAATTGCACGCGCGCACATGCTCTTTCCGCACCCCTGAACGCCTAGAATAATCACACCTCGCGGAGGCTCCAAACCAAACTCCCGCGCCGCGTCTTCCCAAGTTCCACACCGCTGGCCGAGCCAGACCTTAAGATTCTCCAGGCCGCCGACATCAGCCAGGGAATCCGATGCCTCGACGAAATCCAGCATTTCTGATCGCCGCAGAATATCTTTCTTGGCTTGCAGGACATCGGTCACGATCTCTGGCGTCAAACCGTACCGGGTCACAATCGCTTGTGATACCGCTCGTTCCGCCTCTTCCTCAGTTAACCCCCGGAGGGTGTTCGTTAGAGCATCAAAGCCAGACGCATCCAGCGTGCGCTTCAGCGTTCGCGTCTTTCCCACTCGAACGATCTGTTCATCGATAATCTGACGCAGGCGCTGCTTGTCCGGAAGAGGCAGCTCAAGGAACTCGACTAGACTTCCCAGTTCCGGAGGCATCTGAATCGAGGGCGCCGTAATTACGAGCGTTCGCCGATTTTGCGAAAATTTCTGACCAACATCACGCAGACGCCGTACTACCACCGGATCTTCCATATGGCGGTGAAAATCCTTCAGGATGAAAGCCGCTTCAGTGGATATGCCTTCCAGATTGCTCAGGGCCTGCACGGGTTCTCGGCTGTTATATATTGCCTTCGCCGATACGTCAGTAGAGTCTTGTCCGGTTCCTGTGCTGCTAAAGTTGTCGCCAATTTCAATTGAAGGAAAAGCATCGCTGCCGCACCGCGTTAAGCCCGTCGCGATGCTCCATTCAAACGTGCTGAGATTCAACGCCGCACAAGCGGCCCGCACAAGCCGCACCGCCCGCATCTCCTCCACCGTCTCTATCACGACAATGGGAGTCGAGGAATCAAGCAGAATTTTTAGACGCTCCAACGGATTGATCATGTTGTTAGCAGTCTATGCGACTCCCTCGGATAATCTATGTAGGTAGGACCTATTAAAGGTTACGTTGGAGTCGAACTGCGAAGGCCTAGGCCATTGCCCAAGATTGCCATTGTTGAATGAGCCTCGCCGCACTAGAATGTCCTGCGTTAAATCAGTACGCTAAATTTGCTTCTCAATCCGGAGAAAACATGAAAGTAAGAACAATTATTTTGACCGTCATGGTTTGTATGGTAGGGGCGGCAATGTGCTTCGCCAGTGATCCAAACATGGGTACATGGAAGTTGAACGAGGCCAAATCGAAGGTTCCGGCTGGCCTGGCGAAATACAATACGGTCGTCTACGAAGCTGCGGGAGACAAAGTGAAAGTAACAGTAGATGGCACCGGCGCCGACGGCCAGCCCGCGCACAACGAATGGACAGGCGCGTTCGACGATAAAGATTATCCTGTCACCGGCGATGCGAGTGCAGACACCCGATCCTACAAAAAAATAAATGACCACACGTTGATGTTAACCAATAAGAAGGATGGGAAGGTTATTTCGACAGCTCGGGTTACGGTGTCTGCAGATGGCAAGAGTCGCACTGTCGATACAAGGGCTCTGGATTCTGATGGCAAGATGTTGAGAGGTAGTTCGGTATACGACAAACAGTAGCAGACTCTTGGCGTGCCAACGGTTGCAGAAGTGCCCTCCCGTCCGGTTTATTTGGGACGGCATTTTGTTGTGATGACTGGGATTTCTCGCTGAATCAAATCCCCGCTCTATCTCTCCAAAAATCGGAGAGACGAGGACGGCGCCCCCTCGGGTAATATGAGAGAGGTCGAGGAAACACTGTGCCCATTGGGACTGCCCTGCACGAGCGAACGTTTCCTCTGTGCCAGAGCCTCAACTATCGTGAGTGGTCGGGATACTACACGGTTAGTGTCTATGAGACGCATCATGAGCACGAATACAACGCCATTCGCAATGCAGCGGCGCTCATTGATATCAGTCCTCTCTTCAAATATCTGATCACCGGCAAGGATGCGACCCGGTTCGTCAACCGCGTGATCACTCGCGACATCAACAAAGTCCAGCCCGGACAGGTCATCTACTGTTGTTGGTGCGACGAGGAAGGCAAAGTTGTTGACGATGGCACTATCACTCGCCTGTCGGAGAGCGCATATCGCTGGACCGCCGCGGATCCGAGCCTGCGGTGGTTCCAACAAAATGCTGTCGGGCTGGACGTAGACATCTCAGACATTTCAGAGCAGGTTGCAGCGCTCGCGCTCCAGGGACCGACTTCCGGGGAGCTACTGCGGTCCGCAGCCGAAGCCGATGTTGCCAACCTGAAGTATTTCCGCATGACCTCCGGAAAAATTGCTGGCGTGCCAGGTCGACATCTCCCGAACGGGATACACCGGCGATCTGGGCTACGAAATTTGGATACCTTGGAGCGATGCCGTAAAAGTCTGGGACGCGTTGATGGACGAGGGCCAACACTTCGACATCCACGCAGCCGGAATGCTGGCGCTTGACGTGGCCCGCATCGAGGCTGGACTCCTACTGATCGAAGTCGACTACACCTCCAGCAAAAAAGCCCTGATCCCGTCGCAGAAATATTCTCCCTTCGAGCTGGGGATGGCGCGCATGGTGCACTTTGAGAAAGAAAACTTTCACGGGACGCTCAGCGCTCCTGAAGGAACAACGGCAATCCCCATCGACGATGCGCCGTCTCATGGGCTTGGAGGTGGATTGGCCATCAGTCGAGAAATTGCATGACGAAATGGGACTGGCCTCGCAGGCGCCCAGCATTGCATCGCGCGTGCACGTGCCTCTTTACTCCGGCAAGCACCAGGTAGGCAGAGCCACCTCCACAACTTGGTCGCCGTTACTCAAGAAGATGATTGCCCTTGCCAGCGTAAGTTCGGAGTATGCAAAAGAAGGGAACACGGCTAGAGATGGAAATAACGATCGAAGCCACCCGTCGAACCGTACCCGCTAGAGTGGTGAAGCTTCCTTTTTACAATCCTCCGCGAAAAACCGCTGCGCTCGTATAGTATTCAGCCAAAAGAAATCTGCAGCGAGGTTCCGAACCAGTGAGCACACCCGACGCCTCAGCCACACTTCCAGCAAGCTCTGATTCGACGGCCAGAAAATCCCGTGGTGGCCTATTACGGATCCTGGGCGTTGGCTTTGGCTTGGCAGTGACCATCGGCAATACCATTGGCGCAGGCATTCTGCGAACTCCAGGCGACGTTGGCAGCTATCTGCATACTCGTGTGTTGTTTTTAGGAGTCTGGGTTGTCGGAGGCTTATACGCGTTGCTGGGATCATTTTCGCTCTCCGAACTGAGCGTAATGTCACCGCGCTCCGGCGGCTATTATGTCTTCGCGCGTCGCGCGCTCGGGGAGTTCGCCGGCTTCACCGTCGGCTGGACCGACTTTCTGGCGCAGTGCGGCTCCATCGCTGCCGTGGCCATCGTGATCGGGGAATACGCAGGAAACCTGATCCCGGCTTTCGCAGGACACACCGTTTTTTCCGCGGTAACGGTCACCGTAGCCGTGGCGTTCCTACAGTGGCATGGTATTCGCGCCGGCAGTCTGACACAGAACATCACCAGCCTGCTGAAGACTGTGGCCTTTCTGGCCTTAGTGGTGGCGGCCTTTGCCTTCACTCATATATCGCCCGCCGCTCCCGCGACGGCGCCACTTGCTGTGGGACTCTCTCCGTTGTTGGCGATGCTTCTTGCGCTGCAGGCGGTTATTTACACCTATGACGGCTGGTACGGCGTCATCTATTTTGGGGAAGAAGTGCGTAATCCTGCGCGCGATATTCCGCGGTCGATGATCTACGGAGTTCTCGCCCTGATGTCGATTTATTTATTGGTGAATGTGGCGTTGCTGCATGTCCTCACCATTCCGCAGATTGCGGGGCAGACAATGGCGATCGGCACGCTGGCCTCCGTTATCTTTGGAAGTCGCGGCCAGACGGTTTTGCAAATCCTGATGATCGTATCGTTGGTCAGCGCCATCAATGCTTATCACCTCATGGCTAGCCGAATTCCGTTTGCGATGAGCAAAGACGGCCTGCTTTCGCGACATGCCTCCCACGTAAACCGCGGCGGAACACCGACGGTTGGTCTCGTGCTCGGTACCCTGGTGGCGGTGATCTTCATCTTGAGCGGCAAGTTTGAAATTGTGCTGGCGGTCAGCGCTTTTTACTTTGTCGCGGATTACGCAATGGCTTACACGGCGATGTTTGTCCTGCGCTGGCGGGATCCCGACGCTCCTCGTCCGTTTCGGGCGTGGGGATATCCTTGGACAACAGCCATCGCGTGGCTGGGTTCGGTGGCCTTTCTCGCCGCGGCCGTGAAAGAAGATACGCGCAACAGCGCATATGCATTGCTTTCCCTTGCGGTTAGTTATCCCCTTTATCGATTGACGCGGACGGTCCTCCGCAGACAAAATCACGGCGGCGCGGAAACATTGCCGCGATAATTGCCGCGCCAGTGTTGTATAGTCCTCACGCAAGCTTGAAACTGTCTCTGGAGATCTATGTCAACTGTAGCGGCCCCACTTCAGCGCGCCTCCTTGTTGCGTCCGAAATATTTTGTATTCGCCTTCATTGGCCTGATGCTGGCATACGTCCTTCGTCACAACGAGAGTTTCCTGATTCATCGGAGTGACCCGGTATGGCATCACTACCAACCATTTAAATGGTGGCTCTTGCCGCATGGAGTGGCCGGGGCATGCGCGCTCCTGCTGGGTCCGATGCAGTTCTCAGATCGCCTTCGACAGCGTTTCACCAAGTTGCATCGAATCGTGGGTCGGATCTACGTCGGAGCCGTACTAATCGTCGCGCCAATCGGCGCTTACATACAGTACTTCGAGGAGCGAATGGGAGGGCCGCGCTCCTTCAGCGTAGCTGCTGCGGTGGATGCCGCCTTGTTGATGCTCACCACGGCCATCGCTTTCGCGTTCATTCTCAATGGTAAAGTCCAGCAACACCGCCAATGGATGACCCGCAGCTTTGCTGTCGCTTTGGTGTTCCTCGAAGGCCGAGTGATAGTTGGCGTGACTGGATGGGAGAAGCTGGGCACGCCGGCTGTCGAGACTGTCGTGTGGAGCTGTCTTGCTTTCTCTATCCTCGCGGCGGACATCGTGCTTCAATTCCAAGAGCTTCGGCGCACGCGTCTTGTCTCTGCAAGGGCACAAACGGTTTCTCGTTGAGAAACCGTGTCTCAATTCCGCAGCACATCGGTTTACTGACCTGAAAGTCGTGCATACACTCTTGTAACTTTATCTCGACCTCCACATCCAATGGCCACGGCTGAAGTGCTCAGCCTTACTCTTAAACCGGGAGAATTCCATGAAGAAGACGATCAGCAGATTGATGGCGATGTGTTTCTTGGCGGTATCTTTGGCTGCTTTTGCCCAGTCCGACGACAACATGAAGAAGGACGACAGCATGAAGCACGATGACATGAAACAGGACAGCATGAAACAGGATCAGATGAAAAACGACAGCATGAGCACCGATAAGAAATCAACAAAGGCCAACAAAAAGAAGAAAAAGAACGCAAAAACGACCGACAGCATGAAGAACGACAATATGAAGAGCGACGACAACATGAAGCACGATGACACGATGAAGCCGAATTAAATGGCTGTGGCACTGCCGTGAAAGGACTTTGTGTGCCAGGTTTCGCCGGGGAAGGCCCGACTTCCAGTCGGGCCGAATACAACCTGGCGAGGTTTGCGGCACGACTGCAAGTCGTGCCCTTCCCATTTCCGCTCTAACGATTTCTTTTTCTCATCCCAAGTACTTCCCCAAACAGCGCACACATGGCACGTAACCTTCTCGCATCGCCTCGCTCGCAGGCATTGTCCGCGATCTCGTCTTATCGTGGATAAAGGGGCATCCCGCGACGTGAAATACTTTGCCGCTCTCCTCGACAATCACGCTGAGCTGCGGAGGAACTCGAGTTCCAGTCTCGGCATGCTCTGAACGCATGGTGGGGTTACTGCCCGCCGATTTACCAACTTCGAAGCCGCCCACGACGAGAACGGCTGCCGCGGCAGCGACCATCCAGCCAAAGAAAGTTCTTCTTGTGGCTTGCGTGTTGTCCCCGAGTCTTCTTTGGAGACGGCGGCTGAATCCGAGCGGCACCTCCAACATCCGTTCGTCTCCATATAACTGAATTACGTTGCGTGTACCGTCCAGCACCGCCGAGCAGTGTTTACATCCGCGCAGATGCTCTTCCATTGCGGTTCGCAATGCCGGCTCAATCTCGCCGTCAAGATAATTCGAAATTTCGGCCCAGACCTCTTCGCAGCTAACTACCATGGCTTGTTCCCCTTCGCAAAAGACGCCGAACTACTCCACGCGCCGCCGAGACCTGGCGCGAGCAAATCTCGCAACATGAGCCTTGCTCGCAATAGCCGAGTTTTGACCGACGCGGTGGAAATTCCGAGAGCGTTCGCCGTGTCCTCAATGCTCAAATGCTGCATGTCGCGCAAGACAAAGACTTCGCGATATATCTGTCCCAACTGCGTAAGAGCTTCCGCCAGCATCTGCCGGACCTCTTTTCTCTCGAGACTCTCGGAAGGAATTTCGCGCCAGTCGGCAAAGTCGCGAGGTGTATACGAGCCATCTTCTTCCTGCCGGTCGACGATAGGCTCCATTAAATTGGAGTGATCCTTTCTCCTTCGCATACGCGCCTCATTGACGGTTATCTGGAGGAGCCATGTGCTGAATTTTGCCTCTCCCCGGAACTGCCGGATATGCTTCAAGGCTTTCAGAACGGCCTCCTGCGCCACATCGTCGGCATCGGCCTCGTTGCGGAGAATTGCAAAAGCCGCAGCGTACACCCGCCGCTCGTAGGGACGGATCAACTCATAAAAAAGCTCGTTCTCGCCGTCCCGGATGCGTCCGATCAGCTTGGCTTCGTTGAGTTGATCTGGATTCTCCAGCAGACTCGGTTCTCCCGGCATTACCCCTCAGCGCAACTTTGAAATCTCCACGGTCGCGAGCGACAATTATTTCGACAAATATTGCGGATCTTTTTTCCATCCTGTTAACATCGAGAAAAAGTTATTCCATCCGTGCAGAATCACCATAACCAGGTGGCCAAACACGAAAGCCAAAATTGCCCACATCACCAGAAAATGCAACAGCCGCGCGATGTGGAAGCCTCCCATCATCCATGCCAGCCAGGAGAACTGAACCGGCTTCCAGATTGCAATGCCGGTCAGCACCGACAACACTCCGAGTGCGATTGCTGAGGTGTACGCCTGCTTTTGTAATGGGTTGTAAGCCTCTTTCTCCGGCGGCTTGGGGCCAAAGAAGAAATAGTGACGCACCATCGGCCAAATGCCGGGGATGTCTCGCGGCGTGAACAGAATCTGTTTATAGTTGCCGCTAAAAATTTCATAGCCTATGTACACCACTCCGCTGGCCATGTAGATCCACATGAACGTAAGGTGCCATTGCAGCGCGCCTCCGAGCCAACCTCCGAGGGCAAAGGCTTTGGGCCAATGAATCAAATCTTTCTGGGGAATCTTCGCTCCAAAGCTGGGAAAGGCGCGAAAGATTTGCAGCCCGCTACCTACCATCACGAATAGCGCGACCGCATTGATCCAATGACAGAGCCGGACTATAAACGGATGTTCGTAGACCGCTTCCGTGACTTCGCCGGTTTTCGCGTTTTCAATGGCAATCGCCTGAATCGACATGTGACGTATTCCTTTAACTACAAGCCGTAGAACTCTGAATAGCCTTGATCTTCCCAGTACCCGACGCGACCCAGAACACGGGTCACTTTCACATCCGTGAGGTATTTGGCCTGTTTGTAGCCGATTTTCGTTGGAATGTTGAGCCGCAGCGGTGCGCCATGCTCGCGAGTCAGCGGCCGGTCGTACATTTCATAGCAGAGCAGAGTTTGCGGATGCAGCGCGGTGGCCATGTCGAGCGATTCGTAGTAATCGTCGGCGCACTCGACGGTGATGAAGGGGGCAGTCGTATCCGCGCCAATCTTGCTTAGGAAGTCGGAGAGGCGAACGCCGCCGTAGCTGCCAATTACATCCCAGCCTTCCACGCAAACATGGCGGGTATTCTGCCTGATTTTAGGCAGCGCCTGAATCTGGGCAAGCGTATAGTCACCCGGCTTCCGCACTTCGCCGGCGACAGTCAAAGTCCATTTGTCAAAATCAACGCCGGGATCGTCCACGTCGTAAGTATTTAGGGGAAACTTGTCAAACGGGGTGAGTTCGGAATCCTCGAATGTGGGCGCTAAATGACCCTTGCGGAAAAGCTTCGCAGAAGCCCAATCGCTGAAGCCAAGGCCGCCTCTGAGAAGTGGTTTTTGGAATTTCGGGATGGCAAAGGCACCCAATGCCACAACCGGAACAAGCTTGAATAGCTCTCGCCGGTTCATGCTTTTGAACTTCCGGCTATCGATGCGGTTCATAGGTACTCCTGCCCGGAACCCAAAGCGGCAATCCGACACCTAACAAACATGCGATTCGCGAAGTATACAAAAGTTACGCGGCGAGGCGACCAGTCTTTCACCGACCGACTGAGACCCCTGAAACTGGAGCTCTCGGGGTAGTTACCGTTTGAGGTAGGCCACTAAGATTCTCCGTGCACCAAATCCTGTGCAGGGTATACTCTTGCGCTGGACGCAATCCGCAAAAGGGCGGGCGACCGCGAAAGCGAGGGGAAACCGTTATGAACTGGATGACCAAATTAGTCCTGGGGATTCTCACAGCCTTGGCCATGCTTGTGCTTACGTTCGCTCTGCCAAAGGGAACCGCGGTGCAGACCGCGCAACTTGTGCAATTTCCGCTAACAGTTGGCGTGTGGGCGATCTTTGTTTTGCTCTTCGTAAAGCTGAAATAGAATCGTCCGGTTCCGAAGGCGCGAGCAGTCGCAATTATGTCGGCTCTGGGATAGGCTCCATGCGTCCCAGCAGAAACACATACGCCGCGATTCCGGCCATCAAGATAACGGTCGCGGTCACGAACGCGGACGAAAAAGAATGGGTGGCTTCTACGATGTATCCCGTTATGATCGGCGCGGTAATCCCGCCGAGCTGGCCACAGAAATTTACGATCCCGCCGATTCTCCCTACGGATTCCCGAGGAGCAATCAGTGACGGAACCGTCCACCCCACAGGCGCTGCGGCCGCCAATCCGCCTAGAGAAACGCTGATCCAGAATAAAGCGCCAGCGACGCTGTGCGGACGCGCCGCGCCCAAAATTCCCAGCCCCAGGGCCATTCCACCAATCAAAACAGATTGGCGCACGATGTTCGGATTCCAACCACGACCAATCAAAGCGTCGACGAGCCAACCGCCAGCGGCGAGGTCAGTGAATGTTGCAAACAACCAGGGGATGCTGGTGTAAGAAACTGAGTGCAGTAGATCGAGATGAAGCGAAAATAACAGGTAGCTCGGAAGCCACGTCAACAGCAAATAGAAAGTGTAATTGTAAGCGCCCCATCCCAGGGCCAGTCCGCAGACCTTCGGCTGCTGTAACAAATATCCTAATGATGCGCTGGGGCCGGCCATTGTTGTGGCTTCCGGCTGAGTTCCGCCTTGGATGATGAGCTGGCGTTCGGCCTCCGAGAGGTGCTTATCCTCGCTGGGATTTCTGTAGACCAAAACGAACAATACAAAATAGAACAGACTAATGAAGCCGGTTGCGGCGAAGCTCCATCGCCAACCGAAATGCAACAGGAGAACTCCGAGAAAGGGAACTCCGATCGCGGTGGAGAATTTTGCCGCGGAATCGGTGATTGCGGTTGCCAGACTTCTCTCGCGTGTAGGAAACCAATAGCCGATGGCCTTCGCGTTGCCGGGAAAAGTGGGCGACTCTCCCACTCCCAGCAAAAACCTCGCTGCCACAAAACCGCCCACGCCAGTCGAGACCGCCGCACCGAATGACGCTGCACTCCACAATAAGGTGCTGACGCGGACCACGCGGCGCACTCCGAAACGGTCGAGCAGCATTCCCCCCGGTATCTGCATGATGGCGTAGGTCCAGCTATATGCGCTTGATAGATAGCCGAACGCGACTACGGATATTCCAAACGAGGCGTGCAGCGAAGCCTGAGAAACCGATAGGTTCACGCGATCAAAAAAAGCTACTATTACGCCAAAGGCGAGTAAAAGCGCAATTCTCCATCGTCTTCGGGGGACCGATGCCAGATCTGAATTAGCGTCCAAATTAGTCGGGGACCTCACGCGGAGTTCGCAGCGCAGTGAGAGTCTATAGCATTCAGCTGCTAATTCTTGCGGCTCCCGTATCACCATTAACATTGACAACGCCAGCCAACTGCCATAAATTTTTGTTTCCCGGTCCGAATTTCATCTCTGGAGCTATCTCATGGCTACGATGAATCTCGAATTGGGTCCTCCCGCGGTTGTCCCTGAATTACCAAAGACTTTTACGGCCAGACCACCTGACTCGCCGCCGGTAAACCGGATTGCGATTCTGGTTGCCCATGGGATGGGGCAACAAGTGCCGTACGAAACGATCGATGGGGTCGCACAAGCCGCCTCGCGCGGAGTGGAAACAGGCGGCGGAACCGTTAGCGAATCGGTAATTCGTTCCGTTCGGCTAGGAACTCAGGGAAGAGAAGATGTCGAGCCGGAGCTGGTCCGCGCCGAGATGCAGATCAGGCAAAGCAGCGGACAGGAATACGACGTTCACATCTACGAAGCATATTGGGCGCCCATTACCGAGGGCAAGGTCTCAGCAGCAGACGTTGTGAAATTTCTCTTCGACGCGGGATGGAACGGAATCAAGAACACCACAGCCAGAACGTACCGCCGCTGGATGTTTGGCGCCGAACAACAATTTCTGCTTAAGACCGAGAAACTAACGCTCGCGTTTCTGGGAATTATGGCGCTCTTGGCCGCTTTGATCTTCATCAATGGTGTCGCAACGGCTGCGGCAGCTTCACGCGCAATCGGTAGCAGCCAGGCCTTTCCAAATAGCGACATGCTCCCATTGCTGACATGGGATTTCGTCCTGGCTGATGCGGCGGTTCTCTTAATTGCGATCGGCATCGTTGTCTTTGGGCGTGCCAAACCCATGCTGATCCCATGGCTGTTTATTTATTCGGGTGCGTTCTTGGTCGTCCTATCGGCGATCTTCATGGTGGGACACGTGGCTCAATGGGCTGTCTTTCTTCGGGTCGTTCCTGATGGCCGGTGGAGAAATTTCGTCTCGAACTATAAGTTGCTCGTGCTGGTTCTCTGGCTTGTCGAGATATTGGCTGCATCCATGATGCGCAGTGTACTTGTCCAGTACGTTGGCGACGTCGCCGCATACATCGCGGCGCACACCGTCAGCAAGTTTTGGGAAGTACGCTGGCAAATCTGGCAAACCGCCATGAGGGTTGCCGAAGCTATCTATCGCGCGAGAACCGCCGATGACACCGAATTCCTCTACAAGAAGATTGTTGTGGTCGGGCATTCTCTGGGATCGGTGATTGGATACGACGTCCTTAACGGTCTTCTAATGGATGACCAATTTTCGGCACAACCTCTTCAAGTGGCCGCTCGCACCAGAATGTTTCTGACGTTTGGTTCTCCGTTGGACAAAACAGCATTCGTTTTTCGCACCCAGAAAGACATGCGCTCACAGGTACGCGAGGTTGGAGCCGCGGCGGTGCAACCGATGATCGCGAGTTACGCCAATCGTCCGCAGGAGTGGGTGAATCTTTGGTCGCATGCGGACATCATCAGCGGTCATTTGGATTTCTACGATCCCCCCAATGTGCTGAATGCGAAGCATCCGGAACATTACGTACACTCCCGCATGAATCCGAAGGGGGTGCAAAACTACATCGACCCAGACGCAAAGACGCCGCTAAAAGCCCATGTTGAATATTGGGATGGGAAGATGTTCGCCGAACAGTTATATCGCGGGATTACCACTTAAGAGAAGGTCGTCGATTTAGGCTTTCAAGGAAAAAATAGGGCCGCTTGGATAGCGGCCCCAAATTCAGTTCAGACTTGAAAAGGATCAATTGCCAGATGGTTTGGACAGTGCGACCACTGCATTGATGAACGACAATCCATTTGGCGTGCCTAAACCCGTGACGTTATCCCATCCGGGCGCCGTGAATAGCGATGAGTCGGTGCCGAATGTAAAAACGTCCCATCTGGTTGAGCTCGAACTTTGGAATAGCGCACTGACATAGAGCTTCGTCTTTCCCTCAGGTGTCGCCAAGGCATTCGCCGACTCGAACAGCGGCGGATTCGGCGGATTGAAAATGGTCCCAGTAACGTTAAATGGAGAGGTAACTTGGACTACGTCAAGGATGCTGCCGGCTGGCAGTTCATAAAGCAATGGAGCTGCCTCACCGAGTTGAACTCCGGCTGCCTGGTTTGCAATCGCCCATAGTGCCGAGAACATCGGGCAAGAAAGACTGGTACCTCCAAATACCTCCACCAACTGGTTGTTACCCTGCCTAGGATCAGTAATGAATATCTCATTTCCGGTCTCTGGGTCGGCGTTCATGGCGATATCCGGCGTCTGACGGAACTTGCCAGGCACTTTCTTTTGGAACTTAGGCTTGAAAAAGAAAGTGCTTTCTCCTCCACCCGATCCTTCCAAGAAACCGAAGAAGAGAGGGGGGATCATCGGAGGGTTCGGAGTGGGATTTGCAATCCGCACCTCGTTCAGACCCCAGCCGGTCTGGAAGTTCAGACTGTTGTCCGAATTCAAGAATGTGCTGGTGCCGCCAACAGCAGTGTAAAACGGAGATGTGCCTCCGCCAGCTGAAGGTGAGTTGATGCCAAAGTTGTTTTTGTCGTAGATGAGGTTGTCGCCGGCGTCGCCGGTGGAAACGTTCAGCGAAATTCCAAGAGCTGCGGCGATTTCTGCAATGCCGTTTTCAACCACGAGTTCCGAAGGGAGGAAGTCGACAAGTACTATTTCCGGAATTCCGAAGCTGTTGGATACTACGCTGCCCAACAGATTGTCGATCGCAAACAGATTTGCTTCATCGAGAGTCGAAAAGTTGTTGTCCACACCGAGCACGAGCGCAATGTTGGCACCTGGGGCAATCGCATGCGCCCATTCAACGTCCAGCGTGGTCTCATATTCCCAGTTTCCATTTATGCAGTCGGTACCGCAGTTAACTGGACCGGTGGGAGTAAAGATTTGGAAATTTTTGGATGTGAGGGCGGGCAATCCGTTCATCGTCGAGAATTGGTTTGCATCCGCAGTGATCGTATTCGAACCGAATGCGTCAACGATTACGATGGTCTGGCCGGTGCCATCCCAACCGGTCTTATACAGTGCGTTCAGCCCGTATGCAGTCTGTATCTCGGCTGCATCATAACCACACGAAGGCGCATTTGGAGGCGGAGTCCCCAGGTCTTGCCCGTACCGGTTGCCGGAATAGACAGCGTACGGAGTCCCGCCCCCGGTCGTGAAGATCTGGGCCTCAGGAGCGCGCATGCACTGCTGGCTGAAAACGAGTCCATCAGACCCTACGGACGACAAGGGCACGCCACGGTAAGGCTTACCGGTATCGGGATTAACGCTGCGTTTTGCATACGATGAATATTTTAGGTCGTTCAATCCCTGCACCGTTGCTATCAGCGCCCCGGCAGGTCCTGCAACAGAAGCCTCGGACATGTTTATGCGGTGAACCGTTCCGTTAACATTGAAGCGGTTGATCTGAACATTGAAAGCGCGTTGAATGTCTCCGATTTTGCCAGTTGCGGTGACGTAGTGATTATGTTTCTCAATCGAAGTGACACTCAGTTTGTTGCTCGCAAGATAAGCGCGCACAGTGCCTGCATCCTGGGCTGACGGTGCGAATTGGGACCTGTACAGCTCGCGTGTCAGGAAATGATGATAGTTGGGCGAGTTCTTGTCATAAATATCCCGAACCATTGAATCCAGCGCGGCCTTGTTCCGCAGTTGGAGCCAAACCGTGACCGAGATTTCCTTGGAAGCGTCCTCAGCGCCAAGATTTTGTGCGCTTGCTAGAAATCCGCTCGCAGCGACTTGTGAACTTGTGGACTGGGAGTATCCAGAACCTGCCATCATTGCCACAACTGTGAGTAGAATGGCGATTCTTGTACAGAACTGAACCTGAGTTACGCGATTCGACATAAGTAAATCTCCTTGGGGGTCTATCTGCCGCATCCCGCTGGTAGTGCACCTTTTGGGGGAATGCATGGGGCAGGAAGTGTGTCATTTCCAGGTGGCGAATGTCAAGGAAGATGGGTTACTACTTAATGGCTAGCTAGAATTCTTAAGCTCGAGATGCAAAATTTGTCGCAATCGTGATACTGCGTGGAAAAAACAATCAGCAAACAGTGAACTATTTCTCCTTAGGCGGATATTTCTCGATCGCTTTCTTTACCATGTCGTCCAGTTTGCCTGCAATTTTTGCGGGATCGCTCTTTTCCTCGGACGCGATGCCGCGCCAGACTAACGAATGGGTGCCCGTGTAACGCAGATCGATTACCAGAGTGCCCTCCGCATAGGGTACCCTGACCCAACGCGTGCCCCAGCCCCGCCATCCCGCAGGGAAAGCTTCCACCTCAGTCTTATGCGCTGCTCCAAAGTGATAGACAACGTTGAGATCCGGCTGCGTTTGCACTTCGGTCAGCCCCCGCGCCGTGAGATCGCGTCTGATGTCGGCCTCAATCTGTTTCTTCACCAGTTCGCTATTCAGGGCGGGATTCCGGCTGTTCAATGTTCCATTCAGAATCTTGAAAGTCCTGTAATCGCTGAAGGCACCGGACGGATCGAACTGTACGGTCACTTTTTGCGCCATCGCGAACGACCCGGCCAGTAAGGTCACAAACAGCGCTGCGGTTTGACAGATTCCGCGGCGGAGCATTTTCGACTCTTCCACTTGGTTACGAGATCGTGGCACTCTCCACCTCCTGCCCCTGGCGCGCAGCCCCATGCCGCGGAATTGTATCAATATTTCGCGATTTCCATCTTGAAAGTATCCGCCGCGATCTGTAATAACTGCCAGTTGCCGGGCAAGAACACTGTCGGTCATAGTTTTTCCTGCCCTTCGCCAGGTGGAACTTTGATCAGTCGGATCAGCCGGTGCAAGCCAAAACTACCTGCGGGCGAGTGTTGCTTCTGAAGAGATGAGGGAGGAGAAGCGGGAAGATGCTTGCCTTGGGCGGGGCACATACTTATAATCCGCTCACCGGAAAATTTGATTGCGTGTTCTGGACAACAGAAAAAAGAGGATCGCGAAGTTTTCCGGAGCCCCTGATGGAGCACACCGCTTTTACACTTCCGGACTACCGGTTAGATGCTCGGGCTGAAGTCGCTTTTCCGAAATTCAAGTTTCAAATTCGATTTCCCAAACACTCAAGGAGCCTTTCGAAATGAAGACGAGTCTAGTGGTGATTGTGCTTGCGGTTGCGGCATGTGCAGCGGGTGGGCAAACTACACCACAGGGGCAGGCCCCGGCAGCAGGCGCTACTTCCGCTGCGCCGGTGATTAAGGATCCAGCTGAATACAACGCGTACATGGGCGCGGCGCAGCAACAGGATCCCGCCGCCAAAATAAGCGGCTTTGAAGCTTTTCTAGTGCAGTATCCCAACAGCGTGATGAAGAACGATGTTCTTGAAACCTTGATGGGACTGTATCAACAGGCCGGCAATCAGGCCAAAATGATGGCGGCTGCCCAGCGGCTTTTGCAGGCGAATCCGAACAATGTGCGTGCCTTGGCGTTGCTCGCCTATAGCAGCAAGAGTTCCAATAGTTGGGCCGATGCGCGAAAGTATGCCGAACAAGGTCTTCAGGCGCTCCCGAATATGGCCAAGCCTGACGGCGTGGCAGATGCGGATTTCGCCAAACAAAAAGCCCAGCTGAGCGGGCTTCTGAATAGTATTGCCGGATTCGCCGCGCTCCAAACGAAGGATTATGCCGCAGCGCAAAAATATCTGCGCGCTTCCGTCGAGGTCAACCCAGCTAGTTTGCAGGACGTTTATCCATTGGCACTGGCATATCTGACTGCCACTCCTCCAGACTCCGTGAACGGACTCTTCTTTATTGCACGTACCGCGAACCTTGCCGCAGGCACTGCCGATGCTCCTAAAATTGAAGCGTACGGAAAAAGCGTTTACACGAAGTATCACGGGACCGATCAAGGCTGGTCCGATTTAATGGCCCAGACCAAGACCACTCCGCTACCGCCGGCGGGATTTACCATCGCTCAGTACGTCCCTCCCACGCCGGCTCAGCAAGCCCACGATCTGGTAAAGGACAAAACGCCAGATGAGATCAAGAAAATGAGCTTTGCCGAGTGGCAACTCGTGCTTTCGTCCGGTGCGCAAGAGGATGCCGACAAAGTGTGGAACGTCATAAAGGGTCTTCCTCTGCAAATGGAAGGCTGGGTCATAAAGGCGGCTCCGACTGAGCTTCAGATTGCCGGTACGGAAGACGATAATGAAGCCAAGCGAGCCGACATCATCCTTACGATGACTGGGCCGATTCCTCCAAGATTAATGCCCGCCGAAGGCGCGACCTTTGACTTCGAAGGAACCCCGGCATCGTATGTTCCCAATCCATTCGTTATGACGATGGAGAAGGGCGCTCTACTAACGAAGGCTCCGCCGCCGGGAAAGAAGAAGCCTCCAGTGCATCACAAACCTGCCGCGCAGTAACCGTCTTGATTCGTTAGACGCCATCTGGCACGAGAAAAAATCCCCGGGCTTTTTGCCCGGGGTTTATTGTTTAGATTCATCCCAACAATTCATCCTCAGAGTGCAAATAATTTCCTCTAACATGGAGATCGATTTCGGATCTCTGATGTTTAGCGCTGTTTCCAACGGATTGAAACGCGTCCGTATGGAGATGAAATTGCACTAATCATTCGCAGTCCGTCTTTCAAAGCCCTCCCCTTACGCGTACTGGTAGGAGTTTCTGTTGAGCCACTTTCGTCGGCGCAAGATTTTGCAGCGCTCGAAGTTCCGCCGTGCCGCCTCTTTTTCGACCCTTCTTGTTCTGTCCTTGACCTCGATATGGCTCGTGCATTATTGGCTTGTGCCAACTGATCGCCCCAATCGCCAACTCAGCTCGGAATGGATTGAAGAGAATTTAAATCCAGACGTGGTCGCTCCTGATTTAGGGACACCATCAACACCGGGGCGCCTGATTTATCCGTATTCTGTCATTCCCGGTGGAGTTCGTAGCTCCGCAGAGCTAAAAGCTATCAGTGAACGTGACCCGGCTGTCCGCGAACATTACTCACGGTTCGACTTCCGCAACGCGCGAGTTGTAACGGTTGATCAACCTCGCCTGGTCTATCTCTCCTATCGCATAGGCGACAAAATCTATTGGACGACCAAGAAGGTCAGCCTGCACAAGGGCGAGCAGCTGATCACCGATGGAACCATCACGGCGCGTGCGCGTTGCGGCAACAGAGTCGCGTCGCTTCCGCAGAAGTATGGTTTTTCGCGAGAGCCATCGGCTGCCATCCTCGATCAACCCATCGGCGGGAGTTCCACGGAAATACCCTTTCCGAAGGATTTTCACTCTGCGTTGGAAACCAGACCAAACTCAACTGGCTTGGGTCCCGCAGCATTGCCTCCGGGGTCTACTGGTGCCAGTGGGCTATCACCCTTGGGAAACGGGTATCTACCAATTGGCTCACCACTGGTGCCTGTAAAAACCTGTGGAAAAACCGGCAATGGAACCTGCGGCTCAGCGCCGGGTCCGGGCCCCGGCCCTCAATCCGCACCTGTTCCGGAACCAGGCAGCGCCGAACTGATTTGCATTGAAATACTGGCGGCGATAGTAGCCTGGAGAGTCTTCTCAAGGGAACAAGCCTGAATACCCGGGACCGCAGGGAATCACAGTATCCACGCACTTCCGACTGTGGTACAACAACCAAAGTTCCTCAGTAAATTCGTGAACCCTGCTTTAATCTCAGGAAATGAGAAGTGTCCTGAAGAGATCATTCTATTTTCTGTTGTGCCTCGGTGTGTGGGTTGGTGCGTCGCCCGCGCAGGTGCAAGACCCCGCCAAAGGCGTCACTACTATTCGTCGAATTTCACTTCTTGCGGGGAGCAGTTTAGAAGTGGAAATAGCGGCAAGCGGTCCCGTTGTTCCGCACGCGCAAGTTATTACCGGGCCGGACCGCCTGATAATAGATTTTCCTAACGCGATGCCGGCTAGGGAATTACGTACTCTTGCGATTCACAGCGGTGAGGTGAGGCAAGCGCGGGTAGGGATTTTCTCTTCTAATCCTCTCGTCACCCGGGTTGTGCTGGACTTGAAGTCGCCACAGCCTTATCAGCTATTTCCTTTTGGAAACAGGGTGGTCGTGAAGTTGGGCGCCAGCAAAATTAGTCCTCCTGCCGCGGCTATGCCTGAGACCATCATTTCGATCGAACGCCCCGATGGGGAGCCAGGCACAAACGACGGCACTTTGCACAAGGCGGCCCTGGTATCCGAGCAAACGCCCGCGGTTGCTCCATCGGTGGTGCGAGTCGAAGTTTTATTCGAGAACGGACTGTTGAGCATACGCTCCAATAAAGCCAACTTGTCAGAGGTTCTTTCCGAAGTGCATCGACGAACCGGTGCCGAGATTTCCATCCCTGCCGGGGCAGAAACCGAGCAAGTGTTCACGAACCTCGGACCCGGCGCTCCTAAAGAGGTGCTAGCCTCTCTGTTAAACGGTTCTCACTTCAACTTCATTGTGGTCGGATCAGAGCGGGATCCCAATGGAATAGGGCGAGTCGTCCTGACTCCCAAGCAGGTAGGTGCCGCTGAGGCGGTTGTCTACCCATGCGGCACCTCGCAGCCAACCGTGGCTCAGGTTGTGGTTGAGCCGGTAACACCCCCTCAAGGGTCCATGTCGCCTGCGGTTCCAGACGAACCAGAGATCGCTGACACCCCAACGCAGCCGATGCCGGAGCCGCCGAATCCCCCGCAACAGTAGCGACTACTCACCCAGATTTTCAAAGAATAGACAGATCGATTCGATGCCGCGATGAAAGTTTGGAATATGAAATTTCTCGTTCGGCGCATGCAGGTTGTCGTCAGGCAATCCAAACCCCATCATCACGCTTGGGATCTTCAGGACATCCTGGAAATCGGTCACGATGGGAATGGAGCCGCCCGAGCGAATGAACACCGTGTCCTTTTTGAACACTTCACGCATCGCTTCGGTTGAGGCCTTCACGTATTTATTGTCGGTGCCCACGACGCATGCGGGTCCCTTGCTCCAAACTTTGATATTCGTCTGAATGCCCTTAGGAGTGAGCTTCTTCACAAAACTTGTGTAGCGGGCAAGGATGTCGTCCGCATCTTGATTTGGAACCAGGCGCATGGAGATTTTGGCTGAAGCTTTGGCGGGGATAACCGTCTTCGCGCCGGGCGCACTGAATCCGCCGGGTATGCCATGAACTTCAAGCGTTGGTCGAGCCCAGGTGCGGTAGAGTACTGAAAATCCAGGCTCACCAGTCAGAACGGTTGAGCCGACCTCGGTTTTCCGATAATGCTCTTCGTTGAAAGGGAGCTGCTTCCATGCTTTGAGTTCGGCTTTACTGGGAGCTTTCACTTTGGAATAGAAGCCGGGGATGAGCACGTGCCCCTTGGCGTCCTTTAATTTGCTAATAATCTCGACCAGCGCGAATAAAGGATTCGGCGCGGCGCCTCCGTACATTCCGGAGTGCAAATCGGTTTTGGCGCCGACGGCTTCAATCTCCGAGTAAATCAGGCCGCGGAGACCAACACACAATGTAGGAAGATTGGGAGCGAAGAGTTCGGTGTCGCAGACCAGCGCAAAGTCCGCGTTGAGCTTGGACTTTTCCTTACGCACGTAAGCCGCTATAGATTCGCCGCCCACTTCTTCTTCTCCCTCGATCAGGAATTTGATGTTAATTGGAAGCTTGCCCTGGTGTCCCCTCATCAGGGCCTCAACGGCTTTGATTTCCATCCAGAGCTGGCCCTTATCGTCGACAGCGCCGCGCGCATAGATGTTGTTCTTGCGCTCGGTCGGCTCGAAGGGAGGAGAAATCCACTCATCCAAGGGTTCGGCCGGCTGGACATCGTAGTGTGCATAGCACAGCGCGGTCGGCTTACCGGGAGCGTTCAACCAGTCGGCATAAATCAGGGGATGGCCCTTAGTCGGGATGACTTCGACGTTTTGCATTCCTATGCGGCGCAGCTCGGTTGCGACGAAGTCGGCAGCCTTCTGCACGTCCGGCTTATGCTCAGCCAGGGTGCTAATGCTAGGAATGCGCAGCAGGTTCTTGAGTTCTGCCAGAAATCGCTGCTTATTTTCACGAGCGTAATCAACTGCGGGAGACGCCATGGATGTGCCTTTCTTACTAAGATCAGGCTGCGAAATAACACTAACTATGCGCCAGCGGGAGGGCCCGACTTTCAGTCGGGCCGATAGTTGATTTTGCGGTACGTACGGCCCGACTGAAAGTCGGGCCCTTCCCGGTCTTCAATAATGAGGAACAATAATATACCTTGCTTTCGGCTAGTCTAGAAACCGAGCCAAAGAAAACGCGGAAATATCGTAATCCAGATTCTTTCCCATTATTACCTGCATTATTAATCGCGCGGTAATCGGGGCAAGCAGAATCCCATCGCGAAAGTGTCCCGTCGCCACGAAATATCCCGGCGTGGCGGTGCCGCCGAGAATCGGCAAACCGTCGGGCGCGCCGGGACGCAATCCAGCCCACGCCTCCAAAATCCGCGCCCGTTCCAACGCGGGAATCACAGTGCTCGCTGCTTGATGCAGGCGGAGAATCACATCCGGGTCTGTACGCTTATCGAAGCCCGCTTCTTCAACCGTGGACCCAATGACGATCCGCCCATCGCTCCTAGGAACGATATACACATCGCTGGAGCGGATGACGTGCCGCAGCGGTGGACCATGCACCACGCATAGAATTTGACCTTTGACAGGCCGGGCGGGAATTCGTACCGGACCAAATTGTCCCGCCCATGCCCCGGCACAATTGACCACGATGGGAGCGTAGTATGTAGTTTTACTTGTGCGAACGCCGGCTGTTTTTCCCGCCGAAAACATCACTTCGACAACTTCCGATCCACTGGAGATATCTACTTCACGATGTTTGGCAGCCTTCAGCGCGGCCGCAGTCAGCGCGCGGGGATCGACACTGCGCTCCTTTAGGTAGTTGAAAGAAAAGTTTGAGGCGGCTAGCGCGGGTTCCAGCTCCTCATCGCGTTGATCAGGACTAGACGCCGGCTTCAGCGTGCCTTGATCCCGCAGATCGCAGTTAATGCCTGACTCATCCTGCAATTCGTGGACGAACTCCGGATAAATATGGGCGCTAGCGGTGGCGACAGCTTTCAACGGTGAAGAATCCTCGAAGTCCTCATCCGCCAGCATTCCTGCGGCCGCGTGGGACGCCTCGCGTCCCGGTTCTCCGCGCTCGACAACTAGCACCCGAACACTTTGCTTGCGTAACTCAATCGCCAGCGAAAGCCCAATAATCCCTCCGCCGACAATAATAACGTCCCAATTCTTCACGATTGAATTGTAACGGCTCAGATAGGGACAGCCGCTGTCCGAGCAGCACTTACGTCGGGACGGGGGGGCGCGGGAGGGCACGGCTTCCTACGTGGGGTCTTCAAAGCTTGCTGAGGTAATCCAGAATGTCCGGTTGATTCCAGTCCACCGGTCCTATGAATTTTCTTCGCACCACGCCGTTGCGGTCGATGATGTAAGTTTCCGGGAACTTGAATGTCCCGTAGAGGTTGTTGCTTTTTTGATCAGGATCTCGGACGGTTAGCAGGTTGACGTTGTGATCTTTCAGAAATTTGTGGTAACTGCCGCCGTCGGCATCCACGCTGACCGCGAGGACCATCACTCCCTTTTCGCGCATTAACTGCTGCATATGAACGAGAGACGGCATCTCATCGACGCATGGTGGACACCAGGTCGCCCAGAAGTTCAGCACTACTATTTTGCCCTTAAAGTCGCTGAGCGTGACCTTGCGATCCGAATCCTCGACAGCAAACTGCGGAGCCGCATTGCCAATCATCGGAGGCCGCGAACTGCTATAACATCCCGGCAGAAAAAGACAGAGGAGGGGAATCAGCCGAACGGCACGTATCACAAAGCTATAATACGATAGTCGCCCTATGGATTTGCCTCCTAAGCCCCCGGTTCATCCAGTGGTTTCGATTGTAGTTCCGGCTCGCAATGAAGAAGCGTGCCTGGGGCTTTGTCTGGAATCGCTGGCGACGCAGACAGGCATCCCATTCGAAATCATCGTTGTCAACGATGGATCAACCGATAGAACTCGGGAAATTGCTGAGTCTTTTTCCGGAGTCCAGGTAGTCGATCCCAGATCGCTTCCGCCAAACTGGACAGGGAAGAATCATGCAATGGCGGCTGGAGCGGCCGTCGCGAAGGGCGAGTGGTTGCTTTTCACTGACGCCGACACAGTCCATAATCCCGGTTCGCTGGCACGGGCTGTTGCAGAAGCGCAACACCAGGGAGTGTCTCTGTTGTCTTATTCTCCCGAGCAGGAGGTTCATAGCTTTTGGGAGAAGGCCATAATGCCTGTGATCTTCGCGGAGCTAGCGGCGGCTTATCGTCCATCAGAGGTGAGCAATCCTGCGTCCCCGGCGGCGGCCGCGAATGGGCAATATATCTTGATTTCACGGGAGGCTTACGACGCAGTCGGTGGGCACGCAGCGATTGCCGTGAGTTTGCTCGAAGATGTGGCGCTGGCACGTGAAGTAAAGGCCTCAGGCAGAAAACTTCTGTTCCGGTATGGAGCAGATGCCGTCCGAACACGCATGTACCGAAACTTCGCCCAGCTTCGTGAAGGCTGGACGAAGAATTTAGCGCCTCTATTTCAAGCATCATTAAAGTTGGCCGCACTGCGAGCCATCGAATTTGTATTGATTGTTGGCGGCATCGTCGCTGGCGGTATTCTCGCCAGCCGCGGCGAATTCTTTCTCGCGGCCTTCACAACGGCGACCGCATTACTGCTTTACACCCGATTTCTGACACGAATCCGCAGAGCGCACTTCTCGTGGAGATCAAATGTCCTATCAATATTCGGCATACCACTATTTCCGTATCTCTTAATGTCCTCGTGGCATCGATATCGGAAAGGAAAGGTAGTCTGGAAGGGAAGAGTTTACGATCCCTCCTCGAACCACGTAGCGACAACCGCCACCGGCCGTCCAGCCGGGCAAAGCTCGGCGACGTATTCTTAGAGGCGCGCTGGAAACTGAATGGTCTACCTAACCCGCAAAGCCGAGTTCTCCGCCTCGCATTACTACTACAATCCGGACTTCACTCCGGAAGAGAACCTGCGCGTCTTCGGGAAATGCGCCAACCCGAACGGCCACGGCCATAACTACACACTGGAAGTAACAGTCAAGGGCGAAGTTGATCGCAGCTCCGGCTTCGTTGTCGATCTAAAACAGCTGAAGGAAACCATGCATCGCGAGGTTCTCGATGTTCTCGACCATCGCTTCTTAAACAAAGAGGTTCCCGAATTCCTCACCCGCATTCCGACAACGGAGAATTTAGCCATCGCAATCTGGCAACGCCTTGCCCCAAAGCTGAATGCCGCGCAACTACACCGTGTGCGTGTCTATGAGACCCCCGATCTGTTTGTCGATTTCTACGGAGAATTGTGAAGGCCTATCTCACCCGGCGTTACATGTTTTCCGCGTCGCACCGTTTGCACAGCGATGCTATGTCGGAGCAAGAGAATGTCGCGACCTACGGGAAGTGCAACAATCCTCATGGGCACGGCCACAACTATGCTCTGGAGGTCACGGTGGGCGGCCCAGTTGACGAACGCACTGGGATGATTTGCAACCTCGCCGATCTCGACAGCTTCGTGCGACACGAGATACTGGACCGCTTTGACGTCCAGAACCTGAATATGCTGCCGGATTTTGTGGACTTAGTGCCCACGACGGAGAATCTTTCCGCTGTAATCCACGATATTGTGCATCGTGGATTCAAAAGCGCTCATCTGGAAAAGGTGCGTATTGAAGAAACTATGATGAATTCGTTCGAGTATGAAGGGAACTAATTGATTGCCGGATTGCCGAATTTGAGGATTGTCGAATTTAAATTCGTAAATCCACAAATTCGACAATGCGTAAATCGGACCTAATGAAGCCAATCGCCGAAGCCGCAACGCTAACTTCCGCCACGTTCGAAGACCTGGTGCGCGAAATGATTGTCCGCCTCGGGGAAGACCCTGAGCGCGAAGGCCTTGTGCGCACTCCGGAGCGGGTGCACCGTGCCTACGAGCATCTGATGAAAGGCTATAAAGAGGATGCGGACGCCATGCTGAAGGCCGCTCTGTTCACCGTGACGTACGACGAGATGGTCATCGTTAAAGATGTCGAAATGTTCAGCCTCTGCGAACATCACATGCTCCCATTTTTCGGCAAAGTGCACGTGGCTTACATCCCCAACGGCAAGGTCATCGGGTTGAGCAAAATTCCTCGCTTGATTGAAATCTTTTCCCGGCGTTTGCAGATTCAAGAACGCTTGACGACCCAAATTGCGGAGACAATTCAAAAAGCCATCGAGCCGCAGGGAGTCGGAGTAGTGATAGAAGCTCGCCATCTCTGCATGATGATGAGAGGTGTGGAGAAGCAACATTCCGCAGCGGTAACTTCATCGATGTTGGGATGTTTCCGCAATGAGCAAGAGACAAGAACAGAATTTCTATCCCTGATTCACAGCCGCCCCAATGGAATCTAGGTGACTGCGTAGGAACGGCCGCCCCCGGCCGTCCTTACCAGTTCACTTTGGTCCAGCCACGTTCAGAATCGCCGTCGTGGTGTGCGCGGAGTCTGACCCGACCATAATTTCAAACTCTCCCGGCTCAACCGCTTTATGCATATCGGTATTCAGCATCGATAGCGTTTCAGGTGTGATGGTGAATTCTACCGTCTTCTTTTCCCCCGGCTTCAGCGTGATGCGTTGGAATCCCTTCAACTCCTTCACCGGAACGGTGACAGACGCAATCTTCTGGTGGATGTACATCTGAGGAACTTCGTCACCTTCCCGGGAACCGGTGTTCGTCACGTCAACACTGACTTTGGCGCTGCCACCGGTTTGGATTTGCGACGGCTCGATCCGAACATTCTCAAATTTGAAGCTCGTGTAACTAAGCCCGTACCCGAACGGAAACAGCGGTTCACGCGTGCTGAAAGCGTAACTCCGGTTGGCCGATGGTTTGTGGTTGTAGTAGTCCGGCAAATCGCCAACCGAATGCGGGAACGTGATCGGTAGCTTTCCTCCAGGATTCACGTCTCCGAAGAGAACCCCAGCTGCAGCAGTGCCGCCTTCCTGACCAAGGTACCAACCTTCAAGTATCGCCGGAACATTCTCCGCAATGTAATTGATGGACAGCGGCCTGCCGTTGATCAACATCACCACGGTGGGAGTTCCAGTGTCGACGACTGCTTTAACTAAATCGTTTTGCGCGCCAAGTAATTCGAGCGAATCGCGGTCACCTCGATGTTGCTCCGACCAAGCCTCGCGATTCGTGCTCTCGTTCTCGCCGACCACCAGGATTGCAACGTCTGCATTCTTCGCGATGTCCACAGCCTCTTTAATTTTGTCCGCCTGCATCTTCGGATCAACAAGCTCCACGTTGTCGTCGAACCATCCATGCCAGTCCTGATGCTTGTTAGTAAAACGGCAACCTTCGGCATATACGACTTTGGCCTTTGAGCCGACGAGGTCTTGAATGCCTTGCAGGATGGTGACGCTGTGCGACGGCATTCGACTGTAGCCGCCAAGGTGCAGGCCGTCGGCATTTGGTCCGATCACAGCAATTGTTTTGAGCTTGCTCAAATCCAGGGGAAGAAGGTTCTTATCGTTTTTCAGAAGGATGACCGTTTCTTGTGCAGCCTTCAAAGCCAGCGCTCGATGCTCAGCGCTATTGGTAGTTTTCTCCGCATAGTCTGGATCGACGAAGGGGTTTTCGAAAAGTCCGAGTCGAAACTTGGTTGCCAATACGCGAGCCACTGCCCGGTCGACATCACTCTGCGGAACAATCCCTTGCTTGACCTGATCGAGTAACGTCCGGTAAACCGATCCGTCGGACAGGTCGTAATCCACACCCGCAGCGATAGCCAGCCGCGCCGCATCGGCCTTGGTTGCCGCCACATGATGCGTCTGCACCAGCATCTGCAACCCTTCGCCGTCAGATGTGACGTATCCGCCGAATCCCCACTCTTGTCTCAGAACTTTATCGAGCAGCCAGTGATTAATGTGCGAAGGGATGCCGTCAATTTCGTTATACGAAGCCATGACACTGCCGACATGTGCTTCTTGGACGGCGGCCTGAAAGGGAACCAGAAAGTTTTCTCGAATGATTCGCTCGGAATAATTCCCGGGCGCGGTATTCGTTCCGCCCTCGGGCTGGCCGTGCACGGCGAAATGTTTCATCGTCGCTACAACATGATGGCGGTTGATATTGAACAAATCTCCCTGCAAGCCGGTGACCGCTGCCACGGCTATCCGGGAAACCAGATATGGATCTTCTCCGTAGGTTTCTTCGGTGCGACCCCAGCGCGGATCGCGCGCGAGATCAAGCACAGGAGAAAACACCTGGCCCGCGCCCGCCGACCCTGCCTCGTCGCCTGCCGCAGTAAAGACCTGTTTCACCAGTTCCGGATCCCAAGTGCTCGCGAGCGCAATCGCCTGCGGGAAGCTGGTGCTCCCGTATTCCATAAAGCCGTGCAGCCCTTCTCCCATGAACAGCGATGGAATGCCCAGTCGAGTCTTCTCACGAAGATATCGCTGAATCGCATTGCGCAAAATCGCAGCCCGCTTAGGCGGAAACGCCAGGTCCGGATCCCACCATCGCGAAAGCGTCGCGCGCGCAGTTTCATCGGTGAAAGTTCCAGTCGTGTCAATTACCGAGGCGTTCCCCCGTCCGCCGCCGCAGATCTGATCAATCTTTTCTTCCAGCGTCATACGCGAGAGTAGGTCAGCGACGCGGTCCTCAATCGATAGGCTCGGATTGCGGTAGGGAAGACTACCATTCGACTGACTGGCTTTTTCCTGAGTCGGCGCGGTGGCGGTCAAAACTGCAAGACATGTGAGCAGCAGCAAGAGACGGTAATTGATTTTCATTTGGAGAACCGGACCTCCTTTTCGGGCGAGCTTGTGCAGAGGTACGAAAGTATAGTCTGGGAGTTATGTTTAGGAAAGAAGTCCACGTCTCGGTAGTGGTCAGTTTTCTGAACTCAACCACGAAGGACGCAAAGGTACACAAAGGAAATCCCGCAGTAAATACTTTCGTGATGCTTCATGTCCTTTGTGGTTCATTGCTGTCCCAAATCCAAGCCTCAGAACGCGTCAATCCCAGTAACGCTCTGCCCAATAATGAGTGTATGAATGTCGTGTGTTCCCTCATACGTCTTAACCGATTCCAGGTTCATCATATGACGCATGATCGGATACTCATCCGCCACACCGTTCGCTCCCAGAATGTCTCGGGACATGCGAGCGCACTCGAGCGCCATCCACACATTGTTTCTTTTCGCCATGGATATATGTTGATGCCCAACTTTGTCTTTATCTTTGAGCCGTCCCACCTGAAGCACGAGCAGCTGTGCTTTCGCAATTTCGGAAATCATCCAGGCAAGTTTTTCCTGAACCAGTTGGCGCGACGCGATGGGCTCGTTGTGAAACTGTTTCCGGAATAGCGAATACTGCAAAGCGCAGTCATAGCAAGCCATCGCGGCTCCGACCGCTCCCCACGCGATTCCGTAGCGTGCCTGATTCAGACATTTCAGCGGGGACTTAATACCGTCCGTTCCCGGCAAGAGATTCGATTCAGGGATGTGCACATCCTGAAGAGAAATACTTGAAGTGACCGAAGCTCGCAGTGACCACTTACCGTGAATGTCTTCGGCGCGGAAGCCCGGACGATTGGTCTCAACCAGGAAGCCTCTAATCTTATTGTCCTCATCTTCTACTTTCGCCCAAATCACTGCCACATCCGCGATCGAGCCGGACGTAATCCACATCTTCTCGCCGTTCAATACATATTCCTTCCCAACTCTTCGAGCGCGGGTCCGCATGCCGCTGGGATTCGATCCGAAATCCGGTTCGGTCAGGCCAAAACAGCCCAGCTTTTCTCCCTTCTGCATCGCCGGTAGCCACTGTTGCTTCTGTTCCTCCGTGCCAAAGGCGTAAATGGGATACATCACGAGCGCTGATTGCACGCTAACGAAGGATCGCACTCCCGAGTCGCCGCGCTCCAGTTCCTGCGTCACCAGGCCATACTCCACGTTCGACATTCCGGCGCAGCCATAGCCGTGAAGCGAGGCTCCGAAGAATCCCAGCTCCGCCATAGGTTTGACCAGTTCGCGGGGAAACCGGCCAGCCCGGTTGCACTCCTCAATAATCGGAATCAGGTTATCTTCGATGAACTTACGGGCAGTGTCTCGTACCAAACGCTCGTCATCGCTAAGCAGGGAATCGAATTCAATGAAGTCAACGCCGCGGAACTTAATGGCCATAAGGATCTCTATTTCTTTGATTCCCGGCCGCCTTGCAGCAACCCGAGAACTTTAGAAGGTAACAAAGCTATGCGAGCGGAGCAAACCCAGTTCGGATCGCCTTTACACTACTTTTACAAATCTATGCAAAAGTAGTATCCACAGGACTCTGAGGTTTCAGTAGAATCGGTCTGCGCTTGAAGCAGGGTAAACGCACAGTTTGAATTATCGAGTCACAAGCCGGACTTCGTATTTATTGGTTGCCGTTGCTCTCGCATTCGTACCGATCAGCGCCCTTGCCGTCGAAACGACGATCAGCGCCGCTCCAGGTCCAACCCTCGATCAGGGATTTCATTTGCTTTACAACCTTAATTTTTCTGACGCCCACAACCTATTTCTTTCTTGGGAACGTCTGCATCCTGAAGATCCCCTGGGCCCCGCTTGTGATGCCGCAGGTTTCCTGTTTTCAGAATTCAACCGGTTGGGAGTGTTGGAGTTTCAATTTTTGGAAGATGACAAGGCTTTTGACGCTCGCAAGAAACTCGATCCTAGTCCAGCAGTCCGGGACCAGTTCAACGCAGCTTTGGATCAATCGGAGACGAAGGCACGAAAGCAACTGGGAACGGATCCGAAAGATCGCAATGCATTATTCGCCATGACTTTGTCTTCGGGGCTTCGGGCCGACTACGCAGCCTTGATAGAAAAGCGCAATCTTGCTTCGCTACATTATACGAAGTTGGCCGACGGATGGGCTCGGCAGCTCCTGGCTGTCGACCCCAATTGCTACGACGCTCACGTGGCCACCGGTTTCAGTAAATACATTATTGGAAGCATGTCCAGTCCGGTGCGCTGGTTGGTAAAGCTCGGGGGTATTTCAGGTGACAAGCAGGCTGGAATTGCGGAGTTAAAGTTGACGGCCGAACACGGACAATACCTGGCTCCATTCGCCCGCATCCTGCTGGCAATCGCCTATGTCCGGGAAAAGGACAAGCCGCAGGCCCGGCTGATCCTGGCTTCTTTGCGCGATCAGTTTCCAGCTAATCCTCTATTTCCTCTTGAAATTGCCCGTCTCGACTCTCACTAATCGCCTTTGCGACAAATCTTTACCTTTCCGGTTCCCGCAAGTCTTGCTTTTTGTTAGTGATTCATCAGAAATTTACCGCTCTGTAACGGGACTGTAACAATAGGACGGTAAAACTTGGGGTCACACCAATCAAGGAGGATTCACCGAATGATGCGTCGAATTGTGCTTGTGTGTCTGGCTCTTGCTGTGGCCATTCCCACGCTGGGGCAGACGACATTGAATGGAGCAGGCGCAACTTTTCCGAATCCGATGTATTCCAAGTGGTTCAGTGAGTATCACAAGCTCCATCCGGACGTTGAAATCAACTATCAGGCCATTGGTAGTGGCGGCGGAATTCGCCAGGTTCTAGCGGGAACTGTCGATTTTGGAGCCAGCGATGGCCCAATGACCGATGAACAACTGGCGCAAGCGAAGATCAAGATTCTGCACATCCCCACCGTGCTCGGCGCTGTCGTTCCGGCTTACAACGTCCCCGGCGTGAAGGAAGAAGTAAAGTTTACTCCTGACGTCTTGGCAGACATCTTTCTCGGCAAGATCTCTAACTGGAATGATCCGCGGTTAGCCAAAGCAAATCCGGAAATTAAGTTTCCCAATCAAGACATGGTCGTGGCCCACCGTTCCGACGGAAGCGGAACTACCTATATATTTACGGACTATTTATCAAAAGTCAGCTCGGACTGGCAAAGCCAAGTGGGAAAGGGGACGTCGGTCAGATGGCCCAAAGGCCTTGGCGGCAAGGGCAACGAGGGCGTGACCGGGATGATTCGGCAAATACCTGGATCAATCGGCTACATCGAATTGATATATGCCATTCAGAACAATGTCCCGTACGGAGTAGTTCAGAACGCGGGAGGGGCATTCGTAAAGGCTAGCTTGGACAGCGTGACAGCGGCCGCCGCTTCGGTGAAGAGCATGCCCGCAGATTTCCGTGTTTCGATCACGAACCCTCCGGGAAAAGACGCGTATCCCATCTCCAGCTTCACCTGGCTCCTAATTCCGGTCAAGTCCAAGGATGCTGCCAAAGGAAAAATTATCGTCGACTTCCTGAACTGGATGCTAGACGACGGACAAAAAATGACCGCCGCTCTCAGTTACGCTCCGCTCCCGTCTAGTGTCGTGACCAAAGTTAAGGCGGCGATCAAACAGGTTCAATAGAGTCCGGAGAAATGTTGCGAACTACGAACGTTCAAGCGCCAGGGGTTGAAATCTGGCGCTTGTCTTTCTCCAGAGTAACCGGGAATGCTCCCGTGTTGGTATACGCAAATCCGCATCAAGTCCCGAAACCTCCTGCTTTATACTAGCGTCTTGTGAAACTCATGCGATTTGGTGACTCATGACTCGCATTTCGCTGGACAATCCGTCCTATTACATCAACCGCGAACTTTCGTGGATGGCATTTAACCGCCGCGTTCTTGAGGAAGCCTACGATGAGCGGAATCCTTTACTCGAACGCCTAAAGTTTCTCTCCATCACCGCCAGTAACCTGGATGAGTTCTTCGAAGTCCGAGTCGCAGCTCTGGCACAACAGATCGAGGATGGAAATACCGAGGCCGGTCCTGACGGGCTGAGTCCGTCGGAGGAAAGGGATCTTCTTTCCGAAACCATTCACGACTATGTGAATGACCAGTATCGCTGCTGGAACGACGAGTTACGGCCCGCGTTGGCTCAAAACGGCATTCGCGTCCTGGGGATCGAAGATCTCGACGCCGAGGCCAGCGCCTTCGTGGAACAGTATTGTGAACGGGAATTGGACCTTCTGGTCACGCCCGTAACCGTAGATCCTTCTCATCCGTTTCCTCGGGTAATTAACAAAGCGTTATGCGTCGGATTTTTGTTGCGGCGGCGGCGGCGCTCTGCCCTTACCTACACTGGCGTGGTCACCGTCCCTCGCGCTCTCCCGCGTCTCATAAGATTGCCTTCCCGTGAAACGGTCGATTTCATTTTTCTCGCCGACTTGGTTACCCATCACGCCTCGCGGATGTATCACGGCTACGATATTATTTCCGCCGCCGCATTCCGGGTCACCCGGAATAGCAATCTATATTTGGCGGAGGAAGAATCCCGCAGTCTTTTGGAATCAGTGCGCGCCGAGCTTCACAACCGCCGCAAAGGAGACGCGGTTCGCTTGGAAATCGAAGCCGATGCCAATCCCGAAATCATCGAGCGCCTGCGCTCGAATTTCGAATTGGAGAGTTGGCAGGTTTTTCCTGTCGACGGGCCGGTGAACCTGTATCGTCTGTTTAATATTTATGAGCAAGTAGACCGGCCTGACCTCAAGTTCAAGCCCTTTGCGCCACGCGAGCTCAGGCTAACGGGGAAGTCACGGGATATTTTCGAGGAACTTCGGCAGCACGATATTCTGCTCCACCATCCCTTCGATTCGTACGATGCGGTAACGTCTTTCATTGAAACTGCGGCTGAGGATCCGTTGGTGCTGTCGATCAAGCAGACGCTCTATCGAACCAACGAACATTCGCCCATCGTCCCATCGCTGATCTCAGCCGCAGCAAGAAAAGAAGTTACTGCTGTCGTGGAATTGAAGGCTCGATTCGACGAGGCCTCCAACATTCGCTGGGCCCGCGAGTTGGAGGATGCTGGAGTTCAAGTCTTCTACGGCCTTGTTGGTTTGAAGACGCACTGCAAGCTCTCCCTCATGGTGCGTCATGATCCCGATGGAGTGACTCGTACCTACGCGCATCTGGGCACTGGAAACTACAATGCCGCGACTGCCCGGTTCTACACGGATCTAAGTCTACTCACGGCTGATCCTGAAATCACCAGCGCCGTGCATGACGTTTTCAGCTTCTTAACTGCTTATGCCGAGCATCCAAATTACGAGCCGCTGCTCGTGTCTCCCCTTGACATGGCTGAACACAGCCTCGCCTTAATCGCGCGGGAGGCGGAATACGCTCGGCAAGGGCGGCCCGCCCGAATTATTGCTAAGATGAATGCGCTCCTCGATAAGAACATCATTCTGGCGTTATATCGCGCTTCGCAGGCGGGAGTCGAAATAGATCTGCTTGTCCGTGGGATGTGCGCCCTGCGGCCCGGAATACCGAGAGTGAGCGATCGCATTCGCGTTCGCAGCATTGTCAGCCGGCTACTAGAGCACAGTCGTATTTACTATTTCTTAAACGGGGGAGAAGAAGAAATTTACCTGGGAAGCGCGGATTGGATGCCTCGCAACTTATACGAACGCGTTGAAGTGACGTTTCCCATTAAAGACATGCTGCTCCGTGATCGAGTTCGGCACGAAATCTTGGACGCGTACCTGGCGGACAATGCAAAAACCCGACTGTTGCAGAGAAACGGGAACTACATACGCGCCTGGCAGGCCCATGGAAAACGCAAGCCCAAAGAGTCCGCACTCTTCAATGCTCAGGAGTTCTTAATCTCGTTGGCGGAAGGAAAACAATCGATAGACGCGATTCCGCACACCATAAAGCGAGTCTCTCGACGGAGCGCAGTATTGAAAAGGGGTTAAGAACTAGATGATCATTCATTTCCTCCGCCACGCCAGCGCCGGCGAACACCTCGCCAATCCAAAAAAAGACGAGAAGCGCGCGCTCGATAAAGCGGGCATGGAGCAGTGTGGCTACGTTGGCCGTGCTCTCAACGCCCTCAACGTCCACGTTGACGTGATTATTTCCAGCCCGTTGAAACGCGCTGCCCAGACGGCGTCGTTAGTGGGAAATGAACTGAGCTATGAAGGCAAACTTTTCCTGGAAGATGCGCTTCGTCCCGGCGCGTCCTTTGCCGACTTCCGCCAACTGCTGAACAAGTACGGCAAGTACGATTCGATCATGTGCGTGGGACACAATCCAAATCTCAGTGAATTTTTGGGACGATCCATCAGCGACGCAGACTGCGAACCTTCCATTGACTTGAAAAAGGGCGCCGTTGCCAGGGTGGAAATGGGACGCAATTCCGCTGTGTTGCAATGGATCCTGACTCCGAAAATCTTGAGAGAGCTTTACGCTGCCGCCGCCGAAAGTTCACGCCCGAAGACCTCCCGGAAATAAAGTGTTTCCTTTTCCACCGCCCATAGTTCCAGGTCAACACTAGCCCTCGGTTTTGGTACCAAAGAAAGCTGAACAGTGCTTGCGCCGAGTTTCACACGAATTGTGCTCACCGACCCGCTGCGGCCAAGGTTCAGCGCTCTGGCCAATCGCAATAACAACGACGCTTTGTGTACGCTTTCCTGATCGTCCGCCGGCAAATCTTGAATCGCCACATCGCCGCTCGTGGGCCGCGACTTTCCGAGGTAACGCGCAATCGCAGCAATGATGCGCCGCTGCTGCAAGTTGTATCCCAGAATCTCCGCATGCGAGATTATGTAGTGGGTATGGCGATGTCTTCCATTTCGGTTAACGTAGTCGCCTACTTCGTAGAGCATCGCGGCCGCCGATAGCCACTCTTCGTACTCCGGAGGCAGTCGATGCACCGGTTTCAGCGCCTTAAACAAATCCATGGCAGACTGCCGGACTTTCAACGCGTGATCCAGTTCCACGCCATAGTGAGAGATGGCGGCGCGGATTGAATCCTCTCGCTCGGCCTCCAACTGTTTGCGAGAGCGGGTCCCGCGATCATATTCCGCCGTCATTTGTGCCAGCAAGCCATCACGCAACCCCAGAGAAGAGTAGCGAAATCCGGACAGTTGGCATCGTTCAAGAAGCTCGGTATAAACAGCCGCGCCCGCCACGATGATTTCAGCTCGTTTCGGGCCCACACCGGAGAGCTTTTTGCGTTCTTCCAGCGGAAGACTCGCGAGCAACTTTGCTATGCGGCGCATCTGTGCCCTTGAAACCACCGTAGTCCGTGGTCTCTTTGTCTTGTATAAACCGTGGCAAACCGCGGCCAATGATTCTGCTGTCCCCGAGGTTGCGATCACGACTTTTGGTCTGGCCCGGATGATGCGCCCGGCAATCCGCGCAATTTCGCGAGAAATGAATCCATGCAACTGACGTCTCTCTGGTTTGCGCGGCGGATCGTGCCGCAAGAACTCATTGGTAAGCCGAACTGCCCCCAGAGGCAGGCTGACCGTATCCCGTATATGCCCATCGACCGAGATGGTTAACTCACAACTGCCGCCGCCCAAGTCCATCATCAGCGCCGGAGACGCATTCACTCGAATCGTCGAAACCAGCCCCAGATGGATCAGCCGCGCCTCTTCCAGCCCAGAGATGATTTCAACTTTCCATCCCGTCGATGACCTTACCCATTCGAGGAACGCCCGCGAATTGCGGGCATCACGCAGCGCGCTGGTTGCAACCACACGAACCGCGTCGGTTCCGGCCTTCTGGATGTCGCGATGGAAGCGCCGCAGCACTTTCACCGTATTCGCGATCGCTTCCGGAGAAAGAAAGCCATCGCGAAACACAGACTCTCCAAGGCGTGTGACTTCCCGGTCCTCGTGAATCTCGTGTAAGCGTCCCGCGGTCAGTCGCGAAATCTTGAGACGAACTGAGTTGGAGCCAATGTCAACCGCGGCAAAGGTCGGCATAAGAAGAAGGACATCAGTTTACAGTGGATGTCTACCATCCCAAAGGCGGCAGATGGTTTTCGCGTCCGACTCCAGAGGTTTGGGGTGGCGCAGCGCTTTCAGCGCTGCGATAGATCCTCCCAGGTATCGCGGCTTTAGCCGCTGAGTTGACTGCAAGATCGAGAGCGCAGGGCCGCCGTCAGTGTAAAATGCAATCAGTGGAAATCATGGCCGACAAAACAGCCTTCGACATCACATGTCCGTGCTGTAACGCCGTGTTAAAGGTCGATCCACAAAATCGCGCCGTAATCGCTCATACCGCCGCGGTCAAGCCCAAGACTTTTAATGACATTGAAGAAGCCGCGCGAGCCATGAAGGAACAGGACAACCGCCGCGACTCAATCTTCCGGCAATCTGTCGAGAACCAGAGAAACGCCTCCGATCTCCTGGAAAAGAAGTTTCAGGAAGCCGTAAAGCGTGCGAAAGAATCGCCTGACACAGGCAAGCCGATCCGCGATTTCGATCTCGACTAATCCTGCCATTTACCAATCTGGAGCGCCGTCCCATTTTCCCATCCGATATGTACCATCGGTTACAGCACGGGTCATAAGACTTGGATACAATTCCGCATGGCCGCCACTCCGTTATTACTCGGCCATCGTGGCGCGCGCGCGATCAAGGCCGTGTCAGAGAATACTCTGCCCTCATTCGACCTTGCACTCGAGCACGGCTGCGACGGCTTCGAATTCGATGTCCGTCGGACCTCCGATGGACGCGGTTTGGTCTGCCATGATCCAAAGGTTGGAAAACTGAACGTCTGTGATGTGACCAGCAGTCAGTTACCCAACTGTCCCCTGCTTGAGGACGTTTTCGAGAACTACTCTCACCGGGGTTTTCTCGATATCGAACTTAAAGTACGCGGCCTCGAGACTACTATCCTTGCCGCGTTGCGTGAATACAATCCCCAAAGAGGCTACGTGGTGTCTTCATTCCTTCCGAACGTAGTCATGGAACTAAAAGCACGCAGCGCCACGGTTTCCGTTGGCATTATCTGTGACACTTCGACCCAGCTTGCTCGGTGGCGCCAGTTGCCCGTGGAATACGTCATCGTCGAACAGGGGCTTATTTCTTCCGAGCTGATCGAAGAAATACACGCAGCACACCTCAAAGTGTTTGCCTGGACAGTCAATCACCCCGCTAACATGCAAAAGCTGGCCCGCTGGGGAATCGATGGAATTATCGCAGACGATACGAAGTTGCTCGTACAAACGCTTAGGACGACGCAGCCTTCCTGAGAAAAGCGCTGCGTTCAACTTCGAAGGCTTCCAGTTCCGCCGCGGTCTGTTTTTCACCCCAGCCCATCACTGACTTGATCCGCACCGCGGCCTCCCGGCTGCATTCATGGGACCAGCACGCTCCCAACGCCACCGGAACCCGTCGCAACAGGATGTCGCCCAATGTCATTGCACACTCATTCGCGACAGCGTCCACCGCCTCGGCCACAATATGTTCCGTGTGCGGACACAACGGAGCCCTCAACTCCGCGCTGCTCAATGCCATTCGCGCGATTGCCACCGAGCGCTTTCCATGCCACTCCACAATACCCGACGCGGAGCTCTCGCTGATCCCTCCGATGCCGGCAATATATCTGACAAACTCCTCAAGCATAAGATCCAAATCAGCCGCAACCGGATCATGTGGCGTGGAAACTCGTGTCCGCGAAAGGTTCGCAACCGAAGCTCCGAGTTTCGTCACGCACTCGCGTGCAAGCGAAGCCGCCGTAGTTAATTTCCCGCCGATAACCGATATCATTTGCGCAGCGCCGTCCTCCTTGTGGTCGTGCAAGAAGTGCCTGCGGGTTATCGCCGACGGGTTTGTATTTGAAACATAAGGAAGAGGGCGGATCCCCGCAAAGGTGTAACGAATATCTCCTGCGGAAAGGCCAGCGCGCGGAAAAAGAGCGGCGAACGAGCGCAGTAGATACTCGGCTTCCTCCGAAGATGGCTGCGCTTTTGCTGGATCTCCGCTGTCCCCCACTTCCGTTGTTCCGACCAGAATTTGTTCATTCCACGGAATCACGAAGATGGGACGCCGGTCCACAGCCTCGGAATACACCGCCGAATCTGGTGATCCAGCAAATCGCGGCAAGACAATATGAGAGCCCCGGACTCCTCCCAGCATCGGGCGCACGGTCCTAATCTGCGACCGCTGGCAAACCCGGTCTGCCCATGGACCTGTGGCATTGATGATCCATGCTGCCTCGACGCGTTCCTCTTTTCCACTCAACCGGTCTCTTATCAAAACGCCCGCGGCCCGTCCATGTCGTACGTCCACCGCCAAAACCTGCGTGTGATTTCGAACGATTGCACCTGCTTCGATCGCCTCGACCAGCCACTCCGCGACTAGGCGCTCTGGGAATTCGCATTGCGCATCTTGAAAATTGAATACTGACCAACGCCGGCCCGCATCCAGCAAACGTTCGAGCCTTTCCTGCGATTCATTGGCCCCATTCGCTTTCCGGCCGCTCCCTCCGATCAGGCGGTAAAGCCATAATCCGGCCCGGATTTTTAGGGCGCTGCGTTTGCTCGTGTCATCGAGCGCCAGTAAAAATTCCAGAGGATGAATCAGGTTGGGGTAACGTCGTAAAAGGCTTTTTCGCTCACGTAGCGACCCGCGGACCAGCCCGATCTCGCCATGTTCCAAGTATCGCAGTCCGCCGTGAATAATTCGCGTGGACCGGCTAGTAGTGCCGCCCCCAAAGTCTTCCTGCTCGATGAGGAGGGTACGACGACCCGCGCGCGCAGATTCACGGGCAATCGCAACTCCATTAATCCCACCGCCAATCACGATCACTTGAAACTGTTGGTTCTCCAATGATTGACGTACGTTATCTGTCATGTTCACCATGACATTGTAGGGGGGCAGGGAACCTCAAGCAGTCCTTAAGCATTTTCAATCAGTAGGGCGATTCCTTGTCCGCCTCCGATGCAGGCGGAAGCGATTCCATAGCGTTCGCCGGATCGCTTTAGCTCGCGCGCCAGGGTAATTGCCAGCCTGATCCCAGTCGCGCCTAACGGGTGGCCCATTGCGATCGCTCCTCCGTTCACATTTAACTTGGCGTGATCGATGCCGAGTTCTCGCTCGCAGGCGAGAACTTGCGCTCCGAATGCTTCGTTGATTTCGAACCGGCCGATTTGATCAAGCTGCAATCCGGCAACCTCCAACAGCCTTCGAATTGCAGCGACAGGGCCAATGCCCATGATTTCAGGCGGCACGCCAATAGCGACACCCGCATTGATTTTGGCCAGCGAAGACTTCTTGCGGTCCCGCATAAACTCACCTGAAGCTATCAGCGCAGCTCCAGCACCATCTACGACCGCGGAACTGTTGCCCCCGGTTTGCACGCCTCCAAACGCAGGTCGGATTTTGGCCAGCACTTCATACGGCGAAGGCCGCACATGACTATCTTCCTTGAAGGAATCAACCGGACGCGGCAACCGTATCCCCCGAGGGCCATATCCCGTGCGTTCGAAGCTCTCGCTTATCAGCGGAACAATTTCGCCGCTAAGAAAGCACTCCTTCTGCGCCGCAACAGCCCGCGAAAAACTGTCGGCGGCAAAGCGGTCGACTTCTTCTCGCGAGATATTGTGCTGCTTCGCCAAATTTTCCGCAGTGCCTCCCATCGTGACGTTCGCGCTGGGATCAAGAAGTGACTCCCACAAAAAATCCTTGAACTCGACCTGTCCCAATCGAAAACCGCCGCGATGCGTGTAAGCGGCCACGGGATTACGAGACATCGATTCCGTTCCCACGCCAAGGATCAGCTGCGCTTTACTCAGCTTGATCAGGTCCGCTGCCTGCAGAATCACCTCAATGCCAGTTCCGCAAACTCGCTGCACCAGGTGGCACGGCACCTCTATTGGGACGCCGGAATAAATGCTGATGTGCCGCGGCAGCATATAAGCGTCGAACGAAGCTTGCGCCATGTTCCCCGCGATCACAGTCTCAACATCTTCAGGAGAAATGTCGGCTCGCCGGAAAACTTCGCGCGCTACTTTGATTCCCAAATCAATCGGCGAAACCAGGCCCAGCACGGTGTTGTAATCGGCAAACGGAGTCCGCACTCCATCGATCAGCCAAACATCGTCATACTGGCAAAACAGTCCTTGAGACTTAGTTTTCATTCAAATCCCTCTGAAATGTAGATGCGCGCCGCCCTTTGATCAGTTCACCACGCCCCGTACCGCTCACGCTGCGCGCGCCGTGGCATGATTTTAATCAGAATCAGTCCTGCGACAAATCCGCCGACATGTGCCCAGAAGGCCACGCCACCGCTGCTTGGACTCGAGTAGGCAATTGAGGTTGTCCCGCTGAAGAATTGCAGTAGAAACCAGTATCCAAGCACAATCCATGCCGGCAGCCACCAAAACGTAAAGAATACGATCAATGGGACCAGCGTCAGCACGCGAGATTTAGGATACAAAAGAAAATATCCGCCCATCACTCCGGCGATTGCGCCACTGGCGCCGACCGTTGGCACATCGGAACCTGCGTTCAACAAAATATGCGTGATCGCCGCAGCAAAGCCGCATAGGAGATAAAAAATCAGGTAAGCGAAGTGTCCAAGATAGTCTTCGATATTATCGCCAAATATCCAGAGCACCCACATGTTGCCGATGATGTGCAGCCACGACCCATGCAGGAACATCGACGTTAGAATAGGAAGAAATGCCGCAGCTACGCTAAAGTGAGCTTCGCCAGTCAGCGCCGCGCCAATATGGTCGGGCACGATCCCAAATTCGTAAATCATCGCGTTCAGCGCCTCGCGGCTCTGAGCGCCCACTGCCAATTCGTAAATGAAGACCAGCGTATTCAGGGCAACCAGAAAATAAGTGATATAAGGAGTGCTGAATCGAGGCTGGTCGTCGCGAATAGGAATCATGGGGGATTGGGTAATTTAGCAATTGCGCAATTGGGTAATTGAACTCCCACTCTATACGATTGTTTAGCTAGGATCTGCGTCGCTCTTAAATTACAAAATTCCCCGATTACGAAATTACTCAATTCCCATGAATGGCGTTCTCATTATCAACAAGCCTGCTGGCTTCACATCCCACGACGTTGTCAACCGCGTGCGACGAATTCTGCAACAACGGTCGGTGGGACATTTGGGTACGCTCGACCCGTTGGCAACGGGAGTTTTGCCTCTCGTGATCGGGAACCTGACGCGTCTCGCCAAGTTCTATGCGTCCTCGGAGAAGACTTACGAAGGCACGATTCGATTCGGCTTCGCCACCGATACTTACGATAGCGATGGTGAGGCAATGGGACAGACCCAGCCCGTAACCGTGTCGCTGTCAGAATTGCGCGAACTTGCGCACGCGTTTCGAGGCATGATTGAGCAGACCCCGCCTCCATTTTCCGCGAAGAAAATTAACGGTGTCCCCGCCTACAAACTTGCGCGAAAGAAGAAAGAAGTAGCTCTCAAACGAGTTCAGGTCGAAATCAAAGAACTTGAAATTCTATCGGCAGATGGCGACCTCGCAACCTTTCGAGCGCAGGTCTCTTCAGGCACGTACATCCGTTCCATCGCCCACGACATGGGCCAGAAAATGCGATGCGGCGCCCATTTGGATCAATTGTGCCGCACCTCAGTCGCGGAGTTTCAGTTGGACGAAGCTCATACCATCGAGGAACTACAATCCGCGGCAGTGCAGAATCAACTTCAAGAAATGTTCGTTCATCCCAGAAAACTGCTGCCGGAGATTCCAGCAGTAACCGCAAACGACGAAATGGCGGCAAAGATTCGCAGCGGACAATCGGTTAATTTGCCAGAATTTTCGCAAGCGCGACTAGTCAAGGTGTTCCATGGGCAAAGGGAACTGATCGCCATGGCAACTCGGATAGCAGGAACTTTATTCCATGCGAAGATCGTGCTGTCGGGAGGCGAAGTGTTGCAAGCCTCAAAAGGGTAGCCCCAGGGGGGTTACGCTTTTAAATTACCCGATTACCCAATTACAAAATTACTCAATTGGGGTTAATGGGCGAGCAGCACGGTTTCTGCACCGGCGCCGGCTCCATCATTTCCACCCGAGTAAGATTCGGATCGTACAGGTTTAGCTGCCATTTGCCATCGCGGCCGATCTTGGGCGCCTCAGTAGTCTTCAACCCTCGCTTGAGCAATATCTTGTAGCTTGCGTCCACGCTGGGAGTTCCCAAGGCGAGATGGTGCATGATTCCCAGCACCCTCGGATCCGGAGCGTGAACATTCAGCATGTATTCCAGCCAGTCCGTGCCTTCGGGCACCCGCATATCCACCCAATCAGTTCTGGTGTCCGTCATCCCGCCGTACCATGTCTGTTTAAAGCCCAGAATGTCACGGTAAAAATGGTCCGCCGCATCCCGGTCCTTCACGGTTATGCCAACATGGATCATGTGCTGCGAAATTCGGCTCTCCGGAAGATACTTGCCGAACTGCTTCTCATGCAGCGACCCGGGAAGGTACTGTACGAACTCAACAGTGTGACCGTCAGGGTCACTGACATTGAAGCCGAAGTTGCCGTCCCCTCTAGAGGGCAACTTGTCCGGGACCTTTATGCCCTTGCTGGCCAGATAAAGCCTTAAACGCTCGGCATCGGTGGTCTCGAAGGCAATATGGGACAGCCGGTCTTCCTTTGGATCCTTTAATTCAGGAAATACCTCGATGTACTGGTGATCATTGATCTTGAAGTATGTCAGCCTCAGACTTCCATCAGGCTTATTCAAGCTAAATGGCTCCTGAAAGCCCAGCAGTCCCGAGTAGAACTGCCGTGAAGCCGCCATATCATCCGTCTTCAGGCCGATGTGAGCCACTCCAACGATCGGCGGCCTTGTGGGACCAGGAGAAGGAGCGTCCTGCGCGGCCGAGGAAATTCCAACGAGAGAGATCGTTAAGGCTAGTATTGCGGCACTTCTAAGCGGAGAGGGGCAGAAAGCAAGAGAGCTAATGGAACATTTCACCGATATTTACTCCAAGAATGGAATAACAGCGTTTAAGGCCCCGACATTCATGCAATGTCCGATAACAAGTATTATGTAAACTAAGAAAGCTCAGGGCTCCTGACCTACATCTTGTATCGGCCAAGGTCCTCATCGTTCAGCCCTTCCAGCCATTTCCGCAGTTCCTCGCTGGTCACCCGGTCCGAAACATTAGCCGCCAGCTTCGAATTCTTCAGGACATCGTCCTCAACAAATATCGGACAATCGACTCTCAGCGCTAACGCCAGGGCGTCTGACGGCCGCGAGTCGATGCTGACGATTCTTCCTTCACGCTCCATCCAAATCACGGCGTAAAAGGTATCTTCGCGAAGCTCCGTCACGACCACTTTGTGGACATTGGTATCCAAGCCAACCAACACGTTCTTTATCAGGTCGTGGGTCATAGGACGCGGCGTCGCAACCTTCTCAATCTCCAGGGCGATGGCATTGGCCTCGTAAATTCCCACCCAGATTGGCAGCACCGTGTCGCTTCCGGCGTCCTTCAGAATAACAATCGGCATATTGGTCACCGGATCCATCATCAGCCCGCGAATTTTCATTTCAACTTCCATCCCGACCCCCAAAACCCATTTCAGATTGAAGATTTCAGATTGCATGTACCGACAAACTAGCCTCGGCGCTCTACATAAATCTGAATTCTAAAATCCTCTCTAATATCCCTGTCGCTTTATATCACCATTTCTCCCAGCAAACTGTTAGGGAAAGTCACCGTGGTAAGCACCGGAACGTAACTGCCCAAAGACGGAACCACATCGCCAGGGACACTGAAATTGAGAGTTTTATTCTGGGAAGTCCGTCCCACCCATTGTTTTCGGGCTTCGCTCTTCCCTTCAACCAATACTTCAATAGTCTGTCCCATATGTTTCTTGTAGGTGACCCTTTGGATTTCCCGCTGCGTGTCCTGCAATATCATCAGCCGCCTGACTTTCTCTTCATCTGGAATCACGTCGCCGAGTTTCAGTGACGGAGTATTTGGCCGGGGCGAATACTTAAAGCTAAATATGGCGTCGTACTGTACTTCTCGCAGCAAAGAAAGGGTTTGCTCGAAGTCGGCTTCGGTCTCGCCTGGAAACCCAACAATAATGTCGCTGGTTATACTGATGTCCCGCCGCGCCGCTCTCATCCACCCAACGCGCTCCATATATTGATCGCGAGTGTAAAGACGTTGCATGGCGTCCAAAACGCGGTCCGAGCCACTTTGGATCGGCAAATGAACGTGATCGCATAACGTGGAAACCGAATCGATCGCCTCGACAATATCCCGTCCGAAATCTCGCGGATGCGACGTTGTAAATCGCACCCTTCTGACACCGGAAATCTGACCGATAGCAGCAAGCAGCTCCGCAAACGTTTTCTTCGCCGACGGGTCTTTGTAGGAATTTACGTTTTGACCGAGCAACTGGATTTCCGTATATCCCAAGTCCGCCATCTGACGGGCTTCCACAAGAACCGAGTCAGACGCCCGGCTGCGCTCCTTACCCCGAGTAAACGGGACAACACAATAAGCGCAAAACTTATCGCAGCCCTCAATAATTGTGATGTAACCCCGATAAGGATTCGTGCGCGCCGTGAATTCGGTCTCAAAACATTCGTCAGTTTCGCGATCGTCCAGCCCGGTGACGCGCTGCTTCCCTGCCTCAAGCTGTACCAACATCTGCGGCAGATTTCGATACGACGCCGACCCGCATACCAGCGAAACATAAGGCGCACGCTCGAAGATCTTTTCGCCTTCCTGCTGCGCGACACATCCAAGCACGCCAAACTTTTTGCCCTGTTTTTGAAATTTCTTGTAATCGTTGAGCCGGTTAAAAACTTTCTGCTCCGCCTTATCCCGGATCGAGCACGTATTGTAAAGAACCAGCTCAGCTTCCTCGACGGTGGGAACTTGCGAATATCCCTGCGAAACCAGCGTGCCCACGACCTTCTCGGAGTCGTGCGCATTCATCTGGCACCCGAAAGTCTCAAGGTAAAACGTCTTTTGCGGATTCGCCGCCATGGAGATTTCAGTATAACTCGTGGGGGCCTGCCAACAATCGCCCACCCACACTGTCATCCCGAGCGGAGCAAGATCGTTCAACGAACGATCTTGCGAAGTCGAGGGACCTGCTATTGCTCAACTGCTTAACCAACGCTACACCGCCATTTACAATGCCTCGTGCGGATTCTGATCTCGGCCGGCGAGGCCTCGGGAGAAATGTATGGGGCTCAGCTCATCGAGGCCATCCGCCGCCGCGACCCCTCATGCGAGTTTCTCGGAGCTGGCGGCCCCGCAATGCGCGCCGCTGGTTGTGACACCATCGTCGATGCCAAAGATCTTTCCGTGGTCGGCATCTCCGAAATACTAAGCCATCTACCCAAGATTTACTGGCTGTTTCGCAAGCTAATTCGCGAAACAGACCACCGCCGCCCCGATCTCGCCGTCGTTATCGATTCCCCAGCCTTCAACTGGCGCGTAGCTCGCCAAATGCACCGGCGAAATATACCGGTCGTATATTACGTCTGCCCGCAATTCTGGGCATGGCGGCAAGGACGCGTCCGCCTTCTTCGAAAGTATGTCGACAAGGCGTTAGTGATTTTTCCGTTCGAAGAGAAGTTCTATCGCGATCGCGGAGTCGACGCGGCTTTCGTCGGTCATCCGTTAGCAGAAGTTTCGCGGCCTCGAATCGAAAGATCTGGGTACGCCGCAAAATACAAATTAGACGTCGCCAAGCCCTGGATCACGCTCATGCCGGGAAGTCGAGTCAAAGAAGTGCGAATGAACCTTCCGACAATTCTCGAGTCGGCAGCGAAACTTGGCTCCAGCTACGAATTTCTGTTGCCAATAGCGCCAACTCTAGAACGCGCTTCCTTTCAAGACCTAATCGGATCGCAGCCGATCCGCATTGTCAATGAAGCGCTGCCGTCGCTGGTGCACTCCCGTGCGGGAATCATCGCCAGCGGCACAGCCACAGTTGAGGCGGCGATGATGGGAACTCCATTCGTAATGGTCTACCGGGTTTCACCACTGACTTATCTTCTAGGACGTTCCACGGTGAAGGTGCCCCACTTCGCCATGGTGAACCTCATCGCCGGAAAGCAGGTCGTCCCTGAGTTGATTCAGCACCATTTCACGGCGGAAAATGTCGTCAGCCAACTGAACCAACTAATTCCCGATGGCCCGCCCCGCGACCAAATGATTGCAGGACTAGCCAACGTCAGGGCCCGCCTCCGCGGCCATTCTAACGATCCTGGTCCGCAAACGACTAACGCGGCAGATCGAGCCGCAGAGGCAATAGTCTCGGGCGCGTAATTTTGCCGGCGCTGTCTTGCTGCGCCGGCAGACGCCGCGTCTCGAGAAACAAACGGGACTCGAAATGTCGGCGGATTGCTGTTAAGGGCAGGTAGCCGCAATATGTTTCATCGCGGTCACATTCATGTAGTGCGGAGCCTTCGGCACGTCTTTGTTTTCCTTCATAGCTTCTTCTTCGGGAACTGCCGTGCCGGTGATCGCTACCTTATGGCCGACGTGTGGAGCTAGGTCCTCGGTCGACGACACAATTCCCACCGTCTTCGGACCCTTTCCCAAATTGGTGAGCATGTAAGAACCAGCTGTGGGTCCTGCCTGCAAACAGCCTGTCATGCTGTGAACTTTGGGAGCTTCTGTGCCCTGAGCAAATAAAAGCATGCTGCAGAGCAGCAAACCCGCTACTAGTGCAAGTTTCATACGACCTCCTGAGTCGGGATTTTTGTCTTAGACTTCTGTCCCGCATGGTACGCCTCTGCTGCCCTTCAGACAACGAATGTACGCCCCAGAGCAGAACCCTACTCCGGTTCTGCGGTAAAGATCAGAAAATAATCCATGCCGTCGGCTTTCACAAAATCCTGCGAGTCGCGCAGTTTATATCCCGCTTGGGCCGCTTCGCTAACGACCACGTCTTTATTCACGCCATGATTTTTTCCGTTGCCATTGCGATCAATGATGCCGATTTTGGCCCCCTGATTTAAGCAATAAGCGAAGGTTCTACGGCTGCTTCTCCGCCGTGTATGTCATCGTCTGCTCGTGTTTTGTGTTTGAAAATTTGACCCTCATCGACTTTCCATCCTTGGAAATTGTCCAGCGAGCCCCGCCGGAGACTTTTCCGTCGGTCTTATCGGTTTCCTCAAGTGTGTACTCATCGATCAGTTTCATTGAGCGGGTTGAATGGACGTCTCCCGGTTGGGGATAGTCTGCTCCGTCGAGCCTCACTTCGTAACTCGTACTGCCGTCGGAAATCTTCATTACACCGGCGGCGCTCTGGAAAATCTGGAGCGTACCAGCGCGGGTTGCGTTCTTGACCGTGTCCATCCGCCACTGTCCTGAGAGGACGTGCGAGCCAACTGGGCCCTTGCCAACTCTCGTGAAGCCCGCCTTACCAGTAACCGTTTCCGCTTCCGCCATATTTGTGAAGTCTTCGGTCATCCTGTGTCCGTCGGGCGACACTGTCTCGATGCACTCGAAGTAAGGTTTGCCCGCCTTGTTCATGGTGAACTTGATCGCATGCTCATCCAGAATCCGAACTGCAAGGGTGTCGTAGGCGTACCCCGCAACTTTGTACTCAACGCCATCCGTCTTCACGTCAACTTTCGGGGCGCAGCTTTTGCAGTGGTACATGCCATCGGCGACTAGGTAGTCTTCAGGCGGGCTGGTGAACTGTAATGTGTCCATCTTCATTTCCCAGGTTCCGTCGAAGCGGCTCTGTGCAAGCATCCATGAGTGCAAAAAGAACAGCAGAGCAAGTAGCTTTCTCATAGGGGGACCTCGGGAAGCCGATGGCGAGAACCAGCGTGGAGATTATAACGGTCCGTCAGTTGTCGTTAACAGGCATTGCCGTTCTCCCAAATTCCGCGTGCATACTACCCGTGCAGCATTGACTCCCCGCACCCTGCCCCATAACATGGTGCCCACCCCAGGAGCGTTTTTCATTGATTGGCGAGACGATTTCCCACTACCGCATCCTCGAGAAACTTGGCGGTGGCGGGATGGGTGTGGTCTACAAAGCTGAAGACCTCAAGCTAGGCCGTTTCGTTGCTTTGAAGTTCCTACCCGATGACGTTGCCAAAGACCCGCAAACCTTGAATCGTTTCGAGCGGGAAGCCAAGGCTGCTTCTGCTCTCAATCATCCCAACATCTGTACCATCTACGAAATTGATGACCAGCACGGCCCCGCCTTCATCGCCATGGAGTTTCTCGAGGGCGTGACGCTGAAGCACCGGATTGGAGGAAAGCCGCCTGAGACGGACGCTCTGCTCGGCATGGCCATCGAGATTGCTGATGCACTCGAAGCCGCCCACTCCAAGGGAATCGTTCACCGCGACATCAAGCCGGCGAATATCTTTGTCACACAGCGCGGTCACGCCAAGATTCTAGACTTCGGATTGGCAAAGATCGCGCCCGCCGCGAGCTCCTCGAATCAGACGGCGATGGCGAACGCGGCTACGGAAGAGGGACACTTGACCAGTCCCGGAACTGTTGTGGGAACGGTTTCTTACATGTCGCCCGAACAGGCGAGCGGGAAGGAGTTGGATGCGCGCAGCGATTTGTTTTCGTTTGGAGCCGTGCTCTACGAAATGTCCACCGGGCAATTGCCATTCCGCGGCGAGAGTTCCGCGCTTATCTTTAACGCGATTCTCGAACGCGATCCAGTCCCTGCGGTGCGGCTGAATCCCGATGTGCCCGCTGAACTGGAACGCATCATCGACAAAGCTCTGGAGAAAGACCGCAACCTCCGCTATCAGAACGCAGCCGACATGCGAACCGACTTGCAGCGGCTGAAGCGCGATTCTGATTCGCGCACATCGCCCGCCGCGACCACAGAACACGTTAGGACGGCCGCCCCCGGCGGTCCAGGCCAAGCAAAGCACGGTTACATTGCAGCAGCAATCCTGTGTGTAGCGTTAATCGGCGCCGGACTTTACTTCCGTTCCCGTCAACCCAAGCTACTAACCGACAAGGACAGCATCGTCCTCTCCGATTTCGACAACAAGACCAACGACACCGTATTCGACGACGCCCTGAAGCAAGGCCTCTCGGTGCAACTTGAACAATCTCCCTTCCTTGATCTTGTTTCCGGAGACAAGATCAATGCGACCCTGCTGCTGATGGGGCACCAGCCCGGGGAGCGTCTGACTCCGGAAATCACGCGCGAAGTATGCCAGCGCACGGGTAGCAGGGCCATGATTGCCGGATCGATTGCCGCGCTTGGCAACCAGTATGTGGTTGGCCTGAAGGCATCGGACTGCAACTCGGGAGAGGTGCTGGCGGAAGCGCAAGAGCAGGCCGCGGGCAAGGAACAGGTACTCAAGGCGCTGAACGGCGCGGCAGTCAGCTTGCGCGGGAAACTGGGCGAATCACTCAGCTCGGTGCAGAAATACGCCACGCCCTTGGACGAAGCTACCACGCCATCGCTCGAAGCGCTGCAAGCTTACACTCTTGCAGTAAAGGCTGTCGAGGAAAGAGACGACAATCCCGCAGTGGTGGCCTTCACACAGCGGGCCATCCGCCTCGACCCGAATTTCGCCGCCGCCTATAGTCTGCTCGGGGTCGGCTACCACAATCTCGGGCAGTTGAAGCTGTCAGCGGAGAACACGAGTAAGGCGTACGAACTGCGCCAGCGGGTGAGCGAACGGGAACGGTTCGGTATTGAGACTTCCTACTACAATTTTGTCACCGGAGACCTGGGAAAAGCCCGCGAATCCTGTGAACTCTGGGCGCAAGCCTATCCGCGAGATGACGTACCCCACACCATCCTAAACGGCCTCTACTTCGACCTTGGGCAGCATGACAAAGCCCTCGCAGAAGCCCTTGAGGCCCTTCGCCTCAATCCTGCCAGCGGTAACAATTATGAGAACCTCGCCGCGTCCTATATGTACCTGAATCGCTTCGACGAGGCTAAGGCCACAATAGAGGAGGCGTGGGCGAAAAAGCTCGATACTCCTTACCTGCACACTTTTGCGTATGTTCTTGCACTCTTCAGGGACGACCGCGCAACCATGGAGCAACAGGCTGCCTGGATGATGGGCAAGCCGGGGTTAGATGACACCCTGATGTCGTGGCAGGCCGATATAGCCGCTTATTCGGGATTGCAAGAGAAGTCGAGGGATCTTTCCCGCCGCGCTATCACCTCGGCGCAAAACTCGGGTGAGAAAGAGACAGCAGCGGCGTACCAAGCCAACTCATCCTTGCGGGAGGCTCTCTTCGGCAACACCGCACAGGCTCGCCAGCAGGCCGCAGCGGCTCTCGAACTTTCCACCGGCCGGGACGTTCAATTCGAAGCTGCCTTGGTGCTGGCAATAATAGGAGATGAATCGCGGGCAGAGGAGCTGGCTAATGATCTGAACAAACGCTATCCGGAAGATACCATCGTCCAGTTCAAAGAAGTGCCAACTGTGCGCGCCCAGCTCGCGCTCAGCCGCAACCAGCCTTTGAGGGCGATCGAAGATCTTCAGGCGGCTGCCCCCTACGAACTGGGAAGACTGGCAATAGGCGACGTTCTCGTATCCCGTTTATGTGCGCGGCGAAGCCTATCTTGCAGCACATGACGGTAGCCATGCCGCAGCCGAGTTCCAGAAAATCATCGACCATCGTAGCGTTGGGATGCATCCCATCGGCGCTCGTACACGCCTCGGTATCGCTCGCGCATATGCGTTGCAAGGTGACTCGGCCAAGGCCAAGACCGCCTACCAGGACTTCCTAACACTCTGGAAAGACGCAGACCCCGGCATTCCCATCCTGAAACAAGCCAAAGCCCAGTACGCCCAGCTTCAGTGAGCGAACCAAAGGGCAATTAATGCTGTCTGGCAAGTTCGTCCCAAAATCATTTTGCCATCCTGAGCGAAGCGAAAGACCTATGCATTTGCCGGCAAATCCATAAGTCTTTCGCTTCGCTCAAAAATGAGAGCATACCCATTTTGGCGGGCAAGTAATGCGGGACATACAGGACGGCTGGCTGGCCTTAAGAGACAGCCACTCGTGAGGCCTATTGACATCGAGTCTCGTGCGACGGCGTGATTGAGACCGCGACTCCCCGTTCTTGGGGGCGTTCTTTAGGAACTCGGGAACCGTCGCGATCGGATCCGAATGTACAGCGATGGGGTGGAGAGCCAAAACCGTCGACAATCGGAGGCGGGTTTCCTCCACCCAGGTTAGCGCCCAGAGTGCGGACCCGAACCTGGGGCACCGGGCCTTCGTTGGTTATGATCCTGAGGAGGTCAAAATCCACGCAAAGATGGGCCAGCCACTTGATCTCCATCCTCTTGGGAATGAATGGTTTGCCCAACGATTGCAAGTGCTCGCGACCGGTTGCAGGAATTATAAGTTTTGATAAAGGTAGGCTTTGCGGTAAACTGCCCCTGTCGTACCAGAAGATCCCGGTGCAGCAAAGTCGGGGGCGAAAGATAATGAAGAATAGCGTTCAGTGCTTCATTGGGATACTGCTGGCAGCACTCCTCTGCTTCGCACTTCCTGCCTTTGGCGGCAATATAATTGGGTTCGCCGACAATGCGACTAGCTGCGGTGGGGCTACGCTTTGCAGCACCAACGGCACCACGGGATACAGCGGCACCGAGGCGTTCAATCTGAGCACGATCAACTCGTGGTTTCAGATCGATACAACGGGGACCAGTTACCTCGCTGGACAACCCGTCGAGCCCAACGGTGGCGCCGGGGACTTTCTTGTCATAAACGACACCGGTGCGGTAGTCACCAGCTTCTCGCTGACGCTGAACGACACCTTCACGGCGGCTGGCTGTAGCGGCAGCCCAGTGGATATGTGCAATTTTCAGATTCACGGTGGGGCCGCAAATTACTTCAGCAACCTCACCTTGAACGGCCCGAATTGTGTTTCGGGTTGTGGCACCGACTCAGCTAACTTCAGCCCGGGTACGGTGACCTACACGTGGACCGCCGGGACTGACGGCGGAGTCCCAATCGGCGCGACGTTCGATCTGAACTTCGCCTCGTGGAATAACAGCGTCTACAGCACGGTCCCTGAAGGCTCCAGCATCCCCATGCTTGCCGCCTCTGGTCTTGTGTTGCTGGGAGCCATAAATATGAAGCGGAGATTAGCCGCTTAGAGATTCACTCTTGGTAGGGACTGCGCTTCCAACAGATCCTCCTTCAAAGCTCAGCTGGCTACCGAGAGCCCAACTGTCCCGCAACAATGTCCTCGCCAGATGCCTAAGCCCTTTGCTGACAGCATCTTTTAAGCGACAATCTACATCCAAGCTAAAAGCAGGCTTTCCAGGAGACAATTCTAGAGATGCTCCTTCATTCTTGGCGTCGGGTCACGATAGCCCTAGCTTTATCGCTCATCACTCTTCCCGGCTGGGCCGCCGACAAAATGCGCCTCCGGGTCGACGACTATCAAATCGACGCTAATATCACTCCGCACTCGCACTTGCTCTCCGCCCGTGCAAAGGTAAAATTCACGGCGCTTGAAGACCTCACCGTCGCCACCTTCGAACTTCATAATGATCTCCGCGTCACCAAAGTGACTGACGAAACCGGCAAGCTGCTGTCCGCCGAACGAGTCACTCAAGATTCCACCGTCCGCGTTCAGTTGGCCAAAAATTTGCCCAAGAATGCGTCCTCGACTCTGACCTTCGAATACGAAGGTGTGCTGGACTCCGCCAACGACAGCCCCGTTGAAGGCCTCAAGCTGGCTTACATCAACGACGACACCAGTTACTTGCTCTACGCCGGACGCTGGTTCCCCGTGAATGCCTATGGCGTCAACCGTTTCACCTCGACCATTAATGTCACCGTGCCCGTGCAAATGGTGGTAATCGGCAGCGGCAAGCAGAGCAACCCAAGCAGCTCTTCCCTGCCCAAAAAAGCCGGCGACGACACCGGACCAACCAAGACCTACAGCTTCGTTTGGAACAAGCCAAGTTTTCCCGGCACCATCATCGCCGGCACTTTCCAGGAATTCAAAAGCGACGAAGCCGGAATAGACCTCCACGTCTTCTTCAAGCCCATGCATCAGAATCTGGGCACCTTGTATACCGAGACCGCGCTAAAAGAATTCACTTACTACGAAACTCTCTACGGACCCGCTCCATCCACAACCCTGAGAGTCGTCGAACTCCCGGATGACACCGTGCCATCTTCATGGGCGCCTGAAATCGCCGCCGTCGCCAGCCGCGCCATCACCGAAAAAGTGAACTACCGTCTGCTGGCAAACACCATCGCCCATCAATGGTGGGGCGCTTCCGTAAGTCCGGCATCGCGCGATGATTGGACGATCAGCGACGGCTTCGCTCGCTATTCCGAGGCGCGGTACGTCGAGCAGGCCGCGGGACAAGCCGGACTCGAAGAAGTCGTGAAAGACATGTCAGTCGGCGCATTGGCATACGACACCGTTCCGCTTTCGAGCGCAAGCAAGCTCGACATATTTTCTCCCGAGTTCGAATCTCTGGTCACCGATAAAGGCGCAATGATCCTCCACATGCTGCGCTGGGTCGAAGGCGATCAGAAATACGACAAAACTATGCGGACGTTCGCCGCGAAATACGCCGGCAAGTCCGCCTCCATGGACGATTTTCGCGCCATCGCCGAACAGGACTATGGCGACAACCTCGCCTGGTTTTTCTCCCAGTGGTTCGATTCAACCGGCGCTCCCGAATTCAAGACCAAGTACACCGTCTATCGCCTGGGAAATAAGTGCGCTCCCGCCGCTCATTGTCCCGGCTTCCGCGTCGTCGGACAGGTCGCACAGGATCTAGATCTGTTCCGCATGCCAGTGGATTTGAAAATCGATACCGACGGCAAGACTGAAAATAAACGCATCGAAGTCGTAGGCACGGACTCACCATTTTCGGTTGAGACCTTCGGCAAGCCGCGACACATCGCCATCGATCCCGAGAACCGCGTCCTGAAGAATTCCAGCGACGTAAAGTTACGCGCCACCATCCAGCGCGGACAAGCCATGGTCCTGCAAGGAGATCTTGCCGGCGCCCTCAGCGAATACAACAAAGCGCTCGCCGTGAATAAGAATAGTTCGCTGGCCCACTACCGCATCGCCGAAGTTTTCTTCCAGCAGCACAACTATCAGGCCTCAGCCAACGCCTATCGCGAGGCCTTGAATGGAGACGGCGAACCCCGCTGGACCGAAGTCTGGAGCCACATTTCGTTAGGCAAAATCTTCGACGTTACCGGACAGCGCGAGCGAGCCACCAACGAATACCGCCAAGCCGTCCAAACCAACGACAACACCCAAGGCGCATTGGACGAAGCCCGCAAATACCTATCCAAGCCCTACGAAAAGCCAAAGAAGACAGAACAAGCAGGCGAGTAGCGACCCACTTTATAGAGACGCAGCTTGCTGCGTCTGGCTGAGTTCTTTGCGCGGAACACGAACAGCAAACACAGCAAGCTGCGTCTCTTACCTGTATTTCAATTTCAAAATTGTCATCCTGAGGAAGCGGACTCGTTCGCTCGCGAACGAGTCCCAACGAAGGACCCATGCACTGTCGCCGGACTCCAGCCTCGCGAATCTGGATGAAACCTGTTTCGTATCAGGGCTCGCCTTCAGGCGTGCCGTTCTAGCCTGATTGACGCATTTACGGTATGGCTGAAAGCCATACCCTGATATTTCCATGTTCCGCTCTCTGAGGAAGAGCGTAGCGGAGCATCAGCATTAGCCGCAATAAATCGAGAGGACGGATGTATCTCCGCCCTCTCCTATGCGATCAGCAACTCTTACGCTGTTGCGTGGACGCCGCTATGGAAGGTCGAGTTAACGACTTCCGAGGTCTGAACCTTGGGCGTTCCATCGATGAATCTTTGCATCGTCTTCAACACTTCAGGATAAGCATTCGTGTTGTAAGTTTCTGCACTGGCTTTGTTCTCCCACAGACTGATGGCGGTCACATTGACTCCGCCAGGACCGGAGAACGTAATTTCATCCTTAAAGCCATTCTGCTTGCGAAGTATCGGAACAATATCCTTCTCGAATGTTCGTGTGTAATCGGAAAGCATATTCGATTTCAAATTAAAAGAAACATTGCGTGCAAACATATCAACCTCCTTAAGGTTGTCGTTCGCTAAGGTAGGGAGAACTTCAGATGGGCTGACTTAGTTCAGGGAACCTGAAAGAGGAGAAGAATACTCACTCACTCTAACCATTGCATTTGAGTGGCCCTCCGCATCACGCTTGTAACTCGTTGCTTCGATACGCCCCAGAGCGGAGCCTTAGCAACATAGTCGTGTACATTTGGCGGAAAGCTAGCCGAAACGGCGACCTTATCCGAGATCTTACTCTCGACGGGCGCTTCCGTTGATTTTGGGTGGCGCAGCGCTTCAGCGCTGCGATATTGTCGCCCGTTTGGATTTACGGTATAGCTGAAAGCCATACCCTGATACAGTGCAGCCCCAATTGCAGCCGCCTTCGCGAGAAGTGGACTCCACAACCGCATCCTATTTAAATCTTGTCATTCCGAACGAGGCGCAAGCCTCGGAGGAATCTGCTTCTCATTTCCGCCGAGACAAGGGCGATACTTGGCGCAAGCGCTCTATTCTGAAAGAATCGTTTCTTCAAGACCGTAACGGATGCCGCCTCTTTCTTTACCCGAGTTCGTTGAACGCTGGAAAGCGAGCACTCTCACCGAGCGCGCAGCGGCGCATACTCATTTCATCAATCTTTGCGAGGTGCTCGGGCAGCCTTATCCAGCCGAGGTGGACCAAACGGGCGAGACCTACGCATTTGAAAAGCACGTCGCCACGAATGATGACGGTAAGGGTTTTGCCGACGTTTGGAAGCGCGGATACTTCGGATGGGAATACAAAGGCAAACACCGGGATCTCGCGGTGGCCTATCGCCAACTTTTGCGTTACCGCGAAGACCTTGAAAACCCGCCTCTGCTTGTAACTTGCGATCTGGATCGGTTCGAGGTTCACACTAACTTCGAACGCACGAAACCTCAGATTTACGGTTTTACTCTTAGCGATCTTCTCTCCGGCTCTCCAACACCGAATTGCGCTCTTCCGCCCTTGATGTTTTGAGGGCTGTGTTTTCCGAGCCAGAGGCACTCCGCCCCGACGTAGCCCGCGCCCGGGTCACCGAGCAGGTCGCTGCAGAGTTCGCCAAACTCGCTAACAACCTTGAGGCGCGGGGAATCGACCCACAACGAGCGGCGCACTTTCTCATGCGTTTGCTTTTCTGTCTGTTCGCGGACAGCATCGGCCTTCTGCCCGACCATCTGTTCCGACAGATGATCAGTTCGGACAAAGGCAAGCCCCCGAACTTCGGACGCAAGCTCCGCCGGCTCTTCGCCGCCATGTCAACCGAAGGCAGCACGTTCGGCGTGCACGACATTCACTACTTCAACGGCGGACTGTTTGCCGATGACGAGGTCTTCGATTTGGATTGGCGGGACCTCGGTGTGTTAAATGCCGCCGCAGCACTTGATTGGGCCCAGGTGGAACCAGCTATCTTTGGCACTCTCTTCCAGCGCAGCTTGGACCCAAGCAAGCGTGCACAGCTCGGCCAACACTACACCAGCAGCGAAGATATTTTGCTGATCGTTGAACCAGTAGTAATCGAACCCTTGCAGCGGAGATGGGACGAGGTAAAAGCGGAAGCCACGGCCTTGGCGGAGCAAGCCAAAGCCACGAAAGGCCGCGCACACACTAAACTGAGGGAGGAACTCGAGGGAAAAATCTTTGACTGGATAGCGGAGCTTTCCGCCGTTCGTGTTCTGGATCCTGCCTGTGGCAGCGGAAATTTTCTGTATCTGGCCCTTCGGCGGATGCTTGATTTGTGGCACGACGCGTGGGTTTTTTCCGCAGAGCACGCATTGCCCACCTTCATTGAAAAGCAGGTTCACCCTCAGCAACTTTTCGGCTTGGAAACAAACATCTACGCGCAGGAGCTAGCCTCTGTCGTGGTGTGGATTGGCTACTTGCAGTGGCTGAATGAGAAAGCGATTGGATGGCCGAGCGAACCAATCTTGCGAAAGCTCGATAACATCCAGCACAGAGATGCCATCCTGACCCACGACGGTAAAGGCACCCCGACAGAACCAACATGGCCGGCCGTCGATTTCATCATCGGCAACCCCCCTTTCCTGGGCGGAAAGCGACTCCGCAACGAGTTGGGCGACGGATACGTCGGTGCCCTATTTAGCGTCTACGAGGGCCGCGTTCCCCAAGAGGCGGATTTGGTGACGTATTGGTTTGAGAAAGCGCGAGCGATGATTGAAGAGGGTCTAGCGAAGCGTGCTGGCCTGCTCGCGACGCAAGGGATACGGGGCGGTGCTAACCGTATTGTATTGGAAAGGATCAAGGAAACCGGCGGCATCTTTATGGCCTATTCCGATCGCGATTGGGTGCTGGACGGAGCAAACGTTCACGTCTCAATGATCGGATTCGACGATGGTTCGCAGGAAGAGCGAAAACTGGATGGTGCCATGGTTGAGGCAATCCATGCCAACCTCACTAGCGCGGCAGAGACAACATCGGCCCAAAAACTACAAGAAAATGCCAATCTGTGCTTCATGGGGACAACAAAAATCGGAGCGTTCGACATTTTGCCGGTAACCGCCGAAGGGATGCTGGCGGCGCCGATCAATCCGAATGGGCGGCCCAACACGGATGTGGTACGACCGTGGGTAAATGCAATGGACATCACGCGCAGGCCCCGTGGAATGTTCACCATCGATTTCGGGACGGATATGCCTGAAGCCAGTGCCGCTCTCTATGAAAAACCGTTTGAATATCTTCGAGAGCACGTTTACCCCGAAAGGCAAATGAACAACCGCGAAGGCTACCGCGTGAAATGGTGGATTCACGGCGAGCCAAGGCCTGACATGCGCCAGGCATTAGCACCACTCCGACGATTTATCGTCACTCCCGGATTATCTAAATATCGCGTGTTTGCCTGGCTGGGCGCGCCAGTTCTGCCCGACCATGCCCTGTTCGTTTTTGCTCGCGAGGATGACTACTTCTTCGGAGTATTGCACTCCCGTGTTCATGAAGTGTGGGGGCTGCATATGGGTACGGCATTGGAGGATCGACCACGTTATACGCCGACCACGACCTTTGAAACTTTTCCATTACCCTGGCGTCCTGGCCTTGAGCCCAAAGATTCGCCACTGGTTGAGGCCATCGCTGAAGCGGCACGCGAATTGGTCTCCAAGCGCGACGCTTGGCTTAATCCGCCCGGAATAACCGCAGAAGAATTGAGAATGCGCACACTCACTAATCTTTATAACGATCGCCCTACTTGGCTCGCCGACGCCCATCGCAAGCTGGATGAATCTGTCTTCGCAGCCTACGGTTGGCCCTCAACGCTAACCGATGCCGAAATCCTCGAGCGGCTGCTGAAGGTAAACCACGAACGCGCACCAGCCTCCTAGCGCACGACATAGACGGACAAAAGCAGATTCCTCACGCGCTCTCGCCGCTTCGCGGCTGCGGACGGTTCGAAATGACAATGGGCAGGCAATTCTCGCCAAGACCTCGATTACGCCCAAAATCTTGTCAAGGGGTTATACATGAGCATTTTTCCGTAACTCTATGATATAAAGCCAGAAATAAACCGTCCGGACGTGGCATGATTACCCCCTTCAAACTGCTATCATTTAAGTAGTAGATAAAAAACAAGGCGCAGATTCCGTTTTCCACAAAACGGTGTCGCGCCTTTTTTTGCGCCCAAAATCAGAAATTAGATCGAAATAAATTTAGATCGAAATAAATAAAGATCGGAAACCATGCAAAAGACTATCGAAAAGAGAATCAGAGCAGTCAAAAAACACTCGCAGCCGCCCCAAAGACCCTCTGAGCAAAACACCGCCCAGCAGATGCGCCGCGAGGTTAAACGCCGTGGAGAAATTGGCGAGGCGGCGTTTCTCAGCAAGGCCGCCTCCATGGGCTTTGGGGTCTCCAAGCCCTGGGGCGATAGCGACCGTTACGACCTCGTCGTTGACGTTGGAGGCCGCATGTTGCGGGTACAGGTCAAGTCTGCACACTGCGTCTCCGCCAGTCCCGGCGGCGGATATCATTTTCGCGCGTGTCCCCACAAACGCGTGCCTTATCGCGACGATGAGATCGACATTCTCGTCGCCTACATCGTGCCCGAAGACATCTGGTACGTCTTCCCTGCCAGCGCATTCAACACTATGAAGTCCATGCGCCTGTTCCCCACACAGGGCAAGAAAACTTCAAAATTCGAACAATACCGCGAAGCTTGGGGAGCGTTTCATGCGGCGAAGTGATCGAACCGGGAAGGGCCCGACTCATTCGCGCGTCACGAACCTCCCGGCAAGGGCTTCCCGATCTCCCAATGGTGTCCGAAGGGATCGACGATTCTTCCGATGCGCCAGCCGTACTCATCGTGGACGGGCCAAATTTCTTTTGCTCCCGCCGCAATTGCCCGGTCGAATGCGGCATTCGGATCCTCGACCGTCATGACCATCCGCACCGTGCCTCCGCCGAGAGACTGAGGGCTGAAGTTGAGGTGCTCCGGAGACTCGTCAGCGACCCAGAATGAGGCTTCCCCTACCGACAGCTGTGCGACGACCGATCCATCGGGAGCATCAAGGCGGAACAACTCTCCGGCCCCAAACGCCGCTTTGTAGAAGTCAACCGCCTTCGCACCGCCTCGAACCGAAAGCATGGGCGAAATTGTGGTTTTCATAGGAGACTCTCCAACTCAATTTACACTTTGCTATTAAAGGTATCCCTCTAATCTATTGCAGGGCGCCCCATCCTTTCGCGTTCTTTGCGAAAGAGCCTGCCCTGAGCGAAGTCGAATGGGTGGGATTCCACGGATGCAGCGTTCATTTGGTATTTCCCGCCTCAAGTCCAAGACAGGAACATACCACGCCAGATAGAATCTCGAATTGCGGCAATCCAATTAAAGAGGTAAGAGCGCATGGCCCATACCCCGACAGCAGCATCCACTGACATCGATTCGATTCTTCATGAAGATCGCAAGTTCGAATGTCCTGAAGAATTTCGCAAGCATGCTCACATCAAGAGCCTTGAAGATTACGAACGAATCTACCGCGAGTCGGTGAATGATCCAGAGAAATTTTGGGGCAAGGTCGCAAACGAACTCCATTGGTTCAAGAAGTGGGATCGTGTGCTGGAGTGGAATTGTCCGTGGGCAAAGTGGTTTGTGGGCGGTCAAATAAATCTTTCGCACAACTGCCTGGATCGCCATGTGCAGACTTGGCGGAAGAATAAAGCGGCGATAATTTGGGAAAGCGAGCCGGGAGAAGTTCGTACGCTGACCTATCAGCAACTGCATCGCGAAGTGCAGAAATTCGCGAATGTGTTGAAGTCGTTGGGAGTAAAAAAGGGCGACCGTGTTGCGATTTATATGGGAATGACTCCTGAGCTTCCGATTGCGATGCTGGCATGCGCCCGCGTTGGCGCTCCGCATACCGTAGTCTTCGGAGGATTCTCGTCGCATGCGCTGGTCGACCGCATCACCGATTCGCAAGCCGTGGCGGTGATCACGCAGGATGGTTCGTATCGTCGGGGAACAGAGGTGAAATTATTTCCGGCGGTGGAAGAGGCGTTGAAGTCGTGTCCGTCGGTAAAGAATGTAGTGGTGTATCAGCGCACAGCGACCTCCGTCAATATGCAGTCCGGGCGTGATCACTGGTGGCACGACTTGATGGCGAAGGCGTCGGATGAGTGTCCCGCCGAACCGCTCGATTCCGAGCATCCTCTCTATATCCTTTATACCTCTGGAACAACCGGCAAACCCAAAGGCGTGGTGCATACAACTGGCGGCTATTCGGTTGGAACGTACATCACAACAAAATGGATCTTCGACCTAAAAGACCAAGACACGTTCTGGTGCACGGCCGACATTGGATGGGTCACCGGACACAGTTACATCGTCTACGGACCGCTGCAAAACGGCGCGACAACGTTGATGTACGAAGGAGCGCCGAACTTTCCCGAGCAGGACCGCTTCTGGAACATCATCGATCGCCACAAAGTCAGCGTCTTCTACACCGCGCCCACGGCAATTCGAACCTTCGTCAAATGGGGAGACGAATGGCCGAAGCGCCACAAGCTCGACAGCCTGCGATTGCTCGGCACAGTAGGCGAGCCAATCAATCCCGAAGCCTGGATATGGTATCGCGAAGTAATCGGCCATAACCGCTGCCCCATCACGGACACTTGGTGGCAAACGGAGACTGGGCACATTATGATTTCGCCGATTCCGGGAGCAATTGCTACGAAGCCTGGGTCGGCTACGCGGCCCTTTCCGGGGGTGGTGGCTGAGATTGTGAACATGCAGGGGCAGCCTGTGCCGGATGGATCGGGGGGATTCTTAGTGATCAAACAGCCCTGGCCTGGGATGTTGAGGACTATTTATGGAGATCCGGATCGGTACGTTCAGCAGTATTGGTCGCAGATTCCGGGGATGTATTTCACTGGGGACGGCGCGCGGAAAGATAAAGATGGATATTTCTGGGTCATGGGGCGGGTTGATGACGTGATAAACGTTTCGGGGCATCGGTTGAGCACGATGGAAGTGGAGTCGGCGCTGGTCGCTCATGCTGATGTGGCGGAAGCCGCGGTGGTTGGGCGTCCGGACGAACTTAAGGGGCAGGCGATTTCGGCGTTTGTTTCACTAGAGCATGGAAAGAAGCCTACGCCGGAATTGAAAGAAGAATTGCGGCGGTGGGTGGTGAAGGAGATTGGGGCGTTGGCGCGTCCTGATGACATTCGGTTTACGGATTCGTTGCCTAAGACTCGCAGCGGAAAAATTATGCGGCGGTTGTTGAGGGAACTCGCGACTAATGGAGACGTGAAGGGGGATGTCACTACACTTGAGGATTTGAGTGTGATTGCCCGATTGAAGGAGAGTGAGGAGAGTTAGGGGACGCCCACGGTTCCCTCAGCTTGCCTCCCACCCCTTCGACTGCGCTCAGGGCAGGCTCTTTCGCAAAGTGCGCGAAAGAATGGGGCACCCCCGGTTGGAATGGTGCTGACAAAAAACGGGTGTTACAGAGGTCCTTCGTTGGGAGTCGTTCGCGCGCGAACGACTCCTCTTCCTCAGGATGACATCATCATTAGAAAATGGATGGTACTGACAAAAAAACTGCAAAAGGGTAGCTTAATAGGCCCATCTTAGTAGCGTCGCTCCTACTGTGAAGCCTGCGCCTACTGACGCCAGCAATACTAGGTCACCTTTTTTTAGGCGGCCTTCTTGACGGGCGGTGTCCATTGCTAACGGTATCGTGCCTGCTGTGGTGTTGCCGTAGCGATCGATGTTGATGACTATTTGTTCTTCTTTCAGGCCAAGACGCTCCGCCGTTGCACTGATAATTCTTTTGTTGGCCTGGTGGGGAATAAAGAGGTTGAGATCGGCGACGGTAAATCCATTGCGTTGCAAAATCTTTTCGCAGACTTCGTTCATTTTGCGGATAGCAAATTTGAACACCGCTCCGCCGTCCTGATGAACGAAGTGCATTTTCTTATCGACAGTTTCGTGGGTGGAAGGATGCAGGCTTCCTCCGCCGGGCATGTACAGAGAACATCCTCCCGCGCCGTCGATCTCATGGATGAAGTCGATGAGCCCTAAATCTTCGTCTGCCGGTTCGAGAATCACGGCGCCTGCTCCATCCCCGAAAATTACACAGGTGGACCGGTCGGTGTAGTCGATGATTGAAGACATTACATCGGCGCCAATCACCATCACCTTCTTGTGAGCACCGGTGGCGATGAATTGGGCTCCAGTTTGGAGCGCGTATACGAAGGCCGAGCACGCTGCTGAGAGATCGAATCCCCAGACTTTGGAGGCTCCAAGCTTGTGTTGGACCAGGCACGCAGTAGAGGGGAACAACATGTCCGGAGTTACCGTGCCGACGATAAACGCCTCAATGTCGGATGCGGAAATGCCGCGCTCGGCCAGCGCTTTTTTTGCGGCCTCGACGGCGAGATCGCTGGTCGCGACTCCTTTTTCGACAATATGGCGCTCACGGATTCCGATGCGTTGCATGATCCACTCGTCGGAAGTGTCGACCATCGTCGCTAGATCGGCATTGGTCAGGAGGCGAGGCGGAACGTAGGTACCAAGAGCGCTGATCTTAACTCTTGCTCTTGCGGGCACAGGCTGAGTCACTCGATAAGGTCTCCGTTGAAATTTTGCAGGTTGCTTATTGTGCCGTACACGGCAGGTAATGTCCAACGCCGCAAAATGTTACAGAAGCTCTGAATCGAAGTTCTTGAAAAGAGTCTGAAGTGCGGCAGGAGTGCGTTCTTTCAGGGCATGAATCCCCTGAATCAGGTGATAGATGTTCGAGGTCATTACGAGCAGATATCGCACTGCGTCAGGCCCCGGATTCCAATAGGTGTGCGGGGTGCCTTTGGGGACAAACACTCCGCAACCGGTGCGAGCTTCGACTTCATCATCGCCAACTTGAACACATAGGATGCCTTCGACGACGTACCAAGCCTCATCGTCCTTATGGTGGAGGTGCAATGGAGCGATCAGGCGGCGCGAACCAGAGACGCCGCCGGCATCCCGCCACTCGGCGATGACGAAATCGTCACCGACCGAGCCCATGACCTTTCCTGAAAGTGGTGGAGCTGTTATTCGTGAACCCATTGGAAGCTCTCCGTTTTATTCCAGAGTTATTACTACTTTTCCTCGAGCGTGCCCTTGTTCCAGATACTGGATAGCCTCGGGGACTTCACTCAACTTATAACGCTTATCGATGACCGGCGTTACCTTGCCGGACGCCATGAGTTGTTGAATCGTGGTAAGGTCTTCTTTACCCGGTTTTGCCAGGAAGAACGGGACCAGCTTCTGGCTCACGAACCGTGACAACACGAGCCTTTTTATTGCACGAGCCAAGCCGATCTTCCAACGGCCGCTCGGGCCTCCGACGGGAACGTATGCCCCGTTGGAAGTTAACACGCGCCTACACTCTGACAACGAATGGTTCCCAACGGTGTCGAGGAGTACGTCGTAACGCTGCCCGCTTTTGGTGAAATCCTCCTCAGTGTAATCAATGACCTGATCTGCGCCGATTGATCGGACCATGTCCACATTCCTCGTACTGCATACGCCTGTCACATTTGCGTCGAACGACCTGGCGATCTGCACGGCGAATGTGCCCACGCCTCCCGCCGCCCCATTAATTAGGATCTTTTGCCCCGGTTGAACTCGTCCATTGGCCCTAAGACCTTGCAACGCGCTGAATCCCGCAACAGGAGCAGACGCCGCCTGCTCAAAGGTTACGTTATCCGGCTTGATGACCAATGCGGACTCGGAAGTACACGCATATTCAGCAAAGGCCCCTTTGCAGACTCCAAACACCAGGTCGCCAGATTTGAATTGAGTTACGCTGCTGCCAACCGCTTCAACCTGGCCGGCCAAATCAGCGCCGAGTCGTTTGTCTTTTGGACGGCGCAGCCCGGCCTGTATGCGAACGGCGTACGGCATCCCTCTCATGAAATGCCAGTCCAGTGGATTTACAGAGGCCGCGCGAACTCTTATCAAAACTTCGTAGTCCGCGGGGGTCGGCTTCTCAATCTCTACGAGCTTGAGGACATCCGGAGGACCGTAGGTGGGATGGACGATTGCTTTCATGATTTCGTTTAAAGGAATAAGTCCGACACAGAGTATCGTGTGAGGGCTAATATTGGGCAGGCACAAACTATGACATCATGTGATGCTATAATTGGTGTGGAGTTCCTATGAGAACAACGATTGCGCTTGATGACGATCTCGTACGCGTTGCCCAGGAGTTCACGGGTGTGGCGGAGAAAACGGCATTGATTCGTGAAGCACTCAAAGCGCTCATCGAGCGGGAGAGCGCTCGCAGATTGGCGTCCATGGGAGGCACGATGCCCGGATTGAAGAATATTCCACGCCGCCGGCCCGGCAAAACCAAGGTGCGGACGAATTGATTCTCGCAGACACGTCTATTTGGATCGAGCACCTTCGTTTGGGAAATCACGAAATGCGGAAGCATCTCGACCAAGGACAGATTGTGACCCATCCGTTTATCCTCGCGGAACTTGCCCTTGGATCGCTACAGGAACGCGCCAAGACGCTTGCATTGCTGGATCTTCTACCGCAAGTGAGGGTAGCGCAACTGAGCGAGGTACGGCTGATGATTGAGTCTCGTCGTCTTTACAGATTGGGCGTCGGTCTGATCGACGCTCACCTGATAGCTTCGGTCTTGATTAATCCGTCCACGGTTCTGTGGACGAGGGATAAGCGACTCCGTCAGGCCGCTGGGGGTCTTGGCATTCACGTCGGGCTGGCTTAGGAAAGAAGCTCCCCCTAGCGAAGACAAAATCTGTGGCGTTGGGACGGGTCCCATGTTTGCCAACATCGGGCAAACATGGGGCACCCAAGATTGGAATTTTGGATTGCTTTCGGGGTTCAGAGAGTCAAAAATCTTGGCCAGCCGAATATACTTAACTAGCGTTTGAATAACCGCATCCGTTTTATCCCGCCGAGTGCGAGTAGTTCCGCGCCAATCAGAGCTAGGGATGATGGTTCAGGAACAGCGGAACCAATCACCTGTGTGCCAGATTCGACAGAGAAATTCAAACCATTGCCGCCGACAGCGTATGTCCCTATTGCGGGATACGCGAAGCAGTTCGTATAAGACGTGAGGCACAATTGACCAGTAATCCCGGAGAAACCCCACGAACCAGCATCGCCACCGCTAAAATCAAACAGCAGGCTTGAAGAGGTAGCGGTGAAATCAACATTGCTGACGCCCCCTGTATTGTAAGCTCCCCAGCCGACCGTCGAATTCAACGGTGTTAGAGTCGTCGAGGATGAACCATCCGTTAACGTCAGATCCCACGAGGTAACGTTGGTGGGATTTAGCACTCCCAGGGTACCGTCAGTCGTAATCGCGCCAACTGCGCTGCCGGCAGAGCCGAATATCTGGTTGACGTTGTAGGTATCTGCCTTCGATACACCCGCGAGAGTGACAAGCAGTAGTGCCCCTAAAATGATCTTCATTTTGTTTCCTCCATAGGCTAGTAGCCTGTCAACTAGTTGCTACCTGAGATCCTTGAAAGGGGGCGGCCTGCTGGGGTTCAGATCTTTGCTAGGCTGAGAGGAGCACGATGGTCGCCAATCGCCGGGTGGTGACACGGAACGACTTGCTCTTAGGACCCTCCACAAAGGTGGGGGAAGATGAATGGGTAATTAACCGGCAAGTTAGGACATTTATTTCCGAGATGGGGCTCGGCGGAGCCTCTTCTGCGGCGGGAACCGACTCCGACGGCATGGTCTTACGCCCTAGCGGAGAAAAATCTGTGGCGTTGGGACGAGTCCCACGTTTGCCAAACCCGGCAAACATGGGGCACCCAAGATTGAAAATTTGGATTCCTTTCGAGAGTTGTGCTTTCCCCGTTGGCGAGACGAATGAAACAAATCGAGAGGGACACATAAGCCAGACACCGGCTGCCCACTGCACACGCAAGAGCCCGTTACCGTTGCTTCCTTCCGGACCTGGCGGGATTGGCGGGAGTGCGTCGCGCGGGACCGATGTCTGACCGCAGTTATTCTAGCATTCGGTTTCGGTCCGCTCCGGAACAGCAGGTGACTTCGGAGCGCGGCTAAGGCCAGTGGCTCTTCCCTTCTACCGTGCAACGCGAAACAATAGTGCTACCCATGCCAGCGTTTGCGGATGTTCGACCAATATCGTTACCTCACGCCATTGACCGATACTTTGATGTCGCTCTTTATTTATTGGTCCTTACTGGGGTTGGAACGCTGGCGTCGACCGGTACGTTGGATCTCCCCACCGTAGTATTCGTGTGCTCTGCGCTTGTGTTCCGCGGCTATTTGCTCGCCAAGAAACGCACGATGGTTATCCCCGAACGTTGGACCACGATGCTGACGATTGGGTACGTGATGTTTTATGTAACGGATTATTTTCTGCTTTCGGGCGGATTTCTCGCGGCCACAGTTCACCTTGTTCTGTTCGTGATGGTCGTCCGATTATTTTCGGCGCAGCGCGATCGCGATCATTACTTCTTATTCATCCTCTCGTTCCTAATGGTATTGGCGGCGGCGGTTTTGACCGTGGACAGTATTTTCCTGGCCTCATTCGGCGTGTTCATTGGAATGGCAATCGTCACTTGCATTCTCATGGAGATGAAACACGCCGCCGCAAAAGCCGCATTTCAGTCAGGCAATCTCAGCGGAAAGTTGCCTCACCGGCGGATGGCGGTATCGATTGCAAGCGTGGTTCCGGTACTGGTGCTGCTGATTTTTCTGGGAGGCGCCGCGATATTCTTCCTTCTGCCTCGAGTATCGGTAGGCTACCTCGGAACATTCGCCGGAGGCAACGACCTTACGACTGGATTTTCCGATCACGTTGAACTGGGAAGCATAGGACGCATCCAGCAATCGAGTTCGGTGGTGATGCACATTCGTGTCGATGGGGACAAGAATGGATCCTTCGATCTGAAGTGGCGCGCCATCACTCTCAATTTGTTCGATGGCCGCACGTGGTTGGATTCTCATGGAAAATACGCCGCGCTGCGACTCCCCGACGGTAGATTTGCACTCCGTCCGCAGGATGAAAAACTGGCATCTCTAAGCACACCCCAGTCAATTCACTACCGAATCTTGATGGAACCTATGGGCAGCAGCGTTTTCTTTTTGGCGCCGACGGCAACGACTCTGCGAGGCGAGTTTCGGATTGTCGCCCAAGATGATGGAGGGGCCGTATTCAATGCGGACGCTGAACATGTCATCACTCAATATGACGCTACTTCAATGATAGGAAGTCCGACCGGCGCGCAACTTCGAGAAGCGTTTGGATCGTATCCAGCTGAAACCGTGCTGGACTATTTGCAACTGCCGCCACTGGATGCGCGAATCCCGACATTGGCGCGGCAAATCACCGCGGGAAAAGACAATAACTATGATCGGGCGGTTGCTATTGAAAATTACCTGCGTACTCATTTTGGATACACGCTGCAACTTTCACGAACTCCGCCGCGCGATCCACTGGCTGAGTTTTTATTTGTGCGTAAGCAGGGCCACTGCGAATATTTCGCGTCGTCGATGGCGATCATGTTGCGCACTCTGAGAATTCCATCGCGCGTTGTGAATGGCTTCCGCACCGGCGAATTTAACGATTTGACTTCGCAGTATATAGTTCGAGAGAGTGACGCGCACTCCTGGGTCGAAGCTTACTTTCCGGGCTATGGATGGGTGAGCTTTGATCCCACTCCAGTGAATGCGGGTTCGCGAATGGGTTGGAGCCGGGCGATGCTTTACATGGATGCGTTGGCATCGTTCTGGCGGGAGTGGGTGATTAGTTATGACTCCACTCATCAACACAGTCTTGAAACGATGGCGACGCGTGGCAGCCTGCAATGGTTCCAGCAGGCTCGCACCTGGACGCGCCAGGAATACGCAACGCTGATGGGCGCTGCCAGCCGCACACAAGACAAAGTAGCGAAGCGTCCGGCTCGTTGGGTTGTATTGGGCCTTTTCGCTGCGGTCGTGTTGGCGCTCGTAACCGGCGGACGGCGATGCTTGGAGTTCTTCCGGCGGGTGAGGCTGTCGGCGCGTCCTGCGAAGTCTCCGCGAGTTGCGGCGACGATCTGGTATGAACGGATGACTCACAGAGTGGCACGGAAGGGCTGGCGGAAAACGCCCGCGCAAACACCCGGGGAATTTATCCGCTGCATCAAGGATCCGATGATTCGGGAAAAAGTTGCGAAGTTTACCACCCGCTATGAGAGTGCCCGTTTCGGAGGATCGAGCGAAGACGCCAGCTCGCTGCCCCAGCTTTATGATGAAATTTCGAATGCAGGAAGAGAGAAGAAGTCAGTGCCCAATGTGCCAGACTATGCCAACGCCGACAAATAAATTGTTCTGACGGCTCTTACCTGTATTCACGTTTAGTTGTGGAACTCCGCTGTAAAAATCTCTGACTTCGCCGCGCACACTGAAATGCTCCATGATTCTTATGTCCGCGCCTCCACCAAATTGCAGTACTCCAGTCGTGTTCCCAGTCTTTCCGGGATTTGGGCCCCCAAACACTAGCGTGGAGCTCGAGCTAAAATGGCCGAAGCCTCCGCCAAAACTAAACCACGGGTTGATGGGGGCGTTCTGGAAGAGCGTGACGCGTGCGGAAGGCGCAACAAAATACGCCTTATAGCCCTCGGGGATGACGTTGAGCCCATAGTTCAAATCCTGGTCAACGATGAACATCACCGGAACTTCCACGAAAAGTGACGCGCGATCGCCGCTTTTTAACAGGCGGGCGTAGTTTCCCTCAAAGGCGATTCCATCGCCAAAGGCGACGGAGTTACCAACGAAATTGGTTCCGGGCACCGTCTGATGGCTTACAAATACCCGTCCGAAAATGCCTGCGACTTCGTTTTTTTGCTGCGCGACAGCGCTTTGAACGAGGAAAATCAGCACCGCGATGAAAGCGATTCCGAGGTGTCGCCGCATCAGCATCCCTCCGAGACCAAGGGGCTAATTCTACCCTTTGCCGGGGCATGTTCGGAAACGATCCTCGGTGGGTGCTCGAACTGGGTAGGGTGCGACCTTCAGGCGGTCTCCTTGCGATGCTAAAATGATTAGGAGCATGCCAGAAAAATCCTACTCTGCAACTGCTGTGGAAGAACCGGAATTTCCCGAAGTCTCCGTGCGTCCAACCAAGGTTGGATTTGTTAGTCTCGGATGCCCCAAGAACCTTGTGGATAGCGAAGTCATGATGGGCATGCTCGCACAGGCTGGGGCGGATTTGGTTCCGAAGGCTGAAGACGCAGACATTATTGTGGTGAACACCTGTTCATTCATCGCCAGCGCACAACAGGAATCGGTCGACACTATTCTGGATATGGCGCGCCACAAGACTGATGGCAAGGCTCAGAAGCTGATTGTAGCTGGTTGTCTGGTCGAGCGGTTTCGCGGCGATATCCGAAAGAATATTCCAGAAGTAGATGCCGTCGTGGGCACGGGTGAATTGGAAGCAATACTTTCCGCGGCGGGCCTCACGGCCCCTTCGGGATCTCCGAGCGGTCTAGTCAACATTCTGACTTCGCGCTCGGAAGGAGATGCGCGCGCCGCTCAAGGCCGATTCTCACGCGAGAGTTGGGATGGCGCCATCGCCGACCTGCCGAATTACCTTTACGACGAAGCCACGCCGCGCGTCTTGGCGACGCCGGGGTACACGGCGTATATCAAGATTGCCGAAGGCTGTGATCATCCTTGCAGCTTTTGCATCATTCCCCAGCTGCGAGGTAAATTTCGTTCACGCCGATTTGAGTCCGTGATTGCCGAGGCGGAGCGGCTGGCGCTATCGGGCGTGCGCGAAATTACATTAATCGGCCAGGACACTACGTGCTACGGCGAAGACTTCGGGTTGAAAGATGGACTTGCGCTCTTGCTGGAGAAGTTGGCGGGGATCGATGGCCTGCGCTGGATTCGTTTCCTGTATGCGTATCCCAATAAGATCACCGGGCGACTGCTCGATACGATTGCGAAGCACGAGAAGATTTGCTCCTACATGGATGTGCCTTTGCAGCACGCAGCAGCACCAGTTCTCAAGCGAATGAAGCGCGGCGGGGGCGCCGACATCTTTCTGCGTTCGATAGAAAAGATGCGGCGTACCATTCCTGACGTCACGTTGCGAACCTCGTTCATCGTGGGATTTCCGGGAGAAACTGAAAAGGATTTCGAAGATCTGTGCGACTTCGTTCGTGAGGCTCAGTTCGATTGGATGGGAACGTTTGGATATTCGGATCAGGAAGGTGCAGGGGCTTTTAGTTTGGACGAAAAGCTTTCAGATCGTGAAATCGAGCGGCGGCGTAAGCAGCTCATGCAGCTTCAGCGCGGCATCAGCAAGCGCAAGAAAAAGGCTCTCATTGGCACGGAGGTCGACTTGCTGCTCGAAGGAACGTCGGATGAAACTGATCTTCTGCTCGAGGGACGGACCGCCATGCACGCGCCCGAAATTGATGGCAAGGTTTTTGTAAACGAAGTCCCGGAGGGTCTTGTGCCGCAAGTGGGTGAGTTTTATCGCGCGCAAATCGTGGAGGCTCATCATTACGATTTGGTGGCGAAGATTATTTAGTCAGCGTCAGGCAAGTTTCATGGTCCGCAAACGTACGCTCAAATTGCATTGTCCTACCTGTAAGAACGTGGTCACCGCGAAAGACCCCGAATTTCCTTTTTGCAGCGAACGTTGCCGCACTATTGATCTGGGCAAATGGGCGAGTGGCGCTTATGTGATCCGCTCTTTGGTTCAGGATATTTCTGACGAGCCTCGCGACGCCGATACCAACGACACCAATGACGAATGAGGCTGGGGTGGGCATTCCAGTGCCTCGTGAGTCGCACTCTCCCGCTCCTGCATGGGCAAAGGTGGTCGCTACTTTCTTCGGAGTTGGACGTTCTGCATCCTGGACCGGGGACGTGGGCCTCTGCCGCGGCAGTTCTGTTGTGGTGGATATTGTCCAAGGGAGTGCCGGTAGCGTGGCAGCCTGTGGCGGCGGCTTTGCTCGCGTTGCTTGCAATTGGCATCGGGATACCGGCGGCGACTCGCGTAGCGCGGGCGTTGGGTTCGAAAGATCCGCAATTCGTTGTGATTGATGAAGTAGCCGGCCAACTCATCGCCTTGATTGCGGTTCCAATCACGTGGAAATGTCTTCTGGCGGGCTTTATACTTTTTCGTGGATTCGATATTGTGAAACCTACGCCGGTGCGCAGCCTGGAACGGCTGCCGGAAGGCTCCGGAATTGTACTGGACGATGTGGCTGCGGGGCTGTATGCCTTACTTTGCATGCATGCGCTTCTGCATTTTGGGATATTGCCGCGATAGGAACTGTTAGTCTGGGAACTGGGAAGTTATGGCAATCTCTGACCGTTTGACCGGAAAGAAAAACACGAATGGGAATCCTCATATTGAGGCGCTGCATCCCGGCGCAGCTCTACCCGGCGGTGAAGTGCGCATCGTCGGAAAGAGTCTGCGCCCGCAGGAGTTTCGTCAGCCTCGAGTAAGAATCGGCGAAGTGGACAGTTCGATTGTCATAAGTTCTGACGATTTTCTGGTGGCGCGAGTGCCGCAAGGCGCTTCTTCAGGTCCGGTCATTGTTTCGACTAACGGACACTCCAGCAACCCCCAGCAGCTCAGGGTGGCGGCGCCGATCGCGGAGAATTTGCATCCCGTAACCAGTCCGGCGCTCGATGCAGAGGGCAACATTTATGTGACCTTTTCCGGTTCGCGGGGGCAGAAGGTTCCGGTGGCGATCTACAAGATTGACACCAGCTATAACGTCAAGCCTTTTCTTGCGGAGATGATGAATGCCACTGCCATCGCCTTCGATCGTGCTGGTGAAATGTACGTGTCTTCGCGTTTTGATGGGACGGTTTACCGCGTGGCTCCCAATGGGACGGTTTCTTCTTACGCTGAGGGAATGGGTGTAGCCACCGGAATTGCGTTCGATCAAAAGGAAAATCTGTATGTTGGCGACCGCAGCGGGACCATCTTTAAGATCGCGAAAGACCGACAGATATTTGTGTTTGCGACCCTTGAAGCCAGCGTTTCGGCATACCATCTTGCGGTGGGACCGCAGGGCGATCTTTTCGTCACTGGGCCAACGACTTCGAGTTTTGATTCGGTGTATCGCGTCGATCCGCACGGCGCGGTCTCAACTTACTTTCGTGGCCTTGGGCGGCCGCAGGGTCTGGCCTTCGACGCCGATGGAAATCTGTACGTCGCCGCTTCACTTTCCGGCAAACGGGGGATCGTTAAAATTACGCCCGACGGAAAAGCATCGCTCGAAGTGGCGGGTCCGGGCCTGGTGGGATTGGCGTTTGCCCCGGGACGGTCGGCGGTGCTGGCTACTACCAGCGGTGTGCACCATCTTTCATGGAATATTCGTGGGTTGTCGCTGGTTCCTGAAATGCCCGCGTGATGCCAAAGAGGAGCCTGGGTCGTCGCGGCAATGCTGTCTTTCGGGCCGGGAGACTTATGCGGAATTGTGGTTTTGTGTTGCTTTTACTGTTCCCACTCTTCTCCTCGCTTTGCTCAGCCCAACAGGATGTAACCGAGGAAATGAGGAAGGCGATGCAATTGCTTCCCGGCTACAGGGTCACGGCTAGGCGGGGAATCGACTCAACGGGAGGAGGCATAGCCTCTAAGGAGACAGGACTTATTATTAGCTTCGATATGGGCGGAAATGCCGGAAATTACGCGGACTCGCCCGACGTTAAGAAGAACACTGTTTGGCGACGAGAACAGACGATTAGCGGGGTTAAATTCATTCTCGTTTACACCAAGTCCAAGGACTTGTACGTGACATTGCCGCCGAGCACAAATTTTTTTGCGCGTATTCGGAATGAACATGATTTGGCCGACATGCTATTGATGGTCCTGACTTTCCACTTCCCGCGCACGGTAGCCCCGCTCAACCAACCGACTCGGGCGTCCCTAATAAATAGCACTTCCCCGATCATTTAGACTTCTATACGTGAATGCCGAGATCATCGCAATTGGCTCGGAACTGCTAACTCCCTTCCAGCAGGACACTAATTCTCTTTACCTTACCGAAAAACTTAACGAACTCGGCGTCGACGTAATCTTCAAAACCATCGTGGGAGACAATCGCGAGCGCTTAACCGAAGCCGCCACGATGGCGATTTCTCGTGCCGATATTGTAATTTTCAGTGGAGGCCTTGGACCGACAGAGGACGACCTGACTCGGGAGTGTGTAGCTCAAGCGCTGGGCCTGGAACTCCGACGCGATCCTAAGATTGTTTCTGCGCTTGAGGAGCGCTTTGCGGCGCGAGGCTGGAAGATGTCCTCCAACAACATCAAGCAGGCAAATGTGATTGCGGGAGCAACAATTCTGCCCAATCCAAGCGGAACGGCACCCGGCCAGTGGATCGCAGGAAAATACGACGGATGCGAAAAGATAATCATCTTATTACCCGGTCCTCCGCATGAAATGAGGGCAGTCTTCGACCCAGACGGCATACAGCGCCTCTGCTCCAAAGTTCCGCCGACATTCATCGTGACTCGTGTTCTGAAAATCACTGGCATCGGAGAGTCGCACTGCGATGCCCGCGTCGCGCCGATTTACCAGAAGTATCCAGACATCCAGGCCACGATTCTCGCTGGAGCGGGCGAGATCCAATTGCACTTGAAAACCCAGGCCGCGAACCCCCAAGACGCGCAACAAAAAGCCGATCAGCTTGTGGAGCAAATTGAAGCCGAGCTTGGCGATTTGGTTTTTTCCGACAACGGAGATTCGCTGGAACAGATCGTCGGATATTACCTCCAAATGCGCGGCGCGACGGTCGCAGTCGCCGAATCGTGTACCGGCGGATTGCTTGCCGAGCGAATTACCTCGGTGAGCGGCAGCTCCAGATATTTTCTTGGAGGCGCTGTCGTTTACTCGAATGCATTAAAGACTGCGTTTGCCGATGTGCCTGCCGACTTAATCGCAAAGCATGGAGCCGTAAGCAGTGCCGTCGGATGTGCTTTAGCCGATGGAATCCGGAAGCGCGTTGGCTCCACGTTTGGCATCGGAATAACTGGCGTGGCCGGACCGACCGGAGGCACTCCCGAAAAACCTGTCGGCTTGGTGTTTCATGCTCTGGCTTCGGAGAACGGCGTTGATGTGGTGGAACGCAATTTTCCCGGCGACCGCAGCCGGATTCGCCAGTTCGCATCCCAGCAAGCGCTGGATATGTTGAGAAAAAAGCTGATGTAGGTGATCGGGCCCTGTGAAAAACCAGATTCCTCGCACGATGCTACCGCGCTGCGGCATGCGAATTCACAAGGGTTTTCGAATGCGCTGCGAGCTAAATCACTTCGCTTGACTCGCGGTATTTCTGTCCTACAATAAGATCATCCGGTAGATTTTCTTGGCGAGGTCCGTTGATGGGGGTACCCCACAATCTTCGGGCTGATCGGCAGCCGCCTACGATCGAGGATCCGCTTCGGCGCGCCCTCGAGGCCGGGCCTTCCCTGCTTCCCACGGCAAGGCAAGACGGCAATCTCGATTTCTTCCCTCAACGCCAGCTCGAATACTTGAATATTCCGTTGCAGGAACTCCTCACCAAACTTAATAAAGCAACAATCGACCCCTGGAATTGCCCACTTTTTGTCCGCAAGTGGATTCACAGGGAAAAGATCCGATTGATCCAGAAGAAAGGAGAAAAACAATGTCACCCAATGAGCTTTCGCGCAGTTCGTTTGCAGCCGACGCCGAGGATATTCGAAGGTCCTGGGGCTGGTTTCTGGCCCTTGGAATCTCATTCATCCTTCTTGGGGTGGTCTGTGTTATCGGCGATGTCACTGCGACTTTTGCTACGGTTTTGGTTTTTGGATGGTTGCTGATGTTTAGCGGCCTGTTCGCGCTTATCCACGGGTTTCGAACCCACACCTGGAGCGGGTTCCTGCTGTCGTTGCTGAGCGCGTTGTTGCGGGGATTCACCGGATATTTGCTGATCCGTTACCCGACGGTCGGAGCGGTAACCTTCACGCTGATTCTGGCCTCATTCTTCATCGTAGGCGGGCTCTTCCGCGCCATCGGAGCCGGGATGTTGAAATTGCCACGATATGGATGGTCCGTCGCCTCCGGCATCATCTCGCTGGTGCTGGGAATCATGTTGCTGGTACAGCTGCCGGTTTCGAGCATCTGGTTCATCGGATTCGCGATTGGTATCGATTTGATCTTCGACGGCGCCTCGCTGATTGGCTTGGCTACGGCGATCCACAGCTTACCTGAAGTTGCGCACCTCAAAGCTGCATAAACCTAAAACCCGAAAAACCGCCCGCGTCCCGCGAGCACAGAAAAGAGGAGAACTGTCATGGAAAGAATGTTAGTTGTGGTTCTTAACGACGAATCGAAGGCTTACGAAGCATCGCGCGCGCTCAATCAGCTCGATGCCGAAGGAAGCATAACCATTCACGCTGAATCAGTAATCACCAAGAAGGCCGATGGAACTGCAACGGTGAAACAAGCCGATGGCGACTTTCCAATTCGCACGGTTGGAGGCACAGCGATTGGCAGCCTGATCGGGTTACTCGGCGGACCAGTTGGAGTCGGAGTGGGAGCACTGACTGGCGCCGTCGCCGGCAACTTCAGCGACCTGTTTGTTGCGGGTGTGGATTCAGACTTCCTCGGTGAGGTTTCCGAAACACTCACTCCCGGCAAATTTGCGGTGGTAGCCGACATCAGCGAGGAATGGGTAACACCGGTGGACACTCGCATGGAAGCCCTCGGAGGTTTCGTGTTTCGCACCGCACGCAAGAGCTTCGAAGAGGACGAGCGAGCGAGAGATGTGGCGGAAATGAAGGCAGAAGTGGAGCAATTAAAGGCTGAACATGCGCGTGCCAAAGCCGACCGCAAAGCGAAGCTCCAGGCAAAAATCGATCAACTCAACGCCAAGCTGCAAAAGAAGCTGGAGCAGGCCAAACAAAGGTCGGAGCAAATCAAGAGCGAGACAGAAGCCAAGGTGCAGGCTCTGCAGAAAAAGGCGGCCAAGGCACAGGGCGACATCAAAACCTCCCTGGATGCGCGCGCAAAACAGATACGAAACCAATACGAGCAATCAATGGCGCGCGTAAAGGGCATGGTGGCTTGAGGAAACTGAGAACACCGGCTGGTTGATGTTCTCAAAATTTAACGGGCCTCCTGACTCGTTTAAGTCAGGAGGCCCGGGCAGCCCTCCCCCAGAACTGCTCGATGACAAAGATATCCGGGTGACTGGGTAGTGGGAATGGCACTGAGGTGCTAGAGTCGGCCACCATTGTGCCATTCGTTCACGGGGATGTAATATTTTGCAACATTGGCGGATGGACCAAATACAAGGTCCTTCGCTGCGCTCAGGATGACAAAGGTGATTAGCGCTGCGAACCGGCAGCGCTGCGTACTCGCATAGACGAAGCGATTTCGGTCCGGTTTCGGCCTTTGGCTTTGGCGGCGTACAAGGCTTCGTCTGCAACCCGAAGCAGTGCCTCACAATCCAGGGTTTCGAGTTTGCCGGGTTTTGCCGCGACGGATCCGACGCTTAGAGTAACCGTGATTCCACCGGCGCCGCTCTCGAAAGGCCGCTCACTAACTGCTTTGCGAAGCCGCTCTGCGCTGACGGCTAGACCAGAGGCATCGCAGCCCGGCACAATGATGAGGAACTCTTCTCCGCCATAGCGGCCGACCCAGTCGTAACTTCTGACTGCGGCCGCCAACCGCCGCCCGGTTTCGCGCAGCACCGCGTCTCCGGTCAAGTGGCCGTAGGAATCGTTAATTTCTTTGAAATGATCCAGGTCCGCCATAATTACGCCTAAAGACTCGCCAGTCCTGCGGCTGCGCTGCGCTTCCCTTTCCAAGACCTTAAAAATCGCGCCGCGGTTCCACAAGCAGGTCAAGGGATCGTGTTCCGCCTGGAATTGAAGCGCTTCGTGGGCGTGTAGCAGGGCTTCTTGCAGTTTGAGGACTCGCTTCCCTGCCCGGACGCGGGCGCGAAGCTCTTCGACATTGAACGGCTTCGCCAGATAATCGTCCGCTCCCGCGTCCAATCCGGCGACCACGTCGCGTGTTTTGTCTTTCGCGGTTACGAGCAGCACGTAGCGATAAGGAACGGAGGTATCGGCGCGGATTCGGCGGCAAAGTTCCACTCCATCTATACCTGGCATCATCCAATCCAAAATTGCCATTTGGGGTGGATTCTTTTGTTGCAGAGCAGCCCATGCGTCCAGACCATTGTCGACTGCAACCACGCGATAGTTCCATTGCTGCAACCAGCTTTGGAGAAGATGCCGGAAGACTGGATCGTCCTCGGCGACAAGCACGGTGTTCAAACCGGGCGAGGATTTTGCGGAATGTGTCGCTTCGTCCTCTGGGGTTAGTAGGGTTGTCATGGGTGTACGGTAGCTGCATCTTTCAGCAACAGCGTCACGGCCGCGAACTCGCGTTTGAACGTGACAAGCACGTCGGCGGATCCGTCTAATGTTTTGTTTCTTCCCATAGTCTCGAGTTCCTGCGCGGCTTTTGCGGCGGCGTCGCCTCCCATGGAACTAAGCTCGCCCTTCAGGCTGTGAGCGCACTGCATGACGGCTTCAGCATCGGAATCGGAGACAGCTTTTTGCAGCTTCGAGAGCAACTTCGGAGACTCTTCCAGAAAAATCTGTATTAGCTCCTGCAGCAGTTCTTGGTCGCCGCCAAGCCGATCGAGTGCTTCGACCTTGTTCCACCTCTCCGGAGTGGGAATATTTTGGGTTGTGGTTATTACGGCTGCCTCACTACCGAGGTTAGCCAGGGTTCGTTCGACATCGCTGAAGCGTATGGGTTTCGTAAGGTATCCATCCATTCCTGATTCCAAACAGCGTTCACGATCGCCCTTCATGGCGTGGGCAGTCATCGCGTAAATCGGTAGGTGCATTCCGTCCATGGTTTCTCTTTGACGAATGGCCCGGGTCGCCGCCAACCCGTCCATTTCTGGCATCTGGACATCCATGAAGACCAAATCAAACACTTCGCTTGAGGCTAAAAACACTGCTTCTTTTCCGTTTTGTGCCAGGACCGGAGTGTGACCCATGTTGGCGAGCAATCGCATAATCAGGGCCTGATTGATTGCGTTGTCTTCCGCCACCAGAACCCGCCGCTTGACGGCAGATTCGCGAATGCTGTGGCGAGTGACGAGTGGGGGATCTGACGCTCCTTCAAGGCGGGGCTGATGGCCTAATACGGTTAGGATGGCGGTCAGCAGATCTGCTTTCATCACGGGCTTAAGAAGATAGGCGGAGATGCGCAATTCGAGGCACCGCGCAGCTTCCCCGGGCCGGCCCGCGGAGGTCAGTAATAGAATCGTGACGTCTCTCAGCAGGGGATCATCGCGGAATTTCTCAGCCACTTCAAATCCATCCATTGCGGGCATGCAGACATCGAGGAGAACCAAACGAAAGGGCTCGCCATTTTGACTGCGCGGCTCGTGCCATCGCCAAAGCTTCGGAACCGCCATGCGCAACCACGGGACGCATTCCCCAAGCTTGAGTCATGTCGTGAAGAATCCGCCCGTTGGTGTAGTTATCATCTACAACCAGCACTGGCATTGCTTTCAGACGATCCTGAATGAGGGGCTCAGCCTTTTCCGTATCGGCGATAGCTGGTTTGAAATGCGCAATAAAACGAAACGTGCTTCCTTTTCCGCTTTCACTCTCGATCCATATCTTTCCGGCCATCATTTCAACCAGCCGCGCGGATATCGCGAGACCCAAACCAGTTCCTCCGTACTTCCGGGTGGTGCTGCTATCGGCTTGAGAGAAAGCCTTGAACAGGAGCTTCTGTTTTTCGGCCGGAATGCCGATGCCTGTGTCGGAAACGCTGAACTGGAGTTCGATGTCGCCCATCTCCGCAGGACAATTCCTTACTTCTACGATCACCTCTCCGGCGGCCGTGAATTTGATCGCGTTCCCAACCAAGTTGACCAGGATTTGGCGCAGCCTCCCAGGATCGCCAACTACACGGCGGGGAATATCCGCGGCGGCGTCATAGGCCAGTTCGAGGTCCTTCTGATGTGCCCGCAATGCCATCGTCTTCATGGTCTCGCCAACGCAGGTGTAAACGTCGAAGTCGATCTCATCGAGCTCAAGCTTGCCAGCTTCCACTTTTGAGAAATCCAGAATGTCGTTGACTACCGAAAGCAAGTCCTCGCCTGATGTCTTCACCATGCGGAGGTAGTCTTGCTGGTCTTTCGTCAGGACGGTATCCAGTGCCAATTCGGTCATGCCTAGGATGCCGTTAATAGGAGTGCGAATTTCGTGGCTCATGTTCGCCAGAAACTCGCTCTTCGCGCGGTTTGCCTCCTCGGCGGTGTCTCTTGCCGATATCAAACGTGTGTTAATCGTCAAAAGTTCGGTCGTCCTAAGCCCAACTTCATCTTCCAAATGATTTCGCTGGCACTGCAATTCCGCGTCGCGCTGCTCGATGCGGGCGAGCATACCGTTGAAGCCATCGATCAAAACCCCGATTTCGTCATGGCTAGTTACCGGATGACGCAGGGAATAATCTTTTTGGCTGGAGACCTGCTTGATGGTCCGAACCAACTCGAATATGGGTGTAGAAATCACCTGCTGAAACTTGGAAGCGAGCAAAAAAGCAACTAAAGACGAAATCAGCAGAACGCAAGCAATGACGCCGGCATAGCGTTGCAACCGCGCAAACACTTCTCCGAGGTCAGATTCGATGTAGACAACTCCGATAAGATCGCCCTGGAATCGAATAGGACGAAACTCCGAAAGTTGACCGTTCGCGAAGTGGGTTCCAGTCGCTTGCGGGGAGGTGGGAACTGTTGTTGAGTCGGCTTGATCGCGAATGTATTTCGCGAAAGCTTTGCCGTCAACGTCATAAATGCAAGCGGCAGTGACATGAGGCTCGGCTTTTAGGGCGGCGAGGACATCCTCCGCGGCTTTGGCGTCGTGAAACGTCAGCGCGGCGGTGCTATTGCGGGCGACGACTTCCGCCAGCGTCGCGAGGTCGAGTGTCATGCTTCGGCGGAACGAAAGGATGTCATAGGCTCCGATGGCCACACACGCCATCAAGAGGGTGACAGCGCTAGTGAGCACGATGATGATGATGAGCTTCCGGCCAATCGACATGTCCCGCAGGAATTGCATTTAACGGCTTCCAACCTGGGATTTACCCACAACTAGCTTGGCCACGGTCAGGAGCCTGGCACTCAGCCTGAGGTGGGCATGCTCAGCGGCATCGACATTTGCTTCGAAGCGAACCCGGTCCCCCTCCCATACGAAGTTGATCATTCCGCCATCGTCGGTAAAACCGGATGCATCACCTACAGTCAGAACATTTGTCCCGGTTAGCCGCTGCAAAGTCTCTCGTATCTGCGCTCTCTCCGTGCTGGTGATAAACACGATTTGACAAGACCGGGCATCGACACCGCGGGGCAAATGGGAAATCTCAAGGCGGCGGCCGCCAACCGTCTTGCCGGCGATCGAGCCCTCAAGGTCGCTGCCGAATGGATTCGAGCCCAGGACGCAAATTACGAGGGGCGAGTTCGGAGTTCGAAAAGCGCCCGGCGGCCACTCAACAAATTTTGCGAAGTTGAACAAGTAAGCAGCTTTCACTTGATATTCGGTGCTGGCCGCATCTTGCCCGCCGCATCGCGCCACACATAAAAGCAGTACAAAAATGGCTCGCAGCATTGCGCGGTTGGGCTTCCTGGGAAATACCTCGCGCCATGAATTGCTTCGCAACTTAGGAAGCCCTTTCCATCTCGCGGCCACATTGCCGGTGGCTATTTGCGAGTTCAGTTCTCGTTGCCGCATGACCTTGAAGGAAACTCACCTGCAGTTCTGCGCAGCTTCCTGCAACTGCGATTGCAGGTTACGTACCCAAATTCCGATAAGCACTGGAATACATAGGGTTTCTTCGGCGCAATCATGACTTTTCTTTACCTGGACCTTGCCAGATGAGCCAGCAGACTGGAGTGTCGGCTTTTTTCGACGCACGAAAGTACGGTGGCCCATTCCGCGCCTCCCGTTCCCTTGGTCACATGGAAGGTCGTAAAGCCGCTCAAGGCTGAGGGGTCAATGCCGATGAGAATCACAGCGTAGAAGTCACAGGCGTAATGACAGAAACGACAATTTCACATGAGGAGACAGAAGTGGAACGGCTGCTGCCAAATGTTATTTCCATACCGGAACGAAACCAATTGCAGAATCAGAATCGCAAGTTAGAACTGGACATCGCCGAGCGCACGCGAGTGCACGAGATGCGGGAACGATTGGCGGCTTTGGTGGAGTGGTCAGAGGACGCCATTATTGGCAAGAACCTCGACGGCACGATTACTGCCTGGAACCCTGGCGCAGTGAGAATGTTCGGCTATTCATCGGAAGAAGCGGTGGGCAAACCGATGATGATGTTTTTGCCACCGGACCGGGTCAAGGAGGAATCCGACATCTTGGGACGAATCAGCTGCGGAGAGCGCGTTGAGCATTTCGAAACTACCCGCATTCGAAAAGATGGGCAGAAAATCAACGTTCTCGGTGACGATTTCACCAATTCGAGATAGCAGCGGCAAGATTGTTGGCGCTTCAAAAATTGCGCGCAATATCACCGAGCGCAAACGGGCGGAAGAGGCGCTAGCTCGGCAGTCCCTGGAACTGTCTCGACAAGCCGAAAGCCTGGCGATATCTGAGGAGGTCATGAAGAATCAGGCCTTAATGCTTCAGTCTGTGCTCGACAGCATGAGCGAAGGGTTAGTTGCGGCAGACAAGCGAGGCAAGTTCTTGATCTGGAACCGGGCGGCGGAGAGCATTGTGGGCTATGGCCCTACAGACGTGCCAATCGGAGACTGGTCTCAGCACTTCGGCACTTATTTGCAAGATGGTGTCACGATGTGTCCCGCCGAACAACTTCCTCTGGTACGAGCGATTAAGGGAGAGACAAGCACGGTGGAACTGTTCGTTCGCAATCCCAATGTCCCGGACGGTGTCAGGATCGAAGCCACCGGCGAGCCCCTAAGAGACAAAGATGGCACTGTATTTGGGGGAGTCGTGGCTTTCCGCGACATCACTCTCAGTCGAGCGAACGAGTTAGAAGTGAGAAAACTGAATGACGAACTCGAGCAGCGTGTTACACGGCGGACAGCACAATTAGAAGCTGTTAACGCTGAGCTGGAAGCTTTCACATATTCGGTCTCCCACGATTTGCGTGCGCCGCTGAGGCACATCAGCGGATTCTCCAGACTTCTTATCGAGGATTTCGGACCGCAGCTTGAACCGGAAGCGAAACGCTATCTCGACCGAATTACCGAGGGCTCCCGAAAAATGGGGGTTCTCGTAGATGAGTTGTTAAATCTGGCGCGGATAGGCCGTCATTCATTAAGCGTGACAGCTTCCCACTTAAACACCGTAGTGCTCGAAATCATAAGTATTCTAGCCCCTGAAACCGAGGGCCGGATTGTCGAATGGAAAATTGGAGACCTCGGTTCCGTTAACTGCGATCCCGTATTAATTGGACAGGTTTTTCAGAATCTAATCGCCAATTCCCTTAAATTCACTCGCGGGCGTTCTACGGCAATCATCGAAATCGGGCGCCTCAAAGAACCTGAGCAACCCACATTTTTCGTTCGCGACAACGGTGTGGGGTTTGACATGAAGTATGCCGACAAGCTGTTTGGCGTTTTTCAACGCCTCCATCGAATCGAAGATTTCGAAGGCACCGGGATTGGCTTAGCCACGGTCAAGAGGATCGTGCAAAAGCACGCGGGCAGGATATGGGCAGAGGCGGACCTAGGGACAGGCGCCACCTTCTTTTTCACGGTGGCCCTGGCGGTTGAGGCCGAGGTCGTCGGAAGGCTTGCTGCAAGAGGAGTTCAAGCATGAATACACCGGACGTTGACATTTTGCTCGTCGAAGACAGCCCGGACGACGCTGAGCTCGCAGTCCACTCATTGCGGAAGGAAAAGCTCGCGAACAGCATCTTCGTCGCACACGACGGAGAAGAGGCTCTCGACTTCATCTTTTGCCGGAAGGCTTTCACGGCGCGGACTTTCGACAATCCTCCCAAGCTTATTCTGCTTGACTTAAAACTTCCCAAGATCGACGGAATGCAGGTGTTGGAGGCAATCAAGGCGGATTCTCGGACAAGGACGATTCCGATTGTAATTCTGACTTCCTCAAAAGAGGAACGAGACTTAATTTCAAGTTACGACCTGGGCGTCAACAGTTTTATCCAGAAGCCCGTCGACTTCGATCAGTTCCGCGACACAGTAAAGCAAGTCGGGCTCTACTGGATGGTTACAAACCAGTCCCCGGTCAAGCCGCCCGCGCAATTTCCGCCGCTGGAAGCATTGGTCACACCATGACCACTGCGGGAACACAAACCGCGAGTGAAGGCCCGGCTCAGATCAAGCCCAAGCCCAAGCTGGACGTATTAATTCTGGAAGATAGCATGGTCGATAGTGAACTCATTCGGCACGAATTGCGCCGCTGTGAATTCGATGTGTCCTGTCAGGTTGTGCAAACCGATGACGACTTCAAAGCGAGCCTCAAGGAAGCCTTACCAGACATAATTCTCGCCGACTACAACCTCGGCCAATGGCGGGGTATGGACGCCCTCGGAATATTGAGTGAACGCGGCCTCGACATTCCGTTGATTCTGGTATCGGGGGCGCTTGGTGATGAAACAGCTGTGGAATGTATAAAGCAAGGCGCGACGGACTACGTGCTGAAAGATAAACTCGGCCGACTTCCTTCCGCCATCCACCGTGCTTTGCTTGAGAAACGCCTCAGGTTTGAGCGAAAGGAAGCGGAAACAAGCCTGGCCAAAAAAGTCGAAGAGTTGGCACGCTCAAATCGCGACCTTGAGCAGTTCGCTTACGTCGCATCCCATGATTTGCAGGAGCCGTTGCGGATGGTGTCCGCCTATACCCAATTGTTAGGCGAGCGTTATCGAGGAAAGCTCGACGAACAGGCCGACAAATACATTCATTACGCAATCGACGGCGCCACGCGCATGCAGGACCTGATCCAGGATTTGCTGAGGTTTTCTCGAGTCGGACGCCAGGAAATGGTGATCCAGTCCACCGATAGCAGGATCGTCGTCGAGCAGGCGATTACAAATCTGAAAGTTTCGATTGATGAGACAGCGTCAACCGTGATTTGCGGCACCTTGCCGGTACTGATGGCAAACGGACCGCAGCTTGAGCAGGTATTTCAGAATTTGATCGGAAACGCGATCAAATTTCGCGATGGCGCAATCCCGATCATTAAAATCGGCGCGGAAATGAAAAGCGGCAGCTGGATATTTTCCGTTTCCGACAATGGGATCGGCATCGCGCCTGAGCACTCGGAACGTCATTTTCTCTCTTTTCCAACGATTGCACACCCGCGCGGAATATTCAGGCAATGGCATTGGTCTGGCGATCTGCAAGAAGATCATCGAGCAGCATGGCGGCACGATTTGGCTTGGGGACCATAGTGGTCCGGGCTGCACTTTCAACTTCAGTATTCCCGCTATGGAAAATGGGGTCCCAAATAAAAATGAAGGAAATCAAGGAAGTGCTATTGGTCGATGACAATCCTGCCGATGTGGACTTAACCAGGGACGTGTTGAAACGAAATCCATTTCCGAGCAATGTTCATGCTGTCGTGGATGGAATCGAGGCAACGGCGTTCCTGCAACGGCAAGGAAAGTACAAAAATGCGAGACGTCCCGATGTGGTGTTCCTGGACTTGAATTTGCCAGGTAAGGATGGGAGAGCCGTGCTGGCCGAAGCTAAATCCAACCCGGCGCTGCAAGCCATCCCGATCATAATTTTCAGCACATCAAACGCAAATAAAGACATTGAGCGCAGTTATGAATTGGGAGCGAACTGTTACATCACCAAGCCGGGAAACTTGCAAGGCTTTGTGTCGACCGTAGGGGCTCTGGCGAACTTTTGGTTCTCCTGCGCCATGCTTCCCGGCAAGGAAAAATGAAAGGAAAAATAATGGATCGCACCACTACTGGCCACGTGCTGCTGATAGAGGATAACCCCGGGGATGCGGACCTGGTTCGGCTGCGCCTGGTCGAAGCCAGTTCGGATCTCGAAGTTTCGTGCGTCAATCGTTTGTCTTCCGGCCTCGAATCGCTCGCCCAGAAGACTCCCGCCGTAGTTCTGCTGGATTTGAACCTTCCCGACAGCCATGGTGCGGATACATATCGCAGCCTGCTCAAAAAGGCGCCGACCGTGCCAATCGTAGTTCTGTCTGGGCTTGAGGACGAACTCCTGGCGACTAAAGCTGTCCATCAAGGAGTTCAGGACTATCTGGTAAAAGGAAATTTCGACAGCAAACAACTGGCTCGCGCGATTCGTTACGCCATCGAACGTCAGGCATTGCTGATTTCGCTCGACATGAGCCGGAAGCAGCAACTTCAATTCAAGGATGAGTTTCTCTCCCATGTCTCGCATGAACTGCGAACTCCGCTGAGTTCAATCCATCAGTTTGTGACCATCCTTCTTGACGGCCTGGCGGGCGACGTTCCGGCCGAGCAGCGGGAGCATTTGGGCACGGTTTTAGGAAGCGCAAATCAGCTTCTCGCCATGATTGACGATTTGCTGGAGGCAACCCGGGCTGAATCCGGAAAACTACGTGTCGAACCGCGGTGTATCAATATTGGCGATGCGGTAGTCCAAGCGGTGACCATGCTGCGAGCAGCCGCCAACGAGAAACGCATTAGTCTCGAGATGACAGTGGACAGCGGGATTCCACTGGTCTCTGCCGATCCCGAGCGCGTGCTGCAAATTCTTCTAAATCTTATCGACAATTCCTTGAAGTTCACCCCCGCCGGCGGATCCGTGACAATAAACACTTGTTTGTCACCACAAGATCCCGACTATGTATGCATCTCGGTTACCGATACGGGGCGAGGAGTGAGTCCAGAATCCAAACATCTGATTTTCGAACGGCTGTATCAAGACCCAAATTCCAGCAGCAGCAGCCGCAAAGGACTAGGGCTGGGACTTTATATAATCCAGGAACTGGTAAAGCTGCACGGCGGCCGAATCTGGGTCGAAAGCCAGCCAGGTCGGGGAAGCGTTTTCTCCTTTACCCTCCCGCTGTTCTCTCTCTCAAAACTTCTGGCCCCAATTGTTACCTCTCAGGGCACATTGCCTAACCCGCTCGTGCTAATCACGGTGGAGGGAACACCAAAACCGCAGCCGGGCCTCCCGCGCCGCACCAATCTGCGTCAGCAGTGTGTAGACACTCTAAGAAGCTCCGTCAGTCCCGATAAAGATATTGTGCTGCCAGCGCTCACCGGGGAGGACGGAAGTGAGATCTTCATGGTTGTAGCAACAGCTGATGAGCGCGCCACCGAGATATTGCTGAAGCGAATAACCGGACAATTCCAACGATCTATCGAATTGCAATCCAGAATCGAGGTGAGAGTTACCGCGCACCGCATGCACCCTCCCCAACTAAATTCAGATGTCCCAGCACTTGCACAATTGGAACGACAACTTGCCGAAGTGATTAACCGCGTTGCGATTCCGGCACGCGGACAACAACCTTCCACGGCAAATCCAGAGTTCGATGTCACCTTGTCGGAACTCGCGGATGCGCCAATACCGTCAACCCAAAATTAACTCTAAATGCAAATCGTTAGGTAACTTGAACTCAAAGAAAAGAGGAAACAGTGGAACTGCCCAAAATACTAATTGTCGATGATGATCCTGAACTGCGCCGTGGCCTGAATTTGCGCTTGCGGGCCAACCACTATGACACTGCCTACGCCACCGACGGAGTTTCCGCCATGGCTATGGCCCAGAAAGAGAAGCCCGACCTGATTATTCTGGATATCGGCTTGCCGGCGGGAGATGGCTACGTTGTGCTCGATCGCTTGCAGGAGAATGCATCTCTTTCTTGCATTCCGGTTATTGTGTTGACGGCTCGTGATCCTCAGTACAACAAAGACCGGATTCTAAAAGCAGGCGCTACCGCCTTCTTCCAGAAACCCGCCGACAACTTCGAACTGCTGGGCACAATCCGATCAGTGCTGAATCCGAGGTGGCCGGGGACGGGAATTGGGGCGCCGTCATAGGCCAGCAGCCGGGCTTTTGAAGGTAGTCCAATTTTTATTTCTCCACATTCCTGCGCGGAAATTCACGAAAATCGTGATATTTTGTGTCTGACGCGGGAGAAACTGGGATGCGATGGGCAAGCGTGGTGCTGATAATGATGGTCGCGGGCTCTGCACTCATGCCGTTAGATTCGAGTGCGCAGACAGAAGCTGGCCCGACAGACCCAAAGGCCAAAAAAACATTCAACGAAGCTGTCGAACATCTACACAACCGTGAAACGGGACAGGCCTTCGAGGCCTTCAAGAAGGCGGACAAACAGGACGGCGGCCACTGTGTGGAATGCCAGAACCAGATTATTGAATATGGCATTGAACACCAGGACTGGAAGGCCGCGGAAACCGCTGCCAATGAGCTTGTTTCAGAAGCTCAGGGCGATCGAGCGACTGCGCTTGCGCGTTATCAAGTGGGAATAGTAATGATGCGCGAAGGGACTGCCAAAAACAAAGATGAACTGTTCGCTCGCGCCAATGATGAATTTGCCAAGGCGCTGATCGCAGTTCCGAGATTTCCCGGCGCGATGTATGCCGACGGCCTGGCTCTTGCCCACCTTAAACAGGACGATGCGGCGAAAGCTCGATTTCAAGACTTTGTAAAAATGAGAGGCCCGGATGACCCGGACCGGCAACGGGCTCTCCGCTATATCGACGAACCAGCGCTGGCAAGGGCGCGGATGGCGCCGCCTTTCGCTGTTACCGGAATCGATGGGCAGCGCGTTTCGCTTGACAGTCTCAAGGGAAAAGTAGTCCTCATAGACTTCTGGGCGACTTGGTGTCCTTCTTGCCGAGAGGCTTTGCCCCATATTCGGAAGATCGCACAGAATTTTAAGGGCCAGCCTTTCGTTGTGTTGAGCGTGAGCCTCGACGACGATGAGCAAAAGTGGAAGGATTTCGTTACCAAGAACGAGATGACATGGATTCAGTATCGCGACGGCGGTTTCTCGGGACCTGTCTCAGAGCTATTTGCAGTGCGTGCGATTCCACAGACTTTCACCATTGACGCTGATGGAGTGCTGCAAGATCAGGCAATCGGAGACGCGTCCATCGAAGGCAAACTCAAAAAGCTGATCGCCAAAGCACAGGAAACGCAACCGACAAAGATTGCTGCGCAGTAAGGGGAGAGAGTTACATCGGGTGCCCAGGCGCTTCGGATTTTTTGCCCAGCGTGAGGGAAGCGGGCGTTATTCAGATTCAAATCCCCGCCCTGTCTCCAAGAAACCGAGAGACGAGGACGCGGCACCCTCGATGCTATTTACCCGCGACCTCGAATGTTCCCGCGGCGCCCTCAACGGCATTAGGCGCGACCCATACGTCGTACGTGCCCGGCGGAACGACCCACTTCAGATCTGGATCGTATGATCCCAGATCGTTTGCCTTCACGCTGAATTCGACTGTCTTGTGCTCGCCTGGGGCTAGCGTGATCCGCTGAAATCCTTTTAGTTCACGAACCGGGCGGGACGTCAATGCTATCCGATCATGGACGTAGAGCTGAACGACTTCCGTTCCCGGACGCGATCCCGCGTTTTCTATTTCTGCCGATACACGCAGCGTGCCTGTGGGATCGATTGTCGAAGATTCTACGTGCAGGTTGCCGTACTTGAAGTTCGTGTACGTAAGGCCATACCCAAAGGGAAACAGCGGTTCTTTGCTTTCGTCGAGATATCCGGTATGCCAGCGGCTATTCGAGCTAGGCCGTCCCGTGTTCCTGTGGTTGTAGTAAACCGGAATCTGACCAATGGTTCGCGGCCAGCTCAGCGGAAGCCGCGCGCTAGGCGCTGCATCGCCGGACAACAAATCGGCAATCGCGTTTCCCGCTTGTATTCCCGGAAACCAGGCCTGCATGATCGCCCCGACGTGATCGTTCGCCCATGTAATGTGCAGCGGACGTCCACTCTCCAAAATCAAAACTACTGGCTTACCGGTTGCGACGACTGCCTCCAAGAGTTGCTGTTGTTTGCCGGGCAGATCGAGGTGGGCACGCGCGCTGGCCTCGCCGGTCATCTGCGCAAGTTCTCCGAGAAACAGGATTACAACGTCGGCTTTGTTCGCCGCGCTGATGGCGTCGTCCATGCTCGCCGGGGCACCGGCGCCACCTACTGATGCTGCTCCAGTCGCGGTTGTAGGAGCGGGGGCCGCACCGTTTACGCTGTAGTCCTTCTCCATCGACTGAATGTCCGCGCCTTTCGCGTACAGGACGTTTGCCCGCGGAAACCTGCTTTTGATTCCTTCCAATGGCGAAATCGCATCGCTGGCTCTGCCGTTTCCTGCCCATGGGCCCAGTTGATCAGCCTTCGAATCGGCCAGGGGGCCGATCACAGCGATAGTTTTGGTATTCGGATTCAGCGGTAAAAGATTGTTCTGATTCTTCAAAAGCACGATGGATTCCTGCGCCATTTTTCGCGCTACTTGCAGATTCTCTGGCGTCAGAATGTCATTCGGTGCCCGGCGCGGGTCGGCATACGGATTGTTAAATAGTCCCGCCTCAAACTTGATTCGCAGGACCCGTCGCACCGCGTCGTCAACGCGGGACATGGGCACCAATCCCGCTTTCACAAGCGCTGGAACCTGACTCCCAAAATCGTCCCCGGCCATATCCATGTCGACGCCGGCGAGTATTGCTCGCAACGCTGCTTCCCTGCTATCGGCGGCAATGCCGTGGGGGATGAGCTCTTTCACCGACGTGTAATCGCTAACCACAAATCCGTTGAATCCCCATTCGTCGCGAAGGATGTCGGTTAGCGTGTGACGATTCGCAGTTGCCGGGACGCCATTCAAGTCATTAAATGCAGCCATGATTGTTCCGGTTCCCTCTTCCACCGCGGCATGAAACGGCGGCAGGTAAACCTCGCGCAGCAACTCTTCAGAAATATCAACGGTATTGTAATCGCGTCCGCCTTCAACTGCGCCGTAGGCGACGAAATGCTTGGCGCAGGCAACAACACTTTGCGGATCGGCAAGTCTTGATCCCTGAAATCCATGCACTCTGGCGATCGCGACCAGGGAACCCAGATATGGATCCTCGCCAGCGCCTTCAACGATGCGTCCCCATCGCGGATCGCGGGCGATATCCACCATGGGAGCGAATACCCACTTGACGCCGTCGGCCGTCGCTTCCTTGGCCGCCACATGCTCGGACTGTTGGATCAGATCAGGATCAAAACTGCTCGCACTGGCGATCGGAACCGGGAAGATTGTCCGGTAGCCGTGAATTACGTCCAGACCAAATAGCAGAGGTATCTTCAGCCGCGATTGCTCAACGGCGATACGCTGCGCCGCATTGACTCGGTCGGCACCAAAAACGTTAAACAGCGAACCGGATCGTCCCTGCTTCACCAGTTCAAGATTTCGCGGCGCGTCGGTATCGTATTGCGCAAGTTGGCCTGCCTTTTCTTCCACGGTCATTTGCCTCAGCAGATTGTCAATGCGATGTTCTATCGCTGGATCGAGCGGTTTCTGACAAAACGTGAGCGAGCAGCACGCAAGCAAAAAAAACATCGCAAATGCGACGCGACGAATAGCAATCATCCGGTCCTCCATTATTAGCAGCAGGATCATTGCTGGAAAGCGGGCCCGTCGTCAAGGAGGGATTGACAGTAATGGAAAATAATCGGTGAAGGGCGGCCAGTTGAGGCGGATCCGTAGCCGACTCTTATTCAAATTTCATGTAATGAAGAATCTCGGTCGCTCACTAGCTTACTGTTCGGCACCGCAGGTGCATATTCCCTGCCCGCTACCAAGGCTCTGTACAAACGAGCATTCCGACTGGAGGTCTACTGGTGCCAGGTTGTCTGGTGCGGCTCCTCCTCCTGAGCCGCCAGATGAGTCCGGAGCAATGTTTTGAATGTGAGTCGCCCAAACCGTCAACGTTCCCGCGGGAGTAAGCGTACTCGGATCACAGTTCGGATTGCTGCTCCGGTCAGCCGCCACGACCTGCACGGTGCCGCTGGCTGGTACCTTTCCAGTCAGAGGATTCAAGTTGAGATCGTTGTTCAACGACAGAGTCAAGAGGCCGTTTGGCGTTACCCGGCACCCGCAGCATTCACTCATCTGCTGGTCGGCGGCGAAGACATAGACCATCGCGCAAACGTCTTGGCCGGTCGCTCCGCTATTAGAGACGCGGAACGTTGCATCGATTCCAGGCACGTTCGCCTGATCAAAGTATGAAAAGCCAAAGCTCCCGCCGGTAGCAGGGTCCTCGGTCAAAAGGTAGTTGAACGGCGTCACGGTCAGAGTTGCCGACCCATTCAAAAGAAGGTAGCTGGCGGCAATCGTGGCCATTCCTTCCACTTGACCAGTTACGAGGCCCGAATTGTCCACCGTCGCAATATCCGGATTCTCCGAGGTCCAGGTAACCGAGTCTGTTAACGGTTGCGTTGTACCGTCGCTGAAGGTTTCGACTGCGCCCAATTGCTGAGTTATACCGACCGCAACGATGGGGTTCACCGGAGTCACGCTTAGTGCCACGGCAACCGGGGCGGAAACGGTTACATTGGTCGATCCGCTGATGGGACCAGCTGCGCCCGCGGAGGTGGCTGTGAGTACTGCGATCCCAAGGTTCTGAGCCGTGATATTGATGGGGTCAGAACCACTCAAGGCGACAATGTTGGGAGCGGTATTGCTCCAGCTGACCTGGCTGGAAATATCTTGCGTGCTGCCATCGTTGTAGCTTCCAGTCGCCACCAGCTGCTGTGTCTCGCCTTTGGGAATGGACGGATTAGGAGGCGCAATAGCGATCGAAACCAAAGTGAGCGGCGAAACCGTGATCATGGCGGAACCGCTGACGGAACCAGAGGTAGCTTTGACCGGCGCAGTACCCGGAGCCTGGGCGGAAACAAGACCCGAGCCGCTTACGTTCACCACGCTCGGGTTCGAGGTACTCCATGAGGCTGAGGCGGTAATATCCTGCGTACTGGAATCGCTGTAAGTTGCCATCGCCGTCAGCTGTTTGCTCCTGCCATTGATGACCGCAGGATTGGAGGGCGAAACAGCAATCGAAACCAGCGATGCTGCGGAAACCGTAATCACATCGGATCCGCTGATGGCGCCGGATGTTGCCGTAATCGAAGCCGTGCCTACTGCCGCTGCACTTGCAAGACCGGTGCTGACTGAAACTATGTTTCCGGCCGAGCTTGTCCATGTAACGCTGCCGGTTAGATTTTGAGTCGTGCCATCGCTGAAGGTGCCGGTGGCGATTAGTTGTTGGGTCGCGCCTTTTACCATCGACGGATTTGAAGGCGAGATAGCAATCGAAGTCAGGCTTGTTCCGGAAATCGTGATCGTGTCCGAAGCGCTGACTGAACCGGACGTGGCGGTGACTGTTGCTGTGCCATTTGTGATTGCGTTCACGACCCCGGTGTTACTCACCGCAACCGTGGCTGACGAGGCCGACCACGAAACGTTGTTGGTTAAATTCTGCGTGGTGCCGTCGCTGAAGGTGCCAGTCGCCGTCAACTGCTTCGTGCTTCCTATCGTTAAGGATGGATTAGACGGCGTGATAGACAGGGACGCCAAAGTGGCCGGCAGGACCGTGAGGGTTGTTGACGCACTACCGGAGCCGGAAGTCGCCGTGATTGTCGCAGATCCCGTCGACAAGGTGGAGATCAGACCGGTCCCGCTAACGGCAGCTACCGTGGTGGGAGAGACGGTCCAACCCGCGCTTCCAGTAAGGTCCTGAAGACTAGCATCGCTGAAAGTTCCGGTGACCCCAAGCTGTTGGGTGCTGCCCTTCGCCACCGAAGGATTTGAAGGCACGATCGCTAGTGACATCAACATAGGTGGAACCACAGTGATCTGTTGCGCACCCCTAATGTTGCCGAAGGACGCGGTTATCGTGGCAGTTCCCGGAGTCGCCGCGGCGATCACACCTGTTCCGTTTGCCACAACAACCCCGGGTGCCGAGGAGGCCCATGTAACAGTGCTAGTGACGTTGATGGTAGTGCCGTCCAGGTAGTTGGCAATTGCACTCAGTTGCTCAGTATTGCCTTTCGGAATTGAAAGACTCGGCGCCGTGACGTTAATCGAAACCAGAGACGGTGGCGGAATTGTAAGAGTGGCGGCTCCGCTGATCGAACCTGAAGCCGCCGTTATAAGAGTGCTTCCCGATTTCTTCGCAACGGCAGTGCCAGATTTATCAATCGGCGCTATTTCTGGATTGGCACTGGCCCACGTAACAGTGGATGAGAGGTCCTGTTTGGTTCCGTCAGCATAAATCCCAGTCGCCACAAAGTGCGCGCTGTCACCCACGGCGACGACGGGATTGGCCGGCGCGATAACTAGCGATGCTAAGGAATGGCGCTCGCCTGTGGCAGTTTGGTAGGCCTTGGGGGTCCCCCCGCATCCAGCCTGGGTCGCAATCAAAGATGCCAGCGATAAGGCCGCCGCGAATACTTTGAGTCGTGCTCTTTCGCCCCTGAAAACCGCGTTCGCCATAGAACTCGTTCGCCGTCGGTCTTGGGGGAGAAGACTGGATTAATCCGAACTGCCTGCCACTTTAGGGTTAGCTCTTTAGTTTGGGAATGGCCTCTACTTCCTAAACAGAGAGTATTAGCCTATATAGCCTAGCCAATTGGACTAGCCTATAAAGGCTAGCACGACAGTGGTATATCAATCCACAGAAAAATCAAGATTTGCGGCAGGCTAGAATACGAACTGAAGGCCCGAAAGGTAACTATCGTCGTCTACATTCTGCTTTTTGGTCCAGCGAACCAAGGCCAAGGTCGGGATCGTGGGGATTCCTTCGGAGACGCCTATGTGACAGAGCATTAGGGAAGAACGGTCAATCGGCTTTTGAGTTACCAGGCAGAATCCGCCGCGACTCACGTTTAAAGCCCTTCCCGGCAATGGTTTAGAATGTCCTTTGGAAGACGAAGGTGGAACGTTGGAGGCTTCAATTTCGAGGGTTTGGGGGAATCTGGCGTAACGCCGGCGTTCGTGTTCCGAGGTTTGCTTCACGGTCCACGATCATCGCCCGAATAGTGCGGTCCGTAAACTGTTCGAATGGATTAGTCCCGATCCTATGGGGAAGCCCTAAGCTTGCGAGCCGATGACCCGGCCTACGATACCCGAGCGAGTTGAAACTCCCATTTTGACCATGACCAGGCGAAGGAACGCTTTCACTGTATTTGGACTGATATTCATCCTGGTCGCAATTTCCTTGCTGGTTAAACCCTGAAGCAAAAGTTCTACCGTCTCGCGTTCGCGGACGGTCAAATCAAATTGCTTGGTCAGCTGTGACAATGCCGCGGTGCTCGAGGAATATCTTTCCAACAACACGCCAAGCGATGGTTGGTTACCATTATTGTTGCAATCCAAACGGAAAGTGCGACAGATGTATCGCCGTCTGCCGGATTTGAATTCCTTTACGAAATCGAGCGACCGCTGGGATTGGCGGTCGACCAGTCCCGCGCGAATCTTGTCGGATAAAAAAACATCAAGCCGCTTTATCTTTTCCGGAACATTGGGGAACGTCAGGATCTGAACCGCCTCAGCGTTGCAGGCTAGAGGGATTAACGTGGGATCCACAAGCAGAAATCCCGGTTCTGATATTCCAATGGGCACGGCGCACTCCTTCAACCAGCATTGAAGTTCGATACAGCTTCCGGCTCTTAGCTGCAAGAATCCGAAACTAGGGGAGGGGAAACCATGGCCACGGCTCCAAGGACAATCCGTGGAAGAACCTAATCCAAAAACTAACCGTCACACTAGCGCGAATCCAAATTCGTATTCGAGCTACTTTTCCGAAAGCCTGGGAGACGGACTACGCTCTTGGGGGAGGAAGAAAGTAAAGCTTGGCATTCCGGACCGCCTTGTGTCAAGCATCAAAGTAACCCAAGTAACCTAAACTTAGCCTTGCCTCATCATTATAACGACTTCCGAAGCTGGTTATTTGGCTTAATCCAATCGAACTATGAGATTTTAGCGGGGAAGGACTAACCCAGTAGGCTAATACACTCGCACTATTGTGGGGCATGCAGGGCGAATGTTCTACTGGAGAGTGGTTAGGTGCCTGTACCGTTTGTTTTCGTTGGCCGGACGGAGGGACCTTTGACCCGCTGTTTCTGCCCTCCCCTGTATTTTAGTGACGACAAATTCGCAAAATGCTGCAAAATGTCAATGTTTTGCTCTTCTGGTGAGGTATCCTGAGAAGAGGGGTTTGTCCGGGGGGAGTAGTTTTATGATTAAGGCGCGCTCAGCGACAATGGTAAATCTCCACTCCAGTTTCTCGGTGTTTATAGTCGGGCTTGGATTGTCCATAGCACCTCAAGTGCAGGCGCAAAATCCCCCGATGAATTGTATCCCGGACGGAATCATCGAAGTCTGCACGGCTGCGGATTCAGTTGCAGCGCCTGTTGCAACCGAGCCGGTTCTTCCCGCCGCCAAGGTTACGTACAAAGGCGGGTTGCTGACCATTTCGGCGGAGAACATTAGCCTCAGCGATGTGCTGCACGAAGTAAGTGCAAAGACAGGGGCGACGATTGACTTCCCTAACAGAAGTGCTACAGAGCCCGTGTTCACCAATATCGGACCAGGTCCAGTAAGGGATGTCCTGGCGACGCTATTGAACGGAACTAAGTTTAATTATGTGATGTTGGGATCTGAAAACTCCTCGAATACTCTCGAGAAAATCGTGTTAACTCAAGGCGATCAACCCACTGAAATTGCGGAAAGCTCCGCGCCGACACGGTCTTTCCAGAGGACACCGGCCCCAGCTGGAGCAGAACAGTCTGCGGAAGAGAAGAGAGCTCAGTTCATGCAGGAGGTTGAGAACATGAAAGCAGCGCGCATGCAAGAGTTTGAGCAAAAATATGCGGACTTGGCTGCGAAAGGCCTGCTTCGAACGCCTGCACCACCATCGGATTCCTCGTCCGGGCCAGCAGCAAATGCCCCGCCAGATTCTCCTGCAGCAGATTCTCCTGCTCCTGATCCTCAGAATCAGTAGCTAGTTGTCATTGCGCCCTCGGTGATTCAAGAACAATAGTTGCTTTTGCAGCGAACTTCTTCTCGCGATTCTTCGGACTAAGCCACACGGATAATTGTAAAGATCAGGATTGAAGATACAGTTCTGACTGCGCGTTCAGCTGAATTGTCCTCTCCCCGAGCCGAGGGCGCCCAAGCAGGAGATTCCCTCAATGAAGAGAAATCTGGGTTCTATTTTGTCTGTTTTGATGGTTGCCCTAGTGGTCGGCATGGCAGCTGGAGTTGCCTGCGCGCAAGATAACATTCAACAGATTGACGTATTCACCACTAACTATTTCTCCAACAACACTACACCCGGCGCGCCGGCCGCCACCCTGCGTTTCACTGAAAACGGCGAGAACCAGATCGCGACAGGCGCGGGCGAAGAATATTCCACCACCGAAGAGTGCGCCATGATCTACGTTTATGCCGCAGATCAACAACTGGCGGAGTGTTGCGGTTGCCCCGTCAGCATTAACGGCCTGGTACACGAGAACGTGCAGAAAGACCTTCTAGGTAATACGTTGACTCGGGTAATACCCAACGAGGGCGTGATCCAAATCGTTTCCGGGGCTTACATTTCCAGCGGTACCGAAGGCATTTGCGATCCCACCGGCTTCGAACCTACTCCAGAAATCGACTCTTGGGTTACCCACGTTCAAAACAAAGTCGGCACTGGGTTTCCAATAACCGAATCGCGCGGGGATGAAGAGCTTCTCAGTGACGGCGAGCTCGCCACGCTGGAAGCGGACTGCTCCTACGCGATACGGCTCGGCAGTGGATTCGGTGTTTGCACTTGCAATACGGAAGCAGTGAAATAGACTCTGTGAATTGAAATGGCGAGTGGCTTCCGCTCGCCATTCCCTCCTTGTCGCCAAGAAGACTCACAGTCATCCCACTGAAAAACATCAGAAAATGCGGACTAAGCCACACGGATAATTGTAAAGATGCGGATTGGCGCTACAGTCCTTATCGTGCGCGTTCAGCTAAATTGTCCTCTCCCCGAGCCGAAAGCGTTTAAGCAGGAGGATTCCTTCAATGAAAAAGGCCCTGTCTTCTATTTTGCCCGCTTTGGCCGTGGTCCTGGTGATCGGCATTGCAGCCGGAGTGGCGTCCGCGCAAGATAACATTCAACAAATTGACGTATTCACCACCAATTATTTCTCCAACAACACTACCGCCGGCGCGCCAGCTGCCACGCTGCGTTTCACCGAACAACAAAGCGAAGTCCCAGGCGTTAACACTGCACTAGATTACGCGGAAACGTGCGCGATGATCTACGTCTATGCCGCGGATCAACAACTGGCTGAGTGCTGCGGTTGCCCGGTCAGCTTGAATGGTCTGGTGCACGAGAACGTACAGAAAGACCTTTTGGGCAACACGTTGACTCGGGTAGTACCCAACGAAGGCGTGATCCAGATAGTTTCCGGACTTTACGAGTCCGTCGGTATTCTTGGCTATTGCGATCCCACTAACGTCATACCTGTTCCAGAGATCAACTCCTGGGTCACCCACGTCCAGAACAAGGTTGGCACTGGGTTTCCGATTACCGAATCGCGCGGGGATGAAGAGCTTCTCAGTGACGGCGAGCTCGCCACTCTGGAAGCGGACTGCTCCTACGCGATGCGGCTCGGTAGCGGATTTGGGGTCTGCACTTGCAATACCGAAGCAGTGAAATAGCTCCATCGCTGAAAAGGGCAGGCGCGTTCCGCCTGCCCATTCACCCCACTCTGCACTGCTGATCTTCAATCGCACGCACTGGCGCTTCCGACGCAATCGAATCCCGCCACTAGCGCTCGGCCTACTTCTTTTGGCTGAGTACTAGAGGCGTAACTTACTGGTCCAACTACTGGTTCCCACTAATGTTCGACTAATCCAGATGGGTAATTGCAAAGACGAAAAGTTTAGCTAAAGTTCTCCGCGACGCTTGCTCCAGCTGAAATTGTCCCCTCCCCCACCAGCCAGCAGCGCTGTAGTCTAGGAGGATCCTCAATGAAGAAAGTAGTGTGTTGTATTCTGCCCGTTTTAGCTATTGCTCTGGTAATCGCCATGGTAGCTGGCGTTGCCGCAGCGCAAGAAGGGGAAGTATTCACCACCAACTATTACGCCAATAACACCACCTCGGGAGCCCCACCGGCAACGTTGCGGTTCACTGAGCATGGATCAGTCGCCCCGATAGAGTGCGCCAATATCTATGTCTACGCGGCGGATCAGCAACTCACGGAATGCTGCGGTTGCCCGGTCAGCTATAACGGCCTGGTGCACGAGAACGTCCAGAAAGACCTTCTGGGCAACACGCTAACTCGCGTTGTGCCTAACGAAGGCGTGATCCAGATCGTCTCCAGCGTCTACACTGGCGTTTGCGATCCCACGACCTATGAACCCGCTCCAGAGATCGACTCCTGGCTCACTCACATCCAGAACAAAGTCGGCACTGGGTTCCCGATTACCGAAGATCGTGGCGACGAAGAATTGCTGAGTTCGTTCGAGCTCAGCACTCTGCAAGACGATTGCGCTTTCACGCTTCGGCTGGGTAGCGGATTTGGCGCTTGCACTTGCAACTCGGATGGATCGAAGCTGCCGCCGCCAGTCGTGTAGGACGGAATCCTAAACTCGAATGGCGGACGGAATTCCGCTCGCCATTCGCTTCGTCGCAATCTTGTCGGTGATTCGACCTAGCCAGTCACTAGCTTCACCAGCAGTGACTAGACTAGGCCTCAAACAGGAGGTCCTCAATGAAAAAAGTACCGCGTAATATTCTGCCCATCCTGGCGATCACTTTGGTAACGGCAATGGCATCTGGCGTTGCCTCTGCGCAGAACATTCCCCCGTATTTTTTCACCAACTATTACGCCAACAACACCACTCCCGGAGCACCGCCTGCGACGCTGCGGTTCACTTGGGATCATGGCGACGATCCTAACCACGAGAATACGTGCGCCATGATCTACGTCTATGCCGCAGATCAGCAACTAGCGGAATGCTGCGGTTGTCCCGTAAGTGCAAACGGTCTGGTGCATGAGAACGTTCAGACCGATCTTCTTGGCAATACCTTGACTCGGGTGGTACCAAACGAGGGCGTAATCCAGATCGTTTCCGGCTTAGATCGTGACACTTGCGATCCCACGAACGTAATAGACATTGAATATGGATTCACCGCCTGGACGACCCACATCCAAAACAAAGTCGGCACGACATTCCCGATAACCGAAACTCGAAATACTCCTTTAGATCTCTCCGATGGGGAACTTGCTACTCTGGAGGCGGATTGCACCTATGCGACCAGGCTTGGCAGCGGGTTCGGTGTTTGCAAGTGCAATCCGGAAGCAACCAAGTAGCTCCTAATGTTCGAATGGCGGGCGTCCTCTGTTCGCCATTCTTTTTTTGCCCGATTACCGTGGAGAAATGCTACCGAGGCTCGGAACATCAGAGTCGAGCTGCGGGTGTAAGGAGTCTGGCCTACTTCTTTTGGCTACCTACAAGGAAAACCTCTTGCTGAATCCACTGGGCTTCACCCCTAGTACCACGACTAATCCAGATGGGTAATTGCAAAGACGAAAAGTTTAGCTAAAGTTCTCCGCGACGCTCGCTCCAGCTGAAATTGTCCCCTCCCCCGCCAGCCAGCAGCGCTGTAGTCTAGGAGGATCCTCAATGAAGAAAGTAATGAGTCGTATTCTGCCCGTATTAGCCATTGCTCTGGTAATCGCCATGGTAGCTGGCGTTGCCGCAGCTCAAGAAGGGGAAGTATTCACCACCAACTATTACGCCAACAACATCACGGGAGCCCCACCGGCAACGTTGCGGTTCACTGAGCATGGATCAGTCGCCCCGATAGAGTGCGCCAATATCTATGTCTACGCGGCGGATCAGCAACTCACGGAATGCTGCAGTTGCCCGGTCAGCTATAACGGCCTGGTACACGAGAACGTCCAGACAGACCTTCTGGGCAACACGTTAACCCGTAATGTGCCAACCGAAGGCGTGATCCAGATCGTTTCCAGCGTCTACACTGGCGTTTGCGATCCCACGACCTATGAACCCGCTCCAGAGATCGACTCCTGGCTCACTCACATCCAGAACAAGGTCGGCACTGCGTATCCGATTACCGAAGATCGTGGCGACGAAGAATTGCTGAGCTCGACCGAACTCAGCACTCTGCAAAACGATTGCGCCTTCACGATTCGGCTCGGTAGCGGATTTGGTCAATGCACTTGCAATAAAGAAGCTGGGGCCAAGTAAATTCTATCCACAAATGGCGGACGGACTTCGGTTCGCCATTCGGTTTCCCCTTAGTGTTTGTCGGGGCTAGGAGCGGCGTCCCTGCCAACCCGGCCCCATTTTTTTCAAGTCGATACCTCGTGTTTACCTCGATCCGCAAAAACGCCCTATTTCCGAACACACAAATCCGTTGTCCCGGACTAGTTCTTTCGGCTAATGCGATTGGGTAATTGCCGAGCTAACCCAATCGCATTAGCTTATGCATCTAGTGATTCTGACTAGGCCACAAGGGTGATTGTAAAGATTTAGATAAAAGCTATTGTTCTGACTGCGCGTCCTCAGCTGAATTGTCCTCCTCCCCCCAGCCGGCAGCGCCTCAAATAGGAGGATCCTCAATGAAGAAAGTAATCTGTCGTATTCTGCCCGTATTAGCCATTGCTCTGGTCATCGCCATGGTAGCCGGCGTTGCCGCAGCTCAAGAAGGTGAAGTATTCACCACCAACTATTTCGCCAACAACACCACCTCGGGAGCCCCACCGGCAACGTTGCGGTTCACTGAGCATGGATCAGTCGCCCCAATTGAGTGCGCCATGATCTATGTGTACGCGGCGGACCAGCAACTCGCGGAATGCTGCGGTTGCCCGGTCAGCTATAACGGCCTGGTACACGAGAACGTCCAGAAAGATCTTCTGGGCAACACGCTGACCCGCGTTGTGCCTAACGAAGGCGTGATCCAGATCGTTTCCAGCGTCTACACTGGTACGTGCGATCCCACCACCTACGAACCCGTTCCAGAGATCGACTCTTGGGTCACTCATGTGCAGAACAAGGTCGGCACTGCGTTCCCGATTACCGAAGATCGCGGCGACGAAGAATTGCTGAGCGGGACCGAACTCAGCACTCTGCAAAACGATTGCGCTTTCACGATTCGGCTCGGTAGCGGATTTGGTCAATGCAGTTGCAATGCAGAAGCAACCAAGTAAGTTCTGTTCCTGAATGGCGGATGGACTTCCGTTCGCCATTCGGTTTTTGCAGTTTTCTTGTCGCGCCAGGAGCGGCAATTTCTACCAAACCTGGCGCGGTTTTTAAATCTCAATCGTCTAACTTCGGGGGGAGTTAAGCAAATGAAATATGTTTCCACGTTTTCCGCACTCATCATAGGTTTAGCCGCTACCTTCACGGTAAACTCAGCCGCACAACAGAACAATCAAGATAACAATGCCGTAGTTGCAAAGGTAGGCGGGACAGATGTGACTGCCGCAGATTTTGAAAAGAAAGCAGCGGGAGATTTGTTGCAAGCGCGCTATGCGATGTACCAAAGCGAACGTAAAGTGCTCGATCAATTCATTGACAATCAACTTCTGGAAAAGCAGGCGAAAAAGTCAGGGTTGACAGTCGATCAGTTACTGGAGAAAGAAGCTTACAAGGGAATAAAGGACCCGACCGACGATCAGCTCGAGGTCTTTTACGAAGGTCTGGACAAAGAGACCCAACCATTTTCAGCCGTCAAGGATCAGATTCGGGATCACATCCGCGATCTCCGCCGCAGTAAGGCGCGCGCAGCATACGTCGAGGCTCTGCGAGCCAAGGCCAACATCAAGATCATGCTCGCCCCACCGGCAGCCGATGTAGATGCACAAAGCGCCAATGTTCGCGGCTCGAAGGACGCCCCGGTAACATTGGTGGAATTTGCGGATTACCAATGCCCTTATTGCGCGAAAGTAAATCCGGCCCTGCTGGCTGTCGAAAAGGAATATGGAAACCAACTGGCGGTGGTTTTCAAGGATTTTCCGCTCCCGATGCATAAAGACGCGGAAAAAGCTTCGGAAGCCGCGCGCTGCGCCGGTGAGCAAGGAAAGTATTGGGAATATCATGACCTTCTCTTTACCAGCCACCAAACAGATCTTCCAAGCCTAAAAAAGCAAGCAGGAGACCTGAAGCTCGACCAGGCTAAGTTTGATACATGCCTGGATTCCGGTTCGCAGGCCGCTGGGATAAAAAAGGACCTGGAAGAGGGACAACGGCTGGGCATAACGGCAACGCCTAGTTTCTTTGTCAACGGTCACTTTTTCAGCGGAGCGGCAGACGCCAAGACTATCAAGGAACTTATAGCCATGGAAATGCCCGCTTCGTCATCCACTGGTGCTTCGACTACGGTACCCCCGACCGCAATCGCCCAAGCGTCGGGAAAGTAGAACCTAGTTACCTCGGCACGTCCCCGGTGGTTTCCGCCGGGGATGTTCGAATCATAGATTTTCGAGTCAAGGATTGTGGTGGCCACCTATGACCAGCATTGCCAGAAAGCTAGTTCCGGGGATCGTGATTGCTCTTATCGTGGTTACTGCGACCTTTGCCGCCGGTAGCCCTCTCGCCGTTATGGCTGTACCGACGCCAATAGCTGCCATGACCGCGGGAACAACGCAGCAGTTTTCCGCTACCAACGGGAGCGGCGTCGGCGTGATAGTCTTTTGGAGCATTTCTGGTGTTGGTTGTTCCGGTTTTGGCTGTGGCAGCATAAATTCTTTTGGCGTCTACACCGCTCCGTCGAATATCTCCAGTCCTATTCTTGTAACAATTACGGCGGTTTCCATCACAAATTGGTCCAGCACAGGCTCGGACACAATAACGGTCAACCCGAGCGTGTCACAGGGATCAGGCGGAACAACCGTTAGCATCACAGGCCCTCTCCAGTTAAACGCAGGTGCTTCGCAGCTATACTCCGCGACAGTTGTAGGACCGGCGAACACGGCCGTAATGTGGAGCATTGGTGGGGCCGGCTGCGCAGGAAACTGCGGCACAATCACGCAAGGCGGTTTGTACACGGCGCCTGCGCCTCTTTCCAGTACCAAGTCTGTGATTATCACTGCAACTTCTCAGGCCACCCCGTCGGCGGCGGCTTCGGTGACAGTTCAACTGATACCGGTGATCGCAGTCACGATCGCACAGTTCAATCCTCAAATGGCTGTCGGAACCTCTCAACAGTTCTCCGCGTCAGTAACGGGTACTTTCTCTCAGACGGTTAAGTGGAGCGTTTCCGGGGCCGGATGCGCCGGGTCTGCGTGCGGGACCATCACTACTTCTGGCTTTTACACTGCGCCAGCCAGCGTGGCATCTACGCTGAATGTGACCGTGAAAGCCGCCTTGGCTGTGGATACGTCGAAGTTTGCTACGGCAGCAATCGCCGTAGGGCCAATCGTTGCTGTGTCAGTCTCGCCGACCCCGCTTTCGTTGTCGATAAATGCTGGGCAGCAGTTCAGCGTCTCTGTCACGGGTACGCCTAACACAGCCGTCACATGGACCGTTTCGGGCGCCGGATGTGCTGGTGCGGCCTGCGGCATGATTTCACAGGTAATTGGAGGCACTGCGTTCTACGAGGCTCCTGCTGTGATACCGAGCCCCGCAAGCGTGAACGTAACTGCTACTTTGAATTCAGATCATACAAAGATCGGTTCAGCCGTGGTGACAATTGTCCCGACAAATAACAGCCGGTTGACTGGACAATACGCATTCTTGTTTAAGGGATTCGACTCGGTTGGACCTTATCTGGCCGCAGGTAGCTTCGTCGCTGACGGGAACGGCAATCTGACGAGCGGAGTGGAAGATATCAATTGTGGTCTCGGCGCGACGGATCCCATCTGCGCTGGAGGACCAATTGTCGCCCAAGCCTTTAGCGGCACCTACACGGTCAATGCGGATGGGCGCGGCACTTTTACAATCAATCCAGTTAGTGGGCCAAGTTATACGTTCACACTCGCCGTGGAATCCTCGAATGCGAAGGCTCGCTTCATCGAGTCTGACGCCAACGGCATTCGCGGTTCTGGTGTCCTGGAACTGCAGACTCCCTCGGCCTTCGCAACCTCTGCTTTGAATGCCCGGTTTGCGTTCAATCTTGCCGGCCGCGATTCTGCAGGCGACCCTATAGCAGGTGTCGGGGCTATGACCTTTCTGCCGCCATCCACCTTTAACCCTAATCCGACAATTGCGGCGGGAGTAGTGGATGTAAACGATAGCGGCGTCTTGTCTTGCTACCCTAACGAGTTTGGCAGTTCACCCTGCGCTTCAGCTGTGTCACTGCCTAATCCGCTGTGTGCTCCGTCTGGGACACTGAATTTCTGTGGAACTTATAACGTCTCTCCCAACGGGCGTGGCACGGCCAGCTTCTCTATTCCGGGGTTTGATGGGAACCCTCTCGATCAAAGCACTTTCAATTTCAGTTTGTATGTCATTTCGTCTGGGGAATTCTTTCTGATTTCGCTGGATCCCTTAACACCACAGAATCCCGTATTTGGCGGACAGGCTCTTCAGCAAACACTCCCGGCAAGCGGCGCAATGCAACCAGGCCCTGCTGTGTATAGTTGGTCGGGAGCGACTCCGGGAACTGGACCTCAGGCAGCAGTGGGAGGGCTTTCGATATTCGACACTTTGGGGAATATCATTAGCGTTGGTTACGACCAGAACAGTGCCGGAGCTATGACCTGGTTGAACGACCAAGGTGTTTGTAGCACTACAACCAAGAAGGGGAAAGTCGTTTTCAACGGCGTATGCACTTACGCCGTTCAACCCAACAACGACATTGTGGTTTTCGCTCCCGTTTCCGCCAACAACACACAACTTCTTCGCATTTTCCCGACGGCGACGAATACAGGATTCTTGCTTGGGCCGTTGCCCTCAGTAACTGTCGGCAAGATTGAACCGCAGGTGCTGGCCTTCCCGGCTGCATTCTCGTTCGGTTCCGACCTGATGATTGCGCCAAATGCCACCTTGCTTTCCGGCGTGGGTAGTTTGACTTACGGCATTGGATCGACTGCTCCAGTGAGCGGGAATGCAGATCAATCTTCCTTAACTTTGGGGTTTACGGCCAATCTTCCGTTCACTGGTACTTATGGCCCGACGACTATTCCTAACGGTCGAGCCTTTATGCAGCTGAATTCAACGAACATATCGACAGTGCTTTTCTGGGTAGTTAGGTTCGACGAAATGCTCGGCCTTGATGTTGATCCTGGTGCTCCCTCCTCAATCATCGTATTTGAACACTAGGCCCCGAACCGTGGTAACCGCTCACTTAAAAGGTTCATTGGCCGAAGGGCCAATCGTGGGAAAATAACTACGTGGAGAATGCCATGAAGAGATTTGCTTTGAGCTTGTGTGTGGTGCTTGGGTTTTTGGCGAGCGGATTTTGTGATGAAACTAGCGAGGCGGTGCTGCAGAAAGCCAAGGCGGGAGATGCTGCCGCCCAGGCGGAAATTGGAAATAGATATGCCGTTGGCCGCAACGGAGTTGATCGGGATGGCACGGAAGCGGTGAAGTGGTTCAACAAGTCCGCGCAGCAGGGCAATGCCGATGGCGAGTACTTTCTTGGCGTCATGTATGAATTAGGTCGTGGTGGCCTTCCGAAGGATGTTCCCACCGCCATAAAATGGTATGACCTCGCCGCAAAACAGGGAAAAGTTGAGGCCCAATTTACCTTGGCGCGGATTTACGACCTTGGCCGTGGCGTGCCCAAAGACTCCGCGACGGCAGCGAAATATTACCTGGAAGCTGCTGCCAAAGACCAACCCACAGCTGAGTTAAGACTTGCGCAGATGTACGAAACTGGTGAAGGCGTCCCCCAGGATTACACGACGGCCATGAGATGGTACGTGAAGCTCGCGGACAACACGTCGTTCGCTCAATACAAAATTGGCTACTTTTATGAGCAGGGTTTCGGCGTACCAAAAGACAGAGCTAAGGCGTTAGAATGGTATCGCAAAGCCGCCGCGCATGGATCTGGCCAGGCGATGATTGCGCTGAAGAAGATGGAGAACTGATTCGGCGAGACGGCGTGCGCCCCTTTTGCTGAACGGGGAGTGCCAAGGGTGTGTCGTTTCGTTCAGTTCCCCGGACGTATGGTTTCCCAAACTCTCTGGTCCGGGAAGAAAACCAATTTGCGAATGCAAACGTTTTCCACGAAGTTGCATGCTGACTGAAAAACCAGGTTTACAAGCTCCGCGTCTTCCGCGAAAAACAAGATATTTCTCAGCAACGAGCGCATCACTTGATCCCGGGGGACAATCTCAACGCGATTCTCCTTACCCTTTTCCAAGAAGAACAACGTGGAGACCGGCGCTGACACATTTTCACCCAGCGTAGCGAGTTCTCCCGCGAACGGTGTTCCGAAGGCTCGATACCCGTTTCCATCCGGTCTTATATAGGAGATTTCATCCGTCAGCAGAGTGGTGTCCGGCGGGGCCAGCCGGGAAATAGTGGTCTTTCCCGCCCCCGAAACGCCTGAGAATATGAATGCACGCCCATCGCGCACCGCGCTCGCGCCATGAAGCAAAAATCCGCCTTGACGAGCCAAAATTAGTGTGTGAACGATTCGTAAGACTGCATCAGCTGAATAAGGATTAGCGGACTGAATTATCTTGCCTTTCCCCGTCTCCGGGTTCCATTCCGCCCGGAAATCGCCTCTGCGGAACGTCCATAGGGCGCCTTCCCTTTTCACTTTTAAGTCTTCGGTGTGCTGAAATTCCGCGGCTTCTTCGGCTAATTCTATGTTGATCCGAAACTGAAAATCGCCGGTCGGATTGACGAAGCCTGCGTAGCGCTTCTGAAGAATCTGGACGAAAGCGGGATCGTCCACGAAGAGCGCAATTGGGATTCCGCCGATGTTGGTTACGACAGGCGGTAAGACTAGCGTGGGGTTAACCACTCTTCTCGTTGGCCACGGACAGAAGTTCAGCTGGCATTGATCGATATCGAGCCCGAAGCGGATCGGACGCTTGTTTCGCGCGGAGTGCATGATGACGCAAAGCTAGGTTTCTGACGCAGTCTACATGGCAGATCGTCCAACTGAGAAAACGAGCGAGCATAGAGCGAGTGCGCGTTGGAATAACGGCACGGCCATCGCGAAAAATAACGGAGACGCGGCCGAGCAGTTGACCCTCAGAAAACGGGGGATCATTTTGAGGCATCGAGTCTCCTCGCGTCTCCCAATGAATCCCATCCTTCGATTCGGACTTCCCCAGAAGTCGGTGAACAAAAAGCCGATCATCGCGTTCGCATACAACGATGTCACCGGCAATGATCTCACCGACGAAGGCCTTGTCGATACTGACAACATCCCCCGGCCAGATTGAAGGGAGCATGCTGGAACCCAAGACTTGCACCCTAATCGAGTCCCCGGCGCGCAATGTTTCAGCAGCGAGAGCAGTTTTGCACTCATCGGCGGTCTGAGTTCTCGCCCGTGAACCGGCGGCACTCGACGCTACGATAGGTTGGCTCAACATTATCGTTTAGATTGCGCGTTTTGAGACACGCTCAGAAGCGCCGTTCTCGCCAAGCGTTCGACCACGGCAACGTCTCCCTCATCGAAAGCAAACGGCTGCGTGGAAAATACCTCCAGCAATCCTACGACCTGACGGTCGTATTGGATAGGGGCAGCAATAATCGACCGAACGGCTAGCCGCTTGCACGCCGTTGCATCCACGCGAGGGTCTGTTTCGGCATCGTCGCAACGAAGGGTCCTCCCGGTGCGAATGCATCCCCCGGAGAAACCATTATTGACGTCCACGGTTACGCCTAAGGCGGGTGCCGCGGTACCCGCACTGGCCCTGCAGGTCAGTGAACCATTGCTGGCGAGAGCCACCGCCGCCCCGGTGCCTCGAGTCAGCACCTGAGCGCGTTCCACAACTTCTTGCAAGGCAGCATCCAGGTTTAGTCCAAGAGACTTGAATTCGAATTGAACCGTTGAAGTTGATCCGTTGTCATTTTTCCCATTCGGGTTAGGTTCGCCTTCCAAGTATAAAGTCCGGGGTCGATCGGTTGAAATTTCGGATGAGCTGGTTTTCAGTTCCGCCAGAATTGAATCGTCGAGGGTAAATTTCGGTGCTTTAGTGCTGGGTTCGTTGGCGTGGATGGTTAGCCACTGCTGCAAGCGAATGCGACCTTCCTCGGGTAACTCAGAAAATCGAATCCCCGCGCGTCCAAGCGTATCCGCCCAAGCCACATAGCCAGTGGTCTCCAGGCAGGTTGTCGGTTCCGAAAGATTAAGCTTCAAGGGGATTGTCCGGTTGGGCTCGACTGCCGCTGGAGACAACATCGATAGACCCTGTTCGCTGAGGTCCAGAATCATGCCGCTGCCGACGCCGTCGAAAATCGCAAAGACGGGGGTGCGCATTTTGTAGCGCAACCCGTTTCGCCTATCTGGAACTATCTTCTGGTTCTCCATTCCGAAGGCTTCGTGGCTCCCAGGATTTATATGTAAATTGTAACCGGATCTTCGGTGATTGCCTGTTTATCATGATCGGAGAACAAGTGAGTACGCGAAAGTACATAGCAAGATTCCTCGCCACGTATCTATCAATTAATTCCCGAATCAAAGATGGACTTCGTAGCGGGATATACGCGACGATAGGCCGCATAAAGTGCGTTCATGGTTGCAACACGGGACTGATTCGGCGAGATGCGTGTAGCAACCCGCACTACGGCCTTGCAGGCATCATCCACGGAAGGCCATACTCTGGCTCCCACTCCGGCAAGAATCGCGGCTCCGTATGCTGCTCCTTCTTCTGCTTCCACAATCTCGGTCTGTTGGCCGTAAACATCGGCCTGGATTTGCCTCCAAACCGCTGATCGCGCTCCGCCGCCGCCCAAACGAATGTTTTTTACCGGCACACCCATTTCTTTGAAGATCGAAAACGTGTCTCGCAGACTGAAAGCAACTCCTTCGAGAATAGCGCGGATTACATGTGCCCGAGTGTGCGATGCGGTCAACCCTACGAGAGCGCCCCGTGCGTTTGCGTCCAAATGCGGCGTGCGCTCTCCCATCAGGTAGGGAGTCCACAAGAGGCCGTCGGCTCCGGCTGGAACCGTCGATGCTTCCTGAGACAGTCGCTCATAGGGATCGCGTCCGTCCTCGGGGCCAGCGCTAAACTGATCCCGAAACCACCGCAGCGAGAGCCCCGCTGCCTGAGTTACTCCCATGACGTGCCAGCGTCCGGGGATTGCGTGACAGAAAGTATGGAGCCGTCCTTTGGGATCTAGTGCCGGGGAATCCGTGGCGGCGAAGACGACTCCTGAGGTTCCAATCGTTGCGCTGGCTGCTCCTGGCGCCACGATGCCCATACCCGTAGCTCCCGCCGCTTGATCTCCGGCGCCTGCGACTACGGGCGTGCCAACCTTCAGGCCAGTTGCCGCAGCGCCGGCAGCGGAAATCTGTCCGCAAATCTCCTGAGACTCATACAACTTAGGCAACAATGACTCACTGATTGCTGCTGCCTCCAGCACCTCACGCGACCACCGGCGATGGGCAACATCGAGCATCAGGGTGCCGGACGCGTCCGCCACATCAATGGCCTTCTCCCCAGTTAGGCGAAATCTAACGTAGTCCTTGGGAAGCATCACCGAACGCACGCGATCCCAGTTTTGGGACTCGTTTTCCCGCACCCAAAGCAATTTGGTTAGAGTGAAGTTCGGAAGAGGAGGATTGCAAGTCAGCTGAATGAGCCGTTCAGCGCCAATCTTTTCGGTTAGTTCCTGACATTGCCTTTCCGTGCGCACGTCGCACCAGATCAGGGCAGGGCGCACAACACTATCGGCTGCATCGAGCATAACCGCCCCATGCATCTGGCCCGAGAAACCGACGCAGGCGATATCCGAGCCAGTTAGATTTCCCTTCGCCAGCGCACTGCGAACGGCGATGCCGCAAGCTCGCCACCAGTCTTCGGGGTTCTGTTCCGCCCATCCAATTTTCGGAGAGGCAAACGGCTCGTGATTTTCGGTTGCGGCGGAAGTAATGAGCCCACGCTCGTCGATAATCAGGGCACGGGTCCCGCCGGTGCCGACGTCAATACCCAAAAGTCGCATAGATGAGGTAGGCCGCTCAATTCCAGGCGAAAAACAACGGTCCAAAAAACGCGCCGTGGGTCTCAAATGCTTGTTCGGAGCGGTGGCGGCGGTGCTATAGTACCACGGGCCTGTTGCCCGCAAGGGGGGTCTGTACTAAAACGGCTAGGTAATGAGAATATGGAAAGACTCGCGGGGGCTGCGAGGCTGCGTCACAATCAAAGAAATTTCCTATGGCAGAAAAGAAACGGCTGGCACAGCTAAAAAAGACGCTGGAAGCGCGTCGTGAAGAACTGCTTCGCAGCCTCGCCGAGACTCAACAGACGAGTCGAACGGTTCAGCAAACCTACGGCATCGACGAAGGCGATCGCGCGAACATTTCGCACGACAAAGATATTCTGCTGCGTCTGAGCGCGCACGAGCGAAAGATTGTGGAGGGCATTGATGCTGCCTTAGGTCGCATTCGCGACGGCACATATGGCGAGTGCTTGAACTGCGGCCAAGAAATAAATGCGAAGCGTCTCGAGGCGTTGCCGTGGAGCCGCTACTGCATCACGTGCCAGGAACTGATCGAGGAAGCGCGCTAGAAATTTATCCGGAGTTCATTTCTCCCGCACAACCTGCCGCGTGGATTTTTCTTCTAAGTTGCGGGAGAAAATAAAATGGCAACCAAGAAAAAGAGTTCCAAGAAATCGAGCAGCCGCAAGTACGGACCGGCCGCTGGAAAGAGTGTCGAGAGCGCCTTGCACCGGGAAAAGAAGGGTACGCTTCGATCGGGTAAGGGCGGTAAAGGTGGTAAAGTAACCAGCCGCAAGCAGGCAATAGCCATCGGGCTTTCAGAAGCTCGCAAAAAGGGCGCGAAGGTCCCGGAGAAGGCTGCAAGCTAGCTTGCCGATTCCCGAAATCTCTTGGCAATCGGATTCAAAATCTATCGGGAAGGGCACGACTTCCAGTCGTGTCGTTCTAGCACAGATTTCGTCACGGCTGGAGGCCGTGCCCTTCCCGCTCAAGTCGTCCTGGTTAACTGGCCTTCAAATTTTTTCATCTCTTCGCTAGCGATGTGGAATCCCGTATTAGCCGCTGGAACTCCCGCGTAGATTGCGGTGTGCAGCAAGACTTCCTTCACTTCGCATGGCTCCAACTCGTGAGCGAGGCCTGCGCGGAGATGCAGACTAAACTCCTCCCACCGACCGAGAGCTGCTGTAATTGCCAGCGTCAGCAACCGCCGAGTCCTCTGATCAAGACCCGGACGCGCCCACACCGTCCCCCACGCATACCTCGTAATTAGCTCCTGGAAGTACCGAGTTATATCGTTCGTTGCCGCGATTGCGTGATCGACATGAGCGTCCCCGAGGACTTCTCGCCGGACACTGAATCCAGCCTCCAGCGGATCAGAAGAATGATTCGGTGGGCGAAGAAAGTCCAGCATCGCCGCGGTAAACGATCGCGGCCTCTCTAAATTGGACAAATGCGCTGCCGGTAGACGGACCACGCGAACGCCCGGAATTTCGCGAGCCAATACTTCTCCATTGCCCTCCCATGGCGTCGACACGTCGCGATCTCCGACGATTAAAAGAGTTGGAACTCGGAATTCACGAAGCTGTTCCCTGCTATCAAAATCCCGAAGCGCCGCACAACATCCCGCATAGCCCGCTGGATCAGTTCCCAGCAACACAGACTTGACCGCGTTCGCGTGGACGTCGCCTCGCAAAAGAGTCTCAGCAGAAAAAAACCGTTGCATGGCCATATCAACAATTGCCGCCATCCCATTTTCGAGAACTGCCTTTCGCCGCGAGTCCCAATTGGCCCGAAGCCCGAACTGTGGCGACGTGTTGGCGAGAACGACCGCGGTCAGGCGATCAGGCGCGTTCATCGCAAGCCATTGACCAATTGCGCCTCCGAGCGAAATGCCGCAGAAACAAAATTTATGGATGCCAAGACAATACGCGAGGCCGAGCACATCCTGGCCCAATTGCTCGATCGAGTAATCTCCGCGGGGAACGTCGGACGCTCCATGCCCCCGAATGTCGTAACGCAGGACCTGAAAGGATGGCGCGAGATCTTCGGCCTGCGCAGCCCACATCCCCTGGTCCACCCCGATCGAGTGTGACAAAATTAGGACCGGAGCGCCCTGCTTCCCTTCCAGCCGATAGAACGCCCGGTTCTCGCCGATTTTTGCAAAAGGCATGGTTCTCTATTTCCCTTCACTTTTGGAGGCTTCGCGCTTGGAAATATCTGGCTTTGGAATCGACAGCAGTCGTTTTCGAAACTCATCGGCTACACCCAGATATTTCTCCGGGTCCTCTAGACTCCGCAATGTCTCAGCATCGAGACGCGTCGCCACCTCAGGTATTTCAGCAAGCACCTCCGAAAGTCGACGACTCTCAGCGATACTCTTGCGAGTAGCCTCTTCCAGCAACTTGTGAGCCCTATCCCGGCCAAGCTCTCGCCCGAGCACCATCATCGCTTTCTCGGCGAAAATGCTGCCTCCAGTAGCTTCGATGTTCGACCGCATTTTCTCAGAGTTCACTGACAATCCTTCGGCCACCTCAGCCATGGAAGCGATCGCGAGTCCCGTACTCTGAATCAATGCAGCTACAGTAGGCCATTCCGCCTGCCATCCGCCAGTTCCGCGTTCGTGTTCTTGCGTCATCGCCGACAGAAAAGTCGCAACTAGTCCCGGAACTCGAGAAGCAGTAGCCAGAGTCAGCGAGCACCCAATCGGATTCTGTTTGTGCGGCATCGTAGAGGAACCCCCGCGACCAGTTCCACCAGGCTCTGCTACTTCCCCTATTTCATTTTGCATAAGCAGGCTGATGTCCCGCGCCATCTTACCGAGAGAGCCGGTGAGCACTCCGCAATCGCACAGCATCGCCGCCAAGCGGTCTCGATGACTGTGCCAGGGCGCATCTGGGTATATCAGACCAAGATCATCCGCAAGTGCTTGTCCGACGGCGATGCCCTGTTGTCCGAGCGCCGCCAGAGTTCCGCTTGCACCACCAAATTGAATCACGAGCGCCTCTGCGAAGCTCGCATTCAGGCGGTGATGACTTCGCTGAATCGATCCCAACCAGCCCGCCACTTTTAATCCGAATGTGATGGGAGTGGCAGCCTGCATCAGCGTTCGCCCCAGCATCACTGTGCTTGCATGTTCCTCAGCCAGGCTTCGCAGCGCTTTTTCGACGCGAACAAGATCTCGTTCGAAAATGGATTGTCCTCGCTTCAGCAGCAGGACTAGCGCCGTGTCGGCGACATCCTGACTGGTTGCTCCCCAGTGCACAAACCCAGCAGCGACGGGATCCGATGCTCGAACCCCTTCAGTAAGAGCTTTGACCAGCGGAATGCCCGGTGTCCCCGAGCGCAAAGCGTCATGCGATATAGCCGTTGCATCGAAGAAATGAGTCTTGGCCGAAGCCGCAATTTTTTCGGCGGCAGCTTGCGGCATGATTCCGACGCTCGCTTCGGCTCGTGCCAGTGCTGCCTCGAAATCGAGCATGGCCTGGAGCACCGATCCGTCCGAAAACAATTCCGAGAGTTCGTCAGTAGTCGCCAGACTGTCGATCAGCCGTGGGGCCATGTGTGCCTCAGACATTGGAGAGAGTACCACTCCAACGCGAAGTTTGTGAGGAGTTCCCCCCAGGCCGCTTACCTATCTCTTGGGATTTTGTTAAGATTGGTCCGCACCTCTACGGGAAACGATCCGCACGCGCCATAAAGGAGCACCTCATGGCAACCACTCTTGTATCGCCCGAACTTCACAAAGGCGTTTCTGAATTCCTGAGTAAACCTCGAAAAATGTTGATCGATGGCAAATGGGTCGATTCGGTTTCTGGAAAAACGTTCGACACCTACAATCCGGCCACGGGCGAAGTTCTCGCCAAGATAGCCGAGGGAGATCGCGCCGACATCGAGCAGGCCGTGAAGGCCGCCAGAAAGGCATTTGAAAGCGGGAAATGGCCCAACATGTCGGCCTCAAAGCGAGGACGCCTCTTATGGAAGTTGGCAGACCTGCTTGAAGCACACCTTGAAGAATTTGCTCAACTCGAAACCCTGGATAACGGTAAGCCCTTGACCGTTGCCCGCGTTGCCGACGTTCCCTTAGCAGTCGATATTTTCCGCTACATGGCAGGCTGGGCTACGAAGGTGGAGGGCAATACGATTCCCATCTCTGCCGGGGGGAAATACTTCGCCTACACGTTGCGCGAACCAGTCGGAGTCGTGGGCCAGATTATTCCTTGGAATTTTCCTCTTCTAATGGCGGCATGGAAGCTGGCGCCTGCTCTCGCCGTGGGCTGCACCGTCGTGTTGAAACCGGCTGAGCAAACTCCGCTTAGCGCCTTGCGGCTTGGCGAACTTGCGATGGAAGCTGGATTCCCCGATGGAGTTCTGAACATTGTCCCAGGCTTCGGCGAAACCGCCGGCGCAGCCCTGGCCGCCCATCAGGACGTTGACAAAATTGCGTTCACTGGATCTACCGAAGTCGGCAAATTGATCTTGCAGGCTGCTGCCGGAAATTTGAAAAAAGTTTCTCTTGAGCTGGGTGGAAAGTCTCCCAACATCATTTTCCCGGACGCCGACTTGAAAGCTGCAATCCCCGGGAGCGCTAGTGGAATATTCTTTAATCAGGGCCAATGTTGTTGCGCCGGCTCCCGCCTCTTCGTCCATAAGAGCATCTTTGATGAAGTCGTGGATGGAGTCGCGAAAGTTGCCAGGGAGTTTCGTGTCGGACCCGGCTTTGACGCCTCCACGAACATGGGTCCATTGGTTTCGCAAGAACAGTTGGACCGAGTTTGCGGCTATCTTGAGTCGGGCATGAACGATGGCGCAAAAGCAGTCGCTGGAGGAAAAAAGAAAAGCGGCGCTGGATATTTTGTCGAGCCCACCGTCCTCGTCGACACCAAGCCCGACATGAAAATAGTAAAGGAAGAAATATTCGGGCCGGTCGTGACTGCGATTCCGTTCAGCGATCCCGAGGAAGTTCTGCCGACTGCGAATAATTCCATCTACGGACTCGCTGCGGCAGTCTGGACTCGCGACATCAGCAAAGCTCATCGCACAGCCGCGAAGCTCCGCGCCGGGACGGTTTGGATCAATTGCTATAACGTGTTCGACGCAGCGCTTCCCTTCGGTGGATACAAGCAATCAGGCTGGGGCCGCGAAATGGGACACGACGCGTTGGAGCTGTATACGGAGACCAAGGCAGTTTGCGCGCAGTTGTAGGACTGTCGGCAACCAAGTTCTTGTTCCGAGCCAGCCCCATCGGCGAGGAATCTGCTTCTGCCGTAAAACAGCAGATTCCTCGCGCGGACACCGCGCTTCGGAATGACAATTCCAATCGCCGAGTCTATCTCCCCATGATGTCGTGCCAGTGATGCATGACTGCGCAGCTGAGGTGACCCAGCACGAACCAAAACACTGCGGCAAGCACATTCTTGGCTGTGGGTGTCATCGGGACATGATGCCACAACCGGTACGCTGAGGCGATCCACTGAACTCAACACTGACCCGTGGCGGGGTCCCTGTAAATTGTGTTTCCCGAACCCCGATGTTAGCATCGAAGAGAAGTCAATTGAGCCGTTTGGCGGAGGTTTTATGTCGCAAAGAGATGGAAATGGCATTGCATCATTCCTGGTAGGACTGGGCATCGGAGCGGTCGTGGGCATTCTGTTCGCACCGCAATCCGGAAGCGAAACTCGCGAAGTCCTGCTTTCGAAGGCCGGAGAGGGTAAAGAATTTGTCCGCAACCGTGCACGCGATGCTCGCGAACAGGCATCAGAATGGGTTGACCGCGGCAAGGATGTATTGAATCAGCAAAAGGAGCAGATGCGCTCGGCAGTCGAAGCCGGCAAACAGGCCTATCGCCAAACCACCACCGCCACCGCTGACGACGGGGCAAAGAACCTGTAAATCGGCGAAACCTGCACTACTTGAACAGCGGGAGAGGGCGATGCAAATGACTATGGATTCGGCAATTTTTATCGCTATAGCAGCTGCCGTAGTTCTCCAGGCTATGATTTTAGTAGCGATGTATCTCGCTGTCCGCAAAGTAGGAGCGAAAGTCGAAGCGCTGGCCACGGAAGTTCAAGGCGGTCTCCTTCCCAAGGTGACCGCTCTCACCACTCAAGTAAAGGATACGGTTCTACCCGCCGTGGGCACGGCTCACGCATTGCTGCTTGAGTTGAAGCCTAAGGTCGAGGCAGTCGCCGACGACATCAAAAGCACGACCGCAATCGTCCGCGCTCAAGCGGTACGAATCGACGCGACCCTGACGGACATTGTTGATCGCACCCGCTTGCAAGTAATCCGAGCGGACGAAATGGTAAACCGCACCATGGACAAAATCGAGGAGACCGGAGATCTGGTTAAGAAAACCGTGGTGTCCCCAGTACGGCATATCTCTGGCGTGGTTCGCGGTGTCAGCACCGGTTTCGAAGTATTCTTCGGAGGCAAGCGGCGCCGGCGAAACGGCAACGGAGCGATTCAGGATGAGATGTTTATCTAGCTTCTCGAAAATCTGACTTCCGCCAGAAGTGCTGACTTTCCCCGCCCTAAGCTGCCAACTCACACAACCCCGACAATTCTGGACGGTGATACACTCCACCGGAATACCTCTTTCTGTACCATGGCGTTTATTCGAACAATCGGTCGGTGGGCAATGACGGGCCTGGTGATTAACGGCGTCATCGGCAGCGGCATATTTGGTGTGCCTGGGGAACTAACGCGTACGCTTGGCCGCGCTAGTCCTTTCGCGATGTTAATCGCGGCTTTAGTGATGGGGATTATCGCCGCCGCAATGACCGAGGTAGCCTCGCAATTCACTGGACCCGGCGGACCTTATCTTTACGTCCGCACTGCTTTTGGCCGGTTCTTGGGTATACAGGTCGGTTGGTTCTGGTTGCTGTCTCTGGTCAGCGGCGCGGCTGCGGGCACAAATCTTTTCGTCGGATATCTCGCTAGCTTCCTTCCTTCGGCAGCACAAGGGTGGACCCGGGCAGTAGCAATCACCGTCCTGATCGCCATACCTGCAACTGCGAATTATTTTGGCGTACGCGGGGGAGCCAACTTTACTAACCTATTCACGGTGGCAAAAATCCTGCCGCTGGCCTTCTTAATTATTTTCGGGCTGTTCCGCTTCGGACACCAGATCCAGATCGTCCACCTATCCGAAATCGTGAGTCCCGGATGGACCCCATGGTTGAGCTCACTGTTATTGCTACTTTTTGTCTATGGCGGATACGAAGACTCGCTCGCGCCCTTGGGAGAAGTGGGAAATCCAAGACGAACCGTCCCATTCGCACTCGCTACAGGACTCTTAGTTTGCGCGGCGGTGTTCACCCTCGTTCAGTTCGTCACCGTTGCGGCCATCGGCACCGTCGCCACCGACCGGCCATTGGTCGAAGTCGCGATTAAATTGATCGGTCACGGCGGAGCCTTTTTGGTAGCGGTGGCAGTTATGATTTCAAGTTACGGATATATCACGGGCACTATTTTGAGCGCGCCGCGTTTGGTTTACGCTCTTTCTTCTTACGGCGACTTCCCCTATGCCCTGAGCCGGCTACATCCGCGGTATCACACTCCTGCAATTGCGACTTGCATCTACGCTGTACTGGTCTGGGTATTGGCATTGACTGGCACTTTCCTCTGGGTAGCAGCAGTTTCGGCCGGATCAATGGCGCTCTATTATGGCGCAATATGTGCGTCACTTATCCAATTGCGGAAAACGCGGCCGGATGCCCAAGCTCTGCGTTTACCTTTCGGGCGTGCAATCGCCCTCGCCGGAATCGCGATCTGCATTGCTTTGCTAACCCGTTTAACTGTTCGCGAAGCATTGCTGATGTGCATTACAGCCGTCATTGCTTCCGGGAATTGGTGGTGGGCCCGGCAGCGCGCGATGGGCAAGTCCGCAACGCCCATCGAAGTTTCCGCATAATTGTCCCCCACCGGCGTGAACATACGTTTCCGCGCTATGGACTTGGAATGCCGACGCGATGCTCGATTTCCTTGAAGCGTGCATCGGATCGGAGGGAATCGAAAAACGGGTCAATGGCTAGATTGCTCATTTCCTCATCCCGTTGGGAATAAGCTCTTTCCAGGCTTTCGCATGCCTGGTCTTTTTCTCCAAGCATAGAGTAGATGTGGGCGAGGCCGTAGAAATCCACGTTTGCCTCCGGAGGGTTTTGTACGTCTTTGGAGAACTGGAGCTCCTCCTCCCAGTACCCGCGCCCGCCTCTGGCCATCACCGCCCTTCGCAGCGTATTCATCTTCGCGCCAACTTCTTCTGACCGCTCGCCGGAGAGAAGGCGCGCCTTCGTCTCCTCGGCAATCGCGTCTTCGTACTTTGCGAGGAGGGCATAGAGCTGGGCCATCCGCTCATGATTCAGGGCAAAATTGGGATCTAGCTGATTAACTTTTCGATACTGCGTGACGGCATCGTCATAGTGCCGTGCCCAGGTAAGAGTCACACCGGCAAAGGATTGCATGCGTGTTGACAGCGGATCCAGCTCCAACGCTTTCCACATCTCGGCAATTGCTTCCTGGTGACGGCCAAGTGGAGAAAGATAACTGTTGGAGTAGAAAAAGTGCGGGTATGGATTGTTAGGTTCGAGTTCAACGGCGCGTCGCAACTCACTCTCCGCCGCCGGCCAATCGTACTCATAATGCGCTTTTACAAATCCTATCGCGCTGTGAGCGTCAGCCAAGTTTGGGTCCAGGCGAAGCGCTCGGTCGGCAGCCTCAAGAGCTTTGGGAGCAGCCGTCGCAGCTGGCATTCCTGCAAAGATCGGAGCCAGCGAATAGACACGTGCGAGTTCCGCGAAAGCGCTAGCGAAGTTCGGATCCAATTGGCTGGCGCGCTGGAAATTTGCGATTGCTTGCAAGAATCCATCGCGGGTTCGCTGGTTCCAACCCACCAGCCCTTGTAGATAAGCGTCATGAGCCTCTGGGTCCATCCGAGTTGCTGCCGCCAACCGTAGGTTGGCCTCCTCGGACAGCGTGAGCCTGGTTTCCGTCGCTACAATTCCAGCAATGTCGCTCTCCATTTTGAGCACGTCGCCGAGATCACGGTCATAGCTTTCGGCCCACAGGTGGGTCTGATCCAGGTACTTACGCTTTTAGACTGCAAGGGCAAAAACTCGCCGGGGCACCGATGACGCCGGTGGGCCCCCAATTCGGAGTTGCAATGACCACTTTTGACGGCAAACCCGACGGGGGACTAACACAGATTGACTCGGTTACTATCAACGGAGTAGAAGTTTCCAACTTTACTCACCCTCCCGCAACCGGCACCTATACCGTAAACCCAGATTGTACTGGCACCTTTACCCTTAATTTTACCGACGGTCGCCCGACGGTGGTCGTGAACTTCGTGGTGTCAACCAACGGATTCGAAATCGATACGGTGGTCACGAGCGCAGGTGGAAACCAGGGCATCCTTGCGATACAGAGCATCGGAAAGCGGCGCTTCGTAACCTTTCCAGCAAGAATGGTGAAGTAAGTGGCTCCTGAGGCGATCTCTGGTGAATCGTCTTCAGCAACGTGAGCCGGTGATCACGCACCCACCCCCATCGCTCGGGGCTCTATCACGTCGAATTAACGCCACGCTGCCCCTTCCCTTGTCTCTCCCGCTTTTTGGAGAGACAGGGCGGGGATTTTCGTCTCAACAACGACCGAGCAGCGAGCCTGACGCCCGAAATTGTTTTTGGCTTTGCGCAGTGAGAACGGCGGACGCAGCCACTCCATTGGGATATGGTTTTCATTACAATAAAAGCATGTCAGATCCACTATTTATTGCGGGACGCAATTTTCATTCCCGCCTCATCGTCGGCACCGGAAAATATCGCTCTTTCCAAGAGACGGCTCGAGCGCTCGAGGCCAGCGGCGCTGAGATGGTTACGGTAGCGGTCCGCCGCGTTAATCTCGATCGAAGCAAAGAGTCCTTGCTCGACTTCATCGATCCCAAGAAATATTTCTTGCTCCCGAACACCGCAGGTTGCTACACCGCGGACGAGGCTATCCGAACCGCACGCCTTGGGCGCGAAGTGGGTATTTCCGATTGGGTAAAGATCGAAGTGATCGGCGATCAACCTACCCTTTATCCAGATATTCAAGCGACCCTCGAGGCCACTCGCGTTTTGGTAAAGGAAGGCTTCACCGTTCTCCCTTATACATCTGATGACATTGTTTTTGCGAAGCGGCTCGTTGACGCTGGAGCCAGCGCAGTCATGCCTTTGGGCGCGCCTATCGGCAGCGGATTGGGCATTCAGAACGCCGCGAATATCCGCATTTTGCGGGAGATGATCACGGGGGTTCCCCTAATCTTGGACGCGGGAGTCGGAACAGCATCCGACGCCGCGATCGCCATGGAGCTGGGAGTTGACGCGGTTCTGATGAATACAGGCATCGCCGCCGCCCAGCAGCCGGTGTTAATGGCGGAAGCAATGAGACACGCGGTTTTGGCCGGGCGTCATGCCTATCTTGCCGGTCGAATGGAAAAGAAACTTTACGCGACCGCCAGCTCGCCAGTAGAGAACGTCGTCCGCTAATTAAAAAAGACGCAGCGAGCTGCGTCTCTACAAGGTGTTTCGTAAAGAAAAAGCCGCCGTCTTAAGTCTTAGGCCGCCCATCCTCGTATCGCGCGGAATTTAATACGGCGTCCGTTCGTCGCCCTTCATTGCGGGAGCCTTCGCCATCTTCGCACTCTCGACGTGAATGGAGTCGCCGGTGACTTCTCCAGTGGCGGCAATGTGATGACCTTCATGTCCTTTCAAGGCATCCGGATTATCCACCGTCAGGATTTTCTGGTCGCCGTCGGTGACCACAACCATGCTTGCGCCCGCGGCGAGGCATTTCTTTGTGCATGCTTCCTGGCCAGCCATGGCGCCTTTGACGCCACACTTCGAATCGGCCACCCACCCATTTACGGTGGTCTTGTCGCCAGCTGCCGAAACACTCACGATCATCAGAGACAACAACGACGGTGCAGCACAGGAAAGTAATATTTTTTTCATACGTGACTTCTCCTATTCAGCGGCCTACAGCCGCGGGTTCGATCCAGCGTTTCAGGTAGACGGGCTTAACGATCAGCGCCATCTTTAAACTTCACCGGACGATGATTGGACCATCGCCGCGTTAGAACGCCGGAAATATACCATGAAATCGACAGGCGAAGTGTCACGGCCAGGCTTCACTTTTGCGCGGAATTGGTCGGCGAGGGTTCTGGATTCACTGGAGCCGGGGCCACGTACACTACCTCGCCGGGGCGGGCATAATGCAACTGTTCGCGGGCCTCTTTTTCAATTGTCTTAGGATCGGTCTTGAGATCGTTAATCTGTTTGCTGTAGCGGTCGTTTTCTTTTTGCAGGGAATCAATTTCCTTTTGCAGGCTGATTACTTCCGCGCGCTTGGCCCGGTAAACCATCATCCCGTTTGCGCCGAACGTCACATGCACGAATAACCAAACTGTTAGACCCAGCACAGAAATTGTGGCGAGACAACGTCGTAAGCCAAAGATCCAAATCAATCCGGGTCGGATTTTTTGGATCGCTCTCTCTGCCATTGCTTCCGCGCGAAAGAGGGGCACACCATGCGGGACCTCCCCATCGCGCTTCGGTATCACTCGTAATTTAGGAAGGCCCGTTATTCGAATATCCATTGCTTGGCTGCCGCGCTAAGTCTCTCTAATCCTTCTTTGCTGCTTGCCTCGGAGTACACACGAACCACCGGCTCCGTTCCCGAAAGCCGATAGCATACCCGTGAGCCATCATCCAAGATGAGTTTGAGGCCGTCGGTTCGCACCACTTCCTTTACCTTCCGGCCAGAGAAGTCTTTAGGTTCGAGTGTTAACTTCTTAGTGAACTTCGCTTTCACCTCTTCGGTCAAGCGAAAGTTGTCCCTTTCGGGATAGAAGGAACCAACATTGCCAAATAGCTCGCGCAATTGTTGCCCCAGAGGCTTGCCGCGCTTGGCAACCGCCATGGAGCAAAATGTTTCCCCCAGAAATCGCGGATCTCGCCCTACAATTACTCGCGCGCCCGATGGCTTCCGCGACGCTACATGCCGCGCGATTCCGTTGACGGTGCGGCGCACATTTTGCGAAGGTAAACTCCTCCGCCATAGCGGCGCGCCATCCCGAAGTGCCCATCTTGATTTGGGTCGCCATAATTGTTGGTGTCTCCGCAAGACACTTTGGATGCAATAAGCTGATAGCTGATAGTTGAAAGCTGAGAGCTGAATTTTATATGACTGGAAAGAAACTCGTCCTGACCACCGCCGGATCGCGTGAAGAAGCTCAACGCATCGCTCACGCCCTCGTCGAGCGCCGCCTCGCTGCATGTGTCAACATCGTTCCAAAAATCGAATCGATCTATCGCTGGAAAGAACAAATCGAAGCGGCCGACGAATGTTTGCTCTTAATCAAAACCACAAGTTCAGCTTTCGAGCGTGTCCGCGACGCAATCAAAGAGCTGCACTCGTACGAGCTGCCAGAATGCATCTGCGTAGACATTGAAGATGGAGGCGCGGAATACCTGAAGTGGATATCAGACTCAGTGTCCCCTGGATAGCTTTATCCCGACATGAAATCTTCCTCACACAACACGGTTCTGCGGCTTATCGCCGTATTCAAACTGTTTAAGGCTGCTTTACTAATCATTGTTGCGGTCGGGGCGCTCAACCTACTCCACAGAGACGTCGGAGAAACTGTGCAGCACTGGGTTGAAGCGTCCGGATTAAATCCAAACGGCCGCTTCATCACTACCGCGATTGAGAAAGCATCGTCACTTTCTCCGGAACGAATCAAGGCACTCAGCCTTGGCAGCATCGTCTATGCCGCACTCTTTCTCACCGAGGGGATAGGTCTATGGCTCCTAAAGCGTTGGGCAGAGTGGTTCACCACTATCATTACCAGTTCGCTGGTGCCAGTGGAGATTTATGAGATTCATCGTCATCCAACACCCTTGAAGTTCGCTGTTCTTGTCATCAACGTTGTCATCGTCGCGTATCTCATACTTCGTATTCGCGGGAAGTTGTGAGAATGAATTGTGGGCCCCTTGCCTTTCGCATCTTTTCTCCGCTGAAACACGTAAATGTCCTCCAACACTCTTCCGGGGAAATACAGGGTTTACTGTATCGACGACTTCTAAGTTCTCTTCGGAAAATAGGATTGTTCGATATCGAACAATCCTCCTCATTGGTTCCGCATTTTGGCTGGGCGAACAAAAGGTCGTATTAAAAGCATGATCGAGAAACGGCGAAATCCCCAGCAATCAGACTCGCTTCCATTTCCAAGGGCTTCTCCGCTGCCTTACGGAAGACGCCAGGAGGATGCGGAAACCGCGCACATCAAGAAGTGGGTAGGGCTAGCAGATGCCGCTCTAGCGGAAGAAGTGAATCCATCAAACAAACAAGGGGTGATGGGCAACAGGACATCTGGCCAGACCAATGTCGCCAGGGTTTTTGAAATATTCTTCGGTCCAAAGCGACGCAGAGCGAGCGCTAAAGCACATTCCAAAGACGAATTACCTATCTAGACTCTCGGGACTCGCGGACTCTAAATAATCCAGCCGCCGCCAACTACTATCTCGTTGTCATAGAACACGGCCGCCTGACCTGGAGTGATGGCGCGCTGGGGCTCAGCGAAGGTCACCAGGACCTCATCGTCCGTCATCATTTCGACTGTGGCCAGCGCGGCTTGATGGCGATGGCGAATCTTCACTTGGACCGGCATCGGTTCGCTGGGCGATTCTGAAATGAAGTTGATCTTGTGAACCCGAAGCGTCTTCGAATAGAGATCTTCCTGATTTCCCACGACGACTTGCCGAGTGTCGCCCTTTATCTGAAGGACGTAAAGAGGCGACCCAGTGGCCACGCCCAAGCCCTTGCGCTGTCCTACGGTGAAGTTATGAATGCCGCCATGCTCGCCGATTACGCGTCCATCACTCGTGACAAGTTCGCCGGCCGTATCTGGGAGGCTCTCGCCCTGCTCTTCCAGATACGCATTCAGAAAATTCTTGTAGTCACCGCCCGGGACAAAGCAGATCTCCTGGGAATCAGGCTTGTCGGCAAGGGCGAGTCCGTGGCTGCGAGCCAGTTCACGCACTTGCGGCTTCGTCATTTCGCCCAGCGGGAAGAGCGTGCGGCTTAGCTGGTCTTGAGTTAACCCGAACAGGAAGTAAGTCTGATCCTTCGCGACATCAACCGGACGCTTCAATAACCAACGGCCGGTGAGTTCGTCAAATTCCACGCGCGCATAATGTCCGGTGGCGAGGAAGTCTGCGCCAATCTGTTGCGCGACCAGAAGCAGCTGATCGAACTTCAAGTGATTATTGCAAAGGCTGCAAGGGATTGGAGTTCGTCCCGAAAGATACTCATCGATAAATGGACGCACCACATCGCGCTCGAAGCGATCTTCCTGATTGACAACGTAATAGGGAATGCCGATGGTCTCGGCCACACGCCGGGCGTCGTAAACGTCGTCAAGCGAGCAGCAGCGTCCCTGAACCGATTCGGGCATGCCTTCGTGTCCGGCAAGGCGTCGCTGATTCCAAAGCTGCATGGTCAAGCCGACAACGTTGTGCCCTTCGGAACGCAGCATAGCAGCGACGGCAGAGGAGTCGACTCCTCCGGACATGGCTACGGCGATGGTCTTGGTGGAAAGCATTCAGCATTCAGGATTCAGCACTCAGCGGTCAGTATGTCAGGCCTAGAATGGCTGAGTGCTGAATGCTAAGTGCTGAGTGCTTCTTTCGTATTGTAAACCGGAGACAGTTGCCGCAGGTGGCCGACGATCGCTGGAATTAGATTCACGGCGAAATCGATGTCTTCAGAAGTATTCTGTTTGCCGAGGCTGAATCGGAGACTGCCGCGCGCTTGTTCAGGACTTAATCCCATCGCCATCAAGACGTGCGAAGGTTCCAGCGCGCCCGAGGAACAAGCAGCTCCCGTCGAGACCGCGAGACCCTTGAGATCCAGTGCGATGACCAGGGCCTCGCCTTCAACGTGATCAAAATATATGTTTGAAGTGTTAGGCACTCTGGGAGCACCAACGCCGTTCATTCCGCACGCGGTGACCTCTTCAAGGATTGCCGCTTCCAGGCGGTCGCGCAATTTCGCTAGCTGATGTACTTCGCCGCTGAGCAATCCTTCTTTTCCGATTTCAGCGGCTTTGCCCAGTCCCACGATTCCGGGCACATTTTCCGTTCCCGCGCGCCGCGAGCGCTCGTGGCGTCCACCATGGAATAAAGGCTGGAGACGCGTTCCCTTCCTGACGTAAAGAGCGCCGACCCCTTGTGGCGCGTGCATCTTGTGGCCAGAGAGGGATAGCAGATCGCAATTGATCTGATTAACATCGACGAGTACTTTCCCCGCAGCTTGCACGGTGTCGGTATGGAAATATACGTCGGCCTCGGCTGCGATTTTTCCGATGGCATCAACGGGCTGAAGAACGCCAGTTTCATTGTTCGCCATCATTATCGTGATCAGTTTTGTATTCGGCCGCAGCGCGCGGCGCACGTCGCCGGGATCAACCTGGCCGCTATGGTCGACCGGGACGTATGTAACACTGCATCCCTCGGATTCAAGTTGCTTGCAAGAATTCAGGACAGCGTGATGTTCAATAGTCGATGAAATGACGTGGTCACCTTTCCCAACTAAGCCCTCGCGCAGCAATCCGAAGATGGCAAGATTGTCAGCTTCGGTGCCTCCACTGGTGAATACGATCTCGGAGGCGCGACAGCCAACCAGCATCGCTACGGACTCACGTGCGCGTTCCACGGCTGCCCGCGTCTCCTGTCCGTGATGATGGATCGACGAGGCATTGCCGAAATATTCAGCAAAATACGGTTGTATCGCCTCCAGCACCGCGGGAAGGACGGGAGTGGTGGCATTGTTGTCGAGATAGACACGGCGCATCATCAATTAAGCCTTTTCTCAATCTTACGCTCCGGCTATGGGGTTTAGATGGTTGGGAAGGCCTTGTGACACTTTTTGTCATTCAGGCGAGTGAACATCAACCCGGACCGGAGAAGTTCCCTCGCTGGTAAGCCGTGTGAAACTGCTTTCCCACACTAAAGTGCCAAAGCCAGCTATAACCCCTTTGTTTCTACTAGATTGAGATTGGCTGGCAGACTGCTAACAGATATGGTGTTGAGCGGTTTCATCATCGGCCATGGAGCCGATCACAGGAGAATTAAATGCGCACCCGTCTTTTCGTTTTCATCTTTTCTCTGCTTGCTGCGGTTTTGCTAAGCGGATCTGCCTTCGCAGACGACAGCATGACCTTCGTTGCGCCTGGCGGCAACAATTCCGGCGGAGAATATACCTACCCGTATAACTTCTTGATCAACGGAGTGCCTGCCAGTCTGCTTTGCGATACCTTCGACAACCACATCAGTGACGGAGAAACCTGGAAAGCCAATGAAAATCCTATTCCCGGCGGCACAGGGCTTTTTGGTTCTACCGGATCGACTGACTATCTTGCAGCTGGCTTAATTTTCGACACCATCCTGGGCGTTAATGGTGTAACTCTGTCAGGCACGACTTCGAATTCAAATGATGCGAATTGGGCAATCTGGGCGCTGTTCTCCGGAAACGCCAAGACTGATATCCAGGGAAGCGCCTCGAGCCCGTTCGGCGCAGGAGGGAACCCGAACGCGTTAGCTTACTATAATGCGGCGCTGGCGGCTGCGGGCACTCCGCTGCCAACAAGTGACTTTGCAGGAATTACAATCTATACTCCGGAGGCTGGCACTCAGAGTGGAAACCTTGGCACGCCGCAAGAGTTCCTCGGCTACACACCGCCGGGCCACTCCAACGTACCTGAACCCAGTGAGCTCAGCTTCTTGGGAATTCTGGCACTAGCCGGTGCGGGTGGATTCGCCTTTCGCAAACAGTTGGCTCCGAAACTTGCGATTGCAATTCAGTAAGAGATAGTTACTTTCAGTGACTGACTGCCCGCCATATGGAAATATCCATATGGCGGGCAGTTATATCTGAGTTGGATGGGAACCATACCGCCGCTCGAATAAGGCTGGCACAGCGACTAACGATTCTCCATCGGAACCCAATGCTGCGGGTATGCAGGCCCTACGTAATCCGCGCGTGGCCGTATGAGCCGGTTGTCATCGAGTTGCTCGATAACATGCGCCGTCCAGCCACTTACACGCGAAACCGCGAATATAGGCGTGAACAAATCTACATCGATTCCCAGAGTGTGATAGGTGGAAGCAGAATAGAAATCCACGTTGGCATTAAGCTTCTTGTCGGCCTTTATGAATTCCTCGATCCGGTGAGACATTTCATACCACTTTTCCTGGCCGCTGGATTTTCCCAGATCGCGAGCCATCTGCCGCAAGTGCGTCGCGCGTGGATCTTCAGTGTGGTAAACGCGGTGACCGAATCCCGGAACCTTGCTCTTCCGGGCCAGCATCCCCTTAACGTGATCGACTGGGTCCGACCCGGAACGATCTATTTCTTCCAGGATGTGGAAGACGGCCTCATTGGCGCCGCCATGTAATGGACCTTTCAGCGCACCGATTGCGGATGTGATGGCAGAATACATATCTGAAAGAGTCGCTGCGGTGACGCGAGCCGCGAAAGTCGAAGCGTTGAGCTCATGATCAGCGTGCAGGATCAACGCGATATCCAGCGCCCGCTCTGCCGTCGCCGACGGACGTTTACCATTCAGCATCAATAAAAAATTCGCCGCGTGCGAAAGCTCGGGGTCCGGCTCAATGACATGTCTTCCCTTCCGGATACGATCATAGGCAGCGACGATCATCGCTATTTGGGAAGTAAGGCGGATAGCGCAGTCGACATTACTCTTATGGTCGCCGAGTTTGTTGCCATTGTTGTTGCTTTTTTCGGTTTCATCGGGGTCATAAAACGAGAGGGCGGAAACCGCGGTGCGCAAGACATGCATCGGCAGAGCATCTTCGGGCGCAGTGTGCAATAGATCAATAATTGCAGGATTCAATCGCCGTTCTTCCACGAGGCGCTCGCGAAGTTTTGCAAGCTCGTCTCGAGTCGGCAGGACTCCAGTCCAGAGCAGCGAACAGGTTTCCTCAAAGGTGGAGTTCTCCGCCAGTTCATGGATATCAATTCCGCGGTAGGCTAAAATGCCCCGTTCCCCGTCGATGTAACAAATGCCCGAAGTAGTTGCAACTACTCCCTCCAGCCCTCGAGGAGCGTGCATGGTGGTAGACATAAACCCTCGCTAACTAACTCAGATTCCGTCGCGGACGCGCCAGATGCCGAGCGCATCGCAACTCTTTTTTATACGCCTAAACCGGCGAGTTTCCAAACAGGCTCGTATGAGGGTGCTGGGATTTCTGAGGACTACAGCCGCAGCATTCCCTGCGTCGGCTGACCGGTGCACCGAAGGTTCACGCACCTTCAGAAATGCTCTGTTTAACACTGATTCGAGGTTACAATTCGGACATGCGGAGCTGTTCCTTCCTCATAGTAATGGCAATTACCGCGGGAACCTTTTTCGCGGATACAACCGCGAATTTGCTGCCCTGCCCTCCGGAAGCTTCGTCCACTCCCGCGTGCAATCCTTCCAAGAAAGATATAAAGCAGGCAACAACGGCTTTCTCAAAAGGATTGAAGCTGCAAAACCAGAAGCACATTGACGAAGCATTCGAGCAGTTTGAAATCGCGGCACGTCTTGAGCCGCGAAACGTCAACTATCTGACGGCGCGCGAACTGGCTCGCGAGCAATCGGTTTTCGAACATATTCAGGCTGGAAACGCCGAGTCTCTAGACGGTAAAGATGCTGAGTCTTTGGCGAATTTTCGCGCCGCGCTGAATGTTGATCCAAAAAATGAATTTGCGCAGGAGCGTGTTAAAGCTGCGTTGGCAGAATCAACTCCCACGGGACGCGAGCACGCGCGCGTCGTCGAGGAATCGACTGAAATTCGTGCCATCCCAGATCAGACCCGGCTTGACTTCCATTACAGAGGCGATTCGCGCGGTTTGCTTACTCAGGTAGCGGGCGCGTTTCATATCGAAGTCATCATGGACGATTCGGTAGCCTCGCGCCCGGTACGCTTCGACATCGAAGGCGTGGACTTCTTCACGGCGATGAGCGCGGCAGGTGCTGTCACCCATACCTTCTGGACTCCGCTGGGTGCAACCCAAATTCTGGTGGCGGCTGAAACACTGGACAATCACCGACTGTATGACCGCATGGCAATGCGCACGTTTTATATTCCGGGAGTCTCGACGCCCACGGATCTTACGAATGTCACGAACGTCCTGCGTAACATTTTTGACATTCGATTGATAACTCCGCATACAGAGACCGGAACCCTAACTGTGCGCGCGCCGCAAAATATCCTGGATGCCGCCACACAGTTCATCGAAAATCTTGATGACTCGCGTCCGGAAGTGATGCTGGATGTGAAGATTTACCAAGTCAGCCACACTTATATGAGGACGATCGGGGTTAGCCTTCCGAATCAATTCACCCTGGTTAATATCGGCACGGTGCTGGTGGCGCTTGGTGGCCAGAACCTACAGAGCCTCATTAACCAATTGATCGCAACTGGTGGCATCAATCAGGCGAACAATCAAACCATCAATAGTTTGCTGGCGCAATTGCAAGGTCAGGGGAACTCTATTTTTAGCACGCCCCTTGCGACCTTTGGAGGTGGCAAGACTTTTTCCGGAGTTAGCCTCGGAACCCTCGTGGCGGAGGCCTCGCTCAATGAGAGCTGGGCAAGGGACCTTCAGCACTCTACGGTGCGTATATCCCAAGGCAACGACGCGACTTTGCATTTGGGGACCAAGTATCCGATTTTGAACGCGACCTTCGCGCCGGTTTTCAACACTCCGGCGATTGCACAAGTTCTAGGGAACAACACGTTTCAGGCGCCGTTTCCCTCGTTCAGTTACGAAGACATTGGCCTTAGCCTGAAGGCGAAGCCGATGGTCAATGGCGATTCGGATGTGAGTCTGACGATCGAGATGCAGGTGCGTTCACTTGCCGGGCAATCAGTAAATGGAGTACCGATTATTTCGAATCGCGAATACAAAGGCAGCGTCACGTTGCTGGATGGCGAACCCGCGGTGGTTGCGGGGGAATTGTCTCATAGCGAGCAACGCAGCTTGACTGGCATACCCGGATTCGGCCAAATTCCGGGATTCACTCAGATCGAGGGTAGCCACTCCAATCAATCAGAGGACGACGACTTATTGATTGTGCTCACCCCACATGTGGTCCGGAAAAGTCAGCGGAATGAGAGTGCGGAAATTTGGATTAACAAGTAGAGACTTCAGAATAAGCGCATCTACTTATCCTTCGCGGCGAAATCTACCAACTGCTTCAAAACGTCGGGACCGAGCGATCCTACATTCGGGATACTTCTTCCATTGATAAATAAAGTGGGCGTGCCCGAAACCCCCAGGGAATTCCCGAGTTCGACTGAACGCTCGACGCGACCCAGAGTAGCCGGCTTGGCCGCGCATTCTGCGATTTCATCGCCATTCACCCCGGCAGCGGACGCCAACTCCTTCAGCTTGTCGTCGGCGTTTGCTGCGGTGATGTCAGATTGCGCGTCGTAGACGCTTTGAAGGAACTTCCAAAAACTGCTGTTCGATGCGCGACCCACACAATCCGCATATTCAGCGCCCTTCTCTGCCCAATCGTGCGACGCCAGCGGATAATTCTGGAATACCAGCCTTACATTCTTCTCGTCGGACAATAATTTTTCGATAATCGGCTGAGCCTCTTTGCAGTGAGGACATTGAAGATCGCTGAACTCAAAGATAGTTACCGGCGCGTCTGCCGCGCCACGGGAAAAGCCATTGGTCTCTTTTTCGAGCTTGCGTTGCGCTGCGACATAGGGGTGCGCGCCGAAGGGAATAATCTGTCCGGCGATGGCGTGCGTTCCGTCGGCCGTCACATAAAACTGGTTTGTCTGAAGGCCCTGGGGCGTGGTGAGAACGACTGTTACCTCGGCCAGTCCTTCGGCCGGAGAAGGCTTGATGTCAGAAATCTTCCAGCTCAAGCCCGGATTGTAGGCGAAGGTCTCGCGCAGAAAAGCGTTGACGGTTTCCTCCGACGGGAGTTTTACTTCGTGTCTTGGCTGAGCGGCAGATGCGCTGGTCCTCGCCATTGGCGCACTGGTTGGAGCAACTTTCTGCTGCGCGCTCGCAGCGGCCAACAGGATCATAATCACACCCCAACAGATCGGCAGACGATGCATGTGTTCCTTTCGGTTAAAAAATGCTTCGGTAGACTCAATGTGAAGCGTCGCAGTACATGGGCTGAATGCAAGCGCTGAATGCTAAGAGCCGCCGTTCAAACGTCCGACTTCGCCGCGATCGGAAATCTCCGGCCATAGCCAAAAGCCTTGGCGGATATCTTCAGTCCTGGCGCCGCCTGTTGCCGCTTATATTCGCTGCGTTCCACCATTCGGATGACTTTCCGCACTAAAGTTATATCGAAGTGGTGCGCTTCTGCAATCTCCTCAGCGGATCGCGAATCTTCAACGTAATCTTCAAGGATTGCATCAAGCACGTCATATGGCGGCAGACTGTCACTGTCCTGTTGGCCCGGACGCAATTCGGCTGATGGAGGCTTATCCAAGCTCGCCTGTGGAATCACGGCTCGCAGTGAATTCACATAGCGGCTGAGTCGATACACCATGGTTTTGGGGACGTCGGAAATCACAGCAAGACCGCCCACCATATCGCCGTACAAGGTGCAATATCCAACTGCTAGTTCACTTTTGTTTCCGGTGCTGAGCACGATGGAGCCGAACTTGTTTGAAAGTGCCATCAGCAACGTTCCACGGGATCGGGACTGAATGTTTTCCTCAGTGACGTCCTCTTGCAGGCCAGCGAATACTTTCGCCAGCGCCTTACGGTATTTATCTACGACCTCGGTGATGCATAGCAGTTCGAAGCGAATTCCGAGGTTGCTCGCCAGAGTCTTCGCGTCCTCGATGGAGCCTTCTGAAGAATATGGGCCGGGCATGCCCACCCCGATTACGTTAGTGGGGCCGACAGCGTCCGCAGCAATCGCTGCCGTTAAAGCGGAATCTATTCCTCCGCTCAGACCGACGATAACCTGCTTAAATCCGCATTTGCGAACATAGTCGCGAGTTCCCAGAACCAAAGCGGCGTAAGCACTGGCTTCGTCTCCGGCTATTTGTTCGTGAATTTCACCGGTGAGCAGATCCGAATCGAAAACAACCATATCTTCTTCGAAGGATTTGCATTGAGCTATTATTTTTCCCGACGGATCGAACACCACGCTGGAGCCATCAAAGACCAGGCTGTCATTGCCTCCGACTTGATTCACCATAGCCACTGGGACTTTATAATTCCGCGCCATTGCGGCCAGCATCTCGCTGCGCAATTCACGTTTTCCAATCCAGAATGGCGAAGCAGAAATGTTGAGCAGAAGGTTCCCTCCCGCCTGCAACAAAGCTTCAACCGGGTCGAAGGTATACAGCCGCTTGTTCCAGAACTGTTTGTCGTTCCACGCATCCTCACAAATAGTGAGCGCCAGCTGTTTTCCAGACAGCGGAAATAACTTCTGACTCTGCGCTGGGGCGAAGTTGCGCATTTCGTCGAATACATCGTAGGTAGGCAGCAGCATTTTGGACTGCACGAACGCGACCGAGCCATCCTTCAGCAGTGCTGCGGAATTCATAACCGATTTGCCAGTGCTTGCATCAGCCGCAGTAACTAGACCGCAAATCACCGCGATTCCAGCCGTTGCTTTCGCAACCTGTTCAACCGCGGTACGGTTATGCTCGACGAAGGACCGCCGCTCTACTAAATCCCGCGGAGGATACCCGCAAATGGAAAGCTCTGGAAACAGGATCATTCCCGCTCCGCCAGCTTTTGCGCGTAGCGAAAAGTCGATTATCTTAGCGGCATTAGAGTCGAAATCGCCAACCGTCGGATTGATTTGTCCCAACGCAATCTTCACAACTCAAGTGTAAAGGGGGAGGGGTCGGAGCCGCAAAGCGCTGACGGGGTAGTACCTTTCGGGAAAAGTTCGGCTACCCCCTCCAACCGGACCCGGTTTGGGCGACGCAGGGTGCTTGTGTGATCGGGAGTGAACTCCATGTGAGTGGAGTCAATGAGTGTAATGGCCCGTTTACGTCAGTCTGGCTTGTCAGTGAATGGGCGCTAGAATTCTAAACATGAGAACGAGTGTCATGCTTCGCGCCATGCTCGCGCTGGCTGCAATTTCGATAGCCGGCCAGATCGCAACCGGCATCCATCTTGTCGAGGTGAGGTTCACCGGCGACACGCGGCTAGATGGGGTTGATCTAAAGAAATGCGCAGCCGATCTCAAGTCCCGAATCTATGAAGGGCCGCAGTGGGCCGATTCTCTCCTGGAAGGCGTAAGAATCCAGTGTCTTCAAGACAGAGGTTACTTCAAGGCGGCCGTTGAGATCTCAACGCGCCAACTGCCGGACAGGCACGATACTCATCAGTTTGTCATCGCAATCAACATTAACGCCGGTCCGCAATACCGTTTGGGGCACATCACGTTCAAGAACAACCGTGCGATCTCCAGCGCAAAAGCGCTACGTAACCTGTTCCCCATCAAAGACGGGGATATTCTCGAGCCCAAGGCAATCGCGAAGGGACTGGACAATCTGCGCTACGGCTACGGAATATTTGGCTACATCAATTTCGTTTCCGTTCCCGCCACCACGTTTGATGATGAAAAGAAGCTCGGATTCCTGGAAATCAATGTGGATGAGGGCAAGCAATTTGTCGTGAGTGGTATCGACATCGTCGGCGCGGACGCGCAGGTGTTGAATGATTTGGCCCTCAAGCCGGGTCAAATCTATAACGTGCGACTAGTCGACTTATTTTTGCGAAAGCATCTGCCTGGCGTAGACATTAACGATCCAAAAATCCAGCAGCGGGTGCTAAATGAACGAGAGGGGACGGTAGCGCTTACATTCGATTTCCGAAGCAGGCCGACGACTAAATAATCCGGGTGTTCTTGATCATTGGCGAAACATCGCCATTACACTCCGTGAGGCGCTTGCAACGCCGTTTTCTTCAGGACCAGGACCCCGTAAATGTTGCGCTGACCCTGTGTCTATGGGCAGGCGTGGCCTCGCTATCGAAATCACCACTCCTCCAAGAGCATCCCTCATGCAATCGGCTCTCCCCGAAATGTTTGAACCGCAGCTGCGGTGCTGGGGGCCTTGATTACAAACCACCTCGTACCTCGGTAGGAATCGGCAACTACCCATCCAGCAGCCGACAGCGCTACGTTGAGGATAGTCTCGCTCCACTGGAAGGGATTTCTAGACCCAGTCGCCACTATGGGCAACCAAACCAGAACCAGGAACAACGTGATTTGCAGGACCGAGAGCGTGACTGCCAGCCGCGCACAAACGCCGGTGAGCGCGGCTACGCCCGCCGCGATGAAAGCGCAGCCGGTGAAATATGCCCAGAACAGATGACCTGGCAGCCAGTTGGGGATGAGTGAAAGGGTATCTTTTACGTCGATGAAATGAGCCGTACCGAAGAAGATCAAGGACGAGCCGTAGAGCGCGCGGGCAATGCGAAGGCCATTGCCGTCGACCGCAAAGCCAAGGTGGTCACGGTCCCAGTCGGTGGCAAACCAGGCATAGAGGACCAAGGCAGCGGCCAGCATGACAATAAGCGGAAACACGGACCAGCAAGCTGCAAAGGCGGGTAAAAGAAAAAAGTTTGGCAACCGAAATAACACCAACCAAAGAAAAAAGGTAGCGACCAGCAAGCGCGCGGCGGCGCTCGCCCTGCGCCGAATAAGTAGACCGATACCCGCTGCAAGGGAGATCAACGAAACCAGAGACACGAGTAGACCGCCGGCGGAGACGTTGGGCGCCGGATTCCAAAGGGGAACGAAATCACGGCGGACCAGGCCGATGATTCCGAGGCCGATCATGGTGACCGCGAAGATCGCGCGACCTGTGCTTGCGATGCGCATCGGTTGGCTCCAGGAAGGTTCAGTTTCGCAAAAGAGTGAGCTAAAGGCTACACCAAAAAGGAGAGTCCGTCGGCACTCTCCGCAAATGAGCCGCCGGCGGGAACAAGAGACCTTTGCCAAAGCAGATCAACAGAAAGTCGGAGTTCGCACCTGCCAATTCCGGTGGTAGTCGATAAATCGCCATGTCACTTATTAGCCGGATCGGACAATTTCTCAATGAGCACTATCGCCTGTTTGCGTCAGTCAGCCTTAGTTGGCGTAAACTGCCCCAATGAGACACGCATCCTTACGAGTCCTTCCGCTGCTATTGTGCGCCGCACAGGCCGTGTTCGGCTGCTCGTTGACACCAATGGAATTGCGGCAAGTCTCTTCTGACCTGACGATTGTTGTCACACACCGTGGAAAACGCATAGCGGGTATCGAGGTACAAGTTGTCCCGGAGAAATCAACCGAAGCCGTGTTTAGTGGCACCACCGATGTGCACGGCACCGTTCGAATAAAGGATCTGATGGTGGGTCGCTACTATCTCACGGCCTCACATGAGGATTTTGATGCAGGAAAGGAATGGATTGAGGTCGTCTCGGTTCCCAACGCCAAGACGAAGAGACGCTTCGATTTTCAATGGGCGGACTGGTCATACCAAACCCGCGAGGTGGCAGGCACGCTCACGGGCCTTGTCCCCGGAAACACGGGCAAACCCTTGATCGACGTCGTGCACCCACAGGAAGCAGTGTTTCCCGGCGTTGACGTAACGTTGAGGGACGCTTTCTCTGGCGATGAATACAGGACCATTTCGGACAGCACCGGCGCATTCCTCATAGCCGAAGTGCCAGACGGCGTCTACATACTGACCATCGCTGGTGGAATGAAATCCCTCACAGGAATAGCCGATGTCACGAGACAGGTCCTCGACGTGACGCACACTGCCAATACGGACTCGCTGCCACTAAGGCTGAAAGACACCGGCTGCTACCGAACGGAATTCCAGTTGAGCGATTGCCAGATGGAAGGAATCATCTACGAAAATGGTGTACCCATTCCGCTTTGCACGAAAGGATAAAACAACCCAAAGACGATAGTTGGCGAAAAATCGCCTCTCTGACAATGTCGGCGGTGTCAAGCAGTTTTCGAGCACACTCCAGCATGCACTCGTAGAAAGAGCGCCATTTCGCTCTCGTTGAAGCTGTTGCTTTTGCTCTACCAACCCAGGCTCTCGTAATCAATATTCAGGTCTGGAACTCGGTCCGACCCATGCATCTCTTCGGTCTCGAACTGCGATCATGATTACTACTTCGAACTCCTCTCCGTGAGAGGAGCGGGACGCCCAATCAATATGCTCGATGTTTTACTGCACACCATGGCGATTTCCGGGCTGTCCCGCGTGCGAACCGAACTTGCTCCACTGCTGATAGTCCCATCCTTGGCGCATCATCCAGTACAAACGGACCGCCAGCTTGCGGGCCATTGCGACCTTGGCGATTTTCCGTCCTCGTCGCATCATCAGGTGGAGATATTTGCTGCGCCACTCGGGTAGGCTGCGCACCGTCACCTGCGCCGCTTCCACCAGCAGGAAGCGCAACATCGAACTCCCCTGTTTGGTGATGTGCCCCAGCCGTCGCCGGTTCCCACTTGAATCTTCCAGCGGCACCAGTCCCAGATAACTCGCCACCTGCTTGCCCGAGCCAAAGCGCTCGGCCTTGCCGATGATCAGCACGAAGGCCAGTGCGGTCAGCGGACCCACTCCGGGATGGGTCATCAAACGTTGGGCCTCCGGACACTTCGCCACTTCTTGCTCGATCGCCTGACTTAGTTCCGCGATGGTCGGGTTCAGTCGATCCATCCACTCCAGTAGATCGCGCCGTCGCCGACTCGCCCATGGAGCTAGTCGAAACGATTCCAGTTGCTCCCGTCCGTGTTCGCGCCACAACCGCTTCTTGCAGCGCAAGCCTTCATTCAGCGCGACCGCTTGCAGTTGATTCATGATGCGGGTGCGCGCCTGCACCATGCGATGCCGGTGCCACAGCAGTTGCCGCAGATCCCGGTTCTCCCAACTCGGCACCCAGATTTGTGGAAAGCGATTTTCTAGCATTAATTGCAGAATCAGTTGGGCATCCTGGCGATCCGTTTTTTGCTTGCGTACTCGCTTCGTACGGATCACCGCGGCGTCTCCGATCCACAACTCAAAGTTCAGTTCCGCCAACAGTCGTTCGAACCAGCGCGCATGTCCGCTGGCTTCCATGCCAACCCGCACCTTCAGGCCCGCCAGCGCACGGTAGAACTTCTCCGCCTCGTCGCGATGGGTTAGTCGTTTTTCCTGCAACTCTCCGGTGTCAGTATCCACCGAAGCTATTTGCTGAAACTCGGGGTGGAAATCTACTCCTATAATAATCATCGTTCGGCTCCTTTCTCCCGAGCCTGTTGGTTGGTTTTGCCACCACCAACTTTACTCGGGCGTCGGAGCCGACATTGTCATGGAATCAATTGCACTCATTGACCACGCCGCTCCAGTTTCTCCACAGCCTCTGCCAACTTCTTCCGCGTACCTAGGTGGACGCGTTCACCTCACACCCGCAGAGCGCTGAGACTCCTCGCTATTGGACCTCGCTATTGAATAAGCGGGTCATTAAATTAGGCGGAGCACTAGGATCGGGCGACGGCTGAAGTGGTGGAGGGGGTGTTTTCGATGGATCGCCCGGGCGGGGAGCGTCGGTCTCTTCTTCGCCGGGGCGACGCAAAGTGGGGGCATTCGGCGGACGAGTTGTAACGCTATTGGCTTTGGCCAGGCTGGTATCCGGAGTGACTTCTCTTTCCGTTCGAATAATTTTTTCTCCGGTCACTTTCATGGTTTCGACGCGCACGACTTCATCCCCCACCAAGCGAACAAAGTCGACATCGTCCGGAGGCTGCCCGTAGATCCATTCCTCATAGTCCTGGTCGCCATCTTTCTCGCGTGTTTTCTGAGTCGCCCGGCCTTTTGAATAGATAACCATCTCGCGATCCATCCCAACCAGCACCTCGTGAGCCAGGATCGCTTCCTTCACCTTCGGAGGCACGCTCTCAAGAAATGCCTGAAGCGGGGATTTCGAGTCGAAGTCGAACACGGGATAAAGTAGTCCTTTAAGTTCCTTCGGATTCAGCTCTGGAATGTAATGATCGAAAACCAGGTCCACGTAGGAACCGCGCGGATTATCCTGCGGCACTCCTCCACCAACGGGTGTATCAGTTCCGCCAACACCGACTGAGACGTGCTGGTACCACTTGGTCTTCTTAACGGGGCCGCCATTGATCTCAAAACGAATCCGGTCGCCCCTAATTGTGATCGCGGAGATTCGCGCCTGATCTCCGGGTTTTACTGACGGACCCCACAAAGCAATCAAATTGTGCAGTTCTTCCCCGTGCGGAAACAGCACGCCATTCTTCAACGTCAGGCCGGTCTTTCCCATCGGAAAAACCGAGCGAATATATACCAGCTCAGCGTCGAACGCGTGGATTAAGTCCATTCGCGTTTGTTTGGACATGTGGGGCGGAGGCGCAGGTGCTGGTTTGGAGTCAGCTTCGAGAAAAGCAGCAGTACAAAAGAAGAGAACCAGCAGCAACGATATATATCGAAACTTCATGGCCGACCCTAGCCCAATTGCCTCGATTATAGCCCGTTTTAAGCCCGGCACGATGGGGTTTTTAGTGTTTTGTCTCTCTCTATCGAGAGGTACCCGGCAACTTTAGGAACCTAGATGTTGGTGAAGGAACAGGGTGGCATCCAGTCGCTCACTGTCGGCCTGCGAATGCCCTTCTGTCGAATAGCTCGCGCCGGTGAAACGGATAGGTCAGATACTCGCATCCAATGTGACGCGCACGCAAATTTCCAGGGAGGTTCTTACGATGCAGAGCACAACCCAAAACATAACCCAAGAGACGACCCTAAATACGATCATTGATCGGAGCATTCTGCGCATATTGGCCACAGGAGCAGCGTTGTTGCTGGCTTCATTCGCCGGGGCGTACGGGCAGTCGAAGACGCTGCCCGCCAACACACGTTTCTTTATCCCCGCGCCGTCGAGTGGGGCTGTGCCACAGGTGGAGAGCCTGTTGAACCAAGGCCAGGTGAAGAACGCTATTTTGATCATCGCCATGGAGGTGGTTCCGCGGGCGGTTTGGCTGACCAGTGGCACGCCTGCTGAGGTGAGCTCCACGGTGATGACGACCCTGCGGGAGGCGCATATGCAGCGAGCGGTACCGGTGCTGGTGCTCTACAACATTCCGGGCCGGGATTGCGGCAGCTACTCGGCGGGCGGCGCAGAAAACACGGCGGATTATGAGGCGTGGATTGACGCCATTGCGACCACGATCGGCGGCCAGCAAGCGGTGATCGTGCTGGAGCCAGACTCGCTCGCGGACCTGCCGAGCGATTGCGGATACAATCCGACGCTGGTGGACATTCAACAGGCGACGGCAGACCGCTTTACGCAGATCAACTATGCGGTGACGAAGCTGCAGAGTGGACCGCACACGCAAGTGTATCTGGATGCGGGGAACAGCCACTGGCAGGCGGTTCCGAACATGGCGCAACGACTGGTAAAGGCCGGAGTGCAGCAGGCGCAGGGCTTCTTCACGAATGTATCGAACTACAACCTGAACAGCTATGAGACGAGGTATGACACCTGGGTTTCCGAGTGCATCGCGTTCGGCCAGGACCCGGAGCAGGGCGGATGGCGGCTGGGAAATTATTCGTATTGCGCCAGCCAGTACTACTCGCCTTACGGCGCGGTCGATCCAAATAATATTGCGACGTGGGGTTACACCGATGAGTGGTATCAGAACAACATGGGAGCGGCCGTGGCGGCGACGCATTTCCTGGTTGACACGAGCCGCAATGGTCAGGGGCCGCTCAACGTGAGCGTCTACGCGGCAGCGCCGTATAACCAGCCGTCTTCGGTGATCAGTACCCTCAGCGGCGGGAGCTGGTGCAACCCTCCGGCGCGCGGGCTGGGGACTCACCCGACGGCGAATACGGGCGTTTCGCTGCTGGATGCATATCTCTGGGTAAAGACGCCGGGCCAGTCGGATGGAACCTGCGACGCAGCAGGCGGAGCGCGGGCGTGGGACTACACGGACTACACGCAGGCGGGATGGCCAACGGATGCAGCGGGCCAGGCGCTGTTCGATCCGTTGTGGGGGCTGGATGATCCGAGTGCGGGAGCGTGGTTTTCGCAGCAGGCTCTGGACCTGGCGCAGAGGGCCAACCCGGCATTGCTGCCCTGATGGAAAGCCAGATGTTGTACCAGATGCTCTCGACGGCTCAAGGTAAGTCGGGCATTCTTGTCAATGTCCATTCAATCTCTCCTAAGAATTGATTGCTCGCGCAATCAGCTTCTCTGGTTCTGATCGAATGGACAACGTCTTGAAAGATCACAGCCAGCCCGCCATTAGCCCCACCCGGATTACCTGATGGGGTTTTTATTCCGCGGAAAAAGGGAAAGGCCCACATGAAGTGGGCCTTAGGGAGTGCTCCTCAATACAGCCGTTTATTGATAGGTGAAGTTCAAGTTGTCGAGAAATACTGAGTACGGTTGCTGACTGCGATTACCGTCAATCTGATAATTGATGGTCACTCCATACCACGAAGTGGAAGTCGGAGTGTCATACCGGTTCAAAGTGGCGGTTTGACCATTCAAGGTGATGGACTGGAACAGAAGATGATCATCAGAGGTTCGTTGTACGTGAATTGTCAGATGGTTCCACGCATTGCTGACGGGATTACACGCGACGCCGCTCGGAACCCAATGTTGGCCGGGATTGCTCCAGGTATCCCATTGATGGCCGCCGGCAATTCGGCATTCATGTCCCCAGATGAAGGATTTTCCATTCTCAAACTGGTTGATATCGAATTCCAGTGCTTGTGAAACCTCGACGTTCGCAACCCAGAAATACACATCGTAGGTAAAATCGTGGAGGGTTGGTACGAGGGTCTTGTTGTAATCCGGAAGCCCCTGCGATGAGAAGTCTCCAATAAGATGATTGTTCCAGAGCACGTCCGAAAAAGCGGTCTGGCCGCCAATGTTAGTTTCAGTAGCGCTGCCGCTGAGAGAAGGCGAACCGACCCCCGGATTCCACCACCACGTCGTTTGCGGTCCACCCGGTTGACAGCCCCCACAAATATTGTACGAAGGCGGCAACAGGGCATAGCCGGTCCATCCGCCAGCCTTTTGCAGGCTGTAGAAGGTCTTCCCTCCCGACCCTCCGCCACCGGAAACGGTAATGGCGACTGGGGTCTTCGCAGCCCCTCCGCACTTGTCCCACTCTTGCACTACCGCGTTATAGCTGCCTGGGCTTAGCGTGATGCTGGTGTCGAGCGTCGACCCATTCGCCGAATATGCCAGGGCATTGTCGGCGGTATAAATGCCCATTGCCGCGACTCCCTGAGCGCAACTGGTTGTTGCGCTGGCAACAAAGTGCGCCGGACTTGAAACCGTTGAGTTATTGGCCGGCGACGAAACTTGAACGCCGGGACCTGCGTTGCCGCTCACCGTCACATTAACCGGCATGGTCGAAGATGAGCCGCAGTTGTCCCATGCCTGGACCACGGTATTGTAGCTTCCCGGATTTAGATTCAGATTCGTATTCAGACTCGAGCCACCCACCGTGTAGGCGAGCTGGTTTGGCCCGGTGTAAATTCCCATGGCCGAGACGCCCTTCGCGCAGGCCGTAGATGCCGACGCCACATAGTGAGTCGGAGACGACACGGTGCTATTACTCACGGGAGTCACGACCTGCACGCCCGATGCTGATCCACCGACGGTAATCGTGATAGGTGCGGTGGTCGATCCGTTACAGTTGTCCCACTCCTGGACTACTAAGTTGTATGTCCCAGCGCCCAAATTTAGATTGGTATCAAGGTTAGCTCCGCTAACCACATTAGCTAACACATTGGGAGCGGTATAGACGCCGATTGATGAGACACCCTTAGAACAGGTTGAGGTGGAGCTGGCGACGATATGTACAGGGGAGGAAACCGTGGAACCACTCGTGGGCGTCGAAACGCCAACCCAGGCAGAAGCGAAGATTGGATAAAATGCAAAGACGAGACACACGAGCAGAGAGGGATTTGTGAAGCTCATTTACCTTTTCTCCAGCTTTAGTGATTGCGAAGGGGCGCGGGAAAACTACTTTCAAATTGAAGGGATTTTACGGGGACTGAATTTTCAGTTCAACAAAAAAAGTGCAATCGAGGAGATTTTGTACACTCGGAAGTGCATTAGGCACTTTACCTAAGGTGAAACACTTAGAGAATTCCTTGAATAAGACGGCTGTTAAACAGATGTTGGACTACCAATATTCAGAGCTCGCTTGATCGTGCCTCGCTCTTTCTGGATTTTGTCTTGGAGCAAGGTGATGGCGTAGATCAGTTGTTCGGGGCGGGGCGGACATCCGGGAACATAAATATCCACGGGAATGACTTGGTTTACGCTCTGCACAAGCGCGTAGTTATTGAAAACGCCGCCCGATGTTGCGCACGCTCCCATGGAAATAACCCACTTCGGTTCAGGCATCTGCTCCCACAGCTGCCGGATCACGGGCGCCATTTTGTTCGACACGCGTCCAGCGATAATCATGAGATCCGATTGCCGTGGCGAGGGCCGAAATACCTCTGCGCCGAATCGAGCGATATCAAACCGCGACGCGCCCATCGACATCATTTCAATAGCACAGCACGCCAGACCGAATGTCATCGGCCAGATGGAGCTCTTACGCATCCAATTGACCACGTTGTCCAGCGTAGTTAGCACAACTCCTTCGGGAGTGGGATTTCCATAGGTGAGGTCGTTGACAACCTTCTTTCCTTTTTCTACCGAGACGTACGGGCCGAAGTTGAGATCACGTTCCATGCCATCTATTGTAAATCAGTGTAAGGTTTATCCGCTCGTTCCGGATAGTTTGGCGATGCGGTACACTCTAGCGGCTGTTGCGGAAAATTGAGAAAAAGAAGGGAGTTCCTAGTATGTCGACTTCACGCCGTCAGTTCTTGTTCCAGATTGCCGCGACGGGAGTGCTTGCGAAAATTCCCGCGACAATGGCTCACGCCTTGTCCAGCCCCGTTCTTCTGTATCCGCCGCGAGATCTTTCTTACTTTGCGGCGCCCCTGGATCATGGCGATGCTGACATAAGAGTCGGCTATGCCTCCATTGCATGGAACGGAAAGGACAATGAGGCGATCGAGCAAATTTCCGAACTGGGTTATCCCGGCATTCAGCTGAGGTCGAACGCCGTAAAAGAATTTCCAGATCCTCACGCATTGCGGGATCTTTTATTGAAATACAAACTGGTGTTTGTAGCGCTCTCGAGCGGCGATGTGCCACTGAATCCCGAAGCACGCCAGACCATCATCGATGGCCATGTACGCAATGCGCAGTATCTGCATGAAGCCGGCGGCAAATATCTGCAACTGATTGGAGCATCGTCGAAGGACAGAACATCTTTTACTCCGGATGACTATAAATATGAAGGGCAATTGCTCACGGAGATTGCCAAGCGCGTTGCCGACTTTGGAATCCAGACGGGCTTCCATAATCATATGAACACTATTGGCCAGAAGCCCGAGCAGGTGGATGCGATTCTGGATGCAGCGGATCCCAGTTACGTAAAGCTCGAATTGGATACGGCTCACTACGCACAAGGCGGTGGCGACCCCGCAGCCGTGATACGAAAATATGGCAAGCGCTTACTTTTTCTGCACCTGAAGGATACCAAGTCAGCAGCGACTCCCAGCGGATACGAGTTCGTCGAACTCGGCCAGGGCCGGGTTAATTTTCCTGCAATTTTTGCGGCGCTCAAAGAAGTTCACTTTCGCGGATGGGGGATCGTGGAACTTGATGGCGCCCGCGCCGAACCGAGCCCAGCACCCAAAGAATCCGCTGAAATGAGCAAGCACTATCTGGAGCAAAAGTTAGGAGTGCGCGTATGACTTGTCCATTTCGTCTCGCAGTCATCAATGATGAAATCACGCAGGACTTCGAACGGGCTTGCCAGATCGTCTCGCAAGACTTCCGCCTGAACTGGATCGAACTGCGCGGGATGTGGAACAAGAACATCACCGATCTGGACGCGAATCAAATCGCGGAGGCACGCAGGATTTTAGAAAAGTACCGGCTTCGCGTCACCGATATTGCAAGCCCTCTTTACAAAGTGGATTTCCCAGGGGCGCCGCCATCGAAGCAAAGCCAGCCCAGGGATCAGTTCCACGCCGACTTTGACTTTAAGCAACAAGATGCGCTGCTGGGGCATTGCATCGAATTAGCGAAAGCATTTGAAACCGATCGCATCCGGTGCTTCGATTTCTGGCGGATTGATGATGTCAAGCCGTTTCGCGCGGCAATCAATGACAAGCTTCGGCACGCAGCCGAGACGTGTGCCAAGGCCGACCTGATCCTTCTGCTGGAAAACGAAATGTCGTGCAACACGGCCACCGGGGCGGAGGCTGCGGCCGTTTTACATGAAGTTCGCAACCAGAACTTCATGCTCAATTGGGATCCCGGAAACGCTGCGACCTTCTCAGGCGAAATTCCGTATCCGAAGGACTACGATCTGTTGCCTCACGAACGCATTGGACATTGCCACTGCAAGGACGTGGTTTGGAAGGGTGGGAAGTCGGATTGGGCGGCAGTTGGATCAGGAGTGATCGACTGGCCCGGCCAGTTCCGGGCATTCAAGAAGAATGGTTATGGCTATGGCGTGAGTCTTGAAACGCACTGGCGGGGCGCCGGTACACCGGAGGCGTCCACGCGCATCAGCATGCAAGGGCTTAAGGCGTCATTACAGAAGGCGGGTCTCGAGTGCTGAGTGTGAGCGCAAGATAGCGGCTCGCAAAGACCCGAAATCCAGACGACCTTTCACGGTTCATCGCTCAGAGTTTTCTGTAAGAAAAAAGGAATCGCGTTTCGTTTTGCGATTCCCTTTCCTGGTGAAAGTTCGGTTGCGAGTTACTGCGCTCCTATCAACTGGTAGTTGGAATTTGTCGTAGTCACCTGAAGCTGTTTCGCGGTCGCATTAAGAACCGTTTGTTGCGCGTAGTTGGTGCCGTCGGGCAGACTGGCCATTTGTACCGCCAAAGTGACAGTGTCCTTGGGATCATCCATGTAGGTGTTCACATTCACGGTGCTGATCTTTTTGGCCGCCGTGTTGAAAGAGAGAGACATCTGATCGCCGGGCTGGGCGTAATTCTTGAACACGAGCGCTGTCTCTTGTGCTGCCGGCATCGGATTCAACGAGACATTGCCGGCCTGAAACGCCTGCCCCATTTTCTGCGGATCCGGCGGTACGTACATGGCGAGGAGGCTCTTCACCTGTCCCATGTAATCCTTCATTTCTGCTGTTTTCTTCTCAATGATCCTCTTCTTCATTCTTCCTCCACTCGGAGGTTCTGGCGGCGGTCCCATCGGGGTCTTCTGCACCTTTCCATCAGGGCCGTATTGACACATCGACTGCTTGGGAGGCTTGGGGTCGCCCTTAAGCGTCAGCTGAGTCGTTTCCACCCATTGATAGCGATGTAGCCGCTGTTGATTTTCGGCGGCCGACTGCTTTACCGCAGCCATCTTCTCCTGAAGTTCTCCACCCATCTGAGCCATTGCAGGTACGACGGCTGCAAACACAATTGCAGTAATGGCGGCGATAAACCTGTACGTCAGCTTAGTTCCCATGGTAGGCAACGATGTATGTCTCATGTGTACCTCTCTAATTTGTAGCCAGGCGGTCCACGATTGCAGAAAACTTCTCAACCAATCTTGAATGACTTCTCCTCAGCGCCATTTGTGTTCCGCCCAGCGATTGCACAATCCTAGGAGGACAACCGCCTTGCGTATACTGCCAATACTTACAGGGGGACTGGCTTAAGCAATTTGATTCAGACTCTTGTCATCTTTACGGCGCTGGCAATAGTCGATGACCAATCAGACTGAGATTTATCTCTCATCGCACGATAATCTTCGCAAACAGCTTCGCATTGTTTAGCGTGTTCTCAACCCGCAACGGAATCTCACCCGGCGTCTCCGGTTCGAATTCGAAATCGTAAGTTTCACCGGAGACAATATGGAGGGTGGCTTCGCTCGACTTCGTAAGTCGTGGGGGAAGCGAGGCGCCGTCCTTGGCAATCGCGCGCCAGGTTTCGGTGTGCTCTTTGCTGCCCAGTTGAACCTCGCCTCTGAGATCGGGTGCAATGTTGATCAACCTCAGCCGGTACTTTACGCCATGATCTAAAACTATTGGGGTGGGCGTTTCGACACCGTTGATCGTGATTCGTTTAGCGTAAAAGCTGGCGTCGCGGGTACCGAGGACCAGCAATTTGTCACGCTCGGGGTCAAACCGCTCGCCGGGTTCCAGCACGATGAGGGGGCCGTAAACGCCGTCCGTGAGCTGCTTCGGATCGGGGGCGTGCGTGTGATAAATGAACGTTCCAGCCCGGTTGGGAGTGAAGTGGACGACAAAACTGGCCCCCGGGGCGATCGCAGGTGTCACCTGACCTGCGGCTCCTCCCCCTATCACACCGTCGTAATAACTTTCGAGTTCAAGACCATGCCAGTGAATCGTCGTCAGTTCATCGAGATGGTTTGTAACTGTGATCTCCGTCGCTTCCCCACGCGTGACCAGAATTGGCGGCCCCATGGACTTGTCTTCCGCAGCGACAATTTTCTCTCCATCGCGCACTGAGCAGGAGAACGCGGGCGACTTCTCTCCGGCAGGCTTTGGTTCAATTACCAATTCGATCTTATGCACATCCGGAGCAGCCACTCGCGCCGGGGATGAACCAGGCTTCTGGTTGACGGTGATGGCGAGTACCAGCCCTGCCATGTCATTCATTGTCGTCATGGCATCGTGCTGGTCATGGGTTGCGGCCGTAACCGCTTTCGCTTCCGCAGTTGGGACCAACATCGGCACACGCTCGTCGGTCGAGATGTGTTCCTGGAAGTGGCAATGGAAGAGCCAGAGTCCGATGTGCTCTGGTTTCCATTCGACCATCATGGTTTGGGTGGGCAGAAGATTCTGAGTGACAACCCACTGCCGCTCGCCCTCTGCGTAAGCCGTGTCGGAGCCGAAGTCGCCGAGGCTGAGCACCTGGTAGAACGATCCATGAAGATGCATGGGATGTTGCCCAACCGAGGGGTTAATGACTCGCCAGCGAACATTCTCTCCGACGGTGTATTCCAGCGGTTCGGTGTAGGGGTAGGATTTTCCGTTGATGCTGACCACCTCGAAAGCTTTATGGAGAACGTCAGCACGCGGCATCATCTGGTTGATTACGAAGGTGCGATCGGCGGGACGCGGCCCGACAGGGTCAATGATGAAGGCTCCATTGAGCTGCGCGTCAGCCAGCAGCGGTTGCTTATCAGGAAACTCAGTCGAAGTTCTCGCCCAGTAATAGTAAGTTCCGGGCGCACCTGCTGCGAAGCTCAGTTCACGGCTCTCCCCGGCCGCGAGTTCGATTCCTGTCTTCGTGTTGTCTGGACGCGTGTTCAAACCGTACAACGTCGCCTTAATTTTCAGGTTATTGGAGACCGTCAGACGTACAGTCGTGCCCACCGGCATGCGCATCAAGGGGCCGGGGATTTGCGCAGGGCGGTCGACTTCACCGAAAGCTTGCACGAAGAGTGTAGGACCGTCTTCGGCCTCGGGACGCCAGGCGCCGCTGCGGAGCTCTAGATGGAGCGTTAGAATGCCGTTTTCGAGACGCCCAGCCGGGACACGGTTCTGGTTGGCAACAATCTGTTCCAAAACCAGGGTTTGCGCAAGCGCTGTCCCTGCCAAGACGAAAACTATGACCGAGCAACACAATTTGCGCGAAGCGAAGAGCATGACATTGTCCAAGTTGGCTGAGATTATGTCACGCCGTTCTACACAGAACCTAGCAAACATTCAGAAGCGATTCGCTATAAAGCGTGATTGAGCGCCAGACGCCTAAAGCGGCGAGGGCAAGGTGACGCGCCGTTCATGGCGTGTTTTTCGCCTTACTCTTATTCAGCATTTTGTCGGCGAGCGAAAGATAGTGGTCAATCCGAGCACGTTCGTTGGTTCGAGGCTCGTCCAAGGGGATGAGTCGCGGGCCCTCATCGCGCGCGTCAGGGTTCCGCGGCGAGAGGAGCACAACTAACTTCCTCTTCCTTTTGTGTGTTCGAGACGGCAAGAGGGCTCCGCCCCAAATACTACTGCAATTTAGTAGTCGGCGTCGCCGACGGAATTTCAACCTGTATTACCGCCGTGAAAGTCGTCCTAGAGTTCGTAACCGATTGAAACTAAACGGTACGGATAGCGCTCTAGGGCACTTATCGGACTGTGGAGACGGGTTATCGGACTGTTAACGGACTGTGATGGCCAGGTGCTAAGGAGCCTGAAAATCATGGACCCGACTCTTCTTTCTCTGCTGGATTCGATCCCTCAGAAACCACCTCGCTCCAAACTCGAAACTCACCGCGAACTCATCCGCCAGCTCCGTCGCAAGGGCTGCACGTATCGCGACATCGTTCGCATCCTTCGCGAGCGTGTCGGCCTCTACGTGGCAGTCAGCACGATTCACTCCTTCATCAGGGTTCGTGCCAAACACCGAAAGCAAGTGCAGTACGAACTGCCACCGCTCGAACCGGAATCGTCCGTAAACACCTCTATGAGTCCCGACGATGTTGCCTCCCGAATTGCAGCGCTCAAGGCAAAGCCATTCGAGCAGAGGGCAAAACCCAAACACTTTCACTTCGAAGAAAGCGAGCCGTTGAAACTCGTCGGCCAAGGAGGATCGCGATGAACACCCAACCAAGAAACAAACGAGTCGTTTTCACCATGGGTGGCAAAGGCGGAGTTGGCAAAACCGGCCTGATGGTCGCCCTGGCGGAGTGGTTTGAAGCCAATGAGATTCCATTCACGCTGCTCGACCTCGATACGGAAAACAAGGCACGAGGATCGCTCAAGCACTTCTTCAACGGGTCAGTAGCCAAGGTGAATATTCACACGCCAGCCGGCCTCGACGCGTTCGTGGATCATCTCGAATCCGGCGCGGCGATCATCCTCGCCGACATGGGAGCCGGTTCGGGGCAAGTAGCGAGTGACTGGTTCGACGCGATGTATGAGGATGTCGCGGCTACCGGCGCGCGTTTCACCGCTGTGGGTGTTGTCACGTCAGACCCGGCAAGTGTTGAGAGTGTCCTCGCATGGGCAAATCAACTACAGGAGCGGGTGCAGTATCTGATTGTCCAGAATGCGACAAGTCCTCAGTCGGACTTCAGCTACTGGGATTCGGCTGAGCAAGCCCTTCGTTTCCGCGAAGCACTGTCGCCGATCGTGATTCGGATGGAATTTCGCTTGGCAGAACTGGAGAACCCAGTCCGGCAACACGGTATCCGTCTTGGCCAGGTTGCCACAAGGCAGAATGCAATCAACGAACTGAAGCGTGCCTCGATCGTGATGCGCGCCGAAAGCTATCGGCGGCGGCTCTTCTCCGAGTTCGACCGTGCAAAGGAGATGTTCCTCCCGTGAGCGGCGATCAGGAACTCCTCAATCTGGCGGGCACTGAATCCGAGACCCAAACCTTGTTCGATGAATTGGCAGGACTGGTGCCTGCTGAACGGCAGGCGGAATACTACAGGGTCATCGCACACACTCGCACCCTCAGCCCAAACGACGAGATGCTACGCCTACTGGAGGCAATGGGCCTCCTTGCGCTACTCACGCGAGAAACGCCCGCGGAGATCGCCTCAGAACGCAAGTCGTTGCAGAAGATTCTTGAAAGTTCGGCATCTCAAGCCAATGTAGTCGAGAAACGGATGGCTGGATACGCATCACACCTCGAAACACGCCTTGCTCAGCTGCCGAAGGAATTGGAAACAGGGTTGGACCCGCCTCGAATTGCAAAGCTGCTGGGCGAGAGCCTGCGACAGTGTTTCCATCAGTCCGGTCTGCCGGATACGGCCAGAGCGCTTGACCAGTCTTGCTCTGAAATGAACTCCGTTCAAAAACAACTTGTGAACGTACTGCGAGAAGTAGCTCACCCTGACATCGGAGTAATCGCAAAGGTCAGGAGCGCGAATGACTCCCTCCTGCGGAGCATGACTACTAGGGCGCGGCAGATGGACGATTTCCTTGTTAGGCTGGAAAAGCAGGTCTGGGCTATTTGGCTGCCTGTCATTGCCAGTGCTGCTCTAGCACTGGGATTCGCGTTGGGTACGTGGTTTGCCAACGTGCGACAAGGAACGCCGGAAACGTCAAGTGCCACTCAATCACAACAGATGCCAACGCCGGAAGTTCCTGCGCAGCAAGTCGTTCCGCAGCGGAACACAAAGCATCATTGAAACGGGGCTAGGTCGCCAGGGAGTTCACAAGAGACATGCCGAACATATGGTTCACCGCGGATTTTCATTTTGGGCATAGCAACATAATCCGATACTGTAATCGACCGTTTCGAAGCGTCGAGGAAATGGATCAAACGATCCTCGACCGTCTCAACGCCTCCGTTAAGGCCAATGACATCCTCTATTTCCTTGGGGATTTCTGCATCAGGAGCAAGGCGAAAGCTCTGGAGCACCGCAAGCAGATTCGCTGCAAGAAAGTCTTTGCGGTGCCGGGCAATCACGACAAACAGATTCGCAAGCTGACCGATGAGTTCTCTTGGCTCAGCAACCTTGCGGAAATCTCCATACATGGCCAGCCCGTCGTGATTTGTCACTACGCCATGCGGGTCTGGAATCGCTCCTATCATGGAGCGTGGCACCTGTACGGACATTCTCATGGGAACCTCCCTGACACACCTACTTCCCTTTCGATGGATGTCGGCGTTGACACTCACAATTTCCAGCCGTGGCATTTCGACGAAATCAACTTGCTGATGACTGAGAAGGCAAAGGGGCTGAGCGAGCTACGCCGCTCGGATCCATTGAATATCCAGTAGTTCAGAGTTCGTTCGAGCTATCGGCACTCTCCAAACCTAGGATTCCACAATTCCGCCGCTTTGGGCCATTGTGGCTCGCGGTCCCAGCAAGACGCTCGCAATCGGCAGTAGCATTTTTCCCTGAAGCCGACTTCTCAGGATTCAAAACACAGTTCTCAGGCACCACTCTGGAAAGGCGCGCTGCCTTCCAGCCGCGCTGGTAAAATCGCTCCGAGGTGCCGCCAATGCAAGTTTGCGTCCGCGATGAGACGCCTTCGGGCCAGAGTCTGTCGGAGTTATCGCTTGAGTTTCTGAGCGAGAGTATTACGGTGCGCGAATTGCTCCGCGAGCGTGTGCATCACGAAGTGCGGGAGTTCAACCGGCAGCAGGATAGGCTCGTCTTTAATGGTCTCGTTCAGCCGGAGGACGCCGAGCGCACGCTGAACGGTAGCAAGCTAAAGGCTCACCGGCCGCTCGATTGGGAGGCACAGTTCAACCTGGCAGTTGAGGGATTCTCCACAAATGCGTTCTTCATCCTAATCGACAAGCGTCAGGCGGAGAGTCTGGACGAGGAGTTTGTCGTTGGCCCGCAAACTACGGTGAGCTTCATAAAGCTCACGCCGCTGGTGGGCGGCTAGACGTGTCAGGTTCCGACGGGTCCCTTACCTTTCAATTTTCATCCGACGACCCCTTGGCGGCCGAGCACGCTTTGGTAGGCAAATGGGTGCGGGAGGCAATAGCCAGCACGCCAGTCGATCGTTATTACCAGGATGTAGATCTGAAGGATTTACCCAGCGGGCGAGAGTTGCTGGCCAGTTCGCCTGGTCGTGGCCGGCTGCTCGTGCAGGCAGCGGTGGCGCAGGCAAAGTTCTGGCACGCCAGCAGGGAGAAGATCCGCGATCATGCGGTTCGTGATGGACAGGGGAGTAATCTCGCTCGTGTACCAGGTTGGTCAACGGTTCTCGGGGCCGAGTACAAAACGCTCGCAGTCATTGGGGCGCTACTGAGGCGTAGCTTGCCGCTCGATCGAACGGACCTGCTCCAGCTTCTCGAATGGCTAACGGAGACAGGACATTCCTACGGCCTTCCAATTGGGCAGGCAACAAAGTCTCTGGAACGCTACACGGCAAAACATGGGATCGATGCAGAGATTCAAAACGCGGCACGGCGCTTCGCGGCCAAACTTCGCCAGGGCGGCGGGAAAGATGCCAACCGGCTTGCCACGGCGGTGGACCAGATCTGTGCTGCCCTGCCACAGCAGGATGACGAGGACCAGCCGGGAGAACTGAAGCCAGCACCAGTTCCATCTCCCGCCGGAGACCAACTGGTGCTTGTACCTCTGAAAGTCCTGCTTGACATGTTGCCGGCAGATGCCGCGTCTGAGACTACTGTGTGTGGACCGGACAGGTACGCGATGCTCACTCACTCTCCGCTCGCATCCGCGCACGTATTCCTGACGAGATTGCTCGAGGAAAAGATCCAAGCCGTAAAGTGGGGCACGGACCTGGATGCGTTCGCAGCGGGGCAGGCTATTCTTGGGCTCGATAGGTCCCCCCGCAGCATGGTGTTGATGGCTGCGATGGAACGCAATATGGCTTCTTTGCTGGGCCCGAACCTCGACTATAACGATGAACCCTTCTGGAAATCACGCAGTAGCCTCACTGGCATTGTGAGCAGGTTGGGGCGAGAGCCCGTGAGTTTAAACAGAGCCCTACTGTTCGATCTAATTCTGTACCTTGCGATGCAGCCTCACCATACGTTTCCGCACGGGGCGAAGCTGTCGGACGAGTCGGGTGCATCGCTGCTGGAAACAGTTGGAAATTTTACTGACGACGGCAGAAGTCTCACCGAGGACGAGCGCTTCGTGCTGACGCTTTGGCGACTGGCGCGCGTTCTGGGACCGCGTCTCGGAACAACTCCACGCGATATCGCTCGTCTGACGCGTTGGATCGGCGACCGAGCAAAATATTTCCTGGTTCCTGGCGAAGGTTGGAGCGATGCCTTGAACCTAGATATTGCCGCTCTCCCCGAGGCTGAACAGAATCGATGGGTCGCTGTGTTGCGACACGCGCTCACCGCCACCGGAGCACGTCCTTCCGCGAAGTGGCTGAAGACCGGGCGCGAGTTGGTTGCAACACTGGGTGAGGAAGCATTTCGGGAGGCGATGGAGGCTTGGCTGCCGAGTGTAGGGAAAGGCCGTTCTCACACTATTGCAAAAGATCCGCGAGGAATAGGCGATACGATTCACGACGAAAACGCCAACGTCCTGCGAGGCTTTCTATGGCTGCTTCCGCTGCTAGAACGGCGCGACGGCGATGCAAGGTTAGCGGCAGCGGTAGCATTTTCGGCGTACAGAAAGGTGCCGGGCGTTGGTCCTCGGGCGGTGAAGGTTGGAAACGCAGCAGTCTACGCGCTCTCGGAGATGGTCGGTCCTGAGGCTATGGGGCAACTGGCCATGCTAAAGGTGCGGGTAAGGTTCGGCACAGCGCAGAAGGAGGTCGAGAAGGCGTTCGACGCGGCGGCGCGCGAATTGCAGTTGCCGCGTGAGGAGATCGAAGAGCTGAGCGTGCCGGATTGTGGACTTACGAACGTCGGCATCCGCGAGGAGGCATTGGGCGACTACAAAGTAACGGTCGAGGTTCAAGGAAGCGATGTTGAGGTGAACTGGTTCGACGGGAAGGGCAAGTCGCTGAAGTCCGTTCCTGCTCCGGTCAAGAAGGAACGTGCTGAGGATTGGAAGGATTTGCAGGGCGATATTAAGGATTTGCAGGCCATGATTTCGGCCCAGAAGGAGCGGATCGACGGGCTCTTTCTAGAGCAGAAGACTTGGCCTGCCGGCGTATGGCGCGAGCGGTACATCGACCACCCGGTGGTGGGCACGATCGGCCGGAGGCTGATCTGGTGCGTCGCCGGCGTCGCCGTAACAATGATCGAAGGCCAAGCCCAGGATCTCGAAGCACAGACAGTTGCCATTTCCGATGCTTCGACGGTCACCCTGTGGCATCCTGCGGGACGAAACGTCGAAGAGGTGGTGGCGTGGCGGCGACGCATCGAATCGTCCGGCATGGTGCAGCCGTTCAAGCAGGCGCACCGCGAAGTCTACCTGGTAACGGATGCAGAGCGGCGAACGGAGCGCTATTCCAACCGGTTCGCGGCGCATATCCTTCGCCAGCACCAAATCGATGCCCTGTGCGGCGCGCGGCGTTGGAAGAACAAGCTGCGGCTCATGGTCGATGACGAGTATCCGCCTGCTAGCCGCGATCTTGCCGCTTGGGGGATTAGGGCGGAATTCTGGATCGAGGGCATCGGCGATGCGTACGGGCAGGACACGAATGAGGCTGGGACATACCTTCGTCTGGCCTCCGACCAGGTCCGCTTCTACCGAACCGGCGCTGCGCTGAACACCGCACATGCCGGGGGTGGCGGCTACCGTGCGCGAGCGTTCGGTCCTGGCGCAGACGAGGTAAACGAACCGCTGCGAATGGATCAAGTTCCGACGCTGGTCTTTTCGGAGATTATGCGTGACGTCGACCTGTTCGTAGGGGTGGGATCCATTGGCAACGACCCGGCGTGGCAGGACGGCGGACGCGAGACACGGTATGGAGAGTACTGGCGCAACTACTCGTTTGGCGAGCTCTCTGCGACTGCAATTTCTCGACGCGAGACGCTGGAGCGGCTCATTCCACGACTCAAGATTGCCGACAAGTGCGTGCTGAGCGATCGGTTTCTGCTGGTGCAGGGGACGCGACGGCGATACAAGATTCACCTCGGCTCGGGGAACATTCTGATGGAACCGAACGACCAGTATCTCTGCATCGTGCCGGATGCGAGGGCACGTGCAGGTGCGCCTCAGGTGTACTTGCCGTTTGAAGGGGACGCAACTCTATCGATCATCTTGAGCAAGGCGTTCTTGCTCGCAGAGGATAGGGCGATTAAGGACCCGGTGATTCTCCGGCAGCTTGGGGAGTGAACTCATGTGTGATGGCTGCGGCGTCGATTAGGCTGGTCTCAACTGTCACATTTTCAGCGGGGGGTGGTTTTTCGTAATCCAGTCTTCGACTTCAAGGTAAAACCGTTTTGCTTGGACGAGGATCTCTTTTGCTTCCGTGTCGGTCGCAACATTGGAGAAAGTATAGTCGATAGTATTTCGCTTTCGTCGGCACGTCTCAAAATAGTCGGCGTACTTGTGCGCGGCTTTACCCAACACCAATTTCGTGCTCTCCAAGGACACTCGGTGGTGTCCGACTTTGCTCACGATCCGATACCCCGCACAGGCTATGACCATATTCGCCGCCTGGAGCGCAGCGTTGTATGCAGTGGCGAATCTCCGATCTGCTGAAAGGCCAGCAAGACTCGCGTCTGCGAGGTCGCGGGCGATCAGGGCCCGCATATTGTCTAATTCCTTCTTGGAAGTTTTGTGTTTCTGGGCTTCCTTATTTGCCAACAAGCTCGTCCAAGTCACTCTGGCCTCCTTTCACAAACTGTTTCCGTCCTCGTAAAACGGCGGCGAGGAAATGGTCTCCCGATTTGATTTTCTCCTGAAACTCCTCTGGGGAATAGCCCGTGACGTTGACCTCTCTTCCCAGCCGCACCTCCGCCTTGCGGAGCGCCGGAGACAAGTCAGCAAGACCTGCTCTCCCAATCACCATCACATCCACATCACTCATCGCATGTTCCCGGCTTCGTGCCACGGAACCATAGATAAAAGCACTCTGAATCTTGTCCCCAAACGGCTTTAGTATCTGCTCCAAGATCGGAGCCAGCCCTGCAGTTTTTTCGAACAACTGCTGCAGGTCTCGGAACACTGGGGACTGGGTTTCCGCCTTGAAATAAGCCCTTGTGCCTTCCCGACGATGCACCAATATTCCGCTTGCCACCAGAGATGATAACTCCCGCTGAAGGCTGGACGGGCTCGTTCCCAAACGGTTGGCGAGTTCCGAAAGATACCACCACTTGTCTGGCTGGCCGAGCGTAGCCGCGAGCACGCCCTGCCGTACTTGTGGGAACAACGCAGTCAACACGGACGAGTTACGCATAATGCGTATATTATTACGCATATTGCGTAAGCCTGTCAACCGGTAAACGAACCGGAGTTGTCTGCGGCGAGCGTTGAGTAATCTAAAGCGGCAGTTCAGATTACTCATATCCGTTCGAATGAGCCTCGGACGCAATTCGAACGGACTCGAATACTGTTCGACTTCGTGCGAGCAGCGTTCGCCAGTCCCCGGACGGCCTGCACCGACCTAAGCCGAAGGCTTAGGGATGGTGTCTCTTTGGAAAACGAATTGGTTTCTTCTCGAACGGTCCATGCTGCGCCAAATCTGCATTCAGTCGTGGATAGCCTGCCGTTCCACGGCTGGCCTACGAAAAACGCGTGCGCTACCAACGGTTTCATGCTAAATTGGCTTTGTGAAGCGCCTGCTTCAATTGCGATCGTCATTACGACTCAGTCCATCCCGACTGAGTTATTAACTCCTGCACAATTTATAGCTTTAGGCCCGTGGCGGAACTGGCATACGCAGCTGCCTCAAGAGCAGCCTTTTTGTGGGTTCAACTCCCACCGGGCCTACCAGAATTCTGTTGTTCTTTGACAATTCAACGGAGAGTGGGCCGGACGGTAAGGCACTTGTCTGCTAAACAAGGGCTCTCCCAAGAGGCTAACGGGTTCAACTCCCGTACTCTCCGCCATGCGGAAGGTACTGCTGAATGGCCGGCAACTGGTCCTGAACACCGGGGCATCGTGATGAAGCGCGATGGGCGTTCGATTCGTCTACCTTCCGCCAAGTTTGCACAGGTGCGTGAGCCCGGCCGAAACGGACCGGCTGTAACCCGGTTTCCCCTAGTGGGACGCGGAGGTTCAAATCCTCCCCTGTGCACCAGAGTGCCAGCGTGTGCGAATTGGGATAGCAGCCTGTCTTAGAAACAGGTGTTTGAGAGTTCGAATCTCTCCGCTGGCACCAGATCTTTCTTTAGATACAACATCGTTACACCGAGTCGGCAGGTCGATCAATACAATGGGAAGGGTATCAGCACCCAAGTACTATGCCGAAGAAACGATCTTCTGCTGGCGGCTCCGCAATGCAAGCTGGTGCCGACTACCAGAACCGTGTTGCCGCGTGGCTAGCTACAAGAATGCTGGCAGGCCGGGAAGGCAGACCCTTCGCGCCAAGCGGAACTATACAGTTCATTCGATCTGAAACAGGCGAGTCTGTGGATGATCTGCTAGTCGGGACGGACCTGGGGCATTTCGGATTCATACAGGCCAAACGGAAGCTGTCACTCTCAGCCTTGGACGAATCCGAACTCGCTTCTGTATTCAGTCAAGCCGTCCGCCAGGTGCTCCATGCGAGCGAACCGGAAAAGCGGCCCTGGTCACGCGCCCTAAACTCTGAGCATGACAAACTCCTCCTGGTTACTTCATCGGAGAGTCCGGACACGATCACGCATGACCTGGCGATCGTTCTTAAAAGGGTTTCCGGACTCGTTGCATCGCAGGCGCTGGCCGACGCGGCTCAAACCCAGAAGGAAATCAAGGCCTTAGAGACGGCGGTGGGACACGTTGACCGGGAATGGAAAAAAGAGACCGGGATATCGCCTACGGACGAAGAGAAGCGACGACTCCTGGCCCTTCTAGATATCGAAGTGCTCGATGTTGAATCGGGTCAAATAGGAGAACGCGAAGCCGTCGGCGAGCTTCGCGCGGTTGTTCTTACGGATCCAAAGCAGGAGCATCTCGCCTGGAAAGCAATTGTCAGTGCTTGTAATCAGACTGCGATCCTACGGTCGGGAGTCGATGTCGCAGTACTCCGAAAGAGTTTGCGGGACGATCATATACTCCTCCAGCATGAATGGGCCTACCGGAGAGACATCGATGCGCTCGGCAAGCATACGGAATCCACGCTGAATTTGCTCTCTGAAAGCTCACGCATCCAGATCACGGGGCACGAGATCAAGATTGAGAGGGAGGTCGTCTCCGAATTCTTGAAGGGTCCCACAACCGGGTCCTTCGTTCTCGTCGGTGAGCCCGGAGCCGGCAAGTCTGGGGTCATTCACGAACTCGCCTCGCGGTTGCGGTCCAACGGTCATGACGTCATCTGCCTGGCGGTGGACAAAGTTGACGTTTCGAGCATCCCAAGACTGCGCGATGAACTCGACTTGGCCCACTTGCCACTCGAAGTCATGCAACATTGGGACGGACAGAAACAGGGGTTCCTGCTAATCGACGCCCTCGATGCCGCACGAGGGGAGGCGGCAGCCACGGCGATTCTTGATTTCATCCAACAGGTAAAGGCGGGTGCGAAACGGTGGAGCATCATCGCGAGTGTTAGGAAATGGGACCTTCGCTACAGTCCAAGGCTTCGCGATCTCTTTCCAGCAACGGGTGCTCCCATCCTTGGTTCCAAGTTCAAGTATCCGGAATTCGATAACCTTGGACACGTCAAGGTCGGCACCTTTACAGATGAGGAATTTGCCCTATGTTGTTCCCAGTGGAGTTCGCTGGAAGCATTGCCGAAAGCTGCCAACTCGCAAATGATCGAGTTGCTGCACGTGCCTTTCAACCTCAGAATTGCAGTTGATCTGCTCGACAGTGGAATGGCAGTATCCGAATTCGCCAGTCTTCAGGATCAGATCGGACTGTTGCAGGTTTATTGGGATCGTCGAGTCACGTGGTCCCCCGGTGGCGATGAGCGTGAGAGTGTGCTACGTGTTTGCCTTGCAGACATGGTGGCGAACCGGCGGCTTCAGGCCGACCGAAGTAAGGTTTCAAGTGCAGGATCTGGTCCCGCGCTCGCACAACTCCTCAGTACCAACGTCCTCTCAGAGTGGCAAGCCAATCCTGCAGCGATGCCCCAACGTCAGATTCTCGCATTCGGGCACAACCTCCTCTTCGATTTTGCAGCTGAGCAATTGTTCTTTCCCCACAATCAGACGGAGTTCATACAACTCCTGTCCCAACAGCCAGACCTCGCGCTGGTGCTGCGCCCAAGCTTGCATATGCGGATGCAGAAGCTCTGGAGCACGGATCGAGATGGATTCTGGAAGCTGGTTTTCGAACTCTGCTCCGCGGACAACATCTCCCCGCTTATCCAGTCGGCGCCGTTGACGGTACTGGCGGAGAACGCGAAAGGACTATCTGATGTGGAGCCGCTGGCTATCGAGTTACGCAAACAACCCAGTGCACAACGAGCTGGCACGTTCAATGTTTACCGGCACCTAGTCGGTGTTCTCGTTTCTGGGAAACCCGACAATCGCCCAGATTTCGGCCCAGATGCCGGACCATGGTACTCCTTGGCATTAGACGCATGCCGGCGAGAGAGCCAATATCCAGAGGGAGAGGCGGCGATTAATGGCTGATCTAGATCAGATTATCCAAGTGCAGACCTGGATCGACTCGGCACTGCTGCAATGGGAGCGTCGCACCACGGAACAAGAGGTCGCCATCGGACTCACGGCACGGAGTGTGCTAGATGCGGCGTGGACATCCGAGTCAAGGAATAGTCAACTCGCTATCGCGGGAATTCGGAGTGTATGTAAGACGTTTAGTAGCGATTCAGAAGGTTCGGCAAAGTTACTTCGCCGCGCGTTCGACCCAAATCACCTCAAGCAATTTGGCCATGAAGAACTGCGATGGATGGTACAGGCCATTCCCGATCTCACGGTTCAGGATCCAGCCTTTGTGGCGGAACTATACATTGCTACATTCGGATGGAAAGAGCCAGCGGAAGACCCCACTTACATGACAAAAAGCCGGATATTCGGCATGCGATCGGACAAGCGCCAAGATTATCAAATGGCGCGTTGGGAACTGGGGCAAAGATACCCTAAGTACCTAGAGCAGGCGCCAACGCTCGCCACCGACGTCATGCTTTCGGCTATCGAGACTTATTGTCGAGAAGAACATAGGGCAGAGAGTGTAACGCAGCAATTTCAGGTTGACGGGATCAACGCGGAGATTCGCACCGATTACTCCAGCATCTGGAATTCCAGGGGAGGTCACTCCAACGACGAACCCGTCTCGATCTTGCAAACATATTTCCGCTTTCTCGATCAACGAGCCTCAGATCCGCCCTCCCAGGGTCTGGTCGCCGCTCTCCTAGACACGCTTATTCAAAAGGCTAGGGACGCTGTCATCTGGCGCCATTTGATCGAGCTGGCCATGAAGCACCCCTGGATCGTGGACAAACTTCGCGGTCTCTCGTGGGCACAGCCGGTGCTATCGGGACATGACATGGAGCGACCGATGTACGAGTTCCTCCGCGTGATCTATCCGACGCTTTCGACGGACGAGAAAGTGCTAGTTGAGGATGCCGTCATGCAGCTTCCTGAACAAGCCAAGAACAAAGAAATCGGTCAGATGATTAGTGACGAGTTTCTCGGAGCACTCTCTGACTTCGAGCTACAAACTCCACGAGCCAAGCGGCAACAGAATCTCCTCAGTGAGAAAAATGCCCTACAAAAGGAAGCGCCCGAGCAGTTCCAAATTCACGGCGGCGCAATGGCGCCCGACCCAGAGCGCGATTACCGGTATCGCGGAATTGACACTAGGCAACCTGCCAACCAAAAACTGATTTCTCTTCAGAAACCTATTCGGGAGTTTTGCGGAAGGAACATGAGTGGCAGTCTAACTTTGGACGAATGTGTCCGACTCCTGCCTGAGATGGAGGCTCTCTTGTGCGCCCTCGGAGATTCTTCATCGACGACTCCTGATGAGAATATTCTCCGAGAGTCTTTCGCACTACTAATGTGGGCAGCTTCGAAGATTGCGAATGTGGGGAATCTCGGCGCGAACGCCGAGCTGACCCGGTTCGCAGAAAGTGTGCTGCAAATAGGTGCCGCCGCCGTATGGCCGGAAGCGACGCCAGATCGCAACAAGGAGTTTGATAAACACGGAAGTTGGGGGGTGCCAACCGGTCGTGTAGAAGCGGCGGAAGGGCTGATGGCTCTAGCGACAAAGCAGAATTGTGATTTTCCACCTATATTTCGCACATTGGGGAGGCTGATGAAGGATCCGTCCGCAATTGTTAGGAGCCAAATTGCGGGTGCGACCTTGGGTCTGTACGAGCGAGCCCCAGAAAAGATGTGGGAGATGTTGTCAACGTTTGCGGACGATCCCAGCGTCCGCGTAAGACTGGCTGCTGTTGGTTGCCTAGACCAATTGGCTCGCGCGCACCCCACCCGAGCACTTTTGCTCGTGAAGCACATTTTCGACGGCATTGACATTAATGAAGAAGGCACAAGTGAGTTGACTCGTTCATGCGTACTCTGTCTGACTAGGTACTACGTGTGGCGCGCTGATGGAACTGGTGAAGAAGTCGTAGTGCACTTAGCCACGGAGTTACCGCAACGGCGTAAAGAAGCAGGCATGATGCTGTTCGCTCTTCGGCACGGGATGATGGCAGCTGAGAAGGGTGAACTTAGCGCCGAGGAGGCGCTTTCGGTGCGGCTGCGAGCGGTGCGGATTTTCAACCTTCTCGTTACGAATGCGACGGCTCTGTTGAGGCCGTTGATTGCCGCAATAGCACGAAAAGAAGAACTCTCGGAAGCCGATGCTAAGACATTCGTCGAGTTGATCGAGCTTGTGCGCATCGTCGGCAGGGAGCTCTATTTCGCATTGGGAGCATTTCAGGAGCACCGGTTCTCGCTGGCTCCCGAGATCACTTCTTCTGAGCAACCCTGGCTATACCACGCTGTTGGGCCCAGTTGGGATCTGCTGGCCGAGATCGGAGAAACTCAGTTGGCCCACAATCTGGCGCAGTCCCTTGAGATGTTTATCTCGATCGATCCAGAGAAGATATTTCTTCGCATCGGAACTATTATCCGCGCCTCCGAGGCGTGGGGCTATCACTACGAGCAGATGGCAATCGATCTGATACTTCGGATCTTCACCACATATCTTGCCGAATATCGCTCTCTGCTCCAGCAGAACGCCGAATGCCTAAAGATCATGCGGGAAGCACTGGAGCTGTTCATCAACACTGGGTGGCCATCCGCCCGGCGGCTTTCGTACCGGGTAGACGAGATTTTTCGCTAATATTCCCCGATCACGTTCGTCGCAGAAAGGTGCGCGCAATGCTTGGTGGCGCGGGCAGGGCTTGAACATGCATGGGAATGTTCCAAGACATGTGGGTGGCCGCTAGCCATTCCCGCGTAAACTACAATCTTGGATCTACTGGTTCGCTCTCCAGCGCAAGCACCCCGAAAACACACTCATGAACTCGGCGGAGAGGTTCTTGATGAACGAACCGCTCCAACGCTTCCAATCCCAAAGCAAACTCCCGAAGCGCGAGCGACCGCTTTGCGCCCAGACCTCTACTCTTTAGCCGCAGCAAATTTTCGGGAAGCGTGTACTCCGGACCGTAGATGATCCGCAGGTATTCTCGTCCGCGGACTTTCACAGCGGGTTGTACCAATCCCTTCCGACCCTTAGCCACAAACTCCAACGGCTTGACAACCATGCCTTCGCCGCCACTTGCCGTCAGTTCCTCCCACCATTTGATTCCTTTATCCTGGTCGGCTCTGTCGGTAAGATCCACCACTTGAAATGGTGTCGCGAGTAGTGGACCACTATCGGCCTGACAGATTCGAGCGAGCGTTTCCATGTGCCACAGGTGGTCTTTCGCGGTGTGAACGGCACCCTCGCTGGCAAGCAGGCGGAAGGGGGCCAGTTTCAGGTCGGCGAGAGAATGCACGATCCAGCAGTACCGTCGATATGCCTCGACATATAGATCGGCGGCTTCCTTGCGCTGCTGGTGTTGTTCCGCCAGCGCCGCGACTTCCGGATTTTCCGCAGCCGCTCGCAACGCTGCAATCGCCACCGGCAACGCCGCTCGGGCGGCCGCCCCGGTTGGAGCATATTGCTGGCGCAACAGTTCTTGTGCCTTGGCTGACCATGGCATCAATTCGCTGTCCAGGCAGACCCAGTCCGTTTTCAGCTTTTCCCAAATGCCTGCCGCTTCTACAGCCTTGCGGACTTTCTCCAGAAACTCCGACTCCAGAGGCGCGTCATTGAAGAACCGTCGGCCTGTCCGCGTATAGCAGACTCCAGCCTCGCCTTCCATAATTCCAAACCGCTTGCGCGCAGCATCGGCGTCACGACAGACAACGACTACCGCTCGCGATCCCATGTGCTTCTGTTGGCAGACCACCTTGTGCACTCCCTCGTGCAGGTAGTAGGCAAAGGCTTCTTCAGGATGTTCGAGCAGTCCGTCACGTTTACTGGTCTCACATGGGGACATGGTGGGCGGAAGATAGATGAGCCATTTTGGATTGACCGCAAATCGGCTCATCACCTCCAGTGCTGTGATCGCATTCTCTTCTCTAATCGTGATGTTCCGGTGCAATCGCGTGTTAATGATCCGCTTGCCGATGACATCCTCGATGTCGAGCAGGTCATCCAGTTGCTGTTGTGCAGTCAGCGCTGGTGCCATTTCCTCCGGGGACAAGAACGGCTTGGCCGACTCGTAATAGGTCCGGAGAGCAGACACCGACATCAATTCACGTTCGGGATAACGCAGGGCAGTCAGTTTTCCGCCGAACACGCATCCCGTATCTATGTTGATCGTGCGGTTCAGCCATTCCGGCTCGGCAACCGGCGTATGCCCATAAACCACCATCGCCTTGCCACGATACTCAGCCGCCCAGTTGCAACGCACTGGAAGCCCGTATTCGTCGGTCTCCCCGGTAGTCTCTCCATAGAGCGCAAAATCGCGCACTTTGCCAGATCCGCGACCCTGCATCTCCTCTCTCATGCCGGCGTGCGCCACGACCAGCTTCCCTTCGTCGAACACATAGTGGCTGACCAGATCATCGAGAAACTTGATGACCGTCTGCTTGAATTCAGGAGTCTCCTTATCGAGCTGTTCAAGGGAGTCGGCCAATCCGTGCGTCAACTGCACATCGCGTCCCTTCAGTTTCCGCATCAGCTTCATGTCATGATTTCCAGGAACGCAGAACGCCGTGCCGTCTTCAACCATTTTCATGACCAGGCGCAGCACTTCTGGAATCTTGGGTCCGCGGTCAACCAGATCACCAACGAAAATCGCTCTGCGTCCATCGGGCGGAGTAACACTTGTTGCTGTCGGTCCTTCGTTGATCTTGTAACCGAGCTGAACAAGCAAAGCGGTCAATTCTTCGTAGCAACCGTGTACGTCCCCGATGATGTCGAACGGCCCATGCTCGTGTTTCAGATTATTCCAAAGCGGCTGTCGCACGATCGTGACCGAGGAGACCTCTTCTGGACTCGACAGCACGAAGACATGACGGAAGCCTTCCCGTTCAAGCCCCCGAAGCGAACGCCGCAGTTGCTGGGACTGGTTTCTGATGACGTGAGGGCCGAACTGACGGTCGGGCCGACTCTGATTGCGTTCGTGGCAGATTTTCTCTGGCAAGTTCAGAACGATCGCCACCGGCAAAACATGAAACTCGCGAGCGAGCGCCACTAGCGGCTTGCGCGCTTCGGGCTGGACGTTTGTCGCGTCTACTACGGTCAGGCGGCCGGCAGCAAGCCTCTTGCGCGCAACATAGTGCAGGACATCGAACGCATCGTTCGTGGCCTCTTGCGAATTCTCGTCGTCCGACACAAGACCGCGACAGAAGTCTGAAGAGAGAACCTCCGTAGACTTGAAGTGCGCCCGAGCGAAACTCGACTTCCCGCAGCCGGAAGGACCAATGAGAACGACCAGCGAAAGTTCAGGAATTGTTATGTTCACGAGCTGAAGACCCCCATCTGCGTGGGCGAGCCGACCTGGGGATCTTCTTCTCCTACGGGCAGAAACCTCACTGCGTACCCAAACCGTTCAGAAATTTGGCGTGACCACTGCTGGAATTGTTCCCGAGTCCATTCGAAGCGGTGATCTTTGTGACGAAACTTTCCTGCTGGCAGGGTTTCAAACTTCACGTTGTACTCGCAGTTGGGCGTGGTCACGATGATCGTTTTCGGACGTGCCGCTTCGAAAAGAACACGCTCGAATGCCGCCAGCCGGGGTGCATCCAGATGCTCAATGACTTCCACCACCGTGGCAGCGTCGTACCCGGCCAGGCGCTTGTCGCGATACATCAGCGAACCATGCATCAATTTCAGCCGCTCCTTCTGTTTCGTCGGCATCCGGTCGAGTCGCAGACGTTGGCTCGCAATCTCAAGACTCCGGTACGAAACATCCATACCCACGATCTCTGTCAGCGACTTCTCATCCAACAGGGCTCGCAGGAGTTTCCCTTCTCCGCAGCCTAGGTCCAGGACGCGCTTCGCCTCGACGGATCGAAGCACAGCAACCACTGCTCCCATGCGCTGCTGCCAGAGCCGAATCGGCTCCTCCATTTTTGTTTCTTCTTCAGAGTGAGCTTCCTCTGTTGCGTCAGGGTCGGGGTTGTCTTCCTCAGCTAGTCTGGCGAGTGCTTCTCTTGCCAACTGCCTCTGGCGTGGAAGATACCGCTTTACGATCGCCTCTTTGTGTGGATGCGACGCCAGCCAGCCTTCCCCTTTTCGCAAGAGTTTCTCAACCTCGTCCTGGCCAATCCAGTAGTGCTTCTCAGCATCCAGCACCGGAACAAGCACGTAGAGATGATTGAGCAGGTCCTGCAAGCGGAAAGACCCCGCCAAGGTCACAGAGTAGTACGGTCCCTCCCCCCACTCTGGAAATTTCTCGTCAAGCGGATGATGCTCGGTAGTTACGCTGTACCCGAGGGGCTCGAATAGCTCGCGGATCAGCCCCTCACCGGCGCGGCAGGCCACAACCGTCAGTTTTGCCGTCAACGGCATCGCTTGGTCTGCCAGTTCTTGCCTCCCCTTGCTGCGGCCAGACATGGCTGTCCCGAAAGCTCGGCCCATGGCGACGCTAAGAAAAGAAGAGAGAACGTATGGCCGGTCGTTCACATACTGATCAAGAGTTCCGCCCTCATGCTGGCCACGCTTGCCGCGAACCAATCCAACGGGATCGACATCGAGCAGCAAGGCAGCCGTGCACCTTTCCGCGGTCGCTTCGGGGTAGAAAACATGTGCCTTCCCAAACGACAGATCGAACGAATGCAAGTTTGCCGGGTTCTTGTGAAGCAGAAAGCCCAAGTCCGTCGCCGGGTTATGCGTAGTTGTGAGCGTCAGCAGCATGATCGAATTATACGAGTCCGTAAACTTGAGCTTTGGTGCGATGTCTCGGGTCGAACGCACAAAATCGAAGCGACCGCGGTCTCCACCACCGGCGGACGATAGTCGTGCCGTTCACTAGTTGGTTGACCCAGCTTGTATAAATCGAGCCAGATCTTGCACGGCTGTTCCTTTCGTGAGCACGAGACGCCAAGCGCCATTCCAAAACCAACCGGCATACCACGCGTGATAACGTTCCCCCATTGGCAAATACACTAATAGAGAACCTCGACCCGTGACTTTTGAATTGCCGCTATACCATACAATTGCTGTGTCACTGGGTAGATCTGACATGAGGCGTTGACGTGCATAAGATGTACGCACTTGCACATGGACTGATTTCCTTCCCACGTACTCCGTGTACGTCGGCGCCAAGAAATTGTGTTGAGCGACAACGCGATTTGGGACGAACAAGGGCAAACTTAAATTCTTTGCAGCTATACCTTCATCAGGCTTGGTCGTCGGAGCGGAAAAAGGCAGCCACTTCGGCCCGAACCAATTATTGATTCTCACCAAGATACATTCCCGAGGATTCAGTGTTCGCACAACCCCGTTGGCGCAAGCCTCGACTTGCTCGATGAAGCCGCCTGCATCGTTCTCAAGGACTGCAACCTTCATATAACCTCCGATTGAGATCGGGAGGCCACAGCTAAGGCCGTGCCCTTCCTACTTCACACCTTTCACGTCATCCCTTGACGCACACTACCTGGCGCAACGTGTGTACCACGTCTACCAGATCGCGCTGCGCTTCCATCACGGCGTCAATGGACTTGTACGCCATCGGCGTTTCGTCGATGACGTCCGCATCCTTACGACACTCAACACCTGCTGTCGCCTTGGCGTGGTCATCCAAGGTAAAGCGGCGCTTCGCTTCTGTACGTGACATGGCCCGTCCAGCTCCATGGCTACAGCTCATGAAGCTCTCCGGATTGCCCTTGCCGCGCACGATGTACGAGCGCGCTCCCATGCTGCCGGGAATGATTCCCATGTCGCCCTCACGCGCACGCACCGCGCCCTTACGCGTAATGAGCACGTTCTCGCCGTAGTGGTGCTCCCAGGTCACGTAATTGTGATGGCAGCTCACGACTTCCACATTGGCTTCGAACGCCGGAACTTCTCCCGAGCCCTTGATCGCCGCGATCAGATTCCTCATCATCAGCTCGCGGTTGGCCAGCGCGTAGTCCTGCGCCCAGTGCACTGCGCGGACGTAATCCTCGAAATGCTCCGTTCCCTGTGGCAGGTACGCGAGATCCTTGTCGGGCAGGTTGATCATCCACTGGCGCATGTCGTTCTTTGCCAGCTCGATGAAAAACGTGCCGAAGCGATTGCCCACGCCACGTGATCCCGAGTGCAGCAGGAACCAGACGTTCTCGTTTTCATCGAGGCAGACTTCGATGAAGTGGTTTCCTGTGCCAAGCGTCCCCAGGTGATTCATTCGCTGCACATGGTTCAGCTTGGGATACTTGTCGACGATCGCCTTGTAAGCGGGCTCCATTTTTGCCCATACGTCGAGGTGATGCGCTGGGGCGTCCGACCACGCGCCGCGATCGTTCTTGCCGCCGTTGTCGGTACGCCCGTGGGGCACCGCCTTCTCAATCGCCGTGCGGATGCCGTGCAGATTGTCCGGCAGATTGCTGGCGTGCAGCGAAGTCTCTACGGCCATCATGCCGCAGCCGATGTCAACGCCGACTGCTGCCGGAATGATCGCCCTGCGCGTCGGAATCACGCTGCCGATGGTTGCACCCATGCCCCAATGCACGTCGGGCATGGCAGCCACCCACTTGTAGATGAATGGCAACTGCGCGACGTTCAAGAGCTGTTGACGTGCGGCGTCCTCCAGAGGAACGCCCTTGGTCCATGCCTTGATGGGAAAGCCGTTGTCGGGCTTAATTACGTTGTAGGTTGTCTCTGTCATTGGTTTTTGACTCACCTGATGCTTCGCGCTGTTAAAGAACGTGGTACGTTTGCCCTTCAATCGTTATTCCGTTCACAGTCGCGGCTTCCATTCTTATCTCAAAGTCGACACCTTCCACGGGAAGCCAGTCATACTGGCTCAACATCTGAAAAGTGCTGTTCAGTTCGGTCAGCTTCTTCAGATGCTCCTTGAATACTTCATACTCGACGACTAGACACCCAGGATCGGTTGCAGGCCAGACCATGTGGTCCCTTCCGACGAGCGCGAAATGCACATTGGAATATTCAGAAAGGTCCCGCGAAAGTGCGCCCCGAACCTTGAGGTAGCTGGGGTTGCTTTCAAGAAACAACTTCAGCTTCCCGAGTTGCTGAATACCTTTGAGGAACTCCCCGTCTGCTCTGTTCCTTTCTCTCGCGAACAGCGGTTTGCGAATCCATTTCAGTTCAACTAGCAAGACTGTAGAACCCAGTTCATCCACAATGCCTAGATCAAGGTTGGTCTTGGCGTCTTTTGGTAGTTCGTACGGACCAAATGTCGATATTGCCTTCGGCAATGCGAGCCGCAGGTCATCGAGCATCTCCTCTTCCTTAATCTCGCTCAGCGTGTCGTATGCCTGCTTGTCTGTGCGCGAGAGTGTTCGGAGCAGGTTCTCGTCGACTCTGGCTGAAAGACCGAAGTGTGGTACTACCGCCAATACTTCTCCCTTCTTATCCAGCGGCACAAAAAGCTCCGAGTGCAGGTCAATTGGAACTCGGGCCCCGAAGGTAAGATCCCCAACGATCTCGGCTGCGGCCTGGGAATCAATGTCAAAAACGCTTGTCAACTCGTGCACCCACTCATCTCTTTTCTTCACAAGCACGGCGGAATTGATAGGGAAATGTCGTCGTCTCCGCGCCGCTAGAAAGCAGAGGTGATCATGAACTGCGCACATGGTTTGAAGGGCGGCGACGAATTCCTTAATTTGTTTCATCGAATACCGTCCTAAGCAAACCTCTTCTCGGTGGCGAACGAGCAGTTCCGACTGTGACTGGAACCATGGGAACATTTCGGAGTACAGCTCCGTTGGTCTTTCGTAGGTGACGGTCCTCGACCTAGCTCCACCAACGAAATCCATGAACTTTTCGAAAAGCTCGACGCGATAAGGAGGCATAGGGGCGAGAGTTTCAGAAGGAGGCTTCCGATCTCCCTTTCTCAGTATCGTTTTCTGGAAAGCCTTGACCTGCCGCTCTCGTGAAGATTCCTCACTTGTGAATCTCACCAGTCGACCAATCACTTCTGCTTTGAAACGCTTTTCTCGCCAAAACGAAAAGTTAGCCCAAGCATGAAAGTACCCGTCGGCCTCGGTTAGAGCTCGATGTGTAACAGCGTCAAACGTCGGGCTCCACTGAAAGGATCTCCGAGTGGCAAATCTCTGGCTGCCCTTGATGTCAATTTCATTGAGCAGCAAGGCCGCAATTCGACTGAAGTTGATGGTCGCGTGTCTATGTCTGGCTCCCCCATATTCGATTTCAGCTGCCCGCTGTACCTCAATTGCCCCTTTGGTCAGAACTGCCCATGCAGCGAGATTCCGCGGGTAGTGACGGATTGCCAGCGAAGAAAAGTAAGAGTCCACCTCCTTTTCAAGAAGCTCAATCTCGTTTTCAGAAGACATATGCATCCGTAATGGCCGCTGCGCAGCTCACTTGACTAAATTGCTTCATCAACTCTTCCTTCGGCGCATCAGAACCAAACTGTGGTCGGGGAGGGGAGATTCGAACTCCCGATCTCGTGCTCCCAAGGCACGCGCCTTGAACCAGCTAGGCCACTCCCCGATCTTGGTGGCTCGGCACGGAATTGAACCGTATCCACTGGCTTTTCAGACCAGCACTCTGCCGTCGAGTTCCCGAGCCAAACTTTGGTGGACGGTGCGAGAATTGAACTCGCATTTCACGGTTGCAGGCCGTGAGTAATCCCGTTATACGAACCGCCCATTTGGGGCGAGATGAGAGAATCGAACTCTCGTAACTGGATCCACAATCCAGCGCCTAAACCATTCGGCCAATCCCGCCATCGAAATCTGGAGCTGGTCGAGTGAATCGAACACTCGTCGGAGAGGTACAAGCTCTCTGCACTCCCACTGTGCTAGACCAGCAAACTCATGGAGCTGGCACGCAGCCTCGAACTGCGGTCCGGCGCTTACCGTGCGCCTGCTCTTCCCGTTGAGCTATACCAGCGGAGCTGGCGCGGCGATTCGAACGCCGATCGCGGACTTACGAGGCCCGAGCTCTTCCCACTGAGCTACACCAGCATCTTCAACAACTCTGGAGGCGGTGGGGAGAATTGCACTCCCGATGATCTCCTTTGCAGGGAGATGCCTTGCTGTTTTGGCTACACCGCCTCGAACATACTTACTAACTTGGAGCGGAAGGCGGGACTCGAACCCGCGGTCTCGACGTTGGCAACGTCGCGTCTTGGCCACTAGACGACTTCCGCTTGGAGCGAGCAGCGAGAGTTGAACTCGCGTCATCGGGTTGGAGGCCCGAGGCAGCAGCCGCTATACCATGCTCGCTCTTGGCGGGAGATGAAGGACTCGAACCCTCGTAACTGGATCTGGAGGCCAGTGTCCTAGCCGCTGGACGAATCTCCCGCAAACTTATGGCGGAGCTAACGGGAATTGAACCCGTCCCTGCTGATAGACGGTCAGCCATCCTGCCGATAGACCATAGCTCCGGCTCCCTCCCGTGGACTTGAACCACGATTTCCGCGTTCAGAGCGCAGCGTCCTGCCATTGGACGAAGAGGGAATTCAAATTGTCAAAGAACTGGCTGCCGGGGAGCGAGTCGAACGCCCGTACCCGGATTCAAAGTCCAGGGTCCTGCCACTAGACGACCCGGCATCACGCTTTCAGCGCGATTGCTTTCATGCACCGGACACACAAAACCGCCGACTCATCTACGTTGTGGCCAAGCCGCCGGCGATCAGCGCGCGCACGAACAACCAATTCGTGATGATCGCCGCCGCGATCACAGTAAAGGTCCGATGCAAGTTCGATCTCAAAGCCTTCGAGTTCAATCGTTTGTGTACCCATAACTTTGGTAGCAGCGAGGAGAATCGAACTCCCATCTCAGCCTTGAAAGAGCCGTATCCTGGCCGTTAGACGACGCTGCCTCCTCTCTGCGCAGTGCCGAAAAATGCGCCGTAAAAAGCAAAAGCCCCCGATTTGTATCGGAGGCTCAGAAAAACTACGCGCTATGGATCGCCCCCGTTACATGAACGTACCTTCCCCCGCTCCTTGCCACGTAAACGTGGCCGGTGTCGGGAAGCAATCGGTATGGGGTTTGCGCATCATTGCGTATATCTCAGTTTATACTCTTACATCATTCTATAAATTCGTCAATACCCAAAAGTGGTGGGCTTACTTCCGAGTCGCCAACTATCCTTGATCCAATTCGAGCACAACGGCAGCGTCCTCAGGCGCACGGCCTAATGCTGCCAAACGATCAGTTTGACTTGCGCATGTTACCGCCGATGTGTGAAATCACTAAATCCCATCGCTAATTCTGCTACCATGCGGCCATTCGGAGAACCACATGGCCTGTTTGCGCGCTTCGTACGCGGTGTGCGTCCTGATACATTTTGTTCTTCTGGCTTCACACTCTTTCGGACAAACGCCTCCTTTACTTCTACTTCGTGTCGATGAGCAGCAAATCAAGTTTCGACTCGATTCGCACCCGGTCCTGGAACTACCAATTGTCAACGCATCGGATAAAACGCTCGTCGGAGATTTCAGGCTCGAGTTGCTGGACTCAAAGAACAAAGTGGAGTCTTTCGTAACGGGCAAGTTTCAGGAGAAGCCTGGCACCACGGTTGAGAAGGTCGACTGGCCTTTGGATTACCTGGTGAATATTTCTCCTTCGAGTCTCGGCTGGCGGCGGCTGCACTACTCGTTTGTCCAACGACCGGAACTCGGAGTGGCGCCAGTTGAAGGATTTGTTCAACTGAGCCGAACGCTGCTTGGTGTCTTCGAAGTCCGCATGACCGCAGCTTCGAAGGCCAAGCCGGGAAACAGGTTCCCTGTGCGTGTTCGCGTTGATGACCCAAGCAATGGAAAGCCTCTGCGTGGGACTGCTGTCGACCTCACGCTGGAGTTGGGAGACGATGATGACAACGCGATAAAGCACAGGGTCACAACCGACTACTCGGGATACGCCGTTTACAGCTTCGATCTCCCGAAAGCGATCCAGGCGGACGAGGGGACTGTAAAGGCAGAGGCGAAACGAGGTCCCTACAGTGAGGACGTTGAACTCACTTTTGACCTGCGTTCTAAGGGCAAGCTAACGCTGACGACAGATAAGCCTCTGTATCAACCAGGGCAGCAGGCTCATCTGCGGGTTCTCGCGTTCGGGCCAGACAAGCGGGCTTTTGCAGGTAAGGACTTGGTGATCACAATCGAAGATGAAGATGGGGACGAGCAATTTCACGAGACGATCAAGACTTCGCGCTTCGGAGTGGCCAGCGCGGATTGGGACATTCCCCAGAAACTGCGTTTGGGAAACTACCAAGTTCATGCAACGCTAAAGGGCGCAGAAAATGACTACGACGCTCCACAGGCACGCGCTAGTGTACGTGTCAGCCGCTATGAGTTGCCGACCTTTACCGTGAAGGCTGATCCGGACCGCAAGTACTATCTGCCTGGCGAAGACGCGACGATTACGATCAGCGCAGATTATCTCTTTGGGAAGCCGGTTCGGAACGCAAACGTCCGCTTGGTGAATCAGCAGAATCGCCATTGGGACTTCAAAGAGCAGAAGTGGGCGACGGAAGAATCCAATCCGATCGAAGGTACATTTGACAAAGAGGGCAGGTTCGAAGCTAAGGTCGACCTGAAAGATGAGTTCAAGGATTTCAATCCGGAAGACTACTCCCACTATGAAGACTTAACATTTGCAGCTTACGTCACGGATCTCTCGACCAAACGGACCGAGCAACGCCGTTTTCGAATTCGGCTCACCGAAAGGCCGATTCAACTCTATGTCACAAGCGGCGATTCCTGGTCCGCTCCCGACAAACACCCCAGTCTATATGTGACATCTTCCTATGCCGACGGAACTCCCGCTTCGGTTAGCGGAGCTCTGTATTTTGCCGAACCGAACAACGCAGGCGAATTTGAAAAGGCTCCCTGGCAGGGTGGCCGATCCAGAGCCCTCACATTCCACACGAACCGATTCGGGGTTAGCAAGGTCACACTTCCTCGCATCCGAGATCGCTTTCTTGTGATTCCGCGAAACACTTACCGGTACTACTACAGCTATTCGCACGAGAACGATCATTATCGGAACGCACTACTGTTGCTTGAGGCAAGGGATAAAAAAGGCGGGCAAGGACGAAGTTCTGAAGAATGGACGATAGCCCCCGAGCGCCCGTACTTACGGGTCAACACAACACAGGTGCTGTATCGACCAGGAGACGCACTGCCGATCACAATTGAGTCCAACAGTCCAGTCCGCGATGTGATTGTCGATGTCTCAACGCCAGCGGGACTTATCGCCTCACGGGTTGTGCGTCCAGCAAACGGACAAGCGGAACTGAGCGTTGAGTACGATTCCCGTCTGAGCGGAGAGGTTGAAATTACCGCCTTCGCGCTGACGGAGTCTCCACAACAAGATGACTACGCACTCAGCGGGACCGCCCATGTCATTTATCCAGCGCTGCAGGATTTGAGAGTCGGCGTGAAAATGGCACATACCACGTATCGTCCGGGTGAAACCGCTTCGGCAGAATTTAGCGTCAGATCGCCAGAAGGAAAACCGGTCGAAAGCGACTTGGGACTCTTGGTCTTCGATCGTGCAGTCGCTGAGCGCGTGCGCAGCGACGAAGAGTTTGGCCGTCCTTCCGGGTTTTCTATTTACGATTATCTCGATGAAAACTATATCGGAAAGATAGCAGGCATTGGGTATCGCGATTTATTGGGCCTCAATCCCAATGAGCCATTCAGTGCAGATCTGCAACTGCTTGCTGAAGCGTTGATGTCTTCGGCGCAATACAACTGGTGGTACGGGAATGTGAGGTTAACGGGCGGCGAGAACTACTCTCGGGGCGCCGGGAGTGTCTTCGCTGAACTCATGACCAATTCCCTGAAGCCGGTACGCGAAGCTGTACAGGCGACCTATGACAAGGAAGCCCGATACGCCAAGAATGATGCTCAGTTAAATGCCATTTTGGCAGCCAAGGGCGTTGATCTCGCAAAAATAACCGACCCATGGGGTCTTACGTACCAAGCCGAATACTCTGTGAGCGGCGCTTTCGACGTGCTGACGTTCAAGAGCAATGGACCGGATAAGAAGGCGGGAACTGCCGACGATGCCGACGCGACTTCCATGCAATGGCAGTATTTCCGGAAGACGGGCCAAATTATCGACCAGATGGCGCGAGAATACCCGTACAAGACGGGCAACTACATTCGCGATTATCCGACTCTACGTCAGGTGATGAAAACGAAGGACCTCGATCCTGATACGATGCTCGATCCGTGGGGGCATCACTACCGGTTTTCCTTCGAAACAGTTGGACCATACTTCAAGGTATTCGTAACCAGTGCTGGACCGGACGGCGTGTTCGATTCTCAGCAGAAGCCGTCTTGGGACGACGTACAGGAGTGGACATCCTCTGTTCATTATTTCGTCAGGGAGACCGAGGACATTGAGCGAGCGTTAGCGGAACACTTTGCCACGACCAAACAGTTTCCGCAGACAGAAGACGAACTCAATCCTATTCTCGCAACTGCACAGATTTCGGGCGATCGTTTTCTCGATCCCTGGGGGAGGCCTTACCACTTCACATTCTCAAAACGGAGCCGCTACTGGGACCGCGTCAACGTTTCCACGTACTACGATTACACTGCCGCCAAAGAAAAGCGTGTCACTGAGGTGACGCCAGTGACCCAGGAAATGGCTTTCTTGGCGGTTTCCAGCTACGGCCCCGAGAACCAGGCGGAACAGGCGTTCAACGTTGCCGAGTTCAGCCGGGTCCTAGCCGAACAGTCCAGCAAAGACCTGAATAAGAAGCCAGCGTCCACGACACAGGGACCGCTTCCGTCAGGTTCGGGGGCAATCACCGGGGTGGTCACAGATCAGAGCGGTGCCGTGGTCGCGAGTGCCACAGTGACAATTCTTTTCCAGAATGGCCAAAGCGAAACCACAACCACGGATAGCAATGGACGCTATTTGATCTCCAGTCTTTCGGCGGGAATGTACGAGATCGACTTCAATGCGACGGGTTTTCAACAAACTACGGTTGCCCGTGTGCCGGTACAGCCGGGCTCAACAACGACCCTGGATGCCACCTTACATGTGGGTACGGTATCCGAAGCTGTTGAGGTGAGCGCCGAGGCAGTCACCTTAAATACGGAGTCCGCAGAAGTGGCCAGTACCGTCACGAAAACCATACAAGGAACCGCGTCCGCCGAAAGACCGCTGTTCACGCCGCGGCTCCGGAAGTATTTCCCTGAGACGCTAGTCTGGAAACCAGAGGTTATCACCGACGACCACGGACGGGCGCACCTCGACTTCCCGATGGCGGACAACATCACGGCATGGTCCATGTCGGTTGTCGCTTCGACCGAGGGGGGACAGGTTGGAGTGGCGCAGAAAGAGCTGCGGACTTTCCAGCCTTTCTTCATTGAGCACGATCCACCCAAAGTACTTACCGAAGGTGATCAAATCAGCCTCCCCGTGGTCTTGCGCAACTACTCCGACAAACAGCAGACGCTACTGGCGGAACTCAAATCAGAGGAGTGGTTTTCCATGCTCTCTCCGCCGCAGCAGAACGTGACCGTCGCGGCTGGAGCGGATGCGAATGCAGTCTTCACCTTCAGGGCGATAGCACGAGCGAATCCCGGCAAACAACGCGTAACCGCGCGAAATAACGAGACGGGAGATGCAGTGGAACGCGAGGTTCAAGTCCATCCTGACGGCCAGGAAATCTCGTTTACTACAGGCCGACTCCTTGCCGGTGAGAATCAGACCCTTGAGATTCAAGTTCCGCCCACGGCGATTCCTGGTTCTATTGATGCGGAACTTCGTATTTATCCGAATCTCATTGCGCACGTTCTCGACGCCATGAATGGCATAGCCAAACGGCCTGCGGGCTGCGCTGAGCAGATCACATCTATAGGGTATGTGAGTCTCCAGGCTTTGCAGTTGCTGAACAAGGCAGGTGTCGATGCTGCCGCCAAAGATTCTCGCGCGCAAGTGTATGCGGGAGCGCTCAAGTCCGTGCAGGACGCCTACGCGTTGTTGCCCTCCTTGCAGCAAGCCAACGGCGGCTTTTCCTACTGGGGCAACACTTCACAAGACGTGGCATTGACCGCATATGTGCTCAGATTCCTGGATGGAGCACGTGAATTCGTTGAAGTCGACCCTCAAATCATGTCGAAAGCGCGATCTTACCTGGTCTCGCAGCAAGCACCGTCAGGAGCCTGGACTCGATATGACTGGTCCACAAAAGGCCAGATAGACGATCCAATGAGGACGGCGTATGTGACACGTGCCTTGGCGACTTCCAGTAAATCGCCCGATGCAAAAGAACGAGATACGGTCGATTCATCAGTCGCAAGGGCCCTGTCTTATCTTGATGATCGGATCAGCGAATGGCAAGATCCATATCTGGTTGGAAACTACGCTATGGCTGCGATTGGCGCGAAGCGGCGAGAGCACATTGCGAATGCTCGCGAGTTGCTGGCTCGGCTGGCCCACAGTGAAGGATCTACGACGTACTGGAACCTGGAAGCCAACACCACACCTTTCTACGGATGGGGCACTGCCGGGAGGTTGGGGACCACCGCTCTTGCCGTTGAAGCTCTTGCGAAACTGGAATCGCTAGGAAGTGATTCGGCGCTCTCAGCACAGGTCAACCGCGGTCTTCAATATCTGCTGACGCACAAGGACCGCTACGCTTGCTGGTATTCCACCCAAGCCACCCAGAATGTTATCGAGGCCATGATTGCCGCCATGCCTGTTGGGAAAAACGGGAGTGGCGACGACTCTGCATCTGTCGTGGTGAATGGCACGAAACTGGCGGAGATCAAACTGCCTCAAGCGACTGAGGTTGTAGGCCCGAGAGTGCTTGATTTCGGAAAGGAATTGATAACGGGAACTAATAAAGTTGCCATCCAGCGAGTGGGCGACAATGGCGCCATGCAGACGAACGTGATCACGAGTTACTACATTCCCTGGCCGCAAGCAGAAGCAACTCAGGCTGAGAACATCAAGTCAGGGGACACAAGAGCGCTGAAACTGAAAGTGGATTTTGATCGCCACGAGGCAAGAGTCGGCGAAGCCCTAGCTTGTCGAGTGGAAGCAGAGCGGATCGGCTTCGCTGGTTACGGCATGATGATAGCGGAAATCGGATTGCCGCCAGGCGCGGAGGTCGATCGCGAATCGCTGGAAGAAGCCAAACAGACTGGCGTTGACGGGTACGAAGTCCAGCCAGACAGAGTTGTCTTTTATCTCTGGCCGAGCGCGGGAGGAAGCAAGTTCCAGTTTATCTTCCGCCCTCGCTTTGGCATAAACGCAATGAGCGCACCGTCGGTTCTTTATGACTATTACAATCCGGAGGCTAATGCAGCAGTCTTGCCGGTAAGGTTCAATGTTCAATAGGAATAATCAAATCGCCTTGCGGGTCATGTTCGTATTCTGGGAACTGGAGGGCGGGCCGGGAGTCAAACCCGGATTTGCAGCTTCGGACGCTGCCGTGTTGTTCGGTTCCACTACCCACCCATCTGGAACTCGCGCCGGGAATCCAACCCGGATCTCTTCGTTAGGACCGAAGCGCCATCATGCCTTAGACCACGCGAGCCTAGTCAATGTGGAGGGGATGCAGAGAATTGAACTCTGATCTCAAGGTTCGTAGCCTTGCGCCCTCATCCGTTGGACCACATCCCCACATTGGAAGCGGCAGAGAGATTTGAACTCTCATCGTCCGAGGTAGAAGCTCGGAGCATTGATCCGTTATGCTATGCCGCCTCTTTGTTAAGTAACTCTTGGTGCGGGATGTGGGAATCGAACCCACTTCGTCTCGCTTAAAAGGCGAGTGCATATCCATATCTGCCAATCCCGCAAAATCTGGTGGGTGACGCTGGAATCGAACCAGCCTGGTCTCGCTTAAGAGGCGAGTGCATCAGCCATCTCTGCCAGTCACCCACGCTTACAAAAACTTTGGTGCAGGATGTTGGAATCGAACCAACGCCTCGCGGTTATCGACCGCGGGCTCGACCTTCGAGCTAATCCTGCATGGTGCGCCGTTCGGGAGTTGAACCCGCATCTGTTGGGTGTAGGCCAACTATTCTGTTCCGTTGAACTACCGGCGCGGACAAAATTGGTAGAGGGTGCAGGAGTCGAACCTGCCTAGCCGCGCTAATCTGGCGCCGAAGTGGGTATAAGCCACTGCTCCTCCCGGAGGCCCCTCCATTGGTGGCTCGCGATGGATTCGAACCATCCGCGACGGCTTTATGAGAGCCGCGTTCTTCCTACTGAACTAGCGAGCCGCTTCCGCTTCAAAATTGGCTGGCCGGGCAGGATTCGAACCTGCGCATGGCGTGATTAACAGTCACGTGCCTTTCCAGCTTGGCTACCGGCCAAAAAAACATCCGCAAAAAGCAAAAGGCCCCGACTTGTGTCGGAGCCTCGGAAATCGAATCTGAACTTAGAAATCTAACGAATTAATCAGACCAATCCCGAGGGCCGAGCGCGATTGACGCGCCGTCTCATAATGGATTTGGTCTTTATAGTCATTTTCGAAATCGAGTATAGCATTGCTTTTGGCGGGAATCCAGCACCAATAAGCTATTCTGTCACTCAAGTTACTCGCTGTACTCCGCGCCTTTTATCTGTCACTGACTTAGCACCCTCGCCACGAAGTGGCTTGACCCCAAATCTCGAACAGAGCTAGCGTCGAGCCGTGCTGACGATTCGTGCCATGACCGGCGGTGAAGACTACGCACAGCGCCATCTCCAACAGAGCGACTACTACGACCAGAATCGGACTGTCGAAGGCAAGTGGCATGGACGCGGCGCTGACCTGCTGGGTCTCAAAGGAGAGGTTACTTCCGAGGATTTCGAGGCAGTGCGTCAGGGCCTCGACCCACAAACGGGAGAATTCCTCCGGCAACGTCACGGGGCAGATCGCGTTGCCAGCAATGGTGAGGAGCAAAGTAAGGCGCGTTCTCTTTATGACATGACATTTTCGGCGCCGAAGTCCGTCTCTGTCATGGCCATTGTTGGCGGTGATGAGAGGCTGGTCGCCGCGCACGGAACCGCCGTGCGCGAGGCATTGGAAGAAGCGGAGAAATACTCGGCCACTAGGGTTCGCCTCGCCGGCCTGAACGAAAATCGAGCCACCGGAAACTGGATCGTAGCTTCCTACACTCACGATACGAGTCGTCAGCTAGATCCTCAGCTCCACACTCATGCCGTCGCTGCCAATCTGACTTACGATGGGACTGAAGGACGTTGGAAGGCGCTGCAGGCTTCCGATCTGTACGAGCGTCGCAGCTACCTGACCGAGGTCTATCGCAATGCCCTAGCTCGCGAAGTACGCGCCCTTGGTTACGAGGTTGAAAACCGTCACGATGTTCGTGGTCGTGACAAGGGATTCGAGATCGCAGGATTCTCGCAGGACCTCCTCGACAAGTACAGCCAACGCAGTGCCCAGCGGGATGCGGCCATTCAGGAATTCACTAATTCACGTGGTCGTGCGCCAACAGACAACGAGGTTGCGGTACTCGTTCGGGAAACGCGGGCTGACAAGCTTCAAGAAATATCGACCGAGCGAGTCCGTAACCTTCAGCAAGAACGGATGACTCCGGATGAGAGGCAAGCGCTTCGGGATGGCTTGAACGAGGCTCAGACAAAATCCCGTTCGCCTCAAATCAATCGCGGTGTGCATGAGGCTTCGCTTGCATACTCCCAGGAGCACATCTTCGAGCGTCTCTCAGTTGCCAGGGAACATGAGGTTCTAACCGAAGCTCTTCGTCACGGGCGCGGCAACGTCGAACTCAGTGACCTTCAGGGCTCGCTCTTCCTTGAACGTTCGAAAGGGGTTCTCATCTCCTCCGGGGATGAAATTGCGACACACGCGAGCCTCCAACGTGAGCGTGACATGATCGCGGTCGTTAACCGCGGAGTGGATCGCTACGACCACCTCGGCAAGGGGCGTGACTTTGAGCTTTCGGGCCACCTCCGTCCCGAACAGAAGCGCGCCGTCGAAGCTGTACTCGACTCTCGCGATCTGGCGGTCAATGTTCGAGGCGCTGCCGGTACTGGCAAGACGGCGACACTGCGTGAAATTGACCGTGGCCTCAGAGAGGCCGGACACGAAGTTCTCGCGGTGGCTCCCACCCGAAGTGCGGTGGACGAACTGGAAAAAGTCGGCTTCCGTGACGCGATGACAGTCTCCCGACTTCTGGAGGCTCAGGAACCACAGGGCGCGCTGCGCGGGAGGGTCTTGATTGTTGATGAAGCAGGCATGGTTTCGGGCCGGCAAATGCAAAGCTTGCTGCACCTCGCCGAGGATCAGGGAGCCAGAATCGTCTTTTCCGGTGACACCCGGCAAATCCCCAGCGTAGAAGCCTCGGATGCTTTGCGTATCTTGGAACGGGAGTCTGACCTGAAGAGTGTTTCCCTCACTGAAGTACAGCGGCAGACGAACTCTGTCTATCGCGAGGCCGTAATGACCATGAGGCATTCACCGGAGGAAGGGTTCGCACAACTGGAAAAGCTCGGAGCCATTCGCGAAGTATCCATCTTCGACCGAGGCCAGATTGTGGCAGAGCTGCATCGTGAGTTTCGAGCCGAAGGCCGCGATACGCTGGTAGTTGCGGGCACTCATGCTGAGATTTCGCAACTCACCGACGCGATTCGCCAGGATCGGAAAGAACGCGGCGAACTGGGGGTCGGCCATTCGTTTGATCGATACGTCTCACTCCAGTGGACAGCAGCCCAGAAACAAGAACTGTCGAACTACCAAGAGGGTCTGATTCTCCAGTTCCACAGGGACACGAAACTGGCAAAACGGCATGAGTCGTTGGAAGTCGTGCGTATTACGCCGGAATCTCTGGTTGCGCGAAAAGAAACTGGAGAGGAGGTGACCCTTTCCCCAAAACAAGCGCGAGCGTTCTCCGTCTATGAGCATCAGCCCATTGAAGTTGCCCCTGGCGACAGCCTCATGCTGACAGCAAACCGTCGAGGGCCGGAACTCCGGGCGACCAACGGAGAACTGGTCAAAGTGAGTTCCCTAGACGGCGGTGCCATTCGCCTCGAAGACGGAAGAACGCTTCCTGCGAACTATCACGAATTCACCCACGGATATGCGGTCACTGCCCATCGAAGCCAGGGCAAAACGGTAGATACCGTCATCATCTCGGCAGACGCTATGAAAAAAGAGCTGTTCTATGTTGCGGCGAGCCGCGGCCGGAGCGAGATCGCTGTTGTCACCAGCGACCGCGAGCAACTTCGTGAATCCGTCGGCGTATCCACGATGCGGCAGTCTGCGATTGAACTGGCTCGAAAACAGCTATCCGCACACGATCCGGAAAAGGGCCACCGTGTTGACCTGATGACTGGGGTCGACCGGCAAGCTGGCCAGCAGATCGGAGAGCAGCATTCTTCCGTTCCAACTCACACACCGGAACCGGAAAAGACTCCCCATATCGGCGTGGAACATGACCTCGGTGGCCCTAGTCTTGGTCTCGGGCTTTGAGGTCTCTCGGAGAGCCACACCTGCACATTCCCCACATGGCGGAGAAAACGGGCCGGGGGTAAGGCTTGTGTCAAGGCCGCGTGTTTTGCGCCGCGAAGCGGTCGTGAGCCTTGACACGAGGCGCGCCCCGGCTATGCTTGGGTTAGTGGGGACCTGGCTCTGTAGGTAAGAGCCCTGGTGATTGCTGTCGTTGTTGGCCGGCATAGCGTACAAAGACCCATGTCAACCTCCGTCTTGCCCGTCACTCGTCCAGAACCCCAAAACAGATGATGAATCCATCTCCCCGCTTCCTCGTTTACACTTTCTGGCAATGGGAAGACAGACACGTTTTCATATGCTCCCTGAGGACTGTCGCCGGTTCGTGCTTTTCTTGCAGGAGCGTGACCCGGTGATAGTCACAGAATGGCACTCCTCAGAGCTTGCCGAAATTCAAGAAGTGAACCGTCCTTGGGAAAGAGGGGGGCATTATTGTTTGTGGAATCAGGCGATCCTCCCCGCGTTGACGCGGAAAGCCACTGGGAAATATTTCAATATCGACTTTTCGGCGCCTGTCATTGAATTCACCTATGAATCTCCTGTGCTCGAATCTTGGAACGGTCAACCTGCGCTTACGCAGGGTAGAATCTGGGCCAGTTTCGAAACCGAGAACAAGGCGTTTGAGAAGTGGTACAACGCTGTTGTCCGATGGATTCTCAAGAACTTTATTCGAGACCTCGCGGTGGGACACGATCGGGATTCAATTGGTCCTGCGGCGTACGAATGGTTCAGAGCCGGCGGTTTGCTCCTTCCCAATTTTCGACCTCCGCTGACCGAGGCTTGGTTGGCTTGGGCCAGCGTTCAGAATCAACATCGAACGGATCTGGCGCACAACTAGGCTCGATTGGCAACTGTTATTACTGGCTGCACATTGAGGTTGTTCGCGGTTGTCGGCGAACCGGAAGTAGAGGCAGCACTGCTCCGCTTGCACGAAAGATCGTGACCGAGACTCCCAACCTTACGACCCATTAGGGCTGGATGGAAGACAATCCTACGGAATGCGTCCCGTTCGACTGCGTTCGAAAATATTTTCGATACCTTTTTCCTTCCGCAGGTTCCTTTTATAGATAGAGGGGAAAATCTCGCGCGGATCGCCGGAACCGCCCAGCCAAAGAAATCCGCCGGTTGGGTGTCGCCACTGCGATGTTCCCGTGGATTCCCCAAACGTACCTAAAAGCACTTCTAGGCGCTTTAGGCACTTTAAGCAGTTGTTGAGAAGTTCTTTCGAAGTCAAAAAGAAAAAAGATTCTATGAAGGGAAGCAACAAAATGCGTCTTGTACGGTTTCTATACGAATAATGTTCTCGTCCGCCCATGACGCGAAGACTAACGCCAGCCGAGTAGTGAATGGGCTCGAAATCTGTCGGACGAAGTCGGACGCCACAGCCGACCTTCAAACGACGCGGTGATTTCAGCCCGGTCTCGACTCTCGCTGCAGGAGGTTTTATGAGCGAGATGCACGAAGCAATGCCAGTCAGCCAGCCGTTCCCTCATTTCGAGAGGTTAGTCGATTCGCGCGAGGCAGCAGGCTTGCTGCAGATCCACCCGAAAACACTTCAACGACTCGCCCGCAAGGGCGAGATACGCGCCATGCGGATCGGAAAATTGTGGCGCTTTCGCACATCGGATCTCGACGCGTGGGTGCATTTGAGGTTAAAGTTAGCCAGCTATCCGTACCGTCCCTAACACGGAGGATCGTGATGAGACGGACGAGATTTCAGCAAGGCAGCCTTCAGATCGTGAAGCGTGCAGGTGGCCGAAAAGCTTGGGAGTACAGATGGTACGAACTCCAGGCGGACGGAAGCCGGACGCGACGCAATCTGATGGTTGGATCGCTCGAACAATATCCGAACGAGACGGCGGCTCAGAAGGCCGTCGCCGCACTTCGGGCAGACATCAACGCTGAGAGTCCACGCACCAGCTTGACTCCGATCAGTGTTCAAACGCTTGTCGAACACTACAGGGAAAAAGAGCTGGGGCCGGACTGTAGCAAAACGCGGAAAACGCAGGTCACCTACGTAGGCTATTTCCGAAAGTGGATTTTGCCCCGTTGGGGAAGCTATCAGGTAACCCAGGTCAAAGCGGTCGCTGTGGAGCAGTGGCTTCGTTCGCTCAAGTATGCGAACGGAAGCAAAGCTAAAGCTCGAAATATTATGAGCGCCGTTTTCAATCACGCCGTCAGGTGGGAATGGCTTGATGTGAATCCCATACGCATGGTGCGTCAGAGTGCCAAGCGGACCAGGATGCCCATTGTGCTTTCCATCGAGCAGATTGCAGCATTGCTTCGCATCCTGAAGGAGCCTACGCGCACGATGGTATTCCTCGCCGTGTTCACGGGCCTTCGGGTTGGGGAGCTGCTTGGCCTCAAGTGGAAGGACATCGATTTTCAGAAAATGGAAGTCCATGTCATCCGCTCGATCGTGATGCAACACGTCGGGGACTGCAAGACCGAAGCCTCTCGCAAGCCGGTTCCGCTCGACTTACGATTGGCTAAGGTCCTGTGGAACTGGCGGCTGCAAAGTCCATACCCCACTGCTGAGGACTGGGTATTCGCCAGTCCGCACAGTGGAGGGAAACTGCCGTACTGGCCGGGTTCGCTATACAAGGCGCACCTAGAGCCAGCGGCGAAAGAAATCGGAATCGTGGGCCATTTCGGTTGGCACACGTTCCGGCATACGTACGCGACGCTCCTCAAGGGGAACGGCGAGGATGTGAAGGTTGTGCAAGAGCTAATGCGGCACGCAAACATCTCGGTCACTCTGAACGTTTACGCGCAAGCGATCACGCAAACCAAGCGAGACGCGCAGAGCCGAGTTGTGAGCTTGCTGCTCGACAAAAACGATGAAAAACCAAGCACCGAGGCTTATCGGACCGTAACGGACCTACAAAATTCTGGAGGGGATTTGCAAGTGGTTGATAAGGTTGGCGTCCCCGACGGGATTTGAACCCGTGTTACCGCCGTGAAAGGGCGATGTCCTAGGCCAGGCTAGACGACGGGGACCGTAGTGCGGAGTGAAGGTCAGTTGCGATTAGGCTTGATCGCAACACCGTTTGATCGTAGCAGTGACTATTCTGGGTGTCAAAAATTCCGTGCGGTCTTGGGAGACCGCTCTCGCCAAGCAATTGTTCCTAGCGACCGGATTCTACGGCTTCCACGGACTGGGCGGATCGTCATGTTCGAGCGCGAGCCAGAGGCCGAGACCGCCAAGAGCTGCCAGGCCGCCCAATTTCATAAGTTCTGAGTTGAGTGGGCCGCCGGTGCCGGCTGGAACTGCTCCGGCGTCCTTCTTGCGTTTCTCGTTTTTACATCCATCGGATTCGTCGCGAGTAGTTTGATCGCCCTCGCGGAGAACCGTGCCGGTTCGCGAAGCGGCCGCCACTTCTTTCGGAGAACTCGGATCGGGCTGCGTATCCAGCCGGACGTTGTTTTTCTTAGCGGAGATTCCGACCGTGCCGTTCACGTCGGTGACTTCAAATTGCGTCCATGCACTGGAGACCGGTGCCACCGTGATGCATTTCACGCGAACACTGATCCCATGCGATGTGGCAACGCTGACGGCGCCATGCTCAACCGAAAGAGTCCTTCCCTGGAATTGCACCAGCGACCCTGGAAGGATGATGACGCTCGTTCCGGTCGCGTTTAGATTGGCTACCGAACCAGCTTTGGTTTCGAGAAGATCGCCGGCAAAAATTGCGGAAGAATTCGGGATCTCCACGCCATTGCGCAGCACTACGCCTTTGGTGAAAAGCATTGCCGATTCTGCATCGGCGGCCGCAAGCGACGCCGGAGTGATCAGAATCAACATCCAGCAAATGATGTTCGGTAGCGATCCAATGCGCACTGTCACTCCAAAGCGCAGCAAGACTGACTAGCCATCGTAATCCGCGCCATCTCTTACGGTCAATTACCTTTCGATTTACACGTGAATCAAAAGAATGGCTTAGAACCACCGATCAACCAACTCCCACCATAGCAGCCGCACCCATTCGTTCAGATACGTTTTCGCCCACTCACGATGCATCCACCACTGGGTTCCAAATTCTGCTGGGTTGCGAGCGGCAGCAACATCGAAAACATAGGCAGGCAACTCCTTCTGGAACACCACCAGCGCCCTTCGTGTGTGATGGTCGGAGGTCACCAGCAAGATATGCTGCGCCGATACGTCTTTCAGGCATCGGGACACATCAACTGTTTCAGCCTTCGTCGAGAGACCTTCGACTGGGCAAATGGAAATGGACTGCGCTTCTGGCAATGACTGAACGTAACGTTGCGCGAGTTCCAGATTGCTCCATTGAAAGACCTTCGCCTGGGCCGGAACGTCAAGAATCAGGCGCGGGGCAATTCCCTGCCTCAGTAACTCCAGACCCCGTTCAGGACGCTTTTCGGTTTCGCCCGCGAGAACCACGATCACATCGGATTTGACTGGCTTGTCGATGACCAGGAACCTGCCCGAATTTGCAATCAGCAGGATGGCCAGGACAGTTGCAATGCCTAACATCAGAACTTTGCGCACGGTTAGTTCCTGAAATTCCTATGGATCGAGGTTTGGCCAGCTGAGTCTCAAGTTACTGGCGTGACACTCTCGTATTTATAGATAGATTGTCAGAATAACCCAGCATGCTAGGATTGGAGTGAAACAACCTCAATCATGAGCACATCTTCAGCAACTGCCACTCCGTTTTCTCAACTAAAAGACAAAATTGCTGCTGGCAAGGCGCGGGTTGCCATTATTGGAATGGGATATGTAGGCCTGCCTTTGGCATTACTGTACAGCGAGCAGAAATTCCCGGTCACCGGTTTTGATATCGACGCGCGTAAAGTTTCTACGCTCACGGAGGGCGGATCGTATATTTTCAGGATTCCCGCGACCGAGATCCAGGCGGCTAGAACGCGAGGCTTCGAAGCCACCTCAGACTACTCGCGATTGACACAGATGGATGCGATCATCATCTGCGTTCCGACGCCGCTGAACCAATATCACGAGCCCGATCTCAGCTTCATCGAGGAAACCGCCAAGTCCATCGCTCCATTTCTTCGCCCAGGCCATCTGGTGATTCTGGAAAGTACAACATACCCGGGAACAACCGAAGAGGTGTTAATTCCGATCCTTGAAAAAGGCAACCGGCAGAGGTTAAAAGCTTCGCGGGCAGAAGATTCCAGCGAGCAGAAGTTCTATGTTGCGTTCTCTCCCGAACGCGAAGACCCAGGCAACCAGACAGTGGCCCGGCGCGATATTCCGAAAGTCGTTGGAGGAGTGGACGCCGCGGCTTCTGAGTTGGCAGGAGCGCTGTATGGCGCAATTTTCAATCGGGTCGTGAAAGTTTCTTCTCCGGCTGTTGCCGAGATGACGAAACTCTTGGAGAACATTTACCGTTGCGTCAACATCGCCCTGGTAAATGAGTTGAAATTGCTGTCACTTCGGATGGGAATCGACATTTGGGAGGTGATCGAAGCAGCCTCGACCAAACCATTTGGTTTCCATCCGTTTTACCCGGGTCCGGGTCTTGGAGGACATTGCATTCCGGTCGATCCTTTTTATCTTTCCTGGAAGGCCAAAGAGTGGGATTTCCGCACTCGCTTCATCGAGCTGGCCGGAGAAATCAATACTGGGATGCCCTACCACGTGTTGGATTCAGTCGCGAAGGCCCTGAATAGTCACAAGAAAGCATTAAATGGGGCTCGCGTACTCGTTCTGGGAATGGCCTATAAGAAGGATATTGACGATCTTCGCGAGTCGCCTTCCTTGACGATCATTGAGCTCCTGCGGGAACAGGGGGCTGTGGTCTCCTATAACGACCCTTATTTCCCAACAGTTGGAAAAGGACGCCATTACGACTTGCAGATGACCTGCGCCCCTCTTGAAAACCTCGGTCAATACGACTGTGCGTTGATCGTGACCGACCATTCAGACTACGACTATCCACGGATTGTTCGGGAATCTCAGCTCGTGGTCGACACCAGGAACGCCACCCGAGGCATTAAGAGCCCGAAAATCGTCCATTGTTGAAGCGCCCGGGATACCTTAGGTCCGGATAGAGAATATTCCTTGTTTGCTACTTTTTGCATACTCCGCGACTGAAAAGCCATCCTCGATCTCTAAAACCGCATCTTTACTCCGTTCTTGTTTTGAGATCTCGTACTTTTTCGCATCTGTAAGTGGTTATTTATTTATGTTTTACGGTCGCTTTCCTGTGGAAAACCAATTCTCCGTCTTTATGGAATCGTAGAAAAGCGGTAGAGTTTTATGGATGTCGAAGTGCGGGCAAGAGAGTTGTTAAAGCCAAGTTCTACTACCGAATCTGGAATTAGTCACATCATGATCCCCTCGGCCTTTTACGGACCCGTCTCGATGCTTCCGGACCGTCGTCCCCCCTGGAAAGAATTCGGACTTAGCCTTGGATCCCAGGGGATCCTCGTTATTGCCTTTCTTTCGATCGGCATCCTCCATCCGAACATGCTTACCCCGGTACCTCGGGATTATCACGCGATTCAGTTGGTTAACACCCCCGAACCAGTGGATCAGGAGCCAGCTCCAGTGCGCCCGATCAAAGCCCCTACCGTCGCGGAGTTAAAGACTCCATCTGAATCGATAAAATTGCCGCAGGTTCAGACCCGAGCCCCGATTGATGATCCGCCTTCGGTCCCGCGAGTAGAAATAGCCGAAAGATTGCCGGTTCAGCCAGCCGTTACGGTGATCCCAAAGCCCGCGATAAAAACGAATCTCTTTTCGTCGGGAAGCTCGCAACCGCCGACGATTGATAAATCGCCGCGGGAGGTGCAGACGGGCGGGTTCGGTGACCCTAGAGGACTGGCTACGGCGAACGACCGGAACAGGCCCGTGACAATAGCCCGGCAGGGAGCTTTCGACCTGCCCTCAGGCGCCGGATACGGCAACGGATCGGGAGGTCAACACAGCGCGCGGGGGGTTGTTGCAAGCTCGGGCTTCGGCGACGGAACGGTCATTGGGGACAACTCGGGGCGGGTGACTCCGGCGAGCAGAGTGGTGCGCGACAGCGGATTCGGCGATGCTGCATCGGTGGATCCTAACCAAAATGCCGCCAAACACACTCAAGCTACGCCCCGTATCAAGCCGGCGGAGATCCTATCGAAACCCACTCCCGCCTACACAGATGAAGCAAGAAAATTGCGCATCGAAGGTGAAGTCCTGCTAGAAGTGGTCTTCGAAGGCTCGGGCTCGATTCGGGTAGTGCGAGTGGTTCACGGACTTGGACACGGGCTCGACGAGTCGGCAATTAAAGCAGCGCAGCAGATTCGCTTCACTCCGGCGCAAAAGGATGGCTCGCCAGTTGATTTTACTGGCGTTTTGCACATTGTATTTCAGCTTGCATGAGTGGTTTCCAAGGAGTCTATGCCTAGATTCAGCACTGAGATTCGTGTCTTATTAATTCGGCATTTTTTCGCACTGGCAATATTGTGTTTCTTGCTATCGGGGGTCTCCGCAAGTCAAAGCGTAGGCGGACAAGACCAAGTCCCGCCAACCGGCGTTCAAAGTTCGACTCAAACTACGACAGGTTCTTCGCCATCGTTCGATCAAGTCATTGATCGGCTTACCGAACGTGAGCATTTCTTTCTAGCACAGATGCGCCATTTTCATCCGATGGTAGAGACCTATATTCAAAATCTAAAGGGAGACCAAGACAAGGCGGTACCTGTCAGCGATGAGTATTTTCTAGGACGTTTGGATATGAGTAAAGGAACCCAGGATAAGTCGTTTATGGGACAGCCAGGTTTCGGCCGCCGGTTCCTTACCACGCTAACAGGTTTATATGGCATGAAATTTCTTCCTCTGGGCTTTGCGCAGATGGTCGTGTTGGATGACGACTTCCAAAAGAAGTTCTACAAGTTCACATTTGTGCGCCGCGAATTTCTTGGGGCAGTCCGGTGCGTGGTGATTGATGTTGAACCTAGCGATAAAAAGGCCAAAGGCAGATTCGTAGGAAGAATCTGGGTGGAAGACCAAGACTATAACTTGGTTCGCTTTAACGGCACCTACAGTGGTGGCGAGCGTTACAGCTACTACCTGCACTTTGATAGCTGGCGACTGAATCTGCGCCCTGGCATTTGGTTGCCCGCTTACATTTATAGCGAAGAGTCAGATCTGTTATATCGCGGTGGGCACAAATTGCACTTCAAAGCGCAGACCCGTTTGTGGGGTTACGACTTGAAACAAGCCGGCCAGAATGAGGAGTTTTCACAGATTGTGGTCGACTCCCCACAAGCGGTAAATGACCAGAGCCCAACGGCGCAGGACGCAACTCCCGTGCAGAGTGAGCGGCGTTGGGAAACTGAGGCCGAGCAGAATGCAGTTGAGCGGCTGACAAAGATTGGGTTTCTGGCTCCCGCAGGCGATGTGGACAAAGTTCTGCAAGCGGTCGTCAACAATTTGATCGTTACCAACAATCTCAACCTTGACCCCGAGGTCAGCACCCGGGTACTGCTAACTTCCCCGCTCGAGTCATTCACGATCGGCCACGTAATCGTGGTAAGCCGAGGTCTGCTGGACGTGCTGCCCGACGAGGCTTCTCTCGCCATGGTGTTGGCTCACGAATTAGCCCACATTGTGCTGGGACATCGTTTGGACACCAAATTCGCTTTTAACGATCGCATGTTGTTTCCTGATGAAGACACCTTCGAACATCTGGATTTCGGACGTAGTTCGGTGGATGAAGAAGCCGCAGATCAGAAGGCTTTGGAACTATTGGCCAAGTCGCCCTATAAGGACAAGCTTGGGAATGCCGGTTTATTCTTGAAGGCACTTCAACAGCACGCGCCAGAATTAAAAAACTTGATACGTCCTCATTTGGGGAACAGTCTGGCAAGCGGTAAATCAACACGCATGTCAGCTCTTCTCAATACCGCACCCCAGTTGCAGCCTGAACGGACCGATCAGATTGCTGCGCTGCCGCTGGGTGGTCGCATCAAGGTTGATCCGTGGAATGATCAGATCGAGCTGGTAAAAACCGCACCCGTAGCGATCCTGTCGCCCAGCGAGAAAATGCCCTTTGAAGTGACGCCATTCTTTCCTTATCTGACCCGGCTCACAGAGGCAAGCACCGAGAAAGTAACGGCGAGTGGACCAGCAAACTAGCGAAGCAAAAAGCTTCGGGGAGGCAACAGGGCGGCGGGGTCGACAATAATCCCAAGGACGCAAGCAGGGTGTGCGGCCTCGGTGAAACTCACGCAAGTTTACGTCACGGCTTATTGAATCGCGCTTCCGACTTGTGAAAAGATAGTGTTAGAGTTAGTGCCAATTAGCCGGATCGTCCCTACCACGATTACTAAAATCACGGCGAGCATAACGGCATATTCGGCAATGTCCTGGCCTTGTTCATCCGACCAGAGTCGACGCAGCAAACTTGACACGGGCTCCTCCTTGCGGACTTTGTTCTGTGCTATAAGAGCAATTTCTTGCCCCGGTTGCATATAGCCAGAGATATCCCCCCACCTACAAATCATCCGGTCCACCCATCCTAGTTCCCCTAAGGGAATCAAAGCAATACCTCTGACGTGTGAAACAATGGCACGAAAGTGCCATATGCGTACATGCTCAAACGATGGCTTTTAACGGCAAGGACTGATTTACGGCGAACAAAGCCAGTTCCAACCTCGTTGAAACGCCAAGTTTGTCGAAAATATTGCTGAGGTGGTGTTTGACTGTATCCTCGCTAATCTTGAAGTATTCAGCGATCTCTTTGTTTGAATAGCCAGCCACGACGGCAGAGACGATTTCCAATTCGCGCGGCGTAAGGCCAAACTTTCTTTGCCGGGCTTCTTCTCCGGAAGACTGAACCAAATTCCTGAGATACTGCACCAGATTGGAAACGCTTTCCCTGCCTACCCAGTACTCGCCGCCCATAACGGCGTAGATGGCCTTGAGCAGCAGCTGAGTCGCTGAATCCTTTAGGACGACCCCACGAGCGCCAAGCTGCAAGGCTTCCACAATTTGGTTTTTCTCCGCTGCGGCGGTCAGAAGTATAACTCGTACAGAGTGAGGAGCGTTGGTGGAACTCAACTCGCGCAACGCCTCTAATCCAGGATGCTTCGGCATCGCCAAATCGAGAAGAAGAATGTCAGGTTTCAGCTGTCGCGCGAGCTTTACGGCCTCGGCACCATCACAGGCCTCACCGATGACCTTAAGATCCGGCTCCGACTCCAGGAGGCGTCGCAAACCATCCCTGAAGATAGGGTGGTCATCGGCAATTACAATCCGGACGGGCTGCGGTCTTCTGTTATCCATAGGCGTTCTCCCGCTGCTGCGGGATGCTGACCTCCAGACGCGATCCTCGTCCGGGATTCGACTCCACGGTCAGTTCCCCTTCTATTAAGCGTACACGTTCCCCGATGACGACTGGGCCTTTGCCAACGGAGTCCAGTTCAAGCTGGTTGAGACGACCAGCAAACGGAAATCCTGAGCCATCATCTTCAATCACCAGATTCCATCCGTCTTCGGAAGCGTTGAACCTGACTAATACCTGTGTCGCTTTACTGTGCTTACGGACATTCACAAGTGCCTCTTGGACGATGCGTGCGATTTCGCGGCACATTGGTTGTGGCATCTTGAGTTCCTCGATGCTGGTGAGGAAACGAGCGGAAATACCGGTTTCACGCTGGAATCTTTCGACCGTATCGCCAATAAATCCTAGAAGTCTTCTGGAGTCTAAATCAATTGACTTCATCTGTTGCATCAATTCCCGCAATTTAAGGACCTCTTCTCGAAGCAGGCCCTGAATTCGTCCCAGTTCGCCGGTCACGATACCGCTGTTGTTTACTGATTGCCGGCGAAGCACGTCGACTTGCATCTCGACTGCGATCAGGGATTGCACCGCGCCATCGTGTAATTCGCGGGCCACCCGCGCGCGTTCGACAGCTCCTGCGCGAGTCCGCAGGCGGCTCAGGAGATATACGTTATAAACGGCGGGTCCGACCTGACGAACAAGCTCTTGCAGGAATCGCAGCTCCTCTTCGATGTCTCCGGTCAAAGATGGATCGAATAGAAAAATACGTCCCCACCACTCGCGGCCAAACAGAAATGAAACAGAAATCATACTGTCGAATTTATGTTGCGCTGCCAGCGGATCCAAAAACGAGACTTCGGGATTTCGCACTCGCTCGCCGTCTTTGTTCATTCCGACAACTTTGAAGTTTTCATCGCTTCCCGGCGGTCGCGATGCATAGCTTGCAGTCACTCGCTGGTCGTCGTAGAGATACATTTCACGCCCGGAGGTTGTGGACTCCAGCCACCTGAATTCCGCGCCTACTTTCGCTTCGGGTTGAAGTTCTCCGATGAAGACGTGTCGGCTATTATTTTCCTGGGACACGATCAGCGCGCTGCTGGCTTCATACAACGACAACATCTCCCCGATAATGTCTTGCAGTGTCGACCGAAGCCCAACCTCGACCCGTGCCTTTGCCAGAACTCGAGCAATCACCGCTTTCTCGGCGCGAAGTTGCTTCTGCTGCTCGGCCAGATATCCCAGTAGGAAACCCATCACGATCAGCGAGATTGAACGCATGAACAACCGCTTTGGCTCGAACTCGGTAATATCCGATCGCAGGAGTGGTAAATGGTGGCGAAGAAGAAAACCATCAAGGCCCGAGATTAGCCCGACGTTGAAGGCGAGGCTATCCATCCAGAGCAGAAGAACGGAAACCAAAGCTGTACCGACGGTCTCCCACAGCCCCCATCGGTAGGCGGCGGCAGCTATTACAAAAACAAGAAACAAAAAAAATGGATTTCCCTGGGAAGTGGCGAAAATGGAAATGAGCGCCGGCCAGATTACATCGCCGCTGTGCACGAGCAGCCGGAACGATGGCGTCGACTGTTGTCTACGGCGCAGCAGCAGAATAATTACGACGCTTTGAGCCAGGTAAAAGGCCAGCAGTCCGTGAGCCCATAAGGAATAGCGAATCTCGCTCGGGTCCATCCAAACGGTTACAAGCGCTGCAGTGGCAAGAAAGACGCGGGCCGTGGCTAGCCAGCGTTCGATTCTACGCACTTCGCCGGTGCCCATGGGGGCTCGGCGTCTCCATAAAAGGCGATGACGCAATGCTTGGAATAACAATGGATTAGCCGTAATAGTTGAGCTATTGGACGGATATTATTGGCATTCCGGCGGAAGAGCAAGTGAAACTTGGCAATCGAGCACCATACTCTTGGAGCACTCAAAGCCGCCAACAGTACGCACTCCGTACTTCCGCGTTACCTCAGTAACAATTATTAACTCGCGCCAATCTTTAAAATTGCTTTGCACAACCATGTCAGAACGCTCCCGAATCTGGTTACTGGTAGCGGCTGGCCTTGTCTTCACTCAGGCAATGGCGTCGCTCACCCTGCCTCCAAAGGTGGGGTTGGCCATCGTGAGCGACATAATCCAGTGCCTGCTTCTAATTTCCGGGACGCTTTCATTCCTACCCAACGTGCTTGCAACCCGGGGCCGAGCGCGGTTGTTCTGGGTGTTCATGATGTTAGGCATCGCGCTCTGGCTGGCCTACCAACTGCTTTGGACATATTTCGAAGTGTTCCTGCGAACTGACGTTCCTAATCCTTTCGCTGGTGACGTAGTTCTCTTCCTGCATTTTGTACCAATGATGGCCGCGCTCGCATTGGAACCCAACTTGAACCGCGACGACCGTACTCTGAGATTGGGATCATTAGACTTTACGCTGTTGCTTTTGTGGTGGTTGTATCTCTACCTGTTTGCTGTAATCCCGTGGCAATACGTCAACACAAATGCGAACATTTACAGCGATAACCTTAACTTGCTTTACCTTGCAGAAAAATTTGTGTTTCTCGGAGGTGTGGCGTGGATTTACCTCCGCAGCCGGGAAAAGCGCCGAACCGTCTACGCTCACCTGTTTGGTGCGTGTCTAACCTATTCTTTAAGTTCATACCTAGCGAATTGGGCGCTCGCCAGGAATGTCTATTACTCAGGCAGTCTTTACGATTTACCTTTGGCCGCGTCAATGGCCTGGATCACAGGAGTAGGGCTGCTGGGACACAATCTGTTCGCCAAGGTTCCATCGCAGCCACGGTCGAATCGACCTCCGGTCTGGATGAGCCACCTGGGCATGATCACGGTTTTTTCTCTCCCGCTTTTTGCTGCTTGGGCAATGTTTGACCTCTCAGCACCGGGTCCGGTAAGGAAGTTTCGCCTCGTATTGACCCTCTGCGCGATGCTGGTGATGGGAGGGATGATTTTCTTTAAGCAGCACCTGCTCGATCAGGAACTGCTTGGGTTACTACGCGCTTCACAAGACTCGCTAGAGAATCTGGGCCGGGTTCAGGCGCAACTTGTGCAATCGGAGAAGCTTGCTTCACTGGGCCAGCTAGTAGGGGGCGCCGCTCACGAACTGAACAATCCTTTAGCGGCTATGCTGGGATATTCCGAGATGCTCACTTCAACTCCCCTGAGCAGTGAGCAACGCGCCATTACGGAAAAGATCGTGCAGCAAGTGCGGCGCACCCAGAATCTTACTTCCAGTCTTCTGAGCTTTGCCAGACAGTCTCCCCCAGAGAAGCGCCTCTTGGACTTGAATATATTGGTCAATACTGCGGTTAAGCTCTACCAGCCGCAACTGCGCACAACTAATACCCACATCCGAACCGCAATGACTAGTGGTTTGCCGCAGGTTCTTGGCGACGCAAATCAACTTCTGCAAGTATGTCTTCATCTGATCACAAACGCCCAGCAAGCCATGCTCCCAAAAGGTGGCACACTCGTTGTAAGCACGCTCCAGAACGGTGATCACATTTTGATGGAGTTCTCCGATGATGGGCCGGGGATTAAGGAACCTGATCGCGTTTTTGATCCCTTTTACACGACGCGGCCGGTGGGACATGGGGCCGGGCTAGGTCTTAGCGCCTGTTACGGTATTGTGCATGAACACAACGGAAAGATAACCTGCCATAATCGACGAGAGGGTGGTGCCTCTTTCCGAATCGAGCTCCCCATTGCCGCACTATCGAATGGAGCCTCTTACTCGGAGAGTCAAGCACATCTGCTTACTCATTCTAAAACGTAAATTTTAGATGGTTGTCGTCAATCAATGACGCGTCGCCGCTGGATCGCCGACGAGGTCTCTGGCAATCGTGCCGCTCTCACCGGATCTCACGCTCAACATCTCTCTCGTGTGCTCAGGGTGCGCGTCGGTCAGACGTTTGATATTGCAACTGGGGAAAGCGTCCGGTCGGGAATTGTGAGTGCCATTCATGATTCTCGAGTGGAGTTTGAATTGGGGGAGGCGGTGCTAGAGCAGCCCGCGACAGCCATCACGTTAGCCTTAGCGATTTTTAAATTCGACCGGATGGAATGGGCAATCGAAAAATGTACAGAATTAGGCGTGGCGAAGATTATCCCAGTCATCGCGCAGCGCACTGAGGCGCATCTGGCGACTGCGGCTACAAAACGGATTGAGCGGTGGACGCGAATCGCAATGCAAGCGTCGGAACAATCGCGGCGGGCGAGCCCTCCGGAAATTGTTAAGCCGGTAAAGGCGAAAGAGTTGAGTCAGTTCCCTGCCGTAAATCGTGTGGTTCTTTCAGAATCGGAGCACGAAATCATGTTAAGAGATGCGATACCTGAGTACACCGAGCACATCATCCTCGCAGTCGGACCGGAAGGTGGATGGGCGGCGTCAGAGACCGAACTATTTCGTGCCGCAGGTTGGACTTCAGCGTCGCTCGGCAACACGATCTTGCGTGCTGAGACTGCGGCGATTGCAGCGGTTGCTGTCGTCCTCTCGGAAATGCACAGGTAGCGTCCCAATTTTCCTCTATCGCCTCTGATATTCTCCTGCTCAGTGGCGTCCCCAAAACCTATGTCCGAACCTCAGCGTTTCGAGGCTGACCTGCGCCAGCAGGAAGCGATAGCGCACGTTCACGGGCCCGTACTGGTGGTCGCGGGAGCTGGCACGGGCAAGACGACCGTTCTGACGCGTCGTATCGCTCATCTGGTCAGGGAGGGCCATGCCCGCGCTGAAGAAATCCTGGCCGTCACCTATACCGACAACGCTGCCCGCGAGATGCGCGAGCGAGTTGAATCCGATTTGGGGAGTAACGGCGCGCGAATCTGCACCTTTCACGCCTATTGCAACAATCTGCTGATCAGCCAGAAAAAGCAATTCGGTGTGTTGGACGACAAGGACCTATGGATCTATCTTCGCAGGCGCTTGCGCGACTTGCACCTGGCGTATTTCATCCGAGCCGGCAACCTCACGAAGCTTCTCGATGACCTTCTCGATTTCATGCGGCGCTGTCAGGACGAGTTGGTCGGACCCGAACAATATTCGGAATATGTGCAACGGCTCGAACGAGGGGACCTGCCAATCCCGCGAGTCTCCAAGACTAAGCACGCCGCTGAATTGAGTGAAGAAGAAGTCCTGGGCCGGTGCCGGGAGATTGCCAGAGTTTACGCGACCGTTGAAGAAATGCTTCGCGATCAAAATCGCGGCACCTTCGGGCACATGATCACGCGTGCCTACGAAGTGATGCGGGACTCGATGGTCCTCGCGACGGAACGCAAACGAACCCGTTTCATTCTTATCGACGAATTTCAGGACGCCAATTTCGCTCAACTGAAAATCCTTGAGAAGCTGGCAGGAGAAGACAAGAATATCTTCGCCGTGGGCGATCCGGATCAGGCCATTTACCGCTTCCGCGGCGCTTCGAGCGCCGCCTTCAGCTTGTTTCAGCGAAACTTCCCCAATGCCAAGATGATTGCACTGGAAGAAAACCGCCGATCGACAACGGCCATTCTTCAATGTGCGTTTGCCCTGATCTCGAAGAATTCGGCGAGCGCTAACTTGAAGGGGACATCGCGGCGATCAGTTTCCAACATATCCAGCGCGCAACCCGTGCGCTTCGCGTACGAACGCGCGCCTCTAATCTCCGCACGTGACCAGGCCGTGCTTGATGCAGGTGGCGAGCTGCAAAGCAATCCGGTGGAAGTCGTCATTTTCATTACCAAGGACTCTGATTACTGGGACGTAGTCTTGAAGATTCGAAAAGAACAAAAACAATCGCGCTGTCGATGGAGTGATATTGCTGTGCTCTATCGCCAGCACTCGCACCGCGATCAAGTCGCGATGGAGCTCGCCGAGCAGGGTATTCCATTCTCCATCGAGAACATGGACGTCATGGATACGCCCGAGGTCCGCGACTTGTTTGCGTGCCTCGGTGCGGTGGTGTCCGATGCCGACAGCGCAAGTTTCTTCCGTGTCGCCGCTTTGCCGCAGTTCTCGATTGATCCCCAAAAATTGCGCGCTGGAATCAGGGCCCTCCCGAAAAACGCACAGACCGCCGGCGTGGCATTGGTGCTCGCACAGATCGAAGGCGGCGGGGCGGTGCTTGAGGCCGTCCGCGAGGTCCGCGCAGAAATCACAGCTGCCGGCGCGAATACTTTGGCGGCAATGCAGATCATCCTGCGCCGTTTTAATTTTGACCCGCAGTCTCCGGCTCTAAAAGCCGTGGTGGACTTTGTGGGCTTATGGCAGAAGAAGCCAGTCACGAAAACGGGCGACATCATCGAATTTGTTGAATACCTCGCCTACTTTCGTGAAGCTAAGGGAGCGATTTGCCTTCCCACTAACGACGAAAACGCAGTCCGACTGATAACCGCACACGCCGCCAAGGGGCTTGAGTTCCAGCACGTCTTTATTCTTCGCGCGAGTTCCCCATCGTTCCCCTCCACTTACAAAGAACCCTTATTCGAATTCCCTCGGGAACTCTATGACCCGGATTCGGCTGCGCAAGGCGACGACAAAACGCTTCACGAACAGGAGGAGCGCCGCCTTTTTTACGTCGCCATGACCCGCGCCCGCGACTTTCTTACAATTTATGCCAAGCAGGGGACAGGAAAGGCAGACAAGACGCCACCCGGCTTTCTCCGCGACCTTTTGAAAGATGCAAGCCTCTCTCCGTGGCTTCACCAATCCGTCGCAGGAGCATTTCAGACTGATTTATTCGCTCATGCCCCGCTGCAACCGAACGTCTCCCGCACGGCGGAATGGCTTTCCTTGCCCCCGGCGTTCAATCTCCACGAAAGACTCAGCGCTAGTGCAGTGCAAACTTATGAGACTTGTCCGCTGCAATTTAAATTGGATCGCGAGTGGAGAATTCCCGCCGAGGCGCCTGCAGCTATGCAATACGGTGCCAGCATGCACCGGGTGCTTCGCAGCTATTTCGATTCCGTGCGCTTCGAACGGCCATTTACCGAGGACGAACTCGTCGAGATGCTCTTAGCCGATCTCGCTGACGCCGGCATCGCAGATCGGTACCAGCGCGAACTCTACGACCAGCAGGGAGTCGAGCAGTTGCGTGGATTGCTCGAAGCTTGTCGCAAGGGTCCCGTCCCGGAAGTCCTGCATACAGAAGAATGGTTCGAGATTCAAATTGGGATGGGAATCGTCGCCGGAAGAATCGATCGCATCGATAAGGCCCCAGATAATAGGGTGGTCGTGATTGATTACAAGACTGGCAAGCCGAAGTCTCAGGAAGACGCCGATGACAGTCTTCAGCTTTCAATCTATGCACTGGCCGCCCGCGAAAAGTGGGGATATGAGACCGACCAACTAGCGTTTTATAACCTTGAAGAAAACAGTTTGGTAATTACTCGCCGCAGCGAAGCCGAGTTGCAGGAAGCCCGATTCAAGGTTGAAGACGTTGCAAGAAATATAGCGGACGGTAACTTCGAAGCGAACCCGGGCTTTCATTGCCGTTTCTGCGCCTACAAGAATTTATGCCCAGCCACCGAGACCCGTATCTTCCGCGGGCCGGCAACAAAGAAAACCGTCAGAGCAAACTAACCAGCAACTCTGTCATTCCGACCGGAGCGAAGCGGAGTGGAGGAACCTGCTTCTCATTCGATTGAAGAACACTCGCCAAAAACTAAGGGGACGCTTTTGGCGTCCCCCATTTGTTGCTTGTTGAAGGCTCGTTAGTGCTTTTTCTTTGCAGCCTTCTTGGCTTTCTTTTTGGTTGCCATGTTATCTATTCTCCCTTTTCCATTGTTCATGGATTAGCAACGATCGATTGTTGCAACTAGTTGAATGTATAGAGTCAACGAAAAGTGAAGTCAAGAAAAAAATGATGCACCAAGGGGGAGTGATGGCTACACCAAAGTCACTTCGCAGAATTGTCAGAGGACTTTTTCTTCCTGAAAAGTTCGCGAACAAGATTTCATCTTGAAAGTTTTGGAATTTCGGAAGCGATTTTCTGATTCACCGACTCTTAGGAGTTGTGATTGCGAGACGCGCGATGATCATCCGCACGCGAGTCATTCGTTCGTCAGAAAGCCTATAATTGAATCGTACAAAACTTGCGCAGGAGCACATGAATGGCTGCTTTCGACGATGTTGTGATCATTTCTGCATGCCGCACCGCGGTAGGCAAATTTCAAGGCGCACTGTCCGATTTCGGCGCTCCGCAACTCGGAGCCATCGCAGTTCGCGAAGCAGTAAAGCGAGCGAACATCGATCCGAAGCTTGTTGACGAATGCATTATGGGCAACGTCATCTCTGCCGGCCTCGGACAAAATCCCGCACGACAGGCCGCCATCTTTGGTGGACTTCCTCCCGAGGTAGGTGCCATGACCGTTAACAAAGTTTGCGGCTCGGGATTGAAATCCATCGCGCTGGCGGCGCAGGCAATTCAAACTGGAAACAGTTCTGTGGTCGTCGCCGGAGGAATGGAATCGATGACCAACGCTCCATATCTTTTGCCGCAAGCCAGAAAGGGATATCGTCTCGGCGACGCGAAAATTATCGACGCGATGGTTCACGACGGCCTCTGGGATGTTTACAACGACTACCACATGGGTATCACCGGAGAGAACGTCGCGGAGAAACACAGCATTAGCCGCGAAGAGCAGGACCAGTTTGCACTGAACTCTCACCGCAAAGCGGTTGCTGCAATGAAAGAGTGCCGTTTCAAATCGCAGATCGTACCAGTGGAGATTCCGGCCAAGAAAAAAGGCGGCGCTCCGACAATTTTCGATAAAGACGAATCGCCACGTGAAGACACAACGATCGAGATTCTGCGTTCGTTGAAGCCAGCATTCAAGAAAGATGGGACGGTCACGGCTGGGAATGCTCCCGGAGTAAACGACGCAGCCGCTGCAGTGGTCGTTACGAGCACAAAGCGAGCAGATGAACTTGGTGCGAAGCCGATGGTACGAATCGTCGCCCAGGCGACCAGTGGAGTCGAACCCAAATGGGTCATGCTGGCTCCGGTGGGAACCGTCCGCACAATTTGGGAGAAGACGGGATGGAAGCCTGAAGACGTCGACCTCTACGAACTGAACGAGGCATTCTCGGTGCAGGCTCTGGGCGTGATGAAGGAACTCGGTCTCGACCCCAACAAAGTTAACGTAAATGGAGGAGCCGTCGCCATCGGACATCCCATCGGCGCCAGCGGCGCACGAGTGTTGGTTACGCTGATCTACGAAATGATCCGCCGCGACGTACATCGCGGGATAGCGGCATTATGCCTCGGTGGAGGGAATGCGGTGGCGATGGCCGTGGAGCGGTGAGTAATCCCGAATCGTCACGATTCTCGAATGAGTAACCGGTGAGGGCACGAGTTCCACTGGTGCCGCTAATGCCGCCAGATCCGATTTCGGCCCGAGTGAAAGTCGGGCCCTTCCCGGTGTCAATCTCCAAATACTAAAACTCGTGCCTTTCCCCAATTTCGCTACCGCCCAGGCACGCTACTCGAACCATTCATCGGAGATTGCAAATGGGTATTGCAAACCATCACCATGGCGCACTAGTCTTCCTTGATCTGAGACCACATCCTAAATGCCTCTAAATGCCCGCACACTGAGGGGGAGACGATGAAAATCTATCTGGGACGTCACGTGTTTGGAATGGCTGCCGTCGCCTTCGGCGTCATCACTTTGGTCTGGCACGACCTTAACACTTGGCAACAGATCGGCCCGCTAGGAAATGTTCCTCACCGAGAGATTGTCGTATATATTGCCGCTGCGATCGAGATTCTTGGAGGTGTAGCGATTCAGTGGCGCAGATCGGCGCGAGCCGGCGCCATCGCACTCGGCGCCATCTATCTTATGTTCGCATTATTCTGGGTGCCACGCATCGTTGCGAAACCGTTGGTTTATGACGGTTGGGGCAACTTTTTCGAACAATTTTCTCAGGTCGCAGGGGCACTGATCGTTTGCGCCTCGTTTAGCCAAGGCGACTCGAAACGAGCCGCAAAAGTAGCTCGGATCGGGTACATATCTTTCGGAATCTGCGTTATTTCGTTCATGCTGGAACAACTCTTAAATCTTTCGGCAACGGCATCGTTCGTTCCAAAGTGGATTCCTCCGGGACAAATGTTCTGGGCGATAGCCACCACAATTGCGTTTGCGCTCGCAGCTATCGCGCTACTTTCGGGACGTTCGGCTCTTCTAGCGGCTCAATTAACGACAGCGATGATCATCGGCTTCGGATTGCTGATATGGCTGCCGTTTGTCTTTGCCGATCCGCACAAACTGATCAATTGGGCCGGCAACGCGGAGAATCTCTCGATAGCCGGAGCAGCGTGGATTGTCACTGATTTTCTAAGCCAAAAGCGCTCCGCTTCGACAGGAATCTCAACCGACTTGTGACATCCGTCACAACCCTTCCTCTGATTCATGAGCTAAGGTCAAGACGCGGACGCGTGTGTCCGCGCCCATGCTCTATAAGACTCTCAGCGCGGCTGTCTACGGCATCGATGCCAGCATCATTGAAGTCGAGGTAGATGTCTCCGGTGTCAAGACGAGTGAAGACCATTTCCACACAGTTGGCCTTCCGGATGCTGCCGTACGGGAGAGCCGCGACCGCGTGCGGGCGGCTCTGAAGAATTGCGGCTACGACATTCCTCTGACCCATATCACGATCAACCTTGCCCCTGCAGACATCCGCAAGGAGGGTTCCGGCTTCGACCTTCCGATGGCCCTGGGAATTCTCGGCGCCTATGGAGGATTGAACAAGAAGGAAGTCCCAGATTGTCTCTTCGTCGGCGAACTCTCGCTCGATGGAGGCATTCGCAGCGTTCGCGGCGCACTTCCCATCGCAATCGAAGCACGCGCAAGGAAGATTTCGCGTCTAGTGGTTCCGGAACTCAACGCGAAAGAAGCCGCCATGGTCAGCGGTGTTTCAGTTTATCCGGTGAAGTCGCTGCTGGATGTGATTCGCTTCGTTAACACAGGCAACGGCGTCCTGCCGCTCAACGTGGACAGCGAAACGCTACTCAGCGAATCGCAGCAATTCTCCGTGGATTTCAAAAACGTCCGCGGACAGCAAACCGCCAAGCGCGCCCTCGAGGTAGCTTGCGCCGGAGGCCACAACATCCTGATGATCGGCCCTCCGGGGTCAGGCAAAACCATGCTAGCGAAACGCATGCCCACGATCCTGCCGCCATTCACATTCGAAGAAGCATTGGAGACGACCAAAATTCACAGCGTCGCCGGAGTGCTCGATGCCGGTGCAGGATTGGTCGGCGTGCGCCCGTTCCGCTCGCCTCATCACACGATTTCGGACGCCGGTCTTATCGGCGGCGGAGCCGTCCCGCGTCCCGGAGAAGTTTCGCTCGCTCACAACGGCGTTTTATTTCTGGACGAACTTCCAGAGTTCCCCCGAAATGTGCTGGAAGTCATGCGACAGCCGTTAGAAGACGGCACAGTCTGTATCGCCCGTGCTGCAATGTCGCTAACCTTCCCTTCCCGCTTCATGTTGGCGGCCGCCATGAATCCCTGTCCCTGCGGATACTTCAACGATCGCAGCCGCGAATGTCATTGCACGCCGCCGATAATTCAACGCTACATGTCGAAGATATCGGGGCCACTGCTCGACCGAATCGATATCCACATTGACGTGCCTGCGGTGAACTACAAAGAGATGCGGTCGGGATCTGAGCCGGAGAACTCAGCCACCATCCGCGAACGGGTCATGCGCGCGAGAGATTCGCAATTAAAGAGATTCTCAGAATCGCCCAACACGAAGATCTATTGCAACGCGCAAATGGCGCCTCGCCACATCCGATCATTCTGCGAACTCTCCGCCGATTGCGAGCGCCTCTTGGAACGTGCCATGGCCCAGCAGGGACTCACCGCCCGCGCCCACGACCGCATACTAAAAGTAGCCCGAACCATCGCCGACCTCGACGGAGTTAGCCCAATTGCACCCAAGCACATCGCCGAAGCCATTCAATATCGGACGCTGGACAGAACGTTCTGGGCATAGCGCCATTGCCATGTGCGGTCCGTACTGTCCTGAAATCCTTCACGCTTTACAAATTTTTACCATCCAATTCACAACCAATCAGTTGGCGTGTGTTTCTCACTGTGTAGAATGAAGCCCTACTCTGCCTTGATCCCACTGATAGAAACAGTGCCAGTTGAGCAAAATCAGTTCGCAAGTTTCGGAAGGATAGGCTTAAGCCTGCTCTCCTCTGCGATCTTGTTTGCAACGATTGCGATCTTCCTTCCCGGCGCGATGGCGCAATCGACGAGCAATCCAAAGGGAAGCCCACCTACCCGTCAATCCTCATCCGACCAAGGCGATTCAAGTACGAAGGCCGGCGCATCCGTGACTACTATGTCGGTGCAAGTTAACGTCGTCAACGTGCTGGCAACAGTGCGCGACAAGCATGGGAAAATCGTTCCGAATCTCAGTCAAAGCGATTTTGTGCTGACGGAGGATGGCCGTCCCCAGACCATTCACTACTTCACCAAAGAGAACGACCTGCCCCTTACGCTAGGCCTGCTGGTGGACACAAGTCTGAGTCAGCGCCGTGTTCTCGATCAGGAACGCACCGCAAGTCACAGTTTTCTGGATCAGATGGTTCGTGAAGACAAGGACAAAGCATTCGTAATTCATTTCGATCGAGAAGTCGAACTTTTGCAAGACCTCACCGGTTCGCGAGAGAAGTTAGAAGCCGCGCTTGATCAGCTGCAGACTCCGGAACTGAAGCGCGCCAGCACTACTGGAGGGAGCGATCCAAACGACCCCTATCCCAGCTCTGGGCGCGGACAAGGCCACCATTTCGGAGGAGGCACACTGCTCTATGACGCCGTCTACCTGGCATCCGACGAGTTGATGAAAAAGCAACAGGGACGCAAAGCTTTGATTGTGCTTTCGGATGGTGTTGACCATGGAAGCAAAGAGAGTCTTGAGACAGCAATCGAGACGGCACAGCGGGCCGACACCGTGGTGTATTCGATTCTCTTCAAAGATGACGAAATGAACCAGGGTCGGAGTGGATTTAGTTTCCCAGGTATGGGCGGCGGAGGAATGGGCGGTCCGATGGGAGGAGGCGGAAGAGGTAACGGACGAGGGCGAGGCGGACAACAACCGCAAGAGTCCCACCAGGACGGCAAAAAAGTTCTTGAGCGGATATCGAAAGAAACTGGAGGCCGCCTGTTTGAAGTTTCCAAAAAAGAACCGATTGACCAAATTTATTCGCAGATCGAAGAGGAACTGCGAAACCAGTACAGCCTCGGCTACACTCCTGACAGAAAAGCGGAAGACGCGCCGGGCTATCGCAAAATTCTGCTCACGACGACACAAAAAGATCTGACAGTACAGACAAGGCAGGGATATTATGCACAGCGGTGAGACAGACGACGCTCACGTTGGAGATCTACTCAGCCTGATCGTGTCGGCGCGTGAGATTTCCGCTTTTCTCTCCTCCAGTAAGTAGCGGCACACCCCACGCCCCAGCCGCCGCCGGCTCAGGTCGAAATCGGAATCTAGCGTACACTTACTCTCGAAAATGGTCGGCTTGCCCCAGAGCTGCATCTAAGGTGACTCTCGCAAGCTGCGTCTATATCATTTAGCGATGAGTAACATGACAACAACCCCTCCTGGTACCTCCGCAAACCCGGCCCTTCTTAGCGATCAAGACGTTTATCTATTCAACGAAGGCCGCCAATATCGTGCCTATGACAGCCTTGGCGCTCATTTAACCAAAGTTGGCGGCGTATCCGGCGTCGCGTTTAGTGTGTGGGCGCCGAATGCCCGCGGTGTGTCGGTAGTTGGCAGCTTCAATGGGTGGAATCCTGGCTCCAATCCACTTCATCCCCACGCGAGTTCCGGGATATGGGAAGGATTTGTTCCGGGAGTTGCAAAAGGCGCGACTTACAAGTTTCACATCGTTTCGAGAGAGCGGGGATACGTCGTCGACAAAATGGATCCGTTCGGCATTTATCACGAGGTCGCGCCGCGGACCGCCTCAATTGTGTGGGATTTGGATTACCAATGGGCAGATCAGGCTTGGATGCAAACACGCGCCAATAAGAATGGCCTTCAGGACGCAATCTCGATATACGAAGTTCACCTTGGCTCATGGATGCGAGTTCCCGAAGAGGACAACCGTCCTCTGACCTATCGGGAAATCGCTCCGCGCCTGGCGGCTCACGTGGAACGCCTGGGATTCACTCACGTCGAGTTGCTCCCAGTCATGGAGCATCCCTTTTACGGTTCCTGGGGATATCAAACCACAGGCTATTTCGCTCCGACTTCGCGCTATGGAACTCCACAAGATTTTATGTATTTCGTTGATTATCTCCATCAGCACGGAATCGGTGTGATTCTCGATTGGGTGCCATCACACTTCCCTTCCGACGAGCATGGTCTCGCCTATTTCGACGGCACTCACCTCTTTGAGCACGCCGACTCGCGCCTGGGCTTTCATCCCGACTGGAACACTTTCATCTATAACTACGGACGCAACGAGGTGCGGAGCTTTTTGCTGTCAAGCGGCATGTTTTGGCTGGATCGATACCACGCTGATGGATTGCGTGTAGATGCGGTCGCGTCCATGCTTTACCTCGACTATTCCCGGAAGGCCGGAGAATGGATTCCGAACAAATTCGGCGGACGAGAAAATCTGGACGCGATTGATTTTCTACGCCAGCTGAATCAGGAGGCTTACAAGGAGTTCCCCGGAATCCAGATGTACGCGGAAGAATCCACGGCTTGGCCCATGGTTTCCAAGCCAACTTATCTCGGCGGCCTGGGTTTCGGAATGAAGTGGGACATGGGATGGATGCACGACACGCTCGCCTACTTTTCTCAGGACCCCATCCATCGCCAGTATCTTCAGGGCACGCTCACCTTCCGAATGCTTTATGGATACACCGAAAATTTCGTTCTTCCCCTTTCGCACGATGAAGTAGTTCATGGAAAAGGTTCGCTGATCGGGAAAATGCCCGGCGACGAATGGCAGAGATTTGCCAACTTACGTTTGCTGTACGCATACATGTTCGCGCAGCCGGGCAAGAAGCTGCTGTTCATGGGCGACGAATTCGGACAGGTGCGCGAGTGGACACACGAGAGCAGCCTGGAGTGGCACGTCCTTCAGTATCCCGTGCACAGCGGCGTGATGGCTTGGGTGGAGCAGTTAAACCGGACCTATAAGGCCGAACCGGGACTCCACGTTTTCGATGCCGATCCCGCCGGATTTGAATGGGTGGACTGCAACGATACCAACTCCAGCGTGCTCTCGTTCTTGCGCAAGGGGAAGTCGCCGAAAGATACGATCCTCGCCGTGTTTAATTTCACGCCCGTACCCCGGCAACCTTACCGTATAGGCGTTCCCTCGGGCGGATTCTGGCGAGAGATTCTGAACAGCGATGGGAGGGAATATGGCGGTGGCGGGTGGGGAAACATGGGCGGAAAGCAAGCCGGAGAGCAGACCGTGCACGGCCGTCCCTATTCACTGAGGCTGACCCTGCCTCCGCTGGCGGCCCTATTCTTGAAAGCCGAATAGACGGCATCTCTGCCGAAAGCTCGGCAGCGTCAAGAAACAAACCACGGAAGTCTCGGTTGGTTGATCAAGCTCTATGTAGGTCTGTCTTAACCGGCGGGGCACGACTTCAGTCGGGCCGAAAGATCGCTTTGACGCAGTTGCGGCACGACCAGAGGTCGTGCCCTCGCAACTCCCCGGCGTTCAGAGCGTCAACTGGGCTGGGCTAACTCGTTTCAAGCGTGTCCGGCCAAAATCGTCAAATAATCGCGAGCCCGAGACCCCACGAGCTCGCGTCGCAAACCCAAAGCCCTACGTGTACAGTTTGGGGGAGGGCTTCCGAACTCTTCTCGCCAAGGGGGTCTTCGAGAAGGTTGATCTGTTTGTAGGCACGACGAGTGCCAAAGTCCGTCCTCCGTTTGTTTCCCCCGTCTACCTCATTTAGAGTTTCATCCATGCCGAATACAGGAGAGCGTTTTGAGCACGCGGTTTCGATCATGGCTCGCCTTCGTGGTCCGGGAGGCTGTCCCTGGGACCGCGAGCAGACCTTCGATTCCATCAAGCCATACACCGTGGAAGAAACCTATGAGGTCCTGGAAGCCATCGATAATCGCGATTGGGATGAACTTCCTGCGGAGTTAGGCGACCTGCTGCTTCAAGTGCTTTTTTATTCTCAAATGGCAAATGAGCAGGATAAGTTTTCCATAGACGACGTGTTGGATCGTCTCTCAGGCAAATTGGTAAGCCGCCATCCGCACGTGTTCGGAGACGTGAAGGCGGAAACTTCTTCCGATGTACTCCGCAATTGGGAGGCGATAAAGACAAAAGAAAAAGAACAGCGGTGGCTGGATAAAGGATCCGCAGATAAACAATCAAAATCCGTGCTGGCGGGAGTTTCATCCGCGATGCCAGCATTGCTCGAAGCTCATAAACTTGGCTCCCGGGCTTCTAAAGTGGGATTTGACTGGCCAGACGTTAACGGCTTGTTCGAGAAGATTGAGGAAGAAGTTCAAGAACTTCAGCAGGAACTGAAACGCGTTCGGGAGTCGAAATCGAACGCCGTGCCGAGCAATGTCGAAGAAGAAGTGGGAGATCTTTTCTTCGTCCTCGTGAACCTAGCAAGGCATCTCGCGGTCGATCCAGAATCAGCGCTCAAGAAGACAAATCGCAAGTTCAGGCGCCGTTTCCAGGCGATGGAACAGCAACTTTGCCTCTCTGGACGCGGGCCTAAAGATGCGACGATGGAAGAGCTGGAAAACCTATGGCAGCAGGCAAAGGAATCCGAGCGGAGCAGTGCGACTTCAAATGAGAGTTGACGCCATCACCATTCGCGAGCTTCAAATCCCCTTGGTCCACCTTTTCGAAACGAGCTTCGGGCGAATTTCGGCCCGCCGCATTCTGCTCGTCACTGCGCACTGCGACGGCGTCGATGGCTGGGGAGAGTGCGTTGCCGACGAAGGTCCGTTCTACAGCTCCGAATGGTCAGAGACGGCCTGGGCGACCATCAAGAAGTATCTGGCCCCTGCCGTCATAGACCGTGAGTTGACTTCAGCTGGCGACAGCGTAATTCTCATGTCAAGAATTCGCGGGCACCGCATGGCCAAGGCTGCCGTCGAAAACGCGTTGTGGGATGCTGAGGCTAAACAGAAGCAGCAGCCATTGTGGAAACTCTTGGGAGGTGCTCTCCGTGAAATTTCATGCGGCGTTTCCATCGGCATTCAAGATTCGATCGAACAGCTTCTCGCCAAAATTGAAATCGAACTGGCAGCCGGCTATCAGCGAATCAAAGTCAAAGTGAAGCCCGGTTGGGACTTGAACGTATTGGAAAGAATCCGCGCCCGGTGGCCAGCGATTACGCTTAGCTGCGACGCCAATTCAGCCTATACACTTGACGATTTCGACCACTTGAAAGCATTCGATCAATTCAAACTACTGATGATCGAGCAACCGCTTTGGGATGACGACATTTACTATCACGCCCGTTTGCAAAAGGAACTGAAGACCTCGATTTGCCTGGACGAATCGATCCACCACGCCCGCGATGCAGCGCAAGCGATCGAGATCGGCGCGTGTCGAATTATCAATATTAAAGCAGGGCGCGTCGGCGGCTTCACCGAAGCCAAGCGGGTTCACGACATTTGCGCCAGAAACAACGTTCCGGTGTGGTGCGGCGGCATGCTCGAATCGGGCATCGGGCGCGCGCACAATATCGCGCTCTCCACGCTGCCAAACTTTCGCCTGCCCGGAGACGTTTCGGCCTCAAAGCGCTATTGGAAAGAGGACATCATCGAACCTGAGGTCGAAGTCACCCCGCAAGGCACAATCCCGATAAGCGACAAACCCGGCACCGGATATGAAATAAGAGAAGAGTTGATTGAAAAACTTACGACGAGAAAAGAGGTAATTAAAGGCAAAACGGTAGGCACCAGAAAATAGCGTGTACCATCAAATATCAGGAGCAGCGCTGAAGGTAAGCCAGTTGTTTGCGGCGTTCACCGATGAACCCAAACAGCGTAGAACGCAAACATGGATGCTAAGAAGGCGAATAGCGAAAAGCCGGCGCTGGATTCCCAACTCTGCGGTATCCTTTTTCCATGTCGCTGGATGTACTCGATTTCCCGAATATGCGGTCTTCTATCTCGACGCCACAGTCTGTAGGCGGACAGAGCGGACCTTGACGAAAGGATCAAGAAAAAGCAGGCAAACACCGAAGTCACGAGATTCCCAGGATAATCGCTACCGACGGGGCTCGACATTATCTCAGAGCCCAGGCGGGCGTGGCATGGCGCGACTGATTTTCTCACTTTTCGTTTCGGTTTGCGCCTTAGGATTTTGCGCCATCTGCGCTTCCTGCTTTTTTAGAAGTTCCACACCTTCCGCAAAGGTAAGGTTCCGAGGCGCTGGCTGGAAGCAGCTAAACACTTCCTTTTCCTTAATGCTTATGGTCTTGAAGAACAATGCCTTGCCTGTGAACGAGAGATCGAGTTGGGTGATCTCCCACTGTCCATGCCCCATGTCGCCCTGTTGAACGATAAAATGGCCGCCGCGATCAAGGTGCCCTAGTATCCCCCAGCCGAAGCCGACTTCCTTTACCAGCGTTCCATCAATCTTGGCGATTCGGTTCTGCTGGCTGTCAATGAGCATGTATCCTTCAAGGCCCGTCAAAATCTGTTCCACATGAGACGGGGGAGAATATTGCGGATTTGGCCGGAATTTGAGCCGGACCAATTTATCGCCTGCCGCACCCAATCCTTCTTCTCCCGGCGCAAAACCATCCGCTTCATACAAGAAAGCATCAGGGAAGGCGCCCACGATCCGCTTTGTCCGTTCTGCGTCCTCTTTTTCGCGCTTCTCCTTCTTCTTCATCTCAACCGGATCATTTATTAGCCGCTGAAGACGATCATTTTCTGCCTGCCTCTGTTCGGGTGTAAGCGGGTGACCGTTGATACCAATCAGAAGTCCTACCATCGCGTCCCGAGTCTCGACTACAAGCTTTGTTTGGGAACCATCAGAGGCTTGCTTCTCATCCCGGAACATGAAATTCGCATCAGAGTCGCCGCTTGTGACTTCGTTTGCAACCGCATTGCGAACTAGCTCAGCGGGATTGATGGACGCGCTAATTGATGCTGCCTGACCGAATGCAATACCCCCAACGTTGGCCACAAAAACGCACGTTGCCAGCGCCAGCGTGATCCCCGTATTTTTAGGCAATATGTTCATGCCGTTGCCGCCGCTATCTTAGACGGGTGCCTTCCCGCTGCTGTTGTACACCGCTGCCGTTGCAGCCGCAAGGGGACTAAAGAGCTATCGCAACCAGTCTTCCAACTCCGTGACGCGGTCGGTCTTTTCATCCCGGTATTTAACAATAACGGGCGCATACAGGGACAGATTCCATTCTATCCCGTGGCCCTTCTTGATCGACCGCGACCCAGGCACAACTACGGCATTTTCAGGGACTTCCAGCGGCTTGTCTCCACTGGCGCGATAGATCTCGCCGCGCACGATGTCGTAAATTGGAGTTGACCGGGTCAGGATGGTACCCGCCCCAAGCACAGCACGCGTCCGGACCAACGTTCCCTCGTAAACTCCACAATTGCCCCCGACCAGCACATCGTCCTCGATAATTACCGGGGCTGCGTTTATCGGTTCGAGCACCCCACCAATCTGTGCTGCCGCGCTCAAATGAACTCGTTTGCCGATTTGAGCGCACGATCCGACGAGAGCATGCGAGTCGACCATCGTTCCCTCGTCAACGTAGGCTCCCACATTAATGAACATGGGCGGCATGCAGATGACCGTGGGGGCCACGTATGCTCCCAAACGAACGGACGAGCCCCCGGGAACGATGCGCACACGATCTCTCACCGTGAATCGTCGCGCGGGAAATGTGTCTTTATCAACGAAGGAGAGGCTTACGTCCTCGCCCATCTTGCTGAGTTCGCCGAGCCGGAACCCAAGCAAAATGCCTTTCTTCACCCAGACATTAACGGTCCAATTACCGTCAACCTTTTCCGCGGCACGGATCTTGCCTTCGGTAAGTTCATCGCGGAAATCCATGAAAATCTGACGCGCATCAGGATTGCGCTCCACTTCGTCGAGTGAGACAAGGTGCTCAATCGAAGACCTTAGAGATTGCATGGAACGTGAGTATAAAGGAAATCCGGACAATGCACGTGCCACGTAGGGACCGCCGCCCCCGGGCTGTCCAGTCGAGTGCAGCTCGACGAGTGCGAACTTGATAACAATTCTTTGAGCTTCGCTCAACCGGACAGCCGAGGGCGGCGGTCCACACGCATTCCCGAATCGTTTGACAGCCACCAACACCGCTGTAAAATATTGTCTATACTCCTTCCTGATGGCAACCTCTTAAGGGTTGCCGCTAAACTAGAGAGTTACGTGCCATCGTGGCGGAATTGGCAGACGCGCATGGTTCAGGTCCATGTACTCGCAAGGGTGTGGGGGTTCGAGTCCCTTCGATGGCACCAAATATTTCTCAAGAAACGATTCGAGCGAAATCAGGTAGTCCTCTGACTTCATGATCGCCATCACCGCCGCTACTCTCTTCACGCCACAAGATCGCATAGAGCATCCGCTATTGCTGGTGGAAGATGGCATCATCTCCCAAATCACCACTCGGGAACATCGCGAAGTCCCAACGGGACGCACTGTAGTCGACTATGGGGACGCGGTTCTTGCCCCTGGCTTCCTCGACATTCACGTCCACGGCGCCTCCGGACACGACGTAATGGAAGCCACGCCCGACGCCATGCCTTGCATTGAACAATCATTGGCGAAACATGGCGTCACTGGCTATCTCCCGACTACTGTCACCGCGCCTCTTGAAACCACCATCGCTGCTTTAAGCCGTTTGTCAGACTCGATTGAGAAATCCGCGAAAGAAATTCCCAGACAGTTGCGGGCCCGGCCAATTGGAATTCATCTTGAAGGCCCGTTCATCAGTCATGTCCGTCGTGGTGTGCATCCTGTCAAGGATCTGCTGCTTCCGTCCGCCGCAGTCTTCGAACAGTTCTGGGAATCCTCGCGCGGGCATATCCGGGTAATAACTATCGCTCCTGAATTGGAGGGCGCATTTGAAGTCATCGAGGAGGCCGTAGCGCGGGGCGTGTGCGTGAGTTTAGGTCACTCTGACGCGACGCTGGAAATTACGAGAGCGGCCGTAGACGCTGGAGCCCGCCACGCGACGCACTTGTTCAATGCCATGCGTCCTCTGGCTCATCGCGACCCCGGAATCGTGGGCGAGGCGCTGACCAATCCCCGCCTTTCCGTAGAAATAATTGCTGACGGCATTCACCTTGATCCGGCAATCGTGAAATTAATCGTCAAAGCAAAGGGACAGGAAAACGTCATCTTGATCACTGACGGCACGGCCGCAACCGGCATGCCCGATGGGCGCTACCACCTGGGCGCGTTTGAGTTCGATGTAAAAGATGGAGTGTGCCTATCAGACGGAAAGTTGGCAGGCAGCACCTTGACCATGGATCTCGCTATTCAAAACGTGATGAAGTTTGCCGAATATGATCTGCAACAGGCTATCGCGCTAGCCACGTCAAATCCAGGGCGAGTCACCGGTCCCTTAAACACCGGACAGTTGCGCGTTGGCGGAGCCGCCGACATTGTGGTGTTAAACCCCGCAGGCGAAGTGCGAAAGACTATCATCGCTGGAGTCGGAATTTAGCAGCTCGGAGCCATGAATCACTTTCTGTCAACGCTAGGCCATCACGGATACATCCTTCTATGCATCACTGTGTTTGCCGAGGCAATCGGCCTCCCGGTGCCGGCCGCATTGGCTTTGGTCGCGGCGGGGGCTGCCTCTGCTGCAAAAGTCTTAAACCCTCCGGTGGCGATCACGCTCGCGGCGATCGCCATGCTTTCGGGTGATTGTTTGCTCTACACACTAGGACGCTATACCGGGTGGTCGCTCCTAGGCATTTTGTGCCGGGTTTCGGCCAACCCCGAGACCTGCATCCTTCGCTCCGCTGAATCATTTTACAAACGCGGAAAAATAACTCTGGTCATCGCTAAGTTCATTCCCGGCCTGAATAGCATGGCGCCTCCTCTCGCGGGCAGCATGAAGATGCGCCCGCAGCAATTTTTGCGCCTGGACCTCGCCGGAGTCATGCTTTATATCCTCGCCTACGGAGGTCTCGGATTCCTATTCCGCGACTTTCTCGCCTCGATTACTCGCGGATTCCATCTCGCGGGACGCCTTGTAACCATTGCGCTGGTAATTGCATTCGTTGCCTACGTCATCTATCGCATCCATATCTTTCAACGAAACAAAATGTATTTGGTTGTGCCCAGGGTTCAAGTAGAGGAACTGGCTCGCAAGCTATCCGAAGAAAAAGACAATATCCTGCTGGCAGATGTCCGCAGCCACGGGTACTACGATGCCGGGGCCGCACGGATTAAAGGCTCCATCCGCATCGAGCCCAATAACCTGGAAAAGGAACTGGAGAATCTCCCCAAGGACAAAGACATATACGTCTACTGCACTTGAATACGCGAAGGCACCAGCGCCCGTGTGGCGCTGCTACTGCGACAGAACGGATTCAACGCGTTCGTGATCGTGGGAGGCCTGGCAGCGTGGCGAAAAGCGGGAAATGACATCGAGACCGTCCCTCAAGACGATCTGGTAAAGCTGCCGACATTCACGTGATTGAACGCTGGAATAACTTTGAGTTGTCATCCTCAGTTTGAATTGTCATCCTGAGCGAAGCGGAGGACCAATGCACTTGATTCCGCCATGCACAGGTCCTTCGCTTCGCTCAGGATGACAAGAATTGATTTATGGCAAGAACCATGGCGTCCAACCAAGAAATCGAAATCAAGTTCCGCGTTGTGGATATTCGGCGACTACGGCGCCGTCTGCGGGAATCGAGATTCCGGCTAATCACCCGACGCACGCACGAGATGAACACGTTATACGATCTTCCGGGACAAACTCTTCGCAAACGCGGCGAACTGTTAAGGCTGCGCAAGTATGGCACCGAGTGGATACTGACCTACAAAGCCAAAGGCAAAGCCGGACGCCACAAAACCCGCACCGAACTCGAAACTAAAATTGATGACGGCAAGAAAATGGAAGCGATCCTGCTCGGCCTGGGTTTCGCCCCGTCATTTCGCTACGAGAAATTTCGTTCAGAATGGAGCGATGGCAAAGGCAAGGTAGTGTTGGACGAAACACCCATCGGCATTTTCGGCGAGATCGAAGGAAAATCCCGCTGGATCGATCAAACCGCCCGCCTGTTGGGAATTTCCAATTCGGATTACATCACCCAGAGCTACGCGGAATTGTTTTTTGAGTGGAAGAAGAAGTCGCGAAGCCTCGCGAAAGAGATGACTTTCAAGGCGGTTGGCGAGAACTCCAGGTGAGGAACGCCTGGGCAATCGGTCTCACAGCCTGTTAACATCAACAACGGTTTAGGGTTGATACTGCTATGACAAACTCAGTCAATCAGGAAGAGGCTCTGGTCAAAGCGTTCATCCCCACTCACGAAAATCAGTACGACAAGTTTCGTGGTTCTTCTTCACTCGAGGTTTGTGGCTCGTGTTCCTTGAGGTTACGATCGTAGATTTCGCGTGGGGATTTGTCCCACTGGCGTTTGCGGGAGTGATCTGGATTTTAGGTTGGAGCATGATGGCAATGGCGTTGATCGTGCGCCTCCCTGTTCGCTGGATAGCCGTGCTTGGAGTGGGCATGATCGCGACTCACAATCTGCTCGATCCCATTAATCCAGCTTCGTTGGGAAAGTTTGACTGGCTGTGGATGTTTCTCCACGTGCCCGGCAGCACTCCACTCACCACAGATTCGTCGTTTTATTTCGGGTATGTCCTGATTCCGTGGGTCGGGGTCATGGCTGCGGGATTTGCGTTTGGAAGTTTGCTGCTTAGGCTGGACCGACACTAAATGGATTCTGACTCTCGGAATTTCGGCGACGGCACTGTTCTTTGTGCTGCGCGGCATGGAACGGTTACGGAAATGGCATCGCGGTAAGCCGTTCGGGTTCGAACGCTCCGCTGGACCATGGAGTGTTCAGCCGACGCTTTCCTGACGGTCATCTCGTTCTTCAACGCTCTCAAGTACCTACCGTCGCTCGATTACCTGCTGATGACGCTAGGGCCAGCGCTCATTCTGCTCGGATTACTCGATGGCGTGAAAGCCGAACGTGGGCTGGGTCGTATTTTTCTGGTATATGGACGGGTTCCATTATTTTTTTATGTTTTGCATCTTTATCTCATTCACATTATGGCCATCTTCGCGTCGCTAGCCACTCACCAGCCGGTCTGGCACGGTACCGTCATCGCCGGCTTATCTCCGAAGCCTGTGGGATATGGTCACGGTCTGCCATTCATTTACGCGATGTGGATTCTGGCGGTAGCGATTCTTTACCTGCCTTGCTTGTGGTTTATGGAATTGAAGCGTCGTCATCGGGATTGGGCCTGGCTGAGCTATCTGTGAGAGGGCCGTCCTCGAACTCGCGTTCTAGACGCGGAATAGATGATAGCGATTCCCCCAAACCAACAAAATCCCTCAGCGCTGGCGAAATTGCTTAAGGCGAAAGGTGCTGGCCTCACTTGCTATGTGATGTCCGAAAACTCAAGGTTGGATGGACAGGAAGTGAACTTGGAGACCGCACTCAAAGAAACCGTCGGCTCTCAAATGGGCACGCTCATCTCATGCGTACCGGGGAAACTGGGGTATTTTGAGGACGAGGATGGCCGCTGCATCCTTGAACGGGCCCTCTGAGTTTTACGACATTGCAATTGGACCAACAATGTCACCTTATTTTGACCCCACCACCGCACCAAACTAACCAACAACTCTTCCCAATCCAACACTTTCCCTGCATGGTACTCTCGACTTGCTCTGGATTTTCTGCTTCCACGCTGAGTGGCAGTGCAGAAAGACAATTTCCGGCGAATTCTGCGCACGGTTGAAGCTCTCTCGGACCTTGGCCCTGCCATGACGTCCGAACGCGAGTTTCCACAAACGGCGCGGATCATGCTGTCCGCAATCCTGCAAGCTGGCGGCGCGCGGGAGGCCGTGCTTTTCGCCTTCACCGACAGGCCCGCCCTCTTCACCTCCATCGCCTCCGATGGCTTCGCGCTGATGCCCGAACCAGCCGTGATTCCGCTGTTGCCAAAACACGTTCATGCGCTCACGACCGCGAGAGATCCCGTCATCTTGAGCAGCGGTACGTTTGAAAATTATTTGAGTTCGAACGGCAACGTCGCGCCTCAACTGTTTAAGTGCATCGCAGCTCTAAAGGTTGGCGGAAAATTAGTCGGGATAGTCGCCCTGGGCCGCCGCGAAGGCGACTCGATTTACGACGAAGACGATCTCCAATCCTTATCTTTGCTGTCCCATTATATCGCCCTGGCTATCCATAACCAATCACTCAGCCAGACCCTGGCGCAGCGCGTCTCGGAAAATCTCCGAATGATGGCGTCACTGCACGGTTTTTACGACAGCGCTCTCGAATCTTTCGCCGCTGCCATCGATGTAAAACACGTCAACATTCACGGACACTCGCTGCGCGTGGGACGTTACGCCGCCGCCATCGGCGAAGCCATGAATATGCCCGCGAATGACATTGCAGCGCTGCGCTCAGCCGGATACCTGCACGATATCGGCAAGGTCGCAGTCGATAAACGACTGTTCGCAAAAGCCAGTTCGCTCGATCCTGAAGAATTTCGCGAAATGGCCGACCATACCATCGTGGGTCACCAAATCGTAAGCGGAGTTCAGTTTCCATGGCCGCGCATCGCGGAAATTGTGCGCTGGCATCACGAACGCGCCGATGGTTCCGGCTACCCCGATGGCCTGGTCGCGGAGGACGTGGCCATGCCTGTTCGCATCATCGGCCTGGCCGACACTTTTGATGCCATGTCCAGCGAGCGTCCTTACCGCGAACGCATATCGCTCGGAAGCACGCTGAACGAGATTGTGCGCCTGACTCCACAGAAATTTGATCCGAATGCGGTACAAGGTCTGCTGCTGCAAATTCGACGGGATACCGTTGGCAGCAATCGCACCCCATTTCTAGAGGGGCAGTTGGCCGAAAGCATTGCGGCTACAGATATTGACCACCTAGCGGCAACCTTGCAGCACAAAGTCACCCATGGGCGGCTAACGCTAGTCTGAGTCGCTGCTACTTCCACCCGTCCCGTTAGTAACATTGCGCAGCAACTTTTTCACCGGTTTGGGTTCATAATTGGAACGGGTTAAAGCTTCGCCCGCCGTCGGTCAAAAATGGGCTTGACACGGAAACAAATCGCGCTGCCCGTAATCCTGTTGTCCCTAGCCGCCTCTCTGCCGTTTGCTCTCGGCCGTAAGAAGGAGATCACCACTGGGCCACAGATGGATGAACACAAACGTGCGGTCCACGCGCTGAACCGCCTGACTTTTGGTCCGCGCCCCGGCGATATCGACCGTGTAAGCGCAATGGGCGTCGATAAGTGGATCGACGAACAGCTCCATCCTGAAAAGATTGACGACAGCGCGGTACAGGCCCGGCTCGCGCCGTTCCGCACGTTAGAAATGAATACGCAACAACTCATTCAGAATTTTCCGCCTCCGGAGGTTATTCGAGCCATCGCCAATGGCAAGCATTCCATGCCATCCGATCCTACTGAACACGCGATTTACGAGTCTCAACTGGAACGGTACCAGGAGAAACAGGAGCGCAAGCAGCAGCTCGTGGCGGCCAATATCAAGATGAACACCATGGAGGATTCCGGCACTGGCCAGAGCGCCAGTCAGACCTCCGGTCCGACAATGACGGACGAAGAAATAAATCAGCGCCACGAAGATCGCCTGAAGAAGGAAGTGAACGTCGACCGCATTCTGAGTACACCCCCAGATCAGCGCGCAAGGGTAATCCTCGCCATGTCTACCGAAGATCAAATCGCTCTCGCGACATCTCTGAAGGGACCCAAACGCGACGATCTGCTGGTGGGATTGAATCCTCGGGATCGCGAGACCGTGATGGCGCTCAATAACCCGATGCAGGTCGTCGATGATGAGCTAGTCCAGGCCAAATTGATTCGGGAAATCTACAGCGAGCGACAGCTCCAGGAAGTGATGACCGATTTCTGGCTCAATCACTTCAACGTATTCATTGGCAAGGAAGCCGACCGTTATCTGCTGACCAGTTACGAACGTGATGTGATTCGTCCGCACGCCATGGGCAAGTTCGAGGACTTGCTGGTTGCGACCGCGAAGAGTCCAGCGATGCTCTTCTACTTAGACAACTGGCTGAGCGTGGGACCGAATTCAGATGTAGCAAATGGCATCAAGCGCCGAAACAGCAATGATCAGTGGAGAAAGCGCGCCAAGCAGAACGGACCAGTCAAGCAAGCTAAGGGCAAACAAAACGGCCTAAACGAAAATTACGGCCGCGAGGTCATGGAACTCCAAACACTTGGAGTAAACGGCGGCTACACCCAAAAAGACGTGACCGAAGTAGCCCGCGTGCTGACCGGATGGACGTTGAAAGAGCCCGCAGATGGCCGCGCCTATACGTTCGACGAACGCAAGCATGAGCCAGGGGACAAGATGGTTCTTGGCCATCGCATCAAACCCAAAGGTGAGAAGGAAGGCCTGGAGGTGCTGCATTTGCTGGCGCACCATCCTTCTACCGCGAAATTCGTCTGCACCAAGCTGGCAATGCGCTTCGTCTCCGATGATCCGCCGCCTGCTTTGGTCGATCGAATGTCACAGACATTCTTAAAGAAAGACGGCGACATCCGCGAAGTACTGAAGACGATGATCCACTCCCACGAATTCTGGTCGCCGGAAACTTACCGGGCGAAAGTAAAAACACCGCTTGAATTTGTAGTCTCAGCCGCTCGTGCCAGCGACGCGAAGGTTGACAACGTCATGCCATTTGCCCGCCAGCTTCAAAATATGGGAATGCCACTCTATGGAATGCAGCCTCCAACAGGATATTCGATGAAAGCAGACGCGTGGGTGAACTCGTCGGCGCTGTTGGGACGCATGAATTTCGCTCTCGCGCTCACGACAGGAAGACTCAAGGGCGATCCAAATGGACACTGCCGAAATATTGGGTGCCAATCCGCCTGCTGACTCGATCAGCAGACGCTAGCTGTTCTCGAAAACAGTTTTCTTGCGGGCGATGTCTCCAAGCAGACGCACGACACAATCGCCGCGCGCCTGCAGGATTCGAAGATCGCTCAACGCAAACTGGATGACCCCGCGCATCCTCCAAATGTACCATGATAGCGGGACTGATTTTAGGATCTCCAGAGTTTCAGAGGAGGTAAAGGGCTTTTGGCCATTGGCTCTTAGCTATTAGCTTGAAGCTTCGGAGTTTTGAGTTAGCGGTTTAGCCAAAAGCCCAAAGCTAAGAGCCAAGAGTAGTAAGAAAACAATTGGCTCTTGGCTATTAGCTTGAACGGTGATTCAAGTGCGTTAGCCAAAGGCTAAGAGCCAGGAGCTAGGAGCTGTTTTATGTCAATCACTCGTCGCGTATTTATTCGTAACAGCGCCATCGCGGTCGTCGGAACCGCCGCCGTTCCCGCTTTTCTGACTCGTGCCGCCAATGCCGTGCAATCGCTCGGCATCAAGAACAAGCGGTTGGTCGTCATCTTCCAGCGCGGCGCGGCCGATGGACTGAACATCGTGGTTCCTCACGCCGAGCAGGCGTATTACGCGATGCGGCCATCGATCAATATTCCGCGCAATGCGGTAATTGATCTCGATGGATTTTTCGGGCTGCATCCTTCCCTATCTGCGTTCCAGCCTCTATGGAACCAACGTCAGTTGGCAATCGTGCATGCGGCCGGGTCGCCCGATCCAACGCGCTCGCATTTCGACGCGCAAGATTTCATGGAATCGGGAACGCCCGGCGTGAAAGCAACGGACGATGGCTGGCTCAACCGCACTTTGCGCTCGCTGCCCGACTACCGCCACCAACTCAGCTTTCCGCGCCATCGCTCTCGGTCCGTCCCTGCCGCGAATACTTTCCGGAAACGAGCCTGCCGTGGCCCTCAACAATATCAGCGACTTCGGAGTCGGCGGAAACAATCCCAAAGCGACTCCGATGTCGAATACTTTCGAGGCGATGTACGATCAGTCCGTCGATTCAGTTCTGCATGGCACCGGCCAGGAAACATTCGAAGCAGTAAAGATGTTGAAGGCCGCCGATCCGTCAAAATACACGCCCTCTGCCGCCGCCGACTATCCTAAAGGACGTTTCGGCGACAGCCTCAAACAACTTGCTCAACTCATCAAAGCCAACCTCGGCGTGCAAGTCGCATTCGCCGACATAGGCGGATGGGATCACCACGTCAACGAAGGCAGCACCCAGGGCCAGATCGCGAATGTCTTGCGAGAATTTTCACAATCGCTGGCGGCGTTCTGGATTGACCTCGGCGACCTCGGAGAAGACACGGTCGTCGTAACCATGTCCGAGTTCGGACGCACCGCCCGCGAAAACGGCAACCGCGGCACCGATCACGGTCACGCCAACGTCATGTTCGTGATCGGCGGCCCGGTAAAAGGCGGACGAGTCTATGGACACTGGCCCGGCCTCGATCAATCACAACTTTACGAAGGGCGCGATTTGGCCGTGACCACAGATTTCCGCCGCGTCGTAGGCGAGGCAGTCTACCGGCATCTGGGAAATAAAGCTTTGAATCAGGTATTCCCCGGCTTCGACAACCAGCCAGGACAATTCCTGAAATATTTAGGATAGCGACAGGCTCATGTGTGGCGCGGGCGCCCCGCCCGCGAAAATGTTGAAGAGCGCATCAATTCCTCTCTTCTACGCATGCGCTCGGCCGGATGAGGACACGTGCCCCCACCAGGTCGTAGAATCCACTATCCGATGCCGTCCCTCAAGAAGTTCAAACCTGCGTGGCTGAAAATCCGCGATTCGTTTTTCTGGATGGTTCTGATCGCATTCACTCTGCGTTTCGCTTACATCCTCATCGCCCATACCTACAGATTCAAAACCGTCGACGACAATTTCAGCTTCGGATTCGAAATGGGTCGCATTGGCCGCGCTTTAGCCACAGGCCAAGGCTTCAGTAATCCTTTCAGCGGAGCAACAGGCCCCACGGCGTGGGAGCCACCGCTCTATCCCTTTCTCATCGCAGGCGTTTTTAAGTTGTTCGGAGTCTATAGCAAGACCTCAGCGATTATTCTTCTCAGCATCAACAGTATTTTTTCTGCGCTAACTTGTATCCCGATTTTCCTTATCGTCAAACGATGCTTCGACGAAAGGGTCGCCCGCTGGACGTCCTGGCTGTGGGCGCTGCTTCCCTCGGTAATGTTCTGGTGCACCCGCTGGATTTGGGAGACCAGCCTCGCCACGCTGCTGCTAACCGTAATTTTTTGGCTGACGCTGGTGATGGAAGAGAAAGACGGTGTCTTGCCATGGCTTCATTTCGGATTCCTATGGGGCATTGTCGCCCTAACCAACACTTCCCTGCTGGCTTTTCTTCCAGCCTCCGGCCTGTGGATTTGCTATCACAGGTTTCGCCGGCAAAAACCCTTTCTTGGCGGAGCAGCCACGGCAGCCGCCGTATTTGCGATTTGCATCACGCCTTGGCTGGTTCGCAACTATCAAACCTTCGGCAAGTTTATTTTTATTCGATCGAACTTCGGCGCCGAATTGCGTCTTGGGAACGGGCCCGGGGCCGACGGCACCTGGATGCAATATCTCCATCCGTCCCAGAACCTTTACGAGATGCGGTTATATAGCCAGATGGGAGAAATCGCTTACGTAGCCGAACGGAAGCGCCAGGCAATCGCCTTTATTCGCGAGGACTACGGGCGCTTCGCAATTTTATGCGTGAAGCGTTTTATTTATTCCTGGGGAGGCATCCCCCGACTAGCCGAGAATCCCGCCCTAGCTCCATTCAAGAATTCAATCTTCCTTAGCTCTTCGGTGCTGGCATTTTGGGGATTGGGGCGTTCCCTCCGGAAAAGGCGGCCGGGCGCGTGGCTATTTTTCTGGCTGATCGTCTGTTATCCGATGATATTTTATTTTGTCTTTCCGCACCCCCGTTATCGACATCCGATTGAACCCGAGCTAGGAATACTGATCGTCTACGTAATTTCAGAAGCCGGAAAGAAGGTCCCGCCACCAACCGCCACGATCACGTAGGGACAGCCGCCAAAGCCTGCCCTGAGCTCAGCCGAAGGGGCTGTCCAGTTGGGCATCGCTCGCCCGCACTAATTTCGTCGAAAGCTACTCACCAATTTCAACTTGCCCCGTCCAACGAAAAGGGGGCCGCTCATGAAACTTCGAAGATACCTGCCTATCTCGTTGGGTGTGATTCTCTGGACATGCTTTGCCGTGCTACTAAATGCTCGCGGCCAGGCAGAAGACAAAAATGGACAATTTACCGAGGAGTTCCACCATGTCTATCCATTATCAGCAACCGGCAGGCTCGAATTAAACAATATCAATGGCGCCGTTCGAATCACCGCTTGGGACCGCAATGAAGTAAAGCTGGACGCCGTGAAATACGCCAAAGTCAAGGAGCGCCTTGATGAGGCAAAGATCGTCGTCGATGCCGAAGCTAATTCCATCTCGATCCGCACCGAATATCCCCAGCAGGGCCGCAATAGCAGCAATGAATGGGATAACCCTGCTAGTGTGGAATACACGTTGACCGTGCCCCGGACGGCCCGGCTTGACGAGATCAGATTGATTAACGGACCTCTGGATATTCAGGGAGTCACAGGCGAGGTGCATGCGTCATGCATCAATGGAAAACTCTCCGCACGCGGCTTGGCCGGCCCCGTGAAACTTTCCACGATTAACGGCAAGATGGAAGCTGGGTTTGACCGCCTGGGCGATGCAACCATCGAACTGTCGTCCGTAAACGGGTCCGTTGAATTGAATATACCTTCAGACTCCAAAGCTGATCTTGAAGCTTCCAGTTTGCAAGGCTCCATCGACGATGATTTCGGCCTGCAAGTGCATCATCATTTCGTTGGTCGCAACTTGCGCGGCGAGCTTGGCGGCGGGGGGACCAGAATCAAACTCAGCAATGTCAATGGACACATCGAAGTCCGGCACAACAGCGACGGGAGAGCGCTCAGTCGCGCGAAGGACTCCGATCACGATGATCGCAATCAGGACGACATTTAGCGCTGCGACGACATAAATTTTCAGGTCTCCATCCGCCCAAAAATGCAATTCCTCCTTGGGAAAACTTCTTCAGACCCTAGGAACCACGCCCTCACACCCCTCCGGCATAGTAAAGTGGTATGACATCCCATTTTTCACGAAGGAAGCACATTGAGTTCAGGCATTCGCAACATCGCAATTATCGCGCACGTCGATCACGGCAAAACTACTCTCGTGGATGCCATGCTGCGGCAGAGCGGAACCTTTCGCTCGAACGAGACCATGGTCGAGCGAGTCATGGACTCGAACGACCTCGAGCGCGAACGTGGAATCACCATTCTGGCCAAGAACACGGCGATCCTCTATCACGACGTCAAGATCAATATCGTAGACACGCCCGGACACAGCGACTTTGGCGGCGAAGTCGAACGCGCTCTGAAAATGGTAGATGGAGTCATGTTGCTGGTCGACGCCAGCGAAGGTCCGCTCCCCCAAACACGCTACGTGCTCAGCAAGGCGCTAGAAGGGCATCTTCCACCCATTTTGGTGATCAATAAAATCGACCGCGCCGATGCGCGTCCTCAGGAAGTACTGAACGAAGTCTACGACCTGTTTATCGACCTCGACGCCAAAGAGGAGCAACTGGATTTCCCCGTCCTTTACACCAATGCAAAGGCGGGAACCGCGTCGCTGGACATAAAAGGCGGCGGTGAGAATTTGCAGTTACTGTTCGAAACCATCGTTCAGACGATCCCACCGCCAACTGGCGACGCCGCCGGACCATTGCAAATCCTAGTCGCTAATCTCGATTATAGCGACTACCTGGGACGCCTAGCCATCGCTCGCGTCTTCAACGGCCGAATGTTCACGGGCGAAGAAGTTGGTATCGCGAAGCTCGACGGCTCGTTGCAGAAAACCAAAATCACCAAACTTTTTTCTTTTTCCGGCCTGAAGCGGACCGATATCACGGAAACCACGCTCGGAGACATCATCGCCGTCGCCGGAGTGGAAGGAATCACAATCGGCGAAACAATTACCGACGCTGAAAATCCATCGCCACTTCCGCCTATCACGATCGACGAACCCACGATCGCGATGCTGTTTACCGTGAACACATCCCCATTCGCCGGACGCGAAGGGGCATTCGTAACTTCCCGCAATCTTCGCGACCGCCTTCAGAAGGAATTGCTGACCAACGTTTCACTGCGAGTGCAGGATACCGACACCACGGATTCATTCATCGTCGCTGGACGGGGCGAATTGCAGCTTTCGATCCTGATCGAGATGATGCGCCGCGAAGGATACGAGCTCATGGTCGGCAAGCCTGAAATTGTCACCAAGCGCGTCGATGGAAAATTGATGGAACCGGTCGAGCGCCTCACCGTCGACGTTCCTGAAGACTTTGTCGGCGTAGTTATGGAACAACTTGGCTCACGCAAAAGCGAAGTCCTTAACATGCACAACCATGGCTATGGCCGAGTGCGAATTGAATTCCGCGTCCCGAGCCGAGGACTCATCGGCCTGCGCAGCCAGTTGCTGACTGACACTCGCGGGACAATCGTGATGAATTCCCTCTTCGACGGCTACACCGAATGGCAGGGCGAAATCCCACATCGCCTTACCGGCGCTCTGGTCGCGGACCGCGACGGCGTCACCACCCCTTATTCTCTTTACAACCTGCAAGAACGCGGCGAACTGTTCGTCGGCCCAACCATTGATGTCTACGAGGGCATGATCATTGGCGAGAACGCCAAAGATTCAGATCTGGATGTCAACGTAGTCCGGGAGAAAAAACTTACCAACATGCGTTCTTCCACGGCCGATATTGCCGTACGTCTGGTTCCCTACCGCCAACTCAATCTGGAGCAAGCCATCGAGTTCATCGCCGACGATGAGTTCGTCGAGGTAACGCCAAAATCGCTACGACTAAGGAAGAAAGTCTTGCAGGCGAACAGGAGAAAGAGAAGTTCCATGGAGACAGTAGAAGAGCGCGGGTGAGAAGGTCACGGTTTATCTGTATTTCTCGATGAAACTTCAATTGACTCAATTTGGCCCTCTTTGTGGCTGAGCCGGAGTCCTTGACCCTCTTCATGGCAGTTGGGCAGTGATGTTACGATGGCTCCCTTAAGAGGCGTGGCATGACTCGTCCTATGCGACTGTTCGCACTGATTTGCTTTGCGTTTGCGCTCCGATGTTTTGCCGGTGAGGCGCAATGGACCGAAATCCACTCTCCGCACTTTTCCGTCGTAACCGACGCCGGCGATAAACGTGGCCGGGACGCAGCGGTTCGTTTCGAGCAGATGCGCGCCGTCTTCGGAACGCTAATGTCGAAAGCGAAGGTGAACATTCCCATACCTTTGCAAATCATCGGTTTTCGTAGCAACAAAGAACTGCGGCAGTACGCTCCTCTCTTCCAAGGCAAGGCGATCGAAGTTACTGGCCTCTTCCTGGGCGGTTCCGACCGCTGTTTCATCCTGCTCGATTTGTCTTCTGAGAATCCATGGCAGGTAGTGTTCCACGAGTATGCGCATCAGTTGATGAATGGAACCCTGCCCGTACAACCTGATCCGTGGTTCGAGGAAGGCTTTGCCGAATATTTCCGCAGCATCACCGTTGACGGGAAAGAGGCTGACGTAGGAAAGATGCCTGACGACGAATACTACGTTCTGGAACATAACACATGGATGAAGGTAGCTGATCTGCTTCGCGTGGAGCAACACTCAAGAACCTACAACGAAAGCGGCGACCGGCGCACCGTGTTTTACGCGGAGTCGGGATTGCTTGTTCACTATCTTTACGATAATTCGCTCATTCTTAAGCTTGGCGATTATTTTGAACTAGTGCAGGACAAACATGTGCCGGTGGAACAGGCGATTCAGCAGGCGTTTGGAATGAGCGCTGCGCAGTTCGATAAGACCTTGCACTCGTACGAGAACGGCGATCGTTTCAAGTATTACAAGCTGGCGGCTCCCGCCGGAATAGACGCGAAAGCGTATACCAGCGCGCCCGTAAGCCCACCCGATGCACTCGCTATCCTGGCCGATGTTCATTTGCATTCCGCGGACTATCAAGAAAAAGCAGTGGAAGAGTTCAACGCCGTCCTTAAAATTGACCCGAACAATGCCATAGCGCTGCGCGGTCTGGGCTACTCCTACCTCATGAAGCGCGATTTCGAGAAAGCCGGCGAATGCTTTCACAAATCGGCAACCCTAAACCCAAATGATCCGAGAGTGTTGTACTACTCAGCGCTCTTGTCGCAACGCGAGACCGGAATGCGCCCTGCCAGCAACGATGAACGCTTACATTCCATGCAGAGCGAATTGGAAAGATCCATCAAACTCGATCCTGATTTCGCCGATGCCTACAACATCTTGGCTTTCACATATAGTGCCGAAGGAAAACCCCGTGAAGCGATTGCCGTCCTGCTAAAGGCAATTGAACTGAATCCTCGTAGTGTGGATTACCGGTTTAACTTGGCGAACGTCTACCTGGCAAGTGGTCAATTAGGTGACGCGACGGCTGTCCTCCATAGTATGGAAAATAGCACTGATCCGGCAGTTGCAACCCGCCTGGCCACAGAGCTCGCACAGATCCAGAATTATCGCGAGCAGGCACGATCGACGGCGCAGCAGCCTTCGACGCAAAGCGTAGCGAGCGATTTAGTCAAAGCTAAAACGCCGGAGTCGGCGCCGCCGCCGGCAATTCCAAAGCGTGAACCTGCGAAATTCCTCCACGGCAAACTATTGTCGGTTGATTGCTCAAGTCCTCCCGCCACCATCTTGACGATTCTCGCGGGCCCCAAAACTTGGAAAATGCGCATCGCGGATAGCAACAAGGCCATTGTCATCGGCGCAGACCGCATCTCCTGCGACTGGATAAATCAGAAGGTGGCAGTGAATTACAACGAAACCGGAGATGGCCTGGGCAATGTGATTTCTTTGGAGATTCAATGAGCCACGCCGGCCATTTGCGTGTGCCCCTCGCATGGATCGGCGCGATCAGTCTGCTTGCGACATCTCTGCATGCCCAGGAAGCGTGGAAACGTGATCATGATGCCGGGGCTAAGGCAGCCAAAGCAGCGCATTTTGCGGACGCTGAGACGCTGCTGTCCAAGTCTGCCGACGAAGTGCGTTCCGAGAAAAACCTAAGTCCTTTGCGCGCGCGCAGCCTTATTGATTTGGGCAAGGTTTATCGGGCCGAAGGAAAATACGATTTGGCCCACCCTTGTTACGACGAGGCCTTGCAAATCATTAGCAAAGAGTATGGGGCTGATTCGCCAGAGGCTGCCGAAGTTCTCAATGAAGAAGCCGAGTTATACAAGATACTGAATGACTACGAGAAAGCCGAACCACTATTGATAAAGTCGCTGGACATTCGTCAAAGAAAACTTCCCCAACCTGATTTGGCGACCGCGCAGACGCAGAACGATCTCGGAGAGCTGTACACGGCAACAGGCGCCTACGACAAGGCAGCGCCGCTGTTGCAGGCCGCCCTCGAAACCAGAAAGCATCTGCTCGGTGAGGACCATGAAGATGTGGCCCAAACGCTCGAGGCGTGGGGAAATTTAGACAAGAAAATGGGGAAGGATGCAGAGGCAGAAGGTCTGTTCAGGCAGGCGGTTAGTATTTATGGCAAGACTGTCGGCGGAGAGAATCCCGACTACGCTAATGCGCTTGAGAGTCTGGCCTTGTATTATTCCGCACGTGAGAAGTACGACCTTGCTGAGCCGTAATTAGAGCGAATCTTACAGATCCGGCAGACGGTCTTTGGCCCAAATCATCACGACGTAGCCGTTAGTCTAGATGCTCTTGCCCTGATTAAATTGCGACAGCATCAATATGCTGAAGCCGCGCCGCTTTATGTACGGGCATTGATCATTTGGGGAAAGATCTATGGCCAGGAAAATCCTTGGCTCTCTGCCGATCTCGGAAATCTCGGCTTGTGCTATGAGCGGTTGCAAGATCATGGCGACGCCGAACTTAGCTTTCGTCGCGCACTGCGGAATGATGAAAAGGGTCTTCCCCCGGATAGTACCGATCTAGCGGCAGACTCGTACAATCTCGGATTCTTGTACTACTTAACCAAGCATTTTCAGGAGGCGGATCCGCTTTTGAAGCGGGCTTTGGATATTCAAACGAAAGCCTTGGGATTGACAAATCCTGATGCGGTGCAAACCGCCCAAACATACGCGAACGTCCTTCGTTTATTGCATCGTGAGCAGGAGGCACAACAGCTTGAGTCGAAATTAAAAGCGGCCGGGCCTGCTCAGTGAAACTTCCAATTCTGAACGACTCCTTTCAACTCGTCCCGTTCCCCAACGCTTCCGATTTCTCAATCCGCGCACCAGCAGGTATAATCCTTAACGAGCCTAGGCAACTTGACTATCCTTCACAATATAGATAGGTTTCGCCCACGAGAAGTCCGCTTGCGGTGCAGCCAGACTGGGAAATAATGTCACGAATTAATGGAGACAAGTCCCGTTACAACCGGGAGCGGAAGCAGAACATTCAGCGCCGGATCAGAACCAGGAAGTTGCTCGAAGCGGCTGGACAAAAAATTCCAGTAACCGCAGGCGCCAATAAAATTAAAGCCGCTCCGGCAAAATGAAACAACCGGGTCGATAAACAGGTAAGCTCTGCGCATCAGGCAATCTAAGAAGAGGAAACATCATGAAGAAGCTTTTCGTTGGCAACATCCCCCATAGCACAACAGAAGCAGAGCTGCGCACACTGTTCGAACCACATGGCAAGATTGATCAGGTGAGTGTAGTCACGGACCGTGAGACCGGCCGTTCCAGAGGATTCGCATTCGTAGAAATGTCGGATTCTTCCGAAGCCGAGAAGGCCATTGCCGCCCTAAACGGCAAGGAACTTGGAGGCCGCGCATTGAATATCAACGAAGCTCGCCCCAAGACGGAGCGCAGCAGCGGCGGGCCTCCGCGAGGTGGCGGTCGTCCCGGGGGCGGAGGCGGTGGACGCTCCGGCGGCGGCGGACGTTCTGGTGGTGGTGGTCGCGATGACTATCAAGGCCACGCGCGTCAGCCTCGCGAACCGCGCTGGTAGCAGTTATCTCAACAGAGTTCTGCCGCTCCGTTGAACGGAGTGTCGCAGCGACACAATTGTCCCAGGAGGTGTTATATGGCTGGTAGAAGCCGATCCAGTTTTAATAAACGTTTAAAAGAGCGCTCCCGTCAGGAAAAGCAGCGCGAAAAAGCCGAAAAAAGGGTCCAACGAAAACAGGAAAAACCTGAGCAAGGCGCCGATGACGATATGTCGTCCATCGATTTCTCAGCCGCCCAGGATCAACTCGCTCTCCCCGATTCAATGCTAGACAAATAGTCTCGGAACCGCTTCAGAGAGCTTATCACGCCGGTAAGCGAAGGCGCGGCCCATGGTCGCGCCTTCCTTTTTTCGCCGAAACCGCTTGCATAATCTGGTCAACATCCTCGAAAACCTCATTCTTCGCTAATTGAGACTGGAACCACCTCGCGACCCCGGTTGGCACCGGACTTCCCAAGGTGTAGAATTGTTTTCCCTCCAGAATTGACTTGGCGCGGATTTCTCCGTCGGTCGCCAATTGCGACCTGGCTAACCTGATCAAACATATAGGCCGCCAGCGCTGGTTTGGCCACCCAGTTGCAATTTGTAGGCTGCCCCACTTACCCCTATGGCTAGACTGAAGACAAGATCCGTTTCCACCGACCGGCACCGCCGAGTTCACATTCAGGCCGCCGCAGGACAAACTTCCGCGGCGCCGATCGCGATCGATCCGAGCGAAGAGCCTCTACGGCTGAATGAGGAACTCCCTGCCATTTCATTGGTGGCAGAACTTCCGCCCGTCGAAACCGTCGCTCCAAAACCTGTTTCTGATCTCGCGCTCGATCTCGTTTTGAACGAGATCGTTCTCCAAGCTCGTCTGACTACTAACGCGACTGGAGCTGTGATCGCGTTGGAGAAATCACACAAATTGATCTGCCGCGCTACTACGGGTGCGACGTCATCGGAAGTTGCAGCTTTCCTGAATATTCCGTCCGGCGTGTCGACTGCTTGCTTTGAAACTGGGGATATTCGGCGCATCGATGATGTCACGCCGGACTCACATGCGGACTCCGTTGCTTATCAGCGCGCTGGTGTGAAATCAATACTCGTCGTCCCGATATCCACCGACGAAGATAAAGTATTGGGAATCCTTCAAATTTTCTCTCCGCGTCCAAATGCTTTTTGCGACCGGGATGTATTGACCTTGCAAGCGCTGGCTCGTCGCATCGCTACAAATATCGAGTTGGTAGAGAAGAGCTACAGTGTCGATGCCAACAAGTCTGCAGCGCCTTTACAACAATCCTCTCAAATCAGCACGCCCCGACATTTGCCCCGTCCATCGCGATTCCAGTTTCGCGCGCCTCAATTTTTCAGTCGCCTGCGTACGAAACGACGGAAAGTAATGCCGGCTAATTGGGCTGCGATGTTCGGCAAGACAGCGTTCGTTTTAGTATTGCTTGCCGCGTGTGTTGCTGCCGGCAAATTTTGGACACGAAGCAGGGGAACGACTCAGCCCGCGGTGGTCCATCGGTCATCGCCACTTCCAGTACAACGAACCGCGATTCAGCCGGCAAGTGCTGCGGCATTAGACATACCGCGTCCCGAAGTCAATCCTGCGGATGCGAAATCCACAATCTCGACGCCCGCGCCTTCCCGGCAGCAGGGTCCCAAGTCCCAGGTTCGCTCTCCAAAGCGTCATGCTACTTCCATAACCATTGACCGCAAGCCTATCCATAAGGAAACTACATCGACTATCAGCGACAAGAAGACCGCTGATAAAACGCCGCCATCTTCTGACGAAATCGTTCTGTTCGAAGACAAAGAGCCTTCCTCTCAAAAACCGGCCATCAAGACGGTATCGGAACCGGTTTCGCCAGGCCCCGCGAACTCGTCTGTCGAAACAATCTCCACGCAAGCCGCTCTGGCACGGCTTGTCCAACGGGTCGAGCCGGAGTATCCGAATGCTGCGCGGCAACAACATATTCAAGGCAGCGTGCTGCTTGACGTTCTGGTGAATGAAAGCGGAGCCGTCGCTGAAATGGCATTGGTCAGCGGATCATCGCAACTGATGCCGGCCGCAGAGCAAGCGGTCAGGCAATGGCACTTTCAACCGCTGATCAAAGCCGGACAGCCGCAAAAGTTTAAGAGCCGCGTGGGGATTAGCTTCACACTTGCTACTGAAGGGTCCTCTCAAACGCGCTAGAGGAGAAGCAGAGTTGCTCTTAAAGTGCATGAGTTTGCAGTTGAGCGATGAATTTTCAGGTGCGAATGAATTTATGCAAATTGCATCTTGACATGCTGCGCAAAGCATCGCAGACTGGATGAGCCTTTCCCCCGTAAGAGCGACTCTCACTACCGTGAGAGGTATCAGCCGTCCAAAGCGCCTCCAACTTTGCAGGCTCACAATTGAATGGAGAGTCCGTGCATGCGCGATGAAACGTCGGAAAAAGGCTTTCTTCTCCTCGACAACAAACTTCGCTTGGTGATGTTCAACCCGGAAGCTGTCCGGATTCTCGCGTATCCAACCGCGCCCGAGAACATCAAGCAACTGGACGTGTTTCTTGCCGACCGGGTCAAGCTGAATCTTATTGAAGGTCGCTCCGGCGACTCATTGACTTTCTCCACCCGCTTCAAATCCGGCAAGCGCCGCTATATTTGCCGAACGTTTGCAATGCAGCCCAACGTCAGCCCTTCCTATCAGCAAACCGCCGCTTTGTTGCTTGAAAGAAACACTTCCATCGGCAGCGCATTGTCGCAGGCGACCGAGATGTTTGACTTTACCCCACGAGAGAAAGAAACTGTCGAACTCTTAATGCAGGGACTCACCAGCAAAGAGATTGCCGAGCGCTTAAAAATCAGCCCCAACACCGTGAAAGCGTTCGTCCGCCTCGTGATGGTAAAAATGGGAGTCACAACCCGTTCCGCTGTCGTGGGCAAACTCTTTGGGTCTGGCGCGTAGAAGTTAAAGTTTCACGAATACTAGGATTGCTCTTTCCTCTCTGTATCTTCGTGCCCTCTATGGTTAACTAACCGGCGCATTCAAAGCAGCCACCAGTTCCACGAAACTTGTCGCCTCCAACGCCTGATCGATCGCTTCCCGGTTGCTGAACAACGCACTCGCATCGGCAAGCAAATCGTGCTGCGACTGATTATCCCCGGTCAGAATCATGACAATCAGCCGCGCCGGTTTTCCATCGCGCGCGTCAAAATCGATTCCGTTTTCAGACCTCCCCACAACCACCAACGGACGCGTTAGCCCATTGATGCGCGCCTGTGGAATTGCCAGCTGGTTTTCCCAACCGCTGGCGACAATTTTTTCGCGTTCCAGAAGGATCCGTAAAAATCTCTCCGGGGAATTGCTGACTTCATCCGCCGCAAGTTCGGACATTTGTTTAAGCACACCATGTCGTGTGTTGCATTCAATGTTGGGTATAAACAGTTTGCTGGAAACTACATCTTTCAGCGTAATCGCACGGCGTTTGCTCACGAGAGCGTGGATGGATGGCGCAGAGATCAGCGATGTGAACAACGCCATGATTACGAGTGCGACAAACATTTGCTCGCGGATCAAGCCTGCTTGCAACGCGAGAATGCCCAGAATCATTTCCATCGCGCCCCGCGCATTCATCGCCAGACCCACGGCCCAGGAGGAGCGCTTGTCCATGCCCCCAAGGCGTGCGCCCCAGGTTGCGCCGAATATCTTTCCCGCGCAGGCGACCCCAATCACGGTCAAAGTCAGGCCCAAATCGAAGTTCGTAACGAAATTTGTCCGCAATCCAATGCTGGCAAAAAAGAATGGCGCGAAGACATTCGTAACAATTTCGTGAATGTGGTCGGACGTTCGATTCCGCAGATGACTGGATTCTCCGACCGCGATCCCAATAATGAATGCGCCGAACACGGCATGGATTCCCGCGTATTCCGTGAAAGCCGCACCAGCCAGCGTGAGAGTGAAGATGAATCCCAGCACCCCGCCAGGCCACGTCGTATGGGCCTGAATGAATGGCAACATTTTGTCAATTAGCCATCGGCCAACGGTTAGCGTGAGGCCGGCGAACAAAACCACTAGTGCGATCGTATGTTTAAGTCCGCCGCCAGAGCGGGCAGCGGGATTCATCATTCCCAGAACCATCGAAAAGAGAATCCATCCCACCAAGTCGTTAACCATCGCGGACGACATGATGACAGTGCCCATCTCGCTTCGCAGAAGGTTGAGGTCCATCAAGATTCTGGCTATGACGGGTAATGCGGAGATCGAAAGGGCGGTCCCCACAAACAAGGCGAAGATCAAGGTGTCGGCGGCCGCTCCGGCGCCCAAATATTTCGGTAGAAGTCCGGCGGCAATAAACCCGGTTGTGAAAGGGAAAATCACCCCAAAAAAGCTGACGAACAACGCACTCTTGCCTTGCCGGAAGATGCTGCGAAGATCAATCTCAAGACCGGCGGTGAGAAGGAAGAACACTACTCCGAGAGTCGCGATGGTCTCCAGCGCGATGGGCACGGGACCGGTAGCAGGAAACAAAGCCGAGTAAATATGTGGGCGAAAATGGCCCAGCACTGTGGGCCCAAGAAGAATTCCAACTGAGATTTCGCCCAGGATTGCAGGCTGTCCGAGTTTTTGCATCAACTCGCCAGCCAGCTTGGCGCCGCCCAACAAAACCGCCAGCGCCATAAACATCGTCATCACATCGTGAGGACTAAGGTGAGGCATGGGAAATGTTACCGCAGCTAGACAGCGGTGTTCATCGTCAGGTGTGACGACATCACCGCAAACATCCTCCTGCTATAATCAAAAGTTCTGCTCATGAGCCCTAAGCGTCTGATACGTTCCACTACAGTTCTATGTGTCCGCAGAAATGGCGTGGTCGTCATGGCGGGAGACGGCCAGGTTACGCTCGGCGAGAGCGTGATCAAGCATTCCGCCAAGAAGATTCGGCGGCTTTATCAGGACAAAATTCTTGCCGGATTCGCTGGATCGACCGCCGACGCCTTCACTCTCTTTAGCCGCTTCGAAGCGAAACTCGAGCAGTATCACGGCAACATCGGACGCGGCGCCGTCGAACTGGCCAAAGATTGGCGCACGGACAAGTTTTTGCGTCATCTCGAAGCTTTGCTTCTGGTTTCCGATAAAGAGCAGACATTTCTCCTCAGCGGTCAGGGCGACGTAATTGAGCCAGATAGCGGCATTGCCGCAATTGGAAGCGGCGGACCATACGCCCAGGCTGCTGCCCAGGCGCTTTTAGAACATACTGAATTAGGCGCGCGGCAAATCTCAGAAGAAGCAATGAAGATTGCCAGCAAAATGTGCATCTATACTAATGAGAAGGTAACAATCGAAGAATTGTAGGAAACCGTCGTTGGTCTTTGGTCCTTGGTCGTCGGCCAAGGACCAAGGACGAACGGCCAACGACCGCATTTATGGCCATCTATTTACCTGGAACCGTCGAAGAAGAACAGATCGCGCTGGACGAACTCACTCCGCGCGAAATCGTCGCCGAGCTTGACAAGCATGTCGTCGGACAGGCTGCTGCCAAGCGCGCCGTCGCCATCGCCCTGCGCAATCGCATGCGCCGCCAGAAGCTCGCGCCCGAGCTAGCCGAAGAAGTTATCCCCAAGAACATCATCATGATTGGACCCACCGGGGTGGGCAAGACCGAAATTGCGCGCCGGCTCGCGAAGTTGGCGAACTCCCCTTTCCTGAAGGTCGAAGCTTCTAAATTTACTGAGGTCGGATACGTTGGACGCGATGTTGAGTCCATGATTCGCGATTTGGTCGAGATTGCCATCGAAATGGTTCGCGAAGAAAAGTTGGAAGATGTTTCCGACAAAGCGGAACTGAACGCTGAAGAACGTTTGCTCGACATACTTCTTCCCCCAGTTTCCGTGCCGCGGCCGCCGGAACCGTCGAACGGCGGGGTCGTCATCGATGGCACTCCGGGACTCACCGAATCCCACAGCCGCACTCGCGAAAAGTTGCGCCAGCAGTTGCGGGAAGGCAAACTGGACGAACGCACAGTCGAGATCGAAGTCCGCGAACGCAATTTCCCATCTTTCGAAATCATTTCCAACCAGGGCGTCGAAGAGATGGACGTCAATATTAAAGACATGCTGCCCAACCTTTTCGGACAGCGCACGAAGAAGCGCAAGATGAAGGTGAATGAGGCCTTCGAATACCTCATTCAGGAAGAAGAGCAGCGCCTTATCGATATGGACCAGGTCACGCGCACCGCCATCGACAGGGTACAAGATTCAGGAATCATCTTCCTCGACGAGATCGATAAGATTGCAGGCCGCGAAAGCGGACACGGCCCGGATGTTTCCCGTGAAGGCGTGCAACGCGACATTCTGCCCATAGTTGAAGGCACCACCGTTAACACTCGCTACGGAATGGTTCGCACCGACCACATTTTGTTCGTCGCCGCGGGCGCTTTCCACGTTTCGAAGCCTAGCGACTTGATTCCTGAATTACAGGGACGCTTTCCGATTCGCGTCGAGTTGCAATCGCTGACCATGGGCGATTTCATTCGGATCCTCACCGAGCCGAAGTCTTCCCTCGTGAAACAGTACACGGCGTTACTCGACACTGAAGGCGTTCAGTTGGAATTTAGCAGCGAGGCCCTTGAGGAAATTGCGCGCTTCGCCTTTCGCGTAAACGAAGGCACCGAAAATATTGGGGCGCGGCGTCTCCACACCATCATGGAGCGCGTGCTGGATGAAATCAGCTTTGAGGCTCCCGAGAAAAAAGGCGAGCACGTTAAGATCGATGCCGACTATGTGCGCCACACGCTAGCCGACATCGTGAAGGATCAGGATCTGTCGCGCTACATTCTGTAGCGAGCCTGTAATAGTGGCAACTCTTTACACCATCGGCCACTCCACGCGGTCCTTCGGCGAATTTCTTGAAACGCTTCAATCCCACTCCATCCACACCCTAGTGGACATCCGCTCGATCCCGATGTCTCGCAGGCTTCCACATTTCAATCGCGACTCTCTCGAACGGACTCTGCCTGAAAATGGAATCCGCTACGTTTGGATGAAAGAATTGGGCGGGCGCCGAAAAAAGATTCTAGAAGACTCCCCGAATGTGGCTCTACGCAGTCCCAGTTTCCGAAACTACGCCGACCACATGCTCAGCGATGAGTTCCAGGACGCCATCGCCGAATTGATCAAGCTTGCCGAGGAATCCAAAACAGCGTACATGTGCGCCGAGCGAGTTTATTTTCGCTGTCACCGCATGTTGGTCTCAGATTGGCTCGTGGCACATGGCCAGGAAGTGTTTCACATTGACGGAACTGGTCCGGTTCGTCCACATAAACTCATGCCCGAAGCGCAATTGGTTGACGGGCAATTAATTTATCGCGGCGACCAACTGTTCTAGCGCACCCTCGCTCAGAATGACAGGTGTGGCTGAACGCAGCTCTGTTAGACTGTCGCATTCCTTTTTCAACTTTATGCACGTGACAATCGAGAGTACGGTTGCAACTCCAATCGGTGAGCCAACCGAGATGCACCAAAAGACGCTCCTAGCGGGAGTATCGCTCTGCAGTTTCGCCGCGCTACTGCTGGAGTTGGCTCTCACCCGGCTATTTTCGGTCATCCTCTTTTATCATTTCGCTTTCCTCGCCATCTCCATCGCATTACTTGGTCTCGGCGCCGGCGGTGTCCTGGCACACCTCGGCAAGAGGATGCTGTCGCGATTTAAATTTGGCATCCTGATAGCCACACTTTCCGCGGTCAATGCGGTTGTCATTCCCCTCGTACTTGAGATCGTGCTGCACGAGCCAGTTTCGCTGGCGCTGACTCGCGGTAATTTTCTGCGGTTGACAGCGATTTATGTAGGTTCCGCCGTCCCATTTTTCTTTACAGGACTGTTGTTCTCAGTCATTTTTGGCCGCCGGTCAGAATACATTTCCCGCCTATATAGTGCCGATCTGGTGGGTGGTTCGCTCGCCTGTCTGGCCGTCGTTCCTTTGCTGAACTGGATCGGTGGACCAAACACCATCCTGTTTTCGGCCGCGAGCGCAGCGATTGCTGCGGTTATCTGGGCTCCGAATCCCGCATTTCGAAAAGCGACCGCTGTGCTGAGCGCAGCCCTCGCACTCCTGATAGCTCTGAACTACTCGGGCCGTTTAATAGATGTCGTCTACGCCAAGGGCATACGCCGGGATAAATCCCTAGTCGAGTTCGCGCGCTGGAATGCGATTTCGCGAGTGGAAGTGGATCGCGTCGACGATGCCAAGGCGATTGTCATCGATGCTGACGCCAATACTTTCATAATGAATGCCGATCCAAAGCAGTGGCATGGCTCTGTTTGGGAGAAGAATCTGATGTCAGCTCCCCCGGCTCTGGCGAATATTCTGCGTCCGCATGGAGACTACGCAATCATCGGGCCCGGAGGAGGAGTTGACGTTCTGCGCGCCGCAGCAAATGGAAGCCCGAGCGTCACTGGAATTGAGATTAATCCGATAATTGCGGACACGATCATGCGGGGGCGCTACGCCAACTACGCCTATCACCTCTTCGATCGCCCCAACGTCCATATGCACGTCACCGATGGCCGGTCATTTATTCGGAATTCGAAACAACAATACGACGTAGTGCAGATGACGCTCGTAGACACTTGGGCTTCTACCGCAGCCGGGGCATTTGCGCTGAGTGAGAACAGCCTATACACGATTGAGGCATTCGAAGAATATTTCGATCACTTGAAGCCAGATGGAATGATCGCCATCACCCGATGGGAATTTCAGCAGCCGCGGGAAGCACTGCGAGTGGTTTCAGTTGCGATGGAAGCCTTGCATCTCCGCGGAGTGCAGGATTCTTCACGAAATTTCATTGTGGTCTCTGCCGGAGATTTAGATGAAGACGGCATTCCCGTTGTCGTGCTGGCGAAAAAGAGCGCTTTCACCCGCAAAGAAGAGGAATCAGTTAAAACGCATCTCGCGAGCAACCCAACACTGGTCCCCCAATACCTGCCTTCTGAGCCGCAAGATAATCCATTTACCCAATTGATCAAGGGCAATGATCCCTACAAATTTGCGAAACAGTATGCGTACAACGTTGCGCCGGTCGACGACGATGCTCCGTTTTTCTTCTTCACGCTGAAGCTCGGCCAGGTACTGCATCCAGAATCTATGGGCATCGACTGGAAGGTAAACCTTGGAGTTGCAGTGCTGCTGGCGGTGCTTGTGATCTCATTGATCGCAGTGCTCACGTTTCTGATCCTCCCACTCGCTCTGCGGGGCAACGGGCAGAATCATGAACCTGTGGTTCGGCTGCTGTACTTTGTAGCCATTGGCCTGGGATTCATTCTGGTGGAGATCACCTTTATTCAGCGCTTCGTCTTGTTTCTCGGGCATCCGACTTACGCGTTAACCGTCGTCGTATTTCTGCTTTTGCTGTCAAGCGGGGCCGGAAGTATGGCTTCGCGCAAGTTCCTGCACAATACTGCCCACGTGTGGCGGCCGCTGTCTGCCATCGTTGCTGCCCTGCTTATCTATGTATTCATCCTGCCCCGTGTGCTGAATGGGTTAGTGGGATTGCCCTTCACGGCAAAGCTCCTGGTAAGCGCAACGTTGCTAGTGCCCCTTGGATTCATCATGGGAATGCCCTTTCCAACTGGCCTGCGGGCGCTCGCAGCTTCTTCGGTGGGCACTGATTTACTCAAGCAAGACAGCGCGCGTCATGCCCCCGTGGAGTGGGCTTGGGCGATGAATGCCGGTGCAAGCGTCCTGGGTTCAGTATCGGCGATCTTGATCGCAATTCAGTTCGGGCTGAATATCACCCTGGTTTGTGGGGCTGCGGCGTATTGTCTGGCGTTACTTCTTTCTCGCGCGCTCCAAGGCCGTATCCCGTTGGGAAGCGCATCTGCATTCTGCTATGATTCGGAATTCTTGGGATGTGGGCCACGAAACGTTTTCCGCAATAACAGTACTCGGGGGAATGCGTGCCTAGTCAAAAGCAATTGAAGTGGTCCGAAATGAAGGTAGGTCTGACGGTAATTTTTGCCGGCAGCGTCCTCGCGGTTCTCATTCTTCTGATGACCGGGACGAGTGGCTTCTTTACCAAGAAAATACGCATAAGATCCTATTTCGATAACGCGGGCGGGCTCAGCGTAGGCGCACCAGTCCGTCTCCAGGGAGTGGATGTAGGGAATGTCAGCCGAATCCAAGTCGTTCCGGATCCAGACAAAAGACTCACGCCCGTGGAAGTCACGATGAAGCTTAGCACCAAGTACCGCCGCAACTTAAGGAGCGATTCCGTTACGTCTCTAGCCACGGCCGGGGTTTTGGGCGAAACCTACATCGACATCAACAGCGCCCTGGCTAGAGGACCGGAGGCAAAAGATGGAGATGTATTGGCCACTCGTGACACCCCAGAGCTTCAGGACGTGGTGCGTGCGAGCCAAGGCACGCTTCAGAACTTGGATGTTCTGGTAAAACGCCTGGATCGAATCCTCGCTTTCGTGGAGAGCGGTCAGGGATCGATCGGCAAGGTTATCTATGACCCCGGCCTCTACAACCGGTTAAATAGCACAGTCGCGCAGTTTCAAGGTGTCGTGAATCAGCTCAGTGCCGGAAAGGGAACTTTAGGCAAGCTCTTCTACGATGACGAACTCTATCGCAAGGCAAACACCACGGTAGATAAGATCAACGCCATGATCGACGACTTGAATGCGGGCAACGGAACCGCTGGAAAGTTGCTCAAAGACCCAACCCTCTACAACAACGCCAATGAAAGCATCGCGAACGTCAAGAAGCTCACCGACGATATCAACGCTGGTAAGGGGGCTCTGGGGACGCTCGCAAGGGATCAGGAATTCGCGAATAAGCTGAAGAATACGATGGCTAAAATTTCTGACCTTACCGATCGCATCGACTCGGGCCAAGGGACAATCGGCAAATTCGTCCAAGATCCGGCAGTTTACGACAACACCAACAAGATGTTGGTCGAGACACGCGAACTTATCAAAGCCGTGCGGCAGGATCCAAAGAAGTATTTAACCATCCACCTGAAACTCTTCTAAATAAGAGGCGGCTAAGCACTGGACAGATGAGGACATCTGTCCCTACGCAGTCATTGTCGCTGCGGTTTGCTCATGGGCGTGATAGCTGGAGCGCACCATTGGGCCGGACTCCACATGCCTGAATCCAAATTCCAAAGCTGCTTCTTTCAGGAAATCGAATTCGGCGGGACTATAGAAGCGCGCGATAGGAAGATGATCGCGCGAGGGACGCAAATACTGTCCAACGGTCAGTATCCCGACTCCTCGAGAACCAAGGTCGCGAAACACATCGATCAATTCTTCAGTCGTTTCGCCGAGGCCGACCATTACCCCAGACTTGGTGACAATTTTCGGCGAAAGCTTTTTTGCGTTCTCCAACAGCCTTAAAGTACGTTCATACCGCGCCCCCGAGCGCACAGCGCGGTAAAGGCGCGGAACCGTCTCAGTATTGTGATTCAGGACATCCGGACTAGCATCGAGCACGATCTGCAAAGCTTCGTCAATCCCTTGAAAGTCTGGAATCAATACCTCGATCCTGCACCCGGGCGACATCGCTCGAATCTGGCGAATGGTCTCAGCGAAGATGCGGGCGCCGCCAATATTGTCGTCATCGCGGTTCACGCTGGTCACCACCGCATGCTTTAGCCCAAGAGTTGCGACAGCTTCCGCCACCCGCGCCGGCTCATCCCAATCAATGGCCTGTGGTCGCCCCTTCGGGACCGCGCAGAAACCGCATCTTCGGGTACAGATGTTGCCGAGAAGCATGAAAGTCGCAGTGCCATGATTCCAACACTCTCCAATATTGGGGCACTGCGCCGATTCGCAGACTGTATGCAGGTCCAAGCCACGCGCCAGGCGCTTGAGGTTGTGAAAGTTTTCGCCTGAAGGTGCCCTCGCTCTCAACCATGAGGGCTTCGGCTGGCGAACCGGCGGGCTAATGTCGATTTGTACAAACTCCGCGCTGGCGGACATAGGCTAACATAATTCTACATGTGACGTGGCATTTGCACGAGCAAGCCCCCGAACTTGTTAGTTAGTCGGGGAGAGTGCTCCAGCTAACCCGTCCGATATAATGTTTATTTGGCAGCGGACAGAAGTAGGATCCACCAGATCACGGTGAACTACGGTATTCATAGCATTGCTGCCCTGACGTTCAGGAAAATGTTTCGTTCTTTCCGAAATATTGCGTGGTTTGCGTTCGCAGCAGCAGTGCTGTTACTCGTTGCCATAGGTTTTTTCACATACAGGGCAGCGAACAACCTGGTCGCAGCTGAAAACCGGGTTGCCCACACCTACGAGGTACAAAATACTCTTGAGGACCTTCGTTTCAATTCCTTGAGGGCCAACAATTCGCGGCGCGGGTATATTCTTTCCGGCGACGAAGGCATGATGGCCTCTTACAACGCTGCAATCCAGGCCGTTCCTGACAACCTGAAGCGTTTGAGGGAGCTAACTGCGGATAATCCCCAACGGGGGCAAGACTTTGACAGGCTTGAACCATTGTTGAACCGCAATTTTGCTCTCTTGCAGGAGTCGATCGAACTGCGGCAGAGTGGCGCTCCAGACCGGCAACGACAACTTGAAATCACGGAAGAAACCGGCACTCTGGGTGTACAAGTTCACAACGAACTTCAGAAAATTCGAGACGACGAGGAACGCCTGCTATTAGATCGAAGAGCCACTTCACAAAGAGTTTACAAAAACACACTTGGAATACTTGCCGTCGCCTTCGTGATCGCACTTCTATTGCTGGGGGCCGAATTTTACCTGCTGAATCTCGAATTCACTCGCCACAAGCAAACCGAGCGAGTAGCCAGGCAAAGCCGCGAAGTGGTTAATGCATTTTTCTCCTCCTCCACCGTGGGCTTTGCCATTTTGGATGCTCAGTTCCGCTATCGCAGGATCAACGAGGTTCTCGCGACTATGGTTGGGAAATCTCCCGCTGACTTCGTTGGGCGTTCCGTCGGGGAAATGTTCGGCGCAGGCGAGTCGAACCCCGAGACCGCTTTTCGTGAGGTAATAAGCACCGGCACTCCAATATTGGATCGAGAGGTCTCAGTCGAAATACCTGGCAAGCCCGAAGAACTCCGCCATTGGCTGGTCAATTACTTCCCTATTCGCGATGACGCCGGCGCGGTCAACGAAATTGGCGTGATCTCGGTGGATGTCACCGCCCGGCGCAATGCCGAGGGGGCAATTAGGCGATTGAGCGGGCGGTTGCTGAACCTTCAAGACCAGGAGCGCAGACGCATCGCACGAGAACTACACGATAGTCTGGGACAGTATCTTGCCGGACTGAAAATGACAGTTGAATTGCTGGCGCAGCCCAATACCCGAGACAAGGCCGCTCTGTTTGTGGAGTGTAGCGAAATACTGGAGCGCTGCATTTCAGAAACGCGCACTCTCTCGCATCTTCTACACCCTCCGCTGCTGGATGAGGCCGGATTCGCTTCCGCCGCAAAGTGGTTCGTCCATGGTTTTTCGCAGCGCAGTGGGATTCCGGTGACCTTCGACCTTGAAGCTAACTTCCCGCGTTTGCCGGATACTATAGAAATCGCGCTCTTCAGGGTGTTACAGGAGAGCTTAACTAATGTTCACCGTCATTCTCGGGCGGGAGGGGCAGAAATACATGTGGACCTGCAACCGCGCGAAGTCATGCTCGAGGTTACTGACCAGGGATGCGGAATACCTTCTCACGTCCTGATCCCGATTAAGAAAAATGGAACGCAAAGTGGAGTCGGTCTGGCGGGAATGCGAGAGCGGGTGAACGAACTCGGGGGCCGTCTGGAGATAGATTCAAGCGGGCAAGGAACAACCATTAGAGTTACCCTTCCGCTAGTGGCCGCGGACGGCAGACACACCTTCAGGAACACGACCGAATATTCCGCTGGCTGATCTTTGGAGGAATGAGCCGGCCGGAGCCGGCTCGAAAGATTTAGCTGGCCTTGCGGTTAAAGCGATTGTCCAGTTCGTCCCCGTTTTCTTTCGCCTGCTGGGCGTTCCATTCGTCTACTTGCTTCTGCGCTTCGTCTTTGGCAATCCCGTACCTTTCCTGGATATGCCCCACCAGTTGATCCTTTTTGCCGCCGATCACATTCAAGTCGTCGTCGGTAAGCTTGCCCCATCGCTCCTTCACGGAACCCTTCAACTCTTTCCACTTGCCTTCTACTCGATCCCAGTTCATAGCGTCTCCTTGCTTTGGGAATTTTCGATAAGTCAATCACATCAGTCAAGAGGTTAGATCGGGGCTTGACGCCCGACAATACAGTGATCACCCGAGGAAGGAAGCTGCAAAGAATTCCAAGGCTTTTCACAGCATCACGGGCCCTCGCCGTAAAGGGCCCTTGCGCTATGATGAGTGTCCATGCCGCCCGCAGCCACCCGTATAAAAATTAGTCTGCCCGACCGCAGTTACGATGCAATCATCTCCGGCGGCCTGTTGCTTCAAGCGGGTGACCATTTGCGCAGACTCCTCGGGACGGGCAAATCATTATTCGTGATTACGGTTTCTCCGGTGCGGAAACGTTGGGGCAAGAAGCTCACGGATTCGTTAGCAGCCGCGGGACTTTCCGCGAAGATTCTGGAGATGCCTGATGGCGAGCGCCACAAGAATTTCTCTACGGTTGAGTGGTTAGCGGAGAAGCTGACTCGGCTCGGGGCGGAACGGAACTCTGTGATTCTGGCTTTCGGCGGCGGCGTGGTGGGAGACGTTGCCGGAATGCTCGCTTCCATATACATGCGTGGCGTGGATGTGGTGCAGATTCCAACAACCGTGTTAGCCCAGGTAGACGCTTCTATCGGCGGCAAGACGGGCGTGAATCTGCGAACCGGCAAAAACCTGCTCGGAACCTTCCATCAGCCACTTGCTGTATTAATCGACCCCGCTGTATTGGCCACTCTCCCGGAGCGTGAGTTTCGCGCGGGACTATACGAATCGCTGAAATGCGGTGTGATTGGTAACCCGGAGTTGTTTCGAAGACTGGAGAGCGTCCAGGTCAAGGCTCTGCGCAAGGACGCGGCGGCACTTCAGTGGGTGATCGCAGAGTCGGTACGCCTTAAGGCGCGAGTAGTTTCGGCAGACGAACGCGAAGGCGGCCTGCGGCGAATCTTGAACTTCGGCCACACCATTGGACACGCTTTGGAAGCTGAATCGAATTACCGGCGGTTCCTTCATGGCGAGGCAGTGGCTTGGGGGATGATTGGCGCTACTCATATCGCTGCCGCCACTGGAAGGCTAGATAGAAAGACAGCAAATCAAATTACCCAAGCGATTCTAACTTTGGGATCGTTGCCCTCGGTGACGGCAAAGAGCCGGAAGATCGTCGGGCTCTTGCGAACCGACAAGAAAACCATGCAAGGCGCGGTTCATTTTGTTTTGCCAACACGAATCGGAGCGGTAGAAATTGTGAATGACGTTGCGGAGTCCGCCATCATCGAAGCCGTCGATGCCCTGCGAAAGCTTTCTTCCAATTGATCTGGTCCTCTCATGCCTGCCCGGTTGGTTCGCCCAACGAACGCTGCTAAAATCATCAGACGCTGCTAGGTAACAAATTCGTGCCTGTGGGGCTATAGCTCAGCTGGGAGAGCGCATCGTTCGCAACGATGAGGTCGTCGGTTCGATCCCGACTAGCTCCACCAAACAAAACCATTGCCTGTTTCCCTTTCTCATTGCGCATGTGGCGACGCGTGTCGCTCGATGAGATCGGTCACTTGCTCGGGCTGATCCTCGATGACGTAGTGCACGGCATCGCTAATCAAACCGGTCTCAACGTGAGTGCATCCGTTGGCACGGAGACCTTCTGCAATCTTTGGAACGAGGTTTGCGAAAGGCGATCCGTCTCCGGCAGCCAAGAACAACGGTACGTCATTTGGCCCGTGTTGCGCGGCGTTGAATTGCGCGTTGGCAGGAAAGGCACGGTACATTTCAAATACCGCGTGAAGCTGCGCAGGATTGGCGTAAGCCTTCACGAAGTGGGCCTCATCGCGGGGCGTAAACTTACCGAAGTGGAAAAAGTAACTGAAATAGTCGGCTTGTCTTCCGGCGACGAGTTTCTCTGCGAGCCCCGGGACCTGCATAAACCGCACGTGCCACATAGCTGGATGGCCTTGAATTTCATCCCATCCCTCAATTCCCGGAATTGGCGTATCGAGGATCATCGCTCCGCGTGTCGCTTCGGGATAACGGCGAACGAATGCATAAGTCACTTGCCCCCCGAGGTCGTGACCGACAATGTAGATGCCCTCCAGTTTGAGCGCCGCCGCAAGCTGATGCACGTCCTGCGCCATGTTCGCCGCATCATAGCCATCGGGCGTCGCCGTCGAGCCGCCCACGCCGCGCAGATCAACCGCGATCACCGTGAACTGTTTCGCCAAACGCGGCATGATTGCGTGATATTCGAACCAGTCTTGGGGGAAGCCATGGATCAAAATGACGGCGGGACCTTTACCTCCGCGAACGTAGTGAAGTTTAATTCCATTCACCGTCGCGGTTTCGGACGCGAAATCCTTGCCCAACCCCGTCGCCAGTGGACTCATTTGTCCTTGTGCCTGCTCTTTAGAGAGCCAGATATTCCACACTAGCAAAACGGACAGGAGGAAGGAAATTTCTCGACCAAACCGCCGGTTCATGGACACTTGCGTGATGACGCCGGATTCTTGAACCGCAGCGCCTTCCCACAAATGGTTCACGTGATTTCTCCTAAATCTCTGCTTACAAAGTGAGGCGACATCGTGACGGTATCGCAGCTCGGTCCAGATTGTTGACGTAACATCACTATTTCACTCATTGACGCACTGTCGCGCAGGGTTGAGAATTCGCAACGATGAGGTCGTCGGTTCGATCCCGACTAGCTCCACCAAACAAAAACCCGGAACAAGTAGAACGTGTCCCGAGTATTCGCTTGGCGGACCGCTACTTTTTTTCCTTCTGCTGCTGGGGCGGATTCCTTGGTGCTGGTGCCTTCTGCTGTAAATGCTGCTGTTGCTGTTGGTGCTTTTGTTCCATCTGTTGTGTCTGTTGCTGATGCCGTTGTTCCAACTGTTGCTGTTGTGCCTGGCTGGCGTTTTGTCGTGCCAGCTGCTGATGTTGTTTATCCTGCTTCTGCTGCAATTTCTGGTGATCCCTTTCTTGTTGCGCATACAGCTTGTCCTGCTGTTGCTGATACTTCTGATCGGCCTTAGCGTTCCCACTATTTACCGGAGCGGGACGCTGGTGAGGCGCAAGATCGTTGGGATGGACCGCGGCGGTATTTCCTGGGCGAGGAACATTATTCGCTGAAGCATTGTTCGGTGGACGAGGCCCATTAGCATTGGCTCGCTGTTCAGCCTGTCCATGATTGGCTGGCGGATTGTAAGGCGCTCCCGCCTGTCTGGCGCGTACCACTCCACCACCGCTGAACTCTCCCGGCCTGGCGCTGGCTGCGACGGCAGGCGCACCATGGTTCACCGACGCACGTTGCTCTGGATTTGACCGTGCCGCCTGAGCATGCTGAACCTGAGCGCTAACCGGCGCGACGTGTCTCTCATGTGCGGCAGCCTCTTCTTCAGACGTGGCACGCGCATTGATCCCGCCGTTTCCTCCGTTGTAGCTGACACGAGTCACATTGTTATTTATCACCGTCGTGTTGTAGACGTTGTGAATGTTGGTGACGTTGACGTTATTCACCGAGCGATTGTAGAAAAAATGATCACCGTCCCATCGCCCGCCTTCGTAACCGTGTCCAAAATATCCGAAACCGTAGTTGATCCCGCCATAGAAGCCGATCCGGGGACCCCAATAGCCTTCATGAAAAATAAATGCGCCTCCGCCCCAACCCCAGTAGCCCGGTGTCCATAAGTACCCGACCTGCGGCGCCAAGACCCATGTGCCAGGCACCCAGTAGTAGTCACCGATATCGTAGTCGTATGCCCAGTAGCCGGGCGTCCAGATGTAGCCCTCGCCAGGACAAATGGGCTGCTCGTAAACCGGAATTGCCGGCGGGCCGATTCTGATCGATATGCCGATTTGCGCGAACGCCGCCGCTGAGATCGTCAGAATTACAGCTGCGAACAATAAAGAACGGATGGAGGAGACAATACGCATCGTTTTCCTTTTGCCCAGATCCTTCGCTTCCCCGGTACTACTTTCTTGCTGCGGGTTGCGTGGAATCAAAGGCTCCGAAAGCATGACGCCGATTCTCTAGACTCAAAAGCCTGGTCGAAAACTATAACCGATTGAAATACTATATCGGCCGAGTGTGCCGGAACTAAATTCATTGTTATTGTTGATCAGGTACAAGTGGGCTTCTGGACGAATAAACAAATTCCCCCAGACGTAGAAGCGAATTCCGCCTCCGAAATGTCCGGCAAAATGATTACTGCTGACGTAGTTCGTGCAAGTCACGAAACTGCAGGTATAGGTTCCCGTGTAGAAGCGAAGGTCCTCGCCTCCTACTCCCGCCATTAGCTCAGCTGCGACTTTCTTTCCAAGCTGGGGTGCGTAAATCCCGTTGAAGTCGTACAAGATGGGCCGATACGGCTGGTATCCGCCATAAAGGTTCTGGCTTGCTCTCCAAGCGACCTCGCCTTGTATGCCAAGGTGATGCTTTATCAAAACATCAGCGCTGAAGCTGGGATAGAGGCCGCCTCTGTTGGAAGGGAAGAACGTGCCAGTCGAGTCAGTTTTTCCTGCGGGCGCCGTGACTGTTCCGAAGCCAAATGCTGCGTCGAACTGTTGTGAATGAGCAGGCAGATTCAGTAGAACGAACAAACACAAAACCGAAGGTAGAGTTAGCTTTCTCAAAGGATTCTCCAATTGCGGGCAGGGCCGCGGATTTTGATTTTTTCCCTTTTATCCCCTTCTTACGGGTATCAAACACTTGGATGACTGGAAATGTTGCGGCGATAGTAAAGAAAGGTAAAAGGGCCGAGTTCCAAAGGGTGCTGACCAATGGAGTTAGCCGATTGCAGCCTTTTTCAAATCTTTATTTTACGAGTGTAGAGAAAGCACTCAGAGCGCGCAAGGTGATCCAAATTTCTAACTCATTTCGGCGCAACTCTTTCTTGACTTCGCCTTTTATTCGCTTACAATGCGCGTATGGCGATCACAAAACGGCAACGGCAAGTTTACGACTTCATTTCGGATTTTGTGCAGCGGCAGGGTTACTCCCCCTCCTTCGATGAAATCGGGCAGGGACTTGGATTGAGTTCACTGGCCACGGTGCACAAACATATCTCCAATCTTGAGAAGAAGGGATTGTTGACCCGCGATTACAATCGCAGCCGCTCGATTGATCTGCTGGCCCCCAAAGGCCGGCTGAAGCAGGCGATGGCGGTGAATACGACGATGGTGCTGCCGCTCCTGGGGCGAATCGCTGCCGGGCTTCCAATTGAAGCGGTGGAGAACCCAGAGACTATTTCGCTGGCTGACTTCGTACGGTCTAAAGAAGTCTTCGTGCTCGAAGTGCGGGGAGACTCCATGCAGGACGAACACATCTTGAGTGGGGATTACGTTCTGGTTGAGAAGTCCAAAACCGCTCACAACGGCGATATTGTTGTTGCCCTCGTGGATACCACAGACGCGACTCTAAAGCGTTTTTATCGAGACGGCGACAAGATTCGCTTGCAGCCTTCGAACTCGAGCATGAAGCCAATCATCGTGCCCGCAGCATCAGTTCAAATTCAAGGGCGTGTTATCGGAGTGCTTCGTAAATATTAGCTTCTGCGCAAAAAAGAAAACGCCCGGACTTCGTCCGAGCGTCTCATCTCTGGTTCGATCCAATTTCTTAGACTAGATGTTTGTCGAGCGCCTGCTGAATAGCTTCCTTTGGCCGGTATCCGACAAGCTGTTCTACGACTTGACCTGCCTTGAAGACCAAAAGCGTTGGAATTCCGGTGACTTTGTAGCGCATTGGCGTGGCGCTGTTGCGGTCAACGTCCATTTTGCCGATTTTGACTTTGCCCTGATAGTGCAGGGCCAACTCTTCGACGATGGGAGCAATAGCGCGGCATGGTCCACACCAGGTAGCCCAGAAGTCCACCAAGACCGGAGTTTCAGACTTCAAGACATCCTGGTCGAAATTCGCATCGTTCACTTCAATAATTCCGTTTCCTGCCATCGCTCCTCCAGTAGTTCAATTCCCACGGATAACAGTCGAGTGCTTCGTCGTGACGACTGAGTATCCTAGCACTTTTGTTAGATGCCAGAGCTAGTCAGAAGTCGCAAGAAGCGGTAATTCGAAGGCGAATCCGGCAACTAAAAAGCGCCCTAAACTTTTCAGTTTAGGACGCCCCGGCAGCCCTCCCCCAGAACTGCCAAACCACAACTGGATACTATGGCGAGTGCAGTGGGCTGTAAACGTCACTTTGGTAATCGCAGTTTTTCGATGCGTAACGTCGAGAGAATCTCTCCTTGCCGTCCTCTGTGTTCCTCTGTGTCCCCTGTGGTTTAAGCTCTTGCCGTTTTCGGAACATTGAAGCCAGCATCGAAATCAACTGTAAGGCAGCAACCACGGTCAAAGTCAAACTCGTCGGCGAGGGTCATCTTCATTCCGGTGATCCATTGTCAAAGACGACTCGGTTCGTTTTGCATGAAAGAGCTTTAACCACAGAGGATACAGAGGCCCAGAGAGATGCAAGGGACAGACTTTTGGGAGGGAATTCAATCGAACTGCAGATCAAAATCAACAGTCAGTCCAACTGAAATGGACTAATTTCGTTGAGCGAACCACGGGAAGTCAAGAATTGCTATTGTTTTTCCCAAGTCTCGCCAGCGTCAGAAGTCGTCCAGGATTCGTTGCTTGCGGTGGTCAATTTTCCGTGTTGATAATCTTCAAACTCGATGCCAATGATGTCTGAGGTGGGGAGGTTAAGCTTCGCGGTCGACTGCATTTGCGTCCAGTGCTGTCCGGCATCGGCGGAATGGAATAGAAGGCCCTTTTTCCCGCCTAGCCAGATGCTTTGACCCGCCGCGGCCACTGCATGGAATGTCAGCCCACGCGAGACTTGAATCCTGCGCCAGGTAATTCCTCCATCGAGCGACTGCTGGAGAGTGCCCTCAGCAGTCAACGTCCAGCGGGGGTTGCTCAAGTCGTCATGGGCGTAGTCGGGACTCAATTCCAAAACCATCTGCCGATCCAGACTTGCTTCTGACTCCACACTCAAAAGTTGGGCCTCTTTAGCTTTTCCGGGAATGGCGTTGTGAGCCCTTCGCACCGGACTGATACTCTCCGCGAGTTTATTTTGCGAGTTTGATTGGGGAGCTGAATTCACGACTTCCGGATTCGTTGCTACGGATTGTTTGCTCTCGACTGTCGGCTGACTCTGCCGCACGTATGGTACTACTTCGGGATGCAGCGCACGGTAACCCGGGTGCAGTCTCATGGCTGCAACCACAATCACCGAGCATGCTACAACGCTCGCCCATCGCAATCCGGGCCACGAGATCCAGTTGTTGGAGGGCAAAGCGGCGTATTCCTGTGCTGGAATACCCTGGGGCGTCGCTAAGAAAACTATCTCTCTGCAATCCGCGCACTGCGCTAAATGCTGCAACACTGGCGCACGGTCAGACCCGCCCAGCGCCCTTTCAGAAAAGGCGCTGAGGAGGTCTATAGGAGGATGCTCAATGATAGGCTTCTGTGTCCGATAGAGCCGCTGCCGCAACAAATTGTGAATCGGCTTCATGATTCAGTCACTTATTTGACTTCGACTCTATTGTCCGCCGGGCACTTCTGCCTTTCCTTCTGAGAACGGTTGAACGCGGGTTTCTTGCGTCAAGTTCTTTCGAATATTGAGGCGCAAGTCCCGAATATCGGCTTCCAACGATTCCTCGGCCTGCCGCCGGCTCATGCCGCGCCGGCCTAATCCCGCTAAGATGTGCCTACGCAGTGACTTGAGCAGCTTATCTACCTTCCGGCTTATGGTGGACTCGTGAACGGAAAGCATGCGGGCGATCTCCGCTAACGTCTTATCGTCAAGATAATAGGACGCCAGGACGAACCGGTCTTCGGGGGATAAAGCTGATAAAGCCTCGTCGGTGGCCGCTTCCAGCCGGGGGTCCAACGGAAGGTCGGTTTCAGGTGTTACTGCGGCTGCAGGAAACTGGGTACCCGCCTCCGCTTCCTCCTCAAAACTAACTAATCGCCGCCGTTTGCGATACTGGTTGACATACTCCTGGGCAATTACCGTGCGCAGCCACCCTTCTAACGAACCCCTGCCAGTGTAGGAAGTCAGTTTTGAGACGCGCTGTCCGTCACGCTGCCCTGTTCCGTACAGGTCGGCGTAGATCGAATCGGCAAGCTCTCGTGAGGATTCTTTAGTGATGTATGCGGCGATGTCGTAAAGCTTCTCGCGGAAACGCGACAAAAATGCTTCCCAGGCACGATCATTGCCGGCTGCGCAAGCGCGCGCTAAAACCAGATCGTCGATGCGTAGACTATTAAAGAAATCGCGCAGGGCGCCGGGCTTCTCTCGCGCATCAGCGGAAATGTATTTCGCGCCAATTTCTTCCAGGATTACGGCGAACTGGTCAAAGCTAACCCCATAGGTCAGTGCCGGGCTCTTGGAGTAAATGCCCTCCAGCAGAGTATTCAACTCCGCCGGAAGCCGCGCCGTTCTTTGAAAGCCTTGCGCCATAATGCCGGGTTCGGCTGCCATGCTATCAATTATTAGACGCGGGAATCCAAGTTTTGGGAATGGGGCTGAGGATCGGCAGTAACTCGCTGATTCTTGGTTAAGCGGTTGGATTTATTTCCGCAGCGCGGCAATCCGCTGCGAAACTTCGACCCACGCTGCGCGAAGCGCGCCTCTGGAATCGAATGGCATGCCCAGCGCAGCACCCGCGGCCGCGGATGCCATCGTTGTCCATCTGGACGTGAGCGAGCCATCTGGTTCGGAGAAGTGCATGTCCCCTGTTGATTCTAGAGATTCGTGGTCGGAAGAGGCGACTTTTTGCACAATCTCTTCACCGTCGTTCATAGCCAGCAGTTTAGGTTGAGGCCTGAAATAGGGTAAAGTTACGCTCGTGTCTCTTTAGGCATTACCAAAGACGGAAATAATTCATTCTTTAGGAGCGAGCTTGTCATGAAATGCACATCCAGAGTTTGGGTATTCGTTGTACTCTTGATCATGGCTGCTTCTGCATTTGCAGAAGGTCCCGGATACCACGTAATTAATACTTTCAAACTAGGCGGAGATGGTGGATGGGATTACCTCACACTCGATGCCAATTCCCGCTACATGTACATATCCAGAGGCACGCACGTGATCGTCATGAACGCCGATTCAGGAACCGTCGAGGGCGATATTCCAGACACGCCGGGAGTTCATGGAATTGCATTGGCTCCCGACCTGGGACGCGGATTTGTGAGCAACGGTCGCGAAGGGACTGTCACGATCTTCGATCTGAAATCGCTAAAGGTAATCGGCAAGGTCAAAGCCGGAGACAATCCCGACGCGATTCTTTACGATCCGGCCACCAAACGAGTCTTCACATTTAACGGCAGAAGTCACGATTCCACGGCAATTGATGCGGCAAACGGCAATGTCCTCGCAACCATCAAACTCGATGGCAAACCGGAGTTCGCAGTCAGCGACGCCAATGGGAAGGTATTCGTGAACATCGAAGACAAGAGTGAACTCACGGAAATAGATCCCAACAAGCTGCAAGTGAAATCGACATGGCCTTTAGCGCCCTGCCAGGAGCCAAGTGGGCTCGCTATTGATCGCAAGAATAATCGATTATTCTCTGGATGTAGCAATCAGATGATGGCCGTGGTTGATGCTGACAATGGCAAGGTCTTAACAACTTTGCCGATCGGAAAGGGAGTAGACGCCACTGCGTTCGACCCGGACAACGGCTTTGCGTTTGCTTCTTGCGGCGATGGCCACCTGACGATTGTCAAGGAGGACTCCAAAGACAAATTCAGCGTCGCGGAAAATGTCTCCACACAGGAAGGCGCACGTACCATGGCCCTTGACGCGAAAACTCACAATGTCTACCTGGTTACCGCGAAATTTGGTCCGCCGCCGGCACCCACGCCCGACCAGCCCCATCCCTGGCATTCGATTTTGCCGGACACATTCACGGTTCTGGTGGTCGGTAAATAATGCACCTAGTGAGCGCTAATCCACTCCAATTCCGAACTAGGCGGTTTGTACAGCGAGCCTTGTCCATTTTTCTATTTGTATGCTTCGCCTCATCCCTTGGAACCAGCTATTCGGTGCTTACCCATGAAGAAATCGTCGATCTATTGTGGAAAGATCAGATTCAGCCGCTCCTGCTCAAGCGCTTTCCGAAATCCACTCCCGACGATCTGAAGCAGGCTCACGCATACGCGTACGGGGGAAGCCTGGTGCAAGACATGGGCTATTACCCGTTTGGCAGCGCATATTTTAGCGACTTGGTTCACTACGTCCGGACGGGAGATTTTGTGGTCGCATTGGTGGAACAATCGACGGATGTGAACGAATATGCTTTCGCGCTCGGGGCCTTAGCCCACTACGCCTCGGACAACATGGGACATCCCACCATCAATAAGTCCGTAGCCATTAACTTTCCCAAGTTGCGTCAAAAATTTGGCGACGAAGTTACTTATGCGGAAAATCACAAGGCACACATACAGACCGAATTTGGATTCGATATGGTCCAGGTTGCGAAGAATCGCTACACCTCTGACAGCTATCATGACTTTATCGGATTCAATGTTTCGAAGCCGGTGCTGGAACGGGCATTTGTACAGACGTACGATCTGAAAATTCAAGATGTATTCGGCGACGAAGATCTTGCCATTGGAACTTTTCGCCGCAGCATTAGCACCGTGATCCCCGAAATGACTCGCGTTGCGTTGTTGAATCGCAATAAGGAAGTCATTCGCGACAGTTTGAATTCAAACGAGAAAATATTTCTTTACCGTCTTTCGCGCACCGACTACCAGAAAGAATGGGGCACGGGATACCGGAAGCCGGGTTTCGGGGCGAGAGTTCTCGCGTTTTTACTGCGGATTGTTCCGAAGGTCGGGCCCTTCAAGGCGCTCAACTTCAAGATACCCACCACCCAGACTGAAGACATGTATATAAAGAGCATCAATCAATCTACGGATGAATACGCGGCTATTCTTAGGGAAACGAAGAATGACAAGCTCGATCTTCCGAATACGGATTTCGATACAGGCCGCCCGACCGCGGTAGGGGAATATTCGCTGGCGGACAAGACTTACGCACGCCTGCTGGACGATCTCGACAAAAAACATTTCGACCAGATGACTCCGGACTTGCGGCAGAGCATCCTGGACTTCTATGCCAAGGGAACGCCGATCGTTGCGAAAAAAAACAACAAGAAAGACAGTGAGGCATGGAAAAAAACGCAAGAGCAGTTGGACCGTCTGAAGGCTCTAAACTTGGATCATCCCGATACGAAATCGGCGGCAGCGATCCCTGCAAGTTAAGTTAAAAGACAAACTCAGCAATCCAGCCCAAACATCTGCTGCTAAACTAATCACCGCGCATAAGGGATTACCGTAGCGAGGTGAGCAGTGGCGGATGTCGTTCCCGGTAGGCCTACAGAAAAAGACAAGAGTCTCGACAAATTTTACCGAGCCCGGATTACCAAACGCACGGATCTTGCGGAAGACCTGTGGACCGTCAGGATTAACGCTGGCGGTGAATTCAAATTTGCGCCGGGGCAGTATGCAACGCTTGGCGTAGACGGTCCAGACAAGCGGTCGGAGCGGGCGTATTCGATTGTTTCGTCTCCGTACGAAAGCGAATTGGAATTCTTTTTCGAGCTGGTCCCTCAAGGCGAGCTGACGCCCAAACTTTACAAGTTGCAGGTCGGCGACGAATTGCTCATGCGCAAAATCCCAAAGGGCCGGTTCACGCTTGATACCAAGAGCGGCCGCACCAATCACCTCCTCGTCGCAACCGTAACCGGAGTCGCACCCTTCGTCAGCTATGTCCGCTCTCTTTACAAAGATTGGAAGGAAGGCAAGTTTGCCGGGGACCATAAACTCTTTCTGCTTGAAGGAGCCAGCCGCTCCTGGGAGCTGGGTTACTGCGAAGAGTTGCAAAAATTCGCGCTAGAGGTTCCGTGGCTGAAATATGTTCCCACCATCAGCCGCCCCTGGGACGACACTGCATGGATCGGCGAGACCGGGCGGGTCGATGATGTGCTGCGTAAATATGCCGACATGTGGGGACTGACTTCCGCCGATTCCGTCGCCTATTTGTGCGGCCATCCCGATATGATCGAGGGCGGCAAAGGCATTCTGAAGCGCATCGGCTTCACCAAAGAAGTTGTCAAAGAAGAAATTTATTGGATCCCGGCGAAAGAAGTGGCTGCGACTTGATCTGGTTTTCAAAACAGAATCTTTAGGACTTAACCTTAGAAACACGGAAAAATCGGCGTAACCACACCAACGACCAACTGGTTAAAGACCGTTTTCTGCAACTGCACATAGTGTCCATTGGCCCACACGAAGTGGACCCACTGGACCAGCCCGTAACGTTGATTCACGTAATACTCCTCTTTATCGAGGCACGTATAATTTCCATCGCAGTTGTAGCGATAGCTGATCACCAGCGCCTGTAGCTTGCTGGGCAAGTTCCCTCCGACCGAAATGGAATACGGCCCCCAAACTTCATTGATCGCATTCTCCAGACCTAACGTGACGGAGCAACTCTGCGAGCAGTTCGTGTGCAAATCATAGTTCGTGTTTGTAACTTTGATTGAGGATCCCGGAGAACCAGCAGCCGCGCATCTGGGAACCAATGGCATGTTGGTATTGTTCGTAAACTTTTTGTAGCTTTCGGGGACCGAGTATGACAACTCTGTGATCCACAAATAAACATTGTTGCTGTCGTAGAGTTGAATATCCCAAGGGTATCCGAGCGGTCCCTTCACCCAATAAAATTTGTCCGCTTGCATCACCGTGTACAGTGGGTTCGACGTTCCCTCGAGATGGTATGTCGACCGAAGGTCGGCATCCATAGTCATCCAATCCAGCATGTCGTAAGTTCCTGCAGGACAGGCGATCGTGGACTCCGCGACGGCGGGGATTCCGAATCCCAACGCGCCGATAAGCAGCGCTGTTTTTAGAAGGCCTATGACTAGCGAGGATAAGAACCTTGTCGCCGTTTGACTCCGTCGCGAGTTTGTAGCATGGGAGAAAATTCTCTTATCGATGCGGGCCACAATTCACCTCTGGGTGGGAACACCGAACAATCTACTGGGCAGTTTGGATTACTTCAAGAGCAAACGGATTTTTTGTCGCAATTTCTCGAAAACATCCCGTCGGTTTAAGGTAAATACCTTAGCGAAAGACGCCGGAAAAAAAGATGTCGCTATATTGGGTCGCGATCTGCTCTTCTTGCAACGCGCCCTCCGGCTTGTACCACTGATAAATCCAGTTAGTCATGCCGAGCAGCGCGAAGGCCGCAGCCCGCGGATTTACGGTGGCTTGAGATTTCCGCTTCCGCTGCACTTCAGCAACTAAGTTTTCCACGAAGTGAATGTAATCTTTCTTGCGGCCGTTGATACGCTTGCGCAACGGAGGCGCCAACGGATGATTCTCATGCAGCATCACCGTGATTTCCCAATCGCTCTGACTCAACACAACTCCAATATGCAATCGGATTACAGCCCGCAGCCGCTCCTCGGGATCGCTAATGCCACGCGCGACTTTAATCACGCGGTCTTCAGTGATATCCATCGCCTGGTTCATCAAGTCGAATAGAATTTCGTCTTTGCTTTTGAAATGGTGATAGAGGCCGCCTTTACTGAGCTTCAGCGCGGCGGCAATATCGTTCATCGAAGTGCCGTCATAGCCTTGCTGTTGAAACAGGCGAGCCGCGGTACGCAGTATTTCTTGACGGGGATCAACGGAAGGATCGCGAGCCATTGCGGGAAAGGATATACAGGTAAGGCGATAATGCCAAATCGGACAGACCAGTTGAAGTAGCAACACTTCGATGCTGCATCTCCTATGTCATAGCGAAATGCTGAACTTGGGTTTATACAGGATAAGTAATTAAAGAGATTTTCAATGCGCCCTGTGCCATTTTCCGCGGGACCCGTATACGGCATAGTTTTTTGGATTGCGTTTGCATTGTGGATACTGCCCGAAATCCTCTTCTGGAAAGTTAAGCGATCGACCGACGCAACGAGAGTTCGCGATAAAGGTTCGCTTGATCTCATAGTGATTCTTTTCTGGGCTGGAATAGCAGCAGACTTTCTAATTTCCTATCTCCTCCCACAAACCGCGATATCGTGGAAGCCAACCCGTGTTTTTGTCCTTGGTATTTTTCTTATGACGACTGGAATAGTATTTCGCTGGTACTGCATCCTCATTCTCGGCAAATTCTTCACCTTCGATGTTGCGATTCATTCCGGCCAACCTCTGATTGAGACCGGACCTTACCGCCTATCCGGCATCCCTCCTATACTGGCGCGTTACTGACACTTGCGGGGTTTGGTTTGGCGCTTGGGAACTGGGCGGGGCTTGCCGCAGTCCTCTTCAGCATGGGACTGGCATATTCCTACCGCATACCGGTTGAAGAAGCCACCCTTACTGCAGCGCTCGGAGATTCTTACAAAGAGTATGTGAGTCGCACATGGCGTCTTGTGCCATTTTTGTTCTAGAGCCTGAGGTCGCGTAATTGTTGGAGAGAGGAAGCATGATTTCGAGACGGGAATTTATTCGTGGCTCGGTCGCACTCGCGGTTGCTGCACGCTCCCCCTTAAAACTTGCCGCTGAACCGGTCCTTGTAAACGATATTCATTCCCAACTCAATTCCACGCGAGTTTTGGACATTTTGCGGCCCAGGTCTGTCGGGGAGGTACAGAACATCATTCGCACGGCGCGGAAAAGCCGCAGAACTATCTCGATTGCTGGCGGCAGGCACGCGATGGGAGGCCAACAATTCGGTACCGATACAGTGCTGATTGATATCAGAGGGCTGAATCGACTGGTGGGGCTGGATCGTGAACATGGAATCGTAGAAGTCGAAGCCGGGATTGAGTGGCCAGAATTAATTGATGGGTATCTCGCAGTGCAAAAGGGCGACCCCAAGGCTTGGGGAATCGCGCAAAAGCAAACCGGCGCCGATCGGTTGACAATCGCTGGAACCATCGCGGCGAATGCGCACGGGCGGGGTTTGCGCATGAAGCCGTTCGTCGGCGATGTCGAGTCTTTTGTCCTGGTGGACGCAACGGGAACGCCGCATACGTGCAGCCGGACAGAAAACGCTGAGCTATTTCGGTTAGTGCATGGAGGGTATGGCCTTTTTGGAATTGTCACGTCGGTAAAGTTGCGCCTCGTACCCCGACAAAAGATCGAGCGTGTTGTAGAGATTCAAACCCTCGATGATCTTATGGGCGCGTTCGACAAGCGTATCTCTGACGGATTTCTATATGGGGATTTCCAATTTTCTATCGAGCCTGATTCAGAAGACTTCCTTCACAAGGGCGTTTTCTCTTGCTATAGGCCTGTCCCGTCGGACACGCCGATGCCCGTATCAGAGAAGACGCTGACGGATGAAAATTGGCGTCAGCTTTTATACCTCGCGCACACCGATCCCAAGAAGGCCTTCGAAAAATATTCGGAATATTATTTATCGACCAATGGTCAGCTGTATTGGTCAGATACTCACCAGTTGGGCATCTACCCTGACAATTACCACCGAGCAATTGACGCGAGGATGCACGCTCCTTACCCTGCCACCGAAATCATCACCGAGATCAATGTTCCGAGACCAATGCTGAAGGGATTCTTCGATGAGGTGAGGGACGACTTTCGTAAGAACAACGTAGATTTGATTTATGGGACCGTTCGCCTTATTGAGCGCGATGATGAGACGTTTTTGCCGTGGGCAAAGCAGCCGTATGCGTGCACGATCTTCAACCTGCATACGGTTCACAGCCCCGAGGGGCTAAATCGGTCGGCTGAGGCTTTTCGCAGACTCATCGACATGGCAGTGCGGCGGGGAGGAACATATTACCTCACTTATCACCGGTACGCGACTCGGGCTCAAGTCGAAAACTGCTACCCGCAATTTGTTGACTTCCTCAAGTTAAAGAGGAAGTACGACCCGGATGAACGGTTCCAAAGTGATTGGTATCGACACTACAAAACCATGTTTGCGGACAGCGTCTGACGTCAATCAAGGGGCCACGAGCCATTGCGGGAAGAATACACACGTAGAAGGGATAATGCCAAATCATGTTCGCCGTGGGACGTTGCACAAATGGACGAAAGGTCCGGGTGATCGCGCGGAGTAGCCCCCAGAAATATCAAGTAGAAAGTAGGGGACATTGTTTTCGCGGCCACTTGGAGAATCCGGAGTTTTTGACCAGTTTCCTGCGAAGACTTACACTTTGATGTTGGGTTGTTGACGCCCAACCAACAAGTTCGTCAAATAAATGTGGCGGAATCGGAGGTTCATATGCTGCGATGGCCAACTACGTTAATAACCGCGCTTGTACTTCTGGCCTCGGCCGGTTCCCCAGCCGAACCGCGGTCACATGGTGCTGACACCTTATTAGCACGACTCTCATATTGGAGCTCATCGCCTGTAAGAGAACCTAAAGTCCATGAACAAGGTGACGTAGGTCGCGATGCAACTCATCATGCGTCACTACAAAGGATTCAGGTCGCGCAGTATTGCCCAGAGTGTCCCAAAATCTGTTTTGCACTGTACCGCAGCGGGTATTACCGAATATCAAAGCGGACGTTGAAAGGTCAAGAAAACCCTTCAGGGCACGTTGTCCGAAGATCAGCTTGTCCGTGTTCATGGAATGCTCAACAACCTCGATTTAAAGGATACTGAGTCCGACAGTTCTGTTCTCAATGGAACGGAATCGGTGGAACAGCTTATCGTAGAGATTGCGCGTGGGCGCGACACGCTTAACCACGCGTGGTTTGACGTAGACCATCACCGCCCCTTCCCGCCTTCAGTGGTCAGTATCGTGAACTGGGCTACAAAGTTTTAAGCCCAGAGGAGAATCTCCGCTCACTCTACGAGAATTGAGCGATGAGCCAGTTTGTCCACGGAGTTATGTGAAACCTCTGCAGCCCGTGGCCGCGACTTTACACGACATGCGGGCAACTACCTGCGCGCGTCGGTAGTCTAGAGAATTCCCACAAATCGATTTTCAGATGCTTGACACCGTCCGCCACGCTCACTACCATTCTATATTCTCGACCCACCGGTCGGCATTCCGCTGTCCTTCAATCCAGCGCACATAGGAGAAGACGTGGCTACTGTTTTCTACGAGCATGACGCAAATCCCGATGCCCTTAAGGGCAAGGTCATTACGATTCTGGGCTACGGAAGTCAAGGCCACGCCCAGGCGCTGAACCTTCGCGATAGTGGCTACAACGTGATTGTTGGGCTGGACCCGCAAAGAGCGACCGCGCAAAAGGCGAAGGCCGATGGCATGGAAGTTCTGCCTCCGGCGGAAGCGGCTAAGAAGGCGGATTGGATCCAGATTCTTACTCCTGACGAGACTCAAGGAGACTTTTACGAGTCGGCAATTAAGCCCGCGCTTCATGCTGGCAAGATTCTTGGAGTGTCGCACGGCTTCAGCATTCACTTCAAAACTGTGGTCCCTCCGAAAGATGTTGATGTCGTGATGATTGCTCCGAAGGGCCCCGGCCATCTGGTTCGCCGCGTGTATACCGAAGGCCGCGGAGTGCCTTCGTTGCTCGCCATTCATCAAGATGCGAGTGGTCGCGCCCGTGAATATGGCCTGTGCTACGCCTATGGCATCGGGTCGACTCGCGCAGGAGTTTTGCAGACTACGTTTAAAGAAGAAACCGAGAGCGATCTGTTCGGCGAGCAGGCTGTCCTGTGCGGAGGACTAACTTCGCTGATGAAGAAGGGATTCGAGACGCTCGTCGAATCCGGATACGCGCCTGAGATCGCATATTTCGAATGCATCCACGAAGTGAAGTTGATTGTGGATCTAATTTACGAAGGCGGCCTAGCCCGCATGCGGGATTCCATTTCTAACACCGCCGAGTATGGCGACCTGACGCGCGGTCCGCGGGTGGTGGGAGACGATACTCGCGCCGCCATGAAAAAGATTCTGGCCCAAATACAAGACGGCTCATTCGCCCGCGAATGGATCGAAGAAAACAAGAGCGGTGGCAAAAATTTCGCAGCACTTCGCGAAAGCGAGAGGCGGCATCCCGTCGAGGAAGTAGGAGCGGAACTCCGCGGCATGATGTCATGGCTGCGTAAGGACAAGCAGGCTCCCAAGACGGCTGCCGAAAAATCCAAGCAGGTTGTGAACGCATAGGCAGTACGCTCCAAAATCTGTCATCTTGAGCGGTGGATGCGGACTCGCAGAGTCCGCATCCGTAGTCGAAAGACCTGCTGTTTGACTGGACCATGGGTCCGCTCTCCTCGAAGTTGCCATGCGTCCCGACGAAAAACAGGTCTCTCGACTCCAAAGATCGTCCGCGAGCGGACGATCTTGCTACGCTCGAGATGACAGGTGTTATGAACGTTTAAAACAAAAATGGACCTCAAACACCGCAGCCGCAACATCACCGATGGACGCAATCAGGCTGGAGCCCGGGCCATGTTCAAGGCCGTCGGGTACACCGACAGCGATCTCCGCCGTCCGCTGATTGGCGTTGCCAATACATGGATCGAAACCATGCCTTGCAATTTCCATCTGCGGCGATTGTCGGCAAAGGTGAAAGATGGTGTCCGCGCCGCGGGTGGCACTCCCATGGAGTTCAACACCATCGCTATCAGTGATGGCGAAACCATGGGCACCGAAGGCATGCGTGCATCGCTCGTCAGTCGCGAGGTGATTGCCGATTCGATTGAACTGGTTTGCCGTGGGCAAATGTTCGACGCATTGGTTTGCGTGGTCGGATGCGACAAAACAATTCCTGCGGCAGCCATGGCGCTGGCGCGGCTGAATATCCCCGGCATGGTTCTTTACGGAGGCACAATCGCGCCCGGTTCGTTTCGAGGAAAAAACGTCACCATTCAAGACGTGTTCGAGGCCATTGGCGCGAATGCTGCCGGCAAAATGACCGATTCAGATTTGCACGAACTCGAAAACGTGGCCTGCCCCGGTTCAGGTGCATGCGGCGGACACTACACAGCAAACACCATGTCCACCGTGATGGAAATGATTGGTCTGTCGCCGATGGGCTTCAACAGCGTTCCCGCGATGGATCCCCAGAAAGATGAAATAGCATTCCGCTGTGGAGAAGTTGTTCTGAATCTCCTCAAGAATGGCACTTTGCCGAAAGATATTCTTACCCTCCCGGCATTCGACAACGCGATTGCGGGAGTTGCCGCAACTGGTGGATCCACAAACTCGGTGCTGCACTTGTTGGCTATTGCACGGGAGGCGGGTGTTCCCTTGGAGATCGATCACTTCCAAACAGTGAGCGAACGCACCCCGCTTCTCGCTGACCTAAAGCCATCCGGACGTTTTGTCGCAACCGACATGCATCGTGCTGGCGGCGTGCGCCTCCTCACGCGGCGCCTTCTTCGCGGAGGCCATCTGAACGGAGCGGCCGCGACTGTGAGCGGACTGACCTTGCAAGCTGAAAGCGAAAGCGCCGTCGAAACTCCCGGACAGGAAGTCATCGCCCCACTCGATAGGCCGCTGAAGAAGACTGGCGGACTTGTTATCCTCCGCGGCAATCTCGCCCCTGAGGGTTGCGTCGCAAAGATTAGCGGACATGAGCGGCTCTCGCATCGCGGTCCAGCGCGCGTCTTCGAATCGGAAGAAGATGCAATGACCGCCGTCACCGAGAAGCGAATTCGCGCCGGCAACGTCATTGTGATTCGCTACGAAGGACCCAAGGGCGGCCCCGGAATGCGCGAAATGTTGAGCGTGACCGGGGCGATTGTCGGCGAAGGATTGGGCGAGTCCGTGGCTCTTTTGACCGATGGACGATTCAGCGGCGCGACGCACGGCCTGATGATGGGCCACGTATCCCCGGAAGCCGCGTTGGGAGGCCCAATCGCCGCAGTGCGCGAAGGGGACACTATCAATATCGACGTGAACAAGCGTCTCCTGGAAGTCGAAATCAGCGACGAAGAGATTCACCGAAGAATGTCGGGCTGGAAAGCGCCCGCGCCTCGATATGGCATCGGAGTGTTCGCCAAGTACGCCGCCCTGGTATCCTCAGCGTCGCAAGGCGCCATTACTACTCCGAAATAGGCAAATTTCCGGTTTGTCGCTCAATCCCTCTTTAGTGCAAATAATTGCATCGGTGAGCTGCGCATTAGTCCCTGAGTTTTCAGCCAACCAAGTAAGGTGAAAGCCTCATCCTAAAGCCGGTTTTTGGGGAGTAACCGGCTTCATGCAATCTTGTCCTCGCAGTATTTTATTTATGGCAGCAGCTTTACCGTTGTTGTTTCTCATCGGATGCGGAGGCGGAACTTCGACCCCTACCGAGACTCCGACTCCGAAGAATTTTCAGCTGACAATTACCGGGGCCGCAGCAGGAACGGGCACTGTGACCAGCACTCCCGCCGGTGTTAGCTGTCCATCGACTTGCACCGCTACATTCGCGCAAAACACCCAGGTAACGCTCATCGAAACTCCTGCCGCAGGCTATACCTTTGCTGGCTGGAGCGGCGCTTGCAGCGGCACCGGAGCATGCGTGATGACGATCACCGCCGCCGCCACCATCACGGCGAGTTTTACTCAGTCGGCTACGTCGCAGCAATTAACGGTTACCGTGACTGGTTCGGGAACGGTGAGCAGCAGTCCAGCGGGGATTAGCTGTCCATCGACTTGCTCCGCATCCTACGCTCAGAACACACAAGTAACGCTCACGGAAACTCCTGCAGCCGGATCCACGTTTACCGGTTGGGCTGGCGCTTGCGGCGGCACCGCCGCGTGTACGGTCCCAATGAGTGCGGCTACGGCCGTCACTGCGACTTTTGCTCAGACTTCCACGCCGCAAATCGTTGTAACTGTGTCCGGTTCAGGAACCGTGACCAGCAGTCCCGCAGGCATAAATTGCCCTTCAACTTGTTCCGCACCGTTCGCGCAGAATGCCGTTGTAACCCTCACGGAAACTCCCGCTCCCGGCTCTACGTTTACAGGATGGGGAGGCGCCTGCGCGACTGCCGCGACGACATGCACCGTGACTGTTGCCGCCGCGACAGGTGTTTCTGCCACGTTCAGTCAGCCGCCAACACAACTCACTGTGAGTGTCTCCGGGCCGGGAACAGTTGCGAGCAGTCCACCAGGCATTAGTTGTCCGGGAACTTGCTCCGCGAATTTCCCACAAGGTGCTGCCGTTACGCTGACCGGAACTGCGAGCAGCGGCTACGGACTAGGCTCATGGGCAGGATCTTGCACCGGCAGCACAAATCCTTGTATAGTTACGCTTTCTTCTCCCGGGTCAGTTACCGGTACCTTCTCGCCGTTGGGGACTGTTGCGGTCACACTCAAGGGAGTCGGTACGGGAACCGTGACCAGCAGCCCGGCAGGGATCAACTGTCCCGGCACCTGCTCAGCCAGCTTTGCTAACAACACCCAGGTAACTCTAACCGCGAGTGGTGATGCGAAAAGCGCATTTGCCGGATGGACCGGAGCATGTAGCGGCACCGGCCCATGCGTCGTGACAGTTACCGATTCGACCTCTGCCGCTGTTACATCAGCCTTTGGAGTCACACTGCAGAGTGGAATCAATCACATTATTTTCCTGGCGCAGGAGAATCGCTCGCTGGATCACTATTTCGGCGCGCTCCCCCAATATTGGGCCGACGATGGCTACGTCCATTACAAGAATCAGGCATTCAACGGATTGCCACAATTTCCAACGAACGCGCCGTCGGGCGCTGCGCCAACGAATCCCGGTTGCAATCCCGCAGACCCGTTCACGCCGCCCACTACATTGAACGGCCCATATCAGGATTGTGTTTATGATCAGGCCAACCCCATAGGTTCCTACCATCTGCAAACGATGTGCGTAGAGAATCCCAGTCCGTCGTGGAATGAGAGTCACGCGGACATGAATTTCAACGATCCCACTCTCCACTATACCGGCCTAGCCACTCTTGACGGATTCATATGGACAGCCGCTCATGATTCGAGGTACCCGATCGCGGACCCGTTCGATAACACTAAGATTGTCCCGCAGTTCATGGATACGAATGGCGTTCGAGTGATGGGCTACTACGATGGCGACGACTTAAATTACTACTACTACATGGCCTCGAACTTCGCCACGTCGGACAGTTGGTTTTCTCCAGTGATGAGCAGAACGAATCCGAACCGAGAGTATTTGATTGGGGGAACTTCGTACGGTTTTGCCTACCCGAATGGAACAGACACTGCCGACAACATGCAAATACCATCGCCCATCATCTTCCAGGAATTGCAAAATGCCGGAATTAGTTGGAAGGTGTATATCCACACAGACCCCCTCGCCCACGACTACGACATCAATCCACCTAACCCTCCGCTTCACTGTGGCAAGGGGAGCACGGATTCAAACGGCAATGTGGATCCAAAATGTCTTTACCAGATTAGTTATCTCCATAACTTCACATATGGCCAAACAATCATCAACCAGTATCCGCAGAATATTGTTTCAACTGATCAGTTTATTGCAGATGCAAAAGCGGGGACGCTTCCGCAAGTTGCGCAGATCGAGCCTGCGTCAAACGCCGGTCTCGACGAGCACGCGGCTGACAACGATCCAACCCCGAACGATACAACCCCATGCTGTAGCGTCCAGGCAGGCGCTGCTTACGTTGAAACCCTGATCGAAGCTGTAATGGGAACGAACGGAAATCCGAGTCCAAGTTGGAAAGACTCGGTTTTCGTTCTTACCTACGATGAGTACGGCGGATTCTACGATCACGTCGCGCCGCAGACCGGGCCACAGTTCCCGGCGCCCGATAGTTTCGTTAGTCCAGTTGATTTATATCAAGGCCCCCCTCCGGTGGGCGCTCAAGGCCCGGACGTGTGCGTGAAGTTGGGCGGACCGACCTGCCAATTTCAGTACTCGGGTTACCGCGTTCCACTAATTGTTATCTCACCCTTCACCAAGCAGAACTATGTTTCGCACGCCCCAGCAGACTACACGGCAATCTTGAAGCTAATCGAGACCCGATTCAACGTTCCGGCGTTGACCAAACGCGACGACGCCCAAATCGATATGAGCCAGGAATTTTTCGACTTAGTTAACGAGCCATGGAAAACGCCTCCGGCAATAGGACCGAACTACCAGAACACATCAGGTCCGTGTTATCTGGATCACTTGCCTTAGGTAGTTGCAGTGGATCGCAACTACATCAAGGCGTACAGGTTCCCATCCGTACTACCAAAATAGACGACGTTGTCGACAATCACAGGAGAGGAAAGAATCGCGCCGACGCTTAACATTTTTTCCACGCCAGCCACCATCCCGTCATAAAAGTCGTCAGTGAACACAGCCTCGTAATTCGGGGTGCCGTCGGCCTTTGTGTAGGTTGGACCGTTTAGTTTGGAAGCCTCGGTTTCAAAGGTCCATGCCACCTTTGGATTCGTGAGGTCGATGGCGAATAGCTTGCCGAGATGCGAGCCAATGTACAGAGTGCTTCCAGCGATGGAGGGTGACGAAAACATTGGCCAGCCCTTAAAGTCCAGCGAGAACATTTGCTTACCTGAGTTGGCGTCAAGAGAGTACAACTTGCCGGTATCCGAAGTGGCGAAGTAGACTTTGCCATCCCGTACGGCGGGCGAGGCAATCACCCAGGAACCATTGTTGTTGAACTTCCATTTTAGTTGTCCGGTGCTTGCGTCCACCGCATAGAAATTGGAATCGCGGCAGCCAAAATAAACTACCCCGTCGGCCACTGCCGCCGAAGATTGTATCCCCACCTGGTTGTGAATGTCGGCGTCTTCGCCGGTCTTGAAACGCCATTTCTCTTTTCCCGTCGCCGCATCGAGCGCGTAGAAATAACTGTCCCAGCTTCCAATAAATAAAGTTCCATCCGCGATCGCTGGGGAAGCATGAACGACATCGCCGGTTTTAAATTTCCAGTTCAGGGCCCCGGTACCTGCGTTCAAGGAGTAAACGTTCCCGTCACCGCTACCGAAATAAACTGCGCCGCTCGAAACGGCGGGAGAAGAAAGGTAGAAATCGAACGGGTCAGGCATACTTTCCGCTGCGGGCTGGGAACCATGCAGATGCGTTGCAGTGAATCGGTGTTCGCCCTCAATCCGGAATTTCCACTTCACCGCCCCGGTCCCGGTTTCGAGTGCATAGAAGTTCCCATCCCAGTCGTCGAAATAGACCACGCTGGCGGCGATCGCGGGAGACGATGCAATCCGCCCCTTAGCTTTGAATTTCCATTTTAGTGTTCCAGAATCTAGATTGATCGCGTAAAAGTTGTGATCACTGCTTCCCACATAGATCATACCGTTGTCGACAGCCGGCGACGAGATCACGCTTCCGTTGGTATGAAATTTCCATTTGACCCGGTTTAGTTGCGGGGGTTGCTGCGAGTTGTAGGTGCCGGTATGCGCCAGGTTGCCGCGAAACATGGCGGCTTCTTGAGACATAGCTAGCGACGAGAGAGAAACGATAAGCGGAATGGCTAAGGCGAAGAGAGATCGCATGCAGGGAGGATACCTCCAATTAGCTTGAACTCATGATTTACTGGGGACGAATGCACCTGAGCAGAGGTCTAGTGGCCTGATTCGATTACCGTATCAACTTCACCATCATTTCTCTTTCTTAATGAACTCAAGACAGTCTTCGACACTGACGAAAGAAAATAGCCGAATGCGACATTGGTCGAATCGTGTGACGATCGCAGCGGCGCGCTCGTCTCCGACGTTCAAATCTTTGAAGTACCACTCTCGCGGTTTGCCCTCTTCATCGATAGCTCCCTCAGCCGACGACGGTTGCGCCCCGGCATAGAACTTAGCCAGAGTTGCAATACCTTCGCCAATAGCCTTGATGTACGCCTCTTTGCGGACCCAGCAAGAAAAAAACCCGCGCAATTGCTGAGTGGAATCAAGTCTCTCAAGTTCTTCAACTTCCCGAGGCGAGAAAAATCGCTGGCTGATTTTTCGCCAATCCGTTGACGGTTTCACCAACTCAATATCGACCCCAAGTTCCTCTCCGCTGACGCCATAGACGGCGAACCCTACGGAGTGTCCCAAGTTAAATTGCAGATCAGAGTAATCCCGCAAATATGGCTTGGCCTTCGATCCGTAACGAAAGACCAATTTCTCCGCCGGTTCGGAAGCGTAGCGAGAGAGTATTTTCCTCAAAATCCCGCGCCCTACGATAAACAGGTCGCGGTCCTCGTCAGCGCGAAAGCGAAGCGACCGTTCGATTTCATCTGGAGCAAGCGTTTGCTGAACCTCGTCGACAAGTTGCCGGTTGGCATGGAGCGGCACAGTCCAAACGTCGGCGGAGGCTCTCGGAATGGAAAGCCCCCCAGCTGGAAGGCTTGATTTGTTGGTTGTTGGAGGGTTATTCACTTAGCTCTTCCGATGTTTCGTGGGGCATTGCGGAACGGCAAGTATAGACGAAGATCGCGAGGGGAGATTCGAGGAAATTTCAAGAACCGACGAGTACCGAGTCTTGAAGGGGCGTGCCTTCAGGCACGCCGTAACTACTCAACGCAACCGTAACGGCGCGGCTGAAGCCGTGCCCCTTCAAAGCGACAGCATGGCTAACTCCCAGCCAAACACAATCCGGTTAGGGAATGACGACCTGGATCCAATTAGAGAACGCACTCTGCTTCCCGTCGGAACCGATCGCAGTTGTCACGTAAAAGTAGGTCTGTCCTCCTTGGACTGTCGCGTCCAAGAAAGTGGTAGTGGGATCGGGAGCGGCATTGATCTTCGAATACGGGCCGCTAGACGAGGCGCCGCGAAAGATGTTGTAACCCACAACTCCTGCACCGCCAGAATTCCATGACAGGTTTACGCTGTGCAAAGCTCGAGCCATGCCAGTTCCTATAAGCGCCTGCTCGGTGGATAGATGTGCACTGCTGCTTTGGAACGCAATAACAGCGGAAGCTTCACCGCTTGAACTTGGGTTGAACGTTACCTGGTAGGACTTGCTATGTCCGGCAGGGATGGTCAAAGGAAATGATATTCCGCTTAAGGCAAATTCTGGCGAGGTGATTCCGGCGGAATAAATCGTGACGTTTGTCGCACCCGCTAACAGTCTCCCCGTCACGGTCACAGCTGCTCCCACGGTGACATTGCCAAAATTCAGATGTGTCGGAGTCATGCTCAGCTGTCCGACTTCTGACCCCGCTCCCTCCATCGCAATTGCGAGGTTCGAACCGGATGTATTCAAGGTTATCCCGCCAATAGATGGACCAATACGGTGCGGCTCAAATCTTGCTTCGAATGTGACGCTTTCGCCGGGGTCAAGCGTCATCGGCAGCTTGAGTCCCCACAAACCAAACTCATCATTAGACACTGCTGCGTCGGCGATAGTCTGGCTTACAGGCCCAGAATTAGTCAGCGTTACTGGAAACCGTTCCCGGCGGCCAAGTGGCAAGTTTCCAAAATCAACTCTGAGAGGGTTCGAGGTTAGGCCGGTTGAGACGCCAGTGCCATCGGCATGAAGAACTACTCCCGTTGCGCCGGCTCCTGCAAAAGTAAAATCAGTCCCCACGGAGCGGTCGCGCCTGGGAACAAAGCGAATTTCAAAGCTGACACTCTCCCCCGGGTTCAATCTGAGGGGAAATTTCGCCGCGCGCATTCTAAAGTATCCATTGCTGCGGTAAACGTCTGAAATTACCTCTATCGAACGTCCGGCGTTAGTCAGAGTTACAGGGAGCGAATAGGTTTGCCCCACTACAGCGTTGCCGAAGTGCAGAATGGATGGCTCGAAGATTAGGTTGCGTGCCCTTCGTGCTTCCTGGGGACTACTCATGCCAACCGACGAGGCCACCCCTGGAAGCGAGCACAAGAAAAGGCCCGCCAGCACAAGACACCTCACGCGGCGCGATATCGGGAACGACTGACTCATGGCGCATAGTGTGAACGATCAAGAATAAGGAAGGAAGGTCTCAGTAGTGCATCTAAAAACTTTAGTCAGTTAACTAATCAGTGACGCCAATCGATCCGGGATCTTGCGCTCCACAGGATGGCGATCGAGATCGGCGAGTTTCTGCGTCAGGATTACGGGATGACCGCCTGGACTTCGTTGGAGTTCGTGCTCTCTCCTCCGCTGCTATCGAGTGCCGTGGTCACATAAAAATATGTCTGCCCCGAGTTAACTGCGCCATCTCCGTAAGAAGTTATGGCAGTGGGCGCGGAATTTATTTTCGCGTAAGGCCCTCCCGATTGGGAGCCGCGATAGACGTTGTATCCCGAGACGTTAGAGCCGCCAGGCGACCACGAAAGTCCAACGCTATGTGATGCCGGCGCGGAACCGGCACCGCTGACAGATTCCACCGAAGTCGACGGAGAGGCATTACTGCCGAAAGCAATACTGGCCGAACTGGTGCCACTCGCTTGCGGCGTAAAAGTGACCGTGAAGGAAGCACTCTTCCCTGCCGGAATCGTGATTGGCAGCTGTATTCCGCCCAGCGAGAATTCCGGTGTATTCGCCGAAGCGGACGAAACCGTCACGCTCGATCCGCTCGCTGCCAAGGTTGCGGACATACTCTGATTTTTTCCGATCGGAACTGAGCCGAAGTTCAAACTTGCTGGAGAGAGAATCAATTGGCCCGAGGATGCACCAGACCCCGACAACGCAAGGTTTAGCGTCGAGTTTGAGGCATTGGAAACGATCGATATGCTTCCCTTTACGTTGCCGGTTGATTGCGGAGCGAATAAAGCAGAAAAAGTAGCGCTGTCCCCAGGATTGAGGGTCATAGGCAGTGGCAAGCCACTGATGCTGAATCCGGTACCTGTGGCGGCGGCTTGAGTGACGGTTAAGGGGCCATTTCCCGAGTTCGTAAGTGTTGCTGATTGCGCCTGCGTACTGCCAACTTGTGCACTTCCAAAACTTACGCTTGACGGTGCTGGCGTGAGCTGACCCAGAGCAGTTGAGCTCGAGACGGGAATCACCAGGTAAGTTCTGGTGCCCTTTTTCGATTCGTACTCATGCGTCCCAAAGCCGTTTGTGGCCCACCATCCGGCCCACGCAGTAAAATTAATGCTGCCATTTACATTGCCTGTCGCCGATGGCGGCGCCGATACATTGAAACTCAAACTTTGATTCGGCCTAAGCGCGATCGGCAGAGACAGCCCCGACAGCACAACACCGGTCCCAGTAGTAGTCACTGTCTGCAAGGTTAAGAGGGTTCCTCCAGAATTTGTAAGCGTTTCGGTGATCTGCCTGCTGGCGCCAAAATTGATGCTGGCTGGACTTGCGGTCAATTGCCCGAGTCCAACTCCAACGCCGGATACGGGTATCGTGGCGTCTGGAGTAATCCCATCGATAGAGAGCAGAAGCGATCCCGTCACTTGGCCGACTGAGGTCGGCGCGAAACTGATACCGATTCTAACCTCTCGTCCGGCAGCGATAACTAAAGGCGAGCTTGCCCCAGTAATTTGAAAGTTCGCTCCCTCAGCTGATACCGCGATGCGGATGTCAGAAGCTGTGGGGTTTGAAACTATTTCATAGAGGGTCGCGTTGCTACCGACCAACACATTTCCGAGATTCAAGCTGGTTTGGTAGAGAACCAGCCCATCTGGCAATTTCTGGTTCGCACACGCGACGCCGCAAAACACGGCGAAAATCAGAACCTGACCGAACCATCTCCTCGGGGTGCAGAGTTGTTTCACGGAAACCTCTTGCGGCCGCATTCCAACTGCATGCGACGGGGGATTTACATCAACCGCCTGATTCCAGATAAAAGCTGGAGTAGCAAGCAGCACCGTCAGTTTCTGTCTTAGTTGGAACCCGGTACAGGTCTCCGTAGGCCGAGAAGTGCCTAGCAGATAGGCATGAAAGCCATTGGCCACCAGTCTTTAGCCTTTAGTGTCCCTCACTACATAAAGCCATGAGCAGCCCCGGCCGGGGGAAGCAGGCTGACCTTCAGCGACAAGAATTTAGGATTGGTGGGCCCGGTAGGATTTGAACCTACAACCAACAGATTATGAGTCTGCTGCTCTAACCGTTGAGCTACAGGCCCTTCAGCGGAATGGGCTTACTGGGTTGGGAAAAGTATAGCAGGGCGATTTCTGAGAGGGGCTGTGGGACAGAAATGGTTTCTCGGATGCGCGAGGCCTTTCGGCCCCGCGCATGATGACTTAGCCTTTTACAACCTTGAGCTGGTTATCGACAGAGAAAATTCCGGGAACGCCGTTGGCACGGATAAAGGCTATGTCTCTATCTGCTTCGCTATTGACTATGCCCTTCAGCGTGACATGGCCGTTCTTCACGATAATACGGATCGACTGATTAATGCCGAGCCCATATTTCTGTAGCGCGGGATAGCCATAGATCGTGCGGTATAAGCGGACGCGCAAACCATTGTCCATAAAAGATACGGGCAGCACCTGGATTTGATTATTCACGTGCTCGACTCCTTCAACTCTCTTAACCACATTTCCCGCATCACTCTTGAGCACTGGATTCGTCACTTCGCCGGCGAGCGTGACCGTGCCATTTGCGTCCACCGTGAATGTCATGTAATCGAACACGTTCACATGCGGCAGCATGTTCAATTCATGTCCAACTTGTCTATCAATTGTTGCCTGTGAAGAAGCCATCGCGCTCTGCGCGGAAAATGACAGCGTTGAGGCAATCATTCCAACACCAAGAATTAACGTTCGCAGTTTCATATTCTTCTTTCCCTTCCACCTAGATCTGTGCAAACACTTTTCCGCCCAGAAAGTTACGCGTCGGGAAGGTAAAGAATTGTCAAGGTATTCCATAAATATTGTCATTCCGCAGATGGCCCATTCAAGCTCATTTGCCGGAACCCAATCACCCAACTTTACTTAACTTCACTGAACTCATTGCAAGTTCGCCGCCCGGGAACCGTTCCCATTGAGCACACAAAATCGAAGGGAGGTTCTGGAGATGAACCAGCAAGGCACCACCGTTTTTTACGTCGATGACAATTCCAGGGCGAGAGAATTATTGGGAGGCGTCCTCAGAGACTCGGGTTTTCATGTAATCACAGCCAGTAATCCTTTGGAGGCCGTTGGCCTCTGCAAACAAGTACTTTTTGATCTCGCCCTTCTGGATTATGAAATGCAATACCTCGCCAGTTCCCATTTAGTGCAGGAAATTCATTCGTTGCAACCCCGGGTTCCGGTCGTGATGATTTCCGGGCGCGCGTCGTATCCTCCCGTCGAATGGCGTCTCGCGGACGCTCACTTCGGGCGTGGCACCTCCGTCGACGACTTGCTGAAAACTATGTGGCTACTCGCCGCATCCAAGCCCGATAAAACAGTGACCAGGCGGTCCGCTGCCGCCTGGTCAGACTCGACCTAAGGACCACAGCGTTGTAATGTAGAAGCAGCGGAGGGATGTGTGAGTGGTTGAAACAGGCAGTCTTGAAAACTGCTGTACCTGAAAGGGTACCGGGGGTTCGAATCCCTCTCCCTCCGCCATAGAGTCTGGGTTGCAGAGAAACCCAGATGCATTCCCCTGAGAATCGCTAGAAATCGCCGCAATTCCACGACTTTGGTGGAAGGATGAATCACTTTTGGCTTGCGTGGCTCTATGAGCGCTTATTATTGGGCTACTCAAAACGCGCAGTGCCCATGCGGTGATGACCCAGAACACTCCGGAAAGTGCAAGAAGATCGAGAAGAATTGCAAAGAAGAAGCGTCCTGTCTCGCACTGCCAGCGGTTACAGAAGCGGGATCGATGAGGAGTTATTTTGTTGGCTTCCTGTTTGCTGTTGGTGCGATCCTGTTTGCAAACAAGGGTTACAGCCGACGGGAAGACATATTCCTTAACATCGCTGGTGTATCAGCATTGATGATTGCTCTCTTTCCGATGCCCTGGACCGGCAAATTAGCACCGCTATACTGGGTGCATGGGGCTCAGATATGTGCGATTCGAAATGCGTGCAGTTCGTGTCTTGCTTCTCGGGACGGTTTGCGCCCTTTGCTTACTTCGAGCGCAAGCGCCCGCGCCACAGCTCAACGATCCTGCAATCGAGCAACGGATCACCAAGCTCCTGAGCCAGATGACGCTTGAGGAGAAGATCGGCCAGTTGGTCCATTTCGCCGAGAGTTCCACCGGACCTGGTTCGCCCCACGCAGACTACCGCGAGCAGGCTGCTCAGGGCCATGTTGGCTCTTTCGAGAACATGCAGCCTTCGCGAAAACCTGTTTGGGCTGGAGCTAGATCCCCGTTGCAGCCAGATAGCGGCATTCAATCTTGCACTGACTGCATGGAAGCTCGCCGGTTCTCATTTTGACTCGCCTCCGCTCAATGTCGCCTGTTCCGGCCTCGGGATCAATGCGAGAGAAGAAGATTGGGTGAAACTCGCCGGAGGCGATGATCGGATTCAGGGAACGATGAGAAAGCTGTTTAATATTTTTTCCAATGCTCCATCTCTCGGTAGCTTGATAGATCCATCCCGGATTGGCGCCACTCGTTTTGTTGCAGAATTCAGAGAAGTGCGCCCTCTGTTGGAAAAGGCGTTGGCGGATAGGCAGTTCACTGATGAGTCTCGCGAATTAGCTTGTCAACCGTTTGGTACATTGGTATTATGGTATATTGGTACCTACAAAATTGGAAGAACTTATCGAAGTCAACCGCGTTCAAACGGGCGTTCGCCTGGAAAAGCGGCTGCTTAAGATGCTGAAAGCGGTGGCTGAGCTGAAGGATATGAGTTTGGGTGACCTGCTTGAGGGAATCGTGCTCCATGCCTTCGAAGGCAAGTCCGCGTTCTCCCCGCGGACCCTGAAGGAAATCGAGCAGCTCAGGAGTATCTATGGCATGACGCTGCACGCATCCGACAGCCATAAGTTAAAGGAGGCTAAATGATCGCCACCGGATTGGTGATCTTCGCATTCGCCATTTTCACGATGAACAACACGCAAAGCACAGCATCGACGCAAGCACCTGTTGCCCCGGCTCACGTCAGCAACAGCTTTCATTTTCTCGTCCATGCGCCCCTGAGCAGTGCGGCGCCCCTCTTCGGCCCGGATGGGGAACGTAGCTGGGCAGGCGACGAGTGGAATCCTCAGTTTCTGTACCCACAGCCGGGAAAGGATATCCAGAGTGCAGTGTTCACAGTCCAGCGCGGACGCCACAAGAGCGTGTGGATCAACACGCTGTTCGATGTGGCCGGTGGAAGAATGCAGTACGTGTCTTTTGTTGCAGACGCTATGGCATCTACAGTGGACGTACGACTTACCTCAGTCGATCCTTCGACCACCAGCGTGGATGTGACGTACGTTCGCACGGCTCTGGACACCTCGGCGAATGAGGAGGTGCAAGCGCTAGGGCAAAGCGACCGCCAACAGGGGCCGCATTGGCAGGAGGCGATTGAGACTTATCTCAGAAAGAGACCTAGCCAATGATCTTAGAAAAATCGGACGCCAACACGCTTTTAGTCGGCAGTCGGGAGACCATCAACCGAGTGCCTGACACCGGTCTCAAGGCCGCGATGGCGAAAGTCCCCGAATTCTTCGCGGCAAGGCTTGCATTCATGACGCCGAATCTCCTGGCACAGAGAAACTGGGCCGAGTGGTTGCAACTTCCCGTCCTCGATCGTGGACGTTCATTCATGCGGCTTGCGGCCGACGTATCTGCCGCTGTTGCCTGACAGCGGCCAACTTCCGTCCCGCTCCCTGTGGATCTCCATGACGTGGTGTTTTCCTGCCGTGGCCCTATACTTTCGCTAGAATGGCTTCCTTGATTTGCCTGATTTTGGCCTCGTCACGCTTGTAGAAGGTCCACTTCTTGATTCTCTTGGGACGGGTCAGTCCGGCTTGGCACAGGATTTTCATATGCTTACTCGTGGTTGGTTGACTCACACGAAGCTTGCGTGCGATCAGGCAGCCGCAAACCCCGTCCTTCACTAAATCGCCGTCGATTTGCGGAGGGAAATGTTTTGTTGGGTTCTTAAGCCACTCGAGAATTTGTAGTCTGCGCTCGCTCGCAAGAGCTCGGATTGCGACAGTCGATATCATTATACGATTAGTACACTCCCTAAACATCATAACACTTCAGTGTTTGAAATGCCATTTTCGGGCTCAACGGGGACCGGTACCCTTAAATAAGGCGTTGCCGGCCGCAGTCAGGAGCGCGCGTCTTCGAATCGGCCGCTTCGAAGCAGGGAATGAAACATCACTTCTTCGTTCACTCATCCCCGCAGTTGTTAATGGTTTTGTAGAAGAGGTGAGAGTTCTATGGCTTCCCCTGACATGGGGCATGGTCCGGGAAATACAGTTGCTGGCGTACTGATACGGCGACCATTTCTGTTAGGTCGAAATTTTGGCAGTTTAACCCGGAAGCCCTCAACATCGTCGACGCGTGCTCCAGTGAACGAGAAGGGGAAGTGCTTTCCGAACCCCTTGGGACGAGGCTCCGACCAGTATTCATGGCCGCAGCCTAATCCAATGAGGTCGAATAAGCCTCGTATGCCTTCGTCACGCGGCATCTGAAGGAAGGCATGCTCCTTCCTCCGGGATAGCCTCAATCAGGAAGGTGAGCCGCTAGCTTGGCCCACACTCAGGTCCCGAGTCGGCAATCCATTTCCAGGCTCGGCGACCGTTTTCAAGAGCGACAGCCCGAGCTTCACCATAGGCCACAAGTCGATTCAGCACGGCCGTGACCGACGCCATGGGATCTTTATGTCGCTCGAGCATTAGCGGCAGTTTTTCTTGAATCCGGTCACAGACATCGCGCGCATTCAGAGCGCGATTGGCATCCATTAGAATCATGCGGCAGGCTTTGGTGAAGCCGGTCTGCCGTTTGTTACTCTTGCTACCGGCCAGCTCCAGCAATTCCTCACTCAAGACAACATCCCCAAACAAGTTAGCCAAACCATCGATGGTTCGTTTGACGGTTCTGATCCGGCGCATCACCTCCGCGCGCTGTTGCCAGAGTTGGCGCAATTCTTCGTGGGCCCGGCACACTACTTCCCGCACGTGTCCGTTTTCGACGCTGGTGGCGGTTCTGATTGCGACTGGCTGAGTCTCCATAAACCCTCCCATAATCCCGCTTGCCTGCATGCGGTGCGCCGAGGCATTGGTGAAGATCTTATGTCCGGCGATCGCGAACCCGCGGTTCGCGATCCGCGAGCTTGGTCGGTGGAAGAGCAATGAAGACCACCTCGCTTGCCAGTTCAGCTGTGCATTCCTGCACGACCATCTGGTCGACATGCGGAGGCAGATTTAACCGCGCTCCAGATTCCAGCTTCAGGCATCGTCCGTGTTACGCCAGACGCGATCCCTGTTCCGCATAGTTCGCTTAAACAAACTATAAATGTGACAGTTAGCTAACTAACGAAATATAGTGGCACAGATTTTCGCAAATGTAAAGTCTGGGTACTCGTCCAGTAGATTGTTGACACTTTTCGGTCCTTTCTTTGAGATGAACTCCGCAGCAGGAACCTGCTGCGGAGTTAATTAGCCAAGCGACATCGCCGATTGTTGCGCTCATGACCTTTGCCCTCCACTCTTAGGACAAGGTAGGAATGGCGCGCGGTGCCGACGATGACAAATAATTTTCTGAGAGTGCCGACGCAGAGATCACCCAAAGGCTTATTGGCTCGCTTGCAGGATTAGTTCCAGCAGCGACGGGTCCGGAGCCAACTGCCCGCGCGTGATCGCATGGACCGTCTCCACGATCGCGGCGTTTACGGGAGTGTGAACGCTGAATTCCCGAGCGATGCTTACGACGTATCCGTTGATGAAGTCGATCTCGGTAATGCGCCCGCGCTCGATATCCTGCAACATTGAGGGTTTGACATCACCGTAGCCTTTGAGTATCTGATCAAGCCAGGCGTCGTACGCTTCGCTCGGGACGCTGCGCCCATGCCAGGCTGGCGGCATCGGCTCGACGATCATCCGTTCCGGTCGTGCGCCGCTTGCCAGGGCCACAGACAGGGCCTCGTCATAGGCTTGCTCGAAGACCTCGCGACCCTCTGACGAGGTGATGTACTCGCGCATCGTCCCTCCCGCGACTGCCCCGAGGGTGGTAACCGAGCAGTTCAGCAGGAGCTTCGACCAGACGGCCCCGCGAAAATTTGGCGTGACCCTTAGCTCCGCCGCGCGGCCAAGCCATTGACGAACTCGCTCCGCCCGCTTGCTTTCGCCACCAGCAATTTCACCGATCAGTAGATGACCCGCGTTGCGCTGCTCGTAAATACCCGGTTCAGTTATGGTCGCCCCAAGATTGGACAGACCTCCCAGCACGCATTGCCCGAGCCGGTCCCCGAGTATCTGGGGCACACCGCCGTTCTGGATCGGCAGCAGGGTGCCACCTGGTTCGAGCAGCCCAGACAACTTTGACGCTACCTCGATGGCGTCGTGAGCCTTGGTAGCCAGAACGATCAGATCAAACCTGCTGCCGGTAAGATACTCGTCTAAGGGGGCGACCTCCACGGTCTCGACCGACACTGCGCCTCCCACACCCGTCACCCGTAGCCCGGATGCCTTCAGCCTCGCCGCCGATTCGGCATTTCGGGTCGCCAGCCAAACGGGCGATCCGGCCGCCCGCAGTCGGGCAGCAATCAGTCCGCCCAATGCTCCAATACCCACGATTAGGGTTCTCATGCGCCCTCCAACATTGCTCATTCGCGAGGTACAACCCCAAACCGTACCTCCACTTCTCGAAGGCGCCCGTGTCGCGCTGATCCACCTGAGTCACCTGCGCGCCAAAGCGGCGCCAGCAGGTCGCGCAAAAAACTCAGAGTCCCTCCATGCCAGGCGGTCTGCGGTTCATATTGACAATTAGTCATAAGACGAAGTATAGTCCGCCAAAAGATTACGTGTAAACAGTGCTCCGAATTTGTCGAAAGAGGCTAGCCGTGAAAACGAGAGAAACAGCTGCCGAATCTGTCCCGTTCCGAGATGCATGGCATCCGATGGATGGTGTGACATACCTGAATTTTGCGTTCAATGCCGCAATTCCGGGTGTTGCACTCGACGCCGCGCGGTTGTCAATTCGCGCCAAGCAATTGCCGCACTTGGTCGGCGATGCGGAATTTTTTGGGCCGGCCGCCAGTGTGCGCGGCTCACTCGCTACACTCCTTGGAGCGAATCCAGATGACATTTCTCTGACAACCGGTGCTGGGTCGGGAGCCGCGATGGTTGCGTACGCACTACGGTGGTCTCCCGGCGATGAAGTTCTTATTGGGCGCGGGGAGTTCCCGATGCACTATGCAACGTGGAAGCCAATGGAAGAGCGCGAAGATATCAAGCTGTCTATAGTGACACCACGAGATCGGTTCATTACCGCGGATGATTTTGTCGAAGCACTCACTCCCAGAACTCGTTTGGTGTCTGTGAGTCATGTGCGCTTCGACAATGGGGCGATGCTTGATGCACCGCGATTGGCCGAAGCGTGCAGAAAGAATGGGGCTTTCTTGCTGCTCGATGTGAGTCAGTCCTGTGGCTCCTGTCCATTCACGGTTAGTGATTTGGGCGCCGACTTCCTCGTTTGCGCAGGATACAAGTACTTGCTCGGTCCGTGGGGCACGGGCTTCTTATGGACGAACAGGCAGCATCGTGACCGGTTGCGTGCAGGGCCCTATAACTGGCTTTCTCAGGGGACTGACATATTCTCCCAGATAAATCTCGTTGACCCGCCGCAGTCGCCAACAATGAGCCGTTGGGATGTGACTGAATGGTCTTCGCTGTTCAATTTCAATCTCACAGTGATGGAGGCATCACTGAAGTTTGTATTGCGAACCGGTGCCGGGCTGGTTCACGACCACTGTCAGAGTCTGATTGACCGACTGTTTGAACGGCTCCCTCCCGCGTGCAGAGTTGCGAGCCCGCTTGAGCCATCACGCCGGGGGGCGTGCGGGTGTATTGAAGCTGCCGATCGTCGCGACACCGAAGCCCTATATCAGGCCTTGCGAAAGGCAAACGTCGTCGTAGCATTGCGGGAGGGGCGCATTCGCATTGCGCCGCACCTGATGAACTCAGAGGAGGATATCGACCGTTTTCTGACCGTGGTAGCCGCTACAACCGAGGGATGGACGCATGTAGCACACTGATTTGCACTTGAAGGAACTTGGAATCGTGCTTCCAAATGTGATGCCGCCGGCGGTAGAGGACTTTTGCCTCTCGCCAATGATGGACAGGGCGATCGTTAGGGGATTCGGCTACGGTGGAAGTAACATTTCGCCTCGCGCTCGATGCACTACAAGGATGGCCGTCGTGGCTGATCGCCGCCGAATCCCTGACCGTCCTGTTGAAATTAAAGATCAATCCGGCGTGGGCGGTTGTAGTCATAGCCCATGATCAATAACAGCAACGGGACGGTGCAGGTGAGCGCCGCCGCGCGCTCCCCCCACAGGCGACGGGGACGCGGCAATTTGCATCCCAGTTGCCAAGACTAGGATTCCAGCAGCGCCCGTAACTTGTGGGCGTATCTGCGGCTCGACGTAACCACCGTTCCTTCTGCCAGTACGATGTCGTATACCCCATCGAACATCGGACGAATCTCGCTAATGCGGGCACCGTTCACGATGGCGGATTTCCGCACGCGGATGAAGTGGTGGGGCGCCAGTTTCTCTTCCAGGTGTGCCATGGTTTCCCGCAACAGGTGACTGTCGCTGGCGGTGTGTATGCAGGCATAGTTTCCCGTGGCTTCGATCCACAAAACGTTGGAAACGGGGACAAAGAAAATCCTCTTCTTGTCCTTTACCACAAAGCGTTCCAACGGGCGGAGACTACGGAGGGATTGGAGCAGTGGTTCGAGACCTCGATTTGCTTTCCTGCACTGTTCGAGGACCTGGCGTGCGTGAACCAGGGCCTTGGCAAATCGCTCCTTATCATACGGTTTCAAGAGATAGTCAACTGCGTGCACTTCGAATGCACGAATGGCGTGCGCATCGTGAGCCGTGACGAAGATATAGACGGGAGCGGGACCGGTCGCTGGCTCAACATTCTCGATGACTCCAAAACCATCCAGATCAGGCATCTGCACATCGAGAAAAACGATGTCGGGATTAAGTTCATTGATCTGCTCCACCGCGCTTATTCCGTTCGCCGCCTCGCCTACAACTTCGATGCCGTTGTGTTCGGCCAGATAGCGACGGATACCGCGCCGGGCGATCGGTTCGTCATCGACGATGAGGACTCGCGTCTTCATGAGAACTCCGCAGTGGAATGGTGATGATGGCCTCACAGCCTCGACCGTCGCCTCCGGTAAGTTCCAGCGACGACTCGTCCCCGTAGAGCTGTTTCAAGCGTGACTGGACATTGGTGAGTCCGACGCCGAATCGCAGGCGCGATCCCGGTGCCGGACCCGGGCCATCATCGCGGATGCAGAGCCGAACTCTCCCGTTGTGGCGTTGCGCAACGATCTCTAGCCGGCCTGCGGCGGAATCGACGCTGATGCCGTGCTTGATGGCATTCTCAACCAGTGGCTGAAGCGCCAGGCTTGGTACATAGACTGCGAGAAGGTCAGGTGGCACGTCCATGTGAACTTTCAACCGATCATGAAAGCGTGTCTGTTCGATCTCCAGATACTTGCCGACGAACTCGAGCTCGCTCTGCAAGGTGATCTCGTTCTCCCGCCGTTCGAGGGCCATGCGCAGCAAGTCGCCGAGGCAGACCAGCAGACGGCTCGCAGCATCGACGTCTTCCTGCATCAGGACTCCAATGGTGTGAAGACTGTTGAACAAAAAGTGCGGATGTAACTGGCTCTTAAGGTTCTCAAGTTCGGCATGGGAGAGCTGCGTCTCCAGTTGCGCCGCTATAGTCTGGCGCTCCATAGCAGCCTGGTAAAAGTGGATAGACTGATACAGTCCCACAACTAACCAGTACGTCAGCATGCCAGTAACGCTCATAGATAGAACACTGACTGCGAACGTCGGGAGAAGGCGCAGCGCCCTAGGATCAGTTATGCGAAAAACTGACCACAGAAGTCCACGGCTCAGAAAGTATTCGGTGACAGATGCCAGGGGAGCCATCATGAGCGACGTGATTGTGTGGATCGCTATATGAGGTACAAACCTCGGCCCCGTCAACGGGAACCGTTTGGCCAGACCAATCACAAGCGGTGTGTACGCCGCCCATACGTACCAGTAGACAAGTTCGGGCGCACCCGCGACCACCCAGCTGACGTGCATACCCTGAACCTTCACCAGCACGATCCTGCGCACGGCAAACAACAGTCCCACAATCGTCCACGCACACAGGATCAAAATCCATCTCGTCCGTCCAATATCTGGTGTGGCCTGCAGCAATGGATGTGTCGACCCCTCCGGCACGGATTATAGCTGGACCTTCCAAGGAGACATCACTGAGGACAGGGCCGTCGAGAGAGCCCAGTTCTCTCGGCAAAGCAATTTCACCGGTCCACCGGGGCCAGGTTTGCGGAGCTGGCATCGGGCGGTTGCTGGCAAACGCGCCAACCCGACGTCCATCGCAGCGGCAGAGGGCCCTTCCTCTACCGTGATCGGGAAGGTTAAGGAGCTCAAGACTCCACATGCTGCGACCTCAATGTAACGAAGCGTTTGAAACGGAAAGTACAAAGTCTTTGGCCGCCAACCGCCCAGACGTTTGTGGTGGATACCGCTGCCACATTTTGAATTCCGGTTTTGCCCTGTGAACGGGTCCGTTGGCAGCAGTGTTTTGACGGCTAACTCTGACCGCTTGTCTCATGTCGGACGCCGCATGTCACTTTTCCTGCGAACGCTGGTTCTTCGCGGCATACGTTCCGTGACCAGGAGCATCGCCAAGAACGTATTGGCGTTGGGATGACGCTGTGGCCGACAGGGCCTACAAGAGGAAAAGAAGCGAATGAAATCGAGATTGGCAACTTCAATGCGCTCTAGCTTTCTGCGCATGAATCTGGGGGATCGCATTCTGGTCTCCACGTTAGTGGCGGTAATCGTAACCTCCCTTTCGCTTAATGCACGTGCCCAGCAACAAGATAAAGATGAGCGCGCGTATACCGAGGGCCCGGTCACTCTGGTGGCCAACATAGAAGTTGAGTACGGGCATTTTGAAGAGTACATCGATTGGCTAAATTCGACATGGAAGCCGACCATGGAAGCCACGAAGAAAGCTGGGCTAATCATCGATTACAAGGTCTTCAGGCTCACTCCAAAATCACCGGGTCAGCCCAATGTGATTCTCTGGATCACTTATAAAAACATGGCGGGTTTAGATAGAGGCGTCGAGGAAGAAGAAGTGGCCAAGAAAGTAATCTGTAGCACCGAGTGTCAGAACAAGGCCAGAGTGGCCCGGAATGAATACAGAAAAGTTCTGGGCTATGAATTGTTTCGTGAAATTATTTTGAAATGAAATTGTTATACGTGTTCAAAGAAATGGTCGTAAAGCCTGAAGGCTGATGTGCGGGAAATTGCGGCTGCGGCAGTCCGCCCGATTCACCAAGATGAGGACAAAATGAAGAGAACTCTTGTGATCCCTGCCTTGCTGTTACTCGCAGCCTCGGCGGCTCCACAAACAACGCCCGCGCCAATGAAGGACCCGGTCAGCTCCGCCCTACGAGATATCCTGCCCGGCCGGCGGAAAAACACCGTCGCAGCCGTCGAGGTCATGCCCGCCGAGAAATTCAACTACAAACCCACCGCCGACCAGATGACATTCGGCCATCTCGTCGTCCACATAGCCGAAACAAATGATCTGCTATGCAGCAAGGCCGCTGCTGTCCCCGCTCCCAAGGTCGACGAGGTGAGAGAGACGGACTCGAAAGACAAGCTCGTGGCCGCGCTCAAAGCATCCTTCGATTTCTGTTCCGACGCGCTGGCGAAAATGGACGACTCAAGACTAGCCGAGACCACGGAAATCTTCCCCGGACGCCAGGGTTCCCGTGCCTGGGCCAGCGTGATCCTCGCAGGTGCTTGGGCCGACCACTACGCCGAAGCCGCAATGTATCTGCGCCTGAACGGGGTGTTGCCGCCGACTGCCAAGAAATAAGAGTAGGAAGCATGGCGTGCTTAGGTTGTGTAGGACGGGCGCCCCCAAAGCCAGCTGTTACAACGGCGCAGCGTTATCCGGCTCCCTACGTCACGGTCGATGCCGGCGGCCGGGAACATGCGGCTCTTCTTGAGAGCCATCCGACTTTCGGCCTGCACGTCGTCCATCATGAGCGCACGCAGGAAACGCACCATAATCTTGCGACTATCGGCCTCTACGACGGCCTCATCCAAACCGAACTCAAAATGTGAAAGGAAAATGTCAGATGAACAAAACGCCCTTGAGCCTTTCGCAACAATAGCGTCTATGCGGCAAGGTATTCAAAAAACCTCGACTTGGAGATTTGTCGATTCTGTCAGGAGGAAGCGTGATGGATGATCCGAAACAACTGCTTAACAGGTTCGTGGAGGAGTTGTGGAATGAACGCCGGTTGGATGTGGCGGACGCGATCTTCGCTAAGGATTGCGTAACCCATCAGCTGCGGTCGGGTTCGCCAGTCGATGCAGTGCCGCGCGGCCCGCAGGCCATCAAGGAGCATGTTGCGGGCTGGATCGCCAGCTTCCCCGATCTCCGATTCAGCGTCGAACTGATGTTAAGTGAAGGCGATCGTGTCGTGATGCAACTGCTGATGGAGGGCACGCACGAGACTGCGTGGCTGGGAATTCCCGCGAGCGGCAAGAAGATGCAGATACGGATGTTCACCGTCCACCGCGTCGTTCAGGGCAAGATCGTCGAGGACTGGGTGCTGGTGGAATCGCTAGGCTTCTTTCAGCAGCTTGGAGTCGTCCCGAACACCGCAGACCTTGTGGGCAATTTCTTGCGTCAGCAAGGCAACTGCTGATACCAGGCGGGCGGTAGCACTCAAAAACGCAGTCACCGAGCAGTTCGCTATGAATGAAAGCGGAAGTGGTTCGATGCAAAACTAAATCCCGGGCCGGCTTCGAAATCGGGAGTAGTTGGCGCGACTTACGGAACCGTGACTGAAACGTTACATTTTCAGCAAAAGTATGATGAATGTATCTTAGCCCGATCGAGGGGGTTTTGATGACCACGTTATTGCAGGATATTCGGTACGGACTGCGGCTGCTTTTGAAGAGTCCCGGTTTTACCATGGTAGCGGTGCTTTCCCTGGCTTTGGGCGTAGGCGCGAACACGGCGATTTTTAGCATTGTGAACGCCGTCTTGTTGCGTTCGCTTCCTTTTTCGCACCCGGACCGGTTGGTGAAGATCGTGGCCAACAATAGGGGAGTGGGGGCGCAGGATATTGGATTCTCCGTTCCCGAACTGGACGATCTTAGATTAAGGGCAGGCGTCTTTGAGCAAGTGTCCGCTATAAACACAGGCGACACTAATTTGACTGGCGCAGAGCGTCCGCAACGTCACCAACTAGCGGTTGTGAGTCCTAACTATTTCTCCATGCTCGGCACTTCAGCGCAAATCGGACGAGTGTTTGGCCCTAGCGACGAGGTGCCGGGTTTCGCTGAAGCGGCCGTGATCAGCGATAGTCTGTGGGCCAGAGGGTTCGGCAGAGATCCCGGAATTCTGGGGCGAAAGGTGCAACTCGACAATGATCCCTACACGATTGTCGGGGTTCTCCCGCCCGGATTCCGCCATCCGGGCACCGCTGTCACGGATGTCGAAATATGGGCGGCATGCGGATTCAGGGCCGATCCCTACCCGAAACCTGATCGCAGCCTGCGGGTAGCGCCCGGAGCGATCGGGCTTTTGAAGCCTGGAATCAGCCGGGAGCAGGCGCAATCCAGGTTGGACGCGTTCGCGTCCCAGCTGCGGGCGGAATACGCCACCGACTATCCGGCGGGGTCCGACTGGTCGATTGAGATTGAGCCCTTGCAGGAATCGCTGGTCGGCAATGTCCGGCCCATGTTGTTGGTGCTGATGGGCGCGGTGGTGGTGATCATTCTACTGGCCTCGGTTAACGTTGCGAATCTTCTCCTGGCCCGGGCTTCGGGAAGGCAACGGGAGATGGCCGTGCGTCTGGCCCTGGGCGCAAGCCGCCCGCGCATGATTCGTCAAATGCTCACCGAGTCGATGATTCTGTCTCTGGCCTCGGGCGTTGTCGGGGTGCTGACGGCAATGGCAGCTTTGCATTTTGTGCAGTTTCTACCCGCCCGAATTCCCCGGCTGGCCGAGGTGCAGGTGGACTGGACGGTGCTGGGCTTCGCCCTGTTAGTTTCCCTTCTCGCCGGGCTCGGGTTTGGTTTGGTTCCGGCCCTTCAATCTTCGAAGGCCGAAATTGCAGCAGCCATTCGAGAAGGAGCCCGAGGATCGGGCACCAGCGGAAAAACCAACCGTTTGCGGGGGCTGTTGATTGCCTCAGAGTCAGCTCTGGCGGTAGTGCTGATGGTAGGGGCGGGGCTACTATTGCGCACGTTCTGGGGACTGCTGCAGGAAAATCCTGGTTTCAATCCATCAAGAATTGTTGCTGCCAATCTCTGGCTTCCGGTACCCAACAATCCTGATATGGATCGCTACGCCAAGCCCGAAATTTTGAATTCTTTTGTGCGGGAAGCTTTGCGCCGCGTGCGCGCTATCCCGGGAGTTGATCTCGCTTCTACGACCACTGATTTACCAGTCACCCACTTGTCGCGGCGAAGCCGCATCAACATTGAAGACCGACCGGACGAGTCGCGCAGAGGTTTGTTCTCCGAAGCCACCGGTCTAACTCCTGAGTATTTCAAGGTGTTGCAGGCTTCGTTGATTCGCGGACGTTTCTTCGCGGAAGACGATCAGCCCGGTAAACAACTGGTGGTAATCGTCGATGCAAGCACAGCTCGTACCTACTGGCCGGACCGCGATCCGATTGGCCGGCGTTTGAGCTTTGGGCGCGCGGACACCAACCCGCCGTGGCGGGCCGTTGTTGGCGTCATCAAGGACATCAAGAGTGATGGCCTCGACCAATCCGGAGATCCCCACATCTACTCACCCATCTACCAGGCTCCAGTCTACCAGGCTCTGGGAATCCGGAATTTAAGCGTGGCGGTCCGGACATCTTTGTCCACCACCAACCTCGAGCCACTGATACGCCGTGAGATACAGGCAGTCGATCTAGATCTGCCGGTATTCAACGTACGCACTATGAATGAGGTCATCGACCGTTCTCTGGCCTCGCGCCGCTTCTCCGCAGAGTTGGTGGGAGTATTTGCCGTGGTGGCGCTTCTGTTGGCGTCGGTGGGAATTTACGGTCTGTTGGCCTACATGGTAGGTCAGCGGGCGCACGAGATTGGAGTGCGCATGGCGTTGGGCGCCCTGCCCTCAACCATTGGGAAAATGATTGTGAGCCGGGGCATTGGACTCACCGGCATCGGAGTCGGGATCGGTCTCATACTGTCGGGAATCATGGCCCCGATGATTTCGACTGTGTTGTACGGCGTCCGACCGCTTGATCCGGAAGTGTTTCTAGCCGTGCCGCTCATTCTGATGGTGGTTGCGCTACTGGCCAGCTATATTCCGGCGCGCCGCGCGGCCAGGGTGAACCCGATCGTCGCCTTGCGAGAGAGTTGAAAACAGTTCGGGTTCGGGCTATGCATCTTAGCCTGATCGAGGGGGTCTGATGACTACGTTATTGCAGGACGTGCGGCACGGACTGCGGCTCCTGTTGAAAAATCCGGCGTTTACCGTAGTTGCGGTTCTTTCTCTGGCTCTCGGCGTCGGGGTGAATACTGCGATTTTCGGCATTGTGAATGCGGTTTTGTTGCGCTCTCTTCCCTTCGCCCATCCGGACCGTCTAGTCAAGATCGTCGCCAACAATCGCGGCGTGGGCGCGCGCGATATTGGGCTCTCCGTTCCCGAAATGGACGATCTCAGAACAAGAGCGGGCGTCTTTGACCAAGTGACCGCTATCAGAGGAAGCGCCGCTAATTTGACCGGTACCGAGCGTCCGCAACGCCTCGAAATCCAGATTGTCAGTCCCAATTACTTCTCTATGCTCGGCACTTCGGCGCACCTCGGGCGGGTATTCGGGCCGGGCGACGAAGCGCAGGGTTTCGCAGAAGCGATCGTGATCAGCGATAGCCTTTGGGCCAGAGGGTTCGGCAGAGATCCCGGAATTTTGGGGCGAAGGGTGCAAATCGACAAAGATCCCTACATGATTGTCGGCGTTCTTCCCCCCGGATTTCGCCATCCGGGCAGCACGGTTGCCACGGATGTGGAAGTATGGCTAACCGGGGGATTCCGGGCCGATCCCTTCCCCAAGCCAGCGCGTAGCGTGCAGATAGTGACCGAAGCGATCGGGCTTTTGGAGCCTGGAATTAGCCGGGAGCAAGCGCAGTTGCGGTTGGATGCCTTCGCGGCCCAGCTGCGGGCAGAATTTGCCACCGACTATCCTGCCGGGTCCGATTGGTCGATTGAGATTGAACCCTTGCAGGAGTCCCTGGTCGGTGATGTCCGGCCTATGTTGATGGTGCTGATGGGCGCGGTGGTGCTGATCATCCTTCTGGCCTCAGTCAACGTCGCGAACCTGCTCCTGGCTCGGGCTTCCGGAAGGCAGCGCGAGATGGCAGTGCGCTTGGCCTTGGGAGCAAGCCGCTCGCGCATGATTCGGCAGTTGCTCACGGAGTCTCTGATTCTGTCTCTGGTCTCGGGCATTGTTGGGGTTTTGACGGCGATGGCAGCTTTGCACTTTGTGCAGTTTCTACCCGCCCGAATTCCCCGGCTGGCCGAAGTGCAGGTGGATTGGACGGTGCTGGGTTTCGCCTTGTTCGTTTCCCTTCTTGCCGGGCTGGGGTTTGGTTTGGTTCCGGCGCTGCAATCCTCGAAAGCAGAAATTGCTGTGGCTATCCGGGAAGGAGCCCGGGGGTCGGGTACCAGCGGTAAGACCAACCGCTTGCGCGGGCTGCTGATCGCCTCGGAATCGGCCCTGGCGGTGGTGCTGATGGTGGGAGCGGGTTTGCTGTTACGCACGTTCTGGGGACTGCTGCAGGAAAATCCCGGCTTCAATCCCTCCAGAATTGTCACTGCTGCTACGCGGCTGCCGATACCCAACGATCCCCAAATGGATCGCTACGCCCACCCTGAAATCTTGAACGTCTTTGTGCGGGAAGCTCTGCGGCGCGTGCGGGCTCTCCCGGGCGTCGAACTCGCTTCCATGACCACCGATTTGCCAGTCACTCACTTGTCGCGGCGCGTCCTCATCAACATTGAGGACCGTCCGGACGAGTCGCGCAGAGGCCTGTTTTCCGAAGCCACCGGTGTAACCCCTGAGTATTTCAAGGTGTTACAGGCTTCGTTAGTACGTGGACGTTTGTTCGCGGAAGACGATCAGCCCGGCAAACAACTGGTGGTAATCGTCGATGAAAGTACAGCTCGTACCTACTGGTCGGACCGCGATCCCATCGGCCGGCGTTTGAGCTTTGCGCGCGCGGACACCAATCCGCCGTGGCGGGCCGTTGTTGGCGTCATCAAGGACATCAAGAGTGATGGCCTCGACCAATCCGGAGATCCCCACATCTACTCACCCATCTACCAGGCTCCAGTCTACCAGGCTCCAGGAATTCGGAATTTAAGCGTGGCGGTCCGGACATCTTTGTCCGCCACCAGCCTGGAGCCGCTCATACGCCGTGAGATACAGGCAGTCGATCCCAATCTGCCGGTATTCAACGTCCGTACGATGAATGAGGTCATCGACGGTTCTCTGGCTTCGCGTCGCTTTTCCGCTGAATTAGTGGGCGTGTTTGCGGCCCTGGCGCTCCTGCTGGCATCGGTGGGAATTTACGGCGTGTTGGCCTACATGGTGGGCCAGCGGTCTCATGAGATTGGAGTGCGCATGGCGTTGGGTGCCCTGCCCTCGACCATTGGGAAAATGATCGTAAGCCGGGGGGTGGGGCTGGCTGGCATTGGACTCGTGGTCGGCCTGATCTTGTCGGGAATCATGGCTCCGCTGATTTCCACCGTGCTGTACGGAGTCCGTCCTATTGATCCGGAAGTGTTTATGGCTGTGCCGTTGATCCTCATGGTGGTTGTACTTTTGGCGAGCTACATTCCGGCGCGGCGCGCGGCCAGGGTAAACCCGATCGTCGCCTTGCGGGAGAGTTGAAAAGGCAGGATTCGGGGACTTTGCAAGCAAATAGATCCGTGATATTATAATTCGTCAGTTAGCTAATATTAAATACGAATGTGCAATCGAGTTGAAGCAGCAGGATTGATCCGGTGATGGACCCGCTTCGCGATGATCCACGGTTCGGAGACTTGATGAACAAGATGAATTTTCAACGCGATGCTCGTCAGGCGCTTCAAAACTGATGGGATTCGCCCACGTCAAAAAGTCGAGGGGGTTTTGATGACCACGTTATTGCAGGATATGCGGTACGGACTGCGGCTGCTTTGGAAGAGTCCCGGTTTTACCGTGGTAGCGGTGCTTTCCCTGGCTTTGGGGGTGGGCGCGAACACGGCGATTTTTAGCATTGTGAACGCGGTTTTGTTGCGTTCGCTTCCTTTTTCGCACCCGGACCGGTTGGTGAAGATCGTCGCCAGCAATCGCGGGGTGGGCGCGCGGGATATTGGACTCTCCGTTCCCGAACTGGACGATCTCAGAACAAGGGCGGGCGTCTTTGATCAAGTGACCGTAGCCTGGCCAACCGATACAAACTTGACCGGCACAGAGCGTCCGCAACGTCTCGAAGCGCAGGGCGTCAGTCCTAACTATTTCTCAATGCTCGGTACCTCAGCGCACATCGGGCGGGTGTTTGGCCCGGGTGACGAGGAGCGGGGTTTCGCCGAAGCGGTCGTGATCAGCGATAGCCTGTGGGCCCGAGGGTTCGGCAGAGATCCTGGAATTCTGGGAAGAAAGGTGCAACTCGACAATGATCCCTACACGATTGTCGGTGTTCTTCCGCCTGGATTCCGCCATCCGGGCAGCACGGTTTCGACGGATGTCGAAATATGGATAACAGCGGGATTCAAGGCCGATCCTTTCCCAAAACCTGATCGCGGCCTGAGGATGCTGCCCGGAGCGATCGGGCTTTTGAAGCCTGGAATCAGCCGGGAGCAGGCGCAATCCAGGTTGGACGCGTTCGCGTCCCAGCTGCGGGCAGAATATCCCACCTACTATCCAGCCGGGTCCGACTGGTCGATTGAGGCTGAGCCCTTGCAGGAGTCGCTCGTCGGTAATGTCCGGCCCATGTTGTTGGTGTTGATGGGCGCGGTGGTCCTGATCATCCTGCTGGCGTCAGTCAACGTCGCGAACCTGCTCCTGGCGCGGGCTTCCGGAAGGCAACGGGAGATGGCAGTACGGCTGGCCATGGGAGCAAGCCGCTCGCGCATGATTCGTCAAATGCTCACCGAGTCGATGATTCTCTCTCTGGTCTCCGGCATTGTCGGTGTCCTGACCGCAATGTCAGCTTTGCATTTTGTGCAGTTTCTGCCCGCCCGAATTCCCCGGCTGGCCGAGGCGCAGGTGGACTGGACAGTGCTGGCTTTCGCCTTGCTGGTTTCCCTGCTTGCCGGGCTCGGTTTCGGATTGGTTCCGGCCCTGCAATCCTCGAAAGCGGAAATTGCTGTGGCCATCCGGGAAGGAGCCCGGGGCTCCGGCACCAGTGGTAAAACGAGCCGCTTGCGCGGTCTGCTGATCGGCTCAGAAACAGCCTTGGCGGTGGTGCTCATGGTGGGAGCAGGCCTTCTGTTGCGGACATTTTGGGAACTGCTGCAGGAAAATCCTGGTTTCAATCCATCCAGAATTGTCGCTGCCAATCTCTGGCTGCCGGTGCCCAACCATCCTGACATGGATCGCTACGCCAAGCCCGAAATTTTGAATTCTTTTGTGCGGGAGGTTGTGCGGCGCGTGAGTGCCATTCCGGGAGTTGATCTCGCCTCCATGACCACTGATTTACCAGTCACCCCAGTGGCCCACTTGTCGCAGCGACGCCCCGTCAACATTGAGGATCGCCCCGACGAATCTGGCAAAGGTTTGGTTTCTGAAACCACCAGCGTGACCCCTGAGTATTTCAAGGTGTTGCAAGCTTCGCTGGTACGTGGACGTTTTTTTGCTGAAGACGATGAGCCCGGCAAACAACTGGTCGTCATCGTCGATGAAACTACGGCTCGTACTTTCTGGCCGGACCGCGATCCCATTGGCCGCCGTTTGAGCATGCGGAGCTTTAGGGGCGCAGCCAACCCGCCGTGGTCGACCGTAGTTGGAGTGATCAAGGACATCAAGAACGATGGTCTCGATCAATCCGGAAGCCCCCACATCTACTCACCGATCTACCAGGTTCCAAGACTCCGGAATTTGAGCGTGATGGTCCGGACCTCTTTGTCCGCCACCAGCCTGGAGCCGCTCATACGCCGTGAGATACAGGCAGTCGATCCGGATCTGCCAGTATTCAACGTACGTACGATGAATGAGGTCATTGATGGTTCCCTGGCTTCGCGTCGCTTCTCCGCGGAGTTGGTGGGGGTGTTCGCAGTCGTGGCGCTTCTTTTGGCGTCGGTCGGAATTTACGGCCTGTTGGCCTACATGGTGGGCCAGCGGTCTCATGAGATTGGAGTGCGCATGGCGTTGGGTGCCATGCCCTCGACCATTGGGAAAATGATTGTGAGCCGGGGCGTGGGGCTGGCCGGCATCGGAATGGGGATCGGTCTGCTCTTGTCGGGAATCATGGCTCCGCTGATTTCCACCGTGCTGTACGGAGTCCGTCCTATTGATCCGGAAGTGTTTATCGCTGTGCCATTGATCCTCATGGTGGTTGTACTTTTGGCGAGCTACATCCCGGCGCGGCGCGCGGCCAGGGTGAACCCGATCGTCGCCTTGCGAGAGAGTTGAAAACAGCAGGATTCGGAGACTTTGCAAGCAAATAGATCCGTGATATTGTAATTCGTCAGTTAGCTAACATTAAAAACGAGTTTGCAATCGAATGGACATCGCTCGGCCCGAGTTCAAGACTCAGAAACGTCGTCGCCAGCTGTTTATCTTGGCAGCGGTCATCTTAGCCGTGGCCGCGGTCTCAGTTGGGGTTTCACGCCTAAAGCCGGCGGCACCTACGGTTGAGCGCGGAACCGTGTGGACCGACACAGTCAAGCGCGGTCCGATGCTGCGCCAGGTGCGGGGGTTGGGGACGCTGGTGCCCACCCAGGAGGCGGTACGTCAGATACCGGCGGAGACCGAGGCCACCGTCGTTCGCATTCTTATGTTGCCGGGCTCGCAGATCAAGGCCGACACGATCTTGCTGCAGATGACAAACCCTCAGACGGAACAAGCCGCGGTTGACGCGCAGCTTCAATTGAAGGCCGCCGAAGCCGAATACCAGAACCTTCGAGTGAAGCTGGAAAGCGATCTGATGAACCAGAAAGCCGGCGCCGCCACCGTGCACGCGGACGACGCACAGGCACAACGGCAGGCCGACACAGACAAGGCGCTGTACGAATTAGGCGTCATCTCAGGCTTGGCCTACAAGTCTTCCAGGGGCAAGGCGGACGAGTTCACCACGAGAAACGACCTTGAAACGCAGCGGCTCGCCGCCAATCAGCGAGCGATCGAGTCGCAGATGGCGCAAGAGCAAGCCAAAGTCGACGAGATGCGGACATTGGCGCAGCTCAAACAAGAGCAGTTGGACGCGTTGAAAGTGCGAGCGGGAATTGATGGCGTGCTGGTGGATCTCCCGCTCCAAGTCGGCCAGCACGTGCTGCCTGGAACCATGCTGGCAAAGGTGGTGGAGCCCGAGCATTTGATGGCTACTCTGAAGGTCGCTGAGACCCAAGCGCGCGACGTGCAGATTGGCGAACTTGCGTCGATCGATACTCACAACGGGTTGATTGCCGGCACAGTGATGCGAGTCGATCCGGGAGTACAAAACGGAACGGTGACGGTCGATGTCAAACTCACCGGGGAACTTCCCAAGGGCGCGCGGCCTGAACTGAGCGTGGATGGAACCGTCGACCTGGAGCGGATGGACAACGTGCTCTATGTTGGCCGGCCGGCGTTCGGGCAGGAGAACAGTACCATCAGCTTGTTCAAACTCAGCCCTGACGGGCAGGGAGCCTTACGCGTGCCAGTAAAGGTTGGCCGAGCCTCAGTGAATTCGATCCAGATCGTCGAAGGCTTGCGCGAAGGCGACGCCGTCATTTTGTCCGACATGTCGCGCTGGGATAATACGGATCGCGTCCGGCTTAATTAATCGAAGCAATCGAGGCAAACGTCATGACCGACGCAGGACAACCGCTACTTCAAGTCGAAGATCTGAAGAAAATCTTCTACACCGATGAGGTCGAAACGCACGCGCTCTCCGGAGTGCATTTGTCCATTCGCAAAGGGGAATACGTTGCCATGTCGGGACCTTCGGGCTGCGGCAAATCTACGCTGCTCTCGATTCTCGGTTTGCTCGATACTCCGACGGCAGGCAAATATCAGCTGAATGGCCAACCCGTCGAGAGCCTCGACTTCGTGGACCGATCGCGCATTCGCAATCAGGAAATTGGCTTTATCTTTCAGAGTTTCAATCTGATTGGCGATCTCACAATTTACGAAAACGTGGAGTTGCCGCTCACCTACCGCCAGAAAATGCCCGCCGCCGATCGCAAAAAGCGGGTGATGGAGTCGCTGGAACGCGTAGCCATGGCGCACCGCGTGCGTCACTATCCTTCTCAGCTCTCCGGCGGGCAGCAACAGCGCGTCGCCGTGGCGCGAGCGCTAGGCGGGAAGCCTTCCATCCTGCTCGCCGACGAACCCACCGGAAATCTCGACTCTCACAATGGTGAAGCGGTCATGGAGTTGCTGCAGAACCTGCACCGCGATGGCGCGACCATCTGCATGGTGACGCACGATGTGCGCTTTGCCAAACACGCCCAGCGGGAAATCCATTTGTTCGACGGCAAGGTGGTGGGGGAAGAGGAACTGAAAAAGCTGATGGCGGATGTGCATGCATGATTCGTCTTTGCAATCTAGAACGCAGTCACAACACTCGGGCCGGACAAACCTGGGTGCTTCGGCGAATCAATCTCGAGATCCGCGAAGGCGAGTTCGTCACGATCATGGGTCCTTCCGGGGCGGGAAAGTCTTCTTTATTAAATGTGCTCGCACTGCTCGATGATAACTGGCAAGGCGAATACTGGTTCCGGGCGCAAGCTGTCCATGACATGAAGCGCAAGCAGCGGAGCGAGTTGGCCAAACGCAACATCGGCGTGGTCTTTCAGAGCTACCACCTTCTCGACGACCTGACGGTGAGCGAAAACATCGACCTGCCGCTCTCCTACAAAGATGTTCCGAACAGCCAGCGGCAGAGCCTGGTGGCGAACACACTGGATTTTTTTCAGATCGTCGCCAAAAAGGATCTCTATCCCAGCCGGCTTTCTGGCGGACAACAGCAGCTAGTTGGGATCGCGCGAGCGGTGATTCACAGGCCTGCGCTATTGCTTGCCGACGAACCTACAGGCAACTTGCACTCCTCGCAGGCAAAGGAAATCATGGAACTCTTCCGCGCGCTAAACCAGCAAGGAACCACGATCGTGCAAGTCACGCACGCGGAGGCGAATGCCGCTTATGGCTCGCGCACGATTCAGCTCCGCGACGGCTGGATGGTGAGTGACACTTCGAACCCGGAGCTTCAGCCGTATGAGGCTGTGAAGCAATGAGAAAGACCATACGCGTTGATCAGTTCAGACGGCTGTTGGTGTGGTTCCTCATCGGTCTCGCTGCAACAGCATGGGCGCAGACGAACGCACCCGTAGCCTCTGACATGCCGAAGTCGCGCAATCCTTTCAATGCGTATTTGCCGACTGAAGTACCTGAGCCGGGGCTGACGAATTCTCCCCTGCTGGCGCAATTGATCCGCGATGACAAGCTGTACTTGTCGCTGAAAGACGCGATCCGGCTGGCACTTGAGAATAATCTCGACCTGGCGATAGCCCGATATAATCTCCCGATCGCCAACACGGACATACTGCGCACAAAGGCTGGCGGAGTTTTTCGCGGCGTGAATGCCGGAGTCGTGCAAGGGACCCCTGGCGGTGGAGTAGGGGGCTTTGGCGCGGGAGCTCCTGGCGGGGGCGCTGGCGGCACGACCGGCGGCGCAGGCGGCGCGGGCGCGGGCGCCTCAGGATTGGTGCAATCAACCTTGGGTGTAGGAACTCCCGTAGCATCGTACGATCCCGCGATTACCGCTTCGGTCGGCGCAGAGCATCAAACCAGTCCTCAGGCCAGTCTGCAGATTTTCGGCGTGCCTTCGCTACAGCTCAATACCGGACAAATCAATGTCGGTTATTCGCAGGCTTTTGCGACTGGCACCAGCATTTCAGTACAGTTCAACAACAACAGCCAAACCAACAACAGCCCTTTCTACAATCTGTCTCCCACCCTTACTTCGATGTACCAGTTTTCATTTCAGCAGCAATTGCTTGCAGGATTTGGCTTCGGCCCTAATCTTCGCTATCTCCGGATCGCAAATAACAACAAAAAGATTTCTGACATCGCCTTCAAAGATCAAGTGATCGTCACGATCACGCAGATCGAGAACATTTATTGGGACTTGGTCAATGCCTATGAACAGGCGCAAGTAAGCGAACGATCATTGGCATTCGCACAGCAGTCGCTGGATAACGCAAAGAAACAGCTCCAGCTGGAAAGCATTCCCGAGATGGATGTGATGCGCGCCGAAGCCGAAGTCTCAAGGCGCGATCAGGATTTGACCGTCGCGCGCACCACGCTGCAATTGCAGGAATTGCTGATTAAGAACGCTCTGACCAGGAGGCTTGACGATCCTGTGCTGGAAGCTGTGCCGGTGGTTCCCGCGGACCGTCTGGACTCGACACAGCCAGCGGCAAGCCAATCCGTTCAGGACCTTATCGCGCAGGCGCTGCAGGATCGCACCGAACTCGCAGTGTCTGACATCGATCTAGTGAACCGCCAGATCAGCCGCAAGGCCGTGACGAACGCGTTGTTGCCCTCGCTCTCATTGGTTGGATTCTATGGAGGATCAGGATTGGCGGGGCCTCTGAATCCGGCTTACAATCCCGTTTTAGCTGGAGCCCCTAACACATCGACCGTCCCCACGAATTTCGCCGGCGCGCTGGGAAATGCATTCAATAATTCTTCTCCGGACTATTACATCGGACTCAATCTCAGCATTCCAATTCGAAATCGTGTTGCCAAGGCCGACCAGTACCGCTCCGAGCTCGAATACCGCCAAGCCGAACTGCGCCGCGAGCAGTTGAAAAAGCAAATTCGGATCGAAGTGCGGAATGCGCAGTATGCCCTGGAACAATCGCGTGCCAGGGTGGAATCAGCCGTCAAGGGCAGAGATCTGGCCGGGCGCACATTCGAGATCACAAAGAAAGAGCAGGACCTGGGAGCAGGCTCAAGTTACCAGACCATGACAGCACAGCGCGACCTTTCGGTCGCCGAGCTGGATTTGGTTACCGCCCGAACAATCTACGAGAAAGCCCGAGTAGAACTCGATCGAGCTACGGGGTCAACTTTGGAACGTAATGGGGTGCTGATTCAGGATGCGATCACCGGGACGGTTACCGCGTTATCTCCACAACTCATGCCGAGTTCGGCCAAACCGCAAGATCCATGCTCCGTGGCGCCTTCAGGAGTCGAACGAGCTACTCTACACGAGGTCGATAAGTGAAACGAATTCTGAGTGCTAGAGGCACGCCGCTGAGGCTGTCCGCAAGATTCGGATATTGCCGATTAGGACTGGTCGTTGCATCGTTAGAAAAGGTAGCACACCTGTGCTCTCGACTGGCCGGGCGAATCTTAGGCAGGTCAACTGGCGAAACCAAATTTATCAACAGTCAGTAAGTTCTGCGGTGCTGACTGGTAGGACGCGGGAATACGAAGTACGGGTCCAACGTAAACGGACTCAGGAAGTAGCCTTCCTCCCACTTTGGTTAGTAGCGGTCGAGGAACAGCCCCTCGGCGGCTCCCCAGGAGTAAATCGCGACCCGCTTCCATTTCGCGAGATCGACTTTCGTCAACTCCTCCAAAGTGTCGGAACGGGCGTGCGCGGCGTAGGCAGCGAATGGTTCGTAATCGGGCAACGCCGCGAAGTCGGACGATGCACGGTAATCGGCAGCCGCTTCCGCGCACTTGATCTGTGTGTATCGGGCGATTCCCTCCTTCCACAGTTGAAAGCTCAAGTACTTGCGATCGTCGGGCGCGAGCTCGGCAAAGAATTTAGTTCGCGCAGCAATGTACTCTGCGGCCAGTGGCTGAAATCTCTTTCGGTCGGGCGCATGGAGGGCAGCCAACAAGAGGTCGCGAACATGGGCGAAGGACGTGTCAATCTTCGCATCGTCGTAGGGGAATGGAAAATTTAACATCCACATGCCCGTAGTATCTCCCCGCGCCAGACCCAACTTGTTTACCGCATCGAAAATGCCGGGCTGCGCGTCCTGAAGTTGGTGAAAATGCTCGTGCATCAGCGTGATTTCCCAAGGGGTGCTGGTCTTCGCGTCAGTATTCTCTGGTTCGCCGATGACGATAACCGACGGCGGTCCGAACGCGGGGAACGTCGCCAGCAGGTTCGTCGGAAACTGTCGTGGGCGCTCGTAGGTGTCTCCGGTGAGTTTCGCGAAGCCTTTCGGTGGACCGGGATAATGAGTCAGAAACTCTGCATTATTGGTGACCAGCAGAAGCGGTGCGGACACCTTGCTCCAGTGAGGCCAGATCTTGTCCTCGATGAGCGGCGCAAGATGGTAAAACTCAGCGATCCGTATGGCATCGGCCGGCGGAAGTTGGACAGAGGGTTCCGCCCGTCCCCTCGCGGCGGCAAGAAGTAGGACGATTGCGACTATTCGCATGAGTAAATAGACGCGAACGACACGGTTTCGTTAGTCCGCTCACGCTTCCCCGAATACCTTTGGTGGCCTCGACGGCGCCAATTGACGTAGTATTGCGTGGGTGTTGAAAAACTCCCTCAACGGAACGCCTTTTCATCTGCGAGCATGCCGTGGCCGGTTTTCTTGTCTCGGTTCGACTAAGTGGTGGCCGGTAGAACCGGTGCTGTCGGCTGACTGAGGAAGCCACCAGTCGCAATGTTCTGAGCTACCGCTGCTACGAAGAACTGCTCTCGCACGAACCTGATGAGCGAACAAAGAAATTGCCTGCAATCTAGTCTGTGGAAACCCAGTTGCATTTCTGAGGGAAAGACGGGAATTGGATATCTCGCCGCAAGTCTGCAATGACAGGTGTTCGAGAACGGACACGAGATCTCGCTTTCGGACAACTGTTGGCCGGGAGTCAATGCCTTAGTCCGATTATTTTCAGTGGCATTCGATTGGCAATGAGAATGTATCCCCAAAGCTGCGGAAGTGTTGCTGATTGAGGTGGAAACGTGGGAACTCTAATCGGGAATCTTCGTTACGGATTGAGGGTGTTGCGGAAGAATCCGGGGTTGACGGCAGCCGTTATCGCCACCCTCACGCTTGGAATTGGCGCTACGACGGCCATTTACACCGTAGTCTACGCGGTGTTGCTGGCGCCCTTGCCTTACCCTGAGGCCAATCAGTTGGTGATGGTTTGGTCGAGGGTTAACGGGCACAACAATGGAATGTCGGCGGGGGACTTCCTCGACTGGAAGGAACAGAATAAGTCTTTCCAGCAACTGGCTACCTGGACCGGCGGGAGCTTTAACTTATCGACGCAGGAGCAGCCCGAGCAGCTCCAGGGCATGCGTCCCACGCCGGGGTGGTTCAGTATGCAGGGAATTCCGTTCCTGTTGGGACGCGATTTTCTTCCAGAAGAAGGAATTCCGGGCCGGGACCACGCCATTATTCTGACTTACAAGTTGTGGAACCGGCTCGGTGCAAATCGAAACATTGTCGGCCAAACGATGCGTATCGATGGCCAACCCTATACCGTCGATGGAGTGTTGGCACCAGGACTGGGGGACCGATTCGACTTTGAGTTGGCGGTTCCGTTGGCCTTCCGGCCGGAACAGATCAACCACGACTACCACTGGCTGTTCACGATGGGCCGCATGAAGCCAGGGGTTACGTTGCAACAAGCGCAAGCCGATATGGATGCGGTCACGAGTCGTATTGCCGCGGCTCATCCGACATCCAACAAGGGCTGGGGCGCTTCAGTCGAGCCCCTTAAGAACGACTTCCTTCCCCCTGAGCGCATTCACAACCTTTGGCTTCTTCTTGGCGCGGTGGCATTTGTGCTGCTGATCGCTTGCGTCAACATTGCAAATCTGCTGCTGGCTAAGGGAGCGGTCCGGCAGAAAGAAATTGCGATTCGTAGCTCCGTGGGAGCCAGCCGCAGACAAATCTTTGGCCAGTTTCTTACGGAAAGTCTGGTTATCGCCCTGCTCGGTGGAGGACTCGGAGTCGGTCTTGGTGTGGGATTGCTACGTGTAATTCTCAGCATTTTGCCTGAGGGGATACTGCCCTCTGAAGCGAATTTTCAACTGGATATCCATATTCTGGCGGCAGCTTTGATCTCAACAATGTTGGCCGGTCTCCTTTTTGGAAGCGCGCCTGCATGGTACGCATCGCGTGTGGACCCGGGAGAGGCCCTGAAAGATGGCGGACGTTCAGGCACAAGTGGAGGCAGTCTCAAATTGCGTCGAGGGCTCATCACCGGGGAATTCGCGCTGGCTTTGACGCTGCTGGCGGGCGCGGGGCTTGCCATTCATAGCTTCTGGAATCTGACTCGCGTTGATCTTGGCGTGCGAACCGATCATGTCCTTGTCTTCGGGCTGTCGCAGCCGCATGGGCGATTTGAAAATCCAGAGCAGATGAATGCCTACAATCAGCAGATGCTCGGCGTGCTTCGTTCCCTGCCGGGAGTGTCCGCTGCCGCAACCGAGACGGGTATGCCGCTACGCGGACCAAGCGACGGAATGCCCTTCACTGTGGTAGGGGGTCCGACTTATGAAGACCCGTCGCGGCAACCGAACACCGGTTTCCAATCGGTTTCGCCCGACTACTTCAAAACTCTCGGTATACAGGTCACGAAGGGCCGCACGTTTAACGAGCAGGACACAGCTACGAGCGTGCGAGTCGCGATGGTGAACGAGGAATTTGCGAGCCGTTACTTGAAGGGCAAAGATCCGCTGCAACAGCGCGTGTCGATCGAACAGATTATTCCGGGCCTGCCGAAGTTAGGACCAGCGGTCGAATGGCAGATTGTTGGCGTCTTCCACAATCTTAGGTATGGGGATTTCCGCGACGCTTATCCCGAGGTTGAGGTGCCATTCGCTCAGTCGTTATCTCCGGATGTCACGATTAGCGTTCGCACGGCCGAGGGTCCAGGTGCCATGACCAAGACGATCGCTGCGGCCGTGCATTCCGTCGACCCACAGATCGCGTTGGAACGGCTTCGTACGCTGGATCAGGTGAAGGACGAATCGCTCGCCGAAGACAGATTTACCATGGTTTTGTTTGCCGGCTTCGCGGGTGTTGCTTTGTTGCTCGCGGCGGTTGGCATTTACGGCTTGATGGCTTTTGCGGTCTCGCAGCGAACTCAAGAGATCGGCCTACGGCTCGCGCTGGGCGCAGGTAAACAGCGTGTCATCTGGCTCATTCTCAGGGAAGCATCGCTTCTTGCCGCAGTCGGGCTTGGGCTTGGTCTTGTGGGATCTGTGCTGGTCGGCCAGACCATGCGCACTACGTTGTATGGCGTGGGCGCGATGGACTTCTCCGTGATTGCGTCGGTTGGCGTGATCCTATTCTGCACGGCCTTGTTTGCTTCATACCTGCCAGCACGCCGGGCAGCGTCGATCAATCCCATGGAGGCGTTGCGAACAGAATGACGACTGGCAAAACCAATTAACCACGAAGGACACGAGTATCACGAAGGTGTTTTAATCCCGGCAGGATTCTCACGCATACCTTCACGCCTCTCTTTGGTCGTGGTAATCCAATGAATCCCGCGATGAATAATTCGTACACAGAAAAGACCGGTTGCTGCTAGCTTTCCGGCCCGCCTCCATATATCAATGGCTCCCCGATAGTTTCGTACCTGTCAGTACACATATTGAATCCCTTCAAACCGTTACGCATCTGTATTTAGAACCCCGGAGTTTCAGAGGTATCAAATTGAGAAAAATACCTTCCATATTATTTACCGGTCTTTTAGGTCTAGCGGCTTTCATTAGTTCTGGATGCGGCAAGACAGATGCGAAGGCTCCCGCCCCGCAAGCAATGCCTGTGAGTACGCAGACTGTGAGCCTTGCGCCTGTTCCGCGAATGGATGAGTACGTAGCCACCATAAAGTCGCGACGCTCGGCCAGCATTCAGCCGCAGGTGGACGGGTCGCTGACACGCATCCTGGTGAAGTCAGGGGACAAAGTTCACGCTGGACAGGTCTTGATGGTAATTGATCCGCTAAAGCAACAAGCGACAGTCGACCAGCAAGTCAGCAACGAAGCTCTGAAGAAGGCGACTTATGACTACCACGCTTTGGAAGTAGTGCGGCAGCGCAAACTATTTGAAGAGGGCGTGACCAGCAAGCAGAGCCTCGATCAGGAAGAGCAGGCATACGCGAATGCCAAAGCCGACTGGGCAGCGGCGCAGGCAGCAGTTGCCAGCGAGCGGCGTCAACTTGATTACTACCATCTGACCGCGCCATTCGCCGGCGTTGTTGGAGACATTCCGGTGCACCTCGGCGATTACGTTTCGCCGCAGACGTTGTTGACCACGGTGGACGAGAATGCAGATCTCGAAGCCTATGTCTATATTCCCACCGAGAAAGCCGCGGATATCCGCATGGGCCTTCCGATACAGATTGTGACCAGCACGGGTGAGTTGCTCGAGAGCACGAAGGTTGATTTCATTTCGCCGCAAGTCGACAACGCCATCCAGGGAATACTGGTGAAGGCGCCTATTCACAGCTCGCTCGACAAGTTTCGGAACGCACAATTGGTCAAAGCCCGTGTGGTCTGGAGCACCGCGCCCGCAGCAACGGTTCCCGTGCTCGCAGTGACACGCATTGGAGGACAGTCGTTTGTCTACGTCGCGACTCAGGATGGCCAGGGTAGCGTTGCCAAGCAGCGTGCCGTCACCCTCGGAGACACCATCGGTAACAACTACGCTGTCCAAGGCGGTTTGCAGCCTGGGGAGAAAGTGATTACCTCGGGCATCCAATTCTTGATTGATGGTTCGCCCGTCAAACCACTCAGCTAATACGCAAGCACGGAAGAAACAGCCTGCGCGCATGTTGCGGCAGACAAGGTGCGGCAGAAAGGAAGTGTAGATTGGTAGATTTTTTCATTAAGCGCCCAATTTTTGCCACGGTGTGCGCCCTGCTGATTATTCTAGCCGGAGCAGTTTCCATCCCCAGTCTACCGATCTCGCTGTATCCGGCGCTGGCCCCGCCGCAGGTCACCGTCTCAAGCAACTACGTAGGTGCGAACGCGCAGGTGGTCGAGTCTGCGGTCACGATTCCGCTGGAGCAGCAGATTAACGGCGTTGAAGGGATGCACTACATCACTTCGACAAGTTCGAACGACGGCACCAGCACCATCAATGTGACTTTCCGCACGGGATATGACCTGAACATTGCGGCCGTCGACGTGCAAAACCGTGTCGCGACGGCGCAGGGGCGCCTGCCGCAGGAAATCAAGAACACCGGCGTGACTATCACCAAAGCGAATCCCAACTTCGTTTTTGCCGCCGGATTTTATTCTCCCGATAACAGTCTTTCGAACCAGTACATCTCCAACTATCTCGACGTTTACGTCAAAGACGCATTGAAGCGAATTCCCGGGGTCGGCGACGTACTCATTTTCGGCGAACGCAAATATGCGATGCGCATCTGGCTCGATCCGACCAAACTGGCTTCGCGACAACTCACCGCGGCTGACGTAGTTTCCGCTTTACAGGAACAGAACGTAGAAATACCTGCCGGACAATTGGGCCGCCCGCCTGCCGATCCCAAGCAGAAATTTCAAGTGACGTTGCGTGTCGTTGAACGTTTTTCAGATCCCAAAGAATTCGAAAACATCGTCATCAAGAACACTCCCAATGGGATTGTTCAGATCAAAGATGTTGGACGCGCGGAAGTCGGCGCTGAAAATTATGACACTAACCTTTTGTATAGCGCTCACGAAGCCGTCGGCGTTGGAGTGCAACAGCTGTCGAATGCGAACGCGCTCGATGTAGACAAGGCCGCGAAAGCAGAGTTAATCGAGCTTTCGAAGTCCTTCCCTCCCGGCATTAAGTACGTGGTCGCTTTCGATACGACTACGGTGGTGGGCGATTCGGTGAAAGAAGTCGTCACCACTCTCGAAGAAGCCATACTGATCGTTATCATTGTGATCTTCTTCTTCTTGCTGGATTGGCGTGCCACCATCATTCCGGCCGTCACCATCCCGGTCTCGCTGATTGGCACGTTCGCGTTCATCAATGCGTTCCATTTCTCCATCAATTCGCTGACGCTTTTTGGAATCACTCTCGCAACTGGACTGGTCGTCGATGACGCGATTGTCGTCATTGAGAATGCGCAGCGGCACATCACTCAAGACGGCACTGATTCTCACACAGCCACCTCCGTGGCTATGCAGGAAGTTGCGAGTGCAGTAATAGCGACCTCTCTAGTTTTGATTTCGGTGTTTGTGCCGGTATCGTTTTTCCCTGGTACCACCGGAATTCTCTACCGGCAGTTCTCGCTGACTATCGCATTCTCCATTGCGATCTCGCTCTTCAACGCGCTTACTCTTTCACCCGCGCTGGCGGCCCTGCTGTTGCGAGGCGAAGAACACAAGTATTCCGTGTTTGATTGGACGCACATCTCCTGGCTCTCGAATGGATACAAAACAGCGGCTCATGGAATCGACAACGCAATTCATGGCGTGGGAGTCGGCTACGGAAAAGCTATTTCCTGGGCGTTGAGAATCAGATACGTCATGATCGTCCTGTTCTTCGCAGGGCTGGCTGCCACCGCTTACATGTACGTACATGTTCCAACGGGATTCGTTCCGCAGGAAGATCAGAACTATTTCATAGTGGTGGTGCAAGCGCCGCAGGGAGCATCTCTCTCCTATACGACGGAAGTTTCCAAGCAGGCCGAAATGATTTTGCGGGCGGATCCGGATGTGTTTGGTACTTTCGCAGTCCCCGGTTTCTCTCTCTCCGGCGGCAGTTCGTCAAATTACGGACTGATCTTCGCTCCGCTGAAGCCGATCGACGACCGCAGAGGCAAAGGGCATGCGGCCAGCGATATCGTCGCCCGCGTCTCGCCAAAATTGTTCGGAGTCCCCGGAGCAATCGTAGTTGCGTTCGAACCACCCGCAATTCAAGGCTTGGGAAGTTTCGGTGGATTCCAGTTTGAATTACAAGATCTTGGCCGCAACACCTTGCAGGACATTGACACGGTCGCTCACAAGATCGTTGGAGCCAGTCGTCAGCGCAAGGATCTGACAGGATTGTTTACCAGTTTTACGGCAAACGATCCTCAAGAGCTGGTTCAGATCGATCGCGAAAAAGCGAAAGCTATCGGAGTTCCACTTACTCAAGTGACGCAGGCGCTCGGCGTTTACATGGGTTCGGAGTATGTGAACGATTTCGATTTCAACAATCGCTCATACCGAGTTTACGTGCAGGCCGATCAACCATTCCGCATGACTGCGCAGGACTTGCGGCAGTACTACGTTCGGTCCGACACCAATGGCTTGGTCCCGCTGGGAAATATAGTGTCTCTGAAGGAAACTTCCGGGCCGCAGGTAATCAATCACTACAATCTATTCCGCTCGGCGGAAATTGACGGTGCCGCGGCTCCCGGATATAGCTCCGCTGAAGGGCTTAAGTCGATGGAGCAGTTGGCCAAGCAGCACATGCTGCAAGGCATGACATTCAGCTGGACGGGCCTGGCTCAGGAAGAAGTTGAAGCTGGTGGCAAGGCAATCGTCATTTTTGCCCTCGGACTTCTCGTGGTGTATCTCACCCTATCGGCGCAGTACGAAAGCTTCGCGCTGCCTTTCATCATCCTGCTGGCCGTCCCCATGGCGGTGCTCGGCGCTCTAAGCTTTATCTCGATGCGCGGCCTGGCGGATGATGTGTATGTCCAAATCGGATTGGTGATGTTGATTGGCCTATCGGCGAAAAACTCAATTTTGATTGTCGAATTTGCCGAACAGTTGATCGAGCAAGGCCGATCGATCACGGACGCAGCAATCGAAGCCGGTGAGTTGCGCCTGCGTCCCATCCTGATAACGTCTTTCGCTTTCATCCTGGGCGTGCTGCCTCTTTATTTCGCAAGCGGGGCCGGGAAGCTGGGGCGGCACTCAGTTGGAACCGCCATCGTTGGCGGCATGTTGTTTTCAACTGTCCTCAACCTCTTCTTTATTCCAGTGCTGTACGTGATCGTGAAAGGCATACTGGTTTCTATCACTGGGAAAAAAGAAAAAGAAGAAATAGAGATCAGAGAGCACGCGGAAGTCGCATAACGAGGAGCAAGATGAATGTTTGAAAGCATTCTCTGCGAGGTAACCGAATACGACCCGGAGGTTCTCGAGCCGTTGATCGATCTCGCAGTCGAAATCGCCCGCGAGGGTCGGGAGGGAAAACGGATTGGCACACTCTTCACCCTCGGAGATGAGAATGAGGTTCTCGCCCGATCCCGGCCCTTAATCTTGGATCCTTTGTTGGGGCATCCTGAGTCCTCCCGCCACATCACCAATCCCAATCTTCGTGGAACTATAAAGGAATTGGCGCAACTCGATGGCGGCTTCGTCGTGAGTCACCACGGAATCGTTCTTTCCGCTAGCCGTTATCTCGACGCTGTAGCCGCGGATGTGGACGTTCCGCTGGGACTTGGCAGCCGTCACATTGCCGCTGCCAATATGAGTGCCGCGACCAAGGCGGTCGGAATTGTGGTTTCTGAGAGTTCGGTGGTGCGTCTCTTCTGCCACGGGCACCTGATCGCTGAGATTATCCCGGAGATTTATATGATGGAACAGGCGGCGCAACTTCGCGGTCCGGTGAAAACCGAGCAGATCGGGGACTTGACCGTATTGACACCCAATAGGCGCCGCGCCTCTATTGCGTCCTAGGCCGACTGGTATACGATTCACACATGACAACCCAGCGCGAGTTCAGATGCGAAGTCTGCGGAATCGTGACCAGCAATCCTATGCACTGGTTCGTGATTCGATGTGGAGATTCTGAGCTAACCGTGCACCGGTGGAATTCTGCCGCCGCCGAAGCGACTGGAGCACGGCATTACTGCGGAGAAGCTCACGCCGAAACCTACATTAGCCGCTGGTTTACTTCAATCTGCGCGCCGCCGAGACCAAGTTTCAAGTAGTTGCAATCGTGATTTAACGTCAACTTCGAGCCAGTTTCCGGGTCGCCGACCAACGGCTCAGTGGCGAGCCGATTCTAGGGTTGTGAATGCTGCGGCGGGTTCCCGCCACTCAGGCACTGAAGGTCTTCGTCAAGCTGCCGGGTTCAGAGTTTCGTCGGTGGCCACCATAATCTTTCCGTCGACAACTTTCACGGGATAAGCGGCGACTCCGGTTCCGGGAACTGGGTGCGTGCTTCCGGTGGTGACGTCGTATTTCCATCCGTGTCCTTGACAGGTGACGATCTTGCCATCCAGCTTCGAAGTTCCGAGCGACATTCCCATGTGAAGACAAGTATCCTCGATCGCGTAGACTGTTCCATCGACGTTGAAGAGTGCAACGTCTTTGCCTTCGACCGCGACGACTGTGCCTCTTCCCGGTGGAAGTTGCTCGGTGCTCGCGACCTCCACATAGTTCGCCATGAATCACGCCACCTTCTGGTTTGATGAATGGTGTTCCAGTTCTTCCGCCAGAATCGGCAGTCCCAGGTTGAACGTCTGAACCCCTTGAGCGACGCAGAGTTTCAGCACTTCCATGATCTCGTCCATGGTCGCGCCAGCCTTTAGTGCATTGTTGATGTGCCGGCGGACGCCTGGCGCGTACATGTGCGTGAAGGAAGCATCGAGCGCGATGCTTAGGAGTTCGACCTCCTTGGTCGTCATGACCCCACTCTTGTAGATGCTGCCCCCCATCGCCATGAATTCGTCCGTAAATACCGGATCGAGTGCGAAGAACGGATCCCACGCCGTGTTCCATTGTCCGATTTTGCGCATCGCATCACAAGCCGGGGTCGGCTCCGTGTTGGCTCGTGGAGTCACCTGGATGTTGGCAGCTTTGGCTTCTTCGAAAACAATTGGAGCGGCTAGGCTGCAGCAATGAATCCCCAAGACCGATGCGCACTTGAGGACGAATAATATCTCCTCGCGGCTCGCACCCGCATCGAGCGCGGCGCGGATGTGGCGGCGGGTTCCGTCCGCATTGAGATTTGTGCACGCCGCATTCAAGCTCACGCTGACCAACTCGATAAACTTGCGTGGCAGAACGCTATGGGTCCATGGATTGGTGCTCATCTTGAAGCAAAGCTCGGCAAACTTCGGATCCAATTCGCGCAGCGTGCCCAAAGCAGAGTCCCAAGGACCCGTAGGCGGATCAGTCACCGCATTCGTGCTTTCCTTATATTCCTTCGTTTCTGTGCTCATGATTTCGCTCCCGTCCTATTGGCCACAATTCATAGAGTTGCACCGCGAGGTCCCGCCTCGCACGAAACGAGACCTCACGGACTTGATTGGCGGCCGGACCTCCGAGCCAGCCTCAGGCGGCCGTAACTTTAACTGGAAGCTCCAGATCCTTCTCCCACTCGCCGGCGTGGATGTGCCCGCATCCGCCTTGCGCTGCTGGATGGTACATTCCGTCCGTTTCATGCACGATGAACCCCATGTTGCCGGGGTGGCGGTTGGGCGGCAGGCCGAGGTTGGCGAGCGTTTCCTCGGTGGATTTGTAGGTGACGCCTATCTTCAGCATCTGGCGTGCCTGTTCGGCGGTAGCGATCGGGCGACCCAGCTCTTGTGCCATGCGCACATGCCGCTCGATCATTTGGATGGTCGACATACGCTTGCCCTTCGTCGTGTCCCACAGGTTGTCTTCGATACCGGCGCGGGTGTGTTGTCCGAGCGCAATGCAAATCGCGGAGACCGGGTGGGTCAGACGAAACGTTGTCTGGTAGGTGAAAAAGGAGCCATGCGGGGTGCGTCGAATTAGCTCCATCAGGTCGAATGGATTCGCACCGCATGCGCCCCCGCTGCCGATGGTGAAGAAGCCGTTCATCGGGCCCATGTAGTAGCCCTTGCGAATGAGGCGCTCCACCAGTTCGAGACCGTGCACATGGGCAAGCGCGAAATAAGGCTGAATGCCGTGCTGCACCATGCGCTTGATGTTTTCGAGATAGAAGTCCGGCGTCGAGTCAGCCACCAGGTTTGCCATCGCATGGAGCATCGCCGGGTTGGTGAACCGTGTTCCGTCAAAGGTATCGACAGGGTGTAATGCTGTCAGATCGTAGAGGGTGGTACCACAGGCAACCGTAACCTGGTCCGGTTTGGGAATGATCTCGGCGAGCTTATGGCGAGAGTCGTAGCTCTGAAACTTCGCTTCCTCGCCTGGCTCGGGGGCAAACGAGATCGACCCTCCGAGCTGGAGGATCAGCTTCGGAACTGCCTTGCGCAGGCGCCCTACCTGATCGCTGTACTCGTTGAAGTTCTTTGAGATGTGCCCGGTTTTGGGGTCGCGCACATGGATGTGCAGGACTGTTGCTCCGGCGTTGTAACAGTCCACAGCCGCCTGGACCTGTTCGTCCCAAGTGACGGGCAGTTTCTGTTCAGGTGTGCAGTCCACTGGCATCCAGACTGGCCCGTAGGGCGCGGCTGTGATCATCAGTGGTGCCTGGTTCTCAGGCAGTAACGAGTCATCCGTGAAATACATAAAATTGTTTCTCCTTTTCGGTCTCATTTGACGGGTGGGGGTTACGTCACAATCGTTCACCGGGAATCAAACGGACAAGTGATCGCCGACCTTCCTATCGAGGATAAGAAGGGCCAAGGGACTTGGGCACTGTCAGAAAGTACAGTGTGGAAGCAGGCCGTAGCGCTCACGACCTTTAGAACAGAGTCCGCCGACGAAATGAGGTCCCGCCTAGGGCTCGTCAAGTCTTACTGCGGCCAGGATCGCATTGCGGTGGCTACCACGCGTTGCAAATCTGCTCGGCTTGCGCCGCCGGCGGCCTGCACCGCCATACCTTGGGAGAGAGTCACTACGTATCGCGAGAGATCGGCGGGATCTGTATCCGTGGCAAGATCACCTTCCTAAGACAGACAACTCGGATCTCTGAGTTAAAGTTCATCAAACAAAACCATGGCGAGCGGAAACCGCTCGCCATACGGGTAGAAGAATCTAGTTGGTAGCTTCTGCATTGCAAGTGCAAATGCCAACCCCGTTGCCTAATGTAGTCACCAAATGGCAGTCCGTTTGCAAAGCGGTAATTTCTTTTGCCGAGAGGGCCCCTCCGCTATTCTGAGTTACTGTAATTGGGAACACCGTGCCGACCTGGTCCTCAATGTGAGTCGTCCACGTGGTGAGCCCATGTGCGAGGGTGGCAGTAGTGGCAGTGGGATCGCAAACACTAGGATCAGTCGTGGCAATGATTTGGATCACCCCTTGGTTGGGGGCGTGGGAACTAAGCGGGTTGCCCAGAAGGTCGGTTTGCACGTTCTCTTCGACCAGACCGTTTTTAGTGACGGGGCAACCGCAACATTCCTCGATTTGCTGATTCGCGGCGTAAACGTAGATCATGGCGCATAACGTTTTGCCGCCTGCATCACCATCGTTGCTGAACCGCAGCTTTGCAGCTGGGGCGCCAGGGGTTGTGTTGTTGGTAAAGTAGGTTGTGGTGAACTCACTCTGCGCAGAGGCAACGCCACATACTGCTGCGGTTACCAAAGCGATCGCTAAAACGGACAGAATACGACACGTTATTCCTTTCATAAGATCCTCCTATCTGAAGTACTGATTGGCTGGGGCGGAATTCCGCTGCGGAGCGCGTTCGAACTGTTAGCTTCGATTTGAGTTCTTACAATGACCCATTTGGCGTAGTCTGAGTTACCGGTCGTACTATCTAGAATCTCGTCGGCGAAGCGAGGGTCTGGGTTCCGGTTCGTCAGTTGTCACTCCGGCCAGGATCGCATCGCGGTCGCTACCACGCGTTGCAAATCCGCGCGGCTCGCACCGCCTGCGGCCTGCACTGCCATGCCTTGAGAGATCGTCATTACGTAACGCGAGAGGTCGGCGGGATTTGTATCGGCGACAAGATCACCTTCCTCTTTCGCGCGTTGGAAGCGACGTTGCAGAGCAGTCTCAAGCGCTACTCGCCGCGATACGAGTGCCTGTCGAATGCAATCGGCATCTTCGCCGCACGCGAGTGCCCCTTGCACCATGAGGCATCCCGTCGGATTGCGTGGATCGGTGAGTAAATCCGCGGCTCGGCGGAGCATGTGTTCGGCAACTGCGCGCGCCGTCGGTTGCTTCAAAGCCTCGCGCAAGTGGGCTGCTCTCCCTTCGGCGTACCGATCGAGAGTTTTGTGGAACAGAGTTTCCTTGTTACCGAATGCGGCGTAAAGGCTGGGGCGATTTATGCCCATCGCTTGCGTCAAGTCCGTGAGTGAAGCGCCTTCGTAGCCTTTAGTCCAGAATACCTGGGTGGCTGCATCAAGAGCTTCGTCCAGATCGAATGAACGGGGCCGTCCAGTGGGCTTCCGTAGCTGCATTTGCTTCGATCATAGCACTTTTATACCGTTCAGTACATATAGCCGCGCGGCAGTGCAACACAAATGGAGTAATCGTCTTTTTTACTAACCTCAGAGAAAGTTTATCAGCGCGTCCATCGTTTCCTTGGGACGCTCTTCCATCAACCAATGTCCGGTATCTTTTAACACGACGACAGTCACATCGGTTGCGACCAGCTTCATCTGTTGTGCCAATGCGTCCCCCAATGATTTTTCTCCGCCGATGGAAAGAACCGGCATCGTCAGTTTGGTTTGCGAGAGCTCAGCAAAATCCGTGGCGGCTTGCGGGAACGAAACGAAATACGTCCAGCCAGCGTGCATGCGTCCCGGGCGTGAATACGCGATTGCGTAGGCCTTTCGATCTGCTTCGGGTATCGAATGTGTCTTATTGGCGGCGAAATCGTTCCAGTAGTAGTCGAAATAAATACGCTCACGTCCTTGAACCAGAGCTTCGGGAGTGGGGCCATTGAAGCGAAAGTGCCATAGACCGGGATTGTTGTAGATCGCCTCCCAGCCCGGTACGCCGGGAAGGAAGGCGTCCATCACCACGAGTTTTTCTACCTCCGATGGGAACTGCGCGGCATAGGCATAGGCGACCATGAGTCCAATGTCGTGGCCCACGACTTCAGCTTTTCGAATGCCGAGCGACTGAGCCAGCGCATGAATGCGAATCGCGGCGGTCTTCATGTCCAGACCATTTTCCGGAATCGACGAATCTCCGATGCCGGGAAGGTCGGCCGCAATCACGGTGAATCGGTCTGCCAGTAACGGCATAATCGGTTTCCACATGAGCGATGTTTCAGCGTATCCGTGCAGAAGGATTACAGCTGGACCGTATCCCGCTGTCATGTAATGCAGTTTTACGCCGTCGATTTCCGCGGTGCGCGCGGCTATGATTTTGTCTGAAATTTGAGCGTTTAGCGCCGACGGGAACAGGACGGAGAAAAAAGTAAGACCAAATATGCATAGCCTCGCCAGGCGATTCGCGGCGCGTTTCATGAAAACTCCTTCGGAACAATGGATTTTGGTATTTCGGAATATATAACAAGCTCCAGATGTTCTTGCACTGCAGGCGATGAGATCAAAGTCTGGACAGAGGCGGAACCTGTGGCGATTTCCCCTTCAAACGGTCTTGGTTTCAATTTCCGCGGATTCAGGGTACCCTTCCACGGTCAGGAGTAGGGGGCACCTCCCGACGAAGCGAGGTGCGTTATGGGAGGAAGAAATCAGAGGGTATTTGCTCCTGTCGGGTTTAGCATCGCGTTTCTTGTGCTGATTGCGCTGGTCGGTTTCGCCAACTTGGCAACTGCTCAAAATGAGCCTAGCGGTCCCAGCCATATCGGAGTAATTGACGAATCGTCGTTAGTGGTCCTTAGTGGCAATCATCATCCCTGGGCCAGAGCCGCCAACGATCGCGGCAGGGCTGAGTCCGATCTCCCGATGCGACGGATGTTGTTGGTATTGAAGCGCGATGACGCGGCGGAGTCCACTCTGCGGCAACTTCTCTCCGAGCAGCAGGACAAGTCTTCCCCAAACTACCATACGTGGCTTTCTCCCGAGCAGTTCAGTCAGCGGTTCGGCGCATCTGCCTCTGACATTCAGAAAACGGCTGCCTGGCTACAGTCGCACGGTTTCAGTGTGGATCGAATCAGCCGCGGTGGGACAGCAATGGAGTTCAGCGGTTCGGCGGGACAAGTTGAGCAAACATTCCATACCGCGATTCATCGCTACGTGATCAACGGCGAGAATCATTTCGCAAATGTCGCCGACCCGCAGATTCCTTCTGCACTCGCGCCGGTTGTAGCGGGCGTGGACACGCTGCATAACTTTCAAAAACCATCGCCGGTTCGCGCTCTGGGCTCCGCCACACGTATCGGAAATAGCAGCACCTGGCAGCCCAATTTCACTTACAACAGCCTGGGCATGCCATTCCACTACCTGGCTCCGGGAGACTTCGCGAAGATATACAACACCTCGCCCCTTTACCAAAGCGGCATTGATGGAAGCGGCGTGAGCATTGCGATTGCCGGCAGAAACAATATCAACCTTTCCGATATCGAGATCTTTCGAATTGCTTTTGGTTTGCCGGTAAATAACCCGCAAATCATTCTGAATGGTCCTGACCCCGGAAACGCACTCGGTGGCAGCGACGAAACCGAAGCTGATCTGGACGTGGAGTGGTCGGGGGCAATCGCGCCGAAGGCAATCATTAAGTTCGTGGTTTCCGCGAGCACCAGTACCACCGATGGCATTGATCTTTCGTCGCAGTACATTGTGGATAACGATTTGGCTCCGGTCATGAGCTTGACCTACGGCCAGTGCGAATCTCTGCTGGGACAGACAGAAAATACTTTTTACAACAACTTGTGGGAACAAGCAGCTGCTGAGGGCATCACCGTGGTTGTTGCGAGCGGTGACAACGGGGCTGCGGGATGCGATTACCCATCTTTCGGACCGGCGACCCAGGGACCTGCGGTGAGCGGACTTGCTTCGACTCCATTCAACATCGCGGCCGGAGGCACTGAGTTCAACGAGAATGGCGCTGACAGCAGCTATTGGGCGGCCATAAACGGGCCGGATCAATCGTCGGTCCTGGGTTACATTCCAGAAGCGGTATGGAATGAGAGTTGCGCAGACGTGACGCTGTGTAATTTCATCAACCTCTACGCGGGAAGCGGTGGGGCGAGCGGAATTTACAGCAAACCTTCATGGCAAAGCGGGCCTGGTGTGCCAGCTGATGGCAAGCGAGACTTGCCGGACGTCGCCCTTGATGCGGCGGCGCAACACGATGGTTATCTACTGTGTCAGGACGGGATTTGTTTGACCGATGCCAATGGGCAACTCATCAACGCATACGTGGTCGGAGGAACTTCCGCGGCCGCGCCGACCTTCGCAGCGATCATGGCGCTCGTGACTCAGAAGCTGAATTCGAGGCAGGGCCAGGCGAATTTTGTTTTGTATCCGCTGGCGGCCAGTCAGAATGCCGCCAACTGCAATTCGAGCACTGGCCCGCAAAGCAGTTGCGTCTTCAACGATATTACTCAGGGAAATAATAATGTTCCGGGACAACTCGGCTCCGCGGCGGGCGCCGGATACGATCTGGCAACAGGACTCGGGTCGGTGAATGCGGCAAATTTAGTTGCAAGCTGGAACACGGTAAGTTTCCGGGCCAGCAACACTCAGCTTCAGCTCTCGGCGGCCGCACTGACCCATGGACAGGCAGCGACTGCCACTGCGACTGTGACTCCGGCGAGCGGGAGCGGAACGCCGACTGGGAATGTTGTGCTTCTTGCCGGTGCTTCAGAATCGGTGAATCTGGGCAGCTTGAACAATGGGTCGGTTGCGACTTCAGTGGCGTCGCTGCCGGGCGGAACCTATTCGCTCAAAGCCAGCTATGGAGGCGACGGAATATTTGGCGCGAGTGATTCAATCGGCGTGCCAGTGACGGTAAGTCCGGAGCCGAGTGTGCTGACCTTCACCACGTTGGACGCAAGTTTGTCAGCGAACACGTCCACCAGCTACAGCAACTATTTTTACTTTAGTGTGGCCGCGGCGGGCGTTTCGGGAAAAGGAATCGCTACCGGCACGGTTTCTTTCTCCGACACTTTCAACGGCGCGACAACTACGTTGCCTCCAGCTCGACTGAACAGCCAGGGAAATGCGTTAATTCCAGAAACGAACCTCGCCGTCGGCAGTCACACCTTGACTGCCACTTATTCCGGCGACCCAAGCTTCACCGGTAATACCGCTCCGGCCGTCACGGTGAGTGTAAGCAAAGGCCAGACCCAAACCATACTTTTCATTCCCACGGGGGCGCCCCCGAGTTCTGCGGTCACGCTTCAGGCGCTAGTGTTGCCGAATGGAGTGGGCGGACCAACCGGGACGGTGCAGTTCATGAGCGGCTCGGCCGCCATCGGAAGTCCGGCAAAGGTAATAAGCCTGGTGGCGACTTTGACTGTCCCCCAACTGCCTAATGGACCGAATAGCCTCACGGCCGTGTATTCCGGAGATGTGAATTTCAATGGATCCACATCTACGGCGCAGACCATCACTATTGCCAATCCCGATTTTCAGACAGGAGTGAATCCCGGGACTCTTACGGTTTCGACGAGCGCCCCCGGTAAGGCGACTCTTTTGCTCAGTCCGGGTCCTGGTTTGGGTTTCGCGGGAACAGTGTCGCTGAGCTGCTCGGGCTTGTCCTCGGGGTCCGCTTGCACCTTCCAGCCGCCGCAGGTTCTTCTGGATGGTTTTACTTCCGCCACCGCAGCGGTCACGATCACCGAATCAGGCGCGCACGCATTGCTTCATGCTGCCGCGGGCGACCTTCAGATGAGGTTTGGCATTGCAGCTGCGTGGTTGGGCGTTGTGGGATTTCTGCTAATGCCATGGTCGGCGAAGGCCAAGAAACGGTATTGGGGCATATGTGCAATCGCGATGTTAGCGTGCTTCATTGCGGCGAGTGTCGGATGTGGCGGCGGAAATTCCAGCCCCGCGCAGACGACCACGCCAGTCACCTCACCTACGGGGAAGTCTTATACGGTGACACTGACCGCTGCCGGAGGCTCGGGAACCACTGCAGTCAGTCACAGCGTTAGCATGCAGGTAAATTTCCAGTAATTCGAACTCGCGTAAGAATGCGTCAGTGAACGGATCTTCTTCTCGCTTCAGCACTTCGGGCGTTGACCTCACGTGATCTTCGGTCCCCGGTGGCGAAATTGGTACGGTTGTATCTGTAGCAGACTTTGTCCCCGTACTTCCCCGATTTTGCGGATGAGTGCAAGTTGATTTCAGCGAGATTCTGTGCCTGAACTGGAAAAATCCAATATCCATGTTGACTCGGTGCGGGTGCAGGAAATCCGCGTTCATGAGGAAGATTCCAAAGGCATCCGGCTGACTAAGAACCAGCTTCGGGAAATTCGCCTCAGGGAAATATTAGACAAGCGGATCAGCGAACTGGGGCTGAGCATTGAGGGATCTGCCCTGCACCGATTTGTTCAGCAGCTTTACCGCGAGCTTGAGCGGAAGAAGCTCATGAAGTTCCGTCCGCTTTGTTATTTGTCGGATGAGTGGGGATGCCCTTCGGGCGAGCCTGTGATCGGCATTCCGTTCTATCTAGCCAATCCTGATCTCTCTCTGTTGGAGAAAGACGTGAACGATCTCGAAGACGCACGCGAGATCATGATGTATTTGCGACACGAGGCCGGACACGCGTTTAACTACGCTTACCGGTTGCATCGTACTCCGCAGTGGAAGCAGTTGTTTGGATCGTTTCGGCGTCCTTATCGCGACAATTACCGGCCGGTTCCTTTTTCCAGAAATTACGTTCGGCATCTGGCGGGCTGGTATGCACAAAAGCATCCTGACGAGGACTTTGCCGAAACCTTCGCGGTTTGGCTAACGCCGGGTTCGGGCTGGCGAAAGCGCTACAAGGGATGGGGCGCGCTGGTGAAGCTGCGATATATGGATCGCATCGCGCATGAACTGGGTGGCATCGACCCGGTGCGGAGGCGCGGCACTCCAGACGTTACGGTCGATGAGATGGACTCGACAGTCTCTGAATTCTACCGGCGATCCACAGAGGAAGTGGCGCTGGGCGACTTGGCGCTCGATACGGATTTGCGCGACATTTTCAACGCGTCGAAAAGAAAAAAAGGTGCGACGCCGGCCCAGAATTTACTGCATGAACACCGAAAATCCGTGGTCGACAAAATCGCTTACTGGACGGGAGCGCAGCGTCCGCTGATCAGGAAGCTCATGGATGCGATCCACCAGAGAACCGCCGAGCTTGGGCTGCGGGCGGATCGCGGCCGCGAATCCGAGCACCTGACGAATATTACGGTCTACGCGACTGCGCTGGCCATGAACTACATGGCCCGAGGAAAGTTTGTGCAGTCATGATTGGCGAGCATCTGAAAATCGCGGTGCTTTATGACGTTCGGGAAGAATGTGGCGAGGTTGCGGCGTCTGCGGAAGCTAAGCCTTGCAGTAAGAAAAGAAACTGCAAGAAAGTCGTCAAGGAGAAGGAAGATCGCGAGGAAATCTTTGAGGCGCTGGAACAACTCGGTCACGAGCCTTTTTACCACGTGCTGGACGGCACGCTTCAATCGCTAAATTCCGTCGCCAAATGCCAGGCCGATTTGATCTTCAACCTGACAGAATCTTTTGCCGGGGATGACACCAAAGAAACGAACGTCGCCGCGTATTTGGATTTGATTGGAGTTCCCTATACTGGAGGCGGGCCCCACGCGCATTTCCTCGCGCAAGACAAAGGTCTGGCGAAGAAGATGTTTGCCTTCCACGGAATCCGCACTCCTTATTTTGCAACTGCGTATCGGGGCAGAGTCGAGCACGCGCATGACATTTCATTTCCTCTCATCGTCAAGCCGATGTCAGAAGATGGCTCCATCGGCATTGATTCCAATGCTGTGGTGAACAGCGTCAAGGAACTCATGGAGCGGGTCGAGAGCATTCAGGATGAGTTCGATTCTCCCGCGCTGATCGAGGAATTTATTGAAGGTCGTGAAATTTACGCCGCGATTCTGGACAGCTACGAGCGTGCGCACGCGCTGCCGTTGGTCGAATTGAATTTTTCGCGCTTGCCAAAGGGCATCCCTAAGATCGCTAGTTACGACGTGAAGTTCGAGAAGGATACTCCTGCGCACAAGTTGACCAAGTCAGAGATAGCAGAAAATCTGGATGAGGAAACTGTATCCCGCTTAACCGAAACCGCGTTGGCGGCTTATCGTGCAGTGAAATTGCGGGATTACGGACGCATTGATATGCGGCTCTCTTCTTCGGGCGAAGTCTATGTGATCGAGGCGAATCCAAATCCATGGCTGGCGAGTGGCCACGAATTCGCTATGGCGGCGCGGAAGTCCGGGCTATCTTATTCCGACCTAATCGGGGAAATTGTGGAGATTGCGATGGTGAGATGCGTTAAGGGTAGAGCACGCGCGAAATCCGTAAGTCTCGCGTAGGGGCAGATGCCTTCATCTGCCCGGCGCAGCGAAAGCTGCCCGGAACTCGTGAGCCCACGGCTCACTTCCGCCGGGCGTGCTACACGGTGTCCCCTTCGACGTGCGGGGCGGCCGGATTCTCTGGAGCGGCTTTCACCGGCAGCGATCCATACCAGTCGATCCCGCGAGTGAAGTACATCGCCGCCGCCACTGCAAGGAAACTGGCAACCGCGCCTACCAGCAATGCGTTGTCCTCAAGCCTCAAGAGCAGGTAGATGAATACGTATAACAGGGTAAAGATGGCTAACGCCCTGATTCCCAGCAAGCGGCTAGAGAAAATCCAAGTCGCATTGGTTGAAAGCAAGATCACCGTGGCGGCGCCCGCAACCAAAAAGCCAAAGCTGAAGCCAATTCTTTCAGCGAGTGATAGCAATAGCAGATAGAAGATGATCTGCGCTATTCCAACCAGGATGTATTGCGCCGGGTGAACTCGCTTGCCAGTCGTAGCCTCGAAGATGAAGTAAGAAAGAAAAACCAACCCCAAGAAAAACGGCAAATATTTGAAGGATCGGTTGACGGACTGGTACGGATCCGCGACTTCGATGAACGAAACACCGAGAGCGGCCGTGTCGAGTCCGGTGATGGAATCACCCTGCCCTTCGGCGCGCACGCCACGGGCGATAAAGGGCACGGACCACTCCGCAGTGAAACCGTTACCGGATACCGTCCGTGTGACGGGCAAGAAGCCTCCATCGAACCCTGGACTCGGCCAATCACCCTGCACAGCGAGGTGAGTCGTCTTGCCATATGCAAGGACCGCGATCCGCTGAGCGCCGGAGAATCGCAAGGTGGATGCCACATCGAAATGTGCGTTCGGTGTTGCAATGCCCTCGACTCTCGCGCCAAATAACACAAGCTTGAGCTGCGAGCTCTGATCGGCGCCGATAAGAATGTTTTGGGCAATTTCCGCCGGAACCAGCGTCGAGGTCTTTCCGTCCATCGTCAATATGGCGTCGGCCAGCGCCCCGCGCGCGTCGCTCACTCCGACCACAACTTCTGCCCGCTTCCAATCGAGTTCGGAGTTTTGCGGTGCTGCGGCGGGCACTCCTGTCAAATCGAATGCCCCGTCGAGCTTCAAATCCGCTCGGAATACCGGCACCTTGAAGAGCGAACGTCGCCGCTCTTCGGTTGCGATCTTTAGAGCAGCCGAAGCTCGCGTGGGAAATACCAGGTACATGCCGTGCTTCGCAGACTCCAAAGGTGATTGAGCTGGAACGTTGTAGGGGATGGCCAGCACCGGTCCAAGAAAGGTCTGCGGACCGCCCACATGGCTACTTATTTCCTTGATGGCATCCGCGGCTCGCTCGGTTCGGTCTTCGACCAAAGCCCAAACGAAGAGCGCAGGGATGATCATGAGCACGGCCAGCCCGCAAACGACAATGAGTTTCACGCCCATAGACCGCGACTTGATTCCTGCCTGCAGGTTCGCGTGCAACATCGAAAAGTCGCTCATTTGAAAATCCCTCCATGCACCAAGTTACTTTGCAATGCAAAGTTAAGCGTCAAAAAAAATCAGGCCCGCAGGGGCCTAAGATTGCCCCCCAGGCTCACCAGGGACTCGGCTCCGGTGACCTTGGCCGCGTCCCGAACCACCTGCTCGAGCGTGGAAAGATATTCGAGATAGCGCTTGCGCCCTGAAGCCGTGATTCGGCAGATAGTCTGCGGGCGATTGCCGTCGTGTCTCTTCACGATCTCGACCATCGTTTCCTTTTCCAGCACGCTTAGATGTCGGCTTAGATTGCCGTCTGTGAGAGAGCACAATTGTTTAAGATCGCTGAACGTCACTCCTTTGGGATTCGTGACCAGAGAGGTGAGTACGCTCAGCCGTGCGCGCTCGTGGATCACTCGATCCAGCCCCTCATAAGCGAAGCGCCCCTCGCCGGATGCAGTTTTAACTTTCATCCCCGCCTTCCCTCGCGGCAAAGAATAGAATTCCAGCCACAAGTAACTGCCCTGCCGCGAACGGAATACCCATTGCCCAGGGAGAAAGTGCCCGGCTGTCGCCGAGCGCCATGCAGAAGAGTCCCGTTAGCAGATACCAAGCGCCGGCTGAGAGCATCGGCCGCGGCAAAAAACGGCATGACGAAAATACCCCCAAGCCAAAAATGAGCTGCCAGATTCCGGGAAGTATCCATAAATCGCCTGGAACGTAGCGGAGCAACACAAATGTTATGAGCAGGCTGGCGCCGACCGACGGCAAGAATTGCTCGACAGCCATCAGGATCATCTCATCCGACATTCCCGAATGGATGCGACGACTGCGTGTGTACATCTGCGCCCCAGCTAACACAGCCGACAGGAAGGCGGCAGAGAGCCAAATGCTCATATATCCCGTAACGTGATTCGCGGGATCGGGCAACAACACCGTCTGGATTCCCGCTGCCATAATGCCGATAGCAGCTGTGCCGGCGACCGTGGCCGGGCCATAACCACGAAAATCCGTGCTGCGGGCCATCTGCCTGCGTATGCTCCGGATGTCGCCAAGCGCTTTATGAAGGTCCTCCATAGGAGTTACTTTACATTGCAAAGTAACTCATTGAGAAAGCGCTTGTCAATAGGGACGAATATTCAAGGATTACTGTTAAGAGACGAGGATTAACAGCCACGGATGCGACACTGGTTCAAAATGGCAGTGGCCCTTCGCCATCTATCGCTCTCCATGAATTGATTTAAACTACATCCTAGCCACGACGTACAATAACTCGCGAGATTTGTATTGTCATTCGAAAGATCAGCCCGACGTTCCGTTGCAAGAGGGTTGAGCGTTCAGCGCGCGTGTGCTGTCGTGGTATTCCTCTTTGTTGCATTTGGTGCGGCAACGCCTCAAAGCGCAGAACCGAGCACTCTCGATTCGGCCGACATTCTGCGATTTCTTACCGAGACTATTAGCTGGTACCGGCAGACTTCTGGCGAGCAGCAACTCGTCACCGAACCCTCAGATTTAACTTTTTTTGAAGACAACCGGCGCGTCGCCACTCAGGTCGTCGGGCTTGCATTTGATTTTGCCAGGCAGCAGGCGGATACGAAGGCGAAAGCCAAGGCGCAGGCCCAAATTCAAGCCGGCACCCCATCTCAATACCAGTCGCTGATTCAGATGGCGCAGGCTCTCGATCAAGAAGTCCAACAAACTCAGGCCGAAATACCGCCGCTACAAAAGAAACTCGAGACCTCCACGGGGAGGGAGCGCGCGAAACTGCAAACCCTGATCGCGGAGACGCAAAGTGAAGTCTCGCTTTTGGATGCCCGCCGAGATGCGCTTCGCAGCATGGTGGAGTTCGTCAGTGGAACCAGCGCAAATGGACTGGGAGCGAGTGGATTGCGGGCGCAAATAGAGGAGTTGGCTCGCACTGTTCCAGTTGCTGCCAGTAAGCCGGAAACCGCGAACCCATCTGACCAAACCGACAACCAACAGGATTCAGCGAAACTCGCGCCCATCCCCAACAAAGAACCACCTTCTGGAGTGTGGGGGCTGGCTGCCGATTTGTTCAAACTCTCACGCAAGCATCATGTACTGACGCAAGAAATTGCGGCTACCGATGCTTTGATCGCGGACTCAAGCAAATTGCGCGCACCGTTGGTGGAAAAGCTCAAGGCAATGATCCAAAGCGGAGATCAATTGGCCAAAGAGGCGGACTCCAGCGACCAGGCGGTTCTTGCTCAAGAAAAACAAAAGCTGGATAAGCTCACCGTGGATTTCAGACAGACGACAGCGGCGATTTTACCGCTGGGCAAGCAAGCGATTGTGCTTGATTTGTACAAAAGGACGCTCAAGACCTGGGATGAATCGGTGCAGTACGAATTCAAGGCAGAGCTGAGGAATTTGCTGGCCCGGCTGGCTGTCCTGGCGATCATGATTCTGGCCGTACTAGGGCTGGGAGAGATATGGAAACGAACGATATTCCGCTACGTTCATGAGGTTCGCCGCAGATCGCAGTTCATGCTGATGCGGAGAATAGTGCTGTGGCTCATCATCGCGCTGATCACGGCATTCACCTTTGCCACCGAGTTAGGCTCGGTGGTCACGTTCGCTGGCCTGATTACGGCGGGCATCGCTGTGGCACTGCAAAATGTCATCGTTTCAATGGTGGGATATTTCTTCCTGATCGGAAAATTTGGCATCCGGGTTGGCGACCGCGTGCAGGTTTCGGGAGTGACGGGCGAAGTCGTGGACATCGGGCTGGTGCGTTTTCATCTTATGGAAATTGGCAGCGGCGGGACAGACTCGCAACCTACGGGACGGGTCGTGGCGTTTTCGAATTCCATTGTGTTTCAACCTGCCGCAGGCCTCTTTAAGCAGATTCCGGGAACAAATTTCGTATGGCACGAGGTTGACCTGACTTTCGCTCCCGAAAGCGATTATAAGATGGTGCGGGAACGGGTCACTGCGGCTGTCGAGACAGCCTTTGCCGAGTACCACGAGAAGATGGAACTACAGCGCCGCCAAATGGAGATGACGCTAAATTCAGTTTCCTTGCTTGAATTGAAGCCCAAGATTCACTTGCATTTCAGTTCAGTGGGGATTGAAGTAAATATCCGCTTCCCGGTGGAAATGGGCGGAGCGTCGGAGATCGACGAGCGCATCATGCGTGAACTTCTCACTGTGGTTGAGCGTGAGCCGCGTCTCAGTCTGGTGGGCTCGCAGATGCCGACGGTTAAGACCGAGGCTTAAGGGCTTATAGAAAAATCAAATGTGTAGGAAGTTTTCCATGAGTTTCTTGCCGGCGCTGGTGAGCACGCTTTCGGGATGAAACTGCACTCCTTCAACCGGAAACCGGCGGTGCCTTAGTCCCATGATGGTTCGAGAGCCATCGCGTTCGACGGTGGACGCACTAATTTCCAGTTCGGGCGGCAAACCTCTTTCCTCGACAATCAGGGAGTGATAGCGTGTGGCTGTCATCGGCGACGGCAGGCCTTCGAATATGGTCTTGGCATCATGTTGAACCTGGCTGGTTTTGCCATGCATGAGGTTCGGCGCCCGCACTACCTCGGCCCCGAACGCCGCTCCGAGAGCCTGATGGCCCAGGCACACCCCTAACAACGGAACCTTGCCGGTGAAAGATCGAATGAGATCGATGCTGATTCCCGCTTCCTGAGGAGTGCAAGGGCCGGGTGAAACCACGATCCGCTCCGGGCCCAAGGCCTCGACTTCGCCAACCGTGATCTGATCGTTGCGGCGGACCACCACTTCCGCGCCGAGTTCACCCAAATACTGAACGAGGTTATAGGTGAAAGAATCGTAGTTATCGAGGACGAAAACCATCGTTATCAGCTTACCTGAAAGTTTCGCGAGGAGGCCGCTTTTAAGCGCTAAGAGCCCGTTCCTGGATAACTTCCGGTTAGCCGACCAACCACCCAGTGACTTCCCAGAAGCCGTTCTTGGATAACTTGGGTGGCGGACGATACATGAGACGGTGCTTTTCACCAACCAAGGGGACAAGAAACCCGAAGACTGATCACCGGAGGACTGCTTCGTGAATTGTCAGTGCTAAATTGAGGCCAGTCAGGCCGTTCCTGGAACCATTGCCGCCTACACTCGCGCTCTCGCTAGAATGGCAGGCGACTTGAACGCAACACGCCGCCGTTGAGTATGACTGCATCATCCGTTCGATGCGCGAGGTTGGCCTCCGCAAAGGCTGGCTCATGCTGATAGGCGCTCCCAATTTAAATGGGCGATCTGTTGCTTTGATTCATCGCTTAGAGTGGCTTCTTCGAGGAAGTTGCGCGCGCCGCGGTCAGGGCGGTACTGGTACGGATAGTCGGTCGAGAAGATTATTCGGTCGACGCCAACGACTTCAATAGAACGTTGCAGGTAGGATTGGCTGAACATTCCGCTCGGTGTGACGTACAGATTCTGCCGCATGTAATCGACGATGGACCGTCGGAGTTTCGCGACTCGATTCAGTGCATTCAGGCGCTCGGTATAGAACAGAACCACCTCTCCCCAGTGTCCCAAGATGATCTGAAGCTCTGGAAAGCGATCAAATATCCCGGCGAGAATCAACCGCAGGAATTGGATCCCGCTTTCGTAATGCCATCCAAGACCGAACGTTGCGAATGCTAGATCCACCTGTTCGTTAAACCCAGAGTAGTAGATGTCACGAACCGCCTGTTGTGGAATCTGCGGGTGGATATAGAGAGGAACATGCAGGCTTGCAGCGGCTTCGAATATCGGCAGAAAATCCGGGTGATCGATGTTCTTCTCCCGGGTTCGTCCGCACAGCAGCGCTCCCTTTAATCCGAGTCTCACAACTGCCCGCTCAAGTTCTCGGGCGGCGTCTCGCGGTGAGGGTGTAGGAAGGGTTGCGAACCCTTCGAAGCAGTCGGGCCGACGTGTTACCGTCGCGGCGATCAGATCGTTGGTTGGGATGGCGAGGTCGACACTTTGGCGTGGATCGAGGTTGTGCAACGCCGGCGTCGTCAGGGACAGCACTTGCATATCAACCCCGCTTGCCTCCATCAAACGTATGCGGGCGTCGCTTAGGTCATCCAGCCGGTCTGCAATTTCTCCGAGATGCAGGCTGAGAGCGACGTGACGCTCCGCCGACGATGAAGCAGACCAGGCACCTCTGACCGCGCTTGTAAGGAAGTGCTCTTCGACTCCTATGATTTTCATGAGCTATTCCGCTTTCACCCACGTATCCGACCCTCTCAGCTTGACTGACACATCCGTGAAGAAGAGGTGTAGGGGCTTGCCATCGATGGTCCCGCGGTGCTCGGTTGAGAACAGGAGGGGACCTGCTTTTTTGTAGCCTGTCCACGTTGCGCTGACGACCGCTGGCTTCAAGTTCCCGCCGTGGTGGAAGAGAAGGTACTCAACGCGGTTGTCTTTGCCGACATAGAGGTTCCACGTGTCGCCGGGCGTATAACCGCCGCCTTTGGCGGGATACTTCACTGACACTAACTCGGCCGATCCGTCGCCCACGGGCAGTTTATGCGTACTCTGATCGGTCACAGTAGCGCTGGTGTCCCAGAAAGCATGGAAGGGGAACAGAAGCCAATAATTACCGTTGGTGAATTCCGGGTCGATTTTCTTTTTCACGTCGTCGGGCTGGATGCTGAGCTCAGAGCGCACATAAGTGCCCTTTTGGAATCCATAGAATGGAGTCCACAGAGAGATCTTGCCGGTCTTCGGCTCCCACTCCCACGATTGGGAGAGATTCACTCCTGGGAACTGTAGATTAAAGGTAAAGCGGATCGCTTCGACTTGCCCCCACGAGTCGAGACCATACGTTTTGGCGATCTGTTCGAGAATTGGCGGGCGGGTCTGCGCCCCGGAAGTTGCAGCAAGGATCAATAACCCAAAAACTGCCAGAAGACGAATCGCTGTACGAAACCACGAATTGGACATGGAAGTTCCCCTGGGTGACTTTAACGACCGATGTTGGGATGAGAATTCGGCTTTGAAGATGCGGAGAAGCATGTTAGCAATACTTTGGTTGCGCATCCAGCGAAATGTCGGGTTCTAAACTTTGGCCAGTCTCCTCGCCCGTACCTGTGCCGCACCTTGGTGAACCGATTACGGCTCTTCCCAGTCGAGAGCGTAAACATCCTGGGTCCCGGCGTTGCGGAGCATGATAGGCGAATCGTCGGGGGCGACCGCAAACCATTGTCCGAAAAAGCCCGCGGTGGCAAAATTCTTGAGGTCCACAACCCGTTCCGTTTTATGGTCGCTCAGCCGAATCCTGATTACGGCACCCGCTCCGCTGGCATCGTTTGCCTGAAGGTACTGGCCGTCCTTTGACCATTCCAGCCAGCCCATGCTGCCCTGGGCAAGTTCCGTCCACTTCTGGGTCTGGAAATCAAATAGGAGAAGTTTCTTTGAGTCACCCGAGAGTGCGGGAATATATCGACCGTCCGGAGACCAACGGGGCGAGTACATCCCTTGCGAGCCGGGCAGCGTGGAGACTTGACGGGTTGCCAAATCAAAGACTCGGATCGAGGATGCAGGGTCCGCGGCACGGCCAGCGAAGACGATCTTGCTTCCATCTGGCGACCAGTTCGGGTCTGTTTGAGGGTCAGGGTTGTCGGGCATCAGTGGCTGCGGGCTTCCCCCCTCCAGTGAAACCTCATAGATTTTAGAAGGCTTGTTGGTACCCGCGTCAAAAAACAAGATGGTCTTACCGTCAGGGGACCAGCGAGGCATCAGGGCCTGCGAGGGCGCATAGGTCAGTTGCAAACGCTCACTGCCGTCCAATTTGCTTCGCCATAGAGTGCCTTCCGGATAAGAGACGTAGGCCATCCACTGGCCGTCCTTCGAGAAGGAGACGTATTCAGCGGAGATGCCTCCGAGGTAGGACTCGAAGCGGCCGGACTTCAAGTCATAGCGCGTCAATTCGCCGCGGAAGGTGCGTCCCACCACGAACAGCTTCTTACCATCTGTACTTTGAACCGGCGGAGACAACGGCATCGGGCTGAAAGTCAACTGACTAGGTTTTGGTTCCGAGTGAAGAAAACCCGCCTTTCGCGGTAACGCCCAAATTTGGCCGCGCGTCGCGAAGACGAAGTACTTCCCATCGACAGTCCACCCGCCGTTGCCGGACACTGGATCGGGCGGGTTGGTCAACGCTGGCATGAGGCGATGCAAACCCGTGCCGTCCAGCGAAACTTCCATGAAATAAGGCGGGGCGACCAGCGTCGCTTGATACGCGAATCGCAAATGGTTTCCGTCGGGTGACCAGACTGGGACAAAGATAAAACCTGAGTCCCCAACCGTGATTACCTTTCTTGCATCGGTCCCGTCAGCACTGGCCGTGAACAAGCTGTTGCCGTTACTGTAGGCGATGAATTTACCGTCAGCCGACCATGCGCCGTCCTGCCCGGCAACGTCTCCCAACTTGCGTGGCGAACCGCCAACGATGGGGACGCTCCAGAGTGGTCCCGAAAGTGGCACACCATGCCCGTCCATCACGAGAAGTTCGGATCCGTCCTTCGACAGGGACAAGGGCTGAGGCGAGTTGAAACTCAACGGAGGAAGTTGCATTTTTCTGGGCTCGCCCCCTGATGTGGACACCTCAGCCATACCTTGGTTATCACCGGATGCCAGGGCCAGGAAGAGCCTCGAACCTTCCGTTCCCACCAAGAACTTGGGTTGGCCGTCATGAGTAAGTTGAACGTAATTGGAAACCCTGGGCACTGCTGCGGGTCTGATCCAGAAATATGCCAGCGCTCCGACGCCAAGCAGCACGGCCAGAATCGCTCCAGCGATCGCAATTCCCCGGCGGCTCGCTGGCTCACCCAGATGTGCATGACTGCCGGTGGAAGGCGGCATGCCCGTGTCCGACAGCGCCTCCAGCGCAAACGCCATATCGGAGGCCGATTGAAAGCGTTGCTCCGGGTTCTTCTCCAGGCAGCGGTGCACTACCCGCTGCAAACCTGGTGGCGTAGCTGCCGTGACTTGCGAAATGGACGGCGGATCCTCGTTCAGAATTGCCGTCATGGTCTCCGCCGAGGTGGGCTTGCGGAACGTCTGCTTCCCCGTCACCATCTCATAAAGAATCGCGCCGAAGGCGAAGATGTCGGAGCGGTGGTCTGCCGTCTTTCCGCGAACCTGCTCAGGAGACATGTAGCCCACGGTTCCCATCACCACGCCGGGATCAGTTCCGTAGGGCATTGTGGCTTCCACTCCAGCGATTGTCGCTTCCGTTCCGGAGGCGTCCTTTGCTTGAGCCACCAGCTTGGCCAGGCCGAAGTCCAGAATCTTGACTCGTCCATCTTTGGTGACGAACAGGTTGTCGGGCTTCAGGTCGCGATGGACAATGCCTTTGTCGTGTGCTGCCGCCAGGCCGTGCGCGATCTGCACGCCATAATCAATTGCTTTGCGTAACGGTATCGGCCCGCGCCTCAGTCGCTCGCGCAGAGTCTCGCCGTCCAGCAATTCCGACACCATGTAGGACACGCCTTGGTGCGTCGCCATCTGGTAAACCGCAAGAATGTTGGGATGATTTAGCGCCGCCGCGGCACGTGCTTCCTGTTCGAAACGGCGCAAGCGATCGGGATCGGCAGTCAGAGACTCCGGCAGCACCTTGATCGCGACTTCGCGGTCCAGTCGGGTGTCGTGCGCGCGATACACCTCGCCCATACCGCCAGCGCCAAGAGGTGAGCGAATTTCATATTGCCCGAGGATCGTTCCGGGAATCAGGGGCATGGGAAGTAGGCAGGATTATACCGTGGGTCATCAAATCTCCAGACTAAGAAGGCCTACGGCGGCTGAGTTGTCGGCTACTCGGAAGTTGCCGCGCGGCGAGGTTGCGCAGATAAGTGTTGAATAACGTAAGTAATCCTGACCAACAGCCGATCGGCGAGTCCGCCTCCCAGGAAGTTGTCCAGAAGTCGGCTTGGGGGAAATTTGGAAACTCACATGCGGAATCCGGAAGTCTGCTGCCGCTCTTGTGGGAGGTCCCGGCTTGATAAATGAGTAAGCTGAACATCGCGGACCAGGCTACCAGCGATTACCGCAACCCACCAGAACGGGCTTGACAGGCCGAGATCAAAACGCCATGCTTACAATGCTTTGGCCGACAAACCCATCATTGGCAGCACTCCAGAAAAACGAGCGACGCGCCGCTTTGCTTTGAGATTGCCGGTTTCTCTGGGTTATCCTGAGAACGAAGCAGAAGCAAGAGCCGCCCAAACCAGAGATGTAAGCGCCCGCGGCATTTGCTTTTATGTTGACTCCAACATCGCGGTTGGGGCTAATATTGAATTCACATTCACACTTCCCCCTGAAATCACCTTGACTGAGAGCATTCGCGTGCGGTGCAAAGGCAGAGTAGTTCGCGTCGATAACGGCAATCCGGACCGCAAAGTTGCGGTAGCTGCTGTGATCGATGAATACGAATTTCTCTCTGAAGCCTGAACGCAGAAGTCTCCATTTTTGATTCTGCCCTCCCCGATCCTGTAACTGAATGGAACCGATCTTTCATGTTCCTTAGGTCACTTTTTTCTATTACGGCCTGGTGTTATTGTTTCCTGTATAGGTTACTAATTCTGCAATGATGTTCCTGGAGCGCATCCGTCCATTTTGTGCGGGACTCTCGCTACTCGCGTTGAGTCTGGTTCCCGCTTTCGGGCAGTCGGGTCTCCCGACGGACACCAATTCGCCCGTGCCATCTCAGGAGGCGCCGCTGGCTGTCGGGCCAGTGCAGCCTGATGCTCCGGCCATTGTTCTGCGCGTGAGAGTGTTGCTGACCAAGGACTATCCAGCGCTCGAAATCGTGACTGATCGCCCGGTGGTTCCTTCCATACACAAGCTGGAAGCGCCATCGAGACTCACGATTGATCTGCCTAATACCGGCATGTCGCTTCAACATAAAGAGATTCCGATCAACACTGAGCAACTTGGCGCGCTGCATCTGGACGAGGAAAAGGGCGCGAACCAGGCTGTTCACATGGTCATTGATTTGCGAAAGCCGCTTGCCTACACGTGGGAAGCAGCGGGCAACCGGTTGACTATCCGCTTGCAGTCGGCGGAGCCGTCGAACGCGATGGTTTCTCCGCCAGCTCCCGACCCCGCACCTCAGCCGACATCGCCGCCGTTATCAGTACCAGCCATGACTTCTGGAATTGAACCCGGACTTGTCCCCGTCACTGCGGGAGGATTCGGCTCCGTTGTTTTTGCAGGCAATCGAGTAGCGCCCGGGTCCACTATTACGGCGGGGAGCGAGACTGCGGTACTCAGTCTGGGAAAGAACGGCGAAATTCGGCTTTGTCCTAGAAGTACGGTTTCGGTAACGGCTTCTTCCAGCGGACACGATTTAATGCTTGGCATGAGCACTGGATCTTTGGAAGCCCGCTACAACCTCGACGCGTCGATCAATTCCATTCTCACTCCAGACTTTCGCATATTGCTGGCAGGGCCGGGAGTTTTTGAATATGCAATAAACGCGGATATTCATGGGAACACGTGCGTCAGTGCGCTCCCGGGAAACACGCGTTCGGCGATGGTTTATGAGCTGATGGGAACGGGAAGCTACGAGGTGAAGCCCAGCGAGCAGGTCATGTTTCACTCGGGACGCTTAAGCGCCGCCGACAACAATATGGCTGGAAGCTGCGGATGTCCCACGCCGGTGCCAGTGATGCGCGCTTCGACGCCGACTGGTCCGGTGATTCCGGATTCGAAGCTACCTTCGTCCTTGCAGCTTGCGCAGAACAGTCAGACGAGATCTGCCGTGGGCACTGGAAATGGCGCAGACCCTGCCCCAGCGGGATCTGAAACTTCAGCTCCGCCGTCCACCAGACCCAACGACGTTCAGGCGCAGGTGGAGGCTCCTTTAATTTTCCGGGCTTCGGATCTCCCTCCTGCAAAGACGGCGTCCGCGCCCGCAAAAGCGGCTGCAGCGAAGCCCAAAAAATCAGCTGTAACTGCGGATGCTTCAGCGCCTCCGCCAACAGCCACGCCAAAACCAACGATTACCATTACTACGAGCGAAAAACCTCATCACGGTTTCTTTGGAAAAGTGAAAGGATTTTTCAAGTCGATTTTTGGATAGGCTTGCCCCGCCCCAGACAGCCAGATCAGCCGCGTCTTATATTGTTGATTAGCGGAGCCACTCTTTCCTTAATTTCGTCGGCTATTTGCGATCCGCGCTCCATCGCCTCTTCCGCAAGATCCCTGGCATCGCCTCTCCAGTCGTCCAATGTGTCCTTTGCTGAGTCGAATTGGTGGCGAAGTTCCTTTCGCATCTGCTTGCCGGTTCGCGGCGCATAGAGGAATCCGAGCATGGCTCCGGCTCCCAATCCTATTAATAAACAGGTGATGGCGGTTCCCACAAAGCTGCTTTCATTTGGTTCAGCTGGCTCGTATTTTCCTTCGGGCATGGCTTCACCCCTTTCGTCGATTGGTTTCGATCATTCGCTATTTTACGCCACAATCGAAATGCATTCTTCCAGCGTCTCGATCGCAACGTCCGCTTCTTCCGCCGTGACGATCAGCGGAGGAGCGATCCGGATTGTGCTGGGGCCGCATCCGAGAAATAAAACTCCGCGCTCGAATGCCAGCTCCACGATACGATCGCGTTCCGCCGCGGCGTATTCTTTGGTCTTCTGATCTTTGACGATCTCGACTCCAATCATCAGCCCGCGTCCGCGTACGTCTCCAACAATCTTGTGCTTGGCCGGCCAGTTCGCCATGCGCTTCAGCATATGATTCCCGACTTCGGTTGCGTTGCGCATGAGGTCTTCGGATTCGATAACATTCATCGTCGCCAACGCTGCAGCAATGCATACCGGATTTCCGCCGAAGGTAGATGCGTGCGATCCGGGAACCCAATCCATGATTTCGGCTTTGCTCATGGTGATACCCAGCGGCATGCCGGAGGCGATACCTTTCGCCATGCAGACGATATCCGGCCGAACCCCGGTATGTTCGATCGCCCACCATTTGCCGGTGCGGCCGGCGCCGCTCTGTACCTCGTCAACGACCAACAAAATTCCATGATGATCGCAAATCCGGCGAAGCTCCTGCATGAAAATGGTCGGCGCGATGACGTATCCGCCTTCTCCTTGAACCGGCTCGATGAAGATCGCCGCGACTTCCTCTGGGGGAAGAATGGTTTTGAACAGTTTGTCTTCGATGAAGCGCGCACAGCCGATGGCAAAAGCGTCGGCATCCTGTGCACTACCTTCGCAACCGCGATATACGTCCGGATAGCGAACATGCGTGACTCCAGGAAGCATAGGTCCGAAGCGGCGTTTTTGCTGCGGCTTGGAACCGGTCAGCGAGAGAGCGCCCATGGTGCGTCCGTGAAATGCTCCGAAAAATGCGATCACATTTTGGCGCTTGGTGTGATAGCGAGCGAGCTTCAAAGCGCACTCGACCGCCTCAGTACCCGAGTTGCCGTAATAAAACTTATGCGGCCCGGGCATGGGAGCGATTTTCGAGAGCCGCTCGGCCAGTGTTACCAGGCTCTCGTAGTAAAAATCCGTGCCTGACATGTGGATCAATTCGCCCGCTTGTTTACGAATTGCGCCGACGACTTCAGGATGGCAATGGCCAGTTGAAGTAACGGCGATTCCGGCGGAGAAGTCGAAGAATTCGTTGCCGTCCACGTCAATGACGACCATGCCGCGGCCTTGCTTGGCCACCAGCGGATAGGAGCGAGTGTAAGACGGCGAAATGTATTTCTCATCGCCCGCCAGAACGCGGATTGCGTTCGGACCAGGCAGAGCAGTAACGATTTTGGGCTTGGATAACGTAGCGGTCGACATGGGATCCTCCGGAAATCGGTAATGGGAGCGGTGAGACATCGACTTTGGCGAACAAAATAAATACAGTTCAGCCTAAGCCACATCAGAGCGGGAGGAGTCGAAAACTAGTCACTACCAAAGAGGCTGGGACGCACCTGGGAAGGAAGCACCGCCAAGTGACGGCGTGGGCAGACCAAAAAATTCAGCCAGCACGCGGGCAAATGCGAATTGGGCTGTTGAAGGTGCATCGGGTAAATCCTGAGGTCATTATAGCCTGCGGACAGCGGCGGCGTAACCCCCAATCGGTGTTGCTCACGAACCTGAACGCCGGGGATGTACACCCGGGAAGGGCCCAACTTCAGTCGGGCCGAGTGTTGACTCTGCAAGACTTACGGTTTCGTCCCATTCGGGTTTTTGCCCTGGTTACCACCGGCATTGGAAGACTACAGCTACAATGCTCACAACATGATTGCCCATCTGCGCGGACGCCTTCTCGCCAAACATCCCAACCAGGCGATTGTTGAGACCACCGGAATTGGATACGACGTAACCATCACCGTCCCAACGTTTTCCGATTTGCCGGCTGTCGGGAGCGAAGTCTCACTTCACATCCATACGCATGTGCGTGAGGACCTCATTGCCTTATACGGATTCCTGCGTCAATCCGAGAAAGTGCTTTTTGAGAAGTTGATCTCCGTCAGCGGAATTGGTCCGAAGCTGGCCATAACGATTCTCAGCGGTATGGCGGCGGACGAAATGGTGAACGCCATCCGCGGAAACGATGTGGCGCGCCTGACTCGCATTCCGGGGATCGGTAAGAAAACTGCGGAACGCATGGTGCTGGAATTACGAGACAAGATGCCGCAGAAAGTCCCTGGAGAGATGGAGCCGGCACAGGTGTTGAATGCTGTAGAGGAAGATGTGCTGTCGGCTCTGATGAATCTCGGATATCAGCGCGCGACAGCGGAGAAAGCGCTGGCTTCGGTGGGAAGAAACGGCGGCCCGTTCGAGAAAATGTTCCGTGAGGCGCTCGGGGCTCTGTCGAAATAATTCTCCGTTGGTGCCAACGCGCTTAATCGACCGTCTACAATGAATCCGATGCTAGGACGCGTTCTTCATACGAGCTTTGCCCTCATACTTACCTGCGCCATCCTAATTCAAGTCGTACCGCTGTCCTCGGAAGTAGTACCAGTTCGGTATCGCGAGGGACTGGTCCACGGCTTTCTGTCTCTTTCCACGATAGAAGGCGATATATTGGCTTATGGCGACCTGACCCAAGTCGTCACGGCTGACCGGGTCACACTCCGATTGGTATTCCACTTCAAGGATGGGTCGCTCCACGATGAAGCCACAATCTATTCCCAGCGCGGCAACTTTCGATTGCTGAAATATCACCTTATTCAAAAGGGCCCGGCTTTTAAGCGGTCAATGGACTTTTCGCTCGATGGTTCCACGGGCAAAGCCACAGTCCGGTACACCGACGATGACGGGAAAGAGAAGACGGCGGACGAACAACTCAAAGTGCCGCCGGACGTCTCCAACGGGATCACCCTCACGCTGCTGAAAAATATTTTCCCGAGTTCGGCCCAAACTACGCTCTCGTATGTGGCACCGACGCCAAAGCCGCGTCTGGTTAAACTTGTTATCACACCGCAGGGAGAGGATTCATTTTCATTCGCTGGCTCCACGCGCAAAGCGACTCACTTCGTTGTGAAGGTAGACATTCCCGGCGTGGCAGGAGTCGTGGCGCCGCTCGTCGGAAAGGTCCCTTCAGAGACTCACATATGGATTTTAGGCGGAGAAGCCCCTGCCTTTGTTAAGTCAGAAGGGGCACTTTATTTGGGCGGTCCGATCTGGCGAATTGAGCTGGCGAGTCCGGCGTGGCCGAATACACCGCAACGGTAGCGAAACTACATAACCCATACGAGGAAACGGCGTGAAAGAGCGGCCCTTTCAGCGCCGCGTAACCTCCTTACTTAGAGATAACGCGGCGCTGAAAGCGCCGCTCTTCCACGAGTTTCCTCGTCTGGGTGGTGAGCGTAGCTCACCAGCTTGCCGAACGCTGCTTCTGCCCCTATGTGCCGTTAAGCTGCTTTGGGTTTTGACTCTAGCGGCAAACCAGCGCTGCGCCATGCTTCGAACCCACCCTTGAGCGCCCAGACATTTTTATAACCACGTTGTCGCAGTTCTTGCGCCAAACTGGCGCTTGAGTGTTCGTTCGGTCAAGTGCAGTAGGCGACGATAGGCTTGTCTTTGGGGATTTGGGAAAGTGCTCGGTCAATGTCATCTGCCGAAACTCGAATCGCCTCGGGTATCTTTTGATCAGAGTTGGCCCACTCTTGCGGGTTTCGGGTATCGATCACCACGAAGTCCTCGCCTTTTTCCATTCGCTTTCGGAAATCGTCTACTGTAATTCTCAAAATGTCTGTCATGCGGAACTCCTTAGCGAAGATATTAGTTGAGTGGAGAGTCCATTCGCCGATTCTTTTTGAAGAGGCTGTTATCCATCAGCTTGCCTTCTTTTCAGTATTTCTTTCGGTATCTCGATCCGCGTTAGCGTTCGAATTGCTTTCTTTTTTCATTTGTTTGTCGGAGTCTTCTTTGCTGCGGTTCCCCGCAGGCTTTGCGCTTTTCGCAGCCGGCGTGCTCTCTGCCTTTTCTTGATCAGCGTTGTCTTTCTTTTCCTGGCCCTGCTTCGTTTTGGCCGTCTTGGTGTCACCAGTTTCGCGGTTCTTTCGGTCGCTTTGATCCTCGCCGGTCGCCGCAGTCTTTTCCGTTTCTCTATTGTCCTCGTTCTGTTCTGAATCCCTCGTTGAGTCCTCTTGAACTGCGCTGGCTTGACCACTTGATGCCTCAGTCTTTCGGGCATCTTCTTCATTATGTTTGTCGACCGAAGATAGCAAACGGTCAATCCTCAGCCGGGCGGCAAGCCACTTGACGTTGCTAATATTGCCTGCCTGTTCTAAGTAAGGAGCGAAATCCTCATCTGTGGTCAGTCCTTTGTCTTTTAACAATTGCAGAATAGCCGCGCTCTGCGTATCGAGCGCCTCCAGATACGGAAGCAATTCTTTGAACGCCTGCTGAGCTGGATTACCGTCCATCGCGTCCTCCTTCGGACTTAGCTTGGATGCTGGGGTTGGGGAAACCGGCTAAACGAGCAATTACTTTCCGATGCAAAAAGTACTGAAGATCAGGTTCAAAATGTCGTCGGTGGTGGTGGCGCCGGTGATTTCGTCGAGCGGCCGTAAAGCACTGTAAAGATCAAGCAGAAGCATTTCGTGCGGAATATTGTTCTGAACGGCGACGCTGGCGGCTTGCAGGGCCGCGAGCGAATCGTTTACGTAATTTTGATGACGCGCGCTGGTAAGAAACCCCGTTTCATTTTGCGTGGCGGCGTTTCCACGAATATGACACAAGATCTCGCCTCGCAAATCAGCGATTCCGTCACCCGTGGTCGCGGAGGTTCTGACTCGTGGTAGCTCGTCTTGGACGAGATACGGTTTTGACGCCGCCAAGTCTGATTTGTTTTCAACTATGATCGCGCGCCTTCCCTTGGTATGACTCATTAGCTCGCGATCTTCCTCGGCAATCTCCTGAGTTAAATCGAATACCACGAGTATCAGGTCGGCGTCGGCAAGTGCCTCCAGCGATTTACGAATGCCGATGCTTTCGGCTTCGTCGAGCGCTTTTCGAATGCCGGCAGTGTCCACCAGGTGGACGGGAATGCCGCCAACGGCGACGGTTTCAGTCACCAGGTCGCGAGTTGTACCCGGTGCAGCCGTAACGATTGCTCGTTCATTCTCGACCAGGCGATTAAAGAGACTCGACTTCCCCACGTTGGGACGGCCAACAATCGCGAGCGTCAGTCCTTCATGCACAATTTTCCCATAGGCAAATGATTTGGCCAGTTCTTCCAGAGGCGCACGAATAACAGCGATGCGGTCGGTTATCGCGGGGGCCGGCAGAATTGAGATGTCGTCTTCGGCAAAGTCGATTCCCGCTTCGAGAGTCGCGATTAGCTCGACAAGAGTTTTCTTGATTGGCTGAAGCCGGTGCGAGAGTGCGCCGTCGAGTTGCTGTGCGGCGATCTTCGCCTGATACAACGTCTGTGATTCGATGAGGTCGCGGACGGCTTCGGCTTGCGTCAGGTCGATGCGTCCATTGAGAAAAGCCCGCATGGTGAATTCGCCGGGCTCAGCCAAGCGCGCACCCGCGGCGAGGGCAAGGTCGACTACGTGGCGCAGAACGACCGGCGATCCGTGGGCGGAGATTTCGATGATGTCGTCGGTCGTATAGGAATGGGGTTTCGCGAAGTAGGTAACTACCACTTCGTCGATGCGATCTGCCGAGCTTTGCTCGGCTGGGCAGCCGGGGGCGCCCCCGCCACACATTTCTGGTTCGATTAGGTCTCCCAACACAGCTTGGCCCGGTTGGAGTTCGCGCTTCAGGCGCAGCATCGGAAGCGCAATGGCACGTGCCGAAGGCCCGGCGATGCGGATGACTCCGATACCGCCGCGCCCGGGGGGAGTGGCAACGGCGACGATGGTATCGTCGAGGTTCACGGAGAGATTGTAACGGCTGGCGCCTAAGGAGCGAGCCCGAGGCTGCGGAGGTTTGGCCGCTAGAGCCTATGGCAGTCGGTAGCAGTTCAATATTGAATTGTTCAGAACGAGCAGACGGTGACCATCTGGCGAAAGTGCAATCGCACTCTCTTTAAAGCCAGATGAAACTGCTTTCTCAGGCTCATCAAAAGAGATTTCTGCCACCTGTTTCATGGCGCTCCAATCGAATACCCTTACCGCCATATGCGCAGCGAAGTGTGTCTTCAATGGGAATCCAGAGCCCTTATAGGAGCCGGTCTCGTAAGCAAAACGGCTGGAATTCGTGGACCTATGGAACGGGAAGGCTTCTTGCTGCAACGTGCCACTAGCCCGAGTTTCTCCGGATGTACTTTTGATTTCATACTTGTTTCGTTCGTCAAAGAACATTAGATCGTCGGTGATGAAATATGCTCGCAAGCAAGAAGCACAAATAGAGATTCGCTGGCTGGGTGTTACTAACAGTGTCTCGGGATTACGAGACGACAATACGGCCCGATTTCCAGCAGACATTTGCCAGCGGAACGTTTCGACCTGCGCGGTTGCAACCGTAGTGAAATCTGCAGTCCGTAACCAGAGAAACTCGGTGTCCCCTGGGCCCTTGCTATGGGCTAGAACAACCTCTCGCCCGCCAGGGGCCATGTCCATTTGCCACGTTTCGTAGCGCGGGTTTAAAAAACTTCGATCTCCAGCCTTCTGTTCCGTGGGCCGCCCGTGCAATTTCAGCGGCGTGGGAAAACCGGCAACCTGTTGGAACGAATTCGAAAACTTCTTCAGTTCCTCGTCAGCCAGGACGAGGAAAGTATTGTCTGGCGCGGCCATACTCCGGGACGCGGTGAGCACTTCAAACGAAAGCTTTCGGCCAAGCACGCCAGAGTTTGCTTCCACTTCCAATACATGAAAACCGAAGGGCTTTCGGTCTGGATCTGGGCTCCAAGGATCGTCGTCTTCGAAGGAAACGATGATTTGTTTGTCATTTATGAAATCGATGGTTGGCGGATCGAGTAGGATCTCGGGAGTCTGCATCCTCTTTTGAAAATCCTGATTTCTCGAGAGGTCCACGGACCAAAGCTTTACCGGGCTCTCGGAGAGAGCTGAACCGGCGAGGCTGACAGACAATAAGAGAAGCTGCGCAAGAAAGCGTCCTCGAATCTTTTCCTCGGTCATGGGTTGCATTAAAGAATCCCCTTACGGAATTCTTCTGGCTGCGGCCTTCGCGGCGGGTTTGTAGTCTTTGGGATACACAACCAAACACCGTCTTCCACCTTCGCCTTGACTCTCGGTGCGAAGATCCGCATGATCGCGCAGCGCCAAGTGAACGATGCGGCGCTCGCGGGATGACATGGGAGCAAATTCGTAAGGCAGTCCTGTCCTGCGGACTCTTTCGGCGGCCACGTCAGCCGCTACTCGCAGTTCTTCTAATCTCATCGCCCGCTGATTCATGCAATCGAAGCGGATTTTCTCGTGCTCGTTTCCGGGCAGGCGTAGCATTTCCAACGCTAACAGCTCGAGGGAACGAAGCAACTCCCCTCCACGTTCGAGGACCAAAGAAGAGTCCGGACCAGAGAGTTCCACCATAATTTCCGGACGCTCCCAATCGCGCTCATCCGGAAGTGGGGGATCAACAGTGATCCGATATCGCAGATGCAATCCACCGTTGGTGACCACGTTGCGCAGGAATTCATCGATCTTTTTAGCAGCAGCGATTTTGTCGGGAATAGGCATAAAAGAAGCCGTCAGCTTTCAGCTATCAGCCTTCAGCTTGAACCTTTTTTAACTCTCAGATTGCCGCCAGCTTCGACTTCTCATAACCAAGTGCACCCGTAACGCTGCATCAGCAGGTTTAAGCTGAAAGCTGACGGCTGATAGCTGACAGCTAGCTCTTATCTTTCTTCCTCGCCCTCTTCAATGCCATCTCTCGCATCTCGCGACCGAACTTGGTTCTATTCATGACCGCCTGCTGCGCGATTGAGATCAGGTTGCTTTCGGCGTAATAGAGGTTCAAGCCTGCGGCCAGATTATAGAAGATAAAGCCCATCATGAGGGGCATCATCAGATTCATCATTTTTTGTTGCGATGGATCCATGCCCGCCTGCGGTGTCATTCTTTGGGTCACTATCATGCTTACCACCAGCAATGTTGGAAGAATGAAATAAGGATCGCGCGATGACAGATCACTAATCCAGAACCAGTGTGCATGGCGCAAATCCAAAACCACACCCAGCATGCGGTAGTAGGCGAAAATGAAGGGCATCTGGATCAGCATAGGGACGCAGCCGCCAGCTGGGCTCACGCCCGCCTTTTTCTGGATATCCCAAATCTCTTTATTCATTTCCTGCTTGCGCGGGTCCTTCATGCTGTACTTCTTGTACTTTTCCTGTACTGCCTTGATTTGCGGCTGAATTTTCTGCATCTTGAGCATCGATTTCATGCTTGAGATACGCAAAGGCAATAGCGCTAACGAAATGATCAGGGTTTGTACAACGATCGCCCAACCCCAGTTGGGAACGACGTGTTCGTAGGTCCACCGCAGCCACAAAAACAGAGGACGGGCAATAATTCCCAGATAGCCGAAATTCACCAGTGAGCGCAGGTCGGGAGAAGCGTCCACGATGGTGGGCACGCGGACAGACTCAAGTATTTGAAGCGATTTGGGACCCACGTAGACACGCTCACTGGTCGCGCCGTTTCGACTTCCGACTGCCGCGCCCAGAACATCCACTTTGGTCAGTTCCTGAGGTTTTTTGGGATCGTTCGGGACATCAACGGAGTTATGCAGCGTAACCAACGCGGCGGATTGCGGGTCGTCGGGAATAAATACCGAAGCGAAATACTGATCGCTCACCCCCGCCCAGCTGAAGGGGCCCGGCAGCGTATTGCCACCACTTATTTTCTTAATGTCGAGCCGCTCGGTCTTGTCGTTGTACTGATACTCAATTTGAGCCGAGTGATATGCCGCTCCCGTGACCTGATCTCCGAAGCCCGCGGGCCACATGGGGAAAGCAGGAATCTGGTGATCGCTGGCGATAACCAACGTCTTAACCCCCAACACGTATTGTTCGCCCTGGGAAGTTGATTTCTGGTTAGCAGAAGCAATCCGGAAAGTGAAAACCTTGGATACCGAAACATCCTTGTCGGCGTATTCGAAAGTTACGGTTCGAATAGTGCTTTGATCTGGTGCGGCAGAATCATTCGAGGAAACGACGTAGAGCGCTGAGCTCAATTTACTGCGCAGCGTCTGATCATAGCTCCACAATGAAAGCGGATACCCGTACTTATCCGCCGCAACACTGTTCACCAATTCGAGTGGATGGCCTTGATCGTCGTCAAATTTCTTCAGGATCCAGGACGTGGCCTGCGCGCCACGATTAGAAAAGGTGATTCGATAAACGTCATTTTCAACTACGGTTTGAGATTCCGCCGCTGCCTGCTTTGTCGCGGTCGTCTCCGCAGCTCCCCGAGTCATAGAAGCGGGCGCTGGTTGAGGCGATGAAACATTGCCCGCCTGGTAAGGCTGCTGATTCTCCGGCTGAGTCTTAGCCGGAGGCGGTACCGCTTGCGGGAAATATTTCTTAAGCAGCGGTTGAAAGGCAATGATTACGAGAAAAGTAAGCGCGAAGACAAGGAGCAATCGCCGCTCCGTGCCGGGGTCTTGTTGGGGATTTGAGAAGTCTGCCAAGATTTTTCTTACTCAGTCAGCGTGCAATCGGACGGGATCGCTGTCGGAGAATATTTCGGTGGCACCGGATCGTAACCTGCCGCCGCGAACGGATGGCAGCGGAGAAGTCTGCCAATTGCCATCCAGGAACCACGGAGCACCCCGTGCACCTCAATAGCCTGCATCGCATACTCCGAACAGGTAGGCCGATAACGGCACGCTACGCCAAACCACGGCGAAATCGCGAACTTGTATCCGCGCAGCAGTAGCAGTGCGACGGTCTCAGGTACTTGTTTCATCTTAGGAATTCGTTTCGGCCTTCTTTTGGAACTTTTGTACGACATCGAACGCCCGCTTCATCTGCTCGAGTAGTTCTGGAAACCCTGCCCTCAGCAATGATTTCTTTGGATTAATCACCACATCGACGGAAACACTGTCGTCCAGACAATGCGAGCGAACGGCCTCGCGCAAGCGGCGCTTCATTCGGTTGCGGTCCACTGCCCCACCGAGCGCACGTCCTACGGTAAATCCAATCCTGGGGCCACCCGGTGTCGCACGTCGCAAGTAAAACACAGTAAAGTGAGTGGCGAAATGTCGCTTGCCCTGCTTGTACACCCGCTCAAAATCAGAATGCCGCAACAGCCTGGCGCTACGCGGAAAGCCCCCACGCTTAACCAAGCCAGACGGTTCTGCGGTGCCATTCGGAACGTCGGCGCACACTATTAAATCCAAAAATTCAGATTGCGGTCCGCCCAAAAAAGGAAAATCAAATTATTCCCGGAAACCGGGCTTCACGGATACACGCTTGCGGCCCTTGGCGCGACGGCGCGAGATAACCGCCTGCCCGCTCTTGGTTTTCATACGCGTCCGAAAGCCATGGGTTTTCGAGCGGTGGCGCCGGTTAGGTTGGAATGTACGCTTCGGCATGGAAAATAAGTACTCCTGATCTTAGACACAAGATGTAATAAAGCCCTTAGTGCGAACGACAAGTATAAACGACGGAAAGCTGTTGCGGCAAACGGACCGCTTCACTCGGGAAGCACGTCCGGATATTTCTCCCGCGAATTTCCAGTCATGATTGGTCCCATCGACTTTGCCGTTTGATCCGCGCTGCACCATCCGCGCGACAGTTATATCCATGATACTTGACAGATTTTTTTCGACACATGTTGAATCGGAAGGAATCAAAAAGTCGAAGAAGAAGACTTCCGCGCTCAGAAAAAAATTGTGCTAGTATGCCGGACTGTCCTCCTTTACGATTTGTTTTGGCAGATGGCGCAACCACACAGATCAAGACTGAAGCCGCTTTAGAGAATACAGGACACTGACCTCGGGCGGCAGTGCCCAGAAGACCTCAAATTATGTCTGTTCCAAGTCCAAGTTTAGTTCCCAATCCGTGGTTGCGTATCCTTGATGCGCTGGAAAAAAAGATCAATCGCCACTCTTACGATACGTGGCTGAAGCCCACGCGCTACAGCCACTCAAGTGGTGGAATTTTATTTGTCCGGGTTCCGACCACGGAGTTTCGCCATGTCGGTGATAAGTATGCCGACCTGATTCAGGAGGCGCTCGACAATCTGGGCCTTGAATATCAGGACGTTCAATTTGTAACTCCCGAAGACGATCCCGCATCGACTCTGGTTCGGCACGATGGCGGCCTCTCGGCTCGCGTAACCGCCGCGCCGGCCTCGGCGCAATCTCGCTTCGACTGGGATGGTGCTGCGCAACTGAATCCGCGGTACACATTCGACGCATTCGTGATCGGAAGCGGAAACCAGTTTGCCCATGCGGCTTGTCAGGCAGTCGCCGAGCGTCCTTCGAAGGCTTACAACCCTCTCTTCCTTTATGGCGGAGTCGGGATGGGCAAGACTCACCTGATGCAGGCCATCGGGCACGAAATCAGGCGCCGGCAGCCGCAATCGGCTATCTGCTACATCTCCAGCGAAAAGTTCACCAACGAGATGATCAACTCGTTGCGTTACGACAAAATGACCAGCTTCCGCGACAAGTTCCGGAATGTCGACGTTTTGCTGGTCGATGACATCCAGTACGTAGCGCAAAAGGAGCGGACCCAGGACGAGTTCTTTCACACCTTTAATGCGCTCCATGAGTCGATGAAGCAGATTGTTCTCGCCAGTGATCGTCCGCCCAAGGAGCTGGCTGAGATCGAAGATCGTCTCCGGAGCCGATTCGAGTGGGGATTGATCGCAGACATCCAGCCACCCGACCTCGAAACGAAGGTTGCCATTCTGCAAAAAAAGTCGGAGCAGGAAAAAGTTACCCTGCCAACCGACGTGGCGCTCTATATCGCGTCGAACATTCGGTCGAACGTTCGAGAGCTGGAAGGCGCTCTAATCCGGCTGGTGGCCCATTCTTCGCTGATTGGGGCCGAGATTACCCTGGCTTATACGCAGCAGGTGCTTAAGAATTTTATCGATTCGCAGGCTAGAAAAGTTACGATTGAGTCCATCCAAAAGGCGGTTGCTGAGCAGTTCGGATTGCGGCTGGTCGAAATCAAAGCGAAGAACAATTCGCGTTCCATTGTTTATCCGCGGCAGATCGCGATGTACCTGGCGAAGCACATGACGGAAGCGTCGCTACCCGAGATCGGCCGTCAATTCGGCGGAAAGCATCACACCACGGTTTTGCATTCTGTCGAAAAGATCGACGCAGTTCGCAAGACCGACAAAGATTTGAACCGGTTGCTGAATAAAATGACCGAGCAACTTGGCGGATAGCTCCTCCTGCTGGTTTTTGTGTTTTATATTTTGATATAAGGAAGTCGTAGAAGTATCGCCGCACCACTGGAGACTTGAGTATGCCGGTAGAAGCAATCGCATCTGCGATCGGAACGGCAACAATGGAGATCACTGTCAGCAAGTTCGAACTTTTGCGGGAACTCACCGCGACCCAGGGCGTGGTCGAGCGCAAGACCACCATTCCCATCCTGTCGAATTATCTTTTTGAAGCTGGCGGCGACAGACTTTCCCTGACTGCGACTGACCTGGATTTGAGCCTGCGTACCTCGTGTGCGGCGAAAGTAAAGAAGGAAGGCTCTTGCACAATTCCAGCCCGCAAGCTTCACGACTACGTCAAACTCCTGCCAGACGCTGATATCACAATCAAACTGTTGGAAAACCACTGGGTGAGTATTCGGTGCGGCAGGTCGAACACGAAGATGGTCGGCATGGCGCGATCGAATTTCCCAAGTTTGCCGGTGTTTCCTTCCGCAAGTGTGGTGAAAATTCCGTCGCAAGTATTACGGTCGATGATTGCGAAAACAGGATTCGCCATCGCCAGCGAAGAGTCGCGCTACACGCTGAATGGCGCGCTCATGGTGCTGAAGCCCGAGTCTATCGTCATGGTCGCAACCGACGGACACCGGTTAGCCCACATTGAACGCACTGGCGAGAAGTTCGAAGGAGTGTCCGGAGAACTGAAGACTTTGGTGCCGAAGAAGGCGATGGATGAATTGAAATCGTTGCTCGACTCCACGGACGCTGAGGAAATTGAGTTTGCGAAAGATGAATCGACTCTGTTCTTCCGCATTGGCCCCAGGCTTTTAACGTCGCGGCAGCTTACTGGACAATTCCCCAACTACGAAGCTGTGCTCCCCAAAGACAACAGCAAGAGCATTAATTTGCACGGAGGTGAGCTGAGCGCGGCGATTTCCCGTGTCGCCCAATTCGCCGATGAGCGCTCCCGCGCGGTGCGGATAAAACTGGAAAAAGGGGAACTGAAGCTTTCCGCGTCGTCAACCGAAACAGGGGAGTCGGAAGACACCATCGAAGCCGACTATGACGGGGATGTGCTGACTATAGGTTTCAATGCTCAATACATTTTGGATTTCCTGAAAGCTGTCGGCAGCGGAGACGTGAAGCTGGAACTAAAGGACGCCCAATCGGCCGGCCAACTGCGCCCCTCAGAAAATGAAGATTACAAGTATCGCTACATCGTAATGCCCATGAGAATCTGAGTGGCCGCCGTCCGCTTTCGGCAATGACCTTCCGCTAACTCTCTCGAGAGGAACCTTCCTATGCTAAGCGGATTCAAGCAGTTTATTCTTCGCGGCAACGTCGTTGACATGGCCGTCGGCGTAGTTATTGGTGCGGCGTTCGCATCCGTGGTGGGAGCGTTTACAAAAGATTTATTAACGCCGTTGATTGCGGCGATCGTGGGTAAGCCCGATTTCTCGGCGATCACCTTTACTGTTAACGGTAGCGTATTCGCGTTAGGAGATTTTCTAAACGCGCTTATTTCGTTCTTGTTGGTGGCGGCAGCCGTGTATTTCTTTGTCATCACGCCCATTAATGCGCTGGTCGCAAGAATGCGAAAAGCTCCCGCGCCTGCGGACCCGACGACTAAGAAGTGTCCTGAATGTCAGAGCGAGATTCCAATAACCGCCAGGCGTTGTGCGCATTGCGCGCAGCCACTCGCGGCGTAGCGCGCGCTACTAAACTGTCATGCTGAGCCAGGCTGAGCTTCCGCTTGCGGAAGCTCAAAGACTCGAAGCATCCCTACATCCGCCACGACTCCAATCACTACGCCGGAAGTAGGGATTCTTCGACTCGGGATTTTTCGCGAGCGAAGAATCCCAATCGCTCAGAAAGACAATCTTTCTCTTACCGTCTCGCCGCCGGCACTTTCACCGGTTCCGGATTCACGCTCGGCATTGTCGTTACTCGGCTTGTAGGTGCAGGAGTCGGAGCAGGCGCTCCAGCAGCCGCCGCGGCTGCAACCGCAGGGGTCAATCCCAAATGTTTTCGCACTTCGGCCTCGAGCTTGATCATGGTGTCTTTGTTATCCTTCAAGAATTGCCGCGCGTTTTCCCGGCCCTGGCCGATCCGTTCACTCTTGTAGCTGTACCATGCGCCGGATTTTTCCAGCAGTCCGGAAGTCGCGGCGATGTCCAATAAGTCGCCTTCGCGCGAGATTCCCTCGCCATACATAATGTCGAACTCAGCCTCGCGGAATGGTGCAGCGACTTTATTTTTTACAACTTTGATTTTGGTGCGCGATCCAGTGACTACGTCGCCTTCTTTGATTGCCGCAATCCGCCGAATGTCAATGCGGACAGAAGAATAGAATTTCAGAGCGCGACCACCCGTCGTCGTTTCGGGATTGCCGAACATCACTCCAATTTTCTCGCGAATCTGATTGATGAAAATAAGGCAGGTGCGGGATTTCGAAACCGTCCCTGTCAACTTCCTCAACGCCTGCGACATTAACCGGGCCTGAAGGCCCATATGACTGTCGCCCATTTCGCCGTCAAGTTCAGCTTTGGGCACCAGCGCCGCGACCGAGTCGACCACCAGCACATCGATTGCACCAGAACGCACCAGCGCTTCCGTAATCTCTAATGCCTGCTCGCCATAGTCGGGCTGCGAGACCAGCAAATTGTCGACATCGACGCCCAGCTTTTTGGCATATCCCGGATCGAGCGCGTGTTCAGCATCAACAAACGCCGCCATTCCGCCGGTTTTCTGAGCTTCCGCAATTACTTGCAAAGCAATCGTGGTCTTGCCTGAAGATTCAGGACCGAAAATTTCGACGACTCGTCCGCGGGGAAAACCGCCCACCCCGAGTGCTGCGTCGAATGAAATCGCTCCGGTGGGGATCACGGATATCGGAACAATCGCCTCTTTCGAACCCAGGCGCATGATTGAGCCTTTGCCAAACTGCTTTTCAATTTGCGCAAAGGCGAGATCGATAGCTTTAGAACGGTCGTCGGCCATTATTGCAGCTCCTTTTATAAGCACTGAGATAGTAAGGGCGGATTATACACTTCGGGCGAAGCGAATAAAAGGCGAATCTAGTTTAAAACAGTAGGACTCGTTCCGAAATGAACCAGCCAAGTCCACATCACTTGAGGTTGCGGCAACTCCGCAATTATCCATATGCGCCCAAACCCCGCGCCAGTCGCCGATTAAGAACGCAATACCCCAAGTGAACTACTCCCGATCTAACCTCGAAAGATGCAAAGTCTTTCATCTTGACATCAATGCTGTCATACAGCATCCTCAGGCTGCGCGCGGGTCGTGTGATGACAATGGTTTTCATGCGAGACGGCGTGTCTGCTGCGTTTCCATAGTTTTCCAGGAGATTTGGTTTGGACTGCTGTTCCCCCCGGCGGCTGAACCCAATTAGACAGGCAACTTTCTAAGAGGATATTTTTCATGCCGCCACGCCTTCTCGGATTCGTTCGCTCCAAAATCATTACCTTTTTTTACTTGGCCCTCATTATTCCTTGCCTGCTCGCCCCGACCAACCAAACATTTGCGCAAGAGACACCGGTGCAACCAGTCGCGACCGCGTCCACGCCTCTGATCCACATCGTGCGAAAAACCGACGATCTTAGCGCGCAGTCAAAACTCAAGCAGCAGAGTCCTGCCGCGCATCTCAATTACTATGGTGGTCCCGTCGTATCCAATCTGCAGGTAGTTGTGGTTTTCTGGGGACCCAACGTAAATTCGACGGTCACAAGTCAAATTGGCGGTTTCTTCCAGGCTATAACTAACAGCAGTTATTTCGATTTAGTTAGCGAATACAGCACGAGCTTAACGCCCGTGGGCGGAGGGACGGGCACCAATCAGTCCATAGGGCGAGGTGACTACGCCGGTGCTTTCACTATCACTCCGTCGCTTTGCGCCATCGCTCCGTGCACAATCACCGATTCTGAAGTCAAAGCCGAACTCGTGACTCAAGTTGCCGACAGCAGTTTGCCTCCGCCGACGCTGGACGCCAACGGAAATCTGAACACGCTTTACATGATTTACTTTCCTCACGGCGTAACTATCACCCAAGGCGGATCCGCCAGTTGCGCGGCTGGTGGATTTTGCGCTTACCACGGAACGACCTCCTTCACTTTCAATTCCAAGCATTTGCTTTACGGCGTCGTGCCTGACTTCGGCGCGGGCAGCGGATGCGACACTGGATGCGGCGGCGGGACCGAGTTTCAAAACATCACTTCAGTATCGAGTCACGAGATGATCGAAACCGTGACCGACGCGGATGTGGGCATCGCAAGCGGTTTTGCTCCGCCACTTGCATGGTATGACGCAAACAGTCAGGACCAGGACGGCGGAGGAGAAATCGGGGACATATGTAACGCCCAGCAGGCGCAGGTTTCGGCGGGTGGGTCCACTTTCACGATCCAGAAGGTGTGGTCGAATTTGGAAGGTGCCTGCGTAAGTATTGGAGCCTCTCCCAACCTTGACTTGACAGCGCCAGCCACGGCCGCAAGTGGAACTTCACTTAATTTCACCGTGACTGTTGAAAATCCGGTTGGAACGAGCACTGATACAAGTTTCACCGGCACAGTTCATTTCACCAGCAGCGACTCTCAGGCGGTGCTACCAGCCGACTACACATTCACTCCCGCAGACAAGGGAGTACAAACTTTCGGAGCCACGCTGAAGACCACCGGGTCGCAGACGATTACCGCAACCGATCTGGTGAATGGAGCAGTCACCGGCAATGCCACGTTGACTGTGGGAGCGGCAGTTCAAGCTCCGACCATCACCAGCGCGGGCGGCACGACGTTCACAGCAGGAGCGATGGGTACGTTTACGGTGACAACGACGGGTTTGCCGATTCCGTCGGTAACCAGAACCGGAACTCTGCCCACCGGTGTATCGTTTGTCGACAACGGGAACGGAACGGGCACTCTCGGTGGTATACCCGCCGCTGGAACCAGTGGCACTTACAACCTCGTCTTTAGAGCACATAACACTGCATCCCCCGACGCAACGCAGAATTTCACGCTGACGGTGAATGCTGCTCCAGCCATTACCAGTGCAAACAGCACAACGTTCACGACAAATGCGGTGGGAACGTTCACGGTGACGACGACAGGCCTGCCAACTCCATCCCTGTCGCGGACAGGGACCCTGCCCAACGGAGTATCGTTTGTCGACAACGGGAACGGAACCGCCACTATCGGCGGTACTCCAGCCACCGGAACTAATGGAACTTATAAGATCGTTATTACCGCTCATAACGTCGTATCTCCCGATGCGACCCAGAACTTCACCCTGACCGTAAGTGCGGCTCCGGCCATTACCAGTGCCAATAACACGACCTTTACAACAGGATTGGCGGGTACCTTCACGGTGACGACGACTGGTTCGCCTGCTCCATCATTAACCAGGACAGGATCTCTCCCAACCGGAGTATCGTTCGTCGATAACGGGAATGGAACGGGCACTCTCGCCGGAACACCGGCGGCCGGGAGCGATGGAACTTACAACATCGTCTTTAAGGCTCACAATTCTGCCTCTCCCGACGCGACGCAGAACTTCACCCTCACAGTAAATGCTGCTCCAGCCATTACCAGCGCGAACAATACGACGTTCACAATCGGGGCGGCAGGTACGTTTACTGTGATTGCAACCGGCTCGCCCACTCCATCACTCAGCAAGGCCGGAGCTCTTCCCGGCGGAGTATCGTTCGTCGACAATGGGAATGGAACTGCCACACTCAGCGGAACGCCGGCAGCCGGAAGCAAAGGAACGTACAACGTTGTTATTACCGCGCATAGTGTTGTGTCCCCCGACGCGACCCAGAACTTCACACTAAGCGTAAGTTCTGGAACTCAATCGCCCACTATTACCAGCGCAAACAATACGGTGTTTAACGTCGGGACGTTGGGCTCGTTCACCGTGACTACGACCGGCTCGCCCGCTCCCGGAATAACCAAGACCGGAACTCTGCCCACCGGTGTGTCGTTTGTCGACAATAAGAATGGCACCGGCACGCTTAAGGGTTCACCCGCTGCAGGAACCAACGGAACTTACAGCCTCGTCTTTAGAGCGCATAACGGAGTGTCTCCCATTGCGACCCAGAACTTCACTTTGACAGTGAATGTTCCTCCCGCTATCACCAGTGCCAACAACACAGTCTTTACGGCCAGCGTGGCGGGAACATTTACGGTGACCGCGACCGGTTCTCCCACTCCGTCGCTAACCACGACTGGATCCCTGCCGAGCGGAGTATCGTTTGTCGATAATGGGGATGGGACCGGCACTCTCGGCGGAACGCCGGCTGCGTCCACCAGCGGAACTTACAATATTGTCTTCACGGCGCACATCTCCGGGTCTCCCGACGCAACGCAACCCTTCACCCTGACTGTAAACGCGGGGCCGCAAGCTCCAGCAATCACTAGCGCTAACAACGCGTCGTTCACCGCGGGAATCAAGGGTACGTTTATCGTGACTGCAACCGGTTCACCGACTCCATCGCTAACCAGAACCGGAGCTTTACCGGGCGGAGTGACCTTCAAGGATAATGGCAACGGAACGGCTACTCTGAGTGGAACGCCAACGGCCGGAGGAACTTATAACATCACTATTAAAGCGCACAACATTGCGTCTCCGGATGCGACACAGAAATTTACTCTTACCGTGCAATCCAATCCTCCACAAGTGACTTTCACCCCGGCGAGCGTCGACTTCGGCACCGTGAGTCTGAATACCACCGTGCGGAAAGTTGTGACCGTGAAAAACACTGGCGGAACACCTCTCTCCATCAGCAATATCTCGCTGAACCAGGATACACAGCTGGCTTTCAGCCTGGACACCACCTGCGGCAACTCGCTTCTTCCGGGAAAGACTTGCACGGTTACGATATCTTTCGACGAACCGGTTGAGAGGGTCGAGCAAGCGACTCTCGAGGTCGACGACAACGCTCCTGGAAGTACGCAAATGGTGAACATTACCGCGACCTCGAAGTAAGAGCAAACGGGGACCGGCCGCAGCAGACGATTCCCGCAGTGGCTCAATTGCCAGTCAACCACCAAGGACACGAAGTATCACGAAGGCTCCCAGGTTTAAGGATTTCCTTAGTGTTATTTCGTGTCCTTCGTGGTTGATTGATTTCTCTGCCGCCCGGCAAACTGAGCCGGTACCCTCCAGCGAGTTTCGTTGACTTGCGGGCCGTATCCCGCCTAACATGTCCACCACTGAAATGATCGGCGAAACCATTTCGCATTACCGGATTGTCGAGAAATTGGGCGGCGGCGGGATGGGCGTGGTTTACAAAGCCGAAGACCTTGAGCTTGGACGCTTCGTCGCCCTGAAATTCCTTCCCGAAGAACTTTCCCAGGACACTCAGGCTCTCGAGCGCTTCCGGCGCGAAGCGCGCGCTGCGTCGGCCCTCAATCATCCCAACATCTGCACCATTTATGAGATCGGCAAGCATGATGCCCAATCCTTCATCGCGATGGAGTTTCTGGAAGGGACGACGCTCAAGCATCGCGTTACTCTTCATCCACTCGAACTCGGATTGCTTTTCACCCTTGCGATTGAAATCGCGGACGGACTCGAGGCAGCGCATTCCAAAGGCATAGTTCATCGCGACATAAAACCCGCAAACATTTTCGTTTCCAATCGCAATCACGCCAAGATTCTCGACTTCGGATTGGCGAAAGTCGCCGTCGGATACGGCCGTGGTCTCGAAACTTCAGAACCCAACACACCAACCGTCGATGTCCGCGTCGAGCACCTGACGTCTCCTGGCGCTGCGGTGGGCACCGTGTCCTACATGAGCCCTGAGCAGGCACTGGGCGAAGAACTGGACGCGCGAACCGACATTTTCTCTTTCGGGGTGGTGCTGTATGAAATGTCTACTGCCCGTCTTCCATTCGAGGGAAGCACTTCGGCAGCGATTTTTAACTCGATTCTGAACAAGGTTCCCATCGCGCCCGTCCGCTTGAATTCCGAACTTCCGCCGGAACTGGAACGCATTATCAACAAGGCTTTGGAGAAAGATCGCGATCTCCGCTATCAAAGTTCTGCCGATTTGAGAGCGGACTTGCGGAGGTTGCAGCGAGATTGGCATCCATCATCACAAAAGATGGCGGCTGCGGTTGCAGGGAGCCAAGTCACGCCAGCGATCGAGAATGAACAACCAAAAACGGTAGCTGAACCGAAACGAGCGAGACTCCCGCTTGTGATTGGACTCGCGGCATTGGCAGTAGTCGCATCGGGCCTCAGCGCCTTTCTGATCGGGCAGCGCTCGGCTGTGCGTCCCGTACCTACATTCCGCGAATTGAGCTTCCGGCGGGGTGCGCTTCTGGCAGCCAGGTTCGCGCCAGACCCGCGATCGGCGATTTATAGCGCTGGTTGGGAAGGCAAGCCGGAAGCGGTGTTTATCAGTTCCGCGAATTCGACCGAATCCCGCGATCTTGGGCTTCCAGAAACCGAGGTGCTTGCGGTTTCGTCCGGCGGCCAAATGGCGGTGCTTCGCCGCTTTGGCCTGAGCCCTAATCACTTCACGCATCGCGGAACGCTGGCGCAAGTTTCCATCGGCGCCGATGCTCCACGCGATCTTCTGGACAATGTCGAAGCCGCGGACTGGGCTCCCGATGGAAACACGCTCGCCGCCGTACATGTCGTGAACGGCCAGAGCCGAATCGAGTATCCGATCGGCAAAGTGCTCTATGAGACTGCCGGATGGATCAGCCACCTGCGCTTCTCGCCGAAGGGTGATCGCATAGCATTCATCGATCACAATCTTTTGGGCGATGACGGGGGGACAATCAGCGTGGTTGACCTCAACGGTAAGAAGTCCGACTTGACGGACCGGTGGGCAAGCGCGCTCGGAGCTGCGTGGTCACCCTCAGGAGATGAAATCTGGTTTACCGCCACAGCCACGGGATTCAGCCGATCCCTTCGAGGGGTCACTTTGTCGGGCAAGCTCCGCGAGTTGTTGAGTGCTCCCGGAACTCTCACTCTGCACGACGTAGGCGCCGGCGGCCGCGCCTTGATTTCCCGCGATGCCATGCGCGCCGGAGCCATCGGTATGGCGCCGGGCGAGAGCAAGGAACGCGACTTGAGCTGGCAGGACTGGACGGTCCCCACAGATATATCCGCAGACGGGAAAACCATGCTGTTCATCGAGGCCGGCGAGGCTGGCGGCGGTGACTACGCAGTGTTCACTCGCGATACGAATGGAAATTCCGCCGTCCGCCTCGGTGATGGATCTGCCTACGCTTTGTCGCCGGACGGCAAATGGACACTCGTGTTGCGTCAGAACATGACTCCTCCAGACTTCGTGCTTCTTCCCACCGGCATCGGCCAGCAAAGAGCTGTTCCGACGGGTGGCGTGATTCCAAATTTTGGAATGTTCCTCCCCGACTCCACAAAGATACTGTTTGATGGTCATGAGGCGGGCCATGCGTCACGAGTCTATGTGGTGGATCTCGCGGGCGGTAAGCCTCGCCCAATCACACCGGAAGGCTATGTTTTGGGAAGTTATCCCCACGCGGTTTCTCCGGATGGCCGGCGATTCTCCACGGTCAGCGGCGATGGAATCGCTCTCTTTCCAGTCGATGGCGGCGATCCGCAACCGGTTCGCGGTTCACTGCCGTCGGAGACGCCGATGCGCTGGACTAAAGATGGAAGCGCATTGCTGGTCGGGCGGCGCGGCGAAACGTCGTGTACGGTCTTCCGCCTGGATCTCGCAACTGGCGCTAGAACAGAATGGAAGACAGTCGGCCCGGCTGACGTGGCAGGCGTAGTAGGTGTTGCGTGCCCGCGGGTTGCCGATGACGAGCAGCACTATATTTTTGGATATACCCGTAACTTGTCAGACCTGTTTCTCGTGGAGCACCTGAAGTAGCGATTATTTTTGTTCCCGTGGAGGCTAAGTGCGGCTGACGCTGAACACACGCGATGTCGGTCGAGTCACGATTGTGCGCTGCGCCGGGCGAATTATCGCGGGCCCTGAAGCTGAATCGCTACATGCCCACATGGCGCATGTATTGCGCGATCGCAAAACCATTGTCCTCAACTTGTGCGAGGTGGACTTTGTCGACAGCAGCGGACTGGGGGCCATGGTGCGGGCGCTGACCAGCGCCCGTCAAGTCCACGGAGACGTGAAGCTGTGCAACGTGCAAGAGAACATCCACAAAGTTCTGAAGATGACGAATCTGGTCAAGCTATTCGACACCCTCGACTCTGAGGAGAGCGCAGTCGCGGCGTTTTACCGGCTCACGGGATCGTGGGAGAAGCTGAAGACTACTGGCCCCAGCGTTTTAGTTATCGATCGCAGCGCGGACGTTCTCGCCTACCTCCGAGAACTGTTACGGCGCGCGGGCTATCAAGCCTATACCACGAACAATCTGCACGACTCATTGATCCTGATACGGGTTACGCCACCTGGCTTACTGTTGCTAGGCGCGAACTTGACAGGCAGCCCGGCAACCGAACAAGCCTTCCAATCTGCCTGCGCCAAGCTGCCAGTGATAGAACTCGGAACGGAATTCTCCACGCTGGACGCGGGCGAAGCGGCATCCGGCTTGCTGGAAAAAATCAGCGCACGGTTGCACCCGCAGGCTGGAATGCCTTCTTAGCGCTGATGCATTCAAGTGTTGGGCTCTATGATTGCCTTCGCTCGTCGCACTTGTTGCGTGTTGATCATCCCCGCACTCCGCGCAATCGAGGCAGCGCTGCCCTGTCCTGCGGGATTATCTGGCGAGAAGGCCGTTCTTGCCTCATCGCCGATCAAACTTGCGGTTCAGGCATTCATTCCGCCGTCCACGGTCAGGTTAGCCCCGGTAATGTATGAGGATTCCGGACCCGCGACAAACGCCGCCATCGCGGCGATTTCCTCAACGTGCCCATAGCGGTCGAGCGCGGTAGCGGCCTTCTGCGGTACCGCCCAATCACCCGAAGCGGGATTCAAATCCGTGTCGATCGGACCCGGCTGGATGTTGTTGACCGTGATGCCCCGGTTCCCGACCTCTCTGGATAATGCCTGAGTGAACATCTTGACGGCTCCCTTCGTCGCCGCGTAGGGCACAAGCCCGGGCGCAACGGCACGCTCGCCCACTGCCGAGCCGATCATGATGATGCGACCACCCTCCTTCATGTGCTTCAGCGCCGCCTGCGTCGCTGCGAATACGCCGCGGACGTTGATGTCAAGCACACGATCCATCTCTTCCAGCGTGGTCTGCTCGAAAGTTTTCGGAATGGCCGTGCCGGCATTGTTCACGAGGATGTCCAACTTACCGAAAGTCGCCACGGTTTTTTCGACCGCAGCTGCGACGGCGTCGGCATCAGTGGCGTCCGCCTGAATGGCGATCGCCTTTTGGCCAGCGCGTTCAATTGCTTTGACCACGGCGGAAGCCGCCTTGGCGTCCCTCAGGTACGTGATGGCGATGTTTGCTCCATCTGCGGCCAGACGCTTGGCGACTGCCGCGCCGATGCCACGCGAACCGCCGGTAACGAGCGCTACTTTATTGGCTAACTTAGACATAAAATCTCCTTTTGACTCTCTGCGAATGATTCCTACGACGCTGAAATCCTGTTCGAGGCTCTCGGACTTCTTATCTGATGTGGCAGTAGTGTGAGCAGATTTGGCACTCCGGGGAATACCATCTATTCCGAATGGGAATGCATGGTGCTGAGAAGAAAATGGTCTTGAGGTCGGTGTTCTTTACGACCCAAAATAGGCCGGAAGAATCGCTACTACTCGCATAGCATCCATTCCATAGAGGAAATGCGGAGGCTGGTGTGGACAAATTGGACGCAATGCAAATGTTCGTCCGAGTCATTGAAAAAGGGAGTTTTTCCTCTGTCGCCAAGGAACGCGGAATTGGTCAGCCTGCGGTCAGCAAGCAAATCTCGGCCCTTGAAGATGAATTGGGCACCGAACTGATTCACCGTACCTCTCGATCCATTGCACTGACTGAGGCAGGTCGCGATTTTTACGAGTCTGCATTGCACATCCTCGACAACGTCGAAAATGCGACTTCACGAATCGGTCGCGGCCAAACCGCACCGAAAGGCCTGATTCGTGTGACCGTTCCTCCCACGTTTGCTCGCCTTCATATGGTCTCAAAGCTGCCGGCTTTTTTTGCTGCCTACCCAGACATGGCCGTTGAGCTGGCGGCGTCGGAGAGCCCTACCACTATCATCGAAGACGGCTTCGACCTGGCGATACACTCAGGTGATCTTCCAGATTCCACTCTCGTTGCGCGAAGATTCGCGCAGACGATGATCATTCTCGTCGCGACTCCGCAGTACCTGACCCGACATGGCGCGCCCGAGTCTCCGGACGATCTCCACCGCTTTCGCTCCGTCGTTTTTGTCGAGCGAGGCTCCGCACAGCCGTGGGCCTTTGGCTCCGGACAAGACGCGAAGCGTGTTATTCCCACGGGAGTTTTTCGAACTAGCGATATTGAACAGATGCGCATGGGTGTCGTTGAACATCTGGGGATTGCCCAGGCGCCGGCATGGCTCTTCGCCGCGGAACTCAGAGAAGGCACTGTTGTACGTCTTCTCACTCCGTTTGAACGAACAGTACCGATCCTCGCTGTGCGGCCTGCTAGCCGCAGGATGTCCACCAAGGTGCGGATTTTCATCGAGCACCTTGAGAAGACTTTCGCGCTTTGTTCCCAGTTCAATCCTCGATCCAGCTAACCCAGTGACAAAGATTCGAGCCGCGCTGCTCTCACACCCTTTTTACTTTCAGGTGTCCTCCGGCAGAGTCCTTCAGAAGCTCTCCCACTGTGTTCAGGATCTCGCGCGAAAGCGCCTCGTCCGATACGGCACGCGCCAGAGCCATCGCTCCGACGAGCGCACTGAAAGTCAAAATCGCTCGCGATCTTGCCGTACGTTTGTCTTTGGCTGGACGCAAAGCGGCAATCAACTGAATGTCGTTCCGGACCTGTTCGGAAGTAAGCGCACGGGTCCGCTTTTCGCTGCGCGCGATCTCCGGCGCCAACGCGCTGAAGGCACAGCCCGTGCCCGGATTGTCGCGGTGTGCTTCGCTCAGATAGTCGTCAATCAGCTTTTCATACGACACTGGCGGCCCGCTGGATTTGGCAGCGTCCACTCGACGCTTCCAGCCGCCGAATGCAGAGTTGACTGCTTGGGCCACTAAGTCGTTTCGCGAATCGAAATGCTTGTAGAATCCGCCCACAGTAAGCCCCGCCTCCTTCATCAGTCCAGCGATTCCGATTCCTGCAAGGCCCTCTTCGCGGAACCTTTTCGCCGCGAGCTTAACAATCCGCTCATGAGTCTTTGCTCTCTGAGCCTTGGAATAGCCCATTTGTCCCCCCACGAAAATAAAGTGCAACTAAATCAGGATTACGAATCTAATCCTGCATGTGGATTATAACAATAATCCACACCAACCCACAAGGAGGATGACGATGAGTCAGTTGACTGCAGAAAAAAACAAAGCGCTGGTTCTTGAAGCCTTTGAGACATTGTTTAACAGACGTGACTACCCAGCGGCTGAGCGCTATTGGTCGCCCAACTACATTCAACATAGCGCGCACATTCCTCCCGGGCGCGAGGGCTTGTTCGATCTCATCAAGAGCCTTCCGTCGACACTCAAATATGAGCACGGAACGATCGTGGCTGAAGGCAATTTCGTGATCGTGCACGGACGATTTTCGAACCTCGGCCTGCCTGTGAACTGGATCGCCGCAGATATCGTTCGACTCGAAGACGGGTTCCTCGTCGAACACTGGGATGTAATTGAGGACCAGGCGACGCGCGCGCAGTCCAAGAGCGGGAATCCGATGTTCGGCAGCTCATTCCCCGAATAGATCGGATGCCCTACCGGATCGTCAAAGTGCGCTCGCCGGCTGTGTGCATTGATGGAGAGAAGGAAATTATGCCAGCAAAACTGAAGTCGTAATTGGAGACATTGCGCTGAGCTCGGACGTGCTCGTGACCCCAGGCATCACAGCCGTCACGATCGACCTGGCTCCGGGCACGAAGCAGATGTCAATATATCCCTTGCATGAGGGCTAACATCCAATCTACAAAGAGGATCATGACAATAATCCACAGCAAACACAAGGAGGCGGACATGAGACTTGAAGGAAAAGTTGCACTGATTACCGGCGGCAATAGCGGCATCGGCCTCGCGACGGCGAAGCGTTTTGTCAGCGAAGGCGCCTATGTATACATCACCGGGCGTCGTGATGCGGAACTGGCTGCGGCGGCCAAGGAGATCGGAAGAAATGTGACCGGCGTGCAGGGAGACGTATCGAATCTTGGCGACCTCGATCGTCTCTTTGCACAAATCAAGCGGGAAAAGGGCAAGCTCGATATTGTGTTCGCTAACGCCGGGGTCGCAAAGTTTGCCGCCTTCGGCACGATCACCGAGGAGCTCTATGACTGGACCTTCGACATAAATGTGAAGGGCCTGCTTTTCACGGTGCAGAAAGCGCTTCCCCTTTTGCCGGATGGCGCCGCGATCATCCTGAATTCATCCATCGTCGGCAGCAAAGGGTTGCCCGTCAATAGCGTGTATAGCGCCACCAAAGCCGCCATTCGTTCATTCGCGCGGACATGGACAACGGACTTAAAGGATCGCCGCATTCGCGTGAACGCAGTGAGCCCAGGCTCCATCGACACCCCGGGAATGAGCGGCCTGCTGGCTTCCGCAGAAAGCGGCGAGCAACGGAAGAAAATGATTTCCACCGTCACTCCGCTCGGCAGGTTCGGCACGCCCGATGAGATCGCCAAGGCCGTCGTGTTTCTTGCCTCCGATGACGCGAGCTACGTCACAGGGACCGAACTGTTTGTGGATGGCGGATTCGCCCAAGTCTAAGGAGTGCTGGGACGGGAGACCGGTGTGAGTGCATATCTAGATTTTTACGCGCGACAAGACGCTCGACGAGCAGGAGCGCGCCGGGCATGCGGCTAAGCCTATCGCCTTTTACAGTGCACATGAAGACTTGGAGGGAGCTGCCACGGAGGGAACCGCAATCCTCGAGTTCCCCGTATCGAGGCAGCAAGAGCGGTTAAACCGTAAACTGTTTCGAACGAAAGGAGTTCTCTTATGCGGCAGTTGCAACTCATGGCTCACGGCGAACCTTCAGATGTCATCGAACTCAACACGGTCTCCGAACCGGTTCTTGGCCAAGAGGAAGTTCTCATCTCGATGGAAGCGGCCCCGCTCAATCCATCGGACTTTCTGTTCGTAAGCGGCAGGTACGGCGTGCAGGCGGCCTTCCCATCCTCAGTAGGCGCGGAGGGTGTTGGCCGTGTCGCCAAAATCGGATCGAAGGTTGATGTTACTCTGCGGAATAAGCGAGTCCTGATTATCCCGAACTACGAGCAGGGAACCTGGGCAGACCAAGTTGTCGTCTCAGCGCGCAACATCGTGCCGATGAACGACGAAGCAGGCCCCCTGCAACTATCGATGATCGGGATTAACCCCGCTACGGCCTACCTCCTGCTGAACCGATACGTTTCCCTGATGCCCGGCGACTGGATCGGTCAAACCGCAGCGAACTCGGCCGCGGGACAGTACATCATTGCGCTAGCTAGGCTCGCAGGAGTCAAGACGCTGAATGTCGTTCGCCGGGAAGAAGCTGCCAAACAGGTGCGGCAGTGGGGAGGTGATCGCGTAGTCCTCCAAGGCGACAACTTACTCAAGGATATTGAGAAGGCTCTCGAAGGGAAGAAACTTAGCCTCGTGCTCGATTCACTGGGCGGAACTCCTGTGGGAGAGTTGGCCAAATCGCTTAAATCTGGCGGCTCGATTGTGGTTTACGCAATGCAGAGTGGGCAGTTCCCTGCCATACCGCCCGGAGACCTCATATACCGTGGTCTTAGCCTCCACGGATTCTGGCTCATCAATTGGATACGCAACGCGCCCCGCACAGAGATCGAGGAGATTTACCAGAAGCTGGGAGACTTCGTAGCCGATGGATCACTCTCCTCCGCAGTGGCGCATGTTTACCCGCTCGACCAGTTCAAGGAAGCGTTCAAGCAATCCCTGAAATCGAATCGCAGCGGTAAGATCCTGTTCAAGTTTGGGGCGAAGTGATGTGGCCGTGATTTCGAAGGCTTGATCCAACCGGACCTTTATCGCGTCAGGATGACGGTCAACCCGGAAGTAATCCGCTCCGGACAAAGACTCGTTCGTTGAGAAGCTGGAACAGGATGGTTGATGAAACCAGGCAATTGGCTGGCCCGGTGCCCCGGGTTCGCGTCGGTTTTGACGCTAACCTGGGGTCAGCACATTCGACGCGGCTCCCAGGTTACAACGTCAACTGAACGGGACGCAGGAATCGCGACGACATCCGGCCGCCACGAAAGAGCCATCGCGTTGCAAGTCATACTTCCGCTCGTTCGACGACAAATTGTGCTGGAAAAATAGATAGCAGCGCCATGAGTGTCCAAACAATTTTGCTGATGGACGGCGATAACAGCCCAATAGATTCAGGAGGGATCGGGACATGAATCTGCCAGCGCACTCGCATAACAATCGCGACGACTTGAAGGAGGCTCACACTTATTATGCTCGCGCCCAACCCGTGCATTCCGTTGCGCAACATGGCAGTCAGGGAGTAGGTGAAGCAGTACAGCAATAGACAATAGATCACTATGTCGATCGACCGCGCGGTCAATTCCGGCAGCCCAACCCTGACTGGGATTTTGACGTACCGAGCGAGAACAAACCACCCGACCAGAAGATTGACCAAGGCTACCATTAGCAGTTCGGCGCATCCGACAGCCCAGTTCACCCAGACAAAGTAGGCGCGCCTGCGCGGTTTTGTGTACAGGAATTGGACGATCTTGTCACCAAATTGCTGGCTAGCACCCAACGCACCCAAACCAACCGCCATCAGCGACGTGACAAGAAATAGCGCTGATAATACGGACGCTGGGCCTGAGTCGGTCAACAGACCAGCCCCCAAGACCAGCACAGAAATCGGCATAACAATCAGCGCCACCCCTATTGATACGATGAAAAGCATGCGAGTGTCTCGCCAGCATTTCCAGAGATAGATGCCTACTCCTTTCCGACGAGGCGCAAGAAAATTTCTCGCAAGCTTAGAGGGGAAACATTCATGATAGTTGCACCGCCTCGGGATAGTCTTGCAACGAAGTCGTCCGCATCTTTCGTTATGACGTATCTGTAGAAGTTTTGCTCAACGTCAACCGATAAGATTTGCTCAGAGGTTTGCGCCGGAAGCCCGTCGCCGGCAGCTGTGATGAGGCGGAAATCACTTTTGATGTCATCGAGTCGGGACTCCACCATGAGCTTGCCGTGCTCGATAACTCCTACGTATTCCGCAATCTGCTCTACTTCCTCCAGTTGATGAGAGGAAAAAAAGACAGTACATCCCCGGTCCTCGGCCAGCACTCGCAGCAACTGGTCCACCGTGATCGGGTCGAGTGCAGTCGTGGGTTCATCCAAAATCAAAAGATCCGCACCTTGGGCAAGCGCCAGTAGAAGCCAGACCTTCGTCTGATTGCCGTTCGAAAGCTTTTCGAATTTCTGCTTCATGGGGACTTCGAACAAGCGCGCGTACTTCTCCGCCGCGCTGTCGGACCAAGTCGGGTAGAAACCACGGCTGAATCGCACCAGTTCGGACGGGGTCAACGTCGGGTAAAGGGTCTTCTTCTCACTGACAAACGCAGTGCGTTGAAAAATGGCCATGCGTTTACTGAAAACATCCATTCCCAAAACATGAGCCGAACCAGAGGTTGGACGAGCGAGTCCCAGCAGCATTTTGATGGTGGTTGTTTTTCCCGCGCCGTTGCGCCCGAGGAACCCATAGATCGAACCGCGCGGCACGTTAAGGTTCAATCCGCGGACGGCAGCGATGTCGCCGTAGGTTTTGGCGAGGGCCTCAGTACTGATAGCAAGTTCACTCATGCGTGTACTCCCAACCTTTCCAACTCCTCCTGTACCGTCTTGACGATTTCTTCGTCGGTAAGGCCCAACTGCGTGCCCTCGACGGCGATCTGCCGGGCATACGGCTGCAAACGGCGCAGTTTCTCGGATTTAAGAAACCGGGGCATATTGCCGGCAACATAGGTTCCTCCGCCGGGAACTGTACTGATCACGCCGTCACGCTCAAGTTCATGGTAAGCCCGTGCCACAGTATTGGGATTGATGCCCAGTTCAGCAGCCAACTTGCGCACCGACGGCATTGCCTGGTCCCGCTTCAGCACGCCGGCAGCGAGGGCATTTTTCACCTGAGTTTCGACCTGTACGTAAATCGGCACACCTGAGGATGGGTTTACGTGGAATAGCACACTGTATTAGTACGATAATACAGTGTTAGAGTCAAGTCCTTCGACATTTGCAGGGCGCATGGCAATTGTTGGATGACGGGCAAACCGGAAGTAGTCCGCGTCGGACGAAGACTCGTTTGTTGAGAAGCTGGAACAGGTCAACTTCTAAACGAACACGACGGTCTTATTCTGGTAGACCAGAATGCGGTTTTCCAGGTGCCATCGAACGGCACGAGAGAGCACAACCTTCTCCAAGTCGCGGCCTTTGGCAACCATATCCTCGACCGTGTCCCGATGGGAGACGCGCACTACGTCTTGCTCGATGATGGGTCCTTCGTCCAGAGTGGCGGTGACGTAGTGGCTGGTGGCTCCGATCAGCTTCACGCCGCGGTCGAAGGCTTGATGATAGGGTTTCGCTCCGATAAAAGCGGGAAGAAAAGAATGATGGATGTTGATCATACGCAGCAGGTATTGGGCAACGAAGTCCGGTCCCAATATCTGCATGTAGCGGGCGAGGACGATCAGATCGACATCCTGCCCCAGCATATCGAGCATTTCCCGCTCGCACTCGCGCTTGTCTTTGGGATTACTTAGCAGATGGAAGGGGACGTGGTAAAAGTTCGCCAACAGTTTGGCAGTAGGATGATTGCTGATGATCGTAGCGATATCGCAGGCCAAGTCGCCGGTGCTATGCCGGTACAGCAAGTCGACCAGACAGTGGTCGTAACTGGAAACCAGAATCGCTATCTTGGGGCGGTAGTCGGTTAGTGCCAGGTTGTACTTGATCCGGAAGCGCTCCGCCACCGGCTTGAAGGTTTCTTCGAAATCTGAGATCGGAATATCGAATCCGTCCAGATCCCATTCCAACCTTGATAGAAACAAGTCGCGATCACTGTCGAGGTGGTCGTCACTGTGCAAGACGCTGCCATTGTGCGCAATCAGGAATTGTGAGATCGCCGCCACCACACCCTTGCGAGCGAGAGGCATGGGGGCACTCGGAGGTAAGACGGCGGTATTCTTCATTTTCCGCCATCATACCCGAAGCTCTGCGCTCTGCGAGACAACCTCTCTCATCAGCGTGGAATCAGAAACGTGATCCGGAGGCCGCATGACACAACAGCAGATTACGATATTGGTTGCGGTTATTGCGGCAATCGTATTGATTGCCGTCGTCGGTTTCTTCTTATCGCGAAAGCGGCGCTCCCAGAAGCTACGCGAACGCTTCGGTCCCGAATATGATCGTGTTGTTAAGAAAGAAGGCGAGGTTCGGCGTGCTGAAGGAGTGCTTGAGATGCGCGCCAAGCGTGCACAGAAATTTCAAATTCGTCCGCTGCTTCAAACCGCGCGTTCCGATTTCATGGAACGCTGGAAGACGGTGCAAACGCAGTTTGTTGACGATCCGAAAGGATCGGTTTCACGTGCGGATCAGCTGGTAACTGAGGTGATGAAAGCGCGCGGCTATCCCCTGACAGACTTTGAGCAGCAAGCCTCCGACATTTCGGTTGATCATCCAGTAGTGGTTGAAAATTATCGCGCCGCGCACGATATTGCCCTCCGCCATGACCGCGGTCAGGCAAGCACTGAAGATCTTCGCAAGGCTATGGTTCATTATCGATCGCTGTTTGACGAGCTGCTGGAAATATCCACACCCATGAGAAAGGAGGCATGACATGAGCGTGCCAATGAGGAAAGATGATTTCGAGGAAGATTTGACAACGGCGGACTTGGCTCAAGGCAAATGTCCCGCTGCATCGCCCGCTCCGTCCCCTGTCCCGTCTGAAGATCGGCCGAAGCCCGTTCTGGCCGAACGCCCCACGGGCGAACGCGTCGCGGAGAAACATCGGGAAGCGACTTCGGCGGCGCCGAATAACGCGGGCACCAGTCCGTTGCTCCCCAACAACGAATTGGAAGATCTGCGACGCCGCTGGAATGAAGTCCAGGGAACTTTTGTCGACGAACCACGCCGCGCAGTCGAGCAGGCGGATGGTCTTGTGGCTTCAGCAATGAAACGGTTGGCAGAAGTATTCGCCGAGGAACGATCAAGGTTGGAACAGCAGTGGGATCGCGGCGACAATGTCTCGACCGAAGATCTTCGCCTTGCCTTGCAACGGTATCGATCTTTTTCCAGCGCTTGCTTTCCGTCTAAATACTTGCGGGGCTTGGCTGATCCCAGTGCCCAGTTGGTTGCAACGGCAATTTTAAGAAATTTAGACGTAGTCCTCGCTCATGGCAGCGGACTGAATTCCGCGAGACTTTGAGACGGTTAGGGCTGTGGTCATCTCTGGTTGCAGCCATTTTTTGACTTCTGGAAGCGCGGCGCGCATCGCGACTTCGCCGGATCGTATTAAATCAGCGCTGTGCTCAAATCCATCGTACTTGCATTGGCTGACGTCCGGCTCAATCACAAGATCAGCCGCTGACCGCCACAGTGTGCAATTCATCTCCTGCGCGATGGCGAAGCATTGTCCGATTACGTCAAACAAATGTCTCGGGCCTTCAGCGCCCGTCCATTTTCCTCTAATATTACGGCCAGCCCCGGATCCGTGCTCATCTACGCAAAGGCTGCGTGGGAACGGCATGCGCCAACATTCCGTCAATCAACAAGCGGCCGTCAATTTTTACGGGAAGGAACATTCCCGGATATGCGCAGCTGGCACGCACCGGGTCGATCAATCCGCCGGACTGGAACACGACGCCTTCACCGGTTGAGAAATCTGTTGCTGCTACTGCCAACGGGATTCGCAATTCCTCGAATGTTTTTACTTTGAGGACGCTATTAAGAAATCCGATCATTCGTTGGTTGCTGGCAAATCCGTACCGCGAAAGGGTCCAGCGCGCAAAATGCTTGAAGCGCACGTGAGACGCGACCTCTTCCAGTTCCGCGACAGAAAGACCGCTGCAATACGCCGCGCCAATCAAAGCGCCTACGCTGGTGCCTGCTACAAAATGAATGGGAATATTTTCTTCTTCGAGGACTTTCAGAACACCGATGTGAGCGATGCCGCGGGCAAAACCGCCTCCCAGAGCGAGACTGATACCCGATGCGCTTCCGGTCAACTGGGAAGCACGAGCTGAGAGCTCTCTTCCAAGCGCCTGTACCGATCGAACGATTTTTCCCAGGCTTTTCTTCGCTATGCTCGGTTTTCCGCTTTCCATTGGAGACCTCACATCACGGTCTTTCCCGGATTAACTATCTAGCAAGTTAGATGCCAGCAACCGCCGGCCGTGATATCCGGCAGGGTGTTACCCGGGGTAGTTACCACCGCGGATTTACAGGCTAAACCGTATGCGGTGACTAACTACTCTGCTCCTGATAGTTTAGAGCGCATGATGCGGGAGATCTCGGCTGGCGGCGTAGTGGTTCGGCCTAGTCAAAATGGATGGGAAATGGCGGCCATAGAACCTCAAAAAGCCGCTCCAGTGGCCGTTTCTGTCTCGAATAAGCGCAAGAGTTCACAAAAAATGTTACTGGCTTTACCCAAAGGCTTGCTCGATCCGGGCGAGAAACCTGATCAGGCCGCGATCCGGGAGGTTCGAGAAGAGACCGGCCTTACCGCTCAAATCGTCGCGAAACTTAAAGACATCAAGTACGCTTACATACGCTCATGGGGCGATCAACAAAGAGTTTTTAAAATCGTGAGTTTTTATTTACTGAAGTATCAGTCGGGACAAATTGACGACATTGATCCGGGAATGCGGATTGAAGTCAAACGCGCAATCTGGATCCCGTTGGAAGAAGCCGCGAACAAACTTGCCTATCGCGGAGAGCGCGAAGTGGCCGCGCTCGCAGAGGCGTATCTGAAATCACATCCGGAGGAATAGCGTGAAACCGCACGTCGAAAAACATTTCACGGCTGGCAACTTTGTCCGTGACGTAGTGATCGGAATGTCGGATGGGCTGACCGTGCCATTCGCGTTGGCTGCTGGATTGTCGGGCGCAGTACAGAGCACGCATCTGGTAGTGGTCGGTGGCCTGGCGGAAATTGCTGCCGGTTCCATCGCGATGGGCCTCGGCGGTTACTTGGCGGCCCGCGGCGATGCTGAACACTATGAGCAGGAGCGCGGCCGCGAGTATCGTGAAATCAAGGAGATTCCTGAAGAGGAAATGGCGGAAGTGAGTCGAGTGTTTCAGCAGTACGGCCTGACGCAAGAAGAAAGCAATTCAATATCGGAGGCGCTAAGCCGCCGCCCCGATGCCTGGGTGGATTTCATGATGCGCTTTGAATTGGGGCTGGAGCCGCCGGAATCAGGCCGCGCAATTACCAGCGCCGCTACCATCGCAGGTGCCTATATCGCGGGGGGAATCATTCCGTTGTCCCCGTATTTGGTTCTTTCAAGCGCTTCGCAAGGATTGATGGTTTCCGCGATCGTCACATTAGCCGCGTTAGGAATTTTCGGATATATAAAGGGAAGTTTCACAGGCACCGGCAAGCTGCGCAGTGCAACACAAACCATCGTCATCGGCGGCCTCGCAGCCACAGCAGCATTTATTCTTGCAAAACTTATTTCTTAATAAACCCCCTATGAAGCAAATTCACAAGGTCGCAATTCTCGGCGCAGGAACGATGGGCGCGCGCATCGCCGCTCATTTTGCAAACGCTGGTGTTCCCAGCTTCCTGCTCGATATCGTTCCAGTTGGAGCGACTGGGAGCGGCCGCAACGCAATCGCCGCCGCCGGGCTTGAAGCTGCAAAAAAATCCAAGCCGGCCGCCTTCATGGACGCCTCGCTCGCGCGGTTAGTCACAATCGGAAACTTCGAAGATGATCTCGCGCTGCTGGCCCAAGTCGATTGGATTATCGAGGCGGTTCTCGAAAATCTGGAAGTCAAGCAAACTCTTCTAAGAAAAATTGAAGCGGTCCGCAAACCGGGCACAATCGTCACTACAAATACGAGCGGCCTCTCGGTCGGAAAGATCATTGAAGGATTTTCTGACGAATTGCGCAGCTGTTGGTTTGGCGCGCATTTCTTCAACCCCCCTCGCTACATGCGCCTGCTGGAGATAATACCGACGCCACGAACCCCGCCGCGATCGATGCCGTCACGACATTCGCAGATGTTCATCTTGGCAAAGGGATCGTCTTCGCGAAAGACACGCCGAACTTCATCGCAAATCGGATCGGCACATTCTCGGTGATGAATGTCATGCGCCTGATGCAAGAAATGGATCTTTCGATCGAAGACGTTGACGCCCTCACCGGTCAAGTGGTGGGATGGCCGAAATCCGCGACCTTCCGCACCATTGATCTTGTTGGTCTCGACATTCTTGGACACGTCGCCGGAACCATGACTGAAAATGTCCACGATGAGCAGAGCGATCTGCGATTGCCCGAGTTTTTTCAACAGATGCTCGACCGAAAGTGGCTTGGAGATAAAACCAAAGGCGGTTTCTACAAGAAATCAAAACCTGCCAATGGAAAGGAGGAGTCGGCTTGCACTGAACTGGAAGACTCTTGAATACCATCCCCGCCAGAAGCCCAAGTTCCCCTCGCTCGAAATGGCAAAAAATGTAGAAGACACCGGTGCTCGTGTTCGCATGTTGTTGGGAATGCCGATGGCGCCTCATCATCAGGCAATTCCTCATCCCCCAAGACCGACAAGGCTGGGCAATTTCTCTGGGCCGCTTTGTCCGATCTCTGGACGTACTCAGTCAATCGCATTCCAGAAATTTCTGATTCAGTCGTCGAGATTGATCGCGCCATGCGCCTTGGTTTCAATTGGGAGATGGGCCCGTTCGAATTGTGGGACGCAGTTGGCATGGCGGCAACGGTTGCACGGGGGAAGGAACAAGGCAAGCCACTTTCATCGAATGTTGAGAAACTCTTGTGTTCTGGAAACAAGTCTTGGTACTCAGAAGATTCAAAAGCGAGATCCCTGCGCGCATATTTTGATCTTAAGACCCTGGCTTACGAACCCGTCGAACTCCCCGCCGGTGTGTGGTCGGTAGCAATTGCAAAGAAATCCCACGGCGTTGTGAAAAAGAATTCTGGAGCCTCGCTCGTCGACATTGGGGACGGCGTCGGCTGCATCGAATTTCACTCCAAGATGAATTCGATTGGCACCGATATCGTCCAACTCATTTCGCAGACACTGAAGCCCGGTGGCCCAGGCGAAAATTTTGATGCTTTCGTCATTACCAACGATGCGGCGAATTTTTCCGTGGGCGCAAACTTGATGTTGCTCCTGATGTCGATTCAGGAGGAGGAATGGGATGACGTGGACCTCGCCATCCGAAGCTTCCAGGGCATGACCAAAGCCATTAAGTTCTCTCCCAAGCCCGTCGTGGTCGCGCCATTCGGACTCACTCTTGGGGGAGGCGCGGAAATTTCTCTTCATGCGCCTGCGCTTCAGCCTCATGCCGAACTGTACATGGGGCTTGTAGAGGTCGGAGTAGGCTTGCTCCCCGGCGCTGGCGGATGCAAAGAGATGTTGCTCCGAGCGCTGGATAGCGCAACCTCGATTCGCACTGGGGGCCGGGGAGAATCCGTCGAATTAATGGAAGCGATGAAGAAGGCATTCGAAATCGTTGCGACAGCGAAAGTCGCAACTTCTGCCCATGAAGCCCGTGGCTTTGGTTTCCTTCGCGGAGGCGATCTTATCACGATGAATCGAGAACGAGTTCTATCCGACGCGAAAACACGTGCGCTGGAAATGGTGCGTGCTGCATACGAACCGCCGCAACCTCGCAACGACATTGCCGCTCCGGGTGAGAATGTGTTGGCGGCGCTAAGAATGGGCATCCACTTAATGCGGCAGGGAGATTACATTACAGAGCACGAAGTAAAAATCGGAACTAAAGTCGCCGAGGTTTTATGTGGCGGCCACGTCACTCCGGGAACTCCCATTAGCGAGCAATATCTTCTGGATTTGGAGCGCGAAGAATTCAAATCCCTATGCGGCGAAAGAAAGACGCAGGAGAGAATCCAGTACACCCTCAAAACCGGTAAAACCCTAAGAAATTGATCAAGGATGCAAAGCGTTTTCGCCAATAAAACCTGCTCTCCGCCAATTACCAGCGTAACTTGAAGGGCCCCCACTTCAGTACCTACGATGACAGAATATGAGCCACCAAGCCCTCTTATTCTGCACCGATGAGAAGACTACCCGCGTTGTCACTCAAGTCCTGACTGAGTTGGATTTTGTCGTTGAACCCTGTTGCGAGCCTTTCGTGGCTGTCAAGAAGCTCATGGCAACGCAATTCGACGCCATCGTCGTGGATTGTGACAACGAGCAAAATGCCACGCTTCTCTTTAAGAGTGCTCGAAATTCAGGATCCAACCAGGGGTCGCTTGCAGTCGCGGTGGTCGAGGGACAGGCCGGTGTCGCGAAGGCGTTCAGAATCGGCGCCAACCTGGTCCTGACAAAGCCAATCAATGTGGAACAGTCGAAGGGTACTTTACGAGTCGCGCGGGGCCTGCTCAAGAAGGCGGAAGCCGGGAAGCCGGCCACAGCAGCCACTTCCAGTGCGGAGCAACCTTCTAGGTTGGGAGCTGGCACGCTGGACCAAACACGCAGCACCGGAGCGCCTCCTGCTTCCGCACAAAAGTCAGTTGCAGCGGCGCCGTTTGCTGCTCTCAGAACCCCGGCTAATTTTCCAATTCCCGCATCTACCGCAGTGAGCGCATCTTTCGAAGTCGCCCACGATGCGACACCAAAGCCGGAGCCGGCAGAAGCCGCTTTCCTCGAATCAATCCCCGACCCATTGGGTAACAAACCTGCCGCACACGTCCCAGAAATTCTTGGCACCTCACAAAAAACCAAATCTCCGTGGCAGCCACTGCCAGGCTCGATCGGGGAAACGAAGACATCCGAACCCGGAACTAATCCAGAACTCGGGTCGGTTTCAACGGGTAGACGCCCGTTCAGCACTGGGTTGTCGAGCGGCGCGGGGACTGCTGCCGCCCCAGCCAGAGCGAAAGAAACGCTGGCGCCAGCGATCAAGACCGCGAAGCCCGCGGCATCGGACGTCTCAACGCTTCACACCGTCCATGAAACTCTCGCGGAAAAAAAGCAGAACTTCCTAAGGCGAAGCCACCGGGGATGCTCCACACTTCGCGGCGTCAGCTCACGAGACCAAGAGCAGGAAAATGCCTCTCATCGCGGCAATCGTAGTGATCGCGGTGGCTGCAGCTGGATACTTCGGCTGGAGCAAGATGCGTATCGCCCATAGCCCGTCTGTCGCGCAGGAACCAACCGCGGCGTCTTACTTCTCCAACTGCGTCTCCGGTTAAGGAATCAGGGCAAGGAGATGAAGAGCTTGTGTTGCAATCTCCAGCATCACCGGCGCAGCCGCAATCCGCTACGATGCAATCGCAATCACAGCCCACGGCGAGTCAGTCACAATCCCCGACTACCACACCGGTGAGCGGTAAACCAGCTCCAGGCAAAACAGCTGCTGCGACCCCCATCGCCGATTCGGCGGACGAAGAGACTTCAGTCCCTGCGAAAAAGGCTCCGGAAGGTCTGACGGTTAAAAGCAATCCCGTCGTGGTTGAGGAGAAACCGGTGGTGATTGATCAGACAATCGCGCCGCCTCCGTTGCAAGTCGCGTCTGCGGCGGGGGACAAGACCATCGCCGGACTGGTGAGTAACACCCCACTACCGATGCCCAAGCGTGCTTCGGAAATTTTGAAGGTATCTCAAGGGATTACAGAAGGGATGCTTCTCACGAGAGTAAAGCCCATTTATCCGCCCCAGGCTGTGCAAATGCATAAGCAGGGAATGGTGTTACTCTCGGCTAACATAAGTAAGAACGGTTCAATCTCCGACACCAAGCTCATTAAGGGCGATCCAATACTAGGTCAAGCGGCATTGGCAGCGGTGAAGCAATGGAAGTACAAACCTTACACCCTGAATGGCCAGCCGATCGATGTTCAGACTCAGATCGCCGTCAACTTTAAGCTGCCCTAAAGAAATAGCCCGTTCGACCGGTGCTTAACCGGACGGACGATGGCGTCCGCCCCTACGCGATCAAACCCGGGTTTCGCTTTGTCCCACTCTCTGACTCACTTCGAACTTAACCTTGCCCCCACTGGCATCTACGATTACGTGATCTCCATGCAGGACCTCGCCATCGAGAATCTTCATGGCCAACGGATCCTGAATCACCTTTTGAATTGCTCTCTTCAGCGGTCTTGCGCCAAAGTTGGGATCGAAACCTTCCGCCAGCAAGAGGTCTTTTGCTGCATCAGTCAATTCGAGTGAAATCTTGCGGTCTGCCAGCAACCGGCGCACGTCTTCGAGACGAAGCTCAATAATCTTCACCAATTGTTCCTTACCCAGAGGACGGAAGATGATGATGTCGTCCACACGGTTGAGGAACTCGGGCTTGAAGTGCCCGTGCAGTATATTCATGACCTGCTTGCTTGCAGCTTCGTAGTCTTCTTCGTTTTGCAAGTTCTCGGCTTGCAGGTAGGTCGAGCCGAGATTCGATGTCATGATGATCACCGTATTGCGGAAATCTACGGTGCGGCCTTTGCCGTCGGTGAGGCGCCCATCATCCATGATTTGTAGCAGGACGTTAAACACATCCGGATGAGCTTTCTCGATTTCGTCAAATAGAATGACTGCGTACGGGCGACGACGAACCTGCTCGGTAAGCTGGCCACCTTCTTCGTACCCAACATATCCCGGAGGCGCGCCAATAAGCCGCGACACGGCGTGCTTCTCCATGTACTCGGACATATCAATACGAACCATTGAATGCTCGTCGTCGAAGAGGAACTCAGCCAAGGCTCTGGCGAGTTCAGTTTTGCCGACGCCGGTGGGTCCAAGGAAAATGAACGAACCAATCGGCCGTTTCGGATCGCTCAGTCCCGCGCGAGAGCGGCGAATCGCATTGGCCACGCGCTCTACGGCCGCATCCTGGCCGACAACGCGCTGGCGGAGACGGTCTTCCATGGTGATCAGCTTCTTGACCTCACCTTCGAGCATCTTTGAAATCGGAATGCCCGTCCACTTGGAAACGATGCGCGCAACATCTTCTTCGTCCACTTCTTCTTTCAGCATTCGCGACTGGCCCTTGCTTTCCATTTGCGCGCTCAGTTTTGCGAGTTCTTCTTCTGCTTGGCGTAAGAGTCCATAACGGATTTCGGCCACGCGCTGCAGGTTCCCCTGGCGCTCCGCGGCTTGCTCTTCAATCTTCAGCTTCTCGATGTTTTCCTTCAGCTCGCGAGAACGAGCGATGAGGTCCTTTTCCTGCTTCCACTTGGCCTTCAACGCGTTGGCGTTCTCGCGGATACCAGCCAGTTCCCTGTCGATAACGGAAAGCCGTTCCCGCGAATTGCGATCATCTTCCTTCTTGAGCGCCTGACGTTCAATTTCCAGCTGGGTAGCTCGCCGTTCCAGTTGGTCAATCTCAGTAGGCATGGAATCGATTTGAATCCGCAGCGAGGCTGCAGCTTCATCGATCAGGTCGATGGCTTTGTCAGGCAGAAAGCGGTCGGAGATATAGCGGTGAGACAGCGTTGCCGCCGCTACGATCGCGGAGTCTTTGATTCGAACGCCGTGATGCACTTCGTACCGCTCTTTTAATCCGCGAAGAATCGCAATCGTGTCTTCGACATTCGGCTCGCCGACGAAGACAATCTGGAAACGCCGTTCCAATGCGGCATCCTTCTCAATGTATTTACGATATTCGTTGAGAGTAGTCGCTCCTACAGCACGCAGTTCGCCGCGCGCCAATGCGGGCTTCAGCATGTTGGACGCGTCAATCGCTCCCTCGGAGGCGCCGGCGCCGACCAAGGTGTGAAGTTCGTCGATGAACAGAATGATCTGACCTGAGGAATCTTCGATTTCTTTGAGTACAGCTTTCAGCCGGTCTTCAAACTCGCCGCGATATTTTGCTCCAGCCAGCATCGCGCCCAGATCGAGCGCAACCACGCGTTTGTTCTTTAGTGCTTCCGGAACGTCTCCAGAAATAATCCGTTGAGCCAGCCCTTCCACAATCGCGGTTTTCCCCACGCCCGGTTCGCCAATCAGCACAGGATTATTCTTCGTGCGCCGCGATAGCACCTGCACGACCCGACGAATTTCTTCGTCGCGTCCAATTACCGGATCGAGCTTGCCCCGTCGCGCTTGTTCAGTCAGGTCGCGGGCGTAGCGATCCAGCGCCTGATACTTCGCCTCAGGATTCTGATCCGTAACTTTCTGCGAGCCGCGAACCGAAGTCAGCGCCTTCAAAATGGCATCGTGCGTCGCACCGTGTCGCGCCAGCAGGATTCCGGCGGGATCGCGCTTCAGCTGAGTTGCCGCCAGCAACAGGTGTTCGGTGGAGACATACTCGTCCTTGAAATTGCTTGATTCCTTGAAAGCCTGTTCCAACAACTGATTCAGCGGAGTCGACATCGTGGGCTGAGCCGCTCCCCCTCCGGACAGCTTCGGCAATCGTTCAATCTCGCCCTCCAACTCGCGCGAGATCGAAGCGGGCGCGATGCCAATCTTCTCCAGGATAGGAGGGACGATTCCCTCTCGATCCTCAAGAAGCGCGCCCAAGAGGTGCACCGGCAGAACCTCAGGATTTCCATTTTCAGACGCGAGGTTACTGGCCGATTGAATCGCCTCTTGCGCCTTTAAAGTTAATTTGTCGAAACGAATCGCCATGTGATCACCATTTCCTTAGTTGTAATCTCCTCTCTAGCGACCCTATGCGCAGTCAAGAGGAAATTGGCGACAATCTACTCGCTGCGACCGCCAACGTCGTTATCCAATCAAGCTCGTCAAGCCGCGGGGGTAAGCGCAACGTGCGAGGAATCTGCTTTTTGCGACAACCGAGCGTAACCTACTTTTCTTTGTACATCGCAGGAAACTCTTCCTTCAGATGCTCAACTTTCGGCGCATCGTTCATCGCAATGTAGGGATTGTCAGGATGAAGAGTAGCGTAGTTCTGATGATAATCTTCCGCTGGATAAAAACCCTTCAGCGGAACTATCTGCGTCACGATCCGGCCTGGAAAATACTTTCGTCTGTCCAAGCTGCGCAATGTAAGCCTCAGCGATGTGCTTCTGTTCGTCATCGGCATAGAAAATCACGGATCGATACTGAGTGCCCGTGTCCGGCCCCTGCCGATTTAACTCCGTCGGATCAGTTGCCACAGAAAAGAACACCTGTAGAAGCTGACCGTAAGTGACCTGAGAAGGATCGAAAGTGATTTTCACCGACTCAGCATGTCCAGTATTTCCATCACTCACGGTTTCGTACTGTGCGGTCTTGGCCGATCCTCCGGAGTATCCCGAGGTCGCGTTAGTAACACCTTTCACGTGTTGAAAAACTGCCTGGACGCCCCAAAAGCATCCCCCTGCGAGAACGGCCGTCTGCTGCCCGGGGCTCGTTGCGACCGCGGAATCCACAGCTGGGCTAGGAACGGGACCGTGGGTAGACGCGTTGGCCCATCTCCAACCCAAACCAATAGCAAAAAGAGTGATAGCGATTACAACAGCACGCTTGCTGATCATTTTTAATCTAGTCCTGAAGACCCTTCCACTATCTTCATTCATTACGGAATCCTCAACTGAATGGATTCGCAGCCAGTCAAAAAGTTGCAACGACGGCCGGGACTTGAAGTTTGGGCACTATTTGAGAACGATTTTCTCAGGCGAGGCTTTATCTCTATCTCTTGTCTCGGCCTCCAGGAAAATTGATACGGCCGCAAGAAATGCGACCGCCAGACTAAACGCCTGAAATTGCCGGATAGCGGTAACGGCGGGCGAAGACACCACACCTTTAATCGGATTCAGGAGCAAGCCAGGGCACCACCCAGCCACCAAAATACGCTCCCTTCCTTTTGCTGCAACAAAGAACACAACGCAGAGCCATAGAACGTACCCGTAGAAGGCGGCATTGATTAACAATTGCGCCCACCTAGGCAGCATAGGTAAATAGGAAAAAGGACGCCAATAATACGGAGCACTATAGAACGCGGTTCGAAAGCTAGCTGCTGTGACAAATCCCGTCAACACCACGGCGACGATCGCAGTAAACCTATTGGGTATAAGGCCGACTTTACTCTTTAGGAACGCCATTGACATCGTTTATTTTACTTCGCGCTCAAATCCGCATAGTGCCCGAAATTAGACAACGCCACCTGGTCCCCGCCGGGAATGTAAAACCCGAACTTCCCGCGAGTTAAATTACTCCCGCTCGCCGTGAACTTATCGAGCGCGACCCAGCTTTCTCCCTTGATTTGGTGAACGATTTCGCCCGGTTCCACTCGAATTTGCAGCGTACGATAACTCTTCTTTTCGCCCTTGTGCGGAATCTTTTCCTCGTCCCCTTTTTGCCCGTTACGCATGACGGTACGGTAAAAGAATTTGTCGTCCATCTGAAACAAAACATAGTTACTGGGATCGGTGTAATTCAAAACCCATTGCAGCCGATGCCCTTTCAGCACCATCGCCGAAAAAATAAACGTTCCCGATGTCGGAGAAACGTCATACAAAACAAAATCACCGCCCTTATGAACGAATGCTCCGTTCTCCTGAACCCAACCTTCTGGCGCATCCCATTTCGTCATCCCGCTAGGGGTAAGCGATAAATTGATATTCTTGGGTTGCCCCGCAATGACATCTATTGAAGTTGTCCTGACAAGACCATCGGCGGTTTTCGCGGTGAGAGTGTAAGAGCCCGCTGGCAGACTCAATGACATTCCACTATTCACCTTAGTCGGAGCCTCCCCGGACTTGCCAAACGTCACCACGGCGTCCGGCGGTGTGTAAGTGATCTTCAGTTCACCAGGGGCGCCTTCCAATGCCACGTCCCCAGCCGCAAGTGACACGGTTGATCCGGCAACGAAATGCTTTTTGATTTGCTTCGGCTTAAAACGGTCTTTCCGAAGCTCGATCACGTGGTCCCCTGGATTCACCGCCGAACCATTGAACGTCCCATCTCCCTGAATCGTTCCAATCGGAGTTTGATCGACTAAGACGGTTGTTCCGGGCACCCCACTCTGGATCGAAAGCGAAGCTAGATGCGGAACCGCCTGAAGGTTAAAAGTAAGCTTGGCCTGCTCCCCTTTTCGAATCCGAATCTTTTGCTCAGGAGGATATTGGAATCCATCCTTGGAGACCCGGACACTGTATTCCTTGGGGTCAAGATTCGGAATTGCTAACTGGCCATCTCGGGTCGGTTGCGGTTGCGCCTTTCCGTTTAGAAATACTCTGACTCTGTCCTGTGACGTGACCACTGTCAGCGCGCCGACATTCTGTCCAGATTCGATGAAGGCGTTCAGCGCCGGCTGCGCTCCAACATCGAAGTTCAATTTGTACTGCTCATTGCCGTGGCTCAGGGCTAGCTTATGTGTACCTACCGAGATTACGGGAACGTTCAGGCCGCCGTCGGGAACCGTGACCTTATTCTGTCCATCAAGGCTGACTTTGGTTTCAGGATCGCTGGAATAGAGCTGCAGCTGCCCGTTCATGCTGCTCACGATTACAGCGAGCACGCCGTGCGCTGCAATGGGTCCCTGAAGCAGAGGGATGGCTCCCGCGTCGGCTGAGAATGCGAACGAGACTTTCCCTCCTTGCGGCCCCTCAAACTTCAGCTTGTGCTCGCCAGTGGTGATCTGGTCAAGCGTCCATTGCGCATCCTTGATGTCCGCCGCGGGCTGGTCGTCGAAAAATACTTTCCCAGTACTTGCGTCCGAAGATAACTTCACAATCGGAAGTCCCGTCGAAGGCGGTGGTGTGGATTGAACTGGTTGGACAACCGGCTGCGTTTCCATTGCGGGAGCCGCTGGGACGGCAGCCACCGGTGCCGCGCTGGCGTTCTTATTATGTCCTCGAAAAATCAGAGAAACTACCAGCACCAGCACAATCACGACTGCCGCAACCGCGCCGATCAATATTCTTTGATGATCGCGGTTTTTCGGAATCTCGATTTTTCGCAGATAGGCGGGCCACGCTCCGAGCTGCGAGACTATCCGCTGCTGGAAGGAAACTCCGGATGCGGACGCAGGAACCGGCCGTTTCGGCTGGGGCACAGCCTGCGATGAAGACGACGGCGGCACGGGAGGCGTGGGAGGTGCAGTTACTCCAGGCGGAGCCGCCGGAACCTCAATCGTTGCCGAACCGTCAAAAGTTAATGTCGCACTGTCTTTGTCCGACAATATCCGGCTCGAACTCTTCCCGCTCAGCCTCGGAAGTGCTAACTGCTCCAAGAGACTATCAGCGGTCGACAAAACCTCTTCGTCTCCCGCATACTTCTCCGCCATTGCACGAGCACGTTCTGCAGTGGATTGCTTAGCCGCCGCATCCCCAGAAGCCTCCGCTTCAGCGGCGATGCGCCTCAATTCCTCGAGGTCGCGGCGCCGCGTTTGGCGCCGCTGTGTCTGAAGTTCTCTCTGTACCGTTTCCTGAATCTGAATCAATCGGGGCTCACGCGGATAAGCTGCTATTCCCTCTTCGACTCGTGCCTGCGCCCCAGCTAGGTCGCCGGACGCTTGCAGCTTCCGCGCCTGAGATACACATTCAGTCACGAACGTTTCCCGTTTTTGATCGAGGATCAACGTCCGTATTGTCTTGGCCATCGGATGGCCGGGATTGAGATCAAGCGCTTCTTTGGAGAGTTTCTCCGCCTCCCGCCAATCCGCTTCAACCATGGAATGCGCGTACTCAACCAGCGCGTTTGCCAAAATGGCGCGCGCTACGGCATTGTTTTCATCCAGTTCAAACGCTTCTCGCAACAACTTGATGCCCTCGGCTGGCTTCTGTTGTGCGCAGAGATCCTGCCCTTCGGCCATCAAGCGATGGGATTGCGCTTTTCGCTGCACTCCATCCTGCGCGAGCTTTTCCAGTTCCTTCAATTCCGGATCGTTGGGGAATTGCACATCCGCCCCTTGCAAAAGATCCATAGCGCGCCCGAAGTCGCTCGATTGCAAACACGCGTCAACCTGCTCGATGAAGCGCGTCTTGGCTTCAATGCGGACTTGCTGTTCCCGCCGCTTCTGCAGTCGCTCGACCTCAAACTTCAAGCCGGGATACGGGCTGTAAATCGTCCGCAATATCTCCCAGTCATTCAGCGCGTCACCAAAGGCCCCTTCGCCCTCGTGAAGGTGCGCCCTCGCGACAATCGAGTTGATCAGGTCACGTTTGTCCTGAACCAGCCGCAAAGAACTTTCGAAGTGCGCCTCCCCGGGATAATGCTCCAGCGCCTCGCGAAGAATGTTGACCCGTTTGTCGAGGTCAGGCTCAACTTCTACTTGCCTGTCAACAGTCGCGATGAAAGATGACAATTCCTGCCGTTGCTGCTCCTCAATGTCGTACTTAAGAGCCTGAAAAATTGCGTTGTTCGAATACTTGGACAGATACTCCTGACATACCGCCATCGCCTTCCGGAAATTGCGTTCAGTGAGATTTTGACGAACCTCCGCATACGCGGTATTCATCGCGTCATGTTCAGAACGCACTTCGTTGTAGAAGCTCTGGTAAGTAGTCCCAGTCTGGCGGCTTATTGAATCGGGCGCGCGGCGATCTAACTCCAGCACAACCGCCATTTTCGTCAGTGCACTGCTCACGTCACCCTTCTGCCATGCATCCATGGCCGCGCGGTGAATCTGCTCTTTTTCCTGGCGAAGCTTGTTGTATTCCTGCTCCTGGCGATCGACCTCTCCCAGCAATTGCAGCGCACGAGATTCTTTCGGCAGCAACTGCAAAACATTCTGCAAAGCCTCGCGGGCATGGGCGTATGCATGGTTGTCGATATGCTGCCGGGCTAGCCGGTACCAGTTGTCGACTTGGCGCTCGCTACGCCGGTTTTCGATCTTGCTTTTTAATGCCAGAGCTGTGGAATTGTCAGGCTCCATCTGGAGAACTTCCTGCAATTTCTGCAAGGCCAGCGGATCTTCGTCATCCTCGAATCGCGCCTTCGCTGCGTCCAGCAATTGCGCGATCGTCTTTCGCCGGACGGCTCCATCTAACTGCCGCCGCAAATCTCCGATCGAGGTCTCCATGTGGCCTTCAGCTTCCAATTCACCAAGAATTTCGCCGGCAAACTGAAAGTCGCCGTCATCCAGAGCCTTCGTCGCGCGCTGCAACCGCGGCCGTGTTCGCTCCGGATCAAAGAACTCGATGGGCTCATTCCTGACTGCCTTATTCAACGTCTCGCCAAACTCCCGCGCGCTCGCAAATCGATGCCATGCTTGCTTCGCCATTCCCTTATGCAGGACGCGGCTGACGGGCTGAGTCACCACTGAGTTAAGCTCGGATGCCGGAGGCGCTATCTCATGCAAAATTGCGTCCACAACTTCGTCGGCCCTGCCGCGCTGAAAAGGATGCCGACCCGCCAGCGCCTCGTAGCAAACCACGCTCAGCGAAAAAATATCGGACGACGCCGTCAGCGGCTTCAACTGAATCTGCTCGGGAGACATATAAAGCAACGTCCCCTTTTGCGCCCGCGTCGTATGTGTATCCGCAAGATGAGCCACACCGAAGTCGATAATCTTTACCGAATCATCTTCCATCACAAAGATGTTGCTCGGCTTCAGATCCCGATGCACCAGCCCACGTTCGTGCGCCGCCTGAAGTCCGCGACAACTCTGCGAAATAATTTCGATGGTGCGCTCCACCGTCAGCCGGTGGCTGGCATTGCGCATGAGGCTGTCGAGCGTCGTCCCCGGCAGCAAGGGCATAACAAAGTAGGGTTTTTTCTTGCCCTCTTCTTCAAACTCTCCAATGTCAAAAATCTCCACGATGTTGGGATGGCTCATCGACGCGAGCACATCGCATTCCTTGTAGAACAACTGGACAGAAGCCGGATCGGGGATATCGAGGATTGTCTTAACCGCAACTTCGCGCCGCACAATGGGATCATAGGCGCGATAAACCAGACCCATCCCTCCCTGGCCAAGAACCTGCCTCACTTCGTAACGGCCCGCTAACTTCTTGGATGAAGAAGGATTATCCATGACAGGTTCAGCCACTCCCAACGAGTGTCAATCTTAATGGTTTTAACGGAAAAGTGAAGCCCAAAGCGGGAAGGCCCTCGAGGGCGCCCCCGTCCAAGCTCTGCTTGGGCGGGGACTTGATCTAACACTGATTCGAATTCAGTAGAGAACTAAAAGAGTGAGAATCCCCCTGGGTCAAGTACGACAAATTATTGGACAAGAATTGACAAAAGTTTAGATTCCTGCGATGCAGGGGATGTTACCCTAGTGACTGTAGTTATCTCGGCGCTTGACATTCCCCCTTGAACTTTCAACCGTAGCAACCGACTATGATTCCACGCATCTATTCAATTGTTGACTTTTAGCCAAAGTGGGAGTGTATTTTGGCCCCCGACGCGACGGAGTTTGTAGCCTGAAAGTGATCTAAATGGCTAAGCGCAAAGTTAATCTAGGCGGACAGGACTTCATGGGCGAGTCTGTCGAATTTGAGACCGAAAAAGAGAACTGGAATACCTATGTCTTGCACGATGGGACGGAACTTAAGCTTAAAACGATTCTGGCAGAAGTGCTTCGTATAGACGGTCAGTACGCTCCTAACGGCGACCCTGTTTACGTAGTAAACGCGTCCACAGTCGTTAACACGAATGCTCCTGAAACTTTGAAAAAGAAGTAGTGACCTCAATGGAATGTGCTGAATTAACAAATAAGTTTGCGCCTCCCGTTCAAATCGTGTCCGGGAAGGAAATGCAAGTGGAGCCAACTGCTCTGCAGCAACGGTATTATTGGCGAGTTCAAGATCGTGTTGGAATCGAATTGACAATGGTTCCAGAGGTTGAATGCGTCTTTGTTGAGAAAGACGACGATTGCTCCTTTACCGTTTACACCATTGTCGATGAGCGCGATCTTGAAGTGAGATCCAGAATCTATGATCGAGAGTTGGCGATTCTAGATGCCAATCCTGGAATCGGTATCGAGTTCAATATCTTGTCGCGGCGCGGCCGCGCTCTTGAATCGGTAGTACAGAGCAAAGAAAAGCCCTATAAGCGCGTTGCTGTTTCAGCATAACATCCAATGGTGGCTACGCGAGACCAACACCGCGAAAGGGCGGAGCATAACGAGTACCTTGTCTCAACGCTCGACAATCCGTTTTGGGATTGGCGCATAGTTGTAACTTTTTATGCTGCCCTTCACTACGTGGAAAGCTACTTCGCTGCCAAGAATATTAAGCATCCCGTAACAAGACCCAATCAGAAACCTAATCACTCTTCGCGTACCCCTCTTGTCGCAACCCACCTACGTGCGGTCTACAAGGAATATGAGAACCTCTACAACGACAGTCGCGATGCCCGATACGAGGCCGACCTGACGCAAACACAAAAGGATGCTCAGCAAAGCCAACAACATTTAGAAGCGATAAAGGCGGCGGTTCTACCTACGATCAAACCCGCACCGCCAACAGCAAAACCCGATGTCAAAAAGACAATCTGAAAACTCGCAGACAATGGATGAAATCGGACACGCGACCGTTCACACGGTCTGACTTCCTGAAATTAGTCCGGATGTCCTCGATGCTGCCTTTTCAGCAACCTCTAGTTTCTACCGGTTCCCCGACAGCGCTCTCCAGTACTCATCAGCGGTCGTGCGATAACAGGGTAACTTGTCATGCCCATTGCCAGGGCCCGGTGCTGGGGTACTGGTCCCGAGTGGCGGCTCTGGCGGTGGCCCGTTTGCCTCCGGCCATGTCATCTGCAGAAGCGACTCGTCGCAACTTGGATCCCGGGTAACGTGCAGCTTGTATACCTTCGAATTGTTGATGCCGTATTCGGATAGCCTCGGCTGATAAGGAAGAGAGACAGACACCAATTTGATAAGTTCCGATCCCCCTTTTTTCAGCCGCCTCTCAGCGATGAAAACCTCATAATTGGAAAAATAAGACGACGTTGGCAAGGCAAGCGCCAAGCCAATCACTCGTACCGGCAACTCTATCGTCGCGGGATCGCTCGAAGTGTTCATCTCAGGCGGTGGCACAGCCTGATTAGTGTCCATTGCGGCTGTCGTACCGCTTCCCGGGCCGTTCGCGCCTCCCTCAACTGGCGACGGCGGAGGCGGTACCGGCTGCGCGCCAGTGCCCAACATCGCGCTCATCTGTCGACCGGAAGATCCCCCGGTACCTGAAATACCCGGCGCAGGGGGCACAGCTTGCGATCCCAAACCTGAGCCGATTCGTCCATTGCCGACGCCGCCCGAGCCATTTATGGATTGCGGCGGCGGCACGACTTGCGACCCTCCATCGGACAGCGAGTTTCCCCTCCCAAGCCCACTACCTGCATTCGCAACGCTCGGCGGAGGGGGGACAACGCGCTCCCCCAAGGCAGTACTGCCGCGTCCGTGTGCGACGCCACTCGAGCCATTTAGCGCCTGTGGCGGCGGCACAACCTGCGACCCTGTATCCGACAACGAGTTCCCGCGGCCTGACCCTCCGCGTGTACCGGCACCTGTGACAGTCGGCGCGGGCGGCACCACTTGCGAACCCGCAAGCGAGCCAACTTGTCCAGATCCCCCCCGCCCGGCACCCAGAACCGATGGCGGAGGCGGCACCACGAGCGCGATGAGACCAGAACTCACTCGTCCATTGGCGAGGCCGGCCGAGCTACCCAAAGACTGTGGCGGCGGCACAACCTGAGCACCAGACGATAACGCTGATCCTTTAGGTGAGCCCGCGCCCGCAACTGACGGCGGAGGCGGCACAACCAGCGCAACCAAGCCGGACGTCACTCGCCCGCCCGCAGCGCCTGTCACTGACTGGGGGGGCGGTATCACCGTCGCACCCGCACCAAGACTCGCCAAGGCGTTTCCCGAATTGCGTTGTTCGCGGACACTTAAGTGAGGAGTTGGTGCGACGACTTCGCTGTGCCCGAGGTTGACGCCCCCGGAATTAGCCATGGCGGACCGCAGCGAAGGGGGCGGTGCGACTACAGCCGCGTTCGGTGCAGCGACATTACGGCCAGACGAAAGCCCGCCGGCCGTTGGCGCAGGCGCCACAACCGAAGACAGAGGCAGCCCAGAGCGCCGGGCCGTCGCTTGGCTAACGTCGGGCGCCGGGGCTACAACAGATGTCGGTCCCGTGGGCACAGCGGGTTGCGGCAGCTTTGGAGCAAAAAGCGGCGTTCTTGCCGTAGCTGAATTTGCTATGGAATCGGCTCGCCGGTCCCGATTCAGTCTGACATCCGGTGGTTTGAGTTCAGTCTTTGCTTGCTCTCGCGCTACCCGCGTTGCCGATCGACGTTCCAAATTACGTTCGCGCTTGGGCCGAGCCCGCTCCGGTGGCCGACTTCTGTTTGTTGGAAACGTCTCCGAAGGCATGTAATAGCTGAGAAACGCCTTATGTTCAATCTCGCGCCGGATTTGTTCTTGTCTGACCCAACTCTGCCCCACCGTCGCCACCACAGATATCAATGCCAAATGCAACAGCATGGATTCGATGAAAGATTCCCACGGAAGTCCTGTCGGAACAAAGACATCGATCCAAAATCGGCCCGGTTTAGACGTGGCAGGATCAGGGGGCAACGGCCGTCTAAGAATTAGATCGGCCAGGTTCCGGAAAAACACCCGCGGAGCCGGTTCCAGTTCGAACAGTAACCTGAGGTCGGGTGTGGTCTTGAGGCGAGTTTCCATCTTCGAACTCAAGAGCGCCACGCCTTGTTCCATAAGCATATTCAGATCGGATGGGGAAGGAACGTTCCTTAAATTATAGACCACCGTATCCGCCGGGACTTGATTTCCTATGAGTTTCTCAACCTTGAGTAACGATAGAAAGGGCAAGATAATCCGGCAGAATCGAATAGAAAAATAGTCAGCTCCGCGGGGGCGAACTACCTTAGCCCCGGACGCAAGTCCGGGGTAGAGTCCGAAGCAATACAACGCGCCGCCGCCCAATGGGCGCAATCCAAAGTTCCAAGAATACTTCAGGCATTCCGCCGAAGAGAACTGTCCCGATGCGGGCTGCCGGCCGCTGGTCAAGTACCTACTCAACGCCTACTTACCCCACAATCAAGTACAATTCCCCAATGCCTAAACTAATGGGATTGGAGAGTATCGTCACTGAGTTAAGAGCCGAAAGAGGGCACCTCGTTAACAACCTCCGTCATGTGGACGCGGCGCTGGCTGTTCTCGGCAAGTTGGAAGAAGGTAAGTTCGCCACCGAATCGCGTCGCACCGTCTCCGCATCGGCCCGGCGAAAAATGGCTGCCGCTCAAAAGGCGCGATGGGCAAAAACAAAACACCAATCAACCTCAGCTGGCGGCGCAGGAGGTTCCAGGCCGAAGAAACACCTCTCCGAAGCGACCCGCCGGAAAATTGCTGCCGCTCAACGTGCGCGGTGGGCAAAAATTAAATCGAAGTAATCGGCAGGTGGATGTCGTTTGTAAACTACCAGATTGAGAAGCCTGCTCCTCGTCGCACCAGAGCGCCGTCTACTATTCTGGATTTAAATTCATCCTTCCTCTAAACTTCTCCCGCAGATGAAACTCTCCGTGGTCATCCCTGTCTACAATGAACGCGCGACGCTCCAATCCGTCGTCGAAAAAGTTCTTTCGGTTCCCATCGATATCGAACTAATCTGCGTAGATGACGGATCGACCGATGGTTCAAGAAACATCCTGAGCGAACTTGAGAGCAAGAACCCGCAAATAAAAGTGTTGTTGCAACCCAGGAATAAGGGCAAAGGCGCAGCCCTGCGCCGCGGAATACAGGAAGCCACCGGCGACTACGTCATCATTCAAGACGCTGATCTCGAATACGACCCCGCCGAGTATCCTTTGCTGCTGGAACCTCTCATCGAGGGCAGAGCTGACGTAGTCTACGGCTCGCGCTTTCTAGGAGGTCGTCCTCATCGCGTCTTATATTTTTGGCACTCCGCCGGCAATCGGTTCCTTACGTTACTCTCCAACAGTTTGACCAACATCAATCTTTCCGACATGGAGACCTGCTACAAAATTTTTCGTCGCGAGATAATTCAATCCATCCCCATCGAAGAAAATCGTTTTGGATTCGAACCAGAAATAACGGTTAAGATCGCCAAACGCCGTCTTCGGATTTACGAAGTTGGAATCAGCTACCAGGGCCGCACTTATGAAGAGGGTAAAAAAATAGGGTGGAAAGACGGCTTCCGCGCCCTCTGGTGCTTGCTCAAATATTCCCTGAAAGAACCCTCGGTACAAAAAGCCGCAGTTTCGCAGCTGCACCGTTAGCCTGACCGAACTGCTACGCCTTGCTTTCAACTTAGAAAAATAAGATTCAGAGGGTGTACAAATTCACCACATTGTCATCCTGAGGAAGTGGAGTCGTTCGCTCGCGAACGACTCCCGACGAAAGGCCTATGCAATGTGCACGTATGGCTCCGCAATGAATAAGCAGCGTAGCGGCGCAAGAACGCAGCTCAGAGCCTGCCGAAGGGTCGGAAGCCCTGGGGCAAAGAGAAAAAACGACCGAACTCTGAAAGGGCGAAAGAACACTCGCTTGCGAGCCCTCGAAGAGTCCGATCGTTTTGCGTCCCTTAGAGCCAATCGAGGACGCTCTCCTCAGAAATTGAATTTCGCTCCAATCTGAAGAATACGCGCCGGGAACGCTTGTGTAATTTGTCCAAAACTGGCGCTTCCGACGTTATTCACGCTGAATCCGGCGGTAGCGTTCCAGTTTGTCTGATTGAAGGCGTTAAATGCGTCCAGCCGAAATTGCAGGTTCATACCTTCCCTGTGCAAATTGAATACTTTCCGCAGCGATAGATCCCACTGGTAAAAGGCGGGCCCGATGATGTTGCTGACAGGAGCATCGCCCGCACCGAGCGCGGATTCTGACGCAAAAGCGGCTGGATTGACCCAGCAGACTGCATGGAAGTTCGCGCAAGTCCCGCTAAACCCAGTTGGCTGACCGGCAACAAAGTTCGCCCGCCGGGCAAACGTAATACCCACGTTGGGAGCGCCGCCAACCGCAACAGTATTTGTTGCGGTAAAGGGTGACCCGCTCTGGTAGTGCATGATCGCGCTGAGCGACCACCCTCTCGCTACTGCGCCTTCCACGCCCCTTAAGCTCTTGCCCCAGGGCGACTCGACGGTAAAAGCCGTCGCGACGATGTGCGTGGCGTCGAAGCTCACTTTGCCGTAATTAAATTTCTGCCAGGATTCCACCACGCCGCCGGACTGGGTTCCCCCAACTCCGCCCGTGACAACCACAGGGTTGGCGGCGGTGCTGACAAGACAAGTAAAGGGGCATTCCGGCTCGGGATTTTCGTTATAGGCGTCTCCCGCGCCGCCGCCGTTTCCCATCGTCTTCGAAAACGTATAGGAGACCGAGGCCGTGACGAACCCCACCCGCTTCACCAGACTTGCCTGTAACGAATTGTAGTTGGAATTGACGTCGCTTAATGCCATGCCAAGGTTGGAATAACCCAAATACGGACGAATCTGGTCTTTCCCCAGAGCCGCAGGCGCAAAGCCCCCGGAACATCCATACGCAGCAGCATCTATTCCCGGAGGACACGCGTACGTGTTCGGGTTCGGCGAAACAGGTATGAATCCCTGCTGAGTCCAAGTGGGTTGGTTGATGTTACTCGTACCGTTCCCACCGCGCAGAATATGCCGCCCTTGATTGCCGACGTAAGATATCTGCAGCAACATGTTCTGCGGCAGTTCGCGCTGTATTCCCAGGCTGTACTGGTAGCTGCGAGCGACCACCAGGTGGGGATTGACCCCACTCAGGCTCAGAGTACTTGGAGCTGGTAACGTCCCGGCGCCAGGAGCTGAGTCGAATGACGATAACGCAGCGTTGACTGCCGAGATCGAGATCGACTGTGCCCACGGTACGTAGCCTTGGGAGTTGATGCCGTTGCCCAAAACATTGCCTTCTGGATGGTCGTAGAAAATGCCGAATCCGCCTCGAATTACGGTCTTGTCGTCAATCGGCGCGTACGAAAAGCCGATTCGAGGTCCGAACAGATTTTCTTGGTCATAGAGACCGCGGGCCGCACCCGCCGGTATGGCCGCCAAAAGCTGCGGGTTCTGGGAGGTAACTGGAACACTGCTGGCCTGATCCGAAGGCACTTGCCCGGGCCTCTGCAATCCATTGCATTCGATGGTAAGCACCGGGTTACCGACAGCATTGAGTTGAGGGCCGCTGCATAGACCGGGCGAAGCGAGGCTAATGGAACTGCCACTCCCTACAGACGTAAAGATTGGAGATAGGCTGGTGTTGAATGTGAACGGGTTGAAGTTCGTGATGTTGTTGCCCTGCGCGTAGGTGGGCGTCGTTCGTATGTATCGAAGTCCGAGCACCACACTTAGCTTGGGCGTAACCTTCCACGTGTCCTGGATGTATGCCTCAATGTCATTGAATCTGAATTGGCCCACTGTGAAGGCCGAGTTCTGCGATAGATTGCTAAAATTGCCAAGTAGTGCGTCGGCGAAGGGATCTCCGGTTGAGTTCGAGCCGTTGGTCGCCCCGGCGTTATTGGCGAAGGTTATTACGCCGTTGTAATTTGTGCGCGAGTTCTGCGTCTTGCGGTTCCGCACAAAAACCCCCCCGAACTTTATGGTGTGGTTGTTCTTTACCTTGGTGACGTTATCCGCGAAGCTTATGTCCGTCGTGGGAGACTCGAGGTAGTTCGGTGCTGGACCAAACACTGTGGTTGGTGAGGCTGTTGGAAACCCGGAAACCGCCGTGAAGCTTATCTGTGGCAGCCCATCCGTGAACTGGGACGGGTTTCCGAGCGGTGGAATGAACTGGAAACCATAGTTGGATTTCATCCATGACGTGCCTATGAGCGGGGTCCGCTGCTTGTGCCAGTCGGCGTTGGCTTTAAATTCATTGATAAAAGTCGGGTTTATCACATACGTCCATCCGATTTGGTAGTTGTATCCCGGACGAGAGCGCTGATCTGGATCCACCGGAACCTGGGGAGTACCTCCAAACGTCGAATAAGGATTGGTGATCAAAACGTTGTCGTGGAGGTACCGGAAATAAATACTGTGCTTGTCGTTGAGATGGTAATCCACTCGAATGATGTCCTCGCGAATGTTAGCGGGATTGAGCAGGTTAAAGGTCAAGTTACCGCCTGTGGCTGCGGTGGGCAGCCCTCCAAGTGTGGATAATGTCGCCGCTGTGGTATAGAGCTTCTGAATGGCTGCGCCGTCGCCGCTGATACACGCAGGGTTTATAACATTGGGCGCAGTGAAAAGAGTACCGCCGCAACTCGCTGGGATTATAGCCGGCGTCTTCAGCACAAGCGGTTTAGCGCCGGTAAGAACGTCGGTGAAATTGCCTCCCGCCTCCAACGCAGTGGGAAATGTTTGTGTTTCCGTTGCGTTCTGCAGTCCTGCGGCAGACCCGCGAAACCTCTTCCACTCCTGACCAGCGAAGAAGAACAGCTTACCCTTCTGAAGATATGGCACCGGACCGCCAAAGTCCCATCCAAAGTCGTTCAAATGAAATGGCGGGACAGCGTTGTATCCCCTCAATGTCGGCGTCGCCGGCGAGGGAACAAATGTCAGCTTGGTGCCCGCATTTGCCGCGTTGAAAACGTTGTTTTGAACGAACTCAAAAAGTGTGCCGTGATATTGACTTGTTCCGCTCTTGGTTACCACGTTGATAGTGGCTGACGCGGAGCGGCCAAACTCAGCGTCATAGTTCGAACTTTGTACGTCGACCTCCTGAATGAAATCGGGGCCGACCTCATTGAACGTGCTGTTGTTCGAACCAGAGTCGAGGTTCCAGCCGCCGTCCACGCTCCAGTTCTGCCCGTCCAACCGCTGGCCGTTGATATCCGCGATACTGTTGTTGAAGCCACTGGTTATGCTGGCAGCGTTCAGTCCCGAACCCTGAAGAGATGCGCCGGGAATCAGGCCGACGAGCGACTCATAGTGGCGTTGATTCAGCGGTGCGTCTTCCACTTGGGTACTAGTGATTGTTGTCGAGATTTCGCCGGAAGTTGTGTTGATTTGGACTGCCGCTGCCTCGACATTTACCATTTCTGTGACCGTGCCGGGTTCCAACGTGACGTTTACTGTCAGGCGCCCTCCGGCTGTCAGGCTGTTTCCGGCTACTGAGGTCTTCTTGAAGCCCCCTTGCTCGACGCTCACCTTATAGGTACTGACAGGCAAACCATCCGCTACAAACAGCCCGGACCCGTTGGTAGTGAGCGGAGGACGCGAAACTCCCGTGGCCTCATCGGTGATCGTGACCTTGGCGCCGGGCACCACGGATCCTTGCGTGTCGGTAACAGTGCCGGATATGCGCCCCACGATGTCCTGTGCTAAAGCGGATTGCCCAGCCGTGCCGGCTAAAAACAGCATTACGACAGCGAGAGCCATCGACAGGCTAAATGAGGGTTGACAACGGTTTTTCGACCGGGCCAGAATCATTTCGGTACCTCCTGGGAAGCTATGCGACTAGTTCCGTTCCTGTGGGATCGCCGCTCCGGGAGACTGTCCGGCTTCTGGGCAGCAAATCGCGCGGGAACGCAACGATCGTGGTTAGCCGATGCTTGAGTAAAGCAGTGTTGCCATTATCTGGGAAGTTAGGTAACCGTGAATTAACGGTTAGAATCCAAGAGCACGCGGGCACTTTTTTCCGGGCGATTTCGAGCTTAAGTATCCGGAAATTCAGGCACTTGGTTCCGTGCCTTGTTGCACAAGGTGGGTTATACTTCCCTCCCTTAAGAGGTTGAGAAATTGCAATCGGCGATCGACAAAGTAGAGGCCGAGCGGTCTGAGGTCGAGCACGTCTTATCCTCCGGTGTATTGGGGCGGACAAACAACCATGTCCGGCTTCTGACCTACGTCTGCGAAAAGTACTTTGAAGGAGCAATCGGCGAAATCAAGGAATACAACATCGCGGTCAACGCCCTCGGCCGCCGCGAAGCCTTCGACCCACAGGTCGATACAATCGTTCGTGTCACCGCGCACGCGCTCCGCAAGCGACTCGAAGATTATTACCGCAGCGCCGGAGCCGAACACGCCGTCCATATCTGTCTGCCCCCCGGCCACTATATTCCCAAGTTCGTTCACACGACTGACCTAGAAGCGGCGACTCTCGGATCAATTCTCGATGAGAGTCACAACGGCCATTCTGTAAGTGCGCCTCCGTCCCAGGAGAATGGACACCATCCGCAAGATCCCGCAAGTGTCGCGCCGGACATAAAGCCAGAAAGAATCATCGAACCCCTCCGTCCCAAATTCAAAATAAAGGCGGGGCATGTGATCGTGGCCGTGATTCTTGTGATCGCAGCAGTCGGCGCATTTTTTCTACACAAGCAATGGAACCGGACAAGCGGGCTTCAAACCTCCGTCGAGACCCCAGTCGCTGCCGTTCCGGTCAATATTTCCGGAAAGATTCTGCGCGTTATGTTTGGCAATACTTCCGCCCGCTACATGGATCGAGGTGGCTCCAGTTGGGAGAGCGATCATTTTTGCACCGGGGGAACCACATTTTCCGTTGCAGACCACGCTATTCAAGGAACTGAAGATCCCATGCTTTTTTCGAGCGGGCGGCGCGGCGTCTTTCATTGTAATTTTCCCGTCGCCCCGGGAACTTATGAGGTCCATCTGCTGTTCGCCGAAACCTCGGGGCTCCAAGAGGCGAGTCGCAACGTGGCCTTTTCGATCAACGGAGGACCGCTCACCAACATGGATGTGGTCGACGATGCCGGCGGAGATGACATCGCAACCACCAAGATACTTACCGGCGTCTCCCCCGCAAGTGACGGCACGATTCATGTGGACTTCACCGATCCCCAGTCATTTGTAAACGCGATTGAGATTCTGCAAGCCCCGTCGCCTGCGATGCTTCCAGCGAGGATCGTCGTCGGACATTATCCCTACCTTGACTCCAACGGCAATGTTTGGACACCGGACCGTTATTTCTTCGGCGGTAGGCTGAGTAGTTTCGGTGGAGATTTATCCAACGTTCCCGATGGCCGTCTTTACGAGTGGCATCGTTTTGGCCACTTCCGTTACGTAGTGCCCGTCGCTACCGGCAGCAAGTACACCGTGAGACTCTACTTTATGGAACATTGGTTTGGTGTTCAGAATGGCGGCATCGGAGGGGTTGGCAGCCGCGTCTTTGATGTCTCTTGTAACGGATCAATGCTCCTGAAAGGATTTGATATTTTCCGCGAAGCAGGCTCCAAACCGTTAGTCAAAACCTTCCTGCATATTGATCCCACACCACAAGGAAAAATAGAGCTCTACTTCACTCCCGACGCAAATTACCCGTCCATAAGTGCGATTGAAGTCATCCCCGAATAAGAAATTGGCTTTCGATTTCCCGAACACCACCACAACTGAGGGTGCCCCATGCGTCGCGGTTTTTCGACGAGTGGGAATAGATGCTGCAGACACTGCGGTTCTACCCGCTTCTCAACCTCAACATCGTAATCTCCGGAGGACAATTCAGCCGCACCGGCAATCGAATCGTTCCCAAACCAATATTCGTGTACAGCGTTAAGTCCCCAATTTTTCGCAATCCCGCGAGGATACAACCTTCCCAGCGGCGGCAACCACGGCGCACCCACAACCGGAAGCCATATCTGTCCTCCATGCGAATGCCCCGAGAGTTGCAAATCAATGGGTTGACGTGCGGTCTCGTCCGCAAAGTCTGGCTCATGCGCGAGCAGAATTACCGGCTCGCCGCTTGGTACATCATGAAGCGCTAACTCCAGATCCGGACGTTCCGACCAGCGCGTCATCCACGCCCGCCAGCCAGAATCGCGCTCCATCTTTTTCGATCGCCAACGAGCGATTTCGCAGCACCGGAATTCCCTTGCTTTCGATGATCTCCGTGATCCATTGATGGTCCGAATCCACATCGTGATTTCCCAACACCGCGAACATTCCCGCGCGAGGATGCAGTTCGCTCAACACCCGGGCACAAGGCTCCGCACTCTCGGCAGCCTGTTTCTTGCGCAAATAATTAGACAACATCGGCACCGTAACAAAGTCGCCAGTTAGTGCCACCATGTCGGGCTGAAGTTTTTTCAGTATTTCGACGGCGCGGCGAATCGGTATCGCGCACATCTCGCCGTAGTGAAAATCACTAATCTGCGCGATCGTAAAACCATCGAATGCCCGCGGCAACCGGCGTAGAGAGACTTCAACATTCACGACCTTCGGATCGTTCGGCTCAAAGATCGCCGCATCCGCGCCAATGACCAGAGCCCCCGCTGCAACTACTGCCCCAGTCCCCCGAAGAAACCGGCGTCGGCTAATCGACAAACTCTAACCTCGTCTCCAAAAAATTGTGATACTGAATCTCCATTGTACGCAGGACGACTGGACGCATTCCCTTGCGATCCGTGCTGGGGTGCCCCACTTTCGCGCATTTGTGAAAGAGCTGATTCACGAAGTGGAAATGGAGCAGATGGCTAAAAAGATATAGCCGCGAAGAGTGGAAACCAGAACAGCCCCAAGCGGCACAAGAATGCAGCCCAGGGCGCAAGCCATGGGTAAAGTGGGAAATGTGCAAGCCCAGAAAAGGGCGAAAGATCAGACAGAGCTCGAGCGTCCGTATCTCTATCGCCCTGTACTTGGGCCTAGAAGCGCCACAAGTCCATTTGCCCGGGACGGCACAGCAGAAAAAAAGGCGCCCCGAAGGACGCCCATAATTTTCAAACAACTGCGCAATTAGAAGTTGACCCGGATTCCCATCTCCATCGTTCGCGGAGTAGTTCCCTCGATCGAGAATTGCCCGAAATTTGCCGGGGCGCTTGTACTGGAGAGTGTGGGATCCAGAAGTTGGTTGTGGTTCAGAATGTTGTTAACGTTTAGGGAAGCCTCAGCACTGAAGCGTTCTGTGAGTCGTATATTTTTCTTTATGCCGAGGTTCAAATTCCAGTACGGAAGGCCGCGGAAGGTCCCAAACCCACCGCTCCTGGAGTCAAAACCCAAGATCAGTGGACGAATCGAGCCGTATACCGCAGTTGGGTTTCCGAACATGCTGTAGACCCCATTGACGTTGTGAACCGATACCGAGGGGTTCCCGACAGTGTTCACACAGTTCGCATTTGTGTTGATGTTGATGCCATCGGCGGAGCCAAATTCCTGTGCGCCGCTGTAACTATTAAAGGCGAAACCTGTTGTAGTCGCGCAGAACAGTGGGGCCCCACTACCCGCTGCGAAAACAAACGAAGTGGTCCAACCCCCTAGAAGATGCCCCATCATGCCTTGCTGACTGCGATAGAACGGCGCCTGATAAACCACGAACATCGTGTCTACGATCGCGCGATCGGATGGTGAGGTGCCATATTGGGTATTAAGGTTGAACGGGTCCACCACCGTCACACCGCTAGTGGCCTGAACCGTGGCTCCCGTCCCGAGGGCTCTGCTCCACGTGAGATTGTTCTGCAGCGTGACTCCGTTCCAGTCATTCAATTTCACCGTCGCAAACGCGGCATTGTAATTGCCATGCCCTAGGCTCGTGGTCATGTCCACGTTGCTTGAGATTTGTCCTGTCGTATTCATCATGCTAAGCGGAAAGTTGAATCCTGGCGCAGTTCCTCCGGTGTCCAAGGCGGTCCACAGTGAGTAGACGCTTTGGCTTTGCAGCATGCCGAACGCAGATGGGTTATTGACCAACCCCGTCGTGCAGTTCGGGAGTGCAGGGGAAGCCGGTTCCCGCGAGTGCAGTTTCAAAGAAAGGCTGCGGGGCAAGGTTGGCGAGCGTACCACCGGGAGTTGCGTTCTGGCATAGGACGATTGAGGTCGTGCAACCCATCGCCTTTTCGACGTTGGCATAGGCGCTTTCAAATTTCTGTCCGCCTAAGGTCATCATGTAAGGCACCGAGTTGAGGTTGACCGACAAAACGTCGTTGTGGATCCATCGGCTAATGCCGCCCAGCTCCACTGAGATCTTGTTGGAAAACTGGTGTTGAACCGTGAGATCAAACGAGTCAACCGAATTCGGCCGGAACTTCGGGTCCGTGGGCGAAGCAGTAGCGGCTTGCAGAGTTGCCGCCGATCCCAGGGAAAAATGGCTGCGGCAGCGTCTGGCTTGCGGGCGGAAGCGGAGCCGTGTCGCCATCAGTCCCGATGCGGAAAGCGGTCGAAGCGTCGAGGGTGTTTGCAGCCGTACCACACGATCCGTTGGCGCCCCTGGTGGGCGGGCCAAAGAACATAAAGGCAATTTACCGGCTGGATCAGGCCAGGGCTGAGTAGCGGACCTAGCACCAGGCCGACTCCGTTCTGTCGCCCATAGATTCGCCCATAGCCCCCTCGAATGACAGTGTTCTTGTCAAAAGACGGGTTCCAAGCGATGGCGATGCGAGGACTGAACGCGTGATAGAACGGATTGTATTCATACTTCGGGTGTCCAGCGACATTGCCTATCAGGGCAAAACCGATTTCCGGGTTATAAACCTGCCCTGCCAGCGCCGCCGCCTTTCGTTGCGATATATACGACTGAGTATCGATTGCCTCGCCGTTTGGACCTACAAACATGATCTGCTTGCCGCTCTCCTCCGTTGGCGGCATCTCCAACGCCCACCCTAACCCGTACGTAAGCGTGATGGACGGTTTCATGTGCCAGGTGTCATTGAGGTACAGGTTGTAATAGGGAATGGTGACCTTATCGAATGCCGGTGTAAGCGGGGGATTCAAGGTCAAATTCGCACCGGTGCGGGTATATGCCTGCTGCGTGTCGGTCACGATACCCAGGATTGCGGCCGCCTCGCGCGCAAGAATGGGGCTGCTGAAAGCGGGATCTAAGCAGGTCCCGCCGCAAGTCATGTCAACGTTGCCAGATCCAAGACTATCCCCCAGCAAGTACACCGGGTAGTAGTTGATGCCGGCGCCGTTGTCAGTGCGCTGGTGGTAGTTCCAGTTGCGCTGGTACTGACCGCCAAACTGCAACAGGTGGTTACCCTTCAGCCAGGAGACGTCATCGCGGAAGAAGTTATCCCGGCCATTCCAGAACCGCGTGCGTGTTTGCTGGGTGTTGACGTTGTAAGGAGCGGGCGCGTCATCACGCTGCTCGCCAAACGGTTCGAGCGCTGCGCTCAAGGCTGAAAACTGCGCTGGATCGCCGGCCGATCCCCATTGCCACCAGTTGCGCAGGAAATTGTAGCGGAAGTCGTTTGTTACGTTCGGAGTGATGTTCGTAGTCACCCCCAACACTAGAAACCACGGCACCTGCGGGCGGTTGGTGAGGGAAGTAGGGGTGCCTAACTTATCGCCGGGGAAGAATCCTCCGATATCAACCTGATCGTCGGTGGCACGAGTGAGATGGTAGTAGCGGTAGCTCCCCATCAAATGCCACTTCTGTCCGATGTCGTGGTCAAGTCGCACTACCGCAAAGTTGTCGTTTTGCGGAATGGCTAGATTCGCCCTGAAGGCGAGCGTGTTAACGCCGTCGCAGAACCCGTCGCCCACGAGCGCACCGCAGCCCGCCCCAGCGGTGGGGAGGGGCATGTACTTGTTCCACATTTGCTGCACGAAGGAATTGATACCGATGCCCCGTGGATCAAGCGCGTTCAGGTCGTAAGTCGCAGGGTTGGTGGGATCGGGATTGTGCAGGATCCCGTTTCGCATGTCGACGCTGGGGACAAGTTTGGTAATGGTCTCCGAATTAGGCCAACGTGCGCCTTGGTAATTGAAAAAGAAGTAAGTCTTGCCGCCAAGAACGTCTTTGGGAATGATGGGGCCGCCAATCGCAACTCCAAACCAGTTTCTATGCCAGTCTGGTACCGGCGTGACGGGTGTTGATTGGTTATTCTCCCAGGTATTGCCGGAGAAATTGTTGTCCAGGTAGTACTCGTAAGCGGTGCCATGCCAGGCGCTGGTGCCACGCTTGGTGACAATCGACACCTCCATGCCGGACGAATTGTTGAAGTCGGCGGTCTGGTTCGTAGTCGCGACCTTGAACTCCTCCACGCTGTCAACTGGGGTGGGCATCACACCTGAGGGTTGACCACCGTTGATCCCGCTGTTTATCCCACTAATTGCATTACTTTTATTGGAGAACAACCCGCCGGCGGGATCGTCGCCAAAATTCGGATTGTAAACGCCCGAACTGCCGTCCATGTCGTTGCTGTTGGTCCCACCGTCGAGCGTAAAAACTGTTTGGTCCACTACCGTGCCTGCGGCGCTCCCGTCAGGGCTAACGCCAGGTTGCATGGTGACGAATGAACTGGCATCGCGGCCAAGTGTGGGCAAGTTCTCTAGAGCAGCGCCAGTGACTGTGTCGCCAATTGTGGCGTTCGTTGTCTGTAGCTGAACGCTGGACGCCTGAACCTCTACAACAGTGCTGGTAGACCCCACAGTCAACGTAATATTGATCGTCGCATTCTTGCCTACCTCAACCTGCTGCGAAGTAAGCTTCGATTCCGTGAAACCATTCTTCGTAAAGGTGAGGTCGTATACCCCCGGGGTGACATTCGCCAAGTTGTATCGTCCCGTATCGTTGGTGGCGGTAATTCGGGATGCGCCGGTCGTAGAATCGATCAGCGCCACCGCGACCCCGGGCACCACAGCACCCGAGGGGTCCGTTACCAATCCGGCGACGGTGCCAGTTGCAGTTGATTGCGACCACAAAGCTGTTGCGCTAATGGCGAATGCCAGGAAAGACACTACCGCGAGGCGAAGCCGGGGGATCTTCATTTGACCAGTCCTCTCGCACCGGGCCGATGGCTGCCGACCCCGGCGCATCCCACAATTTGGATTAGGAAACCTCAAGGCACTTCAGATTCCAGAGAGGGTTTTACCGGGAATCAACAGGTTACGCTGTCGACCTCCCGATTTCTGTATGACCCTTTGTAGATAATGGGTCCTAACCTACCAACTTTGGTAGATTCTGACTTTCCTCCGTGTGCACCATCGACACTGCGGAATGCCCATTCTTTCGCGTACTTTGCCCAAAGAGCCTGCCCTGAACGGAGTCGAAGGGTAGGAAGCAGACCGCCAGAATATGAAGTGAGGGTGGCGGCAGCCGTGAAGCGGCGCAAGAATGCAGCCTAGGGCGCCAGCCCTGGGAAAATTCGGAAATAAGCAAGCCCCGAAGGGGCGAAAGATCAGGCTGCGATATGGGTGAACCCAACCTGGAAATCCTGCACTTCATTTTTCTTAGGATTACAGGCGCTATCGCTTTGTCCTTGCAGTCCCGTCACCATTTTGGGTACTGTAAAAGAATCTCTTAATAGACGAAAATGAGATACGCTGACCAATCCGAAGTTCGAGTGTGTAGTCGGGTGCGGGTCACTGTACCTGTAGCGGTCCCAGAGGCGGGGACGAGCTGAGATAGACCAATCCACAAGCTCTGAACCCACCTAAGCGCCAATCGGGTGGGTTTTGTTTTATAAACCTCTTTATTAAACGGGAAATGAAATGAACGATTCAAAGAAAACAAAAACAATGACAGGTGCAGGAATTCTCTGGGAGTGCCTGGAGCGCGAAGGCGTGAAACACGTTTTCGGATATCCCGGCGGCGCGATTCTGCCCGCTTACGACGCATTGAAGCACAGCAAAATCCACCACATTCTAGTTCGCCACGAACAGGGCGCAACCCACATGGCGGATGGTTATGCGCGAGCCACTGGCAAACTCGGCGTTGCTGTGGCAACCTCGGGCCCCGGCGCTACCAATATGGTGACCGGCATCGCCACTGCCATGCTCGACTCCTCGCCGATCCTTTGTATCACCGGGCAAGTTGGCAGCAAGCTCATTGGCTCCGACGCCTTTCAGGAAACCGATATCACCGGAATCACTCTGCCCATCACCAAACACAATTATCTAGTCACTCGCGCCGATGAAGTTGCACGCACGATCCGGGAAGCCGCGTACGTAGCGCGATCTGGACGTTCCGGGCCCCGTTCTCGTGGACATCACAAAAGATGCGCAACAGTCCACCTGCGAATTTGATTGGGAGGCCGCCAAGCCGCAGATGCCCGGATACCGCCCCGATCTTTCTCCCGCTCCGGAGGAATATAAAAAAGCTCTCGACCTGATTCACTCCGCCAAGCGCCCAGTAATTCTCGCCGGTCACGGAATTCTGATCTCCGGCGCAATGCGCGAAGTCATCACCCTCGCCGAACGCGGAGGCATTCCGGTCGCGCTGACCTTACTTGGCCTCGGAGTCTTCCCTGCTTCTCATCCACTGAATCTCGGAATGATGGGAATGCATGGCGAGGCGTGGGTAAACCACACCATCCAGGAAGCCGATCTTCTGATCGCACTGGGCATGCGCTTCGACGATCGCGTCACCGGAAATCTCAAGACCTACGCGCCCAACGCGAAAAAGATTCATGTAGAAGTCGACCCGGCAGAGGTCAACAAGAACGTAAAAGTGGATGTCGCGCTAGTCGGCGATCTCCGCGAGGTCTTGCATGAGCTGCTGCCAAAGATCGAATCTCCCGATCGCGGCGACTGGCTGCACCACATCGACAGCCTAAAAGGCGATGCCGCCGTGCGGGACATCCAGAACCTCCCCGACAACGGCCACCTCTACGCCGCCCACGTAATCAACGACCTATGGCGCGAGACCCGCGACAGCAACACCATCGTCGTGACAGACGTAGGTCAGCACCAGATGTGGGAAGCTCAATATTACAAGCACGAGCAGCCGCGCTCCCTGATAACCTCCGGCGGCCTAGGCACGATGGGCTTCGCCCTGCCCGCCGCGATCGGCGCCAAAGTATCCAGCCCCAACGCCGAAGTCTGGGTCATAGTAGGAGACGGCGGCTTCCAGATGACCCTCTGCGAACTAGCCACCATCATGCAAGAAAAAATCAAGATAAACGTAGCCATAATCAACAACGGCTACCTAGGCATGGTGCGACAATGGCAGGAGTTCTTTTATGAGAGGAATTATGCGGCTACGCCGCTGTTGAACCCTGACTTTGCGAAGCTGGCTGAGGCTTATGGGATGAGGGGAATCACTGTGACCGAGAGGTCACAGGTGGTTCCGACGGTGCGATCTGTGCGAGCGCATGATGGGCCGGTCGTGATCGACTTTCGCGTTGAGCAGGAAGATACGGTCTATCCGATGGTGGCCGCCGGGGCGGCTCTCAATGACATGATTCGGCGGCCAACGCCGTTAGTTGAAACTGCGGAAGACGAATGAAGCGGTCGGGCTGGTGAAATCTTTATGATGAACACTTACGTCGTCTACGTTGAAAACAAACCTGGAGTCCTGACTCGCGTCGCGTCGCTCTTCCGCCGTCGCGCTTTTAACATCGATTCGCTCACTGTCGGCCGCACCGAGAAGCCTGAAGTTTCTCGAATGACGATTACCGTCGACGCTGACTACGATCAGGCTCGCCGCATCGAAGCCAATCTGTACAAGTTGGTGAATGTCCTGTTGGTCGAAAATATTACTGAGTCGCCGGCGATCATCCGCGATTTGGCGATGATTAAAGTCGCAGCCACTCACGATGCCCGCTCTCATGTGCTGGAATTAGCGAGCGTATTCCGCGCGCGGGTAGTTGATGTTGCCCCCGACTCGCTCACTATCGAAATCACCGGCACGGAAGACAAGATCGACGGTCTGCTCGAAGTTCTTCGTCCCTACGGTGTCCAGGAAATGGTTCGCACCGGAATAGTCGCAATGCGCCGCGGCAACAAAGGCGCCGCACCCGCTCCGTCGATAAATGCTTCAGTCCCCGAGATGCCGGCTGGCGAGGATGTCTCCTACTCCGTCTAACATCTAAAGTAGAGACGCAGGCTTGCTGCGTCTTCCGCGCTTACGGACTCAGACCCATCTCCGCACACGGTGGGAATACCCACCTTGCGAAAACCGCAAGGTGGGGCAGCCTTATCGGTTACGATTTTTGCGAAATCGGCCTCTTCGGGTGCGTCAGTTGGGCATCTAAAAGCAGCCAGTAAATACGGATATCCTACTTCGAATGAACCTTCGCCCCATGGCGACGCTATTAGCAGTTCTCGCGATCCTTCCTGTTGGAATATCGGCCTCCGATGCAACGTCGCCCGAATTAGAGGCCGCCCTGCAATCGAAATATGTCAACAACGTTTACGTTTTACGTGGATTTTATGATGGCAGCCACTTGCATTTCGATCGTAATGGATCTCCACTCGGCGAGGTCTATCGCGGACCATGGACTACCGCTTCCATCGCTATCGAACAGGCGAAAGTGTCGCCTAAGAACATTCAACTACTGGGCTTCCGCATCGCAGAATTGTATGACTCCAAGCAGTCCAAATTTGTGCCTGCCCGATCACGTGAGCGTGTCTTTATTGACATTGATCGCGATGCGGCCGCCCCCGACAGTGTTTCGATGGCAGCGATAGAACACATATTTTTAGGCCTTAACGAGCCTGTGTCCAATGTCGTTCCTGTGTATTGGAAGGCGTTCATTTCAGGCGCTGTGGAAATAGTGCACGGGAAAGGGAAAAGCAATTGCTATCGAATAAAAGGAAGGTTGATCCGGACGGTCGATGGTGACATTGCGATCGGCTGCAACGATGGCGCTTCCGTCAAATCATCAACGTCGCCAAACACCATCGACGAGACATCGGTACATAAGACGTCCCTACCCTATGAGGTAGGGAAATTAATCAAGCCGCCGCGTCCCGTATATCAACCCGATCCAGGATACTGGCCGCTCGCTAAGGAGCTAAATGTTGAAGGAACGACTATTCTCCAGCTGGTTGTTCAAACCGATGGCAGCCCCTCCGACATACAGATCGTTGCCCCTATTGGCGTGGGCCTGGATGATGAAGCAGTCGCTGCGGTGAAAGCCTGGAGATTTCAGCCTGCCACACTAAACGGCCAGCCGGTTCCCGTGCGCATCAGCCTTCAAATGGACTTTCATTTAGCGCGATGAAACTGGGGTTAGAGAAAATAATTTTTGAATAGAACCCTGAAACTTGCGCGGCAGATTAACAATCTATCTGCCATACAGAATTCGTAGGAGGATTTATGGCAACGCTCAGAGTCGCGGCTAAACCAGAAGCGGCACCAATGAAGGCGGCGCAGATTTCTAGACCGGGGGCAGATTTCCAAATCGTCGAGCGTGAGATTCAGAAGCCTAGTCCGGGAGAAGTTCGCATAAAGGTGCAGGCCTGTGGCGTCTGCCACAGCGATATGCTCACGAAAGAAGGCGCCTGGCCCGGCATTCAGTATCCCCGCGTTCCCGGACACGAAGTCGTGGGCGTCGTCGACGAACTGGGTCTCGGTGTTTCCGAGTGGAAGAAGGGACAGCGCGTCGGTGTCGGCTGGCACGGCGGACATGACAACACGTGCCGCGAGTGCCGGCGCGGAGATTTTCGCAATTGCCGTAACTTGAAAATTCCGGGCATCAGTTATGACGGCGGATATCAGCAACACATGGTGGCTCCCGCGGAGGCGCTGGTGCCGATACCGGAGAGTCTCAGTGACACCGAAGCAGCACCCCTGCTTTGTGCCGGAATTACCACCTACAACGCGTTGCGGCACAGTGGTGCCCTTCCCGGCGATGTGGTTGCGGTGCAGGGTATCGGCGGCCTGGGTCACCTCGGAATTCAATTCGCGAACAAGTTTGGCTATAAGGTCGTAGCCATCGGACGCGGGTCTGAAAACGCTGCTCTCGCAAAGAAGCTCGGAGCAAGCGTGTACATCGACAGCGCTGCGGCGAACGCCGCAGAGGCGTTGCAAAAATTGGGCGGCGCACAAGTAATTCTGGCCACCGCGCCAAGCTCGAAAGCGATGTCCGAACTGTTCGACGGCCTGGGCCCGAACGGTAAGCTCATGGTGATCGGCGCCGCACCTGAGCCTATTGAGGTCACGCCGGTACAGCTCATTGATGGAAGCCGATCTCTTCAAGGATGGGCCTCGGGAACCCCGGCCGATATCGAAGACACGCTACGCTTCTCCGAATTAAGCGGCGTGCGTCCGATGATCGAAATGTATCCGCTCGAAAAGGCGGCCGAGGCTTACGAGCGCATGATGAGCGGCAAGGCACAGTTCCGCGCCGTGCTGACGATGTGAATTTGACCAAGGAAACTCCCCTGCGAGTTCACCCAGGTTAGCGTCCAAGAACCGGACGCTAACCTGGGGCACCCGACCACGAGATATTTATGAGAGTGACTGAACGGCCTACTGCGAAGCCAGCCCGATCGGCGGCATTAGGTCTCTAAACCGAGGATCGGCACGGAACCTGTCAAAGGCTGGCTCGCTCTGCGCCCAGTACAACATCTCCGTGGAACGCTCTTGATATGCCTTTTCCAGGCTCGCAAACATTGCATCCGTCTCCCCCAGTTTGCTCTGGATCACTGCCATGGTATAAGCATCCGCTCCGGCATCCGCAGCCATCGTTTTTTCCCGCGACTGCCAGTACGCGCGCTCGCCGCGCTTGGCATAATCTCGGCGCACCGCCGCAAAGTCCTCTTTCGCTTTCTCAGGAGCTTCCCCGTAAAGCACGGCCTGGTTCTCCTGCTCATCGATCGCCTTCGTGATATCCCCCATCTGCGCGTAAGCCTGCCCCAGAAGCCAATGCAGCACTCCGTCATTTGGATTGCTTTTCAATGCCGCGCTCGCCTCTTCAATTAGTTTCTCGTATTGATGCGAAGTGAGCAGTGGCGTCATCGCCAGCGAATTCACGATGGGCGAAAACGGATCCAGCGATTTTGCCCGCCGCATGGCTGCCAGCGATTCATCGCTACGCCCCCTTTGCGCCAGATACATCCCGTACCACAGTTGGGCAGTGGCATTGTTTGGGTTGAGTTCGATGGCGCGGTGGAACTCATTCTCCGCGCCGGGAAAATCCCAGTCATGCGCATACTTGACCCAAGCCAGCGAATGATGCGCTGTCCCTAGATTCGGATCGATTGCAAGCGCCTTATCGGCAGCAACCTTTACTTTCTCGAGTGCTTCCTGGGGCGGCATCACGTTTAGCCCCGCAGCCCACGAGTACGCTTCCGCCAACCCCGCATAGGCAACACCGAGCGTCGGATCCCTCTGCGTCGCCTCATTGAAATAACCGAATGCCTTCTGAAGGTCGCCAGGAGTAAGCTTCGCGGCGTAATAAAGCCCTTGCAGATACGCGTCGTACGCCTCGGCGGGCACTGGACGCTGCGGCGCATTCAGCCGCTCTCTACTTTCAGGCGAAATCTTGCCTTTAATTTCATCGCTGACCGATAGTGCGATTTCCCGCTGCAGCCCGATTGCATCGCCTACCTCCCCTTCGTAGCTGTGCGCCCAGAGTTGGCGATCCGATTCGACGTTCACCAGCCGGGTTGTAATGCGCACCCGGTTTCCATCTCGCAAGACCGACCCTTCGACCACGGCGTCCACATGCAGCATGCTGCCGATCTTCGATAACGGTTCCCGCGTCGCTCGAAACTGCATCACTAACGTCCTTGAGATGACGCGAACGTCATTTAGGCTTGCCAATCCGGTAATCAGTTCGTCGGTCATGCCATCGGCAAAATAGTCCTGCTCCGCTTTGCCCGAAACATTTTCCAGCGGCAGCACCGCCAGAGATCGGATGGACCCTCCGGACGAACCCGAACTCAGCCGGTTCCGCACGTTGCCCGGATTCCATAGCCACAGCAGGCCGATCGCGACCGCTGCCAATCCCACCATCGACAATGCTCTCGGCGGCGCTTTGCGCACAACGGCCGCTCTTCCCTCTGTGCTGCCTGTTTCAGAAGCCGCCACCAGCACAAACGCCAGATCTCTCGCGGACTTGAACCGGTCATTCGGATTCTTTTCCAGACTCCGCCGCACGATCCCGCTGATGACTCCCGGAAAGCTCTGACTTTCCGAAGCCAGCTCCGGTGGATCGCGCGTCAGGATTGCGCTGATCGTCTCGGCAGGAGTCGCGCCACGGAATGCGCGCCGCCCTGACAGCATCTCGTAAATCACTGCTCCCAACGAAAAAATATCTGTGCGCTGATCGATGTTTTGCCCGCGCACTTGTTCCGGTGACATATAACCAAGCGTACCCATAATTTTGGTGGACGTGGTCTCCGTCACCGTCGCTATCTGCGTCGGAACCTGCTCCTCCGGCATCAGCTTCGCTAATCCAAAGTCCAAGATTTTTGCGTGCCCGTCTCTCGTCAGCCAGAGATTCTCCGGCTTCAGGTCACGATGAATGATTCCCTTATCGTGAGCCGCCGCCAGCCCCTGCGCGATCTGCGCCCCAACTTCCATGGCTTTCCGCACCGGCAAAGGCCCCCTCTGCAGGCATCCGCGCAAAGTCTCCCCTTCCAGCAGTTCGGACACCACATACGGTATTGCGTTGGCCCACGTGCCTACATCGTAGATCGCGACGATATTTGGATGGTTGAGAGCAGCTGCCGCACGCGCCTCCTGCTCAAAACGCCGCAACCGATCGGCATCAGCCGCAAAAGCCTCTGGCAGGATTTTGATCGCCACGTCACGGTTCAGGCGGGGATCGTGTGCCCGGTAGACCTCTCCCATGCCCCCCGCCCCGATCTTTTCTTCGATGCGATAGTGCGAGATGGTCGTCCCCGGCAAAAGAGAACGCGGACTACTCTTCTCGATCTCCACTTTCGTGAGTAGCTGCGCCACCTCTTCTAACGCAGGCGACTCGATAAAGTCGGCAGCTTTGTCCCGGCAGGCTAGTAGCGACTCCACTTCCTGTCGAAGCTCTTCGTCGTGTTCACAGGCCTTTTCCAGAAACACTGCCTGGTCGCCGGGACGGCGCTCGAGCGCGGAATGATACAGGCGTTCGACCCGTTGCCATCGCTCACGTTCCATGAGTCCCGTCCTTACTTAATTCGCGGAAGAGCCAAACCTTCGCAAGTTTCCAGTCCCGCATGACCGTCTCTACCGAGACATCTAGCACCTGCGCTGTCTCGGCCACGCTCAGCCCACCGAAGAAACGCAGTTCCACGACGCGGCTTTTGCGTTCATCGATCACGGCCAGCGCGTTCAAGGCGTCATCCAGGGCCACAATTCCCGCAGCCCGTTCGTGTCCGCCGAACAGGGTTTCGTCGAACGCGAAGTGGATAGCATCGCCCCCTCTCTTTAGAAAGCGTCGGGAGCGAGCAAAATCTGTCAAAACCCGCCGCATTAAATTCGCGCAGATGGCAAAAAAGTGGTTCCGATTCTGCCAGCTCATTCCCTGGAAATCAACGAGGCGCACATAAACCTCATTAATCAGCGCTGTAGTCTGAAGGGTGTGACTGGTCCGCTCACGTGCCATGTAGCGGTGAGCGGTCCGGTGTAGTTCCTGATAAACCAACGGCACCAGCTTTTCGAGAGCAGCGGCATCGCCCCCGTTCCAGGCGCTCAACAGTGTGGTAACGTCGTGGCCCGCGTGCTCCATCATGCAAGCCCCTGTCGCGGTTCAACTGAAGTGGTCGGAATCTTAACACACCTCTCCGCCGCTCGAATTTCTACTTTCGCGAAATCGCGGTTGCAGTTTCTCGCGCCATTCCGCGCTTTAGACGAGTGAAGAGTGATGGACACAGGCGGGGGTCACCTGGCTGACTTCGGGAGCGCCGTCCAACTGGCCTGGCTGACAGCGAAAGACTATGGAGGCCTAAGCGATGGCTGAACTTACGCACACTCCTTTCCGAATCGCAGCGGAAGACTCTAGGGGGAAGTTAGGTTGAGCCCAATCAGCTACGTTATCCAATCAATAGGAGACAGTTATGCCACGAAACAACTTTGCTAAATTGCTCTTAGTCGTTGTGCTCACCTTTAGCGCACAGCTCGCATCGGCTTTCACGCTCATCACCGTTGAAGTGGGGACCTGCAAGCCACATCTTCCCACTTACGCCTCCATCTCGGCAGCTCTCGCGGCTGATCCGGCTCCCAGCATCGTCGAGGTTTGCCCCGGCACCTACAACGAACAAATCGAGATCACGCGACCGGTCATTTTGGAGGGAATCTCGTCGGGCAACTCAGCTCAGGCGATTATCGAACCCCCGGCCGGGGGCCTTACGACAAACGCGAGCGATGGGATAATGATCGCTGCGCAGATATGGGTCAACAACGCTGTGGGACGAGTCGATATCACTGACATTACGGTGGATGGAAGCGGTAACGGGGTCACAGGCTCGTTTGTCGTCGGCATCTTCTACCAAAACTCTGGCGGGACGCTGAAGCGGGTCGCAACTCGAAACCAACAGAACGATTTCTTTGGCTACGGAATTTGGCTGGAAGGAGGCTCTTCGAACCCGTCGGTCACAGTCGAGAACAGCAGCATTCACAACGCCCCCGGAGGCATCGAATTGGACACCGCCGACGCAACCCCTTCCGAACTCACCGCGACCATAAAGGGTAATGACGTGAAAACTGGAATATATGGGATCTTCACATCTGCTGCCTCCGCAACCATCACTAACAACTTCATTAGCGCTGGTACGGGCATTGCGATTGGGTCCCTCGTAGGAGCTGGCTCGATATCCAATAACACATTCGTGGGAAATCAGGAGGGAGTTGAAGTCGCATCTGATGGATTATCCGTGACCAACAACAACATTCTCAACAGCGCCTCCACCGGCATTTTTGTGTTGGCGCCAGCAGTCATCCGCGGCAACAGCATCACCAACAGCCCAATTGGAATTGAGTTCTTTTGCCGAGGTGACGAAAACGTGCAGTCTAATACGATTACCGATGTCGGAACGGCCCTTGCTGACGTCCCTTCGGGGAACACCACAACCAACTCATATTTCAACGTGGGCGTGATTCGAACCGGCGGCTGCGAGTGAAGCGCCGCCCATCTTGATTGCTGTTGGGGTGCCAGTGTCGTCTACGACTTTCACTCGCGCCTTCCTGACCCCGCGTTTCGGCGGTTCCAGCAAAATCTTGTCAAGGGGTCTAAGCCACCTAATTTTCGCTATGTCACACATTCCATTCCGAAAATAAAGTTGAAAAGGGTGGCATGTTTAGCATAGTCAATCCGGTATAATATAACTATAAGATTAAAGGGCGCGGGCTTATCGCCTGCGCCTTTTGTTTTGTATGTGGCGCGGACACTCTTGTCCGCGTTTTTTTATTTCCAGGCATTTCGCGGGCGAGGGCCCCATTCGACTCCGCTCAGGGCAGGTCCGCGCCACACATTCACAAATTCTGAACATAGGGGAGAGATGACGCTCATGCCGAACGCGTGCGCACAATCCACAGCATGGATGAAAAAACTGATATTGGCACTCCAAAGCGCGCCGCAAGTCGCCTGGCGCATTCCGAAGCCAAACTCGGCAGCAAAGAATTGGGAGACCTGGGCGAACTGGCGTTTATTCTTGCTGCCACTGCGAAGGGCCTGCCCGTAGCCAAACCTTTCGGCGATTGCCGGCGCTACGACCTCATCGTGGATTCGGGCCGCCGGCTATTGCGGGTGCAGGTAAAGTCGGTGTTCAGGCGCTCCAAGAGGGGCAACTACGAGGTGCATGCTTCCCGGCAAAGGCTTTCCACCCGACTGCCATATACGGCTCATGACATCGATTTCGTGGCGGCCTACATCGCGACCAAAGATATTTGGTATCTGGTTCCGGTAAGCGTAATACTCACCCGGACGTGCATCTGCTTGTATCCCGATGGGTCGAGGAAGAAGAAGGACAAGGGGACCGCAAGGTATGAAAAGTACAGAGAAGCCTGGCATTTGCTGGACGAGCGCCGGGAAGCCAGCGCCGCAACCTCGGGGATGCTGTGAGGTAAAGCAGATTCCTCGCGCCTGAGGCCCGGCACCGGTGAAGCTTTGAAGGGCTCGGAATGACAAGGGTGTTTTGTTTTACAGGTGGAATTCGTAAATCCGGCAATGCATAAATTCGTCACTCGATTTCGTCACTCGAATCCAAGCTCTTTCCATTTCTTATCGACAAGCGCCTTGGTCTTTTCGTCCATGAGAATTTCATCCGGCCAGGGACGATTGAAGCCTTCACTCGGCCACTTGCGCGTCGCATCGATGCCCATCTTTGAACCGTAATTAGGAAGGCGCGAGGCGTGATCGAGGGAGTCAACCGGTCCGAGAGTGAATTGAATATCCCGCTCGGGATCGATGTGGTTCAGAGCTTTGAGCGTCACGTCAGCGATGTCTTGAACGTCGACGTCTTGGTCCACAACGACTATGCACTTAGTAAACATCGCCTGGCCCAGCGACCAGACGGCGTTCATAACTTTGCGCGCCTGTCCGGGATACGACTTCTTGATGGAGACGATCATCAGATTGTGAAACACGCCTTCGATGGGCAGATTGATGTCCACAATTTCGGGGATGGTCAGCTTCATCAGCGGCAGGAAGATGCGCTCGACGGCTTTGCCCATCCACGCGTCTTCCATGGGAGGCTTGCCGACAATTGTAGTTGAGTAAATCGGATCTTTGCGGTGAGTGATGCAACTGAGATGAAAGACGGGATACAAATCTTCCAGCGAATAGAAACCGGTGTGATCTCCGAAGGGGCCTTCGGTGCGGAGTTCGTCGAGGTGAACGTGTCCTTCGAGAACGATTTCTGAAGTTGCGGGAACTTCGAGGTCAACCGTCTCGCACTTGACGAGTTCGACCGGCTTCTGGCGTAGGAATCCCGCAATGAGATATTCCTCGACATCGGGAGGCGCGGGCACGATGGCGGAAAACGTAATCGCAGGATCGGTTCCGATGGCAACTGCAACTTCCATTTTTCCGGACGGTCTATCGCCCTCGATCAGAACTGATCCGCCAGAAGAACGCGCCATAACATCCACAGCCGCGCCGCTACCAGCCGCCGCTCGCATGCGCTCGCGATAATGCTCCGCGGCAACCTTTTGACGTTGCCAGTGCACAGCCGCGGTTTGTCCGTCATACACCTGAATTCTGTAACAGCCGACGTTGCGCTTTCCGGTGTTGGGATCGCGGGTGACTACGCATGGCAGTGTGATGAAGCGGCCGGCATCTTTTGGCCAGCATTTCAGGATTGGCAAATCGTTGAGCGAGAAATTGTCGCGGCGGATGACTTCCTTGCAGGGGCCAGTGGAAACAGTCTTGGGGAAGAATTTGCCCATTTCAGCGAGCATTGGCAGCATCTTTACTTTATCGAGGAAGCCCTGCGGGGACTTCACATCCATAAATTGGCGGATGCGGTTGGCGACTTCGTCCAGCGAGTTGACTTCCAGGGCGAGGTTCATGCGGCGTGCCGATCCGAACTGATTGATCAGAACCTGAGCGCCGGGGTGACCTTTGATGTTTTGGAAGAGCAGCGCTGGGCCGTGGCTCTTGCTGACGCGATCGGCGATCTCAGTGATTTCGAGAATGGGATCGACTTCTGCGGAAATCTTTTTTAGTTCTCCGGCGCGGTCAAGGGTGGCGATCCAGGCGCGCAAATCGTCGTAAGCCAAAAAAACCTCTTTCCGCAATTAGGTTTGTCTAGTCGAACGCAGCTCGACTCGTATTTCGAAACTTGACGCCATTGAAAGGGCATGGCTTCGGCCGTGCCGTAAATGCGCTGAACTGCAATCGGCACGGCTGAAGCCGCGCCCCTTCAAAGCCTGTTCCTGGTTACAAATGACCGCAATCCAGCAGGCTGAGAAGTAGCGAATTACTTCTCTACGAATGCAGCAGGAATTATATCTTCAGTCGCACTTGATCTCGAACTAACAACCCAAACCAAACAACAGAGGACAACACTATGACAGATGCGGTAGACGCTGGCGGAGCTGTGTCCACGAAGCTGCAACCGCCGAGCGGACTTGATCAAATTATTGCTACTTTCGGAAACATCCAGAATTACATTCAGGCAGACGGAACTTTGAATCCGCGCTGGCAGGTAGATTCGCTCGACTACATTGCTCTGCCTGTCCCGCTCATGCTTTCTTACGATCATTCGAAGACCATCACACATTTCCGATGTCACAAGCTGTTGGTCGAAACCTTGGAAACCGTCTTCCTCGAAATTAGGAATAACGGACTGGAGCCGGATTTATTCAGCTTTGGAGGTTGTTTCTCGTTCCGTCCTCAGCGAACCGGAAACAAATTATCGGCGCACAGTTGGGGAATCGCCATTGACCTGAACTCAGAGAGCAATCGACAAGGCACCGCGGGTGACATGAATCCCGGAATCGTTTCCGTTTTTCGGGACGCGGGATTTGAATGGGGAGGCGATTGGTCGGACGCAGCAAAGACCCGATGCATTTTCAATTTTGCACGGGATATTAGCCGGGAGGAGATGTGATTTCCTACAAACAAAGCACTCGATTTCGCTGGCATGGATTCCCACTCGTCGAAAACCGCGACGAATGGGCCACGCTCATTTGGGATGATTCTCACAAAGATCAACAGCAACTCGTGTTCTCGTTCAGAATGATTAGTGACACTCTCAGGTAGAGTGTTTCGATGCAACCTAGGAACGGAAAGCCACCGCGATCGGCGGGTTTAGCGACGATCGGGGTGGAACTGAGCCGGGCGGCACTGGTTCGCCTGTCCTGGATGGATAACTACCGCAAAACCAAAAACGTGGCCCTGACCTGCCGTCATTTTGGAATCTCGCGCCAGACCTTTTACCGGTGGCTCAAGCGCTATGAGCCCATGGATTTGACCACCCTGGAAGCGCGCAGTCATCGTCCCCACCACCGCCGCCAGCCGACTTGGTCTTTTCACTTAGCAGAAAAGGTTTTGACTTTGCGGTTGCAGTTTCCCCGCTGGGGCAAGGACAAGCTGGCGGTGCTGCTGCGGAAGCAAAACATTGCCATCTCGACTTCCATGCTGGGCCGCATTCTGAGCTCTTTGAAACGGCAGGGCCGGCTCGTCGAACCTCTCCGCAGCGGAGTTCCGGGGTCGCGTCGCGCCTTGCGTCCCCGTCCCTACGCCGTGCGCAAACCCAAGCAGTACGCGGTCTGCAGCCCCGGCGACCTAGTCCAGGTCGATACCGTTGATGTCCGTCTTATCCCTGGCGTGAACTTCAAACAGTTCACCGCCCGCGACGTTGTCTCGCGCTGGGACGTTATTCAGGCCCACCCTCGCGCCACTGCGCAAGCCGCAACTCAGTTCCTTGACACTTTGCAGCACCGCATGCCGTTTCCCATCCGCGCCCTGCAAGTCGATGGCGGCTCGGAGTTCGCCGCCGACTTCGAACAGGCCTGCCAGCAGCGTGGATTGCACCTGTTCGTGCTGCCTCCCCGCTCTCCTAAACTCAACGGCGCCGTGGAACGCGCCAACCGCACCCATACCGAAGAGTTTTACCAAGTCACCCACTGCTCGCTCGAAATGAAAAAGCTCAATCGCGAACTCCGCCACTGGGAAAAAATCTATAACACCATCCGCCCTCACCAGTCCTTGGCCTACCTAACCCCTCAACAATTCTTGCGCCAGATCCTATCTCAACGAAAGGAATGAAAGTGTCACCAATCTACTGGACGAGTACAACTCGTTGACTTGATGGTCAACAGTCCTTAAGATTGCTGGCCTGAGTCCATGGCCGAACAGACAGTCTCCCATTACAGATTGATCGAAAAACTTGGTGGTGGCGGGATGGGCGTCGTCTATCAGGCCGAGGACACGCGTCTTGGCCGTTTTGTCGCCCTCAAATTTCTGCCCGACGATGTGGCCCGCGATCCGCAGTCGCTGGAGCGCTTTCGGCGCGAGGCTCGCGCCGCCTCGGCCCTGAACCATCCAAATATCTGCACGATTTATGACGTCGGCGAGCATGAAGGACGCGCCTTCATCGCCATGGAGTATTTGGACGGCCTGACCCTGAAACATCGCATCGCGGGCCGAGCGATCGAAATCGATGTGCTGCTCTCGCTCGCCCTTGAAATTGCCGACGCTCTCGATGCGGCGCACTCAAAGGGCATCGTCCATCGCGACATCAAGCCGGCAAATATTTTTGTAACACAACGGGGTCATGCCAAGATCCTCGACTTCGGGCTGGCGAAGATCAGTGCAGGAGACACCACAGGCAAGGATATAACTGTCGGCGAAACCAGAGAACACCTGACGAATCCGGGGATGGCAATGGGCACGGCGGCTTATATGTCTCCCGAACAGGCGCGAGGAAAAGATCTGGATCGCCGCACTGACCTCTTCTCGTTCGGCGCCGTGTTGTATGAAATGGCGACCGGATCTCAGCCATTTCGCGGGGAGACTACGGCGGTTTTGTTCGATTCCATTCTTCGCGGAACTCCGACGGCACCTGTCAGATTAAATCCAAACCTCCCGCTAAAGCTGGAAGAGATTATCAATAAGGCGATGGAGAAAGATCGCGATCTGCGTTATCAACACGCCTCAGACATGGCCGCGGATTTGAAGCGATTGAAGCGCGACGCTGAATCCAGCCGCAGCTCGATTCCAGCGGCGATAGATCCGCCGATCGGTCAGGAACAGAGTCTGGGCTCAATGACCCAGCGGCAGCCGTCCGTTTCGAGTATTTCGGGTCAGCCGGCGTCTGCCCGATCGTCGAGTCAAGACATCGCCGTAGCGCCACCAGGGCGAGGAATGTGGAAGATCGTGGCTGCCTTGGTGCTGGTAAGTGGTGTGTTCGGGGCTGCGACGTGGTATTGGCGCTCTCGCGCTAAACCGCAGCTCACTGAAAAAGACACGATCGTCCTCGCCGACTTCGCCAACAGCACGGGAGACGCGGTTTTCGATGACGCGCTAAAACAGGCGCTCGCCGTGGAACTTGAGCAATCGCCGTTCCTGAATGTGTTGTCGCAGCGGCGGGTGAATGAAACTCTACAACTCATGGGACGCTCGCCCACTGATCGCGTGACCCGAGACGTTGCCCAGGAAATCTGCCTGCGCACCGGCAGCAAAGCGTTGTTGGCGGGATCAATATCGCAACTGGGAAGCCAATACGTTGTCGGGCTCGAAGCCGTGAATTGCGGCAACGGCGACACGCTGGCAAAAGTGCAATCGGAGGCATCAAGCAAAGAGGAAGCGGTAAAAGCGTTGAGCAGCACGACCGCGAGCCTCCGGACTACGCTGGGAGAGTCACTGGCCTCGGTGCAAAAATTCGATGTCCCTATCGAGGCGACTACGCCTTCGCTCGAAGCTCTGAAGACGTTCAGCATGGGAGTGCGCACGCAGAGTGAAAAAGGCGATGCCGTGGCCGTGCCATTCCTCAGGCGCGCGATCGAACTGGATCCGAATTTTGCGATGGCGTACGCGCGGCTGGCTGTTTCCTACGGCAACCTTGGTCAACCGGGTCTGGCCGCGGAAAATCTGCGAAAGGCATACGCGTTGCGCGACCGCGTCAGCGAACGGGAAAAGTTTCATATCACGGCAGACTATTACGCGTTCGCCACGGGGGAACTCGAAAAGGAAGCGCAAACCTACGAACTTTGGATTCAAAGCTATCCCCGCGACCCCATCCCACATATCAATCTCGGTTCGAATTCCGCTGCCATGGGCGACTATCTGAAAGCGGCCGAGGAGAACGAAATCGCGGATCGTTTAGACCCGAATAACGTCGTGGCCAAGGAAAATCTGATGGGATGTTACCTTGCGCTGAACCGCTTCGACGATGCCAAGAGGGTGTTCGATCACGCAATAGCGGAGGGCCTCGACTCCGGTACGTTGCGCCTATTTATGTATTTTTACGCGTTTCTACGCGGGGATACGGGACGAATGCAGCAACAAGTGGCATGGGCCTCGGGGAAGCCCGGAGCAGAGGACCCGCTGCTATCTGCGCAATCTGACACCGAAGCTTATTTCGGCCATTTGGCAACAGCGCGGGATTACTCCCGTCGCGCCATCGACTCAGCTGTTCGCGCTGACTCCAAAGAAACTGCCGCTTACTGGCAAATCAATGGCGCAATCCGCGAAGCTGAATTCGGAAACACGGCGATCGCGAAAGAGGATGTGGCGGCGGCTCTGAAGTTAGCTCCCGGTCGCGATGTGAAACTACTGTCGGCCTTGACGCTGGCGCGTATCGGAGACACGGCGCAGGCAAAGGCGCTCATAGAAGGACTGGAAAAAACTGAGGCCTCTAATACGGTTCTCAAGCTTTACTGGCTACCGACTCTGATGGCGGCTATAGAAATCAATGCCCGTCATCCTGATGAGGCGATGGTGTTGCTGGAAGCAGCGGCGCCGAACGAGATGGGCGAGCCACCTCCGGTGCAAATCGGTACGATGTATCCCGCCTATCTCAGAGGGCAGGCCTATCTTGAATCCAAAAACGGTGCGGCCGCTGCTCTCGAATTCAAGAAGCTCATTGACCATCCGGGAATTATGGTCAACTATCCTACTGGAGTTCTCGCGCGGCTTGGTCTCGCCCGCGCCTATGCGCTCTCCGGGGACACCGCGAAGAGTCGCGCCGCTTATCAGGACTTTCTGGGACTTTGGAAGACTGCGGATCCGGATATTCCCATCCTGAAAGTTGCAAAAGAGGAAGCCGCAAAATTGCCATAGAGCGGAGTGGCCATCTTTGGGACGACAGAATAATGCCTTGAGCTTCGTGTCAGGGTATGGCTTTCAGCCATACCGTAAAGGGCTTGCGTGATCGAAGCGGCGCGCCTGAAGAGGTTGCGGAAAAACTCGCCTCCGCTGGCAGGAGCTTTGAAGGGGCGGGGCCTTCAGCCCCGCTGTTATTGAGATCAAAGAAGATACGGCGCGCCTGAAGGCGCGCCCCTTCAAAGACATTCAGGAGCATGACTTTTCCGCAACCTCTGAAGGCGTGCCCTGATACGGGCCAGTAAGCGCGCTTCGTATATATTTGCATGATGCGTGACACAGGGAAACGGCGAGTCATGATCACCGGGATGGGTGTGGTCAGTCCGAATGGAACGGGGAATTCTGCTTTTTCTGAGGCGATTCTCGCGGGACGGAGCGGCGTGAGGCGTATTTCCCGCTTTGATCCCTCCGAGATTTCGGTGCAGATCGCGGGGGAGGTTCGAGACTTCGACGAACTGGATTGGGTTGAAAAGCGCGAACGCAAACATGTGTCACGGGTGTTGCCGCTGGCTCTCGCCGCCGCGAGTGAGGCATTCCGCGAAGGCGGGATTGATCCGAGTTCCCTTCCCCTGGAGGAAAAGCGGCGCTGCGGGGTGATTCTCGGGTCTGGTGGCGGATCGCAGGAGTTCACCGAGGAGCAGTACCGGCTCTTTTTCCACCAGCAGTATAAGTCGATGAGCTTGTTTTGCGTGCCCACGGGAGTTATGGGAACGTTGTCGAGCGAACTCAGCGTGCGCTTTGGATTGCGCGGCGCCAGCCACATGATCACGACGGGATGCACGTCGTCCACGGATGCGTTTGGATATTCGGTGCGGCAGATCCAATCCGGGCGATTGGACATGGTGCTGAGCGGTGGAGCGGATGCGCCGATTGCGCTGGGAATCCTCAAGGGGTTTATCCTGATGAAGATTTTGACTGATTCATGGAACGACGCGCCGGAACGCGGATCGCGCCCGTTCTCGGCGGATCGAGATGGCTTTGTTCTGGCGGAAGGCGCGTGGATGTTCCTGCTGGAAGAATACGAGCATGCGCGCGCGCGCGGGGCGAAGATGCTGGCCGAGGTGTGCGGATATGGATCGACCTGTGAAGCCTTTCATCGCGTGCGCCTGCAGGAGTGCGGCGAGGAGCCCGCGCGAGCGATTGCGCTGGCGATGAAAGAGGCGGGAATTTCAGCGGAGGATGTCGACTACGTGAATCTGCACGGCACGTCGACGCAGCTGAACGATCGCATCGAGACGCGGGCGCTGAAGCTCGCGCTCGGAGAGGCGGCGGCGCGGGTGCCGATGTCAGGATTGAAGTCGCAGATTGGGCATCCTCAGGGAGCTTGTGGTGCGGCTGGGGTCGCAGCAACCATCGTTGCGATGCGTAACGGGCAGATTCCGCCGACGATCAATCTGGATAATCCAGACCCGGAATGCGATCTGGATTACGTCCCAGATATTGGCCGAAAACAAACCATCGAGCACGCGATTTGCAATTGCATAGCGTTTGGCTCGAAGAATTCGGCGTTAGTGCTGAGGAATTCCGCGTAAGAATACGAGGGAGGCGCCGAGCTGGGCTCTGCTGGACAGCCCAGGCAGCTGTCACGAAGTGAATTCTAAGGAAGAGGAATAATAAGAAATGGCTGATCTACAAACGACCATCGTGTCGGGATTCATGGAACGTTATACAACTCTTGCTGGAGAAGTGACGAGGCTGGCGGCACCACTCAGTGAGGAGGAGTTTTGGCGGAAGCCCTTTCCGTTCGGCAACAGTTTCGGGCACCTGGTTCTTCATGTAACCGGAAACTTGAACTATTACATTGGCGCGGAAATTGGGGCGACCGGATATCTTCGCGATCGCGAGCGAGAATTTACCGAGACGAATTATCCAGGCAAGAAAGAGTGTCTAAAGAAGTTTGAAGAGGCTGTCGATGTCGTACTGACGACTCTAATGGCGCAATCGATGGACGACTGGGAAAAGGAGTACACCGCAATCGGCGAAACCGATGCGAAGAACCGTATGACTATATTCTTGCGATGTGCCACACATCTGCATCACCATGTGGGACAGATGATGTATTTGGGATATGCACTAAAAGGAGAAGCCGCAGAGGAAGCGGCGAGCGGAGCATCGAAGTAAACTTCGCGGGCGAGGCGCCCGAGCCACACAGTCCGCCGCCACGCGAGCTCAGGTGAGTAAATGCATCACGGTGCTCTCGATCTTCGGCCATGCGGCCGAGTGGGGATCGATGAGATCAGAATGGCCGGCGGATGCGATTTCCAGATAGTGCACATCCTCTCCGCGATTTCTCTTTTGTTCGGTATAGTTTCGGCTTATCGAAGACGGAACAACGTCATCGGACGCGCCATGAATCAACCACTGTGTGGCTTTGATCGAAAGCTGCATGGGGTCGGCTTCACGATAGTGGTCAGTGACTTCTTTAGGCGTTCCACCGAGAAATTCTGCAACAGCGTTATTGCCGAGATGCAACTCCCACGCCTGTTCCATGTCAACGACGCCCGCCAGCGAGATAACGCGCTTTAGAGTGGGCTCGTGGGCAGCAAGGCAAAGCGCGAGTTCTCCGCCGGCCGAGTGTCCCATTACCAGCAGCCTGCTGGAATCAAGTTTGTATTTCGAGGCGATCTGCGAGAGGAAGCGATAACCTGTTCGAATGTCCTGGAAAGTTCCGGGCCATCCGCCGCCTAGATTTCCGATTCGTCGATATTCAAGATTCCAGGTCGCAACGCCTCTTGAATCGAACGCGTCGCAAACCGGATTGGCCAGCGCTAAATCGTACTCGGCTCTCCAGAAACCGCCGTGAATATGCATCAGGACAGGAAAGGGACCGGGAGTAGAAGGGACTCGAAGCTCGCCGAATTGGCTCGGGCCGGCCCCGTACGGGATACGGGCGGCGGAGGCGGCGGGTAGCTCAGGAGGAGACATAATCGGGTGGCAGCAGGGGAAAGCAGATTCCTCGGTGGCTTGACGCCACCTCGAAATGACAAAAAAGTTGTTACTGGTCTTTCAGTTTTAGCTTCGATTTATTTTCTTCGAGAAACTCGCGCAGCTTTTCGGCGGCTTCGAGAAGGCGCGTCCACTGCTCGTAGTAGAGGGTAACTGGAAAGCGTCCAAGCCCGTAAACGCTCACGCCACCCTTTTCGCTTACTCGAAATTCCAGGCTGCCAGTTCGACGCGGTTGCTTTTCCAGTTCAGCCAGGCGAGCTTTCAATTCTTCATAAGTAGGTTCAGGCATTTTTATTTCCTCAAGTAATAGTTACGGAAAACGAAATAGCAATTACCGTCTTCGACAGCAGGGACAAGTCGCGAAACAATGTGATTCTTTCAATGTATTGTAAATTTAAATTGAGCTTATCGGGGAGGATAACATCCAGATAAAACCGCTCGGGATCCTCTTGTTGGCCAAGCTCATGCTCTTCCCGCGCATATTTGATTGATGCAAGGTCCGTCATTCCGGGTCGGACAGCCAGGACTCTTCTTTGAATAGCCGAGTAATAGTCGACGTACCTCGGCAGCTCCGGGCGCGGGCCTACCAAGCTCATGTCTCCTTTTAGGACGTTCCAGAGTTGTGGCAGTTCATCGATTTTTAACAAACGCAAAACCCTGCCCAAGGGTGTTACCCGCGGATCTCCGTGTACTGTAATTGCGGTCCCCTGCTCGCCGGCAGCGTTCTGCATCGAGCGGAATTTTGCGATTTGAAATAATTTCTTTTGCCTTCCGACACGCTGTTGGAAGAAAAATACGGGTCCGGGAGAAGTGAGTTTGATTAGAAGGGCAATAAGAATGAATAGCGGAGAGAGCAATAACAGGGCGATAGTGGCTGCAAAGGCGTCAAACATCCGTTTGCCTCGGCGCGAATAAAAGCTTGGCGATGAGGCCGCGTCGGAGAGCACTATCCCGAGGGAACTCTTTTCTGGATTTAGATCTACGTTGCTCAAACTTGGGACATCCTTCAATTAACGCAGTGTATTTTGCATTCACTACAGACGGTGGAACGTCACCGCACGAATGAATCGACAACATCGACGACGGATGAGATCACGTACTCTACTTCCGCATCAGCCATCGTGGGGTAAATGGGCAGGGAGAGATAGCGCCGGAATTCTCTTTCAGCGGAAGGCAGGGCTCCTACCCTGTATCCATAACGCTTTTGATAGGCGGGCTGAAGATGCAGCGGAATGAAATGAACGCTTGCATGCACTCCCCTGTCAGCCAATTCCTGAATAAATCTATCGCGATCTATACGCAGCATGCGGGTATGCAGGCGCAGCACATACAGGTGCCACGAGCTTTCCCGGTCAGTCTGGGCGAACGGTGTTTCGAGCGCCTCCAAGGACCGGAATGCGCAGGTATAGCTTTCAGCGATTTGACGCCTCGCTTGCGACCTTGCATCGCACTTTGCAAGTTGAACAATTCCGAGCGCAGACTGTAAATCGGTTAGGTTGTATTTGAAGCCAGTTTCATAGACCTCGTAATTCCATTCGTTGCGCCGCATATTCTTCGATATCCCGTGAAGACGCATTGTCCGAATTCTGCGCGCGTGAGTTTCGTTATCGGTAGTGACCATGCCGCCTTCGCCGGTACTCAGCGTCTTGGTAGCGTAAAAGCTGAACGCTGTCAGTTCGCTGATGGCTCCGATTCGACAGCCTCGATAAGAAGATGGAAGCGCATGCGCGGCATCTTCAATCACCCGGAGGTTGTGGGTTTCAGCCAAAGCGTGAATTTCATCGAGATCGCAGGGAAGTCCTGAAACATGAACGGAAATGATCGCGCGGGTTCGTGGCGTAATCTTCTGCTCCGCATCTTTCACACTGATGTTTAAAGTTCTTGAATCAATATCGACAAGCACAGGCCTCGCGCCCAAGTAGGTGACGACCTCGGCGGTGGCGGTGAATGTATTCGTGGGGACAAGCACTTCGTCTCCGGGACGAAGTCCGATCGCGTCCAAGCTGAGATGAAGCGCGGCAGTGCACGAGGACACTGCAACCGCGTGGGCAGCGCCCACGTATTGGGCAAATTCGCGCTCGAATTGAGCCGTCTTTTCTCCGGTGGTAAGCCAGCCCGAGCGAATGACGTCAGTGACCGCCTGGATTTCTTCTTCTCCCATTTCACTTCGGTGAAAAGGGACGTTTAAATAGGCTTTGGTCAGCATGCTTTGTGAATTGTAGCTAAACAGTGCGTATCAAATATCTTGAGCGCTGAAATAGCGCGATATAGAAGCGTTGAGACACGCGCTAGCGGCCTGCCGACTGGTGGGGCAAGCGTCAGTTTTCGGAATTCAAATCGGCATCCCGGAAACAGTTTCACTATTTCTCGCCGCGGGATTCCGCGCACGTCCGCGTTCCAAGGATTGTTCACTGTGAAGTCGTACCACAATATTGTTCCACCGGGGCGGAGTACACGTAACATCTCGCGCGCGATTTGCGTCTTCATGTGTTGGCTGAGGATCGACGTGAACACAGTCGACTGAAAAACCAAATCGAACGTGCCGGTTGGATAGTTCAATTGTGCGGCGTTCTGGCATCTGAGCGTAACCTGTGATGGGCAGAGAATCGTCGCTTCCGCGATTCTCTCTGGCAATAAATCGATGCCCGTTATGTTCTCAGGGCGGGATCCCCAACGTACAAATTCACTGAAGCCAATAGCCGGTTCCGCAGCCGATTTCAAGAATTCTTGAACTTGTCGAGCGGCGAGCAACCTCCACGGGTTAGAGCCGATAATATTTCTTTCTCGCGCTCTTGGGCGGCCAATAAATTTGCGGGATCGAAAAGAGAGTAACGCGATTGATCAATTCGGCGCGAGTATGCGGCGTGAATTCGGGCGAGTTCATTTCTCGAATCGTCGGCTTCGATATCGAGCGAGACGTTTGAAGGTTCGACGAATTGAGGTGTCTGGATTCTCACAGGGGATTGTCCCTCATAGCAAGTCCATCCGGGATTGAGTTCGGACGGGCGCTTTGTCTATCGTGGACAGAACAGGTTCTTTTACCTTCCGGGGAAGCAGATCCGCAAAGCGTTGCGCTATCTCGGTACGGTCATGGTGAGCAAATATATAGCGACTACCGTTTTCTCCCAACTCACGGCGAAGGGATGGGTCGACCGACAATTTTCTGACGGCATCGGCAAGAGCCTCCGCGTCTTCAGGCTGAACATAGATACCGCCGTTCGCCCGCTGCAGAAGATGCCGCGCCTCACCGTCGACCGCTAACACGATTGGCAATTTCGCTGCCATGCATTCGAAGAGTTTTGCCGGGAGCACGTCTCGAAATAACGGCAAGTTTTTGAGCGGCACAACTGCTATGTCAAGAGCGGAAAGGATCGCTGGCATTGTGTCGGCGGGTTGCGGCGGGGAAAAAACGAACGTTCTCGAGGTCTCGTTGTTTCGCCGATGCCTGGAGTCTTCGCTTCTCGGGCCCGTCTCCAAAGAAGGCAAACAAGATTTCCGGGTTCGATTTGGCTAGTCGCCGCGCCGATTCTAATACAGTGTCCAAATCCTGGGCGAGTCCATGTAGGCCGGTATAACCTACGACGCTGCGTTCGCCGAATCCAAAGTGGCGACGCATCTCGTCTCGTTTGCCTGCAGATAAGACGAACCGGTCAGGATCCACGCCGTTGGTTATCAGCTCGACTGGAATTTTCGGCACGCGTGCCTTGATGTCCCGGACAATCCCCTGGGACTGCCCGGTGATCGTGCATGAGTTCCGATAGAGATAATCTTCAAGAGCGGTGGCTGCGCGGATGATCGCTCGATTCCGCAGGATCCCCATCGCCACGGCAGACTCAGGCCACAAGTCGGAAACATTAAGCATCATCGGAGCGCGACGCAGCCGACTTAGTATCACTCCGGCGATTCCCAGAAAAAGAGGAGGCGATTCGACCACGACGACGTCTTGCTTCCCTGCCCGCCAAATCCCAAACCACGTTGCCAAAAAAGCAAAAGAAAAATAATTTAATAATCGCCGCAAAAAACCTCGGGTCTGACTTGCATACGCCCACGTTCGCAGAATTCGAATGCCATCCTGCTGCTCTTCCTGGAAGATGCGGCCCCGATACCCGTCAAAGATCCGACCGGTTGGGTAATTCGGCAGCGAGGTCAACACAGTCACTTCGTGTCCAAATGAAGCAAGCCGCATGGCGAGATCCGACAGTCGCTGCTGCGCCGCCCCGGTTTCCGGCGGGAAATATTGGGTCAATAGTAAGATTCGCATTGGGTACCGACGGCAATCGCCGAATCAAGGCCGCCTCTGGTTATCTTCTGGAGCGGCAGAATCAGTGAGCCATTTGTCCTGTCGATTTTCGTTTCGCTCATCCCATAGATATACTCTTCTATGAAGGTTGGAGCTCCTGGCACGATCCTCTCAAAGAGGCCAGAGTGTCTAGTCAGCAGCTCCTGGGAAAAGTCAATTTCACCTTCGTCTGACTCGATCTTGTCAACGAGGTCAGAGTGCCCAGGGGAATTTCTTTCGGCTAGATACTTCCTCTTGCGCATAATGCCCCGATCGACGTGGGCCTAAAGTCGAAGGAAAAATCTACATCGGTCTCATCCCTAAGCCGAAGTTTCATCGTGACAAGCCTTTCGTCATGAAATGTCTGCAGGGATAGGACTGTGTCCCGTCGCAATAATGACGCCTTCCGGATTGGCAACGCCGTAAAGGGGCCGCTCGACCGACATATATTCATTCAGGATCCTGGGCTGAAAAATCGGCGAGTCATTGGAAGACCTCTTCAAGGATGTTGATTGTATCCGACATTGTCCAAATCGAGCTTCCAATCAAACCATGATGGAATAATCTGCGCATTTGATAATCATGAACCCCAGATTTCCGGACAGATAAATTTCGCCGGCATGACGACGACAACCTCACCCGCCTCCAACACGTGAACTCGGGCAAATCAGTGGTCGATTTGCTTCAAAGTAAATTTTCGGATTCCGGCTGCGAATGATCTCGACACTGCCAGCCCTGATGCCTATTTGTTTAAGTAGGAAAGGCTGGAGCGAAACTGCGCTTCCTCTTTTCTGGTCAATCGCGATCTTCGCATTGGCATGTTTTCCTCCTAAGACAACTACAAATAACCTAAATAACTATCATCTCCTACACAACTTCGATTTTATCAGTGCTATCCAGGGGTCGCAAATGCTGCACCCATCATGTGCGAATTTCGCACACTCTAAACGGTACCCCGCAGCTAGTTGGTGCACAGTATGCTATTGTCTTTCCCAAGCAAGACCTGGCGTCCGGAGCTGGTAGTATGCCTCCTAATATTCAGCTTACTGAGTCACCACCCCATCTCTTCCGCACTGTATTCAATCGATTCGCCCCGAGACCTAAGGAGCGCATTTACATATTTAGTGAGTTCCTCAACCTGGATGCTTTTTTGCTTTGGGTCATGCACCAGACCCCACAAGAATCTCAACAACAACGCAGTTCAGGTCTAGAAACCGCTTTCCTTTGACATCGTCATCTTGGGGTCTGAGGAGTCGAATCGTATTGTGCGCCAGCTTTTGATCGTCTGCAAGGCATTTGGCAAAAGCACCCGCTAATGGACGAATCGCCGAAGCGAATTCTGCTACTTCAACCTGAGAGTCCTTCACGCTGGCAAAATGCCGTAGTCTGTAGCATAAGAGGCGAGGTTGGAACTCCATTGCAATTTCGTCCTGTTTCCCCTCGTCAAACAATGAAGACGGTAATCGATAGCGGCGCGATGGAAATTTGGAGCGCTCCATCACCTAGGCAATTCAGCTCAACATCGCTTCCGCATAAAATCGCCTTCGGCCCATAGAGATCGACAATGTTTCCTCGATTTCCAGGCAAATTGAGGCCGCGGAAAGTTGATGCTCGAAGTAATCGCTGCAAGTTGGGCCTTATTGATTGCTGATTGATAAGCAAGGTGAGTGCCCAAGTGCGTTGGCAAAGCACCGAAAGCCAGATGGCGTTAGTTCGGCCAACAGTAGTGGACGCCTACATATGCAATTTAGCAATCGCAATACATCAATTCCCGACGCTTCATCGGCAGCGGAAATTACCGCGCCAGGAGCAATCGGCAAACGATCAGCAAGCCATGTACTCAAGGAAAAGGCTGTCAGCAATCGTGACTGTCGATCCGACAAGCCTAAGTAATTTTTGAACAACTCCGCGATTCCTGAAAACAGATCTTCAAGGGACCCGTAATCCATGGACTTTGTAGGTAGACGGATGGCGTGGTAAAAACTTGGAGCTATTTCGGGCGCCACATAGGTGTGTTCGCCATGTTTCAACTCTGAAGCAATAGTCCCCACAGCTCCATTCCAGAGGATGAGGTTTGGCCTGTTAGTTCCACTCGGTCCGGAAACGAGTTCGATGATCGCGCCGTCAGGAAATGCTTCACCCGCGGTTGGAAGTGGGGTTTTAGGTTTCGCCTCAAATCTACTTGCTGCCTTCCCTAGCTTTTTAGCGTTCACGACGATCTCCAAGTTTTGTCATGCCGAAGCATTTCCTCTTTCGGCCCAAATGCAAAAGCCCGACCATTTAGTCGGGCTTTTACGCTTTTACGACATTGATCCGTACCAATTTTACATCAAATTTCGATGCTTCGAACCCATGATTCGGATTGAAACTGACCAGAAATGAGCGCTCCGAAGGACCCAGTGTGCTTTCTCGTCAGTCATCGCTTTAGCTTCCGGCGACCCGGGCATCGACTCTTACGGAGGTTGCTACACTCCTATCCTCGTACCCCGTTTAATACATCCTCATCCTCGTATAAACCAATGGTTACCGAGTTAATCAAACATGATGAAATCAAGGTCACGAGTCTTTTGCCTGCTTGAATTCCAATAAGAGATTTATGTACTTCGACCCCTGACGGTGATAGGAACGGATCGCACCTTTCAGAAATAACTCGCAGATTTGCGCCATACTCCGACCCTCCTTCTTGGCTATCTGGGCCAATGCACTTTTGACTTCACTGGAAACACGAAGCCCTATCCGTTCATCTTTAGGTGACATAATCTGGGCGAATTCTACGGGATACAACGCTCAGTAGCAATTATTTTGACGTTGACTTTCTCGGGTTTAATGGATACCATTGTTCAACATTGTTTACCATCGTACGGGAATTAGCACAAGGCAGACATAATGGTTGATTCCAAAGATACGTCCTTCCACCGTCGTAACCGTAAACTGGCATGTCACATCTGGAATTTGAAGCCTAACAATCCGTTGTTAATTACTCTTAAACAGCTTTCTCAAGAATTCGGGCTTTCAGTCTTAGCCGGCCATTTAATTCTTTTGCAAACACATTGGTACGTCACCCATGCGGGCCTGCTCAATATTGCTCAACGAAACCGGTGCCGCGGTATACAGACTCAATTCGTCCCAGGGCTCTCTGACACAATATCGCGTCGTTTTGCCTTCAAGGCCACAGTGTTCAACATGGAACCTGTAAAGGTTTCGTTGGGTACGGCGATGCGGACCCATCCAATGTTTCGCCTCAGTCCATGGCGCGGAGATGCGAGTTGCGGAGACCCGCGCCGTCAATCGCGCTTTGCGGAAAGCTTACGGAATCGGCATCTGCTCAGTCGAGGAAATCGGATCCTTCCCTGGGCCTGGCGCGCCAGTTCAGTCTTCGAAAAAGATTCCGCCGCAGCCGGTCAATGGGAACTCCCACCCAACCGGTCCACGCGTAAGAGATCGCCTCTGCCAAACTATCCGCCAGCATCGGCTCGATCCTGGTCTCGTGAAGTCCTACGCCGTCGAGTTTTGCGGCACAAAGGCTCTGCGCGATGCCACGCGCGAGCAGGTAGAAAACTTTGTGGTTCATTTGGCTGATTGGGCTGAAAAAGATCGTAACGCTTTGCTCTGCCAGCTGAACACCTACATCGGAAAAAAGGAAGGTGCTGTATGACACGACGATTTCAGGGACTTGGCCAAACCGCTGCAACCTCCGAGCAAGAAGTTCCCGATGGCGTTTACTTGGTGCGGGTCGAGAAAGCCCAGTACCGCTGGCACGCCCAGAAACCGTTCTACTCTCTCCGCCTCTCTGTATTAGAACCGCAAGAATTGCATGGCCACATTATTTCCGGACGCCTCTACTGCACAGCCAAAGCTCTGTGGAAGCTTGGCTGGTTCCTGCGGGACTTCACTTATGACCCAGAACTGCTCGGACGAGATGAAGTCGACGAAAAGGCAATGCCGGGGCTCAGCGGCGTGGTCAAGATCAGTCACACGGTCGTCAACGGCACAACCCTAATCAACTTCGATGGATTCGCTCCAGCCAGCCAGTGGGAGCAATTTTCAGGCCCGTCCGTTCGCGTGATCATCACTAACGAGGTTGCTTCGTGACGTATAGCTATACCCAAATCAGCCAATATCTGGCTTGTCCGCGCCGTTATAAGCATCGCTACCTCGACGGCTGGAAGGAGAAAGACACGCGGGCTGCGATGCTATTCGGGCGAGCGTTTGAAAATGCTTTGGGGGCTTATTTCCGCCGCGAAGACGCGGCCGCGGCGTTGTTCCGCGAATGGAGTGCTATCAGCAAGCCAGCCTTACCTATTCGAACGGAGTTACGTGGGACCGCATGCTGCAGCAAGGTGTTCAGCTGCTGGATCGTTTCGCCCAAGAGGATCGAATCCGCATTCGACAGCCTCGACGGAATCTGCAGATCAAGTTCACAAAATCGGTATCGCCGACCAACGATTTTGTGGCTTACGTCGATGCAATTGGGATATTGGATGGCACCAAATGCCTTCTGGAATGGAAGACCACTTCCAGCCGCTATCCGGAGCAGCCCGAGGGACTCCTGAGTTTGGATCCTCAGCTGATTTGCTACTCCTGGATTACCGGTATTACCGAGGTCGCGGAAGTGGTCTTCGTGCGGAAGCGAATGGTCGAGATTCAATACCTTCGAACCACGAATAACAAAGGAGCAACAAGCGGAATTCGGCCGGCTGGTGGAAGATACAGTGGCGCAGGATCGAATCAGCCCAGTTCCTGCCGCATAGCGGAGTCCGGTTTCCCCAAAACCCATGCACCAGCTGCTCCTACATTGGCTTATGCCTGGGAAGAAAAGAAATCATTGATGCAAATCTGATCCGGCGGCCAGGACAAGAATTTGATTGGCTTGACGAACTTAATTTCTAGGAATCCGCCCATGCTGCCCAAGCTGAATCGTCGGCGAGCTCAATTCGTGCTGACCAAGATCGACGAGATTCTGGCTTGGGAGCAGCACAAAGACGCCGAGCGGGATACCAAGTTCGTTGAGCTGGGACGGTATCTCTGTGAAGTCAGGGCTGGGCAATACTGGCGGGTTGAAAACCTGAAGTCATTCGACGATTTTCTGGAGAGGCGGTTTCCCGGAATCGCGAAGGAAGGCGTATTACCTGATGTCGATTCACGAGCACCTGCCGCCGCAGGCCAGAAAAGAATTGAAGGAAGTGGGCTGGACCAAGGGGCTGGAACTGGCGAAAGTAGCACGCCGGGACGGTCAGGAGTTCGATTGTGCAACCTGGTTGCACAGAGCACGGTCGTTACCAAAAGAAGAATTCAAGAGGGAAGTGGAAAGGGAACTGACCGGCAAGGAAACCGAGCCTTGGGAGATCATTTATTTCAAACTCTATAAGAGCCAGATCCCGGTCATCGAACAGGCAATCGAAACGGCGGCCCTGATGCTAGGCACCGACAAGTCGCGTGGCTATTGCCTAGAGATGATCTGCGCCGACTTTCTCGCCGGTGCAAATTTGGATTGCGCAACTCCGGAGATATTGCTGGACTCAATCTCCAGAATGTTCAAATTTCTTCCGGGGCAACAAAAGCAGACATTTCTCGAGCAGCTCGATCAGAAAGCCTCGGCGTGATCAAGATCCTTCCGAAAGATCCACGAATCCAACTCAGTCCCGAAGCTTATGCACAACTGCGACTCTTGGTTCTTAACCGAGACGGCTGGCGTTGTCAGAATTGCGGATCGCTACAGAATCTCGAAGTCCATCACCAACAGTTTCGCAGCCATTCCGGAAGCGATTCAGAAGAAAACTTGATTACACTGTGCAACTGTTGCCACGAGTCAGAGCACAAATGAATGTTCCTCCGTTTTTCCATCTACCATTTGAGGCTGGCATAACATAAACTTTAGTTTTAGGGCGCTGGGCCGTTCGACATTTATGTCGAGGGCCCCTGAACGCGGACATGTCTGGGAGGTTTACAGATCAGGAAGGGCGTGTCGGATCGCAGAACTCGTCGACACGTTTCAGCAGTTGTGCGAAAGACAAGTTGCACTCAAGTCCGATCAAGCGAACTTGCGGTCGGACGATGCGAAGCTAACTTACGGCGCCGCGCAGAAACTTCGGAGAAACACCGGATGGAGCCAACAGATTCCGTTTCAAAAGACGCTCGAGGATTTGCTTTACGACCCAGAAAGGATGAGTTCTGGGCAGAGAGCAATCCTCCAACTGGGATATGGTCCCGTCCGCGCGCAAGATCGCTCAATCGGCTTACTTCAACGCGTCTCAACCGAGGCCGCGGACTCCCATTTCATTTCGTTAGCTTTAATTCTCGGATGGGAGACGATCAAGTGCCAAACTAAAGCCTGGAAGGATTCGGTATGCGGCGTGATCGTTTCACTGTTGACTATGGGCACTAAAACGCAAGCATCGGCCACTTGAGCCGTATAGCCGCCGTTCCTGCCGATTACGCCACATATCCTCGCGCCGATTTTCTTAGCATAGCGGAGCGCGCTCACCAAGTTCGAGCTGATGTTGCGCTCCGCATCTCCCCCACCCACGGAAAAGACAAAGATTGCGTCTTGTTTCCGCAAGTGGCTTCCCTGCAGCCAATTTCGGTAGCAAGTCTCCCAGCCGTCGTCATTGATACGGGCCGTTAACTCCGAGACGTTATCGGTGGGAGCGTAGCTCTCGATTCCCGCAATCTTGCGGAAATCATTGACCGCGTGCGACGCGTGTCCCGCCCCTCCGCCTACACCTAGGAAAAAAATCCGGCCGCCTTCCTCGCGGACCTGAAGCAACAGTCCGACCGTCCGCTCGATCATCTCCTGATCAATTTGGCTAATGATCTGAGCGCATTCCTCGAAGTATTGAGATGTGTAACTCATTGTCGGCCTCGCGTGCGAAAAGGAAATGTCACTCAGAGAGATTTTGCGCCTTCAACCGTCGACAGACTCAACAAATGATTTCGCAGCGGCGGCGCCAGTTCCGGATCCTTCAGCGCAAAGGCAAGAGTCGCTTGCAGGAAGCCCAATTTGCTCCCCGCGTCGTAGTGCTTGCCTTCAAACTCGTAGGCATAAATCGGAACTCTACCACAGCATAAAAGAAGAGAGTCAGTGAGCTGTAGTTCGCCGCCAAAGCCAGGATGAGTCCGCTCGATACAAGAAAAAATCTCCGGTTCTAGGATATACCTGCCGAAGATGCCATGGCGAGAAACCACAGAAGCCGGCTGAGGCCTCTCGATCAAGGTATTGACTCGGGACACGCGTCCGTTACAACTGGAATCACCCATGGGCACAAGATCGAGAATCCCGAAACGATTTACTTCGGAGGAATCCACGATGCGAGTCGCAATGATACAGCCGGGATGCTCTTCGTAAGATCCACCAGTTGACGCGTGCAGGGCACGACGGAATCGATAAGAGCGTCCGGAAGAATGACTGCAAAAGGTTCATCAGCGATCAGAGATCGCGCACTTCTAACTGCATCCGCCAAACCAAATGGAGTTTCTTGCCAAACGGTACGAATTTCAGCGATCGCCGATAACCTACGGATTTGTTCGGCGGACGCGCTTCTGCCCTGCTCGAGAAGAACATTCTCGAGCGGGACATTACGTTCGAAATGCTCCGCAAGCAAGCTCTTGCCCGGTCCTATCACGAGGATCACACTCTGCAAACCGCTGGCTGCCGCTTCTTCTACTGCAAGCTGAATCAGGGGCTTATCAGAAATCGGCAACATTTCCTTTGGCACGACCTTGGTCGCAGGAAGAAAACGAGTGCCCAAACCGGCAGCCGGAATCACAACGGTGCGAATTTCCGACTTACTCATTGAAAGAAATTAATCAGTGAAGCTAATAAGAATGACGAGTCTCGGGGCGTGCGCCGCCTCGCGTTGCAAGAGCAGAATTTTTTCGTCCATTTCCAGAAGGATTTGCCTCAGGCGTGGCATGTCGCAAGTCATGCTGAATCAAGTTCGCGGCCTCCCACAAGTTTCTAGCCACGAAAGTCGGACGAAGATTGGGCGGTTCGATGAATTGGCAGTTCTCACACTTCCAGCGGCCGATAAAGATAGTGCGGCAGCCCGCCCGGTGTCCTGCCTCGATATCCGTGAGTCCGTCCCCAACCATGTAGCTTTCCACCAGTGACAAACCGAGGTCGCGGGATGCCTGGATGAGCATGCCAATGCCGGGTTTGCGACATCTACATCGTTTGCGGAGCTTCGAGACAACTGCATCTGGATGATGAAGGCAATAGTAGGTTGCGTCAATCCGAGCTCCAGTGGGCTTGAGGGCGGCCTGCAGCTTTTGGTCGAACTTTTCCAATAATGCAGAACTGAAGTGCCCTTTCGCGATTCCCGGCTCATTAGAGACCACAACAACTGCCAATCCGAGGTCATTCATCCTGCGGATTGCCTGTGGCACGCGAGGCAACACACAGAACTGTGCCAGAGTGCCAGGCGAATCAATGACTCCAAAGTCCTTGTGATAGATAAGGGAATTGATGACACCATCCCGGTCAAGAAAAACTGCTCGCATCGGAAAGAGCCACTCCCTTGAGAATTGCGGGTCAAAGCTTATCTGACGCTACCGACGCTTGCAGAAGCCGCATAATTGCCATTATTTCGAGCCTGGCGGTGAATGTGAGCGAGACATCCATCGCGGGACACCATATCAAAGACTACCTTACTGCCTTCGAACTCGAAACGGAAATTAAGTTCACGTAGTCCTGCACGGCGCATGGCTTCCCGCAGGCGAGGTTTGTTTTCTTCGCAATAAAGCATCAGGAAACCACCACCACCTGCTCCTGAAATTTTTCCCCCTATAGCTCCATTCCGTTTAGCGAGCGCATACCAATCATCAATTTGGGGGTTTGTGATGCCGTTGGAGAGTCGCTTCTTTGTCTGCCAATGCACATCGAGCAACTCACCGAACCGTCGCAGATTACCACCTACGATTGCGTCGCGGATCTCGATCCCTATTTCTTTAATTTCGTGCAGGCTTGCCAGAACATTTCTGTCCTTGCTTTTCGTCGCTCCGTCCTGCTTTTGCAAGATCGCAGCTGCATCTCTGGCCGCTCCGGTATAGAACAGCAACATGTTGCTTTCAAGGGTTTCCACCAACTCAATGCTCAAAGGGGGCCGCAAGACCTCGACGTTTCCGTTTCTGGCAATCTCAAGGGTTATCAAACCTCCGAAAGCCGCCATATATTGGTCCTGCTTCCCGATTGGCTTCTTCAGCAGTTCCAGTTGACGCAGACAAGCTTCTTCCGCCATGTCCTGGGTACCTAGCGGCGTGCGTGTCAGGGCATGCAACGCGTTGAAAAGACCGACCAGGTAGCAACTTGAGGAGCCCAGGCCGGTACCCGCCGGAATATCTGCCATGGAAACGATCTCAATCCCATTCTCGATATTGAAGATCGTAGAGCTTCCCGAACCAAGGCATGCTGAACTTCGCTGACATGGTTCACGATTTCTGTCCTGCCATATTGCACACGAATGATGTCGTCTAGGATCGGTGTGTTTACGTTTAGATACATGAACTTATCAATGGCCACGGCGAAAACGAATCCGCCGCGCTCCCGGTAAAAAGAGGGTAAGTCCGTGCCGCCGCCGCCGGGGGTCACCCGAAACGGTGTACGTGTGATAATCATGAAAGCCTCTTGATAATATCGGACTGCGATTTTCGATGGTGTTTTGAAAATCCAAAGACGAGGAAATGCGAGTCACGATCATATCAACCTCTCGCTTTCGACGCCTCTGGTTTTTTTACTGTTTCGGATTGCAAGATTGGTTTTGAGCTGGTATCCCGCTTTTCGCGCATCATCATAAAACATGGTCACGGTTTCTCGAGAATACTCGTGCAGATCCTTGCCAATCAGACTTAATTTCTTCAGAAGATCATTGGTGGCGGTGATGATATGACATCCGACCGTTTCCGCCTGAAAAATATTGAGCAGTTCCCGCGGACTGGCCCAGATTAGCTCAAGATTCGGGTACGGGCGCAGAAGTTCGACTGCGGCGGCCATGATCGGCACCGGATCCCGTAACTCCGCGAAAATTGACACGGTGCATGATGGTCCTTCCTACAGACACTCACTCACCTGCCGCACCTGACGAGGGTCATCTAGAGCGGTGACGTTCACCTTCACGCCTTCGGACACCAACTTCGTAGGACGCGATCTGATGGCTCTCCCCGGGTATTGGTGACAGGAATCTTGACATAGACGTTATCGGCCCATGAGGCGATTTCGAGAGCTTGTTCCTCCATTTCGGATAAATCGTCAGAAATAACCTCGAAGGACACGGGACGGTCAGTCACCCACTCCAAAGACGTTTCTAGCGAAAGAACGATAATCGGTGACACCCGACTTCCGCATCAAGGTGGGATTGGTCGTGAACCCCCGGATCAGGGTATTCTTCTGCATTTGCTTTAATCGCCCCTTTATCGGCGCCATCGGCAAAAATCTTTATCTTTAGGCGAGGGCCTGTCGCGCGATTACCGTTCGCGCCCGGCAAGGAAGACTTGGCTATGACGCCAGGGGTTGATGCTGTTTCTATAGTAGTGCTCATGATTCGTAGGCTCCTAGAGGATTTCCAAACTATAGCATGTGTAGCGCCGGGGCTTTCGAAACGGAAGTGTCTGTCTGCAAAGTCGCTTTCAGTTTAAGCAGAAGAAGTATGCCCTTGATAGTGGCGACGAGGATTCGCTTCGGCTGGGAGTCAAGTCTCATTTTATTGTGTTTCACATTTCGGAAATTACTTCTAACGCCGATGGCCCGTACTATGAATGTACGAATCTGGCGCGGTCCATAGCAGTACCGACCTAAGGAACCCGCTTCGAAATGCACATCGCGTCGAGACTGAACTCTCGCGGTCCGCTAGTTGTGAAAAGAAAAATAGTAACCGCAATCCAGTCTATTGCTCTTCAAATAATCACCGTCTAGAAAAGTGCGTAGGCAAGAACAACTTGCATCTCTCCCGCCACAGGGCACGCCGGCGTGATCCATGTGGAACACTAAATAGTCGCCCGCATTGAGGACGAGTGACAGCTCTTCAACAACATGTCGAGAAGCCGATGAAGCGGTACCGTCCGCAGGCACCCAAGACTTTAGAATTACTGAGTAAAACAGATTCTGATTAAGAGTCAATTTGCATGGACAAGCAAATTGTACGGGTTATAAACAGCTACCGAACCGAAATCCGGACTGCTCGCGACAGGCAGGTAGGCTGGAGCCTGGGGCTCGCCAAAATTGGGAGGAGCTCCGCGGGATACAGAACCCTGGCAAAGGACCTCGGCGAAACCTGGGCTGGCCGGCTCGGAGCTAATCATGAACGCGGCGTCTATGCTGGCAGCATTCAGGTTCATGTTCTGGGCCACTCAAAAATAAACGCCGGCTCCATTGCCGTTCAGATTATCCACTTCCCATCCGAAGCTTGCGGAGGAGTTCGTGGCCTCGATAGTCGCGGTCTGGGCCGCGGCGGGAAATCATTGAGGACTGCTGCGCTGCCAAGCGGAGAAAAGTGCTCCGGTTCAGGAACTGCCGCCGATTATTGTTATGCATGCGATATTGCTTTAACCTTATTCAACCGCTGATGGCAGTTCGACAATTAGTCGCGCCTTGCCATCTTGCGGAAGCTAAACGTAAAAGTTACCCGTAATTCAGCATCACCTGCATGGTTGCGTCACCTACCGCGCCGGAATGCGTCATGTCAAAAATCAGATAATCGCCGCGGTTGAGCGGCAACAAAGGTTCCGCGGACACTTGCCGTGACGTTTCAGATTTTTTTCCACTCGCTGGAGCCCAGGTTCTTAGGATGACGGAATAAAAGACATCCTGAAGCAAACTGGGGCTGCAAACGATCCCCAGACTGTTGGGATTATGCGTTGTGACCGAACCAAAGTCCAAACTCGCAGACGGTGCAAAGAGTGGAACTGGCTCGATCCGGCGGGAACAACTGCCTTGACACAGCACAGCTGCGAATTTCCCAACAGTAGTCCTAGAGGGTATTTTGACTGTAACATCAATCGCGAAGCTAGTAACGATGACGTCTGTTAAGACCTTGAAGTAAACGGCCGCGCTTCTGTCAAAAAGATTTGCGGTCTCCCAGCCGAATGCCGCGATCATGGGACTTACTTCCGTCCCAATTGAAGAGGAACAGGCCGACAACGTTACGGTCCCTGCTGTAACACCAGCTAGAGCGAGAGCGCTTCGCGTCAGGAATTGTCGCCGGCTATCGTTCAAGTTCAGCTGCTGCCCTGTTTCTCGCTTCATTTTTCAAGAGCCTGGATTTCTGATGTTCCGTCCGCAAGTCATCTGCCATGGAGCTGACCTTCATACACAATTCGTTCGATGCGCTGGCACTCATTCGTTCCCCGAAGCAGGAATCATTGGCTCAACATCTACCCACGTCCCGCTCTGCGAGCTTCGATAGCTAGCGCCCACAATTTGTTGTGCACGCAGGCCATCGGATCCGCTCCCGATCGGCTCGCGCCGCTCTTGGATGGCAGCCAGAAACTCTTCCCATTCCAGCTGCCACGCGTTTCCAGCCTGAAATTGTATTCGGTGCTCTACTGGGCGACTATGATCCGGGTTTCGGAAGATCCATTTTACTTCGGGCGCCCCATAGTGGCCGTCCCTGCCTTGTAACTCGACCGCTCCCTCTGTGCCGAAGATTTCAAGTCTGAAGGTATTGATCCACTGGGTCCAACTCACATGAATTTGCGCGGTTTGCTTCGTCGCAGTTTGAAGAAGACAAAAGCTGTTGTCTTCCGCTCGTTCTAGGCGCCAGAAAAGGCACGGATTTTCACTGAAGACGCGGGTTGGCTCTGCGACCAGAAAACGGAACAGATCGAGAACATGGATACCCTGCTCGAGCAAAACTCCGCCGCCGGAAAGCCGGCTATCTGTATGCCACTCTGACTCGTAACCGGGTCGTCCACCATGCCCGAAGTGCGACCGGACGTACATGATTTCGCCTAGGCTCCCACTGGTAATGAGAGCTTTAGCATGCAACACGTGGGGCATATGGCGATAATTGAATCCGGTTTTTAGGGTTTTGCCTGCGCGCCGTCCCGCTCGCACCATCTCCGCCGCTTGCTCCACGGTCAATGCAAGTGGCTTTTCGCATAACACATGCAGACCCTTTTCAAAGGCTGCCAGAGTAATGACCGCATGAAATGCGGTCGGCGTTGCAACAATCACAGCATCTAGTCCGGGGTGACTGATTGCGTCTCGCCAGTCGGCGCTGTATTTAGCGCCCCAGAGAGAAGCGAGCTTTCGGGCATTCTGGACTGTCGAATCAGCAACAATTGCAAGGTTTGCCGATTTGCTTTCGCCGATGACCCGGGCCCGGATGATCCCTACCCGGCCCGCACCTATCAACCCTACCGAAAGCATCAGTCGATTGGTTCCATTTGGACCCGGCGCAAAGTCCATGCGTCCGATTTCATTATCCTTGAACTAATCTCATGTAACTCTTGCCAGCGGTCATGAACCGCACTGATCAAGCGCCCGCTGATACTTGTCTCTGGACTGGCTAGAAGGAAAGCCAATTCTGCCGCCAGCTCCGCGGGTACACCATTCGTTTCATCCATTTTCCGTAACTCTGCCAGAGCCGCTTCGCCGGCGACTGCTCCGGCTTGTCCTAATTGCTCCCACATCTCACTCCTAACGGCACCAGGGGCAATGGCGTTCACGAAAATTCCATAGGGACATACTTCCTGGGCCAGGCTCTCGGTGAAGCGCACCAGCGCCGCTTTGGAAGACGCATAAGCAGTGAAACGGGGTCGTCCGTATGCTGCGCCTCCGCCGGAGAAAAAGATAATTCGCCCCATCCGGCGTGCGATCATTTGGGGCAGAACCGCACAAGCGAGATAGAACGAGCCTTGCAAATTGATTTCCACGGCTTCATTCCATGCCTCTGGGTCCACCTCCCAGGTGGGTCCGATCGGACCTAGGGTGCCAATACAATTAATTAATACGTCGATTGGGCCATGAGTACTGCTTACCTGCTCCACCACTTCATTGACCGACGCCCATCTTGCGACATCCATCCGATACTCGCTCGGAGAAGCTCCCATGCCGCGCAACTCCGACAACAATCGCTGCGGCGGTTCCTTCCGATACGTGATGGCAAGTTGGACTTCACTTTTGGCAAAACGACACACAACGGCACTTCCTATCGCTCCTGAACCTCCCGCCACAAGACACACTGGCCGTTCTGACATATTATGACTTTTCTAGGATTGCGTTTTTACGCTTGATGCCATCACCTCTTGCTGAAACCACTCGACAGTTTGTTTCGCACCCTCCCTGAGGGCAATTTGGGGACGCCAAGTTAAAAGCCTTTCAGCCTTGCTAACGTAAAGAACAATTTTGTCGATTTCACCGGGCCGGCGGTCGCCATACTTGGGTTGTACTTTCACGCCCAACAGCTCGCGCACTGTGTCGAAGACTTCAAAATCAGTTACCGCCACGCCGGATGCGATGTTAAAAATCTCGCCGGTCCCATGCTCCAAAGCAAGCAGGTTCGCACGTGCGGCGTCCTCGATGTAAACATAGTCGCGAAATTTCTTCCCGTCGCCATAAATGACAGGCTGCTTGCCTGCCAACATCTGTTCACAAAATATTGCGAATACGCCGGCTTCTCCCTTGGAACTTTGCCGCGGGCCGTAAACGTTGCCGTATCGCAGAACCACATAGTCAAGCCCATACAATAGCGAATAGGTGAACAGATAGTGTTCGATAGTGTGCTTGCTGATACCGTAGGGCGTAATGGGGTTTATGGCGCAATTTTCCGAGACAGGAAGTTGACTCGGCTCTCCATACGCCGCTCCAGCTGTCGAAATGTAGATGAATCTCCGAACTCCGTATTGCCTAGCCGCCTCAAGTAGGTGAATAGATCCGAGAATGTTAACTGAGGCGTCGATTGGGGTTCGCGAACCCCACGTCGCACGTCCATTTGAGCTGCATGATGGTTGATCACGTCGGGACGTTCCTTTTGAAAGACTGAATCGACAAATGCCTGGTCCCGAATATCGCCGCGATAAAACCGCGCCGTCGAGTGACATTGCGCTCCCTTCCTCGGGACAAGTCGTCGATAATCGCGAGATCGTGTCCTGAGCTGACGTAAGCGTCGACGATATGCGAAGCGATAAATCCGGCCCCTCCAGTTACCAAAATGCGCACTCTTCGCTCCTTGGAAAAGAAAACTTAGTAAGCACCTTCGGGGCGAAAGAACCGCACAAAGGGTTTAGCTATGATCACGAGATCCAACCAAATGGCAGCGATCATGTAGAACATATCCATCTGTATACGCTCTTCGTAGGTCGTGGTCTGTCGGCCGCTAACTTGCCAATATCCTGTGAATCCAGGCTTAACGGACAAGCGCTTGGCTAGAAATTCGCCGTAGCGAGCTCCCTCTTCGCCCGATATGACTCGGGGACCGACGAGAGTAAGCCGTCCGGTAAGCACATAAAGAACTGGGGAAACTCATCAATGCTGTACTTCCGCAACCATCGGCCTAATCTAAGACACGCGGGTCGTGTTCTAAGTTATGGTTCGTCGCAAACTGAGCTTTGAGACAGAAATCGTTTCGAAGAACGTCGTCGGCGTTCCGCACCATCGTGCGAAACTTTAGGTAGTGACGAATATTTCCATCGCATCCGATGAATTCGCGGCGATGGAATACTGGGCCGCCATCTCCATTTTGAGCAACAACGCAACAACGGGAGTGAGGAGAAATGTGACTGAACTACCGATCACGCCCGCCACCAGGTCAACGAACACTTTCGCGATGCGTTGGGTGCGCAAGGACCACGCGGGGCGCGCCGACAGGCCGGACGAACCGCTGAAATAGTCGATTTCGAGGTTGCAATCCTCAGCTCTATTAAATCAGAAAAGACTTCCACGTCGACCCCAGAGCCGTCGGCATCTGCGCACCACTCGAGTAGGAACGGATGATCGGCTCAGATGTCAGAGAACTCACCAGCACGACCTGGATGTTTAACGCTTGCACGATGTTTTCCCATGATCCGGGGTGCCCAATACCGAAACGTTAAGATCCTCCTTGTCGAGGCAGGAAGTACTAGAGGTAGGAAGTATCCCAAGCCACTTATAAGGTTTATGCCGCTGAACTCGAAGTAACCTTCTGTACAATCCGAATTGTTGCGGAGATCCAACGAGAAGTGCTCGTTGCTGGGCCAGTCCGACATTCCACAAGGCGGAATAAAGAGCCCGTAGCGAAAATCTGCGGGACGACGCACGGAGGGCCAGTATCAGCCATAGAACTAGTTGGTACCGTGAAAAGGGCTGGCCCTTGAATACCATAGAGTTGGCTGCAAATAGAGCTAAGAAGGCAAATCCAATGGCTTTCACCGTGAGCTCCAGTTCCTTTTCTGGACGCCGCAATTCGGCTGAGCCATAACCGTCGCAAAGATAAAGCGCAATAGTGAAGAAAAATGAGGCAAACAAGCTGTAACGGGCGGGATCAACGGCTGCCGCAGGCAATCGAAGAACGGCCATGATTGCAAATTTGGCAGCCACAAACGTGACCATCAGGGTAACTAGGTCGGTGATCAAGAAGGCTAGCTTCTTGAAGACTGGTTCCGCCAGAAAATCAAGCGTCCCGCCAAACAAATCAGTCTGCTTTACGCAGGTATCAACAACGACGTCTTGTCGCTCGTTTTGTATGACTGTCGGGTTCATCGACGCTCAAAAAGGAATTGAACTGGTCCCACCAGCGTACCGCCCAGAATTTAAATTGCGCCATCTTGTTTCGAGTCTCGATTTCGCGTTACCTGCCGTGAAGAGTTTCATCGTGACTTCGTCCTTTCCTGTTGTTTTGAGCGGCCTAAAGCCGGACGAGGAACCCACCTTGGGAAAACAGACGCACCAAACGAGCTCAAACCTCGTCAGCGTCGACTCGGAAAATTGTTTGAACGTCTAACCACGTTCGCGACTAATGAGGCGGCACACATGCCATAACATCCAGTCCAAACCAGGGCATTTACTATTGGCGAGTAGCGGCTCGCCAGTTGCTTGCGATAGACACGCCACGTAGCGTCATACCAGTGGAAAATCATGCGATTGCTACACTTGGAGGTGCTTTTCCTTTGTGGTGAAGCACGGTTGCGGTGGGAACATAATATACCGACCAGCCGGATCCTTCGCTCGGTAGCACCATTCGATATCCTCGGCATACATGAAGAATGATGTATCCAATAGACCGATATCCGCAACGCACTCGCGGCGAATCATGAGGAAGGCTCCTACCACGGAATCAACTTCATGGACTTGGTCGGGATCAAGGAATGTCAACTGGTACCTTCCGAACCTCTCGCTCTGAGGAAACCTTTGTCCAGTCCCAAGGCCTTATGGAAGAGAACGTCCGGAGTAATATAGGATCGTTTGCAAGCATAATCGAGACTACCGTCAGGCTTTATAAGTTTGCAGCCAATAATTCCGGCCTCGGGACGCTCCTCCATGAACCTAACCATTGCGTGAAAGCACTCTGGCGACACCACAGTGTCAGGGTTGAAAGCAATAGGAATCGGGAGTTTTTCTGGTATCGTTCCAGTCCTTGGTTGTTCGCTCGTGCAAAACCCGCATTAGTCTGGTTGCGGACGAGTTCGACTTCGGGAAATAGGGACTCAACCATTTCGGCACTGCCATCGCTCGAGGCGTTATCCACCACGACTACTCTGACAGCCAGTCCCATAACTGCCTTTCGGAGCGACTCCAGACAGTTGCGAAGCAGATCTTTCACGTTCCAATTAACAACAACAACCGCGATATCATAGGTTGTAGTTTTGTCCGCCGTCAGATCGAGGGGGTAAGGCGATACTAACGATAAGTTGGGTGTTGTCTGTGGAGTCATCATCTACTTCCCGTAGTTCTCTGCTTTGCTACCTGTTTATCCGCGACTCGTGTCATGGCCGCACGTCGGGTGTGGCCACTAGTACCAATTCTTCACCCCATTCCCTGTTGGCCTTTCGAAAAATCTCCTCATAAGCCTGGAATAGCAAAGCCTTCCACCGAGCCTTGGAACCTCGGCCACCGTTTTTCTTTCCGGCGATTGCGTGGCTTTCAAGCCATATGCCACGAGACATTCGTGCCGAGCTTCGTATCAACTTTACGACCAAGCCTGCTTTTAGGGCACTCTCGCTAAGTGAAACAACAGAAAACAAGTGGAGATGGCGAGGCGGTTCCAATCCTCGCCAGTTACCCCCGAATCGGGCGTGCCCCAGACTGCCAATGTTGGGGGTGACAATGACGACATGCCCGGCAGGCTTGAGTATGCGGCGACATTCCCGAAGAACCCCTATCGGATCATAAACGTGTTCAAGAACATGGCTTAGCGTAATGGCGTCAAAACTTTTCGACGGAAAGGACGCTCCCTCCAAGTCGACGGTGGGAACAGTAATATTCAGTCTCTCCGAACTGACTTGTGCAGCGGTTGGGTCAGGTTCGACCCCGCTGACGTCCCAGCCAGCTTGCTGCATCATCGCCAGAAACTCTCCGTTGCCGCAGCCCACATCTAACAACTTTCCAGGAGCGCGGCCCGCCAGCGCCATGCTGCCCATCCGAGCTGACTCCGCGAATGGCGCCAAACGACCGAGAAGTTTCGCAGCCAGTCGCCATCTGGGCCACGGACATAGGGTATCCGAGCCCAAAATCCTGGCAATGAGGGCCCGTTTCAGCCTCTGTTTCCAGCTTCCTTCTTCGCGACGCGAGTGAGTGTAATAGGTGGCGTAATACCTTCCGATTTCTGCTGGCAGTGGACGCTCGGCCAACCAAAGCAATTGGCATGGCTGGCAGTACCGGTAATCCCAAGAGCCTGACCCTCCAAAAGTGTAATCCCGCAAATTGCGATAACGGACAACACCCTCGCGACTGCAGAGGAAGCAGTTGGAAACGGCCTGAAGCAGGCGGTCAGCTTGGGGTACTTCGATGGAATCGACTGTCACTCGGGGCGGCCTCTCCCGACTGTGCGAGTGCTTTAGACTGGCGACCGCCGGTGACCAATTTCCGCCACTTCGGCCCAAACCATTCTCGATGGAGCAATGCAATCAAGTCCGAATTTGATAAAGCTCGGCGCTGCTGAATGTTGTGGCGCTCTCGCCAAAGACGGGAAAAATTATTCAGTACTGCCAGCTTGCTCTTGAAGAAAGAACCTCCGTGACCGTGCAAGGTGAAGTAGAGGGCGGTGCTTATTTCATAAGCTATGCGGCGGGGGGCAAAGCGCAGCATCAACGCGGTTGGCATGTTTTTCACGTAGAGGTATTCGATATTGCGCTGGGACCAGAATACTCGCTGGGCTGGCACGTTCTGCAGAGTGGCGCTCAGATGATGGTACATAACTGCCCCGGGTACGAAAACGCAACCGTAGCCTCGCAACTGAGCACGAAAGCTCAGGTCCACATCCTCGTAGATCGCAAAAAAATCTGGGTCCAAGAAGCCCACGTCTTCCAGCATAGTGCGGCGGTAGGCCGCTGCACCGGCGCACGCTCCAAATACCCAAGCAGACTTAGTCCACTCTGATGCATCGAGCTCATTGCGGCCCCGCTCTGTGGTGGTTCCGGTGCACGTAAGCCAGAATCCGCAATTGTCAATTCGATCACGGTCCGAGAAGTACAACATCTTGCTAGCAAAACTCCCGGCCTGTGGGAAATCGATTGCAGCTCGGTGAATCTCGCTTAGCCACGACGGGTCGGCCGAGGTGTCATTGTTAAGCAAGACAATGATGCTGCCGGTGGATTGCTCATAAGCAGCTAAGTTGCCAGCCGCGAAGCCAATGTTTTCCGGGCGTGCAATTACCTGCACTTCCGGAAAGCAGTCGCGCACATACGCGACAGAGCCATCATGTGATCCATTGTCGACCAGGATGACTTCGAAATCTCGAAACGTCTGGGAACGCAGAGAAGTAAGGCAATCAGGCAGAAACCGCTTGCCGTTCCAATTCACGATGAGGACGCTAATCTCAGGCATGAGATGCTTGATTGGCCAAGAAATCAAGGTGGAACTAATCGTTTTCTTAATCTACGCTTAACATCGTGAACACCAGTCGACGGTTTTCCGTCGAAGCCATAAGCGCCAATCCGTAAACCAAGCTGAGGGTTATCGCCAGTAGCAGTAGCGGAATTACACCGACGGCATTTGGCCATAGCCATCGGACCAGACACCCAGGTAAGACGGCGGAGCCAACCGCGAGGAAGCCGGACTGTACCAGCCTGGAAGGCGCAATTTGAAACTCTGGTTCTTGTTGCAGCAACCACAACATGATTAAAAAGGCGCCCCCATAAGCTAGGGCATTCCCCGCCAGCACTCCTGGGAAACCAAAGATTCGGGCCAGCACACTGACGAAAATATTGGAGCAAAGACTTCCTAGTCCAGTGGCAATGAGCAACTTCATTCTGCCTGTACCTGCCAAAACCAGCACGGCGGGGTTCGCCAGCGTAGCAAAAAAGACGTGGCTGACAGGACCATAAACGCAAGGGAGGCCGGGCGCCCTACCGATGGGCCGACCCAATGCATGAAAATAGGGGCCGCGAGCGTTGCGGGAATGAGGTACAGCCCCGCACTAAGCACCAGGTTAGCGAAGAATATCCGCTGGTAAATATGCCGCTTATGTTCTACGCCGTGGGTCAGTTCCATCGCACCAGCCAGCGGTAGCAAAAGGAGAATTAATTGGGTCGCCCTTTTGATGACATCGATTAGCCGCGCCGCAGCTTCGTACGCGGCTACGAACGATAGACCGACAAGACGAGTAAGAATCAACTTGTCGATAACGGGACCTAGCATTGTGGTCGAGACTGTAACCGAAAATCGGACAGTGTAGTGCAAGAGATCAAGAATGCATCGGCGTGAAACTAAGGCCAGTTTCAGCTGCAATCCCGGCCAACGGCAGCGCGCTAATTGCACACAAGACAAGACTCATCACGCCATTGAGGAAATAGACTGAGGTGACACGCGCCGCTGTTAAACCGAAGGGTAGCAGCGCCAGAATGCCTAGCAATTCAAATAGCAACGACACGGTGCCGATGAGATGTGTACTCGGTACTGCCTGAGTCCCCATGAGGAGCCCAAAAAACGCGTTAGACAAGAGCAACAAAAGGTAAATCCAGACACATCTGGAAAGAATCAAGTTGGCAGTCGTATAAAGGTCCGGATTGGAACTCAGAAGAAATCGCAAGATGGCGGGCGACAATGCATGAAAAAGGAGCAATAGCACGCCGCCGAAAATGAGGTAGAGGAGAAACGCACTTGACAGATATCGGTTAACTTCTTCTCCATTTGATGCCGCCGCTTCGCGGCTCACGAATCGCATCAGTGCGGTTGCCAATCCTAGATCGAAAACTCCGCTAAATCCATATCGCAGAAAGGGCGTGGCGAGAGCAAACAAGGCGAAGACTTGGGGGCCAAGTCTGTGCATGAGCACTGGCGCAATTATCAGACTGTTTACTAAAAAAACGACACCGCGCGCTCCGCCGTACCCTAAATTATCGACGAATTTGCCGAGCACTTCCCCAGAAGCTTTGATTTGACTCGTTCCCTCAATGCCGAGAGAAGGTACGATGGATTCCACGCTCTCCGTGGCCTCAGTCATTTGACGAATTTCGCACTGTGTCTCAACGGATCAGTTCTATTTTCAGCCGCCGAAAGTGGCGGTTCCTGGGCTGGGGAGGGCAATGGAAACTTTCGCCCGAACCGACGCTCCAACGTGTTCGGCACTCTTTTGCGTCGCCAGCTGGTGGGAAGCGAACATCAGGCCCATCAGAAACCAATAAGGAAAAGCAATCTTCGAAGAAAAGAATGAGTCGATTGTCAAGCCGTTGATTAGCAATCCAACGGTGCCGGCATACATCCCAATCGCCATAGCGCGCTGCAATCTGTGTTGAGGGAAATCGATCATCTGGCGCAGATACTTTGTGGTCTTGTAAATCAGAACGCCGAAGCAAACCAGGCCTGCGATCCCCCAACTGCCCAACAGCAGGAAATAAAGCCCGTCCACTCCCATCATATTGTGCATGGAAGCGGGGCCCGTGCCGAGGAGTGGCGATCGAAACATGGAATCAATGGCGTCGGCCCATGCAGTTCTCAAACGATTGCCCAACGCATCTTCCGCCAGAGGGTCGGACAACGCCTCTTCAAGAAGGGCCTGGAAGCCAATTAGCAGAAAGGGAGGAATCGTGCACAGCAGCGCGACAGCGATGCCTAGGCGTCGCTTACCCAGCAGCACGAAGCACAGGAGCAGGGTGACTACCATGGCCGGCAGTGGTGTGCGTGCGAATGTCAGGAAAAAGCAGAGTAACGAGAGGCAGAGGACAGCGAACAATCCGAGTTTTTCCACCAACTTTCGACGGCATACATCAGAGCCAGACACAACGGCGCTGCCAGTAAGTAGAAAGCAGAAAGATCATAGGGACCCCCGAAAGTTGAGAACAAGCGTTCTTCGCCAAAGCCCGGGAGGAACCGTACCATCACTATTTCGTCGGTGGTATGCATGGCATCGAACGCCGGCACCATGCCGTATTCCTGCATGATTCCGTAAATGCCGATCAGGGCTATGAAAACAACTAACCCAGCGGCGATCTTGCTAAACCGTTGCCAGCTATTTATCCCCCAGAGGCACAGGAACGATGTCGCGAAGTATTCGGGGCCACGCATCCAGTAGAGAAAGCCGATTTTCCCGTCCGGAACGGTATGAAGAATAAACGACCCAAAAACGAATGAAACGAACGTGGCTGCGCAGTACAAAAGCATCCACTTGAACAAAGGGTTTGGTGCAGCCTTCTCGCGGTAGATCAGGAAACGAAGGAATAAAACAAAAAAGGCAAAGGCCAAGAAAAAATCTTCGGTTCGAATCGGCACTAAGTAGCCTTCGATCTGAAGGATCGGTAGCTTGGGAAAAACAAGGCTGAAAAAAAGGAACAGCAATTGCACGAAGATCGGTTCGATCACACATAGAATCGTGGCCGCAGCCCCCACAGCGAATAAAAGTCCTGGACTCATGAAGGAAGCTTGCCCGGGAAATACCTCAATCAGAGGCGGCGTTCGGAATTAACAGAGAATTCCCAAAAATCTCTATTGCACGATTAACGTCAGTGGTTGGGATTGTGTGCTGGAGCCCGAGGTCGCCGTAACGTTCAAAGTGTATGTTCCCACAGGAGTGCCACCTGAATTAGTTGACGAACTGGGACTGCTGCTGCCGCAAGAACACATAAGAAGAAGCGGCAAAACCAGTAACGATATCCGCACGCGTTTCAACAAGCGGCGTGAGGCCACTCCAAGAGGCAGTACAACCAGTCCCGGAATAAAGAGGGCCAACCACAACGGTGTACTCAAGTGAGAACGCATCAATGCCGCACTGGTTCGGGCTGTTGTGCTCACACTTACGGCGAATGTGGAAGCGGTGGTCGGGCTCACGCTAACCGAGGCCGGAACGGAACAAGTCGCACCGGCGGGCGCTCCTGTGCAGGTCAACGTTGCTGTTCCGCCCGTTCCTTGTCCGCCAATCGTCATTGTGTAATTTGCTGTCTTGCCAGCAGGGACCGTAGCGGAGCCCGAGTTGCCTGAGACGCCGAGTCCCAGAGTGCCGTTGCAGGCCGTGCCGGTCCCTGTGACAGTGAATGTAAGAGCGTTCGAAGTGCCCCCGCCAGGCGCAGGGGTCACTACCGTGACGAGGTTGGAGCTAGGGGCAGCGACATCGCAGGCGGTGACCGCGGCGGTGAGTTGAGTGGCATTGACGAATGTTGTTGATCGGGGCGAGCCATTCCAATCCACCACTGATGTCGAGGTAAAGTTCGACCCATTCACGGTAAGTGCGAGGGTGGCAGAACCCGCAGCGCTCGTATTCGGTTGCAACGTGCTGGCAAGGGGTGCGGCTGCATTGACCGTGAACATGAGCGCCGAAGACGTGCCGCCGCCGGGACTCGGGTTGAAAACTGTCATGGAGAAAGTACCCGGTGTGGTAAGAAGAGCAGCGGGCACGGTCGCCTTCAACCCGCTACCACTTATGAAAGTCGTGGGCACGTTTGCCCCATTCCATTGCGCGACAGCATTGGTCGCGAAATTGATCCCTCGGAGATCGATCGTAACCGCCGGCGATCCGGCGGTAGCGCTAAGAGGTGGCATGAAAACCAGGGTGGGAACCGCATTAGACGAAGAATTGGAGAATTTCACCAGGAACGTACCCTGAAACGCGTAGTTGCCCGAACCCGCGGATTCGACAGCGTCGATCATTGGAAGATCATTGGAGCTGGTCTCGCCCGCAACGAGTAGGTCGCCTGATAGATCGAAGGCCAGGCTTTCCGCGGAATCGGGGCCGCCGCCGGCAAAAAAAGTCGAGAAGAGCAAGGACGTGCCACTGGGAGCCAATTCGGAAATGAACGCGTCGCCGCTGAACCACGGTGACATAAAAAGAGGCGAAGAGGTAAGCACGCCGACGCCTGAGCCCCCTACTACGTAGATATTTCGGTTCGCGTCCAGAGCAATGGCGTGACCCGACTCGTCTTTGCCAAGACCCAACTCTGTGGAGAAGATAAGAGAACTGCCCGAGGAGAGATCTCGCTAACAAAAATACCTTCGGGGTCACAGCAGGTGGCAAGAGCCCGTTTACCACGGGGAAGTCAATGGACTCGGTGTATCCCTCAACGTACATATTGCCGGTTCCATCAACTGTAATCGCGTGCCCGAAATCGTTTAAAGAGCCACCCAGATATGTGGAATAGAGAATTGTAGAGCCCGTAGGATCGAGCTTGGTGATGAACGCATCGTAATGGCCCTTGATCGAAGATTGGAATGCATTCACCACGGGAAAGTCGGTTGAGCTCGTACTGCCGGTGACGTAAATATTTCCGCTCCCGTCAAGGGCCACTCCGTAAGCGGTGTCGCCTCCGTTTCCGCCAATCACTCTCGAAGACACGAGGGTAAGACCATCGGCGCTGAATTCCGTGACAAACGCATTGGTCGAAGTCTTAGTAATCGTTTTGGGGGAACAGTGGGGAAGTTCGTGGAGTCCGTTGTTCCCGCCAAGATGGCCTCACCGGTCCCAGTGATGGCAATAGCGTCGGTGTCCGTCACTCCCGCTACCGCCCAGATATGTCGAATAGACAATATTTCCATTCGGATCGAGCTTGGTCAAAAAACCGTCTACCCCTCCAGCTAGGGTCGCTTGGAAGGCGTTCTTGGTCGGATATCCTGTGCTGCCGATATTTCCCGTTATATAGGAGTTGCCGCTTGGATCTGTTACAGCCCCAGTCACGGTTGTGCCGCTGAAGCCCGTTCCACTCGCGTTGCCGAGAAAAACCGTATAGAGGATCGACGTAGCCTGCGGATTTAGTTTCACAATCTCGTTCACTGAATTTACGGCTATGCCGCTCTGCTGGAGGGTCGCCCCGGCCACGTAAATATTCCCCACGCCGTCGAGAGAAATGAAGCCCCCGGTGGGGACCGGCAGGTAACTGGAGTAAGAAAGGACTACGGGGTCGATGATGAGGGTACGCTCGTGATCGTAGTGGCCAACGGCAAATAAGATCTCCCACTCTTTTCCACTCGATAGCGAGCTGGAATGTACCGTTTCTCACCCCCGATCTGCTGGTATGCAACCGGGCGGTACTGAAGAACGCGGCTAACATTACCAAGAACTAAGTCACCACGGGCGGAGATGCCGATTGGCTCTTGCGCGTCAAACTTGAACCGTACCCGCTCAACCTCGGCGCCAGGAGAGAGCGTAACATCGTATTCGAGCTTGCCTTGGGTCGGCACCGTAGTAAACGAGGTCAGTTCCGGGGGATAGAGATCTCTATAACGAACACGCGCATAATTGGGTATGTTGGTATGCCATTTTCTTGGCGTCATTGCCAACGTAATAAGAAGTCTTACCCGGCAACAGTTCGAGTCCATCGATTTCCGGATCAGGATTGGCCCCCGAGGAACTTCATGTGAAGCAGATTTTTGGCCTGGGAGTTTCCGCGCCGGCTCCCACTCTGTCCTACTAGGACGACCTCGTTACTCCGAAGTTCCAGAGTGTCGCCTCCTGCCCTCGCGAAGAAATGAGCGTTGCCTCGCATATTGGCCGACGTTGGGCTCGAAACTGACTGGAATTCTTCCCATAAGAGCCGGCTTGGGGCGGATTGGGTGGGTAACAGAGTCCGAACTCGTGGTTATTGGATTGGTTTGCGCCGCACCAGTGAACTGCAGGACCATTGCAAGCATGGACAAGAGGAACAATGGCCTCATCGGGTACTCCAGTTGGGCCGCGTTGCCACAATCCCCATCCTCCAGGCTAGCTTATTCGGGAAGAAACTCAGCAAAACTTGATCTAGTCGCGAAGTAAAGCGGAACCACAAATGTGTGGACGGACCTGGTCCGAAGATTCGATCGATAGCGAACGGTGCAAGACTAGTAGGACAGTCCCCTCCATTCGACGGCAGCGAAGTGACTCCGCAGATATTGCAAATCGCACACTCGAATTGGCGTTTCCTCACTGGTCACATCGCGATGTGAAGGCCGGATCAGTTTGCGGTAAATCCACGCGGGCGGGTTCGAGGCCAGCGGTTCCACCATCACCGCCCTCCCCCGAGGCCGAAGCACACGAGCGAATTCGGAGGCCGCTTGCTTTAAATCCATGTGGTGATAAGAAGACATGCACAGAATCGCGTCAAACGACGCATCCGGGAAATCCAGCATTTCACCTGGCATGACGCGAAAAGGAATGTCGAGCCCTTCGCTCTTGGCAAGCTCGCCAGCGTTTCGCGTAGCTACAGAAGACGTCTATGCCACAAACGTCAGCCCCTAGCTTAGCCAAGCGAATCGAAGACTGGCCGAGTCCCACGCCGACATCAAGAATTTCTTTCCCGCCACATCTCCGAGTTTGGGAACAGCCCAAGAGAGCATGTAGTCGTGGCCATAGTGGAGAGGTGCGACCGGCTTCGCCGCATAGATCGCATAGACTCCTTGGCTTCTCGTGCAATTCGTTCTGCAACATCCATTACTTGATCTACGTCAAAGATATATCCGATTCGAGAGCTGCGACTCGCGCTGGCTAGTCGCTGCTGGTCCTGATTGAGGTTTGGGGCTTGAAAACGGTTTTCCAGAAAAGGCGTGGGGTTTCGCGCATCAGGGTTCCAATCGGGCGTGTGCGGAACGTCGACAACACGTCGTTGGCAAATGCTTTCCGCGGATCTCGAGGCTCCAGCTTCTCCCACATGTCATAGGCCAGTACCCAGACCGTAGCGCAGATCAGGCCCATAACGAATCCGAACCAAGTCATTCCTAACGTGGGCGGCAAAGAGTTCTTGTCGGGAATATTGGCGGATCCAAAATCTTGACGCTTGGAGTTTCTTTAGCCTCCTCCACCTTTGATCTCATATTCTTTGGTCAGCGTCTCGTACACCGTTTCTTGTATTTTTGTGCGGCGATAGAGGTCTGCATAACTGACACCCAGTAGAGGGAGTTGTCGAATCGACGGATATCCAGATTGGTCGCCTGATGGGCTGGGCTGAGCGTCTGTCTCTCCATACTGCCCTGTGCGGCACTGTTTGAACCTACTAGGTTCGCGAGCTGCTGCTGTAACTCCGCTACTCGCGCACGCAGAGTACGAACGCGGACGTTGTTCGCTGAATAGATTTGTTCAATGCCCTTAAGTTCTGACTCGGCCGCGATGAGCTGACCTTGTACTGTTGCCGCCCCCTCGACCATAGCCTTTCCCTGCTCTTTAATGTCGATAGCCGAGTTCTTGCTGGCGAACTGACTGAAATCCTTCTGAGCCGAATCTAAATCCTGCTTTACAGCGGTAAGTCGTCCTTCAAGGAACTCGCGTTCGCGACGAGCGGAGGAAGTGCTTAGTTGCGACACCACACGGTCCAGTTCCTCGACGTAGGCTTGCGCCAAATCTCGGGCTAACTGCCGGTTGGTGTCGGAAACTGTGATGGCGAGAATTCCGCTTTTGCGGTCCTCGGAAACTGACGTGTTGCTTTCCAACTTCTCGCGGGCAGTTCGTTGGCTCCGTGCAAACCAATAAACCTTCCGCAGATTGAACCTATCTACCAGACGATCCTCGACCGTGCGGCTGCGCAGGATGCCCATAAACAACGCCCCGGAACTGTTCATGCCCAGCATGCTCGCCCCCAGCGGCAACCCTTCGCCGCCGGCGGCACCATTCATGAACGATGAGATCAGGGCAAGCCCAGAACTAGGCCGATTTTCCGGAGGCATGAGTTGAGTAGTCGAACTGTACTGATTGGGAATCAGCAAGGCGAGCAAGCCCATCGCCAGAGCTCCCCAAACGCCGAAACGAAGCAAAATAAGCCGCTGGTTCCAGACCACCTCGGCGGCATGCAAAAGGCGATCCTTCGACTTGAGCTCGCGACCCCTCTCATCCAGCTCCATGTCCGGCAGGAGCGTCTCAGTGGAGTCGTCCGCCGGCTCATTCGGTGGCGCGAGGGTCTGTACAGAATTCTTCATCGGTGATAAAAAGTTGCCCCCCCCGGGAAGGGGGGATCCTGTTAACAATTCTGACTATTAATATAATCGGCCCACCCGTGGAGGACCAGAACAAGCCGACGTCTTCGTTCTTAGAAACTCAATGAATTGGCACCCTCACCGAATCGTCCGGGCTGGGGTGAAAGTCAGCTGAACCGATGCAGTGACGTTTTTCTGCGGCCGAGACGCGATAACCGGAAAGGCCCAAGTTTCGTATTGGAGAAAGCCAGACCATGCCAAGTCCTGTCCAATTTTCATTTCACCGCGCAGACCGAAATCATTTAAGTGTCCACCCTGCAGGAATGCACGATCCACCTGCATGTGTCGATATTCCAGCTGAATGGTATTCCTGGGGGAAAAGGAATATGAACTCCAGGCTTGCACACCGGTACCTTGCCGACCGATCCAACTGCCTACTAAGTTTCCGTCGCTCGTATACCCCGATCGGTATCGGCGATCATAGTAAACGAAGCCAGGGCCGAACTCGGTAGTGCGCGCGGTGCGTAAGAACTCGAAACGGAAGTCGAGCTTCGGAACTTTAGGAACTTGGGGCAAATACACTCCTGGGTTCACGGTGGGACGGCCGGAGCCGATAGGCAGATTTCATCTACGACCAAGAAATCACTATAAAGGGTAAGCCATTTTCGCAGGCCCGGTACCCGGTAACTGAAATCGAAGGCGGAAAATCGCTTGGCTGGATTATCAAAAATGCTGGGGACGTGCACGTAATAAGTCCGAATGAAGTTACGCCAAGTGAAGGGCAAGCCCGGCCCGCCAAACATGGCAGTTATGCCCATCCCGAATTCCAGGTTCGGAGTCGGTTTAAACGAATTTTCTCTCCGTGAATAAAGGGCTCAGGGGTAATATTGTTCGGCCCAAGCAAATTGTTACCGTCAAATACGAAGGTTTGCCCGGGAAAGCTGACCTAAGAAAAACTCCCACCGCATTGAGCCCAACAGCCACGAAAGCCCCGGTACCCTGAATGGGGAAACATTATCAATCCGGAAAGCAGGGATTGGCGCAGCGTTGTCACTGAAAAGCAAAGATCCCGATTCCGAGGGCGACAGCCAGATGCTCTGCTTGCCAAATGAAAACTCCACGCCGCCAAACGTAACCCCGACCGAACCATTGAGCAACTGAAAACGATTGATCGTTCCCGTCCCGTTTGCAAAGGGAGCAGTCGCGTCGACATTCGCGATTGCCTGCTGAGTGGATAATTGGTACGAAGGGGTTGAAGGAGCGTGTTGGTACTCGCCCTGAAACGAAACGGACAGAGGCCCGGCCACTGAACTTGCACTGACACCGGCGATAGCGTTAAAACCTTCACCATAGGGACGTCCGTAATCGTTGGTGATTGTTTGGCCGAAGTGGTAGCCATCGCGCAACGGCTTGCCGGAAATGCCGGTGACTCGACTGTAGAGGGAATCAACGCTTGCTCCCAAGTTCTGCGCTCCGTCTAACCGTGCAGTTTCTGGAGCGAATTCTGTCTGCAAGGCGGCGTATATCTTTCCGGTTTCGCCATTCTCCTCGACGGAGTCATCAGTAAGCTTCGCTCCAGCTTCCTCCAGCATGCGGGCACATTCCATGCGCGTCCAGGGACGAATTCCAAGATATGCGGTCTTGATGTAGCCAAGGGCAGCTAAGCGCTCTAATAAAGGATAAACCCAGCTATCTAGCGGCACGTATGGGGATCCCATGTTTGCGGGGTTGCGGGGTTTGTCTCCGGTATCGTTCGGCAACAGACTGCCCCACGCTGCGCCGCCCAGTTCTGGGTCGTGATGTGCGCGATAAACCTGGCGTCCGAAGTACCAGCCCAGGGCGCTGCCGACAAAAACGTCGGAAGAGAAATGTTGTTGTGCTGTCACGCGAGTTATGGTCACGGTGGAAGCGAGCCCGTAGGCGAGAATCTGGCTCAGCGTGCCCGGATACTCATGTGCCCAGATACTGGCAATCGACCACGCGATAGCCGAGTGTTCTGAAGTGAAAGAATTGCCGCCGGTGAAGAACACCCCGTCACCGTTTCCGACGTTGGGCCTCGGCCTTTGTGTTATCTCTTTCAGAAGATAGGTGATGCCCGTAGCGTTGATCGCCGCTTCGCCGCTTAGCAGCCCAGTCTCGCTGAGATGGTCATTACGAGACATTTTCCCGAGGAGAAAGGAACCGGCACCCAATCCGATAAATGAATACGTCGCATAATCGGATACGTTCAGGCTTGTTTTCAATTGACCGGGTTTATTGGGAATCTGCTTCGAGATCCAGCTATCGCTCGCGATCAGTGCGGCGGTGAATCCGGTGAACGGGGCAATCCATTTGAGATCTTTCACCGTGAAATGGGTTGGAGCGGTACAGAATTGTTTCTGATCCAAAGCTATGTGCTTCAAGAAAGGCGACACTAGCCTGTTCTCGGGATCTTCGCCGAGCGGCAACCAGCCATCAGTTCCGTCTTCATTCTTAGTGCCGCCATTTTGAACCGGCTGATTTGCCGTGCTTCCGGCTTTGGAAGGTAAGTCCGTGTTCTGTTTCACATCACTGGGTTTTTCGTCTTGGCCCCACATAGCCGAACTCAGCACCGCAAGCAGCGCGGCTACCAGAACAGCTTTAGGCGTAGACATCGCGCAGCCCAAAATCAGAAGCTTCTTGCCACCTGGATCGCGATGCCAATTGCCGTGGCGATTTGAGCGACCTGAACAGTGCTCGCCAGGCGATTGTTTGTAGTGAAAGCTTTCTGTGGAACCATCACCAAATCACCGGGCTGTAAGGCCGCCTTTTCCACCCCTCCAGAAAAGATTCCCCCGGAACCACCGACGACCGAACCGTCGGCGCGAACTACGAAGATTGCCTTCTTGTTCGCCATAGTGGTCGGACCGCCCGCCTGCTGGAGATACCATCCAGCATCTTTGCCCGGTTTGAATGTGACGGCGGTCGGGTTGTAGACACTCCCATCCACCATTACCGCATTGGGCCGCTTCGGGATGAAAATAGAGTCACCAGCGCGCAGTTGGATGTCCGACGAAGTGTTGACCCAGTGCTGCGTGTTAGCCGAAATGTGCAACACAAGGCGCCCCGCCGGAGGTATGTTCTTCAATTGATCGAGGGTGGTCTGCCACTGTTGCAAAGTTGCTTCTTTCGAGGCCCTTTGGTCAGCATTGACGTCGGAAACCTGTCGCAAGCTTAGGCCCTGGTCTTGCATCTCGCTGATCAATTGTGCGCGGTTCTTCTTTTCCAGTTCCAGGACCTGGGCTCGCTGAAAGATCGACCCATAAGGATAGGCGTCCGGGCGGAAGCCCCCTGCGCGAGCGATCACCGAGCTAAGGCGTTCACCCTCCAGAATGCCGTAAGTTCCGGGATGCACCACTTCACCCTGGACCGCGATTGTGGCTCCAATGTCATTCCATCCCGCGACTTGTCGGATGGTCAGAACATCACCATTACGTAGACGAACGTCCGCGTCAGGCTCGTTTGCCATCGCCTTCGCGATCGGCACTGGGATGCTTTCGCTAAGAATTTTGGTGCCGTGTTCTATCTCGTAGCGAGTGAGGTCTGCCTCCTGGGTATACGCGCTTCGCTTTAGACCACCAGCCAGACGAACTAGTTCGGCAGCCGTCATATTGTCGCCAAGAGGATATTTTCCGGGACGAGCCACTTCTCCTTCAGCCAAAACAGTCGGCGGGTCGGACCTCGACAGATCCTTGTGAATGAAAAGGCGATCGCTGGGTTGGAGCAAAATGTTGTCCTTGGGATCGCCGGATAGAGCTCTGCTGAGATTCACGCTGAGTACTTCCATCCTGCCGTCATCAGTCTTACGGAAAACCTGGGCGTCGGAGAGTTGCGCATCGATGGTCGCGCCACCAGCGAGATAGACTGCGTCTCGCAAATAAGTGACACCGTTCGTGACGTGATCGCCTGGATCTCTCACTTCTCCGGCCACAGTCACTACCGGCGGGTCTTCGAAGTCAAAGCGTCCGAATACACGAATGGTGTCGAAGGGCTTGAGAACGAGATCCTGGTCTTTGCCGGCGAGAGCATCCTCGAGATTGAACGCCAATACTTGGGGAGTGTAATCGGGTGCATTGAGTCGAATAATTTCCGCATGCCGTTTGTACGGTTCCGGCAACAGCTCATTGTAGGAATGAATAATGTCTGTGACTTTCATGCCATCTTGATATGCAAATTTTCCGGGCCGGAAGACATGTCCTTCGAGGTAGACAGTCTTATCCGCGTAGGGCAGGATCGGCGTGATCTTTACTTTGTCGCCGTCCTGAATCGCGAAGTCATCCAACGCTTTGGTGACGGCCTCTTTGTTATTGTCCTCGGGAATGTCAAGGCGCAGCATCGACCGGCTCTGATGGGCCTCGGTCCTTTCCACATCGACGTGACGCAGGGTGCCGGATTGCAGAACGCCACCAGCCAATTCCAGAACTTGGGCAAGATTTTTTTCGCCATCCAATTCGTAGATCGCGGGACGGCGAACCATACCTTCAACGGTGACTTCGGAGCCGAGCGGTGGCACGCGAACAGTATCGCCAGCCTGCAAACCCTGCAAATCCGATCTAACACCGTGAAGCAGCAGATCGTAAACGTCGGTCGTCTGCAATAGTTGGGTACCGCGCCTATGTTCGATGATCCGCAGCGAGCCCGCAGATGTAGGTCCACCAGCCATGAAAACCGCGTTCAAAGGCGTGGAAAGCGAACTAACGTCGTAAGCGCCCGGACGCTCAACATCGCCCACCACGAAGATTCGCACACTCCGCAGTCGTGAAAGAGAGACGTCCGCTTGAACGTCGCGGAACTCTGTTTGCAGCGCAGTCTGAACCAGATGCTGAACTTCTCCCAGGCTCTTTCCGGAGACTTCCAATGAGCCGGTCTCTGGCAAAGCCACACGGCCCTGACGGTCTACCACTCGCACCAATCTTTCGGAGACACCGCCCCAAAGTTGAATCGTCAAACCATCGCCGGGTCCCAGAACATACTCCGGTCCAACCGGCATGTCCATTGGCAGGCGTTCCAAATTACCCGTACCGGTCTGGAAGATTTCCGATCCAAATCGCTGCAAGACCGCTGGGCGTCCCGAATACTGTGAGTAAAGATCGTAGAGCGAAGGAACATCAGCGTAGGGATTCGGAGTGTGACGAAGCGCTGGTTGTTGCGGCCGATGCACGAGGAGACGGGGCTGACGGGTCATCCACTGCGGTATCGTTTCGTTGCGAGCTTGCTCGGCGTACTGGTCGCGGCTGTTATTGGATTGATCTGGCCACACACCCGAAGGCATTATGGAGCGGTCATCAGGAATTGGTGAACCCGCGCCAGATTGGCCCATGCCTCGCCCTGCGCTCGACATTGATTGCTGTGAATTGCTGGTGCTAAGAAGTTGCGGGAGATCTTCAGGAGCGATGCTCGGCATTGCGTTGGAGCCCGCCTGCAACGAATCCGGGTAATCGCCTTGTTGCAAAGGCGCCTGCGTTCTCTCCAGCTGCCTTCGGCGGTCACCCACTCCGGGCTCTTGCGGAAGTGGCTCTTCGGGATTTGGGGCGAGAGGATTCTGCCCTCGCGGTTGCTGGGGCAGGTTATACGAAGGCTGTGAACCTGGCGTTTGCTGTAGATTTTGCGGATACTGATAACGCTCCGGATACTGCTCTTCCCTGCCTTCATGCTCGGCCCAATACGCTTCTTCTTGTGTCGGTGCCGGCTTGGTTTGTTCGCCACTAGGGGCTGCTTTATTCGGTTGTCCGCGCAATGGCTCGGATACTAGTCCACGCGCCAATTCCTCTCGCGTCGGCTTGGCCCGCACGTAGGACCGATCTTCGATCTCTCGCGTAACTAGAACACGAACATTTTCGTCTTCTCGAATCAGAGAAAATACAGCATCGTCAGTCAGGTCCTGGGGATCCAGCAAACGCCCCTGCTCGTAGGCTTTCCTAACCAAGGCTTTCTTTACTTGCAGAAATAGTCCGGATTCGCTTCGGAGCAGAGAAATAATTTTGTCGGGAGAAAGCGAGACGAGGTCATCGGCTGCGCGGTCGGCGCGAGTCTTGACGGGCTCGGCCGTGGCATAGCGATCGGAAAGTGTTCCTTGCTGCGAGACGCACGGAATCGCGCCGAGCATTCCGAGTAAAATTGAGCAACTGATGAACTTCCCTATCAAAGCAAATCGATTGTAAAAAGTTTTCATGGCCTTCTTTAAGTCTTTATGCGCTTCAATTCGCAAGCTCGATATCGCCTTCGTCGACTTCCACGGCCACCGAGCGCTGGATTAAATGGATGGACAGCACAACTCGACATTTGTCTTTTCTACGTTCTAGAACGCCCTCAACCCCACATAGAGGACCATTATTCACCCGAACGCGTTTTCCAATTTTCAAATAAGGATGAGGCTCGGCTCCCATGTTGGCCCGCAGGCCGTTGCGCAATGCCTCTATTTCTCCCTCTGGAAGGGGAGCAGGTTTCCCTTGAAAGCTAACCAACTGCACCACGCCCGGAATCCGCAAAGCATTTAGCTTATCTTTGAGCGCGATGTGAACAAAAATATACCCCGGGAATAGGGGAAGGGATAAGCGCTTGCGCCGATCTTTCCAACGCCGCACCGAAGTGTAGAGCGGCAAGAAACAATCGATCTGGTTTTGTTCCATCAGTTGAAGCACGCTCTTTTCGTGCCGCGGATTGGTGTGTGCCGCGTACCATCTTGACTCGAAGTAGTCGGCAGAAAAAGTCGATATGGAAATTTCATCGGGACCAGCTGATGAGTGCGTCGACTGTGAGTCCGATGAATTCATGATCTTGATGCTCCCGCAGCTTCGCCCCCTCACTTACATGGCATCTGTGAGCTAAGCGCGGGGTATTCAGTTATTTACAGCGAAAAGCGGGGCCCGAATGCTGACTCGTTTGCGGCGTGCATTTGAGCACACCGAAGCTGACTTACCGCACAGCTTCCACGTATTCAACCAAAATTCGAACTTCGGAAATTGATCCGGGTTGGACAGGTATTTTCTGCACAGAGGACAATGCTGCCACTAAACCCAATATGTGATTGCTAATTAAAGAGGTGCTCAAAAAAGTATATCCCAAATATACCCAATTCGCCGCTTTTCAAATGATGTTACCCGAGAGGTAACCATAAATTTACGAGGATCATCGCACGGGTACGCAAACCCCAACTTCGTTGAAGGGTTGCGCACCTTCTCAAACATGACAGCGTGGATTCACAAATAAGGAAAGACTATTGGAATCCCGGGTTTTACATCGCAAATGTAAGGTTTCCACAAAATAAAATTTGCTAAGTATTTTCACCTAGAGCGCGCAAAATAAAGCCATCGGCGGGGGGCAGGCCTTCGATTGCAGCGATTCGGAAATCAAGCCGCGTTTTCAAGAAGCGAATCAATACTTTTGTCTATCCTTCGATTCGCTTATCGAATTTGTCATAAAGCGTCGGGAGCTTCATCGATCTGAATGTGATGACTTACGATTCGGCTGGGCCTGGCGCGCCCCGTGACAATTATGTCTCGAAGATACTCGTTGTCTTTTTTCGCTGGAGCCTGGCCGCTGCCAATCGTGATTCCTTTGTCGAAGAACTCAGCGACAGGAAACGGGTAAGGGCCCCTCTGGGTCTGAGATTCGGGTTACAATAGAATTGGTTAAGGATGATGATGCGAAGACATGGGCTAAGCCTGACGCTTCTTTTTTCTGCAATCCTGCTGTTTTCAGCGCCTTGGGCCTCATCCCAGCAGGAACAGGTTCCGGCCTTCAATGATAAAGCGCCTCCAAAGGGGACAAAACTGCCACCAATTCTATCCGCGGATCAGCTTTGGGCGGAGAACGCTCAATACCCCTATCAGACACATGCGTATGAGCTAGCGGCAAAAATTCCCGTCGTTTTGCACCAGCAACCCTGCTACTGCTACTGCGATCGCATGGGGCACAATAGTTTGCATAGCTGTTTTGAAACCACGCACGGCGCGCAGTGCTCCATTTGTCTTAAGGAACTCTACTACTCCTATTTAATGCATCAAAAGGGCAAGACCGCCGCACAGATTCGCGCAGGGATCATTGGTGGCGACTGGAAGCAAGTGAGCTTGGCTACCGCGGCGTCGATCAATTAGTTACAATGCTAGCGATGAGTTTCTTGGAACGCGGCTGGACGGGAACGCACGTTTTGCACAGGTGAGCTGGCAAGATCCAATGAGTGCCTCGCGTAGGAATGTTGCTGATGAAAAAAATACTTGTAGAGAAACTTACGCCGCGCCAGTCTAAACCCATAAAAAAAGGGATACTTACACCGAGGACAGGAAGAATTCTACAAATGGCACAAAAGAGCACACCACGACAGTCGCGTACGGAGGACCCCGCTTTTGCACAGGCTGTGCAAAACTATGAGGCTGGCTTGAGAGCCATGCAAGAGCACAAATTTGACAAGGCGAAGACCCACCTTCAGAAGGTCATTTCGGGCCCGGCGAAGGATTTGGCGGACCGGGCGACCGTCCATCTCAGCGCCTGCAATCAGCAGCTGGGACGAAGCGCAAACCAGTTTAAAACCCCCGAAGAACACTACGACTATGCTATTTCCCTGCTCAACTTAGGCGATTATGTGGGGGCGCGCGAGCACTTGGAAGGACTTTCGAAGCAGAGTCCGAAGTCGGACTACGTAGCCTATGGGTTGGCGGCGCTGAATTGTCTTACAGGGCATTTGGAAGAAGCGTTGCGAAATCTGGACCATGCCATTCGACAGAATCCGGCACTGCGGTTTCAGGCCCGCAATGATTCGGACTTCCAGAATCTTGTTGAGGATCCGCGTTTTACGGAATTGCTGTATCCCGACCCTGGCGAAGAATTGCCACCCACGTTGACCAACAGGATGATGTAGGCCCGGCTCATGAGCAACTCTGAGCACCCAGTGTCTTCACAAGAAACCCCTAGGCATCCAAATGGACTGCGTGTCGTCGCTATTGGTGGCGGGACTGGTCTCTCCACGCTGCTTCACGGACTGAAGCGCTACGTATCCCGCAGCCACGAAAGTCATCCAGAAAAATTCCGGATTAGTGAACTGTGCGCTGTCGTCACGGTCAGTGATGATGGTGGATCCAGCGGCCGCCTGCGCAAAGAGCTGAACATGCCGCCGCCCGGGGATATTCGCAACTGCATCGTGGCCTTGTCGCAAGATGAAGCTTTGCTCTCCCGCTTGTTTCAACACCGGTTCGTTAAGGGATCAGGGCTGGAGGGTCACAGCTTTGGAAATCTATTTCTGGCGGCGCTTACTTCCATAACTGGCGACTTCAGCGAGGCGGTGCGACTTTCGTCTGAAATTCTGGTGACGCGGGGACGCATCTATCCGGCCACAACATCCGATGTCGAGCTTGAGGCAATCATGGATGATGGCACACGGGTCTTAGGCGAAACGAAAATTACCGCCAGCAAGAGTCGGATTAAGGAATTAGTTCTGGTGCCGGCGAATCCTGAGCCCCTGCCTGAAACGCTCGATGCGATCAAGAGAGCGGACATTATCACCGTAGGTCCCGGCTCGTTATTCACCAGCCTTATTCCAAATCTGTTGGTGTGCGGAATCGTGCCCGCCATAGTTAATTCGGATGCCCTGAAGGTTTACGTTTGCAATTTGATGACCCAGGCAAATGAAAGCCTCGGACGAACTGCCGCAGACCACATTCGCGCATTGAACGACCATGCCCAGGCGAATATTTTCGACTATGCGCTAATCAACCGCACTGCTGTTTCAGGCGATTTACAGGCCAAGTACGCTCTCGAGGGATCGTCGCAGGTGGTCGCCGACTTGGAGGAGATTGAAAAACTTGGCGTGACTCCAATTCTTGGGGATTATCTCGAGGAAGCCGGAGTGGCACGCCATGCCAGTGCGCGCGTCGCTCACGATTTGCTGGAGTTGCACGCAGGACATGTAAGCAAGCTCGCGCGAACCGAACTTCAGGAAAGATAAGCTTCCCGCTGTATCTGCCCAACTGTCCGTTCTCACGGTATATTGTGTCGAATGCCGAAATCGAGCACTAGCGCACCCGGAAGAAATCCTCGCATCGCAATTGCGATCATGGCAGCGGGCAAAGGCACCCGCCTTAGATCAAAACATCCCAAGGTTCTACACGAAGTAGGAGGCAAGCCGTTGTTGGCACATGTGATTGCTGCGGCGACGCAGGTGGTCCCGCCAAATGATGTCTACGCAATCATTGGACACGAAGCGGAGAGCGTGCGTGAAGCGGTAGCAACTACTGGCGTTAATTTCGTGTTGCAGAGTGAGCAGCGCGGAACCGGACATGCGCTGATGGTCGCGCGTGAAGCGTTATCCGACTACGACGAAGTTATCGTGCTCTCCGGAGACGCTCCTCTCATCACACCGCAAACCATTGCGAAACTGCGTGACGTCCACGTTTCAGCTCAAGCGGCTATGACCATATTGTCCGCGGATTTAGAGAATCCCACTGGGTATGGAAGAGTAATCAGAAAAAACAAGAACGGCGCGGAGGTGAAAGCGATCGTCGAAGAAAAGTCGGCAAGCCCAGCACAGCGCAAAATCCGCGAGATCAATTCTGGCTTTTATGCATTCGATGCGAAATCACTCTTTGAGCACATCGATCGGCTCAAGACCGACAATGCCCACGGGGAATACTATCTGACCGACATGGCCTCTGTTTTGGCCAGGTCGAAAAAACGAGTCGTCGCCGTTGAAACGAACGAACCATCCGAAATATTGGGCGGCAATACTCGAGCGGAATTAGCTGATATCGACCTGCGAATGCGTCGTGCCAAGACGCAGAGGCTGATGACAGAAGGTGTCACCATTTTCTATCCGGACACCTGCGTGGTTGATAGTGAAGTGGAGATCGGCACTGATACTACGATTGAGCCCTTCGTGCAAATACGCGGCAGGACGCGAATCGGCAGTGGTTGCCGAATTCGATCCTATTCCGTTATTCAGGACTCCGATATTGCGGACGGCGTTCTCATTCGACAAGGATGCATTTTGCAAGAGGTGAGGGTTGAGCAAGATGCGATTCTTGGCCCGTATTCGCATTTGCGGCCTGGCAGCGAGATCGGCCAAGGGGCGCATGTTGGGAACTTCGTGGAGACTAAGAAGGTCCGGCTTGGGAAAGGCTCGAAGGCCAATCACTTGACCTATCTAGGGGATGCTGAAATTGGCGAGAACGTGAACATTGGGGCTGGAACAATCACTTGTAACTACGATGGCGCAAAGAAGCACACTACCGTCATCGAAGATAACGTCTTCGTCGGAAGCGATTCGACCTTGGTGGCGCCGCTGACCGTGGGCAAGGGTTCGTACATCGCGGCCGGATCTTGCGTAACCGATGATGTGCCCGCGGATGCTCTCGCCATAGGGCGAGCTCGTCAGATTGTCAAAGAGAACTGGGCAAAGCAGAAGCGCGAGGGCAGAAGCAAGATCGCGCCCCAATCCAGGTAGGCGAAACATTAGCACCACCCAAAGTCAAAGGCCGCGGACGAGGGCGTCCGCGCCACACGCCACACATCACTGGCGTCCCAGCACAATTAGCGTGGCATCGTCCTGAAATTTTCCGTGACAATGCGCGGAAACAGCCTGCATCACACCGCTTCTTAGCGAGTGAGCCGTGATACCGAGGAATTCGCGGGTGAGATGCGCGAGTCGTTCTTCACCGAACTGGTTGCCCTCCGCGTCGGCAGCCTCTACAACGCCGTCGCTAAACATAAGCAGGCAGTCTCCGCGCTGCAGCTCGACCTCAGCCTGCTCATAGGGCCAGCTCGCAAAGTGGCCAAAAACCGCGCCAGAATTATTCAGGGTGCACGAGCGGCCATCCTCGCGAACCAGAACTGGGGGACAGTGCCCGGCGTTGCAGTATGTGAACCGGTTCGCGTTGCTGTCGAGGACTCCGTAGAAAAACGATATGAACTTGTTGGCGGGCATGATGTCGAACAAAATGCGGTTCGCACGGATGCACACCTCGCGTGGTTGGTTACATTCTCTTGTGAGCGATTTCAAAGTGGCCTGTAGATTTGACATCAGCAGCGCCGCAGGGAGTCCCTTGCCGGCCGCGTCGGCAATGCAAAATGCCGTCTTGGTATCGCTGATCCGCTCGACATCGAAATAGTCGCCGCCGACAAAGCCCACTGACTGAGTGCTCGCGGAAACTGCATATCCAGGAATATTCGGTATCACGCTCGGTAGCAGGCTTTTCTGGATCTCATGCGCTTCGTGCTCTTCCTCTTGTCGGCGGTTCCGGGCATGCCGCATTGCACGGCAGCGCTCGACTTGTTCCTGAACTTTTTCGACCAACTTCGAGTTATTCCACGGTTTGTTGACGAAATCGGATGCCCCGCGCCGTAGCGCTTCGACCGCCAATTCCACGGTGCTCCATGCAGTCATGACGACTACCGGTAGAGTCTCATCCATGGAACGAATACGATTGACCAGTTCCAATCCCTCCGCACCGCCTGTAGTGTCGCGGGTGTAGTTCAGGTCCATGAGAATCACATCAAAGTTCCCATGACGCAACGCTTCGAGGATGGTCTCCGGGTCGCGAGCGGACTCGATCCGATAACCTTGAGCTCTCAACAGAATTTCAAGTGCGGCAACGACATGCGGATCATCATCGGCCACTAGCACCCGAGCGGAAGCGGCCTGAACCATTTCCTCCTCGTTGGGTATTGCCAGGGTTTCCATAGAATTCCCTATTGCACACTGGAGACCAATTGGTGCAAACGCAAGTGGTTGATTCGACGCGCACGGGAGGCACACGATCGATTCTGGCTTTTGCGCTGACTGTTCATTCGCAAGTTAAGATGTTCGAAACTGAACAGTGCTATTAAATTAAGAGGACGCGCCGGCTGGATCTCCCGGGACGCCTACAATAAGCCCGGCGTGCTCATTGACTTGCAGAGCCGTAGCTCCTAATATTCCCAGTTCGTTGTCAGCGTTGACATTTCGATGGTTGAAAAAACACTGATCGGCCAAACCGTTTCCCATTACCGCATTACCGAAAAACTAGGTGGCGGAGGCATGGGAATTGTTTACAAGGCGGAAGACACTACCCTCGGCCGTTTCGTTGCGCTTAAATTTCTACCTGACGAAGTCGCTCGAGACGCGCAAGCCCTGGAGCGGTTCCGGCGAGAGGCGCGTGCAGCATCAGCTCTGAATCATCCCAACATTTGCACCATCCACGAGATTGACGAGCAAGGCAATCAGTCTTTTATCGTGATGGAGTACCTGGAAGGGCAAACTCTTAAACATCGCATTGCGGGACGCCCGATGGATGTGGAAGCGCTGCTGGGTCTTGGCATCGAGATCGCTGACGCTCTTGATGCCGCGCATACCAAAGGAATCATTCATCGCGACATCAAGCCTGCAAATATTTTCATCACCAAGAGGGGACAGGCGAAGCTGCTCGATTTCGGACTGGCAAAGCTGACTGAGCGGCATGGAATGGACGGCGCTACTGTAACCGGGGGCGATCTAATGACGAGCCCTGGCTCCGCCGTGGGAACCGTCGCCTACATGTCGCCGGAGCAGGTTCGGGCTGAACCACTCGACCATCGCACGGATTTATTCGCCTTCGGTTCCGTGCTTTATGAAATGGCAACCGGGGTCGTGGCATTCTCTGGCAGCAGCTCCGGCGTTGTATTTGAAGCGATTCTGAACCGGACGCCCGCTGCTGCTTCGACGCTAAACACGGCCCTTCCTCCGAAGCTCGAAGAGATCATTTCTAAGTCGCTCGAAAAGGATCGCGAATTCCGATATCAAACTGCTGCTGAGCTTCGCGGAGATCTGAAACGGCTGAAGCGTTCTCTGGACACTTCGCGAATCCGCGCCTACAGCGCTGGTTCTTCATCCTCGGAGACAATTGCAGCGCTCCCTTCTCAGCCTCAAACGAGGACTCCGCAGCGCCGCAACGTCGGCCCGATCTTCCTTGCTTCCGCGCTGGCTCTGGCGGCTGGGCTTGCTGCGGGAATGTTTCTCTTCAAGCGCCAAGCTGAGGCTCCGCTTCCTATTTACCATCCTTTGAGCTTCAGACGGGGTGCTGTGCATGCGGCTCGCTTTGCGCCGGACGGTAAGACAGTCATTTACAGTGCATCTTGGGAAGGCAAGCCCTCGCAGATGTTTACCACCCGGCCAGACAGTCCACAGGCGCGAGATTTGGATCCCGCTGGGGCGGATGTCCTTGCCATATCTTCTACGGGCGAAATGGCACTGTTGCTCAACAGTCGCACCATGAAGCCGTTTCTTCTCGGCGGAACACTCGCCCGAGTGCCCTTGGGCGGCGGGGCTCCCCGAGAAATTCTTGAAAATGTGGAATTTGCCGATTGGACACCGGACGGAAGCAATCTAGTTATTGTTAGGGAGGTCCAAGGACGCGACCGGCTTGAGTATCCGCCCCAGAAAGTGCTGTATCAGCCTGAGGGGTGGATTGGAAATCCGCGGTTCTCGCCGAAGGGGGACGTCATTGCATTCGTCGATCATCCCCAACCTGGAGACGACGGTGGATCAGTTGCAATCGTTGACCTTTCGGGCAAGAAAACCTCTCTGTCCAGCGGATGGGATAGCATCCAGGGACTAGCCTGGTCGCCAACGGGCGACGAAATTTGGTTTACCGCTACGAAAACCGGCGGTGATCGGTCTCTCTTTGCGGTTGATCTCTCCGGAAAACTTCGGCTGATGGCGCGGGTCCCGGGTGAGCTGACGTTGCTCGATGTAGATCGTCAGGGCGGCGTCCTTCTGACGCGCGGAAATGATCGGGCTGGCGTTCTCGGAATGACTGCTGGAGACGCAAAGGAGCGCGATCTTTCGTGGCTGGATTGGTCCGTACCCAATAGTTTATCGGCTGATGGACGCGTGCTGCTCTTCACTGAAGCCGGTGAAGGTGGCGGGCCAAAGTACGCAGTCTACGTTCGGAATACGGACGGATCACCCGCCATTCGCCTGGGCGAAGGATCTGGATTGGCCCTGTCACCCGATGGAAAGTGGGCAGCGTGTCACCCGAATGTCGTGCCGTCTCCCATAATTGTGCTTCCCACTGGTGTGGGGGAAACGAGAGCTGTGGCGCCGGATGGTTTGAACCATGTTCGACTTCAGTGGCTGGCGAACGGAAAACAATTCGTGTTCTCTGGGAACGAGCCCGGTAAGGGCCTTCGCCTCTACGTGGAATCGTCGGAGGGCGGCAAGGCGCAGCCCATTAGTCCGGAGGGAGTTGACGATACCTTTTCAGTCTCTCCCAACAGTGAGTTCGCAGCCGCAATTGGCCCGGACGGGAAGCTTTATGTTTATCCGATTGGCGGAGGCGAACCACGCCTGGTTACGTCGGCGGAGCCGGGAGAAGCTGCGACCGGCTGGACAGCGGACAGCAGTTCTTTATTCGTTTTCCATTTCGGCGAAATACCGGAGCGGGTGACGCAGATCACTCTCGCCACAGGACAAAGAAAGCCATGGAAAGACCTCGCCCCTGCGGACTCCGCGGGACTCACAAATCTGCGTGGCCTCCTCATGGCCGCAGACGGCAAGAGTTATGTCTACGGCTACGTCAGAACGCTGTCGGACCTATATCTCGTGGAAGGATTGCAATAGCCCGCAGAACCTTCTGGTGGTCCACTGTGTCCCGTCTCGCCGATTTTGCAAGACCTAGTTCTTCTACTTCCCAGTGTGAGGTGAAATGCTTCTTCAAGGCCAAGCCGCTCTCGTAACCGGTGCTAGCCGGGGAATCGGGAAGGAGATAGCGCTTGAGCTTGCCCGCAGTGGCTGCAAGGTCGCAGTCAATTACTGGAACGATCCATCACCGTTCATTGACACAACCGTCTCCGAAATCCGCGCGCTCGGAGCCGAAGTATTGCCCATCGAGGCCGACATCCGATCAAGCGAGCAAGTATCTGCCATGTTCGAGCGAGTAATCGGCAGCTTCGGACGTTTGGATATCCTTGTCAACAATGCGGGAGTCCAGACTTGGAAGCCACTCTTGGAAGTCACCGAAGAAGAATGGGACTTGGTAATCGATACAAACTTGAAAGGATGCTTTCTGTGCACTCAGCAGGCCGCCCGATATATGAAAGACCACGGCGGCGGATCGATCGTGAACCTCGGCTCGGGCTGCAACAAACTGGCGTTTCCGGGCTTGGTGGCCTACACCGCGAGCAAGGGTGGAATTGAAATGTTCACCAAAGAGGCTGCCGTGGAATTAGGGCGTTACGGCATTCGCGTCAACTGTATCGCGCCTGGGTCAATCGAATCGGAGCGAACCAAAGCCGAAGACCCGGATTACTCCGGCACCTGGTCGAAAATGACACCGTTAGGACGGGTCGGCACGGTCGCCGATATCGCCCCAACGGTTGTATTTCTAGCTGGCAAGGCATCGTCGTTCATCAGCGGGCAAACCATTTGGATCGACGGAGCTCTTTTTACCCAAGCCCAATGGCCGTATAGAAAATAAGCCCCAAGTCCTGGCTAAATTGGCAGGAATATTTTACTGGACCGCTGATGGCGTCATCAGCCCGGCAACGTGGGTGTGACTCTCGCACACGTTCAACATTCCGGGTTCATCCTGAGAAAACAGGGATCGGGGATAGGCGCAATGCAGATGGAACGCCTTCTCGTTCAGTAGATCGTTCCAGAGACTCTCAAGCGCGAGGGCTCCTGCCTTATGCCCTTTGTCCCACAATACCGCAACCATCTCGCCGAAAACGGTAAGGCCCATATCTTTGCTGCGAGCAGCCTTTTTGACGTCCAACAACAACTGGCCGACCGTCGAAAGGAACAGGCTTGGATCGGGCCTATCCCTCACCATAAACTTCGCGAGCATTTCTTCCGCATCGCACATGGTGAAGCGGTCTTCTCTCGCGTAACTGCGGACGTTTACTTCCAACCTTTGGAGCGACTTCGTCAACAGTTCACGATGGTCTTTAGTCGCGACAACAAGTACGGAGTTCCCGACAAGAAGGGCGGAGGATACGACTCCACATAGCCTGTCAATGAGCGCCTCGTGGGTATCATAGAATTGCACAGAATGAACTGCCGACATAGCGCCCCCTTGTTAACCTATCGGTTAAAACTATTGGTTAAGATACACGATGGAACGGAGTGTTTGCGGATCTGTTTTTTCTTGCTGCCGTTACTTCCGGCTACTTCAAGAACAGGCTAGATTCGGAATCTGTGGTTGCAGTTGCCTACCTCTCTTTAATAATGTTGCTCAGCATATCCGGTTTCGATTCATCCCGTACCAGGTGGGGGTATTTTTCGCCCCCGTGGTAATCGATTTCGTAAGTCTTAAAGTACTCCGCATTTTCGATCAGCAATTCGATTGGTGCCCTGCTCCCTATCGCGGCGTGCAAGGCATCACGGAGAACCTGTGGCGAATTCGCGTTTTCTCTGGCAAAACCGCGGCCATTCACTGCTATCAGCCGCATACCGGGCCCAACACCGGCCTTAGCCGCCGGCATTCCCTCTATGGTGTCTACGATCGTTCCGTCGTCCTTTACCAGCAGGCCTAGCGAATACGAGGCATTGATCTCGCGGTGATCATCCTCCCGAATGCGTGTAAGCTCGGAGCGGTTTTGATCATAAACCAACCTCCAGCCGCTGTTTTCGATGCCAGTCAACGGTGCACCGGGACCGTGGTTGCTGAGCCGATCCATCCAAAAGGTACGCCAATCGTAGGGAGCAACTTGGTTCAGAGTGTTGACTACATCGTCAAAGTCGTAGGTCTTCACCGTAGGCGCGCCGCTCGGCGCTCCATGAAAAAGGTGACAGAAGTCGTCGATGGACTTCTTACCATGGGTCTGCCGGCGGATGATGGTATCGACCCACAACCAATTCAAGACGTCTTCATCGTAAAAGTCGACGGTTCTTCGCCATGAAGTCCAGCCGTCTGGCGCAAAGTAAAGCTGCGCGGCGGCATCGGCGGTGTCCTGCAAGTTCCTCCAAGTGCGGCCTGGCTCGTGATCGAGGCGCGCCGCAATTCCAGCCAAAGCATCGCGAAATTCTTCTGGATCCCAAAGTCCGCTGCGCGCGGTGAGCATGTCTCCAAGGTAGGAAGTCAATCCCTCGTACACCCAAAGCAGGTCGTCCTGCATCGGCTGCTGGAAGTCGGGCGTGGTCAAATCGGCGGGGCGCCGGTATTTCCCGTTCCACGAATGAATGTACTCATGCGGCAGCAGGCCAGAGTCCAGCTTGCGCAGGTCATAGTCGACCAGACCGCGCTCGCCGATTCGGCTGTCATCGGATTCGTGATGCTCCAGTCCAAAATGTGCCACGTGGTCGCTTAGAGTGAACAGGAAGTGGTAATCACGATAGTGGTGCGCACCGAACAGGATGTATGCCTGCTTCACGAGATTTCTGTAGTCCTCCCAGACCTCGGCCGGAGCATCGAGTGCGGCGGCGCTGTCTGCGGCAATGTCCATCTCTACGGGAGCGTCGTCGTGAGTCAAAGGTACAATCTTCAGATATTCCCCAGTCAGTACCGGTGAATCCACCAGCACAGTTAGTGACACGGGCGCGAAGTTGATTTTACGCGCTGCGCTTATCTGCTCGTCGGTCGCGACCGGCAACGAAGTGCCGAAGTTCCACCCTGTTGGCAAGCGAATGCTGGCCTGATAAGTGAGGTCGTCGGACTTCCATCCCTTGGGGTATAACAAAAGCTGATTCCAACTGATGATGGCGAGGGTAGCTGTCGCTGACGAGCCTTCCGAAAAGCCCCCCTCGATCGTCGGAGGCGAAAGAAAATCTAGCGAGGCGCTAACTTCGCTGACTCCAGCGGGGATCTCGACGTTGATCGTAAAACCATCGAGGGTGTCGCGACGCCATTTTAAAGTTTGGCCGCCGGCGACGAACTTCAGGCCGGCGAGATCGATGACTGGGCCGTCGGGAGCATGTTCTCCCGGGATCCACTTCGGATAATAAAGAGTGAGCGTGCCGGGAGATGCTGGGATTGTGAGCTGAGCGTGAAAGATTTTGCGCGGGGCCTCGGTCGCATCAACGAAGATCTTTATTTGCGGTGCCTGTGCATAGGCGATTGACACGGACAACAGGATTAGAAACGAAGCAACAACTCCATCCCTCTTCTTCAAGTCGCCTCCCGGGGAAAAAAGACAGGCAACAATATATCAGCGCAGACGTTTCTGGATCAGAGCGTGGCCTGCGATACCGTGGAAGAGCGGCGTTTCAACGCCGCGTAAATCGTTATTTTCTCCGGACGCGGGCCTGAGCTAGCTCGATCGGGGAGGAATCTGCTTTCGACAAAACAGCAGATTCCTCGCGCGATGTACCGCTCTTCGGAATGACAAATTCCGTGAAAGACGGAATTGCGCCACGTCCCATCTATTTGAAATGCGCGTCGAGGAGTCCTAAAAAGAGAACTCTTTGGACTTAGCACGAACGATTAATTGGTGTGACCAATGTGATGCGGTCTTTTACGGGTAGCCGGCGTTCAATGGAATGCATGCGAAAGGCAATATTTTTTGCCACGGTTTTACTTCTCTTTTGTCCCGTGGCCGCCAATGCCGGCGGAGACGCGGCAATTCCAGATGCGCCCTCATCCTTGCTGCCCACGAACGCCGTGCTAAACGTCACAGCAACTCCGAATTCTGTCCATGCTCGTCCGCTGTCAGCTGAGCATTCGGCGGTGATCGACAAACAATTCTTGATTCTCTCCGCGATCTCAACCGCCACAATTTTTGCCGACTCATTCACGACGACGTGGATCGGCGAAAATTATCGGGCCCACGGTTCCGGCCCCTGCACGTTAGAAGGCGGGGAGCCACTCCTTTATGGATTGCATCCTACGGCTGGGCGTTCCTACGCCGTGGGTGCTGCCATGGCAGCTGGTGCAATTACGGCGAGCTACCTCGCAAAGAAGCACTTGCCGCCAAAACTAAAGTGGATGTGGCCTGCTCCACTTCTCTACGAAACTGGGGTCAGCGTCCACGGTTTCAGCACCAACCTCGTGAGGTGTAATCAGTAGCCAATCTCGGCTTACGGCGTTCAATGAGGATTTCCAGTATGCTAAATGGGGGTTTTCTCTAAAGTTTAACCTCCAGTAGACACTCTCAGCCCCTGCCAAAATATCCATCTTCACTATCGAAATTCTGAATTGTACTTATTTGGCCATTCGATAGTAATAACTATAGGTAGGCGTAATATCAGCCGCAGAGTGTGCCGCCTCCAGGCTGATGCACGAATTGCCAGCCTTACATTAAGTTGCTGTTTCTGTGGAGCTTCCCGGGACGATGCAAACCCATTTTAAACACGGGCTTCCCCCTGCCCAAGGGCTTTACGATCCTGCGCATGAGCATGACGCGTGCGGCATTGGATTTGTAGCCAGCATCCGCTGCGAAAGGAATCATGACATCGTCAAACAAGGAATCCAGGTACTCATAAACCTGACCCACCGCGGTGCCTGCGGATGCGATCCTGAAACTGGAGACGGCGCCGGCATCCTGATACAGATTCCGCACAAGTTTTTTGCCCGCGAATGTTCGCAGTTGGGTTTCGAATTGCCAGCCGAGGGCGAGTATGCCGTTGGCATGACGTTCTTGCCTGTCGAGAAGCATCAGCGACTTCAGTGTGAAGGAATCTTGGAACGGATCATCAGCGAAGAGGGATTAAGCGTTCTTGGATGGCGGGACACGCCGGTCAATGGAGACGCAATCGGACGCGTGGCGCGGGCCTCGCAACCTTACATACAGCAGATTTTTGTGGCGCGACCAGAAGGTATCGACGAAGACGCATTCGAACGCAAGCTCTATGTGGTTCGCAAACTCGCAGAGCGCGAGATCGCAGAGTCTGACGTTCAGGACAAGGAGTTTTTTTACATCCCATCGTTGTCAGCCCGCACAATTGTTTATAAGGGGCTGCTGCTTGCGCCACAAATAGAGAATTTCTACGGCGAGCTTTCCGATCCGGATGTGATGAGCGCGCTTTGCCTGGTGCATCAGCGCTTTTCGACGAATACCTTTCCCAGTTGGCAATTGGCGCATCCCTATCGCTACATCGCCCATAACGGAGAAATCAATACTCTCAAAGGCAATGTGAATTGGATGCATGCCCGCCAGTCGATTCTTGAATCGCCATTATTCGGCGACGACATCAAGAAATTGTTTCCAATCGTGGCACCGTCGGGAAGCGACTCCGCGAACTTCGACAACGCCGTCGAACTTCTATTTCAGTCAGGACGCAGCCTGCCGCACGTGCTAGCCATGCTGATCCCAGAGGCATGGTCAGGCAATCCTCACATCAAGCCGGAAAAGCGCGCGTTCTACGAATATCATGCGTCGCTGATGGAACCATGGGATGGCCCAGCGGCCATGGCTTTCACCGATGGACGTGTCATCGGCGCGACACTGGATCGTAACGGATTGCGTCCAGGACGTTTCGTCGTGACCCACGATGGTTTGGTGGTCATGGCTTCAGAGGCGGGAGTGCTGGACATCGATCCCGAAAACATCAAGACCAAAGGCCGGTTGCAGCCGGGAAAGATGTTTCTAGTTGACACGGTTGGAGGGCGCATCATTGCCGATAAAGAGATCAAGCGCCAACTCGCTTCGCGGCAGCCGTACCAACAATGGCTTGAACAGAATCAGATAACAATGGCGCAGTTGCCGGAGCCATCCCGAGTACACCGTTCCGATACAGGCACGATGCTCTCCCGGCAGCGCGCATTCGGGTATACGGAAGAAGATTTGCGAATGATTCTTGAGCCCATGGCCTCGAAGGGCGAAGAGCCGGTTGGTTCCATGGGGACGGACACGCCGCTGGCCTGTCTTTCGGACCGTCCGCAGCCGTTGTTCAATTATTTCAAGCAGCTGTTTGCGCAGGTGACGAACCCACCCGTGGATCCCATCCGCGAAGAGATGGTGATGTCGTTGATCAGCTATATCGGCACGGAACGAAATATTCTTGAAGAGACACCGGAGAATTGCCATACGCTGAAATTGCCGCATCCCATTCTCACCAATCGTGATCTCGAAAAATTACGGCGGGTTTCGCGGGGAGATTTGTTGGCCACCACTTTGCCCGCATTGTTCCGTGGCTCCGACGGAGAAGCAGGCCTGAAACGCGCTCTGGACGAGCTTTGTCAGCGAGCGTCTCTCGCGGTTAAATCGGGTTATACGTTGCTGATTCTTTCGGATCGCGGAGTCGATAAGGAATACGCTCCAATCCCGAGCTTGCTGGCACTGGCCGCCGTTCACAATTTGTTAGTTCGTGAGGAGACTCGAACACAGGTTGCCCTGATCATCGAATCCGGAGAGCCTCGCGAGGTTATGCACTTTGCCTTGCTGATTGGCTATGGTGCGAGCGCGGTGAATCCGTATTTAGCGATTGAGACCTTGGAGGATTTGGCTTCCCGCGGGTATTTGCCTGACGGAATCAATGTCGAACTAGCAGTCAAGCACTTCATCAAGGCGACGAATAAAGGACTGCTGAAAACTTTTTCAAAGATGGGCATTTCGACTCTGCAAAGCTATCGAGGCGCTCAAGTATTCGAAGCTATCGGCCTGAACAAAGAATTAGTGGACGCATATTTTGCTGGCACAACATCGCGACTGGAAGGAATCGGCCTGAGCGTAATTGCCCGCGAAGCTCAGATGAAGCATGAGTATGCCTTCAGTCCAGCGACCGACTCTGATACTGAGCTTGCGGCTGGGGGAAGTTATCATTTCCGAACTAAAGGCGAATATCACCTTCTCAATCCGGAGACAATCAGTAAGCTGCAACATGCGGTGCGCCAGGATAGCTTTAAGACTTTCCAGGAATACACGGATTTAATCGATCAGCAGAGCCGCAACATGGCCACCCTTCGCAGCCTGATGCAAATTAAGAAAGCGAAGAAGCCGATCTCAATCGACAAAGTCGAACCCGCCAAGGAGATCGTCAAGCGCTTCACTACCGGCGCGATGTCTTTCGGATCGATCAGCAAAGAAGCGCACGAAACGCTCGCCATCGCCATGAATCGCATTGGCGGCAAATCGAATACCGGCGAAGGCGGCGAAGATGAAAACCGTTTCAAGCCGGATTCGAACGGTGACTGGCGGCGCAGCGCGGTCAAGCAGGTAGCGTCGGCGCGATTTGGCGTGACGACAAATTATCTGGTGAACGCTGATGAACTGCAGATCAAAATGGCGCAAGGCGCAAAGCCCGGCGAGGGCGGACAGCTCCCGGGACACAAAGTTGACGAAGTTATTGCGCGCTTGCGACACTCCACTCCCGGCGTGGGATTGATTTCGCCGCCACCGCATCACGATATCTATTCCATCGAAGATCTCGCGCAATTGATTTACGACTTGAAGAACGTAAACCCACAGGCTCGCATCGCGGTGAAACTTGTCGCGGAAGTCGGAGTTGGAACAGTGGCCGCTGGTGTGGCGAAGGCTCATGCCGACGTTGTGCTAATCAGTGGTGACAGCGGGGGAACGGGCGCGTCCCCGCTGAGTTCGATTAAGCATGCGGGAATTCCTTGGGAACTGGGGTTGGCAGAGACTCAACAAGTATTGTTGCTGAATGATTTACGCAGCCGCATCCGCGTGCAAACCGATGGCAAGCTGCAAACCGGACGCGATGTCGTGATCGCAGCATTGTTGGGTGCAGAGGAATTTGGATTCGCCACTGCACCGCTGGTTGCGATGGGCTGCATCATGATGCGGAAGTGTCATCTGAACACCTGCTCTGTGGGAATCGCCACGCAAGACCCGGTCCTTCGCGCACAGTTCGCGGGACAGCCCGAACACGTCATCAATTTCTTTTTCTTCATCGCCGAGCAGATGCGCCAAATGATGGCGGAGATGGGCTTCAAGAAAGTCGATGACATGGTCGGCCGGGTCGATATGCTGGAAACGCAGCCAGCCGTAGACCACTGGAAGGCGAGCGGTCTTGATCTGTCCGCCATTCTTTACAATCCAGCAGTTCCAAGCAGGGTCGCAAGACATTGCGTGCAAAAGCAGGATCACGGACTGGAAGTAGCGCTCGACCATCAGTTGATCAAGCATTCGCAGGAAGCACTGGAAAACCGGACTCCCGTAGAAATGAGTTTTCCAATTCGCAACGTGCACCGTACAGTGGGCGCAATGCTGAGCGGCGAAATCGCGCGGCGATACGGATCAGACGGCCTTCCCGATGACACGATCCGCATTCGCTTTGATGGGTCCGCAGGCCAGAGTTTCGGCGCCTTCCTTGCGAAGGGCGTCACCATGACTCTCGAAGGCGAAGCCAACGACTACGTTGGCAAAGGCCTTTCGGGGGGACGGGTAATTGTTTATCCGCCGAAAAAGTCCGGGTTTGTCGCCGAAGAAAATATTCTAATCGGCAACGTTGTGCTCTACGGTGCAACCAGCGGCGAGGCATTCTTTAATGGAATGGCGGGAGAGCGGTTTGCGGTACGCAACTCCGGCGCGATTTCGCTGGTTGAGGGAGTTGGCGACCATGGCTGCGAATACATGACGAACGGCCTCGTTATCGTGTTGGGATCGTGTGGAAGGAATTTTGCCGCCGGCATGAGCGGCGGCATTGCGTACGTGTTCGACGAACGCGGCGACTTCACCGAGAAACGCTGCAATCTTGCGTCTGTTGATCTCGAACCGTTGATTGAAGCGCCGGACGTGAAGATTGTCCGCGATCTCATTACTCGCCATTACGAATTCACAAATAGTGGGAGGGCAAGATCTATTTTGGATAATTGGTCTGAAGTCTCGCCTCGGTTCATTAAGATATTCCCGCACGAATTCAAGCGAGTCCTGGGTGTGAGCCGAAGCCGACAGCCTTACGTCCCGGGCCAGCCCGTGGCAGTTCCCGAATTAGTGGAGCAGGTGCAGCATGGGTAAGACTACCGGCTTCATGGAAATTCCCCGCGAACTCCCGACCCGCCGTCCTGTGGCCGAGCGCGTGAATGACTGGTTCGAAATCTATCAGGATTTTCCCGAATCGAAGCTGCGCGATCAGGGTGCGCGGTGCATGGACTGCGGTGTTCCCTTCTGTCATACCGGCTGCCCCGTCAACAACCTCATCCCTGATTGGAACGATCTCGTTTATCGCGGCCGCTGGAAAGAGGCCGTGCGGCAGCTACATTCCACCAACAACTTTCCGGAATTTACGGGACGTATCTGCCCCGCGCCTTGTGAGGCGTCGTGCGTTCTGGGAATTAATCAGCCTGCAGTAACTATTAAGCAGATCGAGAAAAGCATTATCGAGCGTGGATTCCAGGAAGGCTGGATTCAGCCGGAGCCCCCGAAGTTTCGCACGGGAAAGAAGGTCGCGATTGTTGGCTCAGGTCCAGCGGGGCTAGCGGCTGCTCAGCAATTGAATCGTGCCGGACATTGGGTAACGGTGTACGAAAAAGCTGATCGCATTGGCGGTCTGTTACGTTATGGTATTCCGGAATTCAAAATGGAGAAGAAAGTTCTCGACCGGCGTCTGAACCAAATGTCCGCCGAAGGCGTGAAGTTCGTCACCAAGACCCACGTGGGTCACGGTGTTCCGATCGAAGATTTCCAGCGCGAATTTGATGCCATCGTTCTTGCCGGAGGAGCTGAACACTCCCGTGACCTACAAGTGCCTGGGCGCGAATTGAAGGGAATTCATTTCGCGATGGATTTCCTTCCGCAACAGAATCGGCGCTGCGAAGGGGATGGCCTCCAAGGCGAACCTGAAATTCTTGCGACCGGCAAGCACGTCGTGATCATTGGCGGCGGAGACACGGGCGCCGACTGTCTGGGCACTTGCCATCGGCAGAAACCGGCGTCCGTTCACCAGTTTGAAATCATGCCCACCCCACCGAATGATCGGTCCCCGCTTACCCCGTGGCCGCTTTGGCCGATGCAACTGCGGGTCGAAGGCGCTCACGAAGAAGGCGGTATCCGGGGTTGGAGCATTGCGACGACAAGCTTTACCGGCGATGCTCAGGGAAACGTCAAGCAACTACACGGCATTCGCGTAGGACCTCCGCCGAAATTCGAGCCCGAGCCCGGCAGCGAATTTGTTATGGATGCGGACCTGGTATTGCTGGCAATGGGTTTTCTCGGTCCAGTGCGAAATGGAATGATCGAGAAGTTAGGCGTTAAGCTCGATGCTCGCGGAAATGTCGCGACAGATGAGAATTACATGTCGTCGGTTGCCGGAGTGTTTGCCGCTGGAGATATGCGTCGCGGACAGTCGCTTGTGGTGTGGGCAATCGCCGAGGGGCGCAAGGCTGCGGCGGGAGTGGACAGCTACCTCAAGCAATTGGGAATGGCCGCGGCAATCGCACCTGCTGCTTCGAGAATACGGTCGATCGTCGCGTAGCGATTCGCCTACTGGCAAAAACCGATCACCACAGAGGACACAGAGGTCATTCTTGGGTTCGGCCTTCCTCTGTGATCCTTCGCGTCCTCTGTGGTTCAAGCCTTTGAGTCTTACTTCGCAGCATCCTGTAAGATATTCTGTCCTCAATCAAATTAAATGATTGCTCTTTCCGACATCGAAGCGGCATTGGCGCGCATTCGCGAATCCATCTATCTCTCGCCCTGTGAGCGGTCCGAGACGTTCTCTCAACTCACCGGCAACTCCGTGCACTTCAAGCTCGACAATTTGCAGAGAACCGGAGCTTTCAAGGAACGTGGAGCGCTGAACAAGTTGCTCACCCTCACTAAAAAAGAGAGGGACCGCGGGGTAATCGCGGCGTCTGCCGGAAATCATGCCCAGGGGCTTGCTTACCATGCCGGGAAGCTCGGGGTTAAGGCGCAGATATGCATGCCGCTGACTACGCCACTCACCAAGGTCTCGGCAACAAAGGAATATGGCGCAACCGTAATCCTGCATGGCGCAAATTACGACGAGGCGTGCGAGGAGGCGATTCGACGAAGCACCGAACGCGATCTGACATTTGTACATCCGTTTGATGATGATGCTGTAATTGCGGGACAGGGGACACTGGGGCTCGAAATCTTGCAGCAGCATCCTGATATTGAGGCCATTATTTCGCCGATCGGTGGCGGAGGGCTGATTGGCGGGATCGCCTGTGCAGTGAAAGAAACAAGTCCTGGCGTTCGCATCATTGGAGTTCAGCCATCCCGGCTTCCTTCGATGAAAGTGGCGATCGCGGAGGGAAAGCCGGTCACTCTCAATTCGGCCGCGACCATCGCCGACGGAATCGCGGTCCGCCGGGCGGGTGACCGCACTTTCCCCATGGTTCAAAAGTATGTGGACGACATAGTCACCGTGGATGAAGAGGAAATCGCGAACGCCATTCTGCTTCTACTGGAACGCGAGAAGACTTTGGCCGAGGGCGCCGGAGCCGCCGCGCTTGCAGCTCTGGTAAACCATAAGGTTTCATTGATCGGCAAGCGGGTTGCAGTGTTGGTGTGCGGGGGGAACATCGATGTAACCCTGTTGGCGCGCATTATGGAACGCGGCTTGGTAAAAGACGGACGCCTTGTTCGCCTCCGAGTGCATCTGCCCGATTATCCCGGGGCGCTGCACCGGCTGACTGGAATTCTGGCGAAGCACCGCGCAAATATTGTGGAGACTTCCTACGACCGGGCGTATTACGGAGTTAATTTGGGAGACACTGCTATCGACATCACCATGGAAACTCGCGGGCCAGACCACATCGCGGAGTTGTTATCGGCGCTGGGTGCGGACGGGTATGCGCATGAGCGCGTGTTGTAAATCGGCCTTTCCTACTTCGTGGTAACGCGATCTTTTATCCGCTTATATTCCTCTTCCGACAAGATGTGCTTGGTCACAACATCATGAGGATCATCGTACGGACGGCCCGCGATTACTCGCGTCGCGCGAGTATGTGTGACCCCAGGCAGAGTGATGAGCTGATCCTCGGTGGCCGTGTTTAGGTTCACGGTTTTATCGCGGCTGAGCCCCTCCTTCACGCCTTCCACCACGGCTTTCGTGTCGCTCTTCAATTGCGCGGTGGCATCGGCGGTCTTCTCACGGATCTCATCGGGATTCTGTTGTTTCTGCGTGCATCCGGTGAAAAAGAGAGGGAGCAGAGCAATAATGACAAATATTTTCACGCCGATAAGATGTTGGCAAAATCGGTGGAGTTGCGTGAAGCGCCGTGGAAGTCGACTCATTTTCGCTGCTCCTGTTGGCGGAGTGAGAGTAGCGCAACCTTTCCGTCATGGTCAAGCCGTCCGCCTTCTTCCCGGGAATGATTTACTCTCATTGGTTGGAGTCGACAAGTTCACAAATGAAGATCTGCGTTCTTGGCCTGGATTGCGCGGCGCCGGAAATTGTCTTTGGTGATGAGCGATTGGTGAACCTCCGTGGTTTGATGAGCGCCGGTATATACGGCAGGCTGGAAAGCGTAATTCCACCGATCACCGTTCCTGCCTGGATGTGTATGACTACGAGCCAAGACCCGGGATCGCTGGGTGTGTATGGATTCCGAAATCGCAGCGATCACTCGTACGACAAACTTAGCTTCGCAAATTCTGCTTCGATAAAAGTCCCGGCGATTTGGGATCATCTCGCGCGGGAAGGAAAGAAGTCGATCATCGTCGGCGTGCCTCCGAATTATCCGCCGAGGCGAGTGAACGGCATCAGCATTGGTTGTTTTCTCACACCGGATACGGTGAAGAACGACTTCACTCATCCTCCGGACATCAAATCGAAAATCAACGCGCTGGTTGGGGAGTATCCCACGGATGTGAAGAACTTCCGCACCGATGATAAAGATCGGCTCAAGAAAGAAATATTCGAGATGAGCCGCAAGCAGTGGCAGGTTGTGCGCTGGCTGTTGGGCGAAAATGACTGGAACTATTTTCATTTCGTGGATATCGGCCTCGACCGCATGCATCACGGCTTTTGGAACTATTTCGATCCCACCCACGTGCAATTTCAGCCCGGCAATGCTTATCAAAACGTGATTCCGGAATATTACTTATGGCTCGATGAGCAGATTGGCTTAGTTCTCGACCTGCTTGATAAAAACACGATCGTGCTGGTGGTGTCCGACCATGGCGCCCAGCGGCTTGACGGGGGATTTGCAATCAATGAATGGCTTATCCGTGAAGGCTTATTGGTGTTGGAGGAATACCCTGCGACACTTACCCCATTTGAGAAACTGCGCGTGAACTGGAGCAAGACTCGTGTGTGGAGCGAGGGCGGATATTATGCACGTGTGTTCTTCAACGTCGTGGGACGCGAGCCGCAGGGCGTGATTCCCGCAAACGACTATGAACGCTTCCAGAACGAAATGAAAACCCGCCTAGAAGCCCTGCCCAATGACAAAGGAGCTCCGATGAAATCACTGGTGTTCAAACCGAAGGAGCTTTATCGCCACGTTCGAAACGTCGCTCCAGATTTGATCGTGCACTTCGGCGGACTGTACTGGCGGTCGATTGGAACCGTTGGGCATCAGAAGTTCTACGTCCAGGAAAATGATACCGGTCCAGACGCTTGCAACCACGCGCAATACGGGATGTTTGTTCTCACCGCTCCGAATTGTTCGCTACGCGGTGAGTATGAAGGCGCCCTGTTGCTAGATATTGCCCCAACCCTATTGGATCTCGCTGGCTACGAGATCCCGCCGAGTATGCAAGGGCAATCGTTAACTCGTACGTTTCGTTGGCAGAATTGATTCCTCCGCGTTTTCAATTGAAGCCGTCTCGGGCTTTGGGCTAGGCTATTGGCGGCGATGAGAAGAATTCAGACTTTCGTTCTATTGACTGTGTCAATTGTTGTCGCGGGATGCGGTGGCGGAAGTATGAACTCCACCACCACTACTAGCAATCCGCCTCCCGGCAGCGTTTCGGTGACGGTCAGCAATACTTCGAAAGGCTCTTTCGCGGTTGCGATGTCCACTTCTTTTCAGCCGGCGGAATGGGATTACAAGTTTTTTGCGAATTTCCCGGCGGCCACGACCCCGCTGAATAATTTGTTGCCGCAACACATCCGGCTGCAACCGGTCTCGCAGGGTGTGCCGCAGAAGGCGGACCAGAGTTGGGATTTCACTATGTTGAATGCAATCTTGGATCCGGTGATCGGTGTTGCGGACAAGAGTCCCGAACTTCAGCTTGCAACGGCTCCCGCGTGGATGGATGCCACTGATGGATCACTCCTACCGGCACACTTCTTCGACTTCGCGGCATATTCGGCAGACATGGTCGCGTATTACAACACGTCCGTGGGATTTAAGGACACGGGCGGTATGACCCAGGTTCACTCATCACTCACGCCAATTACTTACTGGGGAATTTTCAATGAGCCAAATTTTAATAATATCGATCCGGCGCAATATACGTTGCTGTACAACATGACAGTTCCAGCGATGCACTCCGCTGATCCGACAATTAAGTTCGCGGCGGTTGAGTTGGGAGATTATCAAGGCTTGGCCCAAACTTATCTTCCGGCATTTGTGAATGGCGTGTCGGCCCAGGTTGATGTTTTGGCGACCCACTTTTATTCCACCTGCAATCAAATTGATTCAGATAGCAAATTGTTTTCAACGATTCCGGGATTTGTTTCCGAAGTAAACACCATTTATTCGCTTCTCCGCACGAATCCAATGCTCACCAACGTTCCCGTGTGGGTCACCGAGAATAATGTCAATGCAGACTTCGACAAGGGAGGCGGGATCAGCGCCTGTAACGGAAATACATTTGTCTCCGACGCGCGAGGATCGAGCGCATTCTTCGCAGCCTGGCGGCCATACGTGTTCTCGCAGCTGGGGAAGGCCGGGGTGAAGGCTCTCTACCACTGGGCCTTCGAAGGCGATAAGCAGTACGGCGAGTTCAACGATAGCTCTGGAAGTGTTCAACTAAGCTACTGGGTGGACTACTACTTGGCGCGCATGTTTCCATCGACGGCGGGATCGAATTTGCTGGACTTCACCAGCGCCGACACTTCGGATATCGAAGTACTTCCTGTTCGCAACGCAGATGGAAGCGCGGTATTCATGATCGCGAACTACGGCGTGGCGAGTTCTTCCGACAACAACGGGAAAGGCATCGCTCGAACTGTAAGCGTGGACATCAGTGAGTTGGGATCGTTCAAGACCGCAAGCTTGCTGGTGATCGACGCAAATACGAATGCGTCTACGGGACCCACTTCGATGTCAGTGACTCCTACATCGCCAATCACTATCTCGTTGGGAGGCTATGGCGTGGCGTTCCTGAAGCTGCAGCCCTAGCTTGGTTATTTCGGCGGCTTCTTCTTCCCACCAAATAGTCCTCCAACGGCGTTGACTACCGAGTCGGTATTCTGTCCACCCGCGGACTTGCCTCCAAGCCCTCCCAGCGTCGATTTTAACTGGCTTCCCATCATCCCTTGGATATCCGGCACGAACTTCGGATTTGAACTTGTCCCTTCAATCATGAACGGAAGAGTTGCCCCTTTATTGCCCATTCCTGCGAGCTGGGTCAATCCTGTTACCGTACCGCCAGCGAGGTTGGCACTCATTTTGTAATTCAATGCATCGGATGGACTGACCGAGCCATTTCCGGTTATCACACCGAAGGACGGGACATTCAGGTTGATATTGTTAGTGGTCGTACCCGAGGGCGCCATACGTACATCGGCACTGAAATTCTGGATGAGAGTGTCCTGACCCTGTGGCGCTCCGGTTAGCTGTGACACCGCAGAAAGCTTCGAAGCAAAGTTGAACCCGGCAAGTTTTGTGTTGGAGATTCGCACGGGACCGGCCGTTACCAATTGGTCTAGAGGCCCAGAAATAGTCAAATCTGCGGAGAGCGTTCCGCCTTGCAGGGACGAACCTGAGGGGAGAGTAACTCCCAGTGCCGGAAGCAGCGCTTCGAGATCATCGACTGGCATGCCGTCACCTTTCACTCGCACATTTATAACGGTCGACGGTCCCTTCACTCCAAACGTGCCCCCGATGTGCGCTACTGCTTTCCCGGCGGACGCATCTGCCGAGGTGATTTTTCCGGCCTCTTGTTGTAACTCATAATCGACCACGTATTTCACATCTACCGCGCGACCCGCGGGACGTCCTTTTGGAGAAAGCTTCAGGTTGCTGGCTTGCACGGTCCCGGTCGATTGCAATTGATGTCCATTCGAGTTCAGATTCCCGTCGAAGTCAACCATGCCGCCAATTCCTGAAGACGGAGGCGCGAATCTCGAGGCAGCAAGGTCGAGGTGCTTCACGGTTATCTGCGCCTGAACAGGCGTGAACGACGTATCCGTGGGATCAATTGGTCCAGACTTGCCTTCAAGTTTTAGGGAGCCATTGCCGGGCAGGGTGGCGGAAAGAGTAAACGGAAACTGTGAAGTCATCGAGAAATCCTGAACCGACGCATTTACGTCCTGATACTGAGTAGGTTTCTCTGACGAATTTGCAGTGCCCATACTTAGGGAGCCATTTTTAACCGTAAGCTTCCCGACCGAAAGATTTGGGTTCGATGAGTCGGCCGGTTTGGCTGCATTCTTGTTACCGAGAGTTGAGAAATTCCACTTTGCCGAGCTTGAGCGAAGCAGAGTCACTTGTGGTTCGTCAATCTCAATATTTGTAATCTGCAATGACTTCGAAAAAATCAACGGAATCATTTGCACGCCAACATTGAGAGCCTTGGCCCGAACGAACGGCGTCTTGCTAAATACCGGATCATCCGCGATTGAAAGATCATCAGCCGAAACGCCTCCAGACAGAACCGAAAGTTTCAAGTTGCCGATCTTAACCTCGCGGCCGAGTGCCGAGGAAAGCTCGGCTTCAATTCGTGGGCGATACGTGTTTACATCGAGTACGAAAGGAAGAGCAACTACTATCACTAACAGAACCGCAACGATAATTAGGATGATCTTAACCGGCCGTTTCATAAGTGACCCCCCTTTGGCCTGACGCGATTCTTGGATGAGTTTAGTCATCAATCAGTGGTCTGCAACTGCGTCCTGTCGCGCCTGGTTCAGCTGCAACGTTTCAGCCAACTTGGGCATGTTCATGGGTCTTCACCCGACTCAAGGCCTGATCCAAATCGGCGATTAGATCGTCAACATTCTCGATCCCGACCGATAAGCGAATCATTTGATCCGTGATTCCCATTCTTCGGCGGTGCTCGGCTGAAATCATCGCGTGGGAAGTAAGAACAGGGATGCTGACCAGCGAATCCACTCCACCCAAACTCGGAGCCAGGGTAAAGAGATTCAAAGATTCCGACATGCGCCGGGCGTCTTCGCCGCTGCCGTCGACTTCGAAGCTCAGCACGCCGCCACCACCTTGCATCATCTCCATGGCTAACGCCCGTTGCGGATGGCCTTCGGCAAACGGATAGTAAACGCTCTTAACTTTTTTGTTTTCCGACAGGTATTGCGCTACCCTCAGGGCATTCTCATTCTGGCGCTGCACCCGGACTGCCAGTGTCTTTATGCCGCGCAGCAGAAGAAATGCCGCATGTGGATCCATGACACCGCCAAGAGTTGTGCGGGTTGCGCGGATAGTGTCAATCAGGTCTTTGCGTCCTGCTGCGGCTCCGCAAATGAGGTCCGCATGTCCGGCAAAATACTTTGTTCCCGAGTGCAAAACCAGGTCGATTCCGAACTCCACCGGGCGCTGATTGATCGGCGTGCCAAAAGTTCCGTCAATCATGCTGATCAGGCCATGCTGCTTTGCTAGAGCTGCCACTTTCCGCAGATCCACAACTTTCAGCATGGGATTCGTTGGTGACTCGACATAAAGCAATTTCGTATTTGGACGCATGGCTCGCGCATGCTCATCGAAATTTGTGGTCGAAACGAATGTGGTTTCCACCCCAAACTGCGGCAGCCACGAAGTTAGAAATTTGGTGACGCCTCCATAAATATCTTCCTGAGCCACGACATGATCGCCGGCTTTGACCAGTGCCATGATGCTGGTGGTGATTGCACCCATCCCGGAAGCAAACAGCAAAGCGGCGTCGGCGCCCTCGAGTTCTGCGATAGCATTCTCGGCAACGGTGTGGGTGGGATTCCCATACCGCGTGTAGAACATGTCTGTGGACGTGGCTCGAAGCTGTTGATCGTTATCAGTGACCTCAAAGGTGGCAGTTTGGTAGATGGGTGTGGCCAGCGGGCCATTTTTCTTGCCAAGATCGGCAGCTCCTCGCACCGCTGAAGTTTCCGGATGGTACTTGCGACGTTTCATCTATTTGTTCCTGTTTCGCTGGCGTATGCCATTGGAATTGAGTTAGGACTATAGGATAAGACTATTCTTCGACGGCAACCGGGGCAAGAGTCGCAGAGGAAAACCCCTGCGAAGCAAAGCTTGAACGGGCACCCTGAGGGTCTCTGGTATTCTGTTACACCCTGCTTTTCTTGACACTAAGCTGAAAGTTAATGACCAAGCGAATTGCATCAGATCCCGAATCTTCGGCTGAGTCAACGACGGGGTTGAAATCCACGACATTTCAACTGCGCTGCATTGGTTGTGGGGACGTTGCAGGCGCGCCAACGAGGAATCTGCGGTGTCCCGCGTGCGGCGATTTACTGGAAGTCGTCTATCCGGGATGGAACTCCCGCGATGGACAAGCGTCCGGATTCAATGCTTCCTCATTGAAGGCGTTGTGGAGACAAAGGCGAACGTCCCGCCTGCCGTTGGATGAAAGCGGAGTCTGGCGATTTCGGGAGGTTCTTCCCTCCGTCAGCGAAGAGGTGGACGTTATTACATTACGCGAGGGGAATACGCCTCTTTACTCTATGCCGGAATGCGCGAGGAAGGCTGGTGTCGACTCGCTTTTCGCCAAGCATCAGGGCTTGAATCCAACCGGGTCTTTCAAAGACACCGGCATGACGACGGCCTCTTCTATTGCGCTCCAGGAGGGCTTCCTCTGGGTCGCTTGTGCATCGACAGGAAACACTTCGGCTTCGATGGCTGCCTATGCATCGCGTGGAGGAATGCGCAGCCTGGTTTTGATCCCTGAAGGGCAGATCTCATGGAGCAAACTGTCGCAGGCGTTGGACTACGGTGCGATTACGTGCCAACTGAAGACAGACTTCGATGGCTGCATGAAAATACTGAACGAAGTTGTGCTTCATGAGCCGGTCTATCTGCTGAACTCGATCAATCCTTATCGCGTCGAAGGGCAGAAGACCGCAGCCATTGAATTACTGGAGCAGTTGGATTGGGAATCTCCAGACCACGTGATCGTACCCGGCGGAAATCTCGCCAATTCATCGGCGGTTGGGAAGGCCTTTCTGGAGATGAAGCAGCTTGGTTTTATTTCGAGACTGCCCAAGGTTTCAATCATTCAGGCGGAAGGCGCGAATCCGCTGGTGCGAACAGTGCGCGAGAACGGCGGTGAGAAACTGATCTCGGTCCGTGCGGAGACTATGGCGACTGCAATTCGAATCGGCAGCCCGGCCTCATGGAAGAAAGCTGTCCGGGTGCTCGACGCGACTGGCGGAACCGTCGAGCAAGTGAGCGAAGCCGAAATTGCGCTGGCAAAGGCCGAAATAGGAGCCGAAGGAATCGGCTGCGAACCGGCTTCCGCCGTAACGCTCGCCGGTCTCAAGAAGTTAGTGAGCCAGGGCTTCGTAAAGCGGCACGAGATCACGGTGTTAATTTTGACGGGCCATCTTTTGAAAGATCCGGACTTCACGCTGAAATTTCATCGTGGGGATTTGTTTCCCGGCAGCGTCGACCCAACCCTCGTGGCGCAGCAGCGCGCTCCGATAGTTCTTGAGGCCAGTGCGGGCGCGGTTATCAAAGTTCTGGAGAAATTTCGGGATGAATAACCGGGACTCGGTGGAACTGGTTCTTCCGGCGACATCCGCAAACCTTGGGCCAGCTTTCGATGCGGCGGCCCTCGCTTTCAACTTATTTCTTAGAGTCAAAGCGCGAGCGGGCAAAGAATTCTCAATCCAGGCCAGGGGGCGAAACGCGGACATTTGTGGCCGCCTCGAGAATCATCTTATCCTTGCGACTTACCGCGCAGTTCTGGAGAGCGAAGGAACGCCAGTGCAGCCGCTTTCGCTTCAGATCGATAATGAGATTCCGATTGGCAAGGGCTGCGGATCGTCTGCGGCGGCGCGTCTTGCGGGGATTGCCCTCGCCGTCCATTTCGGAAAATTGCGCTGGACGGAAAGCCGAATCGTTGGGGAAGCGTCACGACGCGAGCATCATGCGGACAATGCTGCCGCGTGCTGGCTCGGTGGCTTGACGGTGGCCCGAATGTCGGGTGACGGCCAAGCACAAACTGTGCGCATCCTGCCGAAAGGAAAGTGGCCCTTGTTGCTGGCGGTCCCTGAAGAAAGCCTATCAACTGAGGAAGCCCGCCGGGTCCTTCCGGCAATGTATAACCGTGCAGACGTTGTCAGCAATATTCAAAACTCTATGTTTTTGCTCGCGGCCTTCATACAGGGGCAACCGCGGCTGCTAGCGGGTGCGTTGGAAGATCGAATACACCAACCCTATCGGGCATCCCTGTGCCCATTATTGGCTGCCTTGCAAAATCTTGATCGCGCGTCGGGAGCTCTTGGAGTGGTCTTGAGCGGCGCTGGTCCATCCGCACTTATTTTCGTTGATCCGAAGGCATCGATTATAGGACTTAAGACTCGGGTGAAGAATCATCTTCGCGGTGCGGGACTCTCCGCCGAATTGATTTCAGCCACCATCACCGAACGCGGAGGCAGTTCGCATTACCCTCCTCTTCGCAAAAAGAAAAAGACCGGAAGTTAGCCGGTCTTTTTCGTTAGGAATTTTGTTGGGAACTACTTTCGGCTTGCGGGCGGAATGATGCCATTCATTCGCAGGTACTCCACCATCTGGCCATAGTGATCAAAAGGATGAGCTATGGAGATAGTTGCCCATCCAAGCCTGGTACTCATGCCTTGGCCAAAGGGACTTTTGACGTTGTCGGTCAGATTCTTATCGGTAAGAGAATTCATAGCTTTGTGCAGATAGGCAAAGGAATCTTTCAAGAACTTCATGATGTCGGCTTTTGATGTTATCGAATCGGGGCCGTTTTCACCGCCCAGTTCGACTGGGGGCTTCTCTTCGAGAATCGCGGCGCCGAGTATGTAGTTGACGGCTGCCACGTGTTTAACCTGCTGGGCAAATGTACGCACTCCTTTGAATTCTCCGCTGGTGGGAGCAAATAAATATTTGTCTTCCGGCATAGCGTCCGCTGCGGGCACGAATTCGCCTTCGGCATTGGTGAGCGCGTGATCCAGAATTTCGCTCGGCGTGTGGCGTACATCGGGTTTAGCGGTTTGTGCTGCGGCGATTCCGCAGCTAAGTAACAACAGAGACGCGCAAAACGACTTCAGTAGTTTCATTGTTTCTCCTCTTTGAGTGAAAAGACGTAGCGTGCTACGTCTCAGATTTGACCAAAAGTACTGTGCAGATCAGCGCTTTAATTCGAAGAAATTGATCGGATGGGAGGGCCCGACTTTTAGTCGGGCCGATCATTGATTCGCGTCACACACGGCCCGACTAAAGTCGGGCCCTCCCATTTGCTACTTTCGGATTTCGCAGACTGTAAACGACCCAACGGCTAATCCCGAATCACCGATGGAGCAAGCTCGATCTCGCGCTCAGAGAGTCTATATTGCTTTACAGTAAGCAGTCCCGCGATTAGAGCAAGAGCTGAGCAAAGGAATGTCCAGGGAATGCCAACCCTCGACGCCAACGCTCCCCACGCCGCGCTGCCGATCGCCATTCCTCCCTGTAACACAAGCAAGTACATCGACAGCGCTCTTGCTCTCAACCGGGGTGGCGACATGGTTTGCGCGGCGACGTTCAAGCAAGCCAAAATTCCGATCCATGCAGTTCCGCTTGTGAACAATACCAGACAAAGCAGACTAAATGTTTGCACGCGTCCGGCGGCGAACGTCATTAAGGCAAAAACCACGATTGCAAATGCGACCACGCCGTCCACTGAAAGCTGGTTGCGAAGACGAGGCAGAACCGCCGCGCCTGCAAGCGCTCCTAATCCGAACGATCCCAGCAATAGGCCGTATCCGGTAGGTCCGTGAGGACGGGCAAGAATCGGAAGCAGTGCGAGCAGAGAGCTCGCCGCCAGACTGAAAGCTCCGGTGCGAATGAGCACACACCGCACTAGCGGCGTATCGACGCCGTAGCGAATTCCAGTGTGAATCGCGGCCATAACGTGTCCTGTCTCGACTTGTTCGAGTGCGGGACGCCGCCACCGATAGAGAAAGAAAATTACTCCGAAAAACGAAAGGGCGTTCAGGAGGAACGCGACGCCGGAGTTGGTGGCGGCGATCACCATTCCTCCGAGGGCGGGACCCACGGCGCGCGCAACATTAAAGCCGACGGAATTTAGCGCGACGGCTGAAGCATGGCGACGGCCGGAGACAATCTCCGGCGTGATTGCCTGCCAAGCCGGATCATTCATCACAGCGCCCAGCCCAAGCACGAACGTAAAACCAAGCAACACCCAGGGAGTGATGTGGTGCATGAGGCTGAGAACGCCAAGCGCGGCTGAAGCCATTACCATCCAGCCCTGCGTGACTAATAGGAAGCGGCGCCGGTCGACCATGTCGGCCAATGCGCCAGCAGGCAAGATCACGAGGAACACCGGCACGGCTGTTGCGGCCTGCACTAAACCCACCATTAGCGGGGACATAGTGAGCTGCGTCATCAGCCAGCCTGCGCCGACGTTCTGCATCCACGTCCCGGTGTAGGAAATTACGGCTGCGATCCACAGTGACCGGAAGAGGGGCTCGCCCAGCGGTGACCATGGCGATTCGCCGCGCGGAGTCCGTAAATTAGCCCGTAAATTACCAGGCAACGGACTATTCAGCGAATCGGCCATAACTACTTACCGGCTCCCTCAGGGACGGAGCGTACAACGCTACCTTCGAACGGCCATTGCCTCTCACGCCAAGCTCGCGCGAGAAAGATCCCCGTGCCGGTTAGAAGAATTAGAAGAGCGTAACGAAGCTGAACAAGCGATCCAGTGCGTGAAATCAGAATGAAGATGAATCCGACGATCGCGGCGAGCGCCGGCAGTGGGTATAGCCACATCCGAAAGGGACGCGCCAGATTCGGCTCTCTTATGCGCAGAATGATCACTCCAATCGCCTGCATCAGGAACTGGAGGGTTATGCGGATGACTACCAGCGCCGCAATGACATCGGCCAGTGGGAGAAAGCAAAACACCAGCGCCCCGCCGCCAAGCGCTAGCAGGGAGACATATGGGAACCTGTATTCTGGATGCACCTTGGCAAACGCTCGGAAATAGTTGCCATCCAGAGCGGCTGCGTAAGGCACGCGGGAATACCCGAGGATAAGGGAAAAAACCGAAGCAAAGGCTGTCCACATCACCAGGCCAGTGATCAGGTTAGCTGCCCACGGCCCGTAGATCTTCTTCATAAAGAGCGAAACCACATACAATCCGCTGTTCGATTCGGCCGGCCGGGCGATCTGCTGCCACGGAATCACGCCCAGGATGCAGACATTCATCACTACATATAGACAGGCGGTAAGCAGAATGGAAAGCAAAAGAGCTCGCGGAATCGTCTTTGCGGGATCTTTGACCTCGTCGCCGAGGAAGGCAACATTGTAATAACCCCAATAATCATAGGTGGCAACGAGCATGGCGGCGCCCAGTCCCAGAAAGAAGTTACGAGACAAGCTAAATGCACCGGGAGGGAAGCTGAAGGCGAGCGACCGGTCAAAATGAGTTAGCCCCGCGAAAATAATCCAGCCGATTGTAATCATCACGCCTAGCCAAAGAGCCTTTGACATCCATCCTATGCTGGTGATCCTGCGATAAAGAAGGAACACCGCGAAAACGACGACTCCGACTGCCAGGAGCGTGGCTCCAGATATCAACCAGCGAAGGTGCAACGGCCCTAGGAGTGGAATTTGCAAATCCCAGTTGCGGGCAACGTACTGGTGCTCGAGGCCCGGCCAATAGTACGAAGCATAACCCGCGAGTCCGATCGAGCCTGACGCAATTGAAAGAGGCGCACTGAACGAAAGTTGCCAGATGAAGAGAAACGCAATCAATTTGCCCAGTCGCATCGGCCCATAAATCTCTCGTAGGTAACGATACGAACCGCCGGAGCCCGGCATCGCCGCACCAAGTTCCGCCCAGATCAAGCCATCGCATAGGGCGAAAATTGCCCCTGCGATCCAACCCAGCATCGCCTGAGGGCCACCTATTGCGCTTACGATCAGCGGCAAAGTGATGAATGGACCGACGCCAATCATGTCCGTCATGTTGAGAGAAATCGCGCTGGTGAGACCGATACCCCGGATCAACTTAGGGGAATCTTCGGCTTGGCTTTGATTGGACATTCGATGGAGTACATCGTTGTAAGAACGGTCTAGCGGACTTTTGAGCTTCGCTCAACCGGACAGCCGAGGGCGGCTGTCCCTACGTGATTTCAGTGGGCTGACACTTGGTTCGCAGCCTTCCCCTCATGTCCGGCGCTCAAAAGGTTGACAAATAGCCTAACAGCGCCCGGGACTCCGTCTGGCAACTGACGGAAGAACGCATAGCCGGTATAGATATAAGTGCCGTGGCCAAATTGAGCCTGGAGTAGTCCGCCCTTTTGGTCTGGTTGCCCTGGGTCATGGCAGCTAAGCAGCGGCGTGAAGTGAGAGTCCCATTTGTCCATGAAATAAAGGCCACGCTCTTGTACCCATCCATCAAAATCGGACGGCGTAATTTGATTTGGAAAATGAAAGACTTGATCTTCTGGGTGAAGAATCTCAACCGGGGCCTCTTCCACGGTAACGCGCTCGCGGCTAAGCTGCGCCGGATATGGCGTGAGGTTTCCTTTGTTGAAGTCGGCTACGCCTGCGTTGTACTGCACCACCAGAGTGCCGTCGTTTGAAACGTAGTTGATCAGCTTATTGTTGTTTGCTATTAAGTCTTTTTGGGTGTCATAGGCGCGAATGCCCAAAACGATGGTTGCATATTTCGACAAATCCTCGGTCGCGAGCTTTTCCGCCGGAAGAATAGTAACGTCCATTCCGATTTGTTTGAGTACCGTCGGGATGTCGTCTCCGGCTCCCATAATGTATCCGACCCTTATGCCGGTGGGGATTTTTACGTTCACCATGCTTACGCGCTGCACGGCGGGCTGATAGTAATAGAATGCCCCAAGATCTTCCCGGGTCACAAGGCTGTATCCTTCGGAAAAACGCTTACCGTTATAGTCAAGGACCGCTCGGGCCTCGAATTTTCCCTCTTTCAAGTTGCCAAGGAATATTTTGAACTCAAACTCCTGCTTCTCACCGCGATTGTGAAATTCGACTGGCACTTGGGCGGGTTCAACTCTCGATCCCGCGGGAACATCGAGTCTCAAGATGCCCTTTTCTACTCCGGTCAGATTGTTAGCGACTCCAACTTTCACAGTCTTGCTGGAACCCTCGTTCGTAGAAATGACCTGCGTGCCCGGTTCGAATATTACCGAAAAGACAGGAGCTACCGCCAAATCACGTTCGCGTTTTTTGCCAGTTTCATCTAAAAATGGGACCAGCACTGGGGAGGCAATCGCTCCGCTTGGCCCATCTGTGCCCTTCACTTGGTACCCCTGAATCGCAAGATCAGCCCTTCCTGTTATGCGGTAGTCAGCATGAACCTTTAACGGCGGAGGAGGAAACGGCAACGTCGCATAGTTTTCATCATCAATTTTGTTGATACTCTCTGTCTCTGGATCGTCGCGATGCCAATAAGGACGCGTCGCCGGCGCGCCTGCCGGAACCGTCAAACGGAAGTTGGCATAGAAGTCTTCCCCAGGTTTCAAAAACTTTCGATTGTCTCCTTTGTAGGTTCCAGTAACCCAATCCTGCGAAGACTCGATGGATAATTTCTCTATCTTGAGAGGGTATTTCGAGCCATTGTGAAATTTCACGAGAACGGTCAATCGCTGGCCAGGCGATACCACGGTAAGAGCATCTGCTTCGGATGGAACCGCCTCTTTGGGGCCCTTTGCGGGAGCGACGGTTGCTTCCATCGAAATACCCATCGCAAGGTTCGCAGCGGTCTCGCATTGCTCACGCTTTTCTTGAAGTACAGTCAACAAATCGAGCTTTTGACGCGCGTCCAGGGCGCTTCCTTCTACCTCGTGGACGAGTGCTTCAAACTGATTTAAAGCTGCGAGCAGGGGGAGTGCCGCATGGCTGGTCACCTTGTCATGGGACGCTCCTACGATCTCCGTTTGTATGCGTTGCAATTCAGAGCGAAAGTGCGGGAGCTTAGATGCGTCATCCCCAAGACGGTTCGCCAGACCGGGAAGGGTTACATCGATGCCGTCAAAGAAACTATTTTCGTGACCATTGGGAAGAACGTGAGGCGGCAGAACCGAATCCACGAGCTTGTAATATGTGTATCGCGGCCCGGGGCCAACCGAGAATCCACCGGCGCCTTGAGATAGCTGATGGCGAAGACCCAACATTGCAAACTGGGCATAAGACATTCCCAACAATGGATCGATTTCACCCGTGTTCAGTCGGAGAGTGTAATTTTCATCGGGACAAGTATTGGCTCCAAATCCGCACACGTTACCGATGTAGAGCTTCTTCGGCTGCCATGGCAACAGTCCATCGTTAATCTGCTCGGGAAAGCGCCTCGGATCGGCAGCAGCGTGGAAAGCTTCACGCGACAACATGCTGGAAGCCTGATGATGTCCATGTCCATCGCGATCCGTTCCGCTGAAGCGCGCGATGATCGCGTCCGGCCGGAATGTACGGATCACCCGGACCATATCTCCAAGTGCGACGTTGTGGCCGCCCCACTTCTGAAATGTTTCCTCCGGAGTCTTTGAGAATCCGAAGTCGGCTACTCGCGTGAATCGTTGGTCAACTCCGTAATAGCGATCTGCCCCTAGCAATTCCAACGTGCGAAGGACTCCCAGGACGTTCGAACAGATTGCTGCCAACTTTGTTTTGCCCGCCCTCGCCTCGATTGAGCGTTAGCAGCACCGTGGAGACGCCCTTTCCCCGGGATTCAAGGGTGAGCATTCCGCCATCTTCGTCATCTGGATGAGCCGTAACTTGCAGCATGCGCGCGGTGGTTTGCAGGCGCAACAGCATTTCTTTTAAGCCGGACGAGCCTGTATCTTGGGGCAGCGGCTGGTCTGGATCTTGCGGGTCAGAATCTTCGGCTTTGGGAAGCGGCGGTTTTTCTTGCGGTGTGGGTTGCGCCGCGCTGTTTTGTGCGGCCTCTACGCGAACCGGCGCGGTGAATTGATATGTTCCGACTATTAAAATCGCGAGCAGCGTATGTAAGGAACGGGGCCATCTTCGACGGCCACATCTGGCAGCTAGAGAGTTGAAATTTGGGTGATCGCCGGTCGAAGACAATAATTTTTCCCTAAGTGGAGATCCACCCATTTCTTAGAATTTTCTCCGATATCAAATTGCGGCTGCGCGCACCAAGCGGTTCGGTTATGGTAGGCCCCGTAATCGTAGCCAGTCAAATTGCGCGAATCTTTGATGTACGATAAAGATGTGCCCCTGGTGGTATCGCTCCATAATCTGAAATCCGTTCTTCGGCGCCCTCCGATCATAATCTCACTTCTATCGATAACCTCAGTGTTGGCCTTTCTAGCGGTAACTCATCTGGTCAACCGCTTTCGTGAGCAAGAAAAGGCTTTGGCGCGGCACCTATATGCGCAAGGCCAAATGGATCTGGATTCGGGAAGACCGGATCGTGCCATCGGATATTTTCGAGCCGCGCTTACTTACAATCGTAGCGACTTTCAATACCAACTCAGCCTTGCTCGCGCCCTGCGAGATACTGGGCGAACCGACGAGTCTAAATCCTACTTGATGAATCTTTGGGAGCGCTCCCCCGAAGACGGTGCTGTAAATTTAGCCTTGGGGCGCCTAGCAGTTCGGGAAGGCCGAACTGATGAGGCCATTCACTACTATCACAACGCAACGTACGGCATTTGGGACTCAGACCCAGAAACTCATCGTCGCAATGCACAATTCGAACTGGTCGATTTCCTGCTGCGACAAAACGCCCGCCCACAGGCTCAGGCTGAATTAATTACGCTGGCCGCTTCTCTCCCCCCTGAGGCGGAGCTTGAAACTCGATTGGCACGGATGTTCGAGAGGTTAGGAGATTACGAGCATGCTCTCTCCGAATACCAGGCTATTGTGAAGCATGATCGTAAGAACGCAGGTGCGTATGCCGGAGCCGGGGAAGCCGCTTTCCAATTGCACCGCTACGGCACAGCTGAAGAATATTTAGTAACGGCTATTAGGCTCGATCCCTCCAATTCGAGCGTCTCGCAGCTGCTTCAAACCGCAAGATTGATTTTGGAAATTGATCCCTTTGTTCGCGATATTTCGACTTCAGCGCGCGACCGCCGGATTAAGATATCGTTCGATCGGGCAGGGGCGCGGCTTGAGGAATGCGCGAAGAAGCAAGGTACTTCGGATGACTCCTCTTCCTCTGGCTTAACCTCACTGCTACAAGACTGGAAAGCCATGAAGGGCAAGGTTTCGCGTCGCGGCGCTGCCTTTGGGCCGGAACGTCACTGAATCCGTAATGGATCTCGTTTTTCAAATCGAACTTCAAACCCAAAAAGAATGTGGCGATCCCGTCGGTCTTGATCAGGCACTGTTACTACTCGCGCAGGATCGCAACGGGGTGGATCGATGAGTGATTTGCCGCAGGCCGATTTGTCCGAGAATGAGGTTATAACTCCCGATCCAGGCCTTCCTGCCGGCGGCTCTCCAGTTCCAAGACTTCTCCGCCCCGCCTCTTGGGGAGGTACGTTTCGCGAGGATCGATTCTTCCTGATGTTGGCGGTTTTTGTCGGGCTGTTCTCGGGACTGGCGGTGGTCTGCTTCCGTCTGGCAATCGATTGGACGCGTATTGCGCTTTTGGGACCGGCCTTGCAGGCTCATGACCTACGGCTTTTGGTGGCGCCGACGGCGGTTAGTCTGCTGGTTGCGATTCTCGTCATCCATGTCTTTCCTCAAGTCCGCGGGAGCGGAGTTAATCAGACTAAATCCGCTCTTTACATTTTTAACGGTTACATACCCTTTCGCACTGCAATCGGCAAGTTTGTTACGGCAGCGCTGGCCATTGGTGCAGGCCATTCCTTAGGCCCCGAAGATCCATCGTTGCAAATCGGAGCGAGCCTGGCTTCGGCGCTCGGGCGTCGAATGGAATTGTCCCGCGAGAAATTGCGGTTGCTCGCGCCGGTGGGAGCCGCAGCGGGATTGGCTGCGGCGTTCAATGCTCCCATCTCGGCGGTTCTGTTCGTGATTGAAGAAGTTATTGGCCGATGGAGCGCGGGCATCCTCGGATCGGTCGTTCTTTCGGCAGTTTCGAGTGTCGTAGTGGTCCGTTGGTTTCTGGGATCACAGCCGTTGTTTCGCATTCCGGCGATCACACTTGCCCGTCCATCGGAACTTATTGCTTATGCCCTGCTCGGACTCGTTGGTGGAATTGCTTCGGTGATCTTCGCCAAAAGCATTGCCTATTTTCGTCCGCGCCTCAGAGCCCTGCCCCACTGGACGCAATACTTTCAGCCAGCAGCCGCTGGTTTGATCATCGGATTGATTGGCTACTTTGGCGCTCCGCAGGTAATGGGCGCGGGATACGAATTTATGGATCAGGCAATGCATGATCAATTCACGTGGCAAATGCTTGCCACTCTCGCGGGCTTGAAGATTCTCGCAACCACGCTTTCGTTCACAAGTGGCACGCCGGGAGGAATGTTTGCGCCTACCCTATTTATAGGCGCGATGCTAGGAGGCGCCGTTGGAGGCCTCGAGCGCCATTTTTGGGGCGCGCACCTTACTGGCTCAACCGGAACCTATGCATTGGTTGGGATGGGAGTGCTTTTCGCAGGATTTCTCCGCGCGCCCATGACATCTGTGTTTATGGTGCTTGAAGTGAGTGGTGAATATTCCATCATTGTTCCCGTCATCATTGCCAATACGGTTGCGTACGTTTTCTCGCGCAGCTTGCAGCCTGTGCCTATTTTTGACTTGCTGTCCCGGCAGGATGGCCTCGATTTACCGTCAATGGAGGAGCAGCGCGAAGAAAACATACTTCGGATCGAGGACGCCATGCGCCAAATCGATGTTCCTATTCTCGATTCGCGAGAAAGCGTTCAGCAGGCCAACGAACGAATCCAGCAATCGTCTGCAGACTTCTTCCTCGTTCGGTTCAATCCGACTGGTTGGAGATCTGTCACGAGGCGGCTTCTGCAAACGTCGCTGAGCGAGGGGAAAGCGGAACTAACTCTGAGCTCGATTCTGCCCCCACAGCCGCTGCCGGTGCTGCATCCCGATCTTCCTCTTGATGTGGCGTTGCGCTACGTAAACCAGACAGATGTGGTGCCGGTTGTAAGCAGGGCGGATTTTGGGAAGCTCGAAGGAGTAATTTCGAGCGAAGATGTTCTCTCCAGATACCGCCAATAGGCTCTCGCCACACGGTGGATTATGGCCCAAACGGGAGGGCACGGCCTTTAGCCGTGCCGAACACTCGATTTTGCCGATTTAACGGCACGACTGGAAGTCGTGCCCTCCCAACCCCACGCCATTCCCGAGTCTCCGCAGAGAGCATTAGTTTGGCAACAGCACCGTGTCAATCACATGAATAACGCCATTCGACTGGAAGACATTCGCAATCGTAACCGTCGAAACATCCCCCTTATCGTCCTTCAGAACGATATTCTTGCCTTGCATCATTGCGGTCAGGGTTCCACCACTAATAGTGTTCAGCGTTGCCTGTCCGTGACCATCTTTAATCTGTTTCTTGAGGTCCGCGGCGCTGAGCTTTCCAGCGACAACGTGGTAGGTGAGGACCTTGGTCAGCATGTCCTTGTTTTCTGGTTTCAGCAAATTATCGACCGTCCCTGTTGGAAGCTTGCTAAAAGCTTCGTTGGTCGGGGCAAATACGGTAAAGGGCCCGGCACCCTCTAATGTGTCCACAAGCCCCGCGGCTTTTACCGCGGCGACGAGCGTAGTGTGGTCGGGTGAATTGACGGCGTTCTCAATAATGTTCTTGCTGGGAAACATCGCCTGCCCGCCAACCATGGGATCTTGTTGACCGACGACGAGAGTCGCCATAAGCGTTACGACACCTAACAATAGTCCTGCCATTTTCTTGTTCATTTGATTGCTCCTTGTGATTTCAACTGCCTTCGGGAGTAGTACGCGGCGGAAAGAACATTGGATTGGCAGTCAGGAGCAGTGGAGTGGTGGACCCGGAGAGACTTGAACTCCCAACCCCTGCGTTCGAAGCGCAGTGCTCTATCCAGTTGAGCTACGGGTCCCTGAACACTATCTGAATTAGCATTTTACCTTGCAAGTTACTTTTCAAACCTGCAAACTGTTTTATGCGTGTCTTGGCACGATTCATGTTGTCGGCTAGCGACGTTGCCCACTTCCCTGCTCCTGCTCTTCCTGAAGTAGCATTTCTGGGTCGCTCCAACGTCGGCAAGTCCAGCGTGATCAATTCCCTGCTGGGGGCCAAGCTCGCGAAAACCAGCTCAACTCCTGGACGCACACGCAGCATAAATTTCTTCGAAGTGCGCTGGCCGGGTAAACCTCAGCCTGAGGTAATATTCACCGACCTTCCGGGATATGGGTATGCAAAAATCTCGCGAGAAATATCCAGCCAGTGGCCCAGCTTCATTGAACCTTATCTCAATGAGCGTCCTTGCCTCGCACTTTGCCTGGCGTTGATCGACATCAGTGTGCCGCCGCAGGAGAGCGATAAGCGCCTTGCGGAATTTTTGCAGTCAAGCGGTCGACCTTTCGTAATTGTTGCAACCAAGAGCGACCGGCTTTCAGGCAATCAACTGCGGAATGCGCTGAGGCTTTCTGCTGAAAATCTTCCCAGCGCCACGGTGATCCCGTTCTCGGCCAAGACGGGCGTCGGCAAAGAACAACTTTGGCAGCAGATAAGAATGGCAATTGACGAACCCGAGTCTGGGAGGGCACGACTTCCAGTCGTGCCGCGAGTCTAGGCAATCGGTTCTTCGGCACAGCTGAAAGCCGTGCCCAGCCGCCCGTGCGTTTTGACAAATGCCCTTCAATCACACACAGAAATGATCCGCCGGCGGCGTTCGTCAATCATCCATTATGATGGACAGGGCCATGTCCACATATCTTATTACTGGCATTTCAGGTTTTATAGGATCTTCACTCGCACGGGCTGCGATTGCACAAGGCGATCAGGTTCGCGGCATCGACAATTTCTCTACTGGCAAGCGGGAAAACATTGCTGAGATTTTAGATCGCATTGATTTTCGCGAGGCTGATCTGCTCGATCTCGGGGCAGTTCAGGATGCCTGTGTTGAAGTGGATTACGTCTTGCATCAGGCCGCCATCCCGTCGGTTCCCCGGTCCGTAGCAAATCCCTTGGAAAGCAATCGCGCTAACGTTGATGCAACCGTAAACGTGTTGGTGGCTGCACGGGAAGCGAAGGTCAAAAGGGTGGTTTACGCGGCTTCGTCTTCCGCCTACGGAGATACGCCCACCTTGCCCAAACACGAAGGCATGGTCCCCAATCCGATTTCGCCTTACGCGGTCGCAAAGTTGGCCAGCGAATATTACATGACGTCGTTTTTTCGTTGCTACGGACTCCAAACCGTTTCCGTCCGTTACTTCAATATTTTTGGTCCGCGACAGGATCCAACGTCGCCCTATTCAGGTGTGCTGGCGAAATTCATCACGCAGATGCTGGCGGGACAGCCACCCACAATATTCGGCGACGGCAAGCAAAGCCGCGACTTCACCTACATCGATAATGTGATCCAGGCCAATATGCTGGCTTGCAAAGCTCCAGCGGCAAAAGTTGCCGGCGGAGTTTTCAACGTTGCAACCGGTCGGAGAATCGATCTGAGCGAAATGTTTCAACTGTTGAAGAAACTCATCGGCTACCCGGGCGAAGTGAAGTACGGACCAGAACGCGCGGGAGATGTAAAACACTCGCTCGCCGATCTAACACGATCCGAAGAATGTCTCGGATACAAGCCAGTCGTGCATTTTGAAGAGGGCCTACGCCGCACCATCGAATGGTATCGAGGAAAAGAAAAGGCTGCGCAAGCCTAGAATATGCGTCTGTTACGTTGGTTATCTATGGGCGCATTACTCCACGGACTAGAGTTGCGGGATGACACTTTCATCGATGGTCCTGTCCCGCGACTGGCCGGAAATCAGCGTTCTTGAATGCATCCTCAGCGCGTTGCATATTGAAGTCAACGTCGAAACGCAACCGCTGCGTGCCAGCGCAAAACTTGCAAAGTCGAAAATTGACGCGCTCATTGTAGACAGCGATCTGGAGGGATCCAGCGACTTTTTGCAGGGACTGCCGGGTGGAACGTTTCAACAAACGGTTCCCATAATCATTTTCAGCGGTTCCCGTCGTCGCAAGGGAGTATCCGAAGAATCCAGTGCAACGTTCTCCTTTCTGAAGCCAATTTCAGTCGAGCAAGCCGTTCGCACCCTTTCCGCCGCGAGAAGCATGATCGTAGATGGAAGGCTCCGTTATCATCGTCATCCCCTGAATACACCAGTTTCGTTTAGCTGCGGGCCGAAGCGGGTTGACGCGCAGGTCATGAATCTGAGCCAGGGCGGTCTAAGGGTTGCGTTAACCCAGCCGCTGCCCGCCGAGGGACCTTTGCAAGTCAGTTTTGCGCTCCCCGGAACAAAGCACGCGTTGAATTTGCAGGCGGAAGTGGCATGGCAAAATCATCAAGGCCATGCGGGAGTGCGTTTCGTATCCCAGCAAGACTCCACTAAGCGCGACCTTCAACTGTGGCTTGAAAAGAGCTTCCTGACGAATTAGACGCGATAAGCATTCAGCAATCGGTCTTGTTCGCTGAGTGCTGAATGCTGAGTGCTGAATGCCACTGTATAATTCTCGTAGCGTCATTCGCTTTGAAAGGCAGCACATTGTCCGCGTCCATGCCTCCCCGTCCAGGCCAGCAACCACCGGCACCCCAGCCGTTGCCCGGAGTGAATGCAATTGTTGCCGTCGGTTCCGGAAAGGGTGGGGTCGGCAAGACGACGCTCGCCGTAAATCTGGCCTTGGTGCTCGCGAAGTTAGGATACAGAGTTGGCCTTTTGGACGCCGACGTTTACGGTCCGAACGTGCCGCTCATGCTGGGGATCAGTGCTCAGCCGAAGGTGCTCGGAGACAATCGCATCGAGCCCCTTGAAGTGCATGGGTTGAAAGTAATTTCCGTCGGCTTTCTGAATCCCGGCGACAAGCCCTTGATTTGGCGCGGGCCGATGCTGCATTCCATCGTCAAGCAATTTCTTGGGTCAGTGGTTTGGGGCCAGCTCGACTACCTGGTTGTCGACTTGCCTCCCGGAACAGGCGACGTAGCTCTCTCTCTCATCCAAACTGTTCCGCTTACGGGAGCGATTGTGGTCTCAACTCCTTCGGATGTTTCCCTGCAGGATGCGCGCAAAGCCATCGAAATGTTTCGGCAGATGAAAGTTGATATCGTCGGCATGGTGGAGAACATGAGTTATTTCACATGTCCGCATTGCCATCACGAGATCGACATTTTTTCCCGGGGAGGGGCGGAAAAAACTGCCGCGCAATTCGATGTATCGTTCCTCGGAAATATTGAGTTAGATCCCGAAATTCGCAAAGCCGGAGACAGCGGCAAACCCACCGTCCTCAACGGGGAAGATTCTGCGCACGCTAAGTCGCTCTATGGATTTGCCCGCAAGGTAGTCGACCGCGTGCGCGAGATTACCGCCGACGCACCTGAAAGCGTGATCCAAATTCAATAGCTCTTGGTTCCTTATCTGACTGACTGCATCTAATTGAGTTGCGGCTTAGTGCAGTCACGCTCCTGCCTCGATCCGTTCTGGGTGAACGGTCCGCTATCTTGACAGCCTCGCAGACCGTTCCTAGAATCAGTGCAGTCGGGGGGAATTTGGCGGTAGATGGTAAGCGTATGGATATACAGTATTTACTTTTCGTGCGCCACTGAAGATAGCCTGCCAAAGCCGTAACTCGTTCTGATAAAAGATCTAATATGCAACCTGTAGCTCCTATCGGTGAACGGGGACGCGAGATCCTGACCGCCATTGTGGAAACTTTCATTGCCACAGGCGAGCCCGTCGGATCGCGCACTCTCGCGCGATCAAATCGCGAAGGACTGAGTCCGGCGACAATTCGCAATGTGATGGCGGATTTAGCCGACGCCGGCTACTTAGAGCAACCCCACACGTCCGCTGGAAGAGTTCCGAGCGCGGAGGCCTATCGTTATTACGTCGAGCAGATTACGGGACAGGCGTCTCTCTCTGATGAAAATCAGAGCATTATTCAAGGGTCTCTGCAGGGAGTCACTGACGTTGAGGAATTTATGGAGCGAACCTCACACGTCCTCTCGCTCATCTCACGCAACGTGGGCGTCGCGGTTGTAATGGGAGGTCCCAAGAATGCTTTGGAGCATGTGTATTTCTCGCGGCTGGGTGATCAAAAAGTCTTGGCTGTAGTAGTGACAAAGTCCGGCGTCGTCCGCGATCGCGTGCTTCGGTTGGACCTGCCGCAGTCTGATCTGGACGCCGCAGCCCGCTTCATCAATGAGAACTTCCGGGGCTGGACCATGGAAGCTATGCGTGCCGAATTGTCCCGCAGGCTGGAGCAGGAGCGTAGCGAGTGTGATCGGCTTATGACGTCGGTGGAGCAACTCTATCGCCAGGGCGCTCTGGTTTCCGACGATGCGTCGCAAGTAGTATTTGTCGAAGGGGCTGCGAATCTCGTTTCAGGTGAAAGCGATCGCGTCCGGCTGCAAGAGTTGCTGAAGACACTCGAAGAAAAACAAAAGCTTGTGGAGTTGTTGGGAGCATACCTTGACGCCAAGCAGGAAGCCGTACGGGTAGTAATTGGACTAGATGAAGCAATGCCATCCATGCGCAATCTCGTTTTGATCGGTGCTCCGGCGCGCGTAGGCGGCGAGGTTCGAGGATCGTTGGCCGTTATTGGCCCAACTCGAATCGATTACGAACACACGATGACGGCAGTGTCGTACATCGCCCGTCTCTTTGACAAAATTCTGAATGAAAATGAGTAACCAAGTTATGGCAAGAAGAAATGGAAAACCCGAAATGAATGCGGATCGCGAGCTTCCCGCGGCAGACGAGATCTCCGAAGGTGTAGAAGTCTCCGCAGCTCGCCAAAGTGTTCCGGCCGATGGAAGCGAATTGCAAAAAGTCACCGCTGAGCGTGACACGTTAATAGACCGGCTGGCTAGGGCACAGGCGGAATTCGACAACGCGCGGAAACGCGCGGCCCGAGAGCAGCAAGATTATCGTGACTACGCACAAAGTGACACCATTAGAGCTTTGCTGCCGATCATGGATAGTTTTGAACGGGCGTTACGTGCGGACTCATCGGCAAATGAGAAGGCGCAAAATTCCGAGTTCCGAAATGGGATCGAGCTCATCTATAAACAATTGCAGGATGCGCTGGTCAAGCTGGGGGTCCAGCCGATTCCGGCAAAGGGGGAGCCTTTCGATCCGCGCGTACATGAGGCCATCGAGATGGTGGACACCTCCGACGCAGAAGATCATCAGGTGCTCGAGGAACTGCAGCGCGGTTACAAATTGAAGGAGAGACTCTTGCGGCCTGCCATGGTTAAAGTCGCGAGAAATCCGCGATCATAGTCGGTCTAGCTTGGTCGATCGAAATTTGGTCGATCCAACTTTGGTCGATCCAATATTTGGGGGAAGATCATTCTGACCAGTAACGTAAAACGCGATTATTACGACATTCTCGGTTTGCCTCGTGGCGCCAGCGATCAAGAGATCAAAAGCGCCTACCGCAAGCTCGCGATGCAGTTCCATCCTGACCGCAATCCCAACAACCCCGACGCCGAGGAGAAGTTTAAAGAGGCGAGCGAGGCTTATGCAATTCTGGCCGACAACGAAAAACGTGCGCTGTATGACCGCTTCGGTCACGCCGGCGTAAGCAGTGGTTCAGGCGGTGGAGGCGGTGGCTTCGATCCCGCAATTTTCCACGATTTCAGCGACATCTTCGGCGACTTTTTTGGATTCAGCGATATTTTTGGCGGAGGCTCGCGGCGCCGGGGCCGCGGTCAGCGTGGTGCTGACTTGCGGGAGGACATAACGCTGGAATTCGAGGAGTCGGTGTTCGGCACAGACACAAAGGTGACGGTTCGCCGCCACGAGACCTGCGAAGACTGTCGTGGGTCGGGCGCTGCTCCGGGCAAGGCGCCGGTCCAGTGCAGAACCTGCGCAGGACAAGGCCAGGTTCGCTATCAACAGTCATTTCTCAGCGTGACCCGCACTTGTCCAACCTGTCAAGGGTTGGGCAGCATCATCACCGATCCCTGCCAGAAGTGCAAAGGCGAGGGACGAGTCTTGCGACAGAAGTCTGTCGACGCGAAGATTCCAGCCGGAGTCGAAGATGGCACGCGGATTCGGTTTACCGGACTTGGTGAGGGCGGCCTTCATGGCGGATCCGCGGGGGATCTTTACGTAGTGCTGCACGTGAAGCAGCATCCTTTCTTTGAGCGGGAAGGCAATGACCTGCATTGCGTGATCCCGATTTCTTATACTCAGGCCGCGCTTGGCGCTGAGATCTCCATCCCAACTCTCGAAGGGGAGCACAAACTCAAAGTGCCGGACGGCACCCAATCCGGATCGCGCACTCGCATTCGCGGCAAAGGCGTTCCCGTGCTTAACGGTCACGGTAAGGGGGATTTATTCGTGGAGTTCCACGTTCAAACGCCGCAAAAGCTCAGCAAGCGGCAGCGGGAATTACTTCAGGAGTTGGAAGGAATCACCAAAGTAGAGAATAGTCCTCAACACCGAAGCCTGTTAGGAAAAGTCAAGGACATCTTCGGCTAGATTTATCAGCGATTGAAGGTAGCAGCCGCAATCACTGTTGCAGAGCTTGCTTCAGACTCGGCTTCACTCCGACTGCCGCAATGCTGGCGCTGTCCCAACCGCCGCCCAATGCTTTTATCAGGTAGACCGAAGTCACCAGCCTCTGACCTAAGATTTGAGTCGCAAGGCGCTCATTGGTCAGCGTCTGCTGCTCAGCGGCAACAACATCAAGGTAGGTTACCAATCCACCGGTATAGCGAGTATTGGCGAGGCTTAGGGCCCGCTCGGCATCAAGAACCGCGCGTTCTTGTGACTGCGATGCTGAGAGCAAAGCGTTCAATCCGGCAAGAGCGTCTTCGACCTGTTGAAACGCAACCAAAGACGATTCCCGATAATTGGAAACGTTCTCTTCGTACGCCGCTTTCGAATATTCCAACTGGCCGTGGAGTCTACCGCCGGCAATCAAAGGCTCCAGAGCGCTAAGCCCGATCGACCACAACGCGCTGGAAGCATTGAAGAGGCTGGATATTTTGATGCTTTCGAGGCCTCCGCTTCCCTGCAGCAAAATACTTGGATAAAACGCCGATCTGGCGACACCAACGCGGGCATTAGCTGCCGCCACTTGCCTTTCCGCCGTGGCAACATCTGGGCGGCGCTGCAACAACTCGGACGGCAACGCAAGCGGAATCGTCGGCGGTTGCGTATCGACAGCTCGCACCGGCGCTTTAAAGTCGGAAGCCGGCAATCCTTGAAGCATCGCCAGAGCATGTTCGTATTGTGCGCGCTGTTGTTGAAGCAGATAAACCTGGGTAATGGATGAATCCAGTATGGTAGCCTGCTGAGCCACGTCGAGACCCGATACCACGCCGCCATCATGCCTCTCGTTCACCAATTTCAATCCCTGCTGCTGGTAAACAATCGCTTTTTGCAGAACGGCGGTCTCAGCGTCCAGTTCCCGTACCTGAAAATAATCCGCCGCCAGGTCGGAACTCACGAGCAAGCGAACGTTTTCCAGATCCGCCGCGCTGGCCTGAAACTGCTCATTCGCCGCTTCAACGCTTCGGCGTACGTGTCCAAAAAGATCGACCTCGTAATTCAACGTGAACGGGATGGTAAACAGGTTGTAAGTTATCGACGAAGTTGGTTGCGTGTTACCGATAGCCGGCCGATTTGCGGAAAGCTCCTGCCGGGAAACGGATGGCCCCAAATCTAACTCCGGATAAAGACCAGCCGCCGTCACCCGTGCCGTAGCGCGCGCTTCTGCGAGGCGCGAGACAGCGGCCTTTAGCGTCTGATTGCTCGCCATGGCTCGTTCTTCATATTGATTGAGTTCGGGGTCACCGAACAGAATCCACCACGCACCTTTTGGGATTGAATCAGAGGGATTAGCCTGGTGCCACGGCGCGGGAGTCTGCCAATTCTGTGGCGTGGCTACGTCGGGCTTCTTGTACTTCGGTCCAGAAGCATAGCCCGCAACGGTAAGAAAGATGAAGGCGGCCGAGCCCCACCTCATGAGTTTCCGCCCCCCTGAGTGGAGACTTTAACCTGCTGCCCTTCTTCCAAAGAGTCGCTGGGATTTAGAATGAGTGCGTCGTTCTGCTCCAGGCCGCCCAACACTTCCAGGGTTGTGCCGTAGTCGCGGCCGATCACAACTGGCTTCAAATGCACTTTGCCGTCAGAGCCGACCACCGCCGCCCGCAAACCTTCGGCTCGGAACAACAGAGCATTGACTGGAACTGATAGTCGGAGAGTCTTTATGTTCACGTCGAAGTGAACTTGCGCGTATGCACCCGGTAAAAGCACTCCCTTGGGATTAGGCACATCTATCTCGGTTCGCATCCTTCGCGTAGTGAGATCGATAGAGTCCGCAGTACGGGCGACGGCGCCGGTGAAGTGTTGTCCGGGCAGGGACGCCAGTTCGATTGTGGCTTGCACACCCTTGCGAATCGCAGGCACATAAATTTCTGGCACATCGACGTAGACGCGAATGGGGTCTAGTTTGGCCATATCGAACAGCTCCTGGTTCGGCCCGCTGTTTCCGGCATTGATCAATGCCCCTATATCAATATTGCGTTTCGTGATCACGCCGGAGAACGGCGCGTAAATATGCTTAAAAGATTCGAGCTGGCCCAAACGACGTAAATTCGCAGTGGCGTTCGCAAATTGAGCCTGCCCTTGAAGGTATGCGCTGCTTCTTTCGTCAGTCTCCTGTTGCGCGACCGCATCCATCTTCTGAAGATTTTCGTAACGCTTTGCGGAAGTCTCCGCCAATTTCATCTGGTCCTCAGCTTGATCCCGAGTAGCCCGCGCCTGCAAGAGTTCCTGATCGATTTCGGGAGTCTCTATGTCGGCGAGCAACTCTCCCGTTTGTACCCGGCTTCCGATGTCCTTATACCAGTGAGCCAGATATCCATTCGTTCGGGCGTAGATAGGAGACTCGGTAAATGCCTGTAGTGTCGACGGCAGAACCAGTTCCTGTTGCGGCGCCTCCAGTTTGGGATGAACAACCACAACCGTGGGAACAGCCAACGTTTCTGTTTCCTTTGCCAAAGCGCGGCGCTCACTGGCGCGCAGGAGTAATCCAATCACAGCGGCTGCCGCGAAAATCAGAAGCAGCACGATCACCAGAACGTAACTCGTGACCTTTCCACGAGGTCGGTTCGGCTCGGACGTATTGGGATTACCGTCCGCGATTTGCCGATCAATGACGGATTGATCCATGTGAGTCCTTAACTAACTAAGATGCTTGATCTGTAGGCGCTGACGCGCGATCTAGCCGCCGGCCATGGAAGATACTAAAAACTACAGGAACAAAAAACAACGTCGCCACGGTGGCAAAGAGTAACCCGCCTATTACGGCGCGTCCCAATGGCGCATTTTGCTCGCCGCCTTCGCCCCACCCAAAAGCCATCGGCAACATTCCAATAATCATTGCCAGCGCGGTCATAATTACCGGCCGCATTCGCGTGTGACCGGCTTCGACGGCCGCCTGAATGGGATGCATTCCTTCATCCATGCGTTCTCTTGCAAATGAAATCATCAAAATACTGTTGGCGGTGGCTACGCCCATGCACATGACGGCCCCTGTAAGGGCGGGGACGCTTAGAGTTGTATGAGTGACAAACAGCATCCACAGAATTCCGGAAAGAGCCCCAGGTAAGGCGGTGATGATGATGAATGGATCAAGCCAGGATTGAAAGTTAACCACAATCAGCAGATAAACCAGGACTATGGACATCACGAGGCCAATTGCCAGCCCGCGGAATGAAGAGGCCATGGTCTCAACCTGGCCGCGAACGGTCATCTCCGTGCCCCGTGGCAATTGTTTCCTAAAACTCGCAAGCATTTTCTGAGTATCGCTCGCCACGCCTGCCAAATCGCGGCCGTCGACGCTTGCATAGACATCGACTGCGGGGGCGACGTTGTAATGGCTCACTTCGGCGGGAGAATTTTGGGGAGTAATCGTCGCCAAATTTGCCAGAACTTCCGGCTGTGAAGCGCCGTTGCTGATTGGAATGTTCATCAGCGACTGTAGATTTTCCACCCTATATTGCGGCATTTGCACGGCCAGACTATAGCTAACGCCATTTTTGGGATTCAGCCAAAACGTCGGCGAAGTTTGGAAACTGGAACTTAGCGAGACCAAGAGATTTTGCGCCACATCCCGCTCGCTGATTCCGACTTGCTGAGCTCGAACCCTGTCCACGTCCATGTGCAGTGTGGGTTCATTCATCAGTTGCTGCACGTGCACATCCACTGCTCCCGGGACATGGCGCAGCCGATTCGAGATACTCTGTGCAATTACGAAATTCTGCGCATAATTGGGGCCTACAAGCTGTATATCGATCGGCGAGGGCATGCCGAAGTTCAGAATCTGGCTCACAATGTCGGCGGGCTGGAAGAAAAATTCCACGCCCGGAAATTGCTGGGGCAATCGATCCCTCAGTTTGTGGATATATTCCGCGGTTGGCCGGTGGTTCTCAGTCAAATTCACCAGTATTTCGGCATCTGACGTGCCGATCGTCCCGCCATTGCTGTACGAAAGATTGATGCCGCTGTAGGGCAAACCAATGTTGTCCAGGACCGTGATAATTTCTTTCTGAGGAATTTGCCGGCGGATTTCGTTTTCCACTTCGTCAACTAAGCGCGCAGTTTCTTCAATTCTCAAACCCGCCCGTGCGCGTACATGCAGCCGGAATTGGCCGGCATCCACCGTCGGGAAAAAATCCGAGCCCAATCCAAAATACAGTCCACCAGAAAGGATGCAGAATCCCAGGAAGCACGCTACAAACACACTCCTGTGATTCATCAGGCCTTCGATTGTGTTGCGGTAAGAATCGCGCATTTTCTCAAATCCGGTCTCGAACTTACCGTGTACCCTGCCGAACAAGCTGGTCTTTCGCTTATGAGAGTCCTCTTCGTGGCCTCGCAACAGGTACATCACCATCGTCGGAATTATCGTTCGGGATAACAGGTAAGAGGCCAGCATCGCGAAAACTACCGCTTCCGCGAGCGGCACGAAAAGGTACCGCGCGACTCCAGCAAGAAAGAACATGGGGACGAACACAATACAGATAGAAAGAGTGGAAACGAACGCGGGGACCGCGATTTGCTGCGCGCCATCGAGAATCGCGTGCTTCAACTCCTTCTTCATCGCCAGATTTCGTTCAATGTTTTCGATCTCCACCGTGGCGTCGTCCACCAATATGCCAACCGCCAGCGCGAGACCGCCAAGGGTCATGATGTTGAATGTCTCCCCGAGCGCGCTGAGCAGGATCACAGATACCAGGATTGAAAGTGGAATAGAAACAGCGATAATCAGAGTGCTACGCCAATTGCCCAGAAATAAAAGAATCATCGCCGCCGTGAGACAGGCCGCCGTCAAAGCTTCCCGGACTACACCCTTAATTGCGGCGCGCACGAACAGTGATTGGTCAAACAGCAAACTTACTTTGAGGTCCTGGGGCAGCGTCGCCAATACTCGCGGCAACATATCGCGGACGTTTTTCACTACGTCCACCGTAGACGCGCCGCCATTTTTCATGACGCTCAACAAAGTTCCGCGAACCCCGTCTTGCCGAACGATGTTTGTTTGAGGACTAAAGCCGTCGCGTACGTGCGCAACATCGCGTATGTAAATCGTCGTGCCATTTACGGTACGAATTGGCAAATCGTTGAGCTCAGCTACCGTCTGGGGACTGGCGTTTAGCTCGACTTGATATTCCAGGGGCCCCAATTTCGCCGTACCCGATGGCAAAATTAGATTCTGCGCGCTGATCGCATTCACTACGTCAACCGCCGTGAGATGCTTCGCCTGCAACGCCGATGTATCCAGATCGACCGAAACGAGGCGCGACTTGCCACCGTACGGATATGGAATGGCCGCACCCGGCACGGTTATGAGCTGAGTTCGCAAGAAATTTAAGGCGATGTCATTCAATTCCTGTTCGGGCAGCGTTTTGCTGCTTAGCCCGATCTGCAAAATCGGGACGCTTGATGCTGAATACTGGATAATTAGCGGCGCCGTCGTGCCCGGAGGCAATTGGCGAAGTGCGGTCTGAGAAATAGCCGTGACCTGGGCCAATGCCGTCGGGATATTGGCAGAGGGCCGGAAAAATATCTTAACTACAGCCACGCCGTTCAGTGACTGCGACTCAATATGCTCAATATCGTTGACCAGCGTGGTCAATCCGCGTTCGGTGTTCGTGGTAATCCGGTTCGCCATGTCTTGGGGTGACAGGCCGGTATAGTTCCAAACGATGCTGATAACAGGGATATTAATGTCAGGAAAAATATCCGTGGGCGTGCGGAGAATAACAAGGGGGCTCAGAATGATAATGAGCAGCGCCATTACGACAAACGTGTACGGCCGCCGCAGCGCTAATGCAACAATCCACATGAAATATTTTACCTTGGACTCACACCGAGTCGGCTGGATGTAAATAAGTTAGATGAAATTCGAGCGCAGCTCGATTTAAAATCAGCAAAGTAAAAGATTTGCAGCTCAAGCGGCGGAATCCGACGTTATCCACCTGGCTGACGCGAAATTCATTGAAACTTCACAGCTTCTTCTCGTTGTTTCTGCGCTAGAATACTAGCAATTAGTCGCCAGACTGGCCCCGCGACCGTCGCACCGTAAGACCCTGCCCCGGAGGTAATCTGAATGCAGTCGCCGTTTTTGAGCGGGTCGCCGCACGCCAGCTCGCTTGCGGATGTACCGTCGACTATCAAAGGCCTTTCGCAGGATTTCTGCACAGCTTACAACACCGCAAATTACGATCAGGCCGCTTTGCTGTTTGCCGCGGACGGTTTACTCATGCCGCCCAATTACGATGCAGCCCAAGGACCGGCGGCGATTGAACAAATGTTGCGTCAATATTGCGAATATGGATACGAGGGCTTGCGTTTTGAAACCGTTCGAGTGGAGCACTCAGGAGACATTGCGGTCGAAATCGGCCGCTATACGGTCGCCATCCGCCAGGAGAATTCAACAACCATCGCGGATCGCGGCAAGTACCTGCGCGCCTGGCGGCGTTTTGGGGCGTGGTTGATAGTGGCGGATTCCTGGAGCAGCAACCTCCCAACGGTAAAATAGGCTCTCAAACAACTCTGTTCCTCACAATGGCGTAAACCCGCTTCCCGCATCTACAATGAAAAACTTGGTCAATCTCAACTGAGGAGAATCGAATGCAGCGCAAGGCGAGTGCAGTGTGGAACGGTGGACTTAAGGATGGTAAAGGGGAAGTCTCGACATCGAGTGGAGTGTTGTCGCACACTCCGTATTCCTTCGCAACGCGTTTCGAAAACAACCCCGGAACCAATCCCGAGGAACTAATTGCGGCTGCGCACGCCGCCTGTTTTTCGATGGCGCTTTCAGCTCAGCTTGGAGCTGCCAACTTGAAGGCGGATAGCATCAACACCACAGCTACGCTTACTCTTGATAAACAGGATTCAGGATGGTCCATCACCGCAATTCATCTCGACGTAAGCGGAAAGCTCGCCGGGGGCGACGCTGCGGCATTCCAAAAGGCTGCGCAAGAAGCTAAAAGTGGATGTCCGGTCTCCAAGGTGCTTAAGGCGGAGATTACGATGACAGCGAAGCTGGAAAGCTAGCCCGAAACCCGGGTCATCTTGCCATCATTCCACCCGAATGACCATCGCCGTGATGTTATCGGGCCCTCCATGTTCCTTTGCAATTTGAACCAGGCGCCGGCAACTTTCCTGAGGATCGTTGCCAGCGACTGCGGTTTGTATATCCTTCTCGGCAACCACGCCCCACAGGCCGTCCGTACACAGCAGAATGGTGTCACCACTTTCAATTGTGACTGGATTGGCTGGCCACTCGGGCGCGATTTCAGATCCCGCTCCCAGGGCAGCGGTAAGAATATTACGGTGAGGATGATTCTCCGCCTCCTCTGAGCTAATGAGTCCGGTCTCTACCAGCCGGCTCACATAGGAATGGTCGCGAGTAACGCGAGACACAGTTTTACCTCGTATTAGATATAAGCGGCTGTCCCCGATGTGGGCGTAGAAGAGGCGCGATCCCACCAAAGCAATGGCCGTACAGGTAGTGCCCATCCCCTGCATGCCGGGATCTTGAATCGCATATTCCAGAATACGCTGATGCGCGCCATGTATTCCCATGATCAGGAGGGACTGGGGATCGAGGTTACCCTCTGCATAGACCTGTTCGATCGTCTCGACCGCGATCCGGCTCGCTTCTTGGCCACCTTCATATCCGCCCATGCCGTCCGCAACAATGGCAAGACGGCCCTTGCGCTCGAATTCCTCATCGTCTGCCGATTCCCAAAACTGGTAACGATCTTCGTTATTTTCGCGATGGCAGCCGACATCGCTTATGCTTCCTAGCTCGATTCCGGGACGAATCTTCAAAAACACCTCGGGTACAGTCATTCCAATTAACCCTATTCTGCTAGATATTCCTGGCGAATAACGGGCCGCATCAACAAACTTCGCATTATAAGCGCAACGATCTCCGCAAGCCCTCAGCAGTCAGAAAAAGTACAAAATCCGGATGACATTTGTCATTCGCAGGGTGTGATGATCCCCACTAGCACCGCAGGAGGCTTTACTCGAAAATGGCTCCATTCTGGGCAGATGATGTGGCCCCCAGACAGGATCTTACAATGATTGCAACCGCGCCCATAACTCCGACAGAACCCGCAATGTTAAGGCCATGCGTCGCGAAGATCACGGTCGCGTCTTTGAATCACGCACGCAAGACTTACGGTCAGGTCGAGGCACTCAAAAGCGTCGACCTCGCCATTCGCCAAGGCGAACTGCTGGCCCTCCTCGGACCCAACGGCGCGGGCAAGACTACAGCGGTGAAGCTGCTTCTCGGCCTAGCCAGGCCCACAGCAGGGTCGGTCAACGTGTTCGGGGGAGACCCAGTTGATGCCGGCGTTCGCATGCGGACCGGCGCCATGCTGCAAGTTGCTAAAGTCCCGGAGACCCTCCGCGTAAGGGAACACATTGATCTCTTCTCTTCTTACTATCCGGCGCCGCTGCCGCTTTCAGAGACCTTAGCGATAGCCGGTCTCGAGCCCATTGCGAATCGCAAGTTTGGTGAACTCTCTGGAGGGCAGCGGCAGCGCGTGCTGTTTGCGCTGGCGATTTGCGGCGACCCTGACCTCTTGTTCTTGGATGAACCCACCGTAGGTCTTGATGTGGAGGCACGAAGGCTGTTATGGGACCAGATCCGCAAATTGCTTGCGAAGGGTAAGACCATCCTTCTTACAACTCATTATTTGCAAGAAGCCGACGCGTTAGCCACTCGAGTGGTTGTGATCAATCGTGGCGCGATTATCGCTGAAGGCACGCCGTCCGAAATCAAAGCACAAACTGCGGGCAAGCAAATTCGTTGCATAACATCTCTCTCAATCGAGACCGTGCGCCGGATGCACGGGGTCCTCGAAGTGCGGCAGGACCGCAACGCTTTGGAAATCAAGGCGACCGAAGCGGAGCCTGTCCTCCGCGAACTTCTGGACGGCGATCGTTCAATCTTAGGCATTGAAGTCACCACCGCAGGGCTCGAAGAGGCATTCCTCGCGCTGACCAGTGAAGATAACTCTCAGCAAAAGACGTTACGGAGCAGGTGATATGGGAACCACATCGGCACCACTAACTTCCGTCGCTCCACTACCGCAGTTTAACCGCAGTCTTGTTATTTACTTGAAGGAAGCGAAATACGAGTTCTTGAAATACCTGAGAATCCCAATCTATTCGCTTTCGACAGTTCTGTTTCCTGTGATGTTCTACGTATTGTTTGGATTGCTGATGGGGAGACACGGGCGTGCTGGGCAAATCGGTTTCAGTACTTATCTGGTCGCGACTTATGGGACATTCGGGGTGATGGGAGCGTCTTTGTTTGCGAACGGCGTCGGTATCGCGTCCGAACGGGGTTTGGGATGGATGCAAGTAAAGCGTGCCAGTCCCATGCCACCCTTCGCTTACTTCTTCGCGAAGTTCGTGGTCAGCATGATTTTCAGTTCGATGATCATTCTGTTACTGCTCACATTGGGAATACTATTCGGCGGCGTACACATCGCTTTCCTGTCGGCATTAAGACTGTTAGCCACTTTGGTGGTAGGAGCAATTCCCTTTTGCGCCATGGGCCTGGCAATCGGATACTTCGCTGGCCCGAACTCTGCTCCCGCAATGGTTAACATGATTTACCTGCCGCTGTCATTTGCTTCGGGCCTTTGGTTTCCGATCGAGGCTTTGCCCGGATTTCTTCAGAAAATTGCAACGGTTTTGCCGCCTTACCACCTCGCTCAACTTGCTCTGCAAATCGTGGGTGGCGGCCATCGCGGATCGAACGCGACTCACTGGGAGTTTCTGGCTGGCTTCACGCTCTTATGCCTCGGAATTGCTCGCATTGGCTTTCAGCGCGACGAAGGAAAGACTTACGGCTAAGTGGTTATCAAATTGGAGTGTATATGCAGAATAAAAACAAATTCGCGGGATGGGCGCTCTGCCTTGCTTCCCTCATATTGCTTGCCAGTATGGGTAAACTGGATCTTGTGGTTGTACTGCTTCCGGCGTCCGCTGTGTTGACTTTTTTCCTGGCCGGAATCAACGGACGGAAAAGCAATGCTGACGAGCCACGCAAGAAAGGCTTAGCCTAGAATCACAGTCATGAGGCTTATTCCCGACAACAAGGTTCACGGATGGGCCCCGTATATCTGGCTTGTCTATTTTGGGTTCTTTTTCGAAGATCCCATAATCAACCACGGAGGTTGGAAGAAGTGGCTGGCGACGGGAGTGGGAACTGCCATTTTTCTCGCGCTCTACTTCAGTTTCTTTCGCCTGAAACGGCCCTGGCACCTCGTGAACCTTGGGATAATGGTGCTGGTAGGGCTTATTTATGCTCCATTTCACTATGGAGCAGCGACGTTTTTTATTTTTGCGGCATCGTTTATACCTTTTGCGGTTGAGACTGAAGGCGCGGCCGCAAGACTATTAGCACTTGAAGCAGCAGTTGTCAGTCTCGAATTCTGGATTCTTCATCTGTCCATTGGATACTGGTTTTGGGCCTGTCCTTTCGCCCTGGTCATCGGTGCGGGGAACATATTCTTTGCCCAGAGAAATCGTGCCACCGATAAGTTGAGAATTGCTAATGTGGAAATTGAACATCTGGCGAAAGTTGCTGAGCGCGAGAGAATCGCGCGCGATTTACACGACGTACTTGGCCACACGTTGTCGGTCATCATCCTGAAATCGGAGCTTGCCGGGAAGCTCATCGACATCGACCCCGACCGGGCAAAATCAGAAATTGGCGATGTCGAACGAACTTCTCGTGATGCATTGGCGGAAGTTCGAAGCACCATCCGAGGCTATCGCGCTCATAGTCTGGAGGCCGAGATCAAACAGGCTAAGGCCACGCTGCAAACGGCAGGAGTGTCTCTAAGATCTGAGGAAATCCAAGTGCCGCTCACTCCGGTTCAGGAGAGTGTCGTAGCATTGGTTGTGCGTGAGGCGCTGACCAACGTGGTGCGCCATGCCGACGCTCGCAATTGCGAACTGCGTTTGACGCCAAACAATGGCAATTGCCTGTTGGAAATTCACGATGACGGACGCGGTGGGAATCAAACAGAAGGCAACGGATTGCGCGGAATGCGTGAGCGAATTGAAGCTCTTGGCGGTACTCTGGTTCGGGAGACGCGTGCTGGAACCAAGCTCTTGATTGAATTTCCATTGACGCCGGCGAAAGCGAACGGCTCGCATTGAACCCCACCACACTAAATGCGAATACCAAGACTGCCCGCAAGCAGATCCGTGTGGTCATTGCTGAAGATCAGGGAATGGTTCTCGGCGCTCTCGCCGCTCTATTGGAAATTGAAGGTGATATCGCAGTTGTGGCCCGTGCCAGAAATGGCAAAGAGGCTTTGCGCGCCGTGCTTGCTCATAAGCCCGACGTGCTCGTTACCGATATAGAAATGCCGGAAATGACAGGCCTTGACGTTGCCGCCGAATTGAAGCGCCTGCACAAAGACACGAGGGTCATTATTTTGACGACCTTCGCCCGCGCCGGATATTTGCGCCGCGCATTGGACGCGGGCGCCTCGGGGTATTTGCTCAAAGACATGCGCGCTGAACAACTCGCCGAGGCGGTCCGCCGCGTCCAGCAAGGACTAAGAGTGATTGACCCCGAATTGGCCACGGAGGCATGGGGCGAACCAGATCCGCTGACTGATCGCGAGCGCCAGGTATTGCGGATGGCTGGCGACGGAGTTGCTAGCATCGAAATCGCAACGGACCTTGGACTGTCCGAAGGAACCGTCCGCAATTACCTGTCCGAGGCTATCAGTAAACTCGGCGCCGGAAATCGCGTTGAGGCTGCTAGGATCGCCCGCACAAAAGGCTGGCTGTAACGAGTAAGACTCATCGGGGACAAACTGCTCGTCCTCATTTCATTTACAATTTGCGGCTTATGCACTATCGCTCTGACAATCGCACACCGTCCCAGATGCGGGCAGTAGAATTCGTTCCCGATTACATAAACACCGCCGAAGGTTCAGTCCTCGTTTCAGTCGGCAACACTCGGGTTATTTGCACCGCGTCCATTGAGGAGACAGTCCCTCAATTCATGCGCAACACTGGCAAAGGGTGGATCACCGCGGAGTACAGCATGTTGCCGCGGGCTACCTTGACCCGCACACCGAGAGAAGTGTCGAAAGGCCGTGCCAGCGGCCGGACCCATGAGATTCAGCGGTTGATTGGCAGATCGCTTCGTGCCGTAATCGATCTTCAAAAGTTGGGCGAACGTACCGTCTGGATCGATTGCGATGTCATACAGGCAGATGGCGGTACGCGCACTGCTTCCATAACCGGGGCATTTCTGGCGCTTGGCCTTGCTCTCGAAAAGCTGGTACGCGCCGGAACCCTGAGCTCGACTCCTCTGCGCGATTTTGTGGCGGCTGTCAGCGTCGGCATTGTGGATGGCGAAATCTTGCTCGATCTTTGTTACGAAGAGGATTCACGTGCGGACGTGGATATGAATTTCGTAATGACAGCGGGAAACAAACTTGTGGAGATTCAAGCCACGGCGGAACACCAGGTCTTCGACGAGAATCAATTGTCACAAATGGTGGCGTTATCGAAGGAGGGAGTGCAATCCCTAACCGCCAAGCAACGCGCAATCCTCAAACTCCTGTAGACGCAAGCCTAAGGGCCCATGTTCGTCGCGTCGCATGTTCCGGAGGTTACAGGCTGGGGCGGGCTCGGAGGCGTGGCCCAAGGCTTATTGGCAAAGTCGAAAAAGTCCAATAAATCGGGCTGTGCATTATCCCGAGCAGTCAGGTGAGTTGATGCCCCAATGAATCTGGTCTCCACGAACTTGATTACGGCGGTGTGATCGATCGGTATATGCGAAACGTAGTGCCTCCGAGTGAATGGAGAAATAACCAGGTTCGGCAGACGAAATCCGAGTTGAGCAGCGAATCCTTGGGTCACCGGGGCGTCTCCCGGATTTGCCCCTGGGTCACTGGGATGCAGGTCGCAATGGAAACTTCCTGGAACTAAAGCGCATGGAAAAAAGGAATCGGGATTCACGGCGATACTAGAAATGTCGGTAGTGATTCCCAGGCTGGAGGCAGTGTTGTCATTTGTATGCCCGGGCACAGGTGGGACGTGATCATACGGCCCGCCCCCTTCGTCGTAGGTCAAGAAGAAGATCGAATCTTTGTAAGAAGGGCTGGACATAAAAGCGTTAATCACGTTCGCAACCGAGGCTTGGCCGTCCAAGATGGACTGTCCTGATCCGGGGTGCTCGTCAGTATGGCTATAGCCTGGCTCGATCCATGCGAAGTCTGGAAGAGTGCCAGCCTGAAGATCCTTAAAATACTGCGTGATCGGCACGATGTGCATCGTGTCAATGCAGAAGTCATTGTTGGGATCTCCAACCGCGGTTCCTGAGTTCGTTGTCGGCGCGGTGCAAGCGCCGTGACTCGGATTTGCATAAACATACTTTGAGGAATAACTGAAAAAACTGAACGTCGTCGATGGATATTTACTGCCCGGATTAGAGCAGTTGCTCGATCCGACCAGGCAGTTATCGTCGGTGGAAGAATAATAGATTTTCCAGGATGCCCCCGCCGAGTCCATCTCTTCGAAGATGGTCTTGATACTTAACTGCGAAAGGTGATCGTCGGCTCCGGGGCTGTACACCAAACCCTGGGTTGTACCGCCCGTCAGGGCGGCGATTCGATTAGGGATGCTTTCGCTCGCCACGGGAGAAAACCAGCGATCGGACACGGCAAATTGCGACGCCATGAAATAGTAATAATTCAAATAGTCCTGGTCGTAGTAGCCCATGGCACGTTGACCAACTAAATCGGTGAATTGTCCCCCGGTGCACTGGCTCGCAGGGTTGGCGCAAAAATTCGCGTAGCCTGCGGCGGTGTGAACAAAACCGTCCATTAGAATTGGCCGATCCACAGCGAAGTCATACCGGTTGACATCGCCGAAGCTTTGCAGCCACGCGGAAGAGTCGTCATCAATGCAAGTGGATTTGAGTTTGAATAGACTGAAGCTCTGCCCCGCATCGTTCATGTTGCTGATCGTCGATAGTTTGTCGTCGATGCCATCCACGTTGTACGTCTTGCCGTCGTCTCCGATATTCCACTTATTCGCAACTCGGTAAGGATTCAACATTCCAAAATAGCTATCGAAAGAGCGATTCTCCTGCATCATGAAAAGGACGTGGTTCACTTGACCGTTCGACGGCGGAACGGGCGCTAGCCCCACGCAACTGGTTTGAAATGAAGCAATCCCTCCCAACAAAGTGCAGAGAAGGGCGCCTTGGCCCAATGCAATCAAATGTCGTGTTATCCGAGCCAAATGGTTGGTCTCCCGCCATTCCGACGCGGATTTAAGGTTCAGAGTTGCTTATTGGGTAAGAAGGAGCTGACGACGATACACGCAGATTGACGATTAGCGATCGGCTAAGCCAATCTGTAGCAGCGAGTTAGATGGTATAACCAACCTCAAGGTTCATGGTCATTTCAAAGTCAGTGCAATTTGGGTGGAGGTCTGCTGGCTTCCGTAGGAAGCATTAACGGCAATGGTGTACGACTGCGCGGCGGGCGCGGCCGGCATATTCGAAACATTCTGCACTACCGGAGCGACCGATCCTCCGCCGCACGAACCGAGCACGCACACGGATATCGCCAACGATCCCATCATTAAGAGCTTCCAGGCTCTCTTTCGAGAGAACAGGCTGCCGGTAATGGCTAGCCCAGCCACTCCAAAGGTTGGAAAGAATACGTCATATAACGCTCTTGCGTTCCCTGCAGGATAACGAACAGCAGCAGACACTGATTGTGTTGAGATCGTGAGGGTGGACGCGACACTGCTACTGCCGGGTGGAATGGATGAAGGGGAGAACGAACAAGTAACGCCCGCCGGTAGATTGGAGCAGGAAAGAGAAATTGATTCTTGCAAGGAACCTGTCACCGTCACACTAGCAGTGCCAGATTGGCCCCACTGGAGCACAAGAGCCGCCGGAGTGGCACCGATCGTTGCCGTCTCGGGGCCACCTGAACCTGAACCGCCCGAACCTGATCCCCCTGAACCCGAACCTCCCGAACCAGAACCCCCAGAGCCGGGTCCGCTTGAACCTGAGCCACCTGAACCTGAGCCACCTGATCCTGACCCGCCTGAACCTGATCCGCCTGAACCCGATCCGCCTGAACCCGATCCACTGCCCGATCCCGATCCACCGGAACCTGATCCATTCGAACACTGGGCTGTGTAGCTCACCGCTGCTGACATCTGATTCCTCATTGTCGGTTTGCCGATCGCCTGTACGAATACGCTATAGTCGCCGTTTGCCAGCGAGTATCCGCATAAATCTAATGTTGCCGATCCAGTGGCCAGCGTATCCAGGGGCATCAAAGCGTTTCCATCGCCGCTGATGTATACCACGTAGTGATCAACTGTGTTTTCGTTTCCCGAAATCTGCCAGTTGAGCACGCTGCCGGAAAGACTCCCTGAAACTGAGACGCAATTATCGATCCCAGTTTCGATTTCCGTAGCTTCCTCGTAGTCGTTCCAGGTCACAAGCTGCAGAGCTTCGAGTTGATTGGTTGAGCTGTAAAGGCTATTCACTTTGGCGAATGTATCCAGCCACGTCTGTCCGCACCGCTGGTCCATGATCCGGCCAGATCCCCACGAGGCCAGACTGTCATTGAAACCTTTGTACGCCGCGCCTATGGTCTCTTCGAGAGGGGCAGCCATTCCCGCGGCATAAAATTGCGACAAATACTCCATGCCTTCGTCAGTGACGTTCACTATCACCCATGAGTAACTGCCTCCGCTAGCAGGGTGAGTGAACCCGTTCTTGTGCTGAAAAATAAAATGCGGATTCGTGGTGGCGGCCGCGCCGGCGGCAACCCAATCCACCGTATAAAAAAGATCAAGGTCAAAATTTGTAATCACCGGGCTTCCGTCTTCCAGCATGTAAGACGGAGACGGAACGTATGTTTTCTCGATGTACTGGATCAGGGAAACGAGCGTTTGTTGAGGATTGCACCCCGAACACGGACTGAGGCCTATTGCTCCTTTATCAATCATGATGGCGAAAGTAAATCCCGGATGTTGCTCGGCTTCAGCCATTACCAGCTTCGCCGTTGAGTCCGTGAAATCGGCAGGCCCGTACCAGTCGATAATCGTGCCGTTAACTCCGCGGCTGATCATGTCTGTGATTTGACGATGAATCTGGACCGGGTCATGCGAGTTATATCCGATCGTAATGTGTCGCGGATCGCCCCACCATGGCATGAAATGCGCGTAGATTTTCGTCGTCGCGCCCGGATATAGCAGAGAGTGAATATCTACCTTGCTCACATTCCCGGAAGCCAAATTGCCATTGGTCTGACCAGCGAAGGTATCAGCAGCGCTCGTATTGTTCGAGGTCTCAGCCAGTAATGTAGTGGTGGAAACAATTGGAAGATTCTGAGCCGCAAGGCTTGACGCTAAACATAAAGTGAATACAAGAATCCCGCAACGCATCGTGTCTCCTAGGGTTTTTTGTGTACGTCGGAGCAGGGTTTACCTTACGTAGAATAGGTAACATCCTGTAGGAAATTGCGACGAGAATAAGGTATTCACACGATGAGAACAATAAAAATCTACAGGAAATAATCTAAAGGTTACGTGAAACAGTGTAGAAGATTCTTAAGGTGTTTCACTTAGGGATTGCAAATCTCCTTCTAAGGTCCGATTACTTGCGACGGCTGGACTCGCGCGAACTTAAATTTTGGTAAGCAGCGAATCTCTCGGCGATTCGACAAATTCACGTTGATCAACCTTAGCGGCCCGGTGATCATCGGCAAAGAAGAGATTGGTGCAGAGGGGTAACCGGAGTTTTAGGGCAAATGTCTTAGCAGGCTTCCCGATGTTGGTAGCGGCTGAAATTTTCAATGAAACACCAGCTCGGGTGAACACGGAATCCTCTTCATAATTTTGTTATCGGTTTTGCTGCTTCCACAGCCATCTTCTTCTCTGAGCTCGGAATCCAACCCGCAGCTGAAAAAAATAAAGACATTTGAGCTTGGTGACAGGAATTGACATTTTCGTAGGCAATTTGTCGCAATCCATTTAATAAAAAACCATTGGGAGGAAAGAAAATGAAAATGACGAACGAATCTTTGAAAGACCTCTATATCGATGAGCTACGAGACCTCTACAGTGCTGAGAATCAATTGGTCAAGGCGCTACCAAAATTAGCCAAGGCTGCAACCTCAGAAGATTTGAGTGCGGCTTTCGAAGGACATCTGGAACAGACCAAGGGTCACGTGCAGCGTCTGGAACAGATCTTCGAATCACTGGGTGAAAGCCCGAAAGGTAAGAAATGTGTTGGCATGGAGGGCCTGGTGAAAGAAGGGTCCGAGTTGAGTGGCGAATTCGAGAGAAAGGTCCTGGACGCGGGCTTAATTGGGGCGGCGCAGCGCGTGGAACACTACGAAATAGCTGCTTACGGCACGGTCGCAGCTTTCGCCGAGCTGCTCGGCGAGTCTGAGCAACAGTCTTTGCTGCACGAGACTTTGCAGGAAGAGAAAGAAACCGACGAAAAGCTTACCGAGCTTTCTAGAGAGATAAACGCTAAAGCCAACGAAGGTGCGGACTCAGGCGAAGACATGGAAGAGGTCGACGAATCACCCAGCAGTCAGAAAATTGCGAAGCGGAAACCGGGCAGGGCTGCGTAAGGTATTCCTCTTTGATTTAAAGACTGAGGGCGATCGAACATGGTTGCCCTTATTTTTTGATCGGATCACCGTCTAGCCCGAGATTGCTTAGGGCTCCGGGCTGCCAAATTGCGACGGGACGGAGGGTAGAGGTCTAACTCAGCGCCAACCGAGCACGTAAGCCATAGCGATCTGCCTCAACGCTTCTGCGTAAACCTGACGCCGGGCAAATCGCCGAAGAGGGCATAACAGCGCGGTTGGCGGATGTCAGCATCCCACTCCACCAAATGGGCGTGCGGAGCTACGTAATTGAGTCCGCCATCTTCATTAAAGATAGGTTGGTGGCAAATTGAGCCGTCACAATCATCGGCGGATTCAATGCGAACACAGGGATTTGATAAACGAAGGCTGTGAGGGGGCACAGGGGGTTTCATAGCGGAATAATACCGCAAGGACAAAGCCGAGTGTACAGTTTTTTATTTACTTTTTAAGGTTTGTTCCTGATTGACTTGAGTCGATCTTACTTGGCCCCCGAGAAGATACGCTTGCTGGCTTTTCCTGCGTCCATTCCGAAAGTCGGATGATGGTAATCCCCGCCAATCTTCACTGGGACATCGGACCCACCCCGCTTTTTCTTGAAAAACGGATCGAGGAGTTTCAAGGCAACCGCCTTCGCTCCGTGTGCTGTGTCCGAAAGATCGGAATCCATTTTCAACGCGCCATGCAGATCTATTTTTTCACTGATCAAATCATAAGTGCCATGCATCTGGGCATGTGCGCCGGGAATGTAAAAGGAAAGGTTTGAAAGTGTCGCAATGCCATTCTTGAGCACCACATGGCCTCGAAGATCGGATAGAACCGGGGGCGCGGTTCGGTCCGCGGTGTCTTCTTTGTCCTCTTTCTCTTTTCCCTTCGCTTTGTCTTCCTTCTGAATTTTCTCCCTTGTCTCAGTCTGGGCATTTTGGCTCAGCTGATTAACCTTCTCTTGCGTGCCCGGGTGGGTAAAATTACTGTCGCTAATTCCAAAATCACCTTCCAACTCAATCTTCTTAAAAAATCGGATTTTCCCAGGAGGGAGTATTGCCATCCCCTTAAAGCCCACATCGCCGGCCATCGGCGACTGCGCCGCTTTCGTGAATAAACGTAGAATGTCTTCGATTCTGCCGTCGCGGGTGTCAAGGTTGATAGTTGCGGTTTTTCCCCGCTGGCCATGAGTGCCGACGATTTTGCCGTCTGACACCACCGTTGTTTTTGAAAATTGACTGGTGACGCGACCCAGAAAAGTATCGCCATTTACGCCGTTTACGTAAGCCCTAAAATCCGAATTCAACGCTGCAGGATGCATGCTGCTCTTAAGCTCAAAATCCGGAATACTAATCTTTCCGGAAACGTCGATGTGTTGCAGCATGCCGCTGAATTTCCCTTGGGAAGAAAGAATGCCGTCAATCCCTCCGAAGGTTCCGAGATCAGCATTTTGAAACGTATAGTCGCCGTCTACGGGAGTGTCGACACCTTTCCAGGGGCCGAACTGTCCGGAAGCGGTAATTTCGCCGGGAGGTTCGGGGTTCGAAAACCGGGCGACAAAATGACTTGACCCAACCGCGGTCACGGGATGCAGCGTAAGCTGGTGAATCGCGAAAGTTACGGCCGCTTTTCCAGGCTCCTTCCGCGGTACGTCCAGAGTACTTTCACGGATCTCGATCGTGTCAATACCCGTCGATCCAGGATTCAAGCCTTGAAATTTTGACTGCGATCCTGCAGGCGGAACAAAAACGTGCATTCCATCGACGCGAATGAGGCTGATATGCCTCGTCAGCAAGCCTAGCAAATTACTCTGAATTGTCATCCTGTCTATGGTTGCGAGCGGCCGCGGGTTGGAGCCCAACCGATAAGTCACACGTTCGGAAATGCAACCAGGTCTCGGGAAATAAATCTGCCGGAAACTGCCAATCTCAACTTTGCCACCGCCAGCTTCTTCCAGCGCGGAAACAATGGCGGTTTGCCGAAAAGGCCACCGAGCCGCAAGCAGCACTACCAGAAGAACCAGCAGCGCCGCAACTATCACGCCGCCGGCCAATAGCTTTTTACGAGCAAATTGCGTGCGGGCATGGCCACCGGATTTTGAGATTGAAGCTTGAGTGTTTAATTCCTGCATGGAGTCGGGTATCTCATCAGATTTGAGCTTTGGAGGCGCAACTGAGGGTTAGGGTTGGCGGATTCAAAAGGATAAGCGCTGCCTATCTCGAATTGGTTGCCCCCCAGGGATTCGAACCCCGATAGGCAGATCCAGAATCTGCTGTCCTACCATTGAACGAGGGGGCAACGAGACGCAGCTAGAACGGAATTGCTCTGCCAGTGTGATTTTATGGGCAGAGCGGCTTGTGGTCAACAAACCGCCTTACTTTTGCTTTACACGGACCACGGTAATCTTCGAGAACCCTTCTTCGAATGTCGGTGGCTTTTGTTTTGCGGCCATGCGCCGCATCACGTCTTCCGAAACCACTCGCTCCCGTTTGCGGTTGCGTTCCAGACATACATCGAGAGGCACATCAAAGAAGACGGCTTGGACTTCATATCCGTAATCCTTCGCCAGTTTGATCCAGCCACGACGGTCGTGAGACGTGAGATTGGTTGCATCCACATAGTTCAGCGGACGCCGAGCTATGAGCCGCGCTTTCAGCATCGAGCGCAGATTTGAGAAAACCAGATCCTGAAATCGCTGCTCCGTCGGATCGTCGAATAAAAGCGCACGCAGCAAGTCGCTCGAAAGGGGCGAGATATTATTCCGCTTGAACCATGAACTCTTCCCGGAGCCCGGAAGCCCAATCGCCAGCACCACGACTCCTTTAGGGACGCGCGGCATGGTCGGAGGTTGAGGCAGTTGGCCCAAATCATTCGACGGAACTGTCGGCTCGGTTGCTTCAAGACCTCCCGCGACAACATCCGCATGCTCCGGAGGGCTACCCCCAGTTAGCGAACGAACAGGCCGAGGTCCCCCTCGTCCACGGCTGCCTCTTCCCCGTCGACGCCGTCCCTGCCCTGGTGTTGAATTTGCACGTTGTTGGTATGGACGCGTTGGCGGGGCTGCATCCACTGATTCGGCTGTCCTCGGTTCTGATGCTCGCGGCATCATTTGTGAGTGGTCAACCCCTGCTGGTGATGCAACAGTGCTGCCCTCAGAATCGTTGGGTCGAGGTTGCTCGTCTAGAGGGTGAGGTATGGGCTTCGGCGAACCACCCGACGGGGCCTCACCATCGAAATATGCGGGCTGCAGCGGAGCCTGTGCGGACGCTTCTTTACCTTCTTGCGGACTTTTCTTGCGCGAAATGCGCTCGCGCATCCATTTACGCATGTTTGGCTTTTAACACACATACGGCTCCTCGAGCAATGCAAAGCGAGAATTCCGAGGCGGTGAATCCAGCACGTCAACCCTGGCAAGCTTGTTTTGAAAACGTCATTGTGTTTGCAAAGCCTTGCCCGAGTATCTTCGCAAGTACGGCCATTACGAACTTTGTCGAACCTTTTACCCTGAAATGGAATCTAAGAGTAGGGGCCTAACTTAGGCTTTTGTTCAGGCAAGACGTTATGCGGTGCAGTCTGGGGAGGTAGCGAATGATCGCGAAGTTGTTCGACTCTTTCTTCGGGTGTTCACACAGTCATTATAGTTTTCCTAGAAGCACTGGCTTGCACAGCGTCTCAAGGCGCACGCCAGCAGCCTCATTAACCGGTACTTACGTCGCTTGTCTCGATTGTGGCAAAGAACTTCCTTACGATTGGGAGGCGATGAAGGTCGTCAGTTCGGCCGCCGAAAGTCGCAAATATTTGCACGCTCTTGCCACGAAAGAGGCGGCATAGTCTGTGTCGCATTGCGGTTGAGATTCAAAACAAAACCGGCAGCCTTTGGGCTGCCGGTTTTTTTGCTTTAACCAAGCTAACCTAATTAGTAGTGTCATCGCGCCGCTTGAGCGTTGGATGCCCGTCGTCTGTCGTCTTGTCGTCGGTTCCATTGGTATCGGTTGGTGAGGTACGCCGGAGACTCGGTTTCTTTCCGTCTTTCTCATCAACGACCTTGTGTTTGTTCTCGATGGCTGCGAGTCGCGCCTTCACATCTTCAAATTCTGAGGTCGTCACCTCATACTGAGGACGCGGCGGCAAAATTTGTGCGATCTCTTCCTGGGATTTCGCTATCCGGTCGGGCGTTTGAGGATGGGACGCAAAAGCCTTTGATAAGGTCCCCGGTTTCTTTTTCTCCTCCGCCTGCACCTTTTCAAAGAAACTGATAAAGGCCTGCGGATCATAACCCGCTTTGTACATGTACTCAAGCCCGAGGTAATCGGCTTGAGCCTCAAACGTGCGCGAGAACTTCATGAAAGTCAAGGGAACCATCAAGCCAGCTGCTTCGTAGCCTGCGTACCCGATCGGCCCACCAACGAAAATCAGAGGAATCGTCGCCAGGTTCATCAACTGGCCGCGTGTATTTTCGCGGGCCGCGTGGCAGGCCGCCACGTGCCCTATCTCATGCGCCATAACTCCGGCAAGTTCGGCCTCTTCGTCTGCCGCCAGGATCAATCCCGAATTGATGTAAAAAAATCCACCCGGTAAGGCAAAAGCATTAATGTCATCGGAGTCGATTACTTTGATCGTAAACGGCACCTTGGCATCAGAGTTGCGCACCAGGTTCTGCCCGAGGCGGTTGATGTACTCGGTTATAACCGGATCATTGATTAACTTTGATTGCGACTCCACCTGCTGAGCAAATGACTTTCCCATCGCAATCTGCTTCTCGAGGCTGTACCAGTTTCCTAAGCCCTTATCGCAACCAATGTTGCGATTTCCGATGGCGTCAATGTCGCTGATGCCACCTTCATGGGCTGCTTTAATGGTCGTGTCAGCAGGCTCGGTTGGGGGCGGAGCGTTCGTCGGGGCAGCGGAGGGCGTCTGGCTTGCAGGTGCTGGAGCTGTTTGAGTAGAAGCTGTTTGTGCAAAAATGCTCGATAAACCACAGGTCAGAGCAACCACTACCGGAAGAACTGCTGAGCGGATATTCATGACTACTCCCTTACCGCTGAAGCGTGCCCAATTGGATTATACGCCTGACGGAGAGGCGGAACTCTTGAATATTGGACGCACAACTGCAAAGGAAGGTTATCCTCTGACGAAAATACATCGTTCCCCGTTTAGCAGCCCTATCTAGCCCCTAGTCGTAATATTCAAGGCCAAGGTGCGTGATCAGTTCCTCGCCTTTTAGGTGCCGGAGCGTATTCTTCAGCTTCATGGACTGAATGAACAAGTCGTGCTCAGGATAGAGTCCCGGGGCGGTCATCGGAGATTTGAAGTAAAAGCTGAGCCATTCCTGGATTCCAAGAGCCTGCAACTCGGAGCTCCGTTTGGCCAAGTCGAGGAAAAGGACCAAATCGAGCACGATCGGAGCCGCAAGAATTGAGTCGCGGCAAAGGAAATCCACCTTGATCTGCATGGGATATCCCAGCCAGCCAAAGATATCGATGTTGTCCCAACCTTCTTTGTTATCACCACGAGGAGGGTAGTAATTGATGCGAACCTTGTGAGTGAAGTTTCCGTAAAGTTCGGGGTAAAGTTCAGGCTGCAGGATGTGTTCCAACACCGATAGTTTCGATTCTTCCTTGGTCTTAAAGGAGCCGGGATCCTCAAGCACTTCACCGTCGCGGTTTCCCAGGATATTGGTGGAAAACCACCCATTTAGGCCAAGCATGCGAGCCTTAAACCCGGGCGCCAGAATGGTCTTGATCAGCGTCTGCCCAGTCTTAAAATCCTTTCCGCATATCGGAGCGTTGTTTTGCCTGGACAATGCTTGCATGACCGGCAAATCGACGGTGAGATTCGGAGCGCCATTCGCGAAAGGTACGCTTTCCATCAAAGCGGCGTAAGCATAGATCATGGATGGAGCGATGGATTCGTCGTTCCGAGTCAGAGCCTTCTCGAATGCTTTCACAGATTGGTGGGCCGCGGTTTGGGTCAAGAAAATTTCGGTTGATCCGCACCAGATCATCACTAGGCGCGACGCGCCAGAGCTCTTCTTGAAGTCCTGGATGTCGGCGCGGACCTGTTCCGCAAGATCCATTTTGTTGTTGCCCTTTTTCACATTGGACCCGTCAAGCTTTTTCACGTAGTTGTGATCAAAAACGGCTTTTCGTGGCTTGATCGAACTCAAGAAGGGTTTCACCTTCTTCAGCAGTTCGCCCTCCAGCACACCAGCCTTGGAAGCAGCCGTGTACATGTCATCTTCGAAGATGTCCCAGCCTGTGAAAACCAGATCCTTCAATCCTGCAAGAGGAAGAAATTCGTTAATCTTTGGCGAGCGTGCATCAGTACGCTTACCAAGGCGGATGGTTCCCATTTGAGTGAGAGAGCCGATTGGCTTGGCGAAGCCCTTTCGGACCGCTTCTACTCCGGCCACGAACGTCGTTGCGACGGCGCCCATGCCGGGAATCATGATTCCGAGCTTACCTTTGGCTGGCTCAATGTCTGCGTTAGTTTCTTGAAAGGATTTTTTGGTCTTGCTCTTCTCAGCGTGCTGCCGCATCGGCATCGTTAGTAGCTTCCTTATGAGCGCTCTTTTTATGTGAGGGCCGGGAGATGTAAAGCAAACGGTTATGTTCTCGTATCACGAAAGGATTTGCAACTTGCTCGGCGGCGAGTCAGTCTGAATTCGCGGTAAATGCGCAACGAGCGTTGTCCCGATTGCTTCTGAATCTCATGGCACGATCCGTGCCGCCGCTTATGCACCTATGAGTCTTAGGAAAATTTGCCGTAACTGAGTAGAATGGCACCGCAGCTACAACACAAAGGAGATTCACCATGTCGTTTCATTCGAAGCGGGTCAGCATGATCTTGGCAGCATTGTTCGTTCTGGTTGCGGGCATTGCCTGGCAGAGTGCGGTTGCCGACGAATTCACTCATGTGATTTCCGGCGTTGTGAAGTCCGTGGACAAAGATACTAAGACAGTCGTAGTAAAAACCGCCGACGGCACCGAGCACACCATCAAATACACGGACGATACTGCCGTTAAGGGTGCAAAAGACGCGGGCAAAGGCGTGGAGAAGGGCGGCGCAGACACATACCTGGCCGGTAAAGAGGGGACGAAGGTCACGGTGAAATACACTGAAAAGGGTGGCGAGAAGACCGCAGTTGGCATAAAAGATGCCAGCAAGGCCACAGCTAAAACCGTTTCACAATAGAAAGCCGTAAAGCAACTCGGCGCCAAGCACTACCAACCGATTCGCCGCGCAAAAGAATGGGGGAAAATACTGCAAAAAACTAGCGCGAGCCTTTTTTTCATTTGAACGCCGGAAGGTGCCTGACCAGTTATCGAACGGTGAGCAGGTTCCATCCTAGATTGATGAATCCGTGGCTTCCGAATGGAACCAGTGGACGGTCTCCGACGTGGATCGAGAGCATCTTCCCGAATAAACTTGGCTTTCGATCGAAAGCCCGGAGCGCACGCGATCTCAGCCACGAACTCTTATCCATCAGCAGCATCGCATTCGACATAAACTCCGGAAGCTTAGCAATTTCGCGGTGCGCCGCTTGGTACTGTGCAAGGTCCCCCTTGGCGAGAGCAGAACTCAGAGCCAGCGCTTGTCGGAATGCCATGGCAAGTCCTTCGCCGGTAATCGCGTCGACCGACCCCGAAGCCTCGCCTGCCAGAGCGACGTTGTCATGCACAACCGAACGCAGGTGCCGATAAATTGTGACCGCGCCCTTCGGGTTGGAAGTTCTCGTCGCAGACGTAAGATGTTGATGTAGTTCTGGAAAATGCGCCAGCCCGGAGTCAAAAGATTCGAAGCGACGCTTTGATATCAGGGCGATACAGATTTCATGCGCACTGATGGGCGTTACATAGGCCTGTCCTTCTTTCGCCCAATGAATCTCTACAAATTCGCTCCAAGGTGTGACCTTGAAGTGTTGGCGCATCCCGATCCGCCGGTCGAAGCTGACACATCTCGACAGGTTTGCCCATCGTCTAGTCTGAGAATTTTGTCCGTCTGCTCCAACAATCCAGCGGCAGCGAATTGCGTTTCCGTCTACAACAACTGCCGTATCACTCGCGCCCGTAACTCGCACTCCCCACCATGTTTTTACGCCGAGGTTTTCGGCGTGACGGTGTAACGCCTGGTGCAGAAGCAACCGGCGAATGCCGATTCCCTGTCCTCGTGGAAAATCGGCGTGAACCGAGCCTTCGGGGCCGACGAACTTTATTCCACGGAAACTTGCCGTTTCACATTCGCCGAGGCTGACTCCTAGTTCTTGCAAGGCGTCGAGACCGTCCGGCATCAGTCCTTCACCGCAGGCTTTGTCGATTGGTCCGCGAGCACGATCGGCGACGATGACGGTGAAACCCCGCCGCCGCGCAGCGATAGCTGCCGCTAGCCCGGCAGGACCTCCGCCAATTACGAATACATCAGTTGACCTCAAAGGAAGTGTCATATCACCACCGCAATGAAATTAATTCCAGCAGAATCCGCTCGTGCGGCAGAGATTCCAATTGCTCAAATGTTGAGGGCGCGGCCAGCTAATCCAAGAGCATCTGACCAGAACGCGCTAGAAGAGTGGACAGCCTCTACGACATCGCTCACGGCGTCGACAAACTCGTCACATTGTTCAACGTTGACTACCAGCGGCGGCGCTACTTTGAGAACCATAAAGTTATTTCCGCAAACCTGTGTGAGGATGTTCTTGTCGCGAAACATCCGCATGACAATCATCTGGCCGAACATCCCGGGATGAATTTTCTTGAAGGCCTCAAAAGCAATTCGCATTCGAAGTTGATGGGGAGGGGCAAATTCTATCCCGGACATAAGCCCCAGTCCGCGAACGTCTTTCACCATTTCGAACGCGGAAAGTCTCTCGCGCAATCGACCGCGAATGTAATTGCCGAGGCGTTCGGCCTGGCTGGTGAGGTCTTCTTCCGCTAAGACTTCTAGAGTCGCGAGTCCGGCGCGCATGGCCAGGCCGTTTTCGCTGTAGGTCGAAGTGTGGATGATTGCCCGTTTCAGGGAGTCATAAACCGATTCATAAACTTCGTCCGACATTAATACAGCGCCAACCGGAATCAACCCTCCACTTAGCGCCTTGGCCAATACCACCATGTCTGGTTCCACTCCATAGTGATGCGCGGCGAGAAACCCGCCCGTCCGCCCGAGGCCGGTCTGAACTTCATCGAGTACAAAAAGCGTTCCGTACTTCCGGCAAAGAGTCTGGACTCCGGGCAAATAATCGTTATCAGGAACGCGGATGCCGCCCTCTCCCTGTATGGGCTCCAAAACCACGGCCGCGATTGACCTTTTTGCTAGCTTTCGTTCCAGCGCTGCGAGATCTCCAAACTTCACTTCTTCCATGTCTGCGAGCAATGGCCCGAATCCATAACTCCACGAGCATTCTCCCATCATCGAAAGTGCCCCACAGGTCAGGCCATGAAACGCGCCGGACGCATAGACCATCCCGGAACGCCCGTTGCAAGCTCGCGCAAACTTGATCACAGCTTCGACACCTTCGCTGCCGGAGCTACAGAAAAAGCATTTTTGTAGCCGACCGCCGCTAAGTTCGCACAACTTCGCCGCAAGCTCTCCCGCGAGTTCAGGGACATGACTCTGCAGCATCGCCGGACCGAACCGCGAAAGTTCCTCCTGCAAGGCACTTACTATGCGCGGATGATTGTGTCCCGTATTGTGAACACAATAACCGGAGAGGAAATCGAGAATGCGGCGGCCGTCGTCAGTAAACAGCTCGACGCCCTCGCAGCGCTCGTATCGGACATTCATCTGCAGCAGGTCAAGCAGGTTCACCCACTGGGGATTTACGTTCCGGCGATAAAGATCTGAGCTTTCCGTCGGCTGAAGTGACAGGTCCCGGGGAGTAACAACCGGAGAAACAGCATTATTTGGCATGAGAGGCTACGTTAATAGAATGGTTTTGGACTGGAAAAGTTGCATCTCAACCGTGAAACTTAACGAAATCGTGCACATTCCTTGTGGCGAGCCGCGATCGTCATTCGTGTCTACCAGTGTTTCCAACGACCGCCAAGCAAAAATAAAGAGACACTGATCCTGACAAACTTCCACAAGAGAAGCACGTCACTTTAGAGGTCCACGGCGTGGCATTGTCTTGCGCCGCCTTTCCCGACACGGGATGTCTGTTTTAGGAATTCTTCCGTTACTTAGGTACAGGGTCACAGGACACATTTACGCATGTCTGGCCCTCCTCTAATTTAGAGACTCCACCCGTGCATCCCCCAGGCCCGGATTCCCTTTTTGGAGCTCATGTACTTCCATGTCTGACGATTTTCAGCTGGGCCTGCTGCCTGAGAGGAAAATGGATTGGCGAACTTTGGTCTCCAGCTACGGCCTGGTTGGGCTGGTGCTGCTATTCGCCATCTTTGCGCGAGTGATTTGGCCCGACGAGCTTCAGCTGCGGCACGGATTTACTGTGACTGACATTATCCCGACGCCCGACTTTCGGCCGCTGCCGCCACCGCCTCCGCCACCGGTGCTCCCGCGAAAGGTTTTCGCCAAGCTGCCGCCGGTGGAAATCGAAACTCCAAAACTGGTTTTGCCGAAGATTGCTCGTGTGCAGCCTAAGCCGTTGCCAAAGGAAATCGAGCCGCCCAAAATTGAAGCGCGATTTACCAAACCCGAAGTTGTTCCGGTTTCCGCAGCCCGCCCCGCAAAACTTTTGTACACCGGCTCCTTTGGCAGTTCAGCTGCCGCCACTGTGAATGCTCCGATTCAAAAAGTTCAAACCGGAGGCTTCGGCGATCCGAATGGCTTAAAGGGCGAGGGAAAAAGTCAGTCGCATTTGATCTCAGCGACTTTGGGTTCCTTCGACATGCCGCAAGGTTCAGGAAAAGGCAATGGAGCCGGCGGAGCTAAGGGAATTCAAGGCACGGTGGCCAGCGCGGGTTTCGGAAGTGGAATCGCTCAAGCCGGTCAAGGAGATGGACGAGCCCGAGGTGTGGTCTCGCAGACAGCATTTAACGCCCCTGATCTGAAAGCGGCCGCGAAGCTGCACGTCGCTGACGGGCCAGCCACCACTCCAATAGAAATTACCTTCAAGCCAAAACCGATTTACACCGACGAAGCTCGAAAGCTTCAACTGCAGGGCGAAGTCCTTTTGGAAGTAGTGTTCGGGGCAAACGGGCAGCTGCATGTAAATCGCGTCGTGCGCGGTTTGGGCCACGGCCTTGACGAAGCAGCCGTAGTCGCAACCAGCAGCATGCGATTCAAGCCTGCTTTGCGAAACGGATCCGCAGTGGATTCCACGGCCGTGGTTCATGTGGTGTTTGAACTGGCGATGTAATTGTTTGCACGGTCTTATGCCGTGGGAACAAAGAGAGAACTGAGGAATAGATCGATGACCATTTCGAAATGCACTATTTCGGTTTTTCTGCTCCTTTCGCTCGGTGCGGCAGCGCAACAGGCGGATCGAAGCTCGTCAACTCCTGTCCCTGCGGAAGTCGCGGCAACTTCCCTGCCATCTAATTCTGATAAGACTGCTGCGCCCACAACGGGTGCGCAGCCGGATCTTTCCGCCTCCACGCCGACGACCATGGATGACGTGGTGAACCGCACCATCCTCCGCGAACACGCGCTCATGGATTTTCTAAAGGCGCGCACTCCGCTGGTGGAAACTTATTTGCAGGATCTCACCGCTGACCCGCAACTTGGAGATGTCCCGAAAGCTGATCACTACTTTCTAGGACGCATGGACCTCGGCGAGGCGATCGATCGCCGGGACTATCTCTCCAACAATAAGAGTCTGGAAAGCAATCTCCTCGGCGGGTTCAACAAGATGTTCCGAGTTCAATATCAACCGATGGGCTTTTCCTGGATGATTTTTGCTGACCACAGCAGCTTCGATCGAAATCACTACGCATTTAAATATGTTCGCCGGGAGTTTCTTGGTGAAATACGTTGCCTGGTTTTCGATGTCACGCCGAAGAAGGACAGTGGCAAAGGCCGTTTCGTGGGACGCATTTGGGTTGAAGACCATGATTACAATATTGTGCGTCTGAACGGAACTTATGCCCCGCGGCCCAGGAAATCCACTTACTTTTTTCATATGGATAGCTGGCGCCTGAACCTGATTCCAAATTACTGGGTGCCCACTTACATCTACAGCGAAGAAGGGGATTTCAGCTATGGCGCGAAGAGCGCTATCGCTTTCAAAGCGCAGACCCGCATCTGGGGCTATAACTTGAAGAATGAGCAAAAAGAGGACGAACTGACTCAACTGAAAGTTGACTCGGTAAAGGACGATAGTGCGTCCGCTCAGGACGCTTCCCCACTAGAAGCCCAGCGCGACTGGCAGCAGCAGGCAGAGGATAACGTGGTGGCCCGGCTACAGCAGTCAGGTCTGCTCGCTCCTGACGGCGATGTGGACAAGGTTCTTCAAACCGTAGTTAACAATCTTCTCGTCACCAACAATATTGACTTGCCGCGCCCGGTGCGGACTCGCATGATGCTGACTTCCCCGCTCGAAACTTTCAGCGTCGGAAATACAATTGTCGTTAGCCGAGGCCTCGTTGACGTACTTCCAGATGAGTCCAGCCTGGCAATGGTCCTGTGTCATGAACTGGCCCACATTGTTCTGGGTCACAATCTGGGAAGTAAGTTCGCCTTCAGTGATCGCATGATTTTCAGCGACGACGCCACCTATAGAAACCTTGGATTTAAACACAGCCCCGCGGAAGAAACCGCAGCCGACGCCAAAGCCATTGAAATGCTCAAGAACTCTCCCTACGGGCAAAAAATGGATACGGCCTCGCTATTTTTGAAACAACTTTCCCAACGGGCTCCGACACTCGGCGCCTTGCTGAGTACTCGCCTGGGGAACAGCTTTGTGGATGAAAGAGGAACTTTGATCCGCTTCACCGCGCTCATGAATTCAGGCCCGGCGCTGGATCCGAAGAAACTTGATCAGATTGCCGCTCTGCCTCTAGGGGGACGCGTCAAGCTGAATCCATGGACCGATCAAGTCGAGCTAACTAAGTCGGCTCCGGTGGCCATTACGAGTGCTCGCGACAAAATGCCGCTCGAAGTAACGCCATTTTTCCCCCATCTCAGCCGTTTGAATGGCCCTGACAGTGCGACCGGCACAACCGCAGCCGCCAACAATACCGCTGCACAATAAAATCGAGTTGAGGTAAGCACGAGGCTGGAACCGGTTAACATCGGGTTCCGGCCTTCGTTCTTTGTCAGCTCTTCTTTACGTCTTGACTACAACTCGGGTAGACTTCTCGGCAGTTCCAGGAAAGCACAACGCACAGAATGCCTGCGCGCCTTGATCAATGAAGACAACCGCTCTTTAGAGCGTGATCGACTACTTCAGATTGCAGACGCACGTCTACATCCGTCCATAACGGATCCTAGTTTCCTTGTGCTGCGGTCGAGGAGATTAAACTTCACCAAATGGATTAGCGAATTGTCAGGCCACCATATGTTTGTTTTGGACGTTGGCGGCCGCTATCAACCATATCGCCCATTGCTGAACAACCGGACAGTTCGATACGTGGGTGTCGACATCCTTCAAACCGAGATGGTAGATGTCGTGGCTAGCGGTGAATCTCTACCCTTTGCGGCAAACAGTTTTGACGTTGTAATTGCCACCCAGGTTTTCGAATATTTTTCGCAGCCGCGCACAGCCGCCGAGCAGATTCATGCAGTGTTGAAACCGGGAGGGCGTTTACTAATGAGCGTCGCAAGTTTCGCACCTAGATTCGTTGATGACGAGAAATGGAGATTTACGCCTTCCGGACTCCGATCAGTTTTGTCTTCGTTTGCCCACGTCGAAATATTGCCGGAAGTGTCGAACGTTGGCAGCATGTTTCGCATGACGAATCTCGCCATGAACGCTTTTCTTCCGTGGAACTACATTCGTTCGGCCTACAACTCGACTATATGTCCGGCTCTAAATCTCCTTGGTCTGGGACTTGAATCGTTAAACCTAACCACAAGCGATCAATTCGCCGCCAACTACAGCATTCGAGCCACAAAAGCAGATTGAGTATTGGAGAAAACCACGGTTGCGAGCCGATCGAGCCGCTAATCCGACCCGAGGATGAAAACACTCAGTTGAATTCCGGGAGTCTCAGGCGCCCCTATGCCCTCAACCGGTCTGTTGGGCAGGCAGCGCATCGCACACAACGTCTATCTCCGGCGTTTTCGAGGTTCGTGCCGCCACCCTCCGGCCCAGATTAATCATGGGACGCTCAACAGCGTAATAAAGAATCGCGGGGATGGTCAGCCACATCAGCCAAAAAAGAATCCAATTGTGGTGTTGGGTCAGCGCCCACCAGATGAAAAACGAGTGTCCCAAATAAATCCCGTATGAATATCTAGCTATATGATGGCTGACAAACTTCAGCGGCAAAAAAGCAATCTCCTCAAAGCTTGGCAGAGCTACTCCTAGCAATAAGCACAACTCAGCCCCCATTCGGCGAGAAGGTTCCCAAAGAAAAATCAATGCCAGCAGAAGGACGAATGGCGGCCAGAAATAAGACGGAATGAATTTCTTGTGGGGGCGCGTAAAAGCCATGACTCCTGGCAAAAAGTTGGGGACGAAAATCAGCAACGAAAACCATGCTAGTGACGGGATTGCTTCAGGAAAATGACCCAGCATTCCGCACACCACCCAGAGCGCGAGCAGCCGCCAAAAAGATAGATTCTTCCAAAGAAATAAAAAAGGCAACACCAGGTACATTTGGATTTCCAGCGGCAGTGACCACAGCGGGCCGATGATCGAATCAGAGTACGTGAGGTTCTGGATGAGAAACAGGTTCGAGATTAACTCTAAAACGCTTGGCCTCGGGCCGAAAGAAAGTCCCCGACCATTGGAGTGCAGATGGAGCGCCACTGCGACGAATATGGCGAGCACGCTCAGTGGGTAGATCCGGAAGAACCGGCGAATGTAGAAGTCCTTCACGAGTGCCATCCCTTTTAGGCGGCTCTTCTGCATGGAGTACATCAATACCAGCGACGTATGCACAAAAAAGAGCAAAACTCCGAAAAATCCGATGTCCCCATATCGGTCGAAGTGATAGTGCCTTGTGAGATGGTCGAAAAGAACCATCAAGACAGCCATGCTACGAAGGACGTCAAGGTTGGTGGATGTGCGCCGGTCTAGGTTGTCAGTCATATCAGCCCCTCGGATTGGTACCGGCCTCCGAAGTATAAATCTACGACCACAGACCAGTGCAGGCTCAATAGAATGTTCTGGCAGGGAAATGAGGGTAACCTCGTCTGGCGGTCATATATATCCCAGGTCCTTCAATCGCTCTTCAATGATCCGTTGTTCATCCTGGTCCATTTTTGCGGCATCGTCGCGCATGAGTTGTTCTAATACATAGGTGAGAAATTGCTCCACACTACCGAAGCGTTTTCCGTACATTTGCTCGGCTCTCAAACATAACTCGGAGGACAGCCGCAAATCGCGCATTCCTTCTGACATCAGGCTTTTCCCCCGAGGAAACTAAGCTTTCCCCCGGTCCGCAACCAGATAGCTCCGAGTATGAATCGATCGTCGGAATCAAGACCCGTAAGGAGCGCGATACTGGTGAATGCGATATAACCCGCTACCAGCGCGATAGCTATTAAAACCAAGTCCGAATGAGTACCCAACAGAAACCGACGTTCGATCAGCAAGACTAGAAGCGTCGCGGCAAAGGGCATCAGCAAACGGAAGTAGCTCATATTATAAGGAGACATTCCAAGTTTGCGGCGCACTTCCCATAGATACCACAAATTGGATACTAGGTTCGTCAGTGCTGCGACGATTGCTGCTCCCAGGATGCCCCACTTGGGAACGAGCAATAGGCCCAGGGCAACCATCACAACCGCCATGACTGTTTGAACCCTGACCAGATCGCGCTGATGTCCCGACATCAGAAGCAAATACCCAACCGACCCTACTCCGCAGTTCACGATCTGGCCTAGAGTGCCAATTACAAGGACGGGCCAGCCGGATTCGAAGTCTCGACCGAAAACGCGCATGAGAACGGGAGCGAATATTATCATCACCGTCCCGAGCGGGAGAGTCAGCCCCAAGCACCATTTGGTTAACGTCTGAAATATTCTGGCAAGCAAAGCAAGCTCACCACGAGCATGCAGCTCCGCAATCGCAGGCGAAAATATTTGATTCACTGATTGCAGAACAATCGAAACAAATGAAACGAGGCCCATAGCAACCGCATAGATTCCCACATCCCGCGCATTGAGGTAGAACCCAATGAGGACTTTGTCAGATTGAGCCATCAAAAACTCCAGCACACTGACGCCCAAAGCGAAAGCAGAAAAGGAAACAACTTGTTTTTCCAAGGGCGACAATATCGAGATCGGAGTGTTCTGATCCCGTGGAGTTAACTTTCTTACGGCCACCGCCAGAAGCACCAGCGTGGTAACCCCGCCCAATACCTGCGCAAGAATATAACCTCGCAAACTCAGCCCCCACGCGATCAGGCCGATGCTTAACAGCATGGTCAGAGGTGTCCCTACGAAATTGGTAATTACGGTTCTTCTCGCAACGTCTTTGTAACCCGCAAGCACCTGGCCGAGGAACGTCGTTAGAACGCCCAGGAACATGAGCAATACAAATAGCCCAAAATATCCCTTCAACTTCGGAGTCCGATAAAAATGAATAGCAATCCAGGGACCCGCCAACAAAAGCACCCCGCCTAGGGCCAGATTGGACAGCAATAATAGAAAAAGGCCTCGGCCAAGGAAATGCCTGAGTTGCTCAGTCCTCCCAGTCGCGCGATATGCTGCCACAAATCTGACGGCAGATTGGGGAAGGCCGAAAGCGTTGAACAATCCCACGAACCCAACAATTGTCATCCCCAGCGCATAAATGCCGAGAGACTCCGCGCCCAACACGCGAGCGAGATATACCTTGAATAGATATCCGGTTGCTGCGGTGAAAATAGTGCCGATGAAGAAAAATGAAGATTGGCGGGAGATGTTTCCCATCTGATGCCTGAAGCTAATATTGGCAGATGGATTGAGGACATCTACGAGAATCGTCTCGGACACCGGCTCCTTTACGGTGGATGTTCGCGGCATATAGCGCCTAACCTTTGGCCGCAACGGGCGCCGGAACCAAACCGAGGAGCAGTTCGCGTAAAGTCTCACCAGCAACCGGATTTGGAGAGTTGTGTCTTCGGTTGAGGTGGGCCGGCGCGGATTCCAAGATGTGTGGGATATCGCAGATTTGACCGACGTTCTCTAACAGATGTCCGATCCCGAACCTCTGGTATTGCTGAATGTAGCTGGGAACTGAATCTCCTAGCCAACCGCACAAAAATATCGGTATTCCGCGAGCCGCGCACTCCAAGGCAACGCTCGACCGAACGGTAAGCGCAATCTGAGTATTGCGCCAAAGCTCTTCGGGGCTCGGCCCGGTCATGATTCCGATTCCCCGCACTTTTTCCCGGGGCAAAAGCCGCCCGAGTAAATTGCGGTGACCCCGTTCACTCTCGAATGGATGCAATTTAAATATCAGCTTGAATCCGCAGCTCTCGGCTAGAGCACACAAGGGCGGCAAGAGTTCGCGGTATACCTCTTCCGCGCGCCACGACCCGAGAGCGTAAGGCTCGGTAAAGAACACGAGCCATCGTTTCTTTTGTGCATCAAGACCTGGAACGACTTCCGAATTCCCAGAGTTGGGAAACGGTTCCACCGAATGAGGTGGTGCGACCTGAATCACCTTTGCGGTGTTAATGCCGCATACTCGAGTCATATAGTCGCGCTCCATCTCATTCTTGGCGACGTAAAAATCCGCGTCGTGAGTAGTTATTGCCATCCCGGAATCCAAAGCTCCGTGGTGGCACGCCACAGCGGGAATTCCCGCGTGTTTAGCTAAGAGGAGCGGAATTCTCGTATAAGGATTAGTGTGGTCAGCGGAAAAACACGAGCGGATGTTCTCCGAGTCGAAGAGCCGCTTCCAGGCGTCCCTTATTGTGATTTCCCAATGCAGCAGCGATGGAATTCGATCGAAAAGACCCGCTGCGGCACCCGACTTATATTCCGGCGCAGAGTCCATTAGCCGCGTTCTCAAAAGCTTCCATTTTTCCGACAAAGAAGATATTTCGCTCGCATCCGGGGCTGAGAAATATGGATCCAGGGATTTCATCTGCACGTTCGCAGGCAATTCCTGCAACTTCGCGTTATCGCGAGCACAAACCAGGAGAAACTGTTCATCAGGCAACAGCTTTGCGTAGGCAAGAGCCGTGCGGGAAACACTCGTGTACGCGCTCGGCAAAAGGATTTTGGGCTGGGACGAACTTCGAGCAGGTCTGCCAAACCGCCGCCTGATGAATCGTTCCCTGTCAAACTTGTCCTGCGCTATCTGAAGGATTTGGCGGGCGTCGAAATTTGTAGCAACCTGGGAGTAGTGCCGGAGGCGGCGTGCCACCGTTTGAAGAGAGCCTTCGAGATTAATCAGCCGCCCACCCAGAAAGTAATGAAGTGCAGCAGATCGGTAATCTGAACGGCTCGAATATATTTCGCATTTCTCGTTTATGTGCCTGGAGAGCCGATAAACCAAGAGTTGTTGCGCTATTCGAGGCACAATCTCCGGCAGGAGCATCGGCCACCAATCGATCCCCAGCCGGTCCATTAGACTCTTCGCGCCCAACGTTGTGAGAAATCTGGTTCGGTCAAAGTCTTTGTTCTCGTCAGCAAAATCGTGTAAGGAAATTACTTTGTACCCGGATTGCCGTCCCCAGTTCTCGTAAGTGCCCGACGGCGCGCGTCCAAGGTCAACTATCAGGTCGAATTGGGTTCGACTTGGCTTTAAACGGTCATCGGGGTGGAGAATCAAAACCTTCATATGCTGAAAAGTCCCTAAGCCATTTGAGGAATAGGGTTCTTCATTAAAGCGCCTTATAGCTTATCAAGGTCGCATGATACGCGAGTGCGGTTAGCCAATCACTGTCGAGGAGACGCGATTCTTCGACGTGAGCCTCCGAGCCAGGGTGTGTCATTACTTCCACCGTCCGCTCTCCAGGCAGCTGCAGCGAGCACAGTCTCACAAAAGTCTCCAAATCGGTGAATATTCCGGTCGTCTTGAAACCGATCGCCCTCAGCGCCCGGTTGTAAAGCCTCTTCCTTGTTAGCAAGCCCGGCGTGGGAAGGGACTGCGAGGTGTACAAATTTCTGCTGATTCGAATACGGTTGATCTTATAGCGTCGCCGAAGAAGTGCAAGTACCGGGAGCACCTGTGGAATGGTGTGGACGTGGTGGTGAGCGTCGAGATGACTCGGTTGCGCGTCCATGCGCATAACATGCTCAATCTGTTCGCACCACTCTATATATATGGCGCGGAGAATCGGGACGCCAATCTTGATTTCGCGGATGGCGTTCCCATTAAAATGACCTCCTTCATCAAGTATTTCCGAGAGTGCGACCCGACTATTTGCACTCAGTGGCTTGAACTCGGTCAAATTCAAGTGGACACCGAAGGAGCATTCCGGAAATCGATGTACCCTCTTAATAGCCTGGGCCGTAAAAGGACCGTTCGAAAGTATCGTGGCCGAGGTTACTGTTCGATTTTCCAGGCGGCGGAAAATGGCTTCATTCACGGCTTCACTAATGCCTAGATCGTCAGCATTCACTACTATTCGAATAAGCATCGCAACATTGACAGGTGTTGATACAGAGTGCGTATCGTTAGTTGGCGTTCAACAAATCCCAACTCAGAGGAGTGCCGCGTTCCACGTCGCGGGCAGCTCGCTTGCCAAGAACCTCCGGCAAATAACGCGTGTGCAATCCGTGGCCGGGACGGATGGAACGAACATTTTCTTCAGTAAAAATTTCTCCCGATTTCACATTTTGAACCACAAACAGGGAACGACGGAAGACTCGGCTGCTCTCTTCCTTGGCGGTACCTCCAAAATGTATCTGCCCCAACGCTCTTTCAGCAATTCTCACGGCGTCCACCATCGATTTGAACTCGTCAGGTTCGAGGGAAAACGCGCTGTCAGGGCCTTTCTCAGAGCGGGACAGTGTGATGTGCTTCTCAATTATGCTGGCTCCGAGCGCTACAGCGGCGACTGGAACCGCGATACCCGTAGAGTGGTCCGAGAGTCCGATAGGGACATCGTAGTGGCCCACCATTTCAGTGATGGTTCTAAGGTTCATCTCGTCCGCCGGAGCGGGATAGGCGCTGGTGCATTTGAGAAGCGCAATCTGCGTGGCTCCCGCCGCGTGGGACACAGCTAACCCTTCATCTATTTCTTCCAAAGTCGCCATTCCCGTCGAGATGATAAGCGGTTTACCGGTTTGAGAAATTTTTCTGATCAGCGGTAAATCCACCAGTTCCGAGGATGCGAGCTTATACGCCGGCACATTCATCTTTTCAAGAAAATCGACAGCCGTCGGATCGAATGGCGTCGAGAAGAGATCAATTTTCAGATCATCAGCAACCCGTTTGAGCTTGGGCTGCCATTCCCAAGGCGTGTAGGCCTCGCCGTAGAGGTCGTAGAGGGTACGGCCATCCCACAGCGTTCCGCCGCCGATCTTGAAATATTCGCGATCACTTTCGATGGTAATTGTGTCGGCAGTATAGGTCTGCAATTTGATGGCGTCCGCCCCAGCCTCCTTGGCCGCTTGCACGGTGCGTACTGCCCGGTCAAAGTCCTGATTGTGATTCGCGGAAAGCTCAGCAACGATATAGACAGGATGACCCGGTCCTATTTTTCGTGCGCCGATACTGAAGGTTGAAATCATTCGGCGGAGACGTGCTCAATTCGGGCGGCAACTTGGGCGGGAATAAAAGATTCTCTCCTACCGCTTTGAAGAATCTCAAGTGAGCGGTCCCCTTGGTTGAAAATGAGGTCTATGACTGACGCAAACGGGAGAAACGGCGGAAACAGCTGGCGATATTCGGGATGCTCGAAATTCTGGAAAACCACATCGATCCCCTGGTCCAACATCAAATCTTGCTCGTCAAGCAAATAGGCCGCCGACCCCAACGGCGAAATATATTGCGTAGCCCCGAGGGTCCGGCAAATATTGGCAAGCAATTCCGTTCTCTTGCCTGTTTGTCTCAAGGTTGAAGAGACTATCACCCTAGTCTTAATTCCCAGCACGTCAACAATCCATTCGATTAATGGAATGTTCAGATCCACCAGGAGTGCGCCCGTTCCGCTCAAGTGTGACACAAGTGGATCGAAGTAGCTGTCAAAGCCCTCGGATCGGCGGTAGTTCAGCTCAATGGTTCTGCAATGATCACGCCAGAATTGCACGTCCTTGATTTGAACGTCCTTGATCAGTTGGCCGGAACGTCCTCCAACCACAATAGGAACAGTTAGCCATTGCAATCCGGTCGGTGTTTTGATGAGGTTGCGCTGTTGCCACGATCGTTTCTTGAATTGCACATCATCCAGCAGCACGAATACGTCGGCCTGGTCGATCAAGTCGAAATAGCCAATCCAAGGCAGATATGTTGGTTGGCAAATCGCAACTTTCATTTCCGTAAATCCGTTGACATTGGAACGGCAGAGTCTATCGAACCAGTTCCGATAACAGCATTCAGCACCCGATCAATTCCCTGCCCATCCACCAATTTTCGGCCCTCTCGCCCAAGAGCCTGCCGTTGCTGAAGCGACGAGATCAGCCGGAGCACGGTACCTTGGATACGACACTCATCAAAGTCTTCAATTGGCCCCAGGTCGACAACTGCGCCAGCGGAACCGAGCTTCTCGATGATTTGCTTCTGCACTCCGGCTCGAGAATAAGTAAGGACGGCGCAACCCATAAATAGCAATTCCCAAAGAGTACCGCCGCCGCAGATAACCGCCAAATCTGAATTCGCCATGATTCCGGCCATGTCACGGGGTTGGGTAAGCAACTTAAGCTGCGGCCCAAACTCCTTAGCGGCGCGTTGTAATTCAGCAATACGCGGATTGCTGCCTCCTACAACAACTGTCATTTCGATATCGGGGATTTTCGTGATGGCTTTAACTAGTGGCAACGTCAGCCCTTCAGGGTCGCTGCCTCCCATCGTGACTAAAATTCTTTTCGCGATTACCGGAAAACTACGCTGCCATCGCCGCCAGGGTTCGAATTCTCGCCGTAACATCACATGTTTAGTTCCGAGTAAGAGCCTCGTGTATGGTTCGCGCTTCGAATACATTTCCTCACGAGCAGTAACGTTTTGATTGAGGACTGTGTCAGCAAAGTAATGACCCGACCTTCCATCATCATCGATAAACATCAGCTTGAAACCGGCTTGCTTAGCAGCGATCTGATAACTCTCGTCGAATTGGTAACCGTCAACTACGATCCATTCAGCGCCTTGAATTCTGGCAATTTCGATAACCTGATTCGCATCCGTGCGGCCTCCGGGTGTCCCCAAGATATGGATCAACTCCATACCCTCGTCTCCCAGATACCGATCGATTGCGGCTGTTGACTCCGCCATCACAAAGGCGGAATTTCCGCCTTGACTTTGCAACGCCTGTGCCAACGCCAAACATCGCATTACATGACCAGAACCAATTTCGACGTTGGCATCGGCACGGATGACAATTGAGCGTGCACACATTACCTGAACTGTAAAGACTTCTGCACGACGTTGCAATTCAACTCGGCCAGTTGCGGTTCGCGTTCCATAAGTGCAATCACGTCACGCCAGCTGAATGTGTCGTCGCCTTCGAACCTCTCATAAACGGCGCGCAATAACTGTAAATCCTCGGCGGTGTCTAGGGTCCAGCGGTACTGGCTGTAGTCGGTCGTCCCAATCACGGATGCGAGACGAAAAAGTTCCGGATGTTCATAGAAATAGGGAGTTACGTGTTCTCGCTCGTAAGGCTTGAGCGCATTCTGCCAAGCCCGCTTCAACCCGCTTATGGTAAACACTTCCACATCCAATCCACGCGGATAAGTACGCCGAAGGGAGTTACTTGCGTAGTCGGCTTGTTGCTGCTGAAAAAGGCAAAAGGTTTCATCGACCAACGCCGGGTCAATTAGCGGGCAGTCTGCAGTAATCCTTGCGATTGTGTCGGCGCGATAGGCATTGGCAGCACCATAATATCGGTCCAATACGTCCAACTCGGAACCACGAAAACATTCAACGTCAAATCGGTCGCACTCCCCAAGGATTCTGTCATCCGAAGAGGAGGTGCTAGTTGCGACAATAACTTGCGCCATTGAAGTTGCGCGTTTTAGCCGCCGCAAGACTCGTCCAAGGGCCGTTTCTCCCCCGAGGTCCACGAGGGCCTTTCCCGGAAGTCTCTTGCTTCCCATTCGAGCTTGAACGATTGCTATAGTTTTCATGCCCATCGAAAAGGCCCGCTTCTATCTTCGCACTTCCTTCTTTCGCAAGAGAAACATGCGGTCCTCGTTGTCGCTATTCATATAAGGCAATCGGTCGCAACGTGATAATCCCAGATCCGCGAAGCGTTCCGCATAAAGAGTCGCATAATCCATTTTCCAAAGTAGACTAGGGTGACCGCGATACTGAACCTCCGAGGTTTCCGCTGCGTAATACTCCAACCCCCAAATGTAATTGCGCGTGCAACGGTGTATTTCTGCCATAGCCTGGGGAATATCTGGCGGCGCGATATGGATAAGAACACCGGAAGTGAAAACAACGTTGAAGGAGTTATCTGCGAACGGAATTTCGAGCGCGGAAGCCTCAACCAGGTGAACGTTCCTAAGACTGAGCCGGGCACGGAGCAGCGCGTAGTGTTGCAGCTCAATACCGTAAAGCTGTGAGTAGCCCATCTGCTGGAGCAGCAGTAGCTGATTTCCGATGTTGCAACCCACCTCCAGGATGCGCGCTGCGAGAGGGATGTCCTTGAGAAAGTTCTCGTTGAGTTGTCGCCTGGTTACGCCGTAGTGTGTTTTATATAAGGTATCGAGTTCATGCAGGCTTAAGGAATTCCTGTCGGTATAGTCACGACCAAATTGCTCAGCCCATATCGACATTTGCGATGTCTTCACGGCTCACTCGTGGCTGGCACAAAGATGTTCATTGTTTGAATCTCATCATCACCTTACTCACTGCTCGAATCACATCGTCCACATCCTGGTCGCTCATGCCATGAAACATGGGGAGGCTGAGGAGGCGCTCATAAGCGTCTTCGGCCACGGGATACGCCCCTGGCTTGTATCCGAAGCGATCCCGATAGTACGGATGAAGATGAACTGGAACGTAATGTACGCTGACTCCAATATTTTCGGCGCGGAGGGCTCGAAAGATCTGAGCCCTCCCATCGCTCAAATTTTCCAAGCGCAGGCGAATGGGATAAAGATGCCATGCGGGATTCACATCCTCGCGGACCTTCGGCGCAATAATTCCCGGGATTTCTGCAAAAGCACCGTTGTATCGAGTTGCGATATCCCGCCGTCTCGCAAGATTTGATTCGAGCCTCTCAAGTTGCTGGATCCCAAGGGCGCAAGCGATGTCCGTCAAACGATAGTTGAAGCCCAATAAAACCATCTCGTAAAACCACTCGCCGTCCTGTTGGCGCTGTCTGGCATCGCTGCTGATCCCGTGGTTTCGAAAACGACGGAGCGTCTCCGCGAATAATGAATTGTCAGTGGCGACCATTCCCCCTTCGCCGGTCGTCAAGTGTTTCACCGGGTGAAAGCTGAAGACTGACATTTGAGAAATGCTGCCCACCTTTCGTCCGCGATACTCCGCCCCGAGGGCGTGACAAGCATCCTCGATCACAACTAAGCCGTGCTTTTCGGCAAGCGCCGCAAATTCATCTAAGTCCGCGGGATGCCCAGCGTAGTCAACGGGCAAGATCGCTTTGGTCTGCGGTGTGATCCTGCGGGCACAATCTTTCGGATCAAGATTGAGTGTGTCGGGTGATACGTCAGCAAACACAGGTGTCGCCCGTTGATATAAAACGCAGTTTGCCGTGGCGGCAAATGTCATCGGCGAAGTGATTGCTTCGTCACCGGGTTTCAAGCCCGCAGCAAAGGCCGCTCCATGCAGGGCGGCGGTTCCGGAACTGAAACTAACCGCATACTTCGAACCTAGCCACTCAGCAAAGGCTTCTTCGAACTCCGCAACCTTGGGTCCCGTAGTCAACCAATCGGAGCGCAGAACCTCAATCACCGCCTCAATATCAGCCTCGTCAATCGATTGCCGGCCGTACGGCAGGAAAGTCTTTCGGACAGGCATCCCAGCGTCGATCGCAAGAGCTTCGTTCGCAGTAGAAATTATGCTCACGAGACCCTCAAACTGCGAGCGCCCAAAAATAAACGCCTATTTGAACCATTAGCTTCGGAAGTTCTTTCTTCAAGAAGTTCAAAAAGTTCGTCCGCCGTCAGCCACTGCGCATTGCCATCGCTCGTATAGCGGAACCCCTCGGGAAGAGGGCGGCCATGTTTCCAATTTTCTCTCTGCCACCAGGAGTGATTGGGCTGCACAACATACATATCGTCGGTCTCAACGGCGTTCCGCGCTTCATCTTCAGAGAGCAGCACTTCGTGAAGTTTTTCTCCGGGACGAATCCCGATGCATTCCACTTCGCACCCGGGAGCAACGGCTTCCGCCATGTCGATCAATTTCATGCTCGGAATCTTAGGCACGAAGACTTCACCGCCCCGCATTTGCTCAATGCACCGGACTACAAACCTGGCCCCTTGTTCAAGCGTGATCCAAAAACGGGTCATGCGTGGATCAGTGATGGTAATCTTGCCCGTCTTCCGCTGTTCCAGGAACATCGGGATTACGCTGCCTCGGCTTCCCACTACGTTGCCGTACCGTGCGCAGCTAAATCGCGTATCTTGGTCACCGGCGTAGGCGTTGGCCTGTACAAAAACCTTCTCGGCACACAGTTTGCTGGCGCCATATAGATTCACCGGGTTCACCGCTTTATCCGTGCTCAAAGCGATAATTCTTCGGACTCCTTGATTAATAGCGGCATCAATGACATTTTTTGCGCCGATGATGTTGGTTTGAATTGCCTCGAAAGGGTTGTATTCGCAGGCGGGGACCTGTTTTAGAGCTGCAGCGTGCACGATGACAGTCACTCCGGAAAAAGCGCGTTCCAGCCGCTGCGCATCCCGAACATCGCCGATGAAATATCGTAAGCTGGGATGGTCGAATCCTGACGCACGCATATCGTGTTGTTTCAGCTCGTCACGGCTAAAGACGATCAGCTTCTGGGGATGGTACTCCGCAAGCATTAACTCGATAAACCTCTTGCCGAACGAACCCGTGCCGCCCGTGACCAGCACAATTTGTTCGGACCAGTTCATGTGATTCCTCATCAGCACCAGGGATTCCAGCCAGGTAGTATAGCGGAGATTGGGCCATGCGCTTCGACTTTGGCTCATCCGTTAACATCTTGGCAACTTCAAATTTGCTTATTCGAGCATTCCGCCGGGTGCTAGAATGTGCCCAACCTGTTCCACTTGTGGATGGTTCCGCGCTTAGTGCTTTGAGCGGGCCGAAGATATCGAAGAAGTCATTTCGTTACCTTGACCTCAAGTCTTTGTCTAGGAGCTTTAATGAATTTGGGCCCGGTTATCCAGGCTAATGGGTATCGAGAGCGCGAAGTTCAGTCCGCCTTTCCTATTTCCCTCAATCGCCAATGGACTCCTTATAACCCATCCCACTTTTCAATGCGGGACTCGCTGTTACGGGAATACTGCCACGTTCTCCTAAAACGCAAGTGGGTGGTACTGGGTTGTTTGCTACTGATTTTTACGGCGGTTCTTATCGCGACTCTTCGCAGTACGCCGATTTACGACGCCGTCGGCAGCATCGCCGTAAACAGAATGGATCCCGTTACACTCAACGTTAAAGATTCCGGCAACAGCGGTTATGACTATTCCGATCCAACGGATCTCGACACCGAGGTTCGCATCCTTCGCAGTGATTTGCTGGCGTTGCAAGTTATCAAGCAACTCAATCTGGACAAGCAAGCTGGAACCGCTCCACCGTCTGCGCCTCCCGCCTCTTCATTGGGAATGACTACCGACGCCCTCCAGCCAGAGTCTGAGAGGGCGTCCGAGTTGATTGCAGCTTTCAAGTCGAACCTGGCAGTTTCACTCGAACCCGATACCAGAGTCATCGACATTCATTACCGGAGTCCCGATCGATACCTGGCCGCGCGGATTGTAAATACTCTCGCAAGCACTTACGCAGAACAGAACTTCAAAACACGTTTTGACTCTACGATGCAAACGTCTGACTGGCTTTCTGAACGGCTTGTAGATCTGCAAATGAAGGTCGAGACCTCTCAGGAAAAGCTGGTCAAATATCAGAAAGAACACGAAATCCTTGGCATCGATGAAAAACAGAACATAACCACTTCCAAACTGGATGACTTAAACAAAGAGCTAACCGAGGCCGAGTCAACTCGGATGGAGAAGGAGTCAGTTTACCGGCTCGTTGAGTCAGGCGATCCAGATTCAATCTCGGCGGCGTCTAACACCACGACAGCAACCAACTCCGCCTCCTCTCTGTTGCAGAAATTGCAGGCGGAGCACGCGGATTTAAAAATACAGATTGCCCAACTGGGTGCGCAGTTTGGACCGTCCTATCCAAAATTAGCCCAGCTCGCGGACCAACTTAAGGAAGTGGACTCGCAAACCGAGGCTGAAAGAAAGAAAGTAGTGGCGAGGTTGCGCGGCGATTATCTTGCCGCGCTGGCGCGGGAGAATTTACTGCGGACTGCGCTTGATCAGCAGAAGCGAGATGCCAATCAATTGAACGAGAGCGCCATCGAATATAACTTTTTGAAGCGCGATGCCGACGCCAACAGAACGCTTTACGAAAATTTGCTGGAGAAGCTGAAAGAAGCCGGACTAACCGCCGGTCTCCGATCGAATAACATTCGCCCCGTCGACGTGGCGCGGGTTCCTGAGTCCCCCGCGGAGCCGAATGTTTCTCGAAACCTTACTTTCGCGCTGGCTCTCGGTCTGACAACGGGAATCTTATTAGCATTTGTTCTGGAAGGCCTCGACAATACCGTGCGCACTATCGAACAGGCTCAGGCGGTTTCGATGCTGCCGTCCCTCGGAATGATTCCGCTCGGAACCACGTTTGCCGGAGAAACCAACTCGGGGAAGAGGCTCTCTTTTCCTGCGCCTAAGGAGGGCATGGAATTAATCACTAAGTCTCGGCCACACTGCCAAATGGCTGAAGCCTATCGGGCCTTGCGCACGTCCTTGCTGTTGACCTCCGTCGGAGCTCCGCCAAAAGTAATCCTCATTACCAGCGCGCTTCCGGAGGAAGGCAAGACGACCACCAGCATCAACTGTGCGATAGTTTTGGCTCAAAAGGGCGCCCGCGTGCTCTTGATTGACGCTGATTTGCGACGCCCTAGCATTCACCGAATGCTCGGAGTTGTACCAAAGACAGGGTTGAGCAATGTCTTGACGGGAAGCGCCAGCCTTCAACAAGCAATCGTGCGTTCTCCGCTCGTACCAAACTTATTTGTGCTTCCGGCCGGGACTCAGCCGCCGAATCCCGCTGAACTGCTGGCGTCGTCAGAAATGGGATCCGTCCTCGACGACTTGCGCGAGCAATACGATCACATCGTGATCGATACTCCGCCCACCCTCCCAGTTACCGATGCTGTGGTTATGGCTGCCAGGGCGGACGCTGTAATTCTCGTCACTCGTGCCGGCAGCACCACCAAACATGCGTTGCGGCAAGCTCGGGACATTCTGCTCCAGGTCAACGCCAAAGTGAGTGGCGTTTTGTTAAACGCCGTTAACCTGCATTCTCCGGACTATTACTCCTACTATGGGGAAATGAGAAAAACTGCGCGTTCTTACTACAGAGACACACCCGAGGACGATAACAGCGACAATGGAACCAACGACCACGATGTCGTTTCTGTCATCACCGCGGGATAAAATCCTGAGCCAGACCTCTGCGGTTGCTTCGGCATGTCCATAACAACCAAGAGAATCATTTTGATTGCGTGTTTTTTGGTAGGCACGCTCTACATTGCATTGGTATCCGCGCAGTACTTAGCTTTCCGTTTCTCGGAAAGAGGGGATTTGGGCAGTTTGCGGATGGCTGTCCGCCTTCAGCCTGGAAACGCGGACTATCACTTTCAACTCGGCGAATACTACTTCTGGACGCAACGAGCGGCAGAGGAAGCCGACTCCTATCGCACCGCCGCCGAATTGAATCCGCACGAAGCTGAATATTGGACAAACCTCGCCGCTGCCGATGGCTTGCTTGGCCTCGCGCGGGAACGCCGGGAGGCGCTGCAAAATGCCCTCACGCTCGATCCCCAGAATCCCAAAGTGGCGTGGGCCACAGGCAACTTCTTTCTCACCGAAGGCGACATAGACTCTGGATTGAAAGAGTTCCGTGTGGTTTTGGAGAATTCCCCGGTTTTGGCAGGGCCGGCGCTAGAACTCTGCTGGCAGCTCCGGCCCGACGTAGACTCCCTGTTGCGCGACGCCATCCCGCCAACCTCAAATAATTATTCGTCCTTCTTGGAATTCCTGATGTCCAAGGGCGACATTGATTCCGCAGCCAAGGTCTGGGATCGAATGGCACGGCTTCGTCAGCCTGTTAGTCTCGGAGTCGTCTTCGACTATGTTCGTTATCTGATCGGACGAAATCGACCAGAGGATGCGGCGACGGTTTGGCGGCAGGCAAGCGATCTCAGCAATCTGAAGAATTATCGACCCTCTGCAGAAAACCTAATTGTCAACCCGGATTTTAGCTTCCCCACACTAAATGGCGGCTTCGACTGGAATTACGAAAAGCGGCCAGATGTCACTCTCGCGTTGGATCCAACGGAGCCGCACCTCGGATCCCCTTCGTTGTTGATCTCCTATGACAGTCGCGGGCTCGACGATTCCGGAATCGGTCAATTGGTTTCTGTTGAACCAGGTACTCGGTACCAGTTCTCGGCTTATTTTAAAACGCAGAATATGCAAGGCGCAGGCGGCCCTCATTTCATTCTTCAGGATTTCTACACCCAAAAACCGTTGTTCGACAGTGAGGAACTCAACGACTCTACTGGTTGGCGGCAAGTGAGCGGGGAGTTCAAGACTGGGGCTGAAACCAAGTTACTGAGGCTGAGAATATCGCGAGTGCCTGCGGGAAGTCCCATTCGTGGCAAACTTTGGATTGACAACATTCGGCTGCAGCGCATTCAAGAAGAGAATGCAAAGTGACTTCTCACCTTCCTCTCCCACACCGTCCGGGAATTCTCGTAAAACAGAAGGAGTTGTCCACGACAGATTCTTTTGTCTTTTACGGCGTATTTGGGCTTTTGTTACTCGGCCCGCTAGTACTCGGTGGAGTTGAACCGTGGGCTATCTTTTCGTTGGAAGCTGGGGCCGGGGTTTTGTTTATCGTCTGGATCGCATCTCGATTCTCTTCCCATGAACTATCAGCTAGCTGGAGCCCGTTGTTCGCACCCATGTTGGTATTTGCAGCGCTGGTGGCATTCCAGATCACCACGGGGAAAACCGCATATCGATATGCGACTATCTCCAGCGGACTGCTTTACTGCGCTTATGGCTTGCTCTGCTTTCTGACGGTCCAATGTTTGCGAAGGACTTCGCAAATCAAACTTCTCGCGATATCGGTTTCCGCGTATGGTATGGCTGTTGCGACATTCAGCCTATTCCAGGGGCTGGCCTCGAACGGCAAATTGTACTGGTTGCGAACTTCTACTCGCGCAAGTTGGATTTACGGCCCCTATATAAACCATAACCACTATGCGGGACTGATGGAAATGCTCGTGCCTATTCCGCTTGTCTTATCCTTTACAACCTACCCAAGAGGCGGATTGCGAAAAGCTGCGGTTGTGGCTTCTGCGGTGATGGCGACCACAATCTTTCTTTCCGGATCGCGTGGCGGCATGGTTGCATTCATGTGCGAGCTTATTTTCTTGGCGTGCGTTTTGATTTGGCGACGAAGTTCCGGACGCAATTCATTTTCGAGCAAATTAACACTAGCTCTTTTCGCTATTCTTTTTCTCTTATTGTTGGGTTGGGTCGGCGGCCACGAAGCAATTGATCGACTGCTGAACGTTGGATCCACAAGACACGAGATTACCAGCGGCCTGAGGCTGGCCATCGATCGAGACCTGCTGAAAATGTTTCCGCATCGTCTATTCCTTGGATGGGGACTGGGCACTTTTGTTTACGTCTACCCTCAGTTTCGAAGCTTTTATACGAGCTATTACATCGATGAAGCGCATAACGATTATTTGCAGCTACTAATTGAGTTAGGCGCCGCCGGATTCATCACAATGATTTGGTTCTTATGCCTGGTTTTTCGCAACGCGTCCAACAAGTTACGAAACTGGCCCACGGACATAAATGGCGCAGTTGCTCTAGCCACGCTGCTTGGCGTCACCGGCATCCTGGTGCACAGCTTGGTGGATTTCAATCTTCAGGTACCAGCGAACGCCGCGATGTTTTATGTTCTCTGCACGATTGCCGCAATGGAACCTCGCTTCGATTCGTTTCGTCCATCGCACCGCGATTAATCCCCGAGGTACAATGTCAAGTTTGCGCCGTTCTCGGTTGGGCAATTGCTGTCATGATTTTCAGTGATGAACTCTAATTTCACACTACGCCTTGCGGAGCGGATGTCGAGACTCGGCACGGAGACGGCATTTGAAGTCCTTGACAGAGCTCGTGCTCTTGAACGCCAGGGAAAAGAAATTATTCACCTCGAAATCGGCGAGCCCGATTTCGACACGCCCTCAAACATAGTTGAAGCTGGCGTGAATGCCCTTCACGATGGTTGGACCCATTACGGCCCCTCCGCTGGATATTCTGAACTGCGAGATGCCATTGCAAAAGAGGTAGGCCGGACACGCGGAGTTCGGGCCACGAGTGACTCAGTCGTAGTCGTGCCAGGCGGCAAACCAATTATTTTCTTTTGCATTCTGGCGTTAGTCGACGAAGGCGATGAAGTCATCTACCCCAACCCCGGCTTTCCGATCTATGAGTCAATGATTCGCTACGCTGGAGGCCGCGCGATCCCGATCCAATTGCGGGAGGAAAAAGACTTTGGATTCGACATCGACGAGTTGGCTTCGCTCATCAACGATCGCACCAAACTGATTATCCTGAATTCGCCTCAGAATCCAACTGGCGGTGTGCTCAGCAAAGGCGAGATTCAGAGCATGGCCGAGATCATCGGCGATCGCAACATTATGGTGCTTTCCGATGAAATCTACAGCCGCCTGATCTTCGAGGGCGAACATCATTCGATTATCTCGGTACCCGGGTTTCAGGAACGAACAATCTTGCTCGATGGATTCTCGAAAACATACGCCATGACCGGTTGGCGTATTGGATACGGCGTCATGCGTCCAGACCTGGCGGTCCATATTGGCCGGTTGATGACCAATTCGAATTCGTGTACGGCCAGCTTCACGCAACGGGCTGGTATCGAAGCAATCCGTGGCGATCAGTCGTCGGTGGATCAAATGCGGACGGAATTCCGGCGTCGTCGCGACTTCTTCGTGGCCGGTCTGAATCGAATCAAAGGGTTCTCATGCCGCACACCTAAAGGCGCGTTCTATGTGTTTCCCAACGTTACGAATACAGGATGGACATCGCTGAAATTAGCCCATGCTCTTCTCGAAGAGGCTGGCGTTGCATGCCTGTCCGGCACTTCATTCGGCGCATTCGGAGAGGGATATTTGCGCTTCAGCGTTGCCAATTCGTTAGAGAATCTGGATAAAGCATTGGACCGCATCGAGCAGTGGACAGAACAAAGGTTGTAGTGGGAGCACGGTCATGACAGCAAAGAAGACCGTTCGGAAGACCCTCGAACCAAAGGCAAGCCGTCCGCACATGCCGGGATATGGCCTTCCGAAAGGCGCCAAGGGCTTGCTGCGATGGGATTGGGCCGAGCGGCGGCTGACCAAGTCACATAACTACTGGATCACGACAGTCAGGCCAGATGGGAACCCGCACACCATGGTGGTCTGGGGGCTATGGCGGGATGGAGAGTTTTTATTTAGCACCGGAAGGCAATCACGCAAATCCCGCAATTTGGAAAAGAACCGACATTGCGTGGTTTGTACCGAACTGGCTAATGAAGCAGTGATTGTCGAAGGTATAGCAGAGGAGACACTCGATGTCACTCTTCGTCGGGAGTTCCTCAAACAGACGGAACGAAAATACAAGTTTGACATGTCAGGGTTCCAGGCGGACATACTCTCATTGAAGGAGCCGATCTTTGCAGTTCGTCCTCGCGTAGTGTTTGGATTGGACGAGAAGAAGTCGCTTAATTCCGCAACGCGGTGGCAGTTTGCATAGTCGCGTCCGACGAATTCGGGCGGCAGCAGCATAACTTTAAATTGTCATCCTGAGCGAAGCGAAGGACCTGCGTAGTTGAACGGCAGATGCACATGTCCTTCGCTTCGCTCAGGATGACAAAAACTATTATGGAATCATGACCAACAAATTTCGTGTCTTTGCTACCTGCGATATTGGCGATGCCATCGAGTTGCTGCGGCAGCGCGGTTATGAGATCGAGGTATACCCAGATCCGGTGGCGCCGCCGAAGAGCTTGATCATTGAAAAGGTCAACTCCGGGATCGATGGACTTATCACAACCCTGCGCGACCAGATTGATGCCGAAGTATTCGAAGCAGGAAGAGGCACGCTAAAGGTCGTGGCTCAGTACGCGGTCGGTTTCGATAACATCAACCGGACTGACGCCAATCGTTTCAAAATCCCATTCACGAACACCGCTGATGTCCTCACCGAAGCTACCGCTGAATTTGCCTTTTTCATGCTGGGTTCTTTGGCTCGAAAAATGTGGTCGGCAGAACATCTTACCCGCGAGAACAAGTGGGGATATTGGCATCCTTACCTGCCGTTTCTAGGAGACGAAGTCACCGGCAAGACAATTGCGATCATAGGAACTGGACGGATCGGCCTGGCGATGATCAAGAAATGCGCCGGGTTCGATATGAACATCTTGTGCTATGACCCGGCGTATCAGAATCAGGATTATGTAAATGGCATTCAGGCAGTTATGGATTTACGTCATAAGCGCGGCATTTGCAAGGAGCATACCTGGATCAAGTATGTGAGCTTCGATGAGGCGCTTCGTGGGGCGGATTTCGTCAGCATCCATGTGCCGTTGATTCGCGAGGGCGAAAGCGCGACACCAACTCACCATTTATTCAAAGAACGCACCCTCCGAATGATGAGACCGACCGCCTTCTTAATAAACACGTCAAGAGGTCCAGTCATCGACGAAGCGTCGCTCGCGAAAGCGCTCAAAGAAAATTGGATTGCTGGTGCAGCCCTCGATGTTTACGAAAAGGAACCGCTGCCCGCGGACTCGCCGCTCAGAGATCCCGCTATCGAAGACCGTTGCCGTCTGTATCCGCATTTCGCCAGCGCCGCCAAAATTACGCGCCTGTCTGCTGACCCAAATAAAGGAATGGCGGGGCGCTGCATACAAGGGCTAATCGATGTCTTGGAAAAAAACTATGGCGGAGACGTTACGAAAATGCCGTATGTAGTAAACAAAGAGGCGTTTCGGTAGTGAAAAATAGTGAGGGAAGAGCTACTCCGAAATCGTGTGCTCTTCGCTTTGCGCCCTCAAGACGCGGTCGACAGAATACGGCCCGCGACGGGTGGGCTCATGATAATGGCGCACTTGCATCTCGCCCAGCAACCCTACCGCCAGCATATTGAAGCCTCCCAGCAGCAGGACCGCTCCAAAAATCATGAGAGGACCATGGTGGGTCATTACGTCGGCGTGATTTAGGAATTTCTCGATCAGAAGCCACAGAGTAACGCCTGACCCGGCGAAGATGCTTAACATTCCCAGCGTTCCGAAAAAATGCAACGGCCGGGAAAGATAACGCAGAAGGAAGCGGATGGTAATCAAATCGAAAAATACTCTGAATATTCGAGAGATTCCGTAATGTGAAACTCCGCGCTCGCGGTTTACGTTGCGAATAGGCACCTCGCAAATTGACGCGCCGTGCCAGGACGCCAACGCCGGGATAAAGCGATGCAACTCGCCATACAGCGGCACTTGCTCTAGAATGTCTCGCCGGTAGGCCTTAAATGTCGTGCCGAAATCGTGAATATCCACGCCGCTCAATTTCGCCATCAGCCAGTTGGCGCATTTCGAAGGAATTCGGCGCAACCAAAGATTATCTATGCGGCGTTTGCGCCAGCCGCTGACGATGTCATATCCTTCGCTAATTTTCTCCAGAAAGAGCGGGATATCGGCGGGATCGTGCTGCAGGTCGCCGTCCATCGCAATCACGTACTCGCCGCGGGAGTGATCGAAACCCGCCGCCAAAGCGGATGTTTGCCCAAAGTTGCGCCGCAGTTTCACCACTGTTATCCGGCTATCAATAGCGGCAATTTCGCGGAGCAGATTGAACGTGTGATCTCTGGATCCATCATCGACCAGCACGATTTCGAAGCTCTCGCCATTCACTTCCATAACCGCCTTGAGACGGTCATAGAGGTCTGTCACATTCTCCTGCTCGTTATGCAGGGGAACAACAATTGAATATTTGGGCATTAAGTTTTTATTATACGGTCCCCGGCCTACTTTTGCGCGTCCATAAACTTGAGCGGTCCATGAACCCCGAACCATAACGTAAAACCTCAATCTTTATGGTTTTCCCGCTGTTTCCGTATAAGATGCGAATCAGCACGAGTCTGATGTGCGCGAATGGACTCTAGGGGGCGCGACAAATATGGACATCGTGGTGGTGATGTTTGGCAGCCTGATCTCAACCATGTCAGCTCTGACTTTTTTGGAGGTCCGCCGCATTCGGAAGCAGATAACCGGATCGAAGGGTGCGGTCACCGCAACCGAGCCGCAAATCGAAGTTCCGCGTAAAGCGGGCTAATCGATTCAAACCGAAAGCCTCACTCGTATCTGAGCGCCTCGATTGGATCTAGTTTTGCTGCCCTCATAGCTGGAAACATTCCGCTGGCTACTCCCACTACTCCGAGAATTGTCGTCGCGATAAGAAGAATCTTTGGCGCAACTATGAGCCTGATGTCTCCGGCATCGGCGTGCTTCGCGAGCGCACTGTACAAAGTTAAAGTGCCGACGGAAAATGACACTGCGTAAGAGAGCAGAATTCCGAGAACACCGCCCACTGCGGTGATTACCATTGCCTCTGAGAGAAACTGAAACAAGATATCTCGCTTGCGAGCCCCCAATGCCTTCTCGACCCCAATTTCGCGAGTTCGCTGGGTCACCGAGACCAACATGATGTTCATCAGGCCAATGCCACCAATCCCAAGCGTAATCGTCCCAATGAATGCGAGCAAAATATTCAAGCCCAGAGTGATGATGCTGAATTGCTCAAGTTGTTTCATCGCATCGAATATGAAGACAGCGCGCTCATCATCCGGCTTGAAGTTGTGAGCCAACGCGAGTGAATCACGGATGGTCTTTGTGATTTTCGTGTGGTCGACGCCGATGGAATCCACCCAAATGCCACCTAAATAATGCGTGTCTGTGAGAACGTCGGTTGAATTGAATGGAAGATAAGTGGTCCGGTTGTCGTCGTTGTCCGCTTCCTGCATGCGAGGTTGCAACACACCAACAACCTGAAAACTGACGCCATTGATGCGAACCTACTCTCCTAGAGCGGGCATCCCGGAGAATAATTTATCTCTCGCTTCTGAACCCAGTACGACAAAGTGTCCGTGGCTTAGATTGTCTTCGTCATTGATGAACCGTCCGCTTTCCACGTTGAGGTTCCAGATATCCAGCATCGAAGGATCAATACCGAGAACTGGAAAACTGAACGAACGAGATCCGTTCTGAACCGTGCCTTGGACCTGCGAAAAGCGGGAAAGATGGCGGACGAGGGGCGCAACGTTGCGGACCAACTCGACATCGTCCTGAGTGAAGCGGATCGGGACTCCCGCCTTGTTGCCGCCGGCCTGTTGTGAAGTGCGCCCGGGAAAGATGCCGACAGCGGTTGCTCCAAAGCTTTCAAAAATATTCTGTATGGCGCGCCCGAAACCCTGACCGTAAGCCAACAGAAGAACGACCGTGGCGATTCCCCACGCCATACCCAGCATGGTCAGCACAGTCTTGCGCAAGTCGTGCCGCATTGCGCCGTAAGCTTGTTCCAGCAGGTCGCGCTTCATGATTATTCTCTTCTGAGCGCCTCGACCGGCGCCAATTGCGCAGCTTTCCGGGCCGGATAGAGCCCGGCCACGACGCCAGCGAACGCCAGCGAAAGAATGGCCAGCACGGCGGTCGATGGCACGATTTGTGGCGTGTCAAACCCTTGAGGCTGAGGCAGAGTGGACAAGGCGGCCATGAGTCCTGCGGCCCCACCCATACCAAGCCCACCACTTAAAAGAGTCAGAAATGCGCCTTCTACAAAGAATTGGAACATGATGCTTCGATTCGTAGCCCCTAGCGCCTTCCGAAGACCGATCTCGCGCGTGCGATCGGCAACCGCGACCAGCATGATGTTTATGATTCCAATCGCTCCGAGTGCGAGCGTTACCAGCCCGACGCTTCCCAAGAAAGTATTCATTGCATCAAAAATCTTGCCGACCTGATCCACAGATCGGACGGTGTCCCATTCGTCGAATGAATCGGGGTTGGTGGAATCAAACCCGTGATTACGCGCTACCACTTTGTGCACCTCGATCTGGGCCGTTTCATGCCGGTCGCGAGACACGGGTTGGTACTCCATCAACGAAATGACGTTGGAAGCATTTCCGATGTCAAGCGGAGGAAAGTCTTCGTGCATGGTGGTGAAGGGAATAAAGTTCTTCAGATTTTGATCGTTATTGTTGCCGTGGCCTAAGCGCTTCATCGTTCCAATGACCTGAAAACGCATTCCATTCAACAGAATTGTGCTTCCGATCGCAGGACGGCCGGGGAACAGGATGCGGCGAGACTCGTCCCCGAGAACGATCACCTGACGCTTTTGGGTGATGTCCATTTCGTTGAGCCACCGGCCATCTTTCAGCGGCAGATAACGGATCTGGTTCATAAGCGGCAAGGAACCGATCACTTGACCGCTGCTCTGGTAAAAATCGCTCACCGCGCGAATATCGCTGCGCTGAATCACTGGCACGGCAGCCTTAACATCCGGACATTCCGCCAGAACATCCAGGTAATCGTCGTACGTCAGATAATACTGACGCATGCTGGTGAAGCTGCCATTCAGAGCGGGCGCCCGGCCTCCCCAAATGAAGATCACATTCTCACCAAGTTCGTCGAACTGCTTTCGATTGCCGGAACGAAACCCTTCCCCGAGGCCGACTAGCAGAAGTAACGATCCCACTCCCCACGCGATCCCAAACATGGTGAGAAAGGAACGCAGCTTGTGCGCCCACAAGGTTTGAAGAGTCTGGCCAAAAATTTCGAAGAGCGCACGCATGGAACTGACCAATGATACGCGAGGAGAGATAGAAAGGTTCCTGGTGCAGAATCCCTTGGAAAGTTAGAACAAACACCGTGTGTCGGTCGCGATGGCCTGCCAAAAACCATCGTTCCCTAAGGTGTCTTACATCGCCGTCCGGTGAAAATCTTATGGCGCGAATTCGGAACCACCGCTTACTGCACGGTTACTGTGACCGGCGTCGACAGCGATATAGCGGAAGAGCCAGTGCCAGTCGTGCTAGTAATGGTGAAAGTATAAGTCCCCGTACGGGTGCCTGGGTCGGTCAAGTTCGCGCCGCCGATGGAGGCCGATCCCGCACCCCCTCCACAACCCCCCAAACTCAGAGCCAAGGCAAAGGTCAGGAGACTCAGAAACGGTCGACCAGTCCGGGTCCCCGTCATACCGAGGAGAAAAATGCCAACCAGTCCGACTCCAGCAAAACTTGCTACAGCCTGAAGGCTCCGTTGAGAGTGCGCACCAGTTGTTGTCACGTTAAATGTAACATTCACGCTTGAGCCGGTTAGGTTCACCTGAGTGGTTGGGCTTGAGGACGAGCCACTGCCAAAACCGCAGCTAGACTCGGCCGCATTTGGGTCTAGCACACAGGAGAGATTCACCATCCCCACGAAACCGGCGTTAGAGGATATGACGAGGGTTGTTGAGCCGGAACCTCCCGGACTTGTGATGACAATATTGCCGCTTGGCGTAACGCTGACCGGGCCGAGCACAGTTAGAACTGCCGGGCCAGTATAGCCTAAAGGCTGATAATTTCCGTCTCCTGAATAGCTCACTGAGATATTGTGTGTCCCCGGCGTGGTGGGGGCATAAGGTATTGTTCCCAGTAGGAGTCCAGAGTCGCTAGTGTAAGTCACGGGTCCCGAAATTGGCGCATCGCCGTCTTCGAATGTAATTGTCCCAGTTGGGAGTGCTCCTGCTTGCGAGCCGTACAACCGCGCGGACAATATTACTTGTTGGTTCAGATTAACGGATGATGGGGACGCCCCCCAGGTGGTGAAAAATGGGTAAGCCTTCGAGACCACTATGATCGTAGGTGGGCTAGTCGCAGAGGCGTAATACGCATCCCCTGAGTATTGCGCGCTTAACGTGTGACTGCCAACGCTGAGGAACGTGGTGGTGGCCTGGGCATACGCCGCTGCGAAAGAAGGTGGAGACGTGTTCGGATCGTAGGGCCCGCCCGCAGATATCCCAACCGGACCGGTCGCGGGAGAGCCGTCCACGGAGAAGATTAAAGTGCCGGTCGGTTCAATGCCGTTGCTGGATGTTTGCACGTCGGCGGCTATTTGTGTCGAATTTCCGTATTGGGCGGCCTCCGGGCTTCCAGCGCTGACTGAAGTGGGCGCTTTAGCAATTGTGAAATTCGCAGTCCCCATACTGGCTGCGTAACTGGAATCTCCTGGATAGGTCGTCGAGATGGCGTAGGTACCTGGAGCCAGGGACTGGTTCTCGGCAAACCCTTCGTTGTTTAGTACCATGCTGCCCCCACCCAGTGGGGTACCGTTTGCCGTAACAGCGACCGTCCCTGTCGGGCAGCTGGAGATGTGTGTCGAGCAAGTGCTGGAAATTCCGGTCGCTGGGGAAACCGTCGCTCCCGAATTACCAATATCGACCCGAAAAAGAAAATATCCTGACCCGTATGTCGCGCCGCTCGCCGCAAAACTGGTTGGATTGCCACGTACGTCCAAGGTCACGAGATTAGGAAAGACCACACTGCTCTCGTGAGAGATATTGACCGCAATAGCCGCAGAATCGCTTGATCCAAAATTCCCATCCCCGGCGTAGTGTGCCTTGACGCTATAGCTTCCTCCCGGAAGGAGTGCGCTCGTCCATGTGGCCATACCAGTGTTATCGAGCGCATGACTGTCTACGAACTGTGTTCCGCTGGCCCCTCCATAAAGCACAGCCGTTCCGGTCGGTGTCCCTGAGCTCCCAGCAACTTTCACGCTTACGCTAACTGTCTGCCCGTGGGTTATGGTGGTGGGCGCCAGACTAGTCAGGGTCGTTGTCGACGCGTTGAAGGAAACGGTATTCCATTTGTTCACAAGATTTGCGACATTGACTGATCCGAGGCCGGTGGCTAAATCGTAACCAACTCCGGTGGTGTAACCGCTGAGAACGCCGTACTGATCACCCGCAGTAGCGGTTGTGCAATTGATCGAGCCGGCGTGGCACGGCATAGCGATTGTTCCGGTGGTTACGTCATTAAACACGCCAGGCTGGTTCGCCGCCAACTTGTAAAAAACATAATTAGCGTTCCCCTGCCGCGAGTTTGTTTGCTGATTTACAAGTGCCATGATCCCCGCAAAAGCCGGGGCCGACGCGGAAGTGCCGCCGATGCCCAGGAAATTCGTAAAAGGATTCGTGGGATTGCAGGAATTTTGTCCGCCTGCTTGATCGGCCTCGCAGATTATGTAGAAGCTTCCGGAGGGAGATCCAGCAGCCGCGAATAGAGAAACATCGGGAATGTCTCGAACATTATCGGCCGGGACATTGGATCCACTTTGCCACGAAGGCTTCCCGTAGCCACCCGCGCACGTCGTAGCTTGCTGGCCGTTAGGGTTTGTACAATTGCTTTTTCCGCCCGACCCACCCACAGTAACGACGAAACTGGAGAGCTGAGAGTTGTTGCAGTTTGCTTCGGCGCTGGCGCTGAAACCGAGAAGCGTTCCGAAGACTGAATTTGTGCAGCTATCGTTCCACGTGGTTTCGGGAATATAGCTAAGAGCCGAAGCTTGGGTAGTCGCGTTATTGGACGAACTCCAATAAGTGGTGGCGTTGGTCAGATCGTTAAAATCTGTACCACCCACCGCGACGTTATAAGGCGTCGAGGCAAACCCGCTTACAGCCAGTCCGAACAACGACGGCGCCGGTGGCGCGGAATCCTGGCTGTCGCATCCAGCCGAACCACTGTCTCCAGAAGAAATAAAGACCGTAATCCCCTGCGCTGCCGCTTGCTGCCAAAGCTGGTTATAAAATGCGTTCCCCGCGGTTCCTAACCCTAGTTCGCACAATCCGTAGCTCTCACTGATCACGGGGGCGAGATTGTTATCGATAATGTATTGAGCTGAAAGATCGATTCCCGCCGTGGTCTCGGTGGATTCGGAAACTACAAAATCAATCGTCGCGCCTTTCGCTACGGCACTCGACCACTCAACGTCGAGATCGGATTCCGTTTCCTCGCCGTCAGTCAGAATTCCAGGATCAGGTCCATTGTGAATGATGTTCAGCTGCGAAGAAGTCAGTACTGGGAGGCCAAAAATGTTTCTGAAATCCGCAACGTCCTGGGGATTGATGTCGGTCTCGCCTACAATTGCGATCGTCTCCCCAGTGCCGTCAACGGCCGGGGTCGCGCTCCACAAGCTTGAGACGTTATAGATGGTCGCGAAATCGTAAGGGCCGACTCCGTAGCATGACGAACTTTGCACTCCACAGCCACTGCCGGGAATAGTAAAGAAAGGTTGGAGAGGCTTCATCTCGCCTGTTGACTTCGATCTGGAAACGACTCCCCCGAGGTGATACATCGGTTTCCGAGAAAAGTTATTCAGAGACTCCACTCCCGCAACGACTGGCGCCAACGCCGCTGGTATTTGAGGGTCATTCGAATTCGCCCAATGCTCCTCGCCATTTACTGCGTATTTATGAATCGAAGCATGCAGCGCCTCCTGCACTTGAGCGGCGGTTCCCGAGAATTCGATGACGGTTCGGCCCTCGCTCACCTGAGCGATCTGAAAGCCATGACTTTGCAACCACGAAGTCACTTGCGCGATGTCTTGATCCGACGGGCCAAACTGTTTTCCGAATTGTTCTGGCGTCAGCCACTTGTGGTAGTTGGGTGAAGTTTTATCCTGCTGGTTGTCGATCAGACTTCTCAAAGCACTTTCTTGTTCGTCGCTTCGCTTTAAGACAAGCAACATGCGATTCATAGGTAGGTCGGCAGGGGCCGAGCCTCGATCAAGTGCTGCGCGGGCCCAGGGATGAGTGTTTCCCTTTAGAACGGTGAGCTGGTTTTCATCCACCGGCTTGGTGACGAGAATCCGTGGCGAAGTTTGCGCGACAGTCAAACCTGAAAAGAAAACTAGCGCAATGAACGCAAGTGGACGCGTGGCGGCGACACTCATGATTAGGGCACTCCTACTGCGATGTTTGTAGATCGATTAATCCGACGCTACGCCATGCCACGGGGAAGAGGCATTGGATGGGGTAGTAGCCCCGGAACATCAGATATTGAGGTCTGCGGGAACCGTCGTCAAGAAGAAATTGGAAAAACCCAATAAACAACAAGCAGCCAACATCTTTAGCCGCTAAATTTAAGGTCTTTAGCTTATTTTTGGAGGATTTGAAGCACGAGGACAGACCCAATCATCACCTCGATGAAGTCACTCGTGGCATCCACTTCGTATCGACTGGCGACCGATCATTTCATCGCGCTTCGCGAGCAATGCCTCAATCGTCTCCACGAGCGAGGAGCTTTGAGATTTTGCTATTACACTTTGGACTCCAACTTCCGAAGCTTCCGTCCTCAGTTGATCTGAGGCGTACATGGTGAGCATTACCGTCGGAATTTTTGGTGCGATGACAGCCATCCGGCGAGCGGCCTGTAGGCCATCCATGACCGGCATCACGAGATCAAGGACAATGATGTCGGGGGTTAGGACCATGGCTTGGTCGATGGCTTCCTGTCCGTTCGCAGCTTCGCCACACACCTCCCACTCGGGATTGGTTTCCAGAAGGCGGCGAATGGATTTTCTGACCACCGGACTGTCGTCGGCAATGAGTATCCGGGCGCGCACGGAGACTCCTCCTCTTCAGGCCAAATCGCTTCGGCGGCACTTGGATGGCGGAGATACCCCAAAGCGTTGTGCAAAAACAGGATCACTATACCGTCAGTCGGCCTTCTAGCAAAGCCTGTCCTGCCAACTTGATACCGGCAGCGGGAGGACGGGAATCCCTCAGTATCCCCATCGCAGGTGCGAAATAGGGCCCTTATCTTGTATAAGGAACCTAGCGGGGCTGTAGCTCAGATGGATAGAGCGAGAGTTTCCTAAACTCTAGGTCGGCGGTTCGACTCCGCCCAGCCCCTCCACTTTTTCAGGAAATACTAGACAAGGAAGCTGGCACCACGTACGTTCCCCAAATTCCTCTAGATTATTATGAGCAGCCGGTCCGCTCAATCGCCGTCGAATGCGCCGAACGCGTGGGGGGTCGCCTGTCGTCCTACGGTTTTATTCGTGGCCGCATATGCGCTCAGTATCACCCCTCACGAAGTTGTCCACGCCCTCACCAGTTACTTGCTTGGGTTCAACTCGACGCTTTTCCAGATGTGGGTGAATCCAGATTCGTCAGAAGCTACGTCGAAACAAATCGCCGTCATCGCAGCCGCTGGTCCCGTCTTTAGTTTAGCGGTTGGATTAGTGTGTTTAGCGCTCTATCAACGGCGGTTCAGAAGAAGACCGTCCGGGCTCATGTGGCTGATGATGGCGCTGGTGGGCATTTATTGTTTTCTGGGCCCGGTGGTCGGCGCGGCCCTTGGGGGAGATTTCCACGTTGTACTCACCTCACTAGGTACATCGAAGATGGTTGGTTATGTGGCGTCGGCGATCGGCCTGGTGGCACTTCCGTGCTTCATGTTCTTCATGGGGAAGGAACTATTGCGGTGGGCACCGCGTGACTTTGGCCGCGTCAAGGCCGTTGCGTGTACGACTGCCGCGCCCGCACTGATTGGACCGTTGATCGTGTTGTTGGTTTACTCGCCGTTACCGGGCTTCTTAGTCAGCTCGACGATTGGTGGGAACGTTTTCTGGGTATTCGCAGTCGCGGGGGCTGCGTTCTGCTTCTCGCCGCAAAGATCGGGTGAGATAACGCCTTCCTTCACCCGGTCGGATCTCATCCTCAGTATCGTCGCGGTGTCTATGGTGCGCTTGCTCGTGCATGGTGTTCGGCTGGCGCACTGACGTACAGCCAAGCCATGCATACGATGAGGACGTTGGCAAGCCTTCCTTCTCGTGAGTACAATTGCACAAAATCAATTTGATGGAGTTTCAAAGTTTTCAGTAGAAGATAAAAACTTGGCCTGCCCATTCTTTATTCCGACGAATATTTCGGACGATATCGCGTGGTTTCATCCTTCGCGCTTGCCACTTGGTGCAGGGTGGAATGGTCGCTGTGGAGCGCCTGGGCACGAAGGTTATGCACCCGCGTCTGAAGAAATAAAGGAGAATTGCAACCTAGGGTACGCAATCACCTGTCCACGCTTGCCCGAAAAACGTGAGTGCGACGCCGTCCGCTTTTCGGTGGCTCGCGATTCTGGATCCCACCTGAGCCTGTGGGTCGTCTTCGAGTCCGCACATCGCCCTACCGGCCACGGAACGCTGGAATACCAAATCTCGGCTCGGCAGTGGACATCGCCGCACCCGAACGCGCGCATTCAGAAAATGGCGGAGTGCTACATCCTGTCTTACCTGTCACGCAGACAGACCGATAATTCGGAGGTCGCGCCAGCTCTTCACCTCCCCGAAAGCCGATGACGCTACCAACTAACCAAAAGGAACACAAATAATGACACGAGAAGAAGACCTGATGTTGCCGCGACCGGTCCGTGATTCGCAATCGGAAATGACGGAAATCGTTCTGCCAAACGATGCGAATCCACTCAACAATCTGCTCGGCGGACGTCTCATGCATTGGATCGATCTTGCAGGCGCCATGGCTGCCCATCGGCATTCCAGGAATTATGTAGTTACCGCTGCAATCGATCACCTGGACTTCTGGGTTCCGGTCCATGTAGGCGATCTGGTAATTTTGCGCTCCTCGGTTAATCGCGTGTTTCATACCTCGATGGAAGTTGGGGTGAAGGTAGTAGTCGAGAATTACATCGTGGACACCAGTGAACACGTGAGTTCGGCGTACTTGACATTTGTAGCAGTAGACGCTGGTGGACGGCATGTGCAGGTTCCCGCCGTAGTTCCGGAGACTCCCGAGGAACAGCGCCGCTACGACGACGCTGGACGCCGTCGAGACATCCGCCGCGCCGAACTGGAACGCCGCCGTAGGAACCAAGGTCGCTAGTTGAGAATGTAATCCATCAATGTTGATCTTCGAGCGTCGATTGAGGGGTTGCGCCAGCTCTTACTGCAACAATCCATTCCGGCAGCGCGTACAACAGCAGCCATGACCGCCAAGCGAAGCCAGTGAGGCAATTGATCCAAATGACCCGATCGCCAAAGACAAAAAATACCACCAGCATAACGAATATGCCGTGGAGCAAAACGCGATAGGCACGATAGCTCGATTCCTCAGCTCGCTTGTCCACACTGTTCCTCGCAAGCGCCATTACTCCGAACGTCATGACCGCGAGGACAAACGCCAGGCCCACATCCAGCTCGCCCCAAAGTTTTGGAAAAGACGCCGTGTTCTTCGAAAGGCCTGCAACGACGGGGAACACCGCAGAGATGACGAAGACCACGGCAGTGGCAATCGCCAACGCGCGCCCCCAACGCGCTATCCCATCGGTCATGGCGTAACGCGATAACGAACGTTCATACCCGCCGAGTTGTGGAAGGAGACGTGGCAGTGAAAGAGCCATATGCCAGGATCATCTGGAACCATGTCAGCGGCAATCATCTGCATCGGGGCCATCGAAGTTACATCCGTTCGCATTTGATTAACCATTACCGTATTTCCGTGCCAGTGTGGCGTGTGGAAGTCAAAGTCGTTCATTCCGGCGAATAGGTACCAGCGGACGTGTTCGCCCTTGCGCATGGTAAGAGCGCGCAGTGGCATGCTGCTGTGCGAAAACCCGTTAATCGAAAACGTCACAAAGTACGGATACGTCACTGTCGCACTCGCGCTGGTCAGCGGCGACGGAATCGCGCCATCCTTCTCGATCGTTGGCATATTACGGTCGACGTACCAACTATCCTCTTCGTGCATCTGAGCGAACCACACGATGAACTCGCGGTCGACACCCTTCGGCGAACCATCCGGCTTCGATTGCCCGCGCCCCGTGATGATCATGGGACCGACCAGCCCACTGTTACCATCACGGTACTCGTCCGTATGGGAGTGATACATCCACATCACTGAATTGACGTCTCCGGGAGCGGGGCCGGCTCGCTCCGGCACTTGCCACGTGTATTCGTGAGCGTGGCCGGGAGGCACGGCATCGTCAGCCTTGTCCGCGCCAGAGGTTCCGTCATCGTAAGGCGCGCCTTCAGAATCCTTGTTGTAGAAGACACCATGCGGATGCATGGAATAAGGCTTGTTGCCATTGTTGCGGAAGACAACTCGAATCGTGTCTCCCACCTCAGCCCGAATCAACGGCCCCATGAAGCCCAGATGCTCCCACTCCGCTGGCCGGGGCTTGAGTTTAGTGAATGTGTTGTCCGTGTACTCGCGGTATAGAGCTTTCACGTATGACGTGGAGACCGGCTTTTCAACCGGCTTCGCGCCTGGATTTAAACCGCCCGCGAAGACGCCGACGGATTTGAATGGTTTGCCGGCGATTCCGTCCACACCCCCAGGGACATAATCCCATGTCACCTCGTCGGCGGCGATGTAATAAATGCGAGTCTGCCCCGTCGAACTCGCGGGCGCGCTAGTGTTCATGGCCATTCCGCCGTTTTGGGCAACGGTGGTGTCACAAATCAGGACTGCGCAGGCAAGAAGAACGAATCTGCGGAGAAGCCGGGAATCAATTGTCATCGTTTACCTTCCGTCGATTGTGCGGTTAGCAGCGAATAAGCAGCCGCATTATATACAGATAGACCCAAGAGTGGTTAAAACTCTTGGAGGGCAGCTTGTTCTAGGTAAAACTATTCGCGGGCGAGGACGCCCGCACCACACAAAACCTAGTCCGCGTCCCGGTTCGACACGGTCACGCAGACCGGGAGCGTTAGACTTCGCCAGCGCAATCAGTTGCGGAGCACTCAGTTTGTCGACAGCTTGGGCAGTTGAGCCAAGACCGAGAATAAAGCAGTACCAGGACACGTTTCCACATCGGGAGCTAATATTCCCAACCGCTGAGAGGAGATCAAGAAAATTATGCGACGAAGCGAGCTACGGCTGTACCCTCGCAGTTACCACCCCAACTCCGGCAAGTATTCTTCGACTCGCCCCTTCTCGAGCAGGTATGCTCCCGGGCCTTGTTGACCGCGAATCGTGCGGCAAAATTCCGCAACATGGAATCCCGCTTTAATACTCTCAGTAAACGCCCATCGCGTCGCCAACCGCCACTCTCGTGCCAAGTCCGCGTCTGTCCGCTCGACTGAATTGATCTCGCTTGGAATTTCGATGGCGACCCGCTGCCGCCGCGATGCTGCCTCAAGATCAGCGCGGACCGGGCGTCCATCACCGCCGAACAGAATAAGTGGCTGCACTGTCGAAAGAGCGTCGAGAGTTTCGCTTCTCAGATTTGCTTTTTTCTTATTAAGACGGTCTGCCACCCGCCGGTTTGTGATTGGCCAGCGAACCCATAAACGATCGGTTCCATTGCGATGCAAAACGCTGGAAGTCTCGGGGCCATACATGTCAACTTTATAGTTGTCGGAAATAACTCCCAGCTTGAAAAAGTTTAAATGGGCATTCTTACTTTGAAGTGGGTCGAAGGTCCAGGTAATCTCCGTGATGCGGTTGGTTCGGAACGTCGAATTGCGGGATTCCTGAACGCCCCCCACAAGCCTACTTTCGCCTGGTTGAATTGCCAGGACCCAATCCCGCTGCGCCAGTTTAAGCTTGTAGCCCAGGTCTGAATCGCGGTATTCCGGGCGGACTGCCAACTGATGCGAATGAAATGTTACATGTCCCTTGGTAATAGCCGGAAAAGCGAAGGCAAAGCCTGCCATCTTATTGTCATCAAAAGCACCGAGCCACATGGCTCCGGCTTCCATTGAAGCCACGGCCAATGGTAGTGAGAGAACATCGATGTCGGCGAGGTCCCATACTTCCCTCTCCAGGGACTGCACCTGTTTCAGTTCGCCGACTCCAGTGAGTTCGCGAATCGTGATAGCGAGTTTCGGCTTCGTTTCCGGCAAGAGAAGTTTGAGTGTAAAGCCGAATAATATACGCGACGATAGGGGGAACATGCCAAAAAGCCGTGCGTCGGCTCGCTAGTAAAGTTTTGTCAACAGTGATTACACGAATTGACGCGATACTTTAGGTTCTGATGAGTCAAAATTCTAAGATATACAATCTGATCAGAGTAAGCTTCAAAACGAGGTCTGTGAATTGATCGAAAGCCGGAAAGCGTCAGCGCTCGATTTCCCTCACAGGATAGATAGGTGCGCCTCAAGAACTCAGTGGCGATTCGGGGTCTTGGGAGCTTGCTTGGTGCTCTCTATCCTGAGCCAAGGGTGCGGCAGTGCCTCCTCGAATGCCGCAGCGAGCAAACCCACCGGCCCTCCAACGATGCCCGTTGGCGTCGCTACCGCGCAGAGCCGCGATATGCCTTATTACCTGACCGGCCTCGGAACGGTTACCGCTTTCTATACGGTCAATGTAAAAAGCCGCGTAGACGGACAACTCGAAGAAGTGAAATTCAAAGAAGGAGACAATGTAAAGCAGGGCGAATTGCTGGCTGTGATTGATCCCCGTCCTTATCAAGTGCAATTGGACCAGGCAGAGGGGACGTTAGCTAAGGATGAGGCTTCGTTGCGGGATGCCAAAACAATCTTAGAACGCTACCAAGCTCTGTTTAAGGAATCTGGAGCCGTCTCACAACAGCAGATTGATACGCAACAAGCGACGGCTGACGAACTCGTGGGAACAATTAAGAACGATCAGGCCCTGATCGACAATGCCAAGCTTCAGATTACCTACAGCCATATCACGGCTCCCGTAACTGGCAGAATTGGTCTGCGGCAGGTTGACCCCGGGAATATCGTCCACGCCACCGATACGAATCCGATGTTTGTGATTACGCAACTGCAGCCCATTGCGGTGCTATTCACCCTTCCTGAAGACAGTCTTCCTACGGTATCTCAGCACATGAAGCAAAATACGCTGTCAGTGGAGGCTTACAGTCAGGACGATCAGACGAAATTGGCCACCGGCAAGCTGGTGACGATTGATAACCAAATCGATGCGACGACTGGCACCGGGAAATTGAAAGCTGTATTCGATAATAAAGACAATCAGCTTTGGCCCAACCAGTTCGTTAATGTCCGGCTGTTGTTGGAAATTCGCAAGAATAGCACGGTCATCCCCGCCGCAGCCATCCAGCGAGGTCCTCAGGGCACGTACGTGTTTGTGGTGAAGCAAGACAAGACCGTGGATATCAGGTCGGTTACGATCGCTTTCACGCAGCAAAATCTTGCCAACATTACCAGCGGTATATCTCCTGGTGACATCGTTGTAACCGACGGTCAGGACAAGCTTCAGGCTGGCAGCAAAGTTGCCCCTCGCGCGCAGGATGCCTCGGGAAATCAGGCTGCCAGCGGTAACAGCGGAGCACCCGGTAATCCGCCGTCCAGCGATGCGGGTACCGCTCAGCGGCAGTCACGCTCACACAATGGCTCGCCAAGCGGTGGTTCGAGCAATGCCAGCTCGGGGAATTCCTCCAAATGAATCCGTCGCGGCTGTTTATTCTTCGGCCGGTCGCAACCGCGTTGTTGATGGTTGCGATAATGCTGGTCGGGATCGTCGCTTACCGTCAGCTTCCAGTCTCAGCGCTGCCTGAGGTTGACTACCCCACAATTCAGGTCATGACGTTCTATCCCGGTGGCAGCCCCGACGTCATGGCTTCATCGGTGACCGCCCCATTGGAGAGGCAATTCGGCCAGGTTCCCGGCCTGAGCCAGATGACTTCTACCAGCTCCATGGGGAGCTCGGTCATCACGCTCCAATTCAACCTCGATCAGAATATCGACATCGCAGAACAGGAAGTTCAGGCCGCGATCAATTCGGCCACGACCTACCTGCCTTCTGATCTTCCGAATCCCCCGATCTATAGCAAGGTGAATCCCGCGGATACTCCGATTCTGACTCTGGCTCTTACATCCGATTCGCTGCCACTTTCTAAGGTCGAGGATCTCGCCGACACCGCGATGGCTCAAAAGATTTCGCAGGTCACTGGCGTGGGTCTCGTTTCTATTAGCGGAGGTCAGAAGCCCGCCGTCCGCATTCAGGCCAACCCAACCGCCCTCGCTTCCTATGGCCTCAGCCTTGAAGACGTGCGAACTACCCTCGCTGCGGCAAATGTAGATCAGGCCAAGGGTACGCTGAACGGCCCGCGGCAGTCTTTTACGATTGGCGCGAATGACCAGCTCATGGCCGGAGCCCAATACAGTCCGATCATAATCGCGTATCGAAATGGATCCCCGGTGCGCTTGTCCGACGTTGCCACGATTACCGATGGTGTCGAGAACGTTATGGAATCGGCGTGGATGAACCTTGATCCCGCGGTGATCATGAACATACAACGTCAGCCGGGCGCCAACATTATCAGCGTCGTCGATCGCATTAAGAAGCTCTTGCCGCAACTTCAAGGTTCGCTGCCGGCTGCAGTAAAGGTTTCCGTTCTCACCGACCGTACCGAGACCATTCGCGCTTCGGTGAAGGACGTGGAATTCGAGCTGATGCTTACCGTCGCGCTCGTCGTGATGGTGATTTTTCTTTTCTTGCGGAACTTTTACGCGACCATCATTCCTGGTGTCGCCGTTCCGCTGTCCATCGTCGGAACCTTCGGTGTGATGTATCTGCTCGGTTATAGCCTCAACAACCTCACTCTTATGGCACTGACCATTTCCACCGGATTCGTGGTGGATGACGCCATCGTCATGATCGAGAACATCGACCGTTTCCTCGAAGAAGGAGAGTCCCCGCTCGACGCGGCGCTAAAGGGCGCGGGACAGATTGGATTCACCATCGTTTCGCTGACAGTGTCGCTGATTGCTGTGTTGATCCCCCTCTTATTCATGGGTGATATCGTGGGACGCCTGTTTCGTGAATTCGCCGTGACCCTTGCGGTCACGATTATGGTGTCTGCGGCGGTCTCCTTGAGCTTGACGCCGATGATGTCTGCCAAACTGCTCAGACACAAAGATCCATCGCAGCAAACGTGGTTTTACAGAAAATCTGAAGACTTCTATAACAGGGTCATTGCGTTTTATGGACGAACTCTAAAGTTTGTTCTCGGCCATCAAACCATAACCCTTCTGATCACCGCCGCCACGCTCGTGCTGACCTTGCTGTTGTACGTGATCGTTCCCAAAGGATTTTTCCCGGTGCAGGACACCGGCCTGATTCTCGGGATTTCAGACGCACCGCAAAGCACTTCGTTCCCGGCGATGGCACAGCGGCAGCAGGCGCTCGCCCGGGTCATCTTGAAAGATCCCGATGTCGCGAGCTTGTCTTCATTCATCGGCGTGGACGGCACGAATCTCACGCCCAATAGCGGGCGCATCCAGATCAATCTGAAACCGCGCAACCAGCGCAGCGATACCGCCTCCGATGTGATCCGCAGGTTGCAGCCAGAACTTGCCCAGCAGGTCGAGGGCATCACCCTTTACATGCAGCCGGTTCAGGATCTCAGCGTCGAAGATCGTGTGAGCCGCACTCAATTCCAATATTCCATGGAAGACGCGGACGCGGCTGAGCTAGACAGATTGTCGACTCAATTAGCCGATAAGCTGCGCACTCTGCCTGAACTACGGGATGTGGCCACCGACCAGCAAAATGGAGGCCTGCAGGCAGATATAACGATTGATCGCGACACAGCCTCACGCCTTGGAATCTTGCCAGCGGCGATTGACAACACTCTCTACGACGCATTCGGTCAACGTCAAGTCTCAACCATCTTCACGCAGCTGAATCAGTACCACGTAATTTTGGAAGTCGATCCGCAATTTCAGCAAAACCCCGGTGCATTCAAGGACCTTTACGTCAAGTCAAGCACCGGTCCGCAGGTTCCTCTTTCATCCTTCACTCAAATACAAACGTCGAACTCCCAGCTCGCAATCAATCATCAGGGACAATTTCCAGTGGTGACGCTCTCGTTTAATTTAGCACCAGGAAAATCGTTGGGAGACGCAACCAAGGCCATCGCGGCAGCGGAAGCAGAGATCAACATGCCAGCCAGCGTCCACACCAGTTTTCAGGGAACCGCGGCTGCCTTCCAGAACTCGCTTTCCACCGAACCGTGGTTGATTGTGGCGGCAATCGTAACTGTGTACATAGTGCTGGGAGTTCTCTACGAGAGCTATATCCACCCGATCACCATCCTGTCGACTCTTCCTTCGGCGGGAGTGGGCGCGATTCTTGCCCTCCTTATCACGAAAAATGATCTTGGCGTGGTCAGCCTGATAGGAATCATCCTGTTAATTGGCATAGTCAAGAAGAACGCCATCATGATGATCGATTTTGCGCTCGAAGCCGAACGTGTGGAACACAAGCCGCCTGAAGAAGCGATCTTTCAGGCATGTCTACTGCGGTTTCGTCCCATCATGATGACGACGATGGCGGCGTTGTTGGGCGGCCTTCCTCTGGCTTTGGGTGGCGGCACAGGGTCAGAGCTACGCCATCCTCTCGGCATCACCATCGTCGGCGGGCTCCTGGTGAGCCAGGCTCTTACCCTTTACACGACGCCGGTGGTTTACCTCTGGTTTGATCGGATCGCGCGACGTTTCGAGCGATTCGGAGTCCAGCATCCGGTGGAGGAACCGGTGGCTGGAGACTAGTTCGTCGGATTTGCGGCGAGATGTTATGAATATTTCAGCTCCGTTTATCAAGAGGCCAATCGGAACGTCCTTGTTGACGTTCGCGCTCTTATTATCTGGGGCCCTCGCTTTTAACTTCTTGCCGGTCGCACCACTTCCCCAAGTCGAGTTTCCCGTGATCCAAGTTTCGGCGGGGCTTCCTGGCGCCAGCCCTGAAACCATGGCCTCGGCTGTCGCAACGCCGCTGGAACGGCAGTTTGGCCGAATCGCCGGTATTAACCAGATGACTTCGACCAGTCAGTACGGCTCAACCGGCATTGTTTTGCAATTCGATCTCAACCGGAACATCGACGCTGCAGCTCGTGACGTGCAGGCGGCGATCAATGCGGCGCGAAGCCAACTGCCGTCTTACCTGCCCGGAAACCCTACTTACCGCAAGGTAAATCCCGCCGATGCGCCGGTTTTGATCCTATCGCTCACTTCCGACAGCGTTACCTTGCCCAATATCTATGATCAGGCAAATTCAATTCTCTCCCAGAAGCTGGCCCAAGTAAGCGGAGTGGGACAGGTCTACGTTGGCGGAGGTGCTAACCCAGCGGTGCGTGCGGAGGTGAACCCAACTGTACTCAACAAGCTGGGTATTGGATTGGACGCGGTGCGGACCGCACTTGGATCCGCCAATGCCAACCGTCCCAAAGGTCAAGTCGCCAATCCTATCAATGCCTGGCCTATTACCGATAACGATCAGATCACAAAAGCGGATCAGTACCGGCCGCTGATCGTGGCTTACAACAGCACCAACGGTGCGGCCGTGCGCCTTGAAGACGTTGCAAACGTCCAGGACTCAGTTGAAGACGCGCATGTCATGGGTCTGGCCAATGGTAAGCGGGCCGTCTTGATCATCATTTTTCGCCAGCCCGGAGCCAACATCATCGAGACGGTCGACAATGTTCTGGGGCTGCTCCCGCAACTTCAAGCGTCGATTTCCCCCGCAATCAAGATTGGTGTTGTGATGGATCGAACCACAACCGTACGCGCGTCGGTGCATGACATTGAAATCACCCTGCTGATTTCGATCGTGCTCGTCATACTTGTCGTGTTCGTTTTTCTGCGCACGGTTCGCGCCACGATCATCCCGAGTATCGCGGTTCCGCTCTCGCTGATTGGAACGTTCGGCGTCATGTACCTGCTGCATTACAGCCTGGACAATTTGTCATTGATGGCGCTCGCAATTTCAACCGGATTCGTCGTGGATGACGCCATCGTCGTCCTCGAAAACATTACTCGTTATCTCGAACAGGGCATGCCGCCAACTCAGGCGGCCTTTCGTGGTGCCCGTGAAATTGGTTTTACGGTGCTTTCAATGAGCACGTCGCTGATCGCTGTGTTCATCCCGATTTTGATGATGGGAGGGATTGTCGGAAGGTTGTTCCGGGAATTCGCGGTCACGTTGAGTATCGCAATCGCAGTCTCGCTTCTCGTCTCGCTGACCACAACACCAACCATGTGCGCTCAGCTGCTGAAGGCCACCAAAGGCGAAAAGCACGGTAGAGCCTATCAATGGAGTCAAAAGTTATTTGATGGTATGCATTCGATTTATCTCCGCGGGCTGCGATGGGTTCTGCGTCATCAGCCGGTGATGCTTTTGGTCACGATTTTGACGGCAGGCCTTTCGGGCTATCTATACTTCATTGTGCCCAAGGGATTTTTCCCGCAACAGGATACGGGAAGAATTCAGGGAGCGGTTCAGGCCACGCAGGACATTTCATTTCCCGCCATGAGCGCGAAAATGTCGCAGTTCGTCAACATCGTGATGAAGGATCCAGCGGTAGAGACCATTGTGGGATTTGCCGGCGGCAGTACCGCGCTCAACCAGGGCCGCATGTTCATCATGCTGAAGCCGCTAAATCAACGGAAAATAAGCGCCGATTTGGTGATCGCACGGTTGCGGCGGCAACTTGCGGTAGTTCCAGGTGCCACATTGTTCATGCAGTCATCGCAGGATTTGACGATTGGAGGACGGCAGAGCCAGGCGCAATATCAATACACGCTCCAGGGTGAAGACCTGAAGGAACTGAATACCTGGGCCCCACTGTTGTTGCAGAAATTGCGGACGCTGCCAAACTTGCGCGACGTGAATACTGACCAGCAAGACAAGGGGCTGGAAGCCGGCATCATTATCGACCGGGATACGGCAGCGCGGCTCGGTGTCACCCCGCAGGACATCGACAACGCGCTGTACGATGCTTTTGGTCAGCGCCAGGTCTCAACCATTTTTGAACCGCTCAATCAATACCACGTTGTGATGGAAGTTGATCCCAGATTTCAGCAAAGTCCTGACACTCTCAATAGCGTGTACGTGCATTCCTCCAACGGACAGATGATTCCGCTCTCGACGATCAGTCACTTCGGGCCGTCGAATACTTCGCTGGCAGTGAATCACCAGGGCCAATACCCGTCCGTGACGTTGTCTTTCAATCTCGCGCCCAATGTGTCATTGGGGCAGGCTACACAGGATATTGAGAATGCAGAACGTTCAATTCATTTTCCCGGCACAATTCTTGCCAGCTTTCAAGGAACGGCGGCGGCGTTTCAAGACTCCATGGCCAACCAGTGGGTATTGGTCTCCACAGCGGTGCTCACGGTGTATATCGTGCTTGGAATATTGTATGAAAGCTTCATTCATCCCATTACAATTCTTTCGACGTTGCCGTCAGCGGGTGTGGGCGCTCTGTTGGCGCTTTTGCTGACACACAATGAGCTCAACGTCATTGGGCTTATCGGCATTATTTTGCTAATAGGGATCGTGAAGAAGAACGCCATCATGATGATCGACTTTGCTCTTCAAGCCGAGCGTCTGGAAGGCAAATCTCCCGCGGATGCGATTTTCGAAGCGTGCCAGCTGCGCTTCCGTCCGATCATGATGACGACAATGGCCGCCTTGCTGGGTGGTCTGCCACTTGCGCTCGGAAGAGGAACGGGCTTCGAACTCCGCCAACCTCTTGGAATAACCATCGTGGGAGGACTCATCGTGAGCCAGGCCCTCACCCTCTTCACGACTCCGGTCATCTACCTGTATATGGACAGACTGCGCGTCCACACTACGACTCGACCCGGTTTTTCCCCGGCTTTGCCGCGAGTAAGTGAAGGGCAGAGCCAAGCCGACTAAATCTGCCGCTACAACTTCCAGCCAAGCGCCCTGGTTACGTTGGTTACCTGTTCGTCGGGAAGCAGTCGGAATATTCTAAATACCGGACGTGTTCGTGAGATTGCCGTCTCTCTAGGTTGCTCAATATGTTCCGAGAGTCTCATCATTGCTTTACTCCTGCTCTCAATTATCAGAGCGGAAGAGTGCTTCGCCCAGAACGACTACCACGTTATCTCAGTCACAAATGGCGGAACGATTAGCTGGCACCGTTAAGTGGTCGGGAGCAGTTCCGCGGGCCATGACTTTTCCAGTCACAAAAGACCCAGCAATTTGCGATCCGGATTCTCACAAGAGAGTCGACCTCGAGCGCCTGATCATTGGCCCCGATGGTGGAGTCGCAAATACGGTCGTCTATCTCAAGAATATTTCCAGTGGAAAAGCAATGGACCTGCCTGAACCGAGGCGCTTTCTCGACCAGAAACACTGCCGATACGAACCTCACATTCTGTTGGTTCCGGAACATACCGACCTTCGAATGAAGAGCTCAGACGCGACATTGCACACAGTTCATATGGAAGGAGCGGCGAGTTACAACCTTCCCTTTCCTTTCCCGAACCAGGTGATCTCTAGAAATATGCAGACGCCTGGGTTTGCGACTCTAAAATGCAATGGCGGTCACGTCTGGATGAACGCGGAACTTATTATCGTTTCGCATCCTTACTACGCTGTCACCAAGGAGGATGGCAAATTTGAGCTCACTAATGTCCCCCCGGGCACCTACGAAATCGTGGCCTGGCATGAGGGATGGGGTGTGGCCAAACACGGGTCCTCGTTTGACGTCCTTACCGAAAATAAGGTTGAACGACCGATCTTCACCGAGCCCAAAACTTGGGAGAAGAAAGTGGTGGTTTCTGCGAACGACACGACATCGGAAAATTTTACGATTTCAGAAAAATAGTTTGATACCTGTCGCGGGTTCTGAGTCGCATAGAGTACCCCTCCTAAAAGCCTACGAATCGAGCAGGCTTGCTTTCCACCCCTTGCGAAAACCGCGCAAGGGATGGGGCACGCCTGCTGGAACGATGCTGGCCGAAAACCAGAAGTGGCTACCGGCCGAATTCAGCTCGGCAAGACAGAGCTTGGACCGATGACCTTCCTGAGAAAGACTTTGGGTTCTGCCTCATTGTCCAAGAGTTGTTTTATTTGAGCTAGTTGGATCGGGTCGAATTGATTCGTCCACCGGTAGAGATACTCCAACGTATATTTAGCGATTAAAAGCTCCAATTCCGCTTCTGAGGTAGTTTGATGGACCGCTGCCGGAATGTGATGATTGCTATCCATGCAATACCGTAAACGCTAGTCGGACACCGGTCCAATTCATAATTCTTTTCGGATGTATAAGGATTTTCGTGGCAAGAAGAGCTCCGTCCGCTGGATCATCAGGAATTCGGATGAGGGCGTCCGTCCCTACGCGACCTCCGGTTCCGGCAAGAACTTGTAGCCTACGCCCCTTACGGTTAGTAGGTGCCGGGGTTTAGACGGATTCTCCTCGATATAACGCCGCAGCCTCACAATAAAATTGTCGATGGCTCGGGTATCGGTGTCTTCATGCAGGCCCCAGACTTCTTCGAGAATCGATTTTCTGGAAACGATGCGGCCGCTGTTGCGGATTAGATGGCGAAGGAGTTCGGCCTCCATCAGGGTTAAGCGAATAGTGGTTCCGTTCACACGAAGCTCTAATTTTCCAAAGTCAATCGTTCGTCCCTGAAAAGAGAAGACGTCATATTCCGCAGCGGGTGGGGATACGCTTTGCCCCTGGGCACTCAATACCGAGACACCGGGCTGCGTGGCAGCGAGATTCATCCAATCGCGCCGTCGCAGCAGACCTTGGAGTCGTGCGAGCAAAATCGGCAGCTCGAAGGGCTTCGGCAAATAGTCGTCGGCTCCGGAAGCAAATCCTTTGAGCACATCCTCGGGGCGGCCGCGCGCAGTAAGCATCAGCACTGGAATGAAGTTCTTGGCGGCGCGCAACTCCGTCGCAACGGCGAAACCATCTTTTCCGGGTAGCATAACGTCCAATACCATTGCGTCAAAATTCACAGGTTGAGTGCGCAAGGCTTCCCCCTTCTGCTTTGTCTCCAATGGCACTCCCAGGAGCAATTCCAACGCACTCTCTCCGTCGCCGACCACTTCCACCGCATGTCCTTCGGCTTCGAGATTAAAGCGAAGACCATTGGCGATGTGGACTTCATCCTCAACGATCAGGACATTACTCATGTCACGCTCCGAGGCAGTTGCAAAATTACCGTTGTCCCATGACCGTCCCCGCGACTCTCCGCGTAAACTTTTCCTCCGTGTTTTTTGGCGATCGTGCGAACGATAAATAAACCCAAGCCGGTGCCCTTTACGTGAGTAAGGGAGCGGTGCGGAACTCGATAGAAGCGCTTGAAGATGCGTTTCAGCTCTTCCGAAGGCACGCCAACGCCCTCGTCGCGGACGCTCAGCCTCACATGTTTTTCATCGGGGACTTCCACCCGCACTGAAACGGCAACTTTTTCTCCCGAATACTTAATCGCGTTATCGATCACATTAGAGACTGCGGTGCGCAGCTCTTCCGAATCGCCATTTACCTGGGCTCCGTCGGCCTGTATTTGTTGGTATTCCAGCGCATCAGGCTGAAGATGATATCCAATGCGCGCGACTTCGACGCAGTCTCTGACTAGCTTGCCAAAGTCTAACGGAGCGCGGTGTGATTTTCTTACTGTGGCCGTTCCCGCTTTTAGAACCTGTTCCACGGTACCCATGAGGCGGTCGGTATCGTCGAGCATCAGGCGGTAAAAGTCTTTACGTTGCGATTCCTCCACATCCCGCCGCTCCAAAGTTTGCAAATAGAGACGGATGGATGCGATAGGGGTTTTCAGCTCGTGAGTGACGGCGTTGATAAAACTGTCGTGCTGTTCGTTGCGGCGGATTTCCCTGACCAAGAAGGTTGTGTTCAAGATTAGTCCGGCGACGATAGCGCCGAAGAAAATGATTCCCAGGAAGACGCGTATTCCCTCGCGCCAGTTGAGGATGATCCAGCCAAAACCCACGGCAACAGCGATCGCTGCCAGGCACACCCCGAGCGACAGAAAGAAAATGATGGCTCGCCGGCGGCTGGTAATGCGCATGGGAGGATTCTACCGCGACGTGTTCACGCCGGTCCGGAAGTGGAGGAAAATTCGTGGCGTTTGGACGGGTCCCACGTTTGCCAAACCCGGGCAAACATGGGGCACACAAGTTTTAACATTTGCACTTCTTTCCAGAGTCGTTCGCCGAAATTCAGGCGTTGGTCTTCAACATCTGCTCGGCGTTTTTGCGCGAGGCTTCGGTTAGCTTGGCGCCGCTTAACATTCGGGCTATTTCTTCGTTTCTGTGATTTCCGGTAATCAGCCGGATGGTTGTTTTCGCGCGTCCGTTTGAATCCTTCTTCTCGATCAGATAATGATGATGCGCAAATGTGGCGATTTGCGGCAAATGGGTCACGCAAATCACTTGATTGGATCGCGCCAAATCCTTCAGCTTCTTTCCTACCGCCTCGGCCGCACTTCCCCCGATGCCCGTATCGATTTCATCAAACACCAGGGTTCTCTGAGGAGCGACTTTTTTCTTCTGGCCAACTGAACTTGCCTCGACGCTTACCTTTAGGGCAAGCATCACGCGGGATAATTCCCCGCCAGACGCAATCTGCTCAAGGCGCCTCAGTGGCTCGCCGGGGTTGGTGGAGATCATGTAAATCGCTTGATCGAAACCTGAAGCAGTCCAGTTCCCTTCCTCATCGGTTCCACTGATTTCAACGTGGAAATCCGACTTCATCGCCAAGTCGTTAATCTCGGACTTTACCAATCTCTCCAGCCTGCGCGCCGCTTCATGACGCTTCTTGGAAATCCCTCGGGCAATGGTTGTATATGCCTCTGCCGCCTCGAGCAAGTCAGTGTGCAGCCGGCGTAAAATTTCGTCTTTGTTCTCCATTTCGGAGAGTTTGCGCGCGACTTCGGCCCCATACTTTGCGACCTCTTCCAAAGTTGCGCCGTATTTACGCTTTAATCTGTCTATGAGAGAAAGCCGTTCTTCAATCTCTGCCAAGCGTTCGGGAGACGCGTGGATTCCGCCTGCATAATCCCGCAGAGTGACGGCGACATCCTCCACGCTGATGCGCGCCGTCTCGAGAGCTGCGAGTGCCTCCTGAAACTTCGGTTCGAAGCGGACCAGTTCTTCCAAATGTTTGCCGGCCGCGCGCAAAGAAGATGACGTTGAAGTCCCGCTTTCGTAGAGCAGGTCAAATGCACCAAGCGCGGCCGTGTAGATTTTCTCGGCATTCGCCAGAATGCGCTTCTCGACCCCAAGTTGCTCATCTTCCCCTGGCTGAAGGTGGGCTTGTTCAATTTCGCGCTTCTGAAAAGTCCACAAATCGAGCAGCCGGAGGCGGTCCTGCTCGCCTTGTTGGAGCTCCTTGATTCGTTGGGCGATATCTTTCCAGCGTACAAATGCGTCGCGAACGTCTTCGATATGTGTGCCGGCAAACGTGTCGAGGAGGCCCAGTCGCGCTTCGCTGTCAAAAGAAAGAATTGACTCATTCTGTGCGTGGATAGCCGCGAGGTGCGGCGACAGTTGCCGAAGCACCGCTACAGTGGCTGGTTGATTGTTGACGAAGACTCGGCCCTTTCCGCCGACGGCAATCTCCCGGCGCAGGATGACGGTGGCTGCGTCCTCGTTACTATCAATGCCGTTGGCCTCCATAATTTTGGAAGCCGGAGTTTCGGTTCCATCTCGAAGTTCGAACACTGCGGATACTACGGCGCGGTCCGCACCTGCGCGAATAAGATCCGATGAGGCTTTTTCTCCCAAGAGAAGCGCAAGAGCATCAATGAGAATCGATTTACCGGCGCCGGTTTCTCCGGTCAAGAGGTTGAGTCCGGGAGCGAACTCTACTGCCAGATTGTCGATGACGGCATAATTTTCGAGCCGCAATTCGAGAAGCATCAGTATCCCGGAGACCGCTACGAAGAAGAGTTGTGCGAAGCATAGCAGAAAGGATCAACAAAAATCCCCGCCCAAGCGAAGCTTGGACGGGGCACCCTAGAGTGCTGGTGGGGTCCTACCCAGCTTTGCGCAGTCCGTCCCGTTCTCGGTCGGAGGCTGTCCCCGTGGCCGATTCAACCCTGCAAGCTTCGCACTGACTAGTGATGTCGCGGCGGCGACTACGCAACCGGTCTTCGAACGAGGACCAGCGGCTGCCGATTCCAACCGCGCTGTCTTGAATCACAACTTCGTCATCGCCGGCCGGGACAAACCGGTCAGGCGTCGCGTTCGCGATTTCGTCAGGACTAAGTTGGCTGCCGAGGGACCCCCGCTGCGCCGGCATTTCATTAGCCGTAGGAGTCACGTCGTGGTCGCTGCCTTCAAGGTGCTGGACGGCTCCGCTTACCCATGATTCCTGATAGCGGCTTTCGTAATCGCGCCATTTTCCTTCAGACTCGACGGCGGAGTCGTCATATGGAGGAAACTTTTCTATTTGATCCTTGGTGACGCTAATTGTGAAATCGTCTTTATGTTCGCTGGAGGCTTGAAGTTGTTGCGGCGGAACAATAAATTTCTTACTAGACAGCCATCCTCCCGTTTCGACTACGATGTAATGAATCTGCCCCGTAGAGTGATCAAAAATCACATCATCAATCTTCCCAAGTTTCTTGTCGTGGAGACCGTAGACGTTGGCGCCTCGAATATCCTTCGCAGCGTCATCTAAATTATCATCGAGAAAGTTGTAATCGCGTAACGTGCCGTAATGCGCCATAACGCCTCCTCATAAATGTTTCTCGTCGACGAGTGGCAAATCCATTTCGGCCGCTTCTATGATGCGGCATCAGTCCTGTGCGAATGTACCGCTCCGGACGACCGAGGCCTGACCCCGCCCCGCGCAATACCTGTTGATGAATGGGATGCGCGCTGCCAACTTGCCCATCAAGCTGGTTTATAATCAGAGTTTGCAAATAGGCTACGGCGTCCTTTAAATCCAATGTATTTCCCCCCATTTCTTACTCTAGTTGTTAGCGGAGAAATCCTAGACCTGGTAGGCGAAACCGGCCCAGTTGCTAAGGTCGTCCTACTAATTCTGCTGGTATTCAGCCTTATTTCATGGGCAATTATTCTTTCCAAATGGAGCCTGCTGCGCCGGGCCCGGGTCCAAAGCGGGCGGTTTGTCCGCGCGTTCCGCAAAGCCCAACGCTTGCAGGATGTCTCCGCGGTTGCGGAACAGTTCCGCCCCAGCCCGTTGGTCGGAGTCTTCGAGAACGGATTCCAGGAATATCGACGACAAGGTGGAGCCCTCGGCAACCCGGTTGCGGTTCAACGGGCGATGCAGATTGCTACTTCGGAAGAGATGACTCGTTTCGAACGAAACCTTCCGTGGTTGGCTATCACTGCGGCGGTGACTCCTTTCATTGGTTTGTTCGGAACTGTTTGGGGCATCATTGATGCTTTTCACGGTTTGGGTACAGCGGGCGCGGCGACTCTGCGCGCGGTTGCTCCGGGAATCTCGGAGGCGCTCATCACGACGGCTGCCGGACTTGCGGCCGCCATCCCCGCAGTTATCGCCTACAACCTGATTGGCGGGTCGATCAGAGAGTTCGCGTCCAGAGGGGATGACTTTACGCTGGAGATGCTCAACGCGGTTGAGCGTCAGGAAGCGGTGCCTGCCTATAGCGGGGTCGAAACCAGCGAGGTTCGGCGTTAATGGCCTTTACGGCTCCAAGCGGACGTACGCAGCTTTCCCTTTCCGACATCAACATTACCCCGCTGGTCGACGTAGTGCTGGTGTTGCTTATCATTTTCATGGTCACCGCGCCGGTTCTGCAGTCCGGAATTGAAGTAAGTGTTCCGCGAACACGCACCGTCAAGGAAATTACGGAAGAGCGCCTTGTGATCAGCATCAACAAAGAGCAGCGCGTTTTTCTTGGAAACGATCCTATTAACATCAACGAAATTGGAAACAAGCTCCGGCAAAAGATTCGCGATCCTCAACATCAGTCCATTTTCGTTCGCGCCGACGAAGATGTGCCGTTTGGCGCTTTTGCCACGGTGATGGATGCGGTTAAGCAGTCAGGAATCTCGAAGGTCAGCATCGTCACCCAGCCTCTCGAAAGTCATGGCAGCCAACCCTGAAATCTTCTTTGAGCACGATAGCTGGGGCCGCAATCTAGGGTGGTCGGTTGCGTTGCATCTAGCCTTTGCGGGCGCCGTTGTTTTGTACGCGATAGTCGGACCGGGAAGAGGAGGTGGTAGTTGGGGTGCGGGCGGGGGAGGAGATGCTATTGGCGTGACGCTCGTCAGTACGGTTCCGCTTCCTGCGAATCCGGAGCAAACTCAGAATGTTCTCGCCAATGAATCGAAGGGTCTGGCCAAATCGGAACCTAAGCCGGAAGAAAAAGCCCCAGAAGCCATTCCGATTCCGGACAAGCAAACTAAGATCAAGCCAAAGCCAAGACCAGTTACTGCTGAAACTCATCAAAAGCCTGTGCCACAACCGGTGCAACAGGCGGAGAACCAAGTGCCGTTCGGCGAGGGCGGCCCGGTTCAGGGACCATATGGCATGTTCAACGCTGGCGGGGCGAAAGGCGGCTTTGGCTTCACCGGCGGCGGAGGCGATTTCGGAACGCGTTACGCCTGGTACGTACGCGTTGTGCAGCAGAAAGTTTCTCAGAACTGGTTGAAATATGAAGTGGACCCACGCATCAGTCAGGCGCAGCGAGTTTTCGTCACGTTTGATATTACTCGCGACGGACGGCCGACTAACGTTCAAATAGAGCAGTCGAGCGGTGTTCCTTCGCTCGATCAGTCGGCTACGCGCGCGCTGCAGCGCATTGATACTTTTGGTCCTCTACCGTCGGATTATTCCGGAAATAAGGTTTCGGTTGAGTTCTGGTTCGATTACAAACGATAGGAGACTCTGAGCTGTCAGCCATCAGCTCTCAGCTTAAAGCCTCCAAAAAGGATTGTGAGATTGAGAATTTCGTCGATGACATGCAGCGTAATGGAAAACCACGAAACAAGTTCCGTAGGAGCGACCCATCTTAGCCCCGGACGGAAGTCCGGGGTAAAAGCTGGAGCAAACCACGCGCCCGCAGGGCGCAATCGCTGTTTATGGAACATTAGACTTTTTGGTGTGCAACTCTTCCTGATTTCGCTCTCGATCATCTTTTTCACCCTCCCCTCATCAGCACAGGACTGGATCAAGACCGGAACCGGTTTGGGGGTTGAAAAAGTTCGGCTGGCTGCGTCCGATTTCAAAGCGTCCAATCAGGACGCTAAAAATGCCGAATTGCTCAAGGCCTTCAATGACACTCTGTGGAATGACCTCGACAATGCCGGCATCTTCGACATGGTTTCGAAGAGCTTTTATCCCCTTGGCGCTGTAGGGTCGCCAGCTGATGTGAAATTTGAAAGCTGGAGCGCACCACCCCCAAATGCGGCGATGCTGGCGTTCGGTAACCTCGGCGTTTCCGGCAATAACGTTACGGTGCAAGGCTGGCTTTACGATGTAAAGAACGTCGCCTCGCCACAGGTTCTAGGCAAGCAATATCAGGAGGCGGCCACAAACGACGCCACACGCACCATCGCTCACAAATTTGCCGACGAGATTATTTTTCGTTTGGGCGGAGGTATTGCCGGCATTGCCGAGAGCCAAATCTTTTTTGTGAGCAGCCGTAGCGGGCACAAAGAAATCTGGGCTATGGACTATGACGGAGCAAACCAGCACCAGGTCACGCATCTGGGATCGATTTCTCTGTCTCCCCGAATTTCGCCCGATGGTACGCACCTTGCCTTCAGTTCTCTGGTGAAGTCGGGATGGGAAATTTTAATGTACTCGATGGAATTGAACCGCTTGGTCTCATTCCCACGATTTGGCGGAACAAATCTCTCGCCCGCTTGGTCGCCCGACGGCACCAAGCTCGCATTCTCCTCTTCGCGATCTGGCCATTCAGAGATCTACTCGACGGATGCTTCCGGAGGGAATTTGAAGCGACTCACTTCCGACAGAGGCCCTGATGTTTCTCCGGTTTGGAATCGGAAGACGGGCGCGCAAATCTCCTGGGTAAGCGGTCGCACCGGATTGCCGGAAATTTATACCATGGAAGGCGATGGCACCAACGTGCAACAGGTTACCGACCAGGGTTACGCCGTTTCTCCGTCGTGGTCCCCTAATGGGCAATTTCTAGTGTTCGCATGGATGCGTCACTACGGACCCGGCGCTCCAGGCGCACAGGATCTCTATATCATGGACGTGGCCAGCAAACAGTGGGTGCAGCTTACGCATGATGGAGGGCGAAATGACTTTCCTTCGTGGGCACCCGACGGCCGGCACATTGTGTTTCAATCCAGCCGCTCTGGAAGCGAAGAAATATGGAGCATGCTGGCCGATGGTACCAATCAGAAACGGTTAACGTTTTCCGGAAGAAACAGCCAACCGAATTGGAGCTGGAAATGAAAGCATTGGGTAATTGAGCAATTTCGCAATTGAGTAATTGGGGCAAACAAGACCGAACTAAAAAATTACTCGATTACTAAATTACTCAATTACAAAATGTCTTATCTTGGGAGGAGAAAGTGAAGAAGCTCACAGTGAAGTGGTTTAGCCTTGTATTCGCGCTCGGTGGGATTATGTTCCTGAGCGCTTGCCATAAGAAAACTGCACCCCCCCCACCGCCCCCGCCACCCCCGCCAGCCTCCACCACGGCGTCTCTAACAGCAAACCCAGAAACCGTGGATCGCGGTCAGCCCACTACGTTGTCCTGGCAAACTACCAATGCCACCGATGTAAGTATTTCTGGCATTGGCGCAGTTCAAACGAACGGGTCGCTGCAAGTTACGCCAAACGATTCGACCACCTATACATTGACCGCGAAAGGTGCGGGCGGAACGCAACAGGCCACCGCGCGAGTCACCGTAAACACGCCCGCTGCGCCTCCGCCGCCCACACAATCTTCGGCCACGGAGGAAGAACTGTTCTCACAGAACGTGAAGGACATCTACTTCGCCTATGACAAGTCGGATATATCTCCCGATCAACAGTCCGCCATTCAGGGAGACGCTGGATTCCTGAAACAGCATCTCAATATCCACTTCACCATTGAAGGACATTGTGATGAGCGTGGATCCACCGAATATAACCTGGCTCTGGGTGATAGCCGTGCCGCTGCAGTCAAAAGTGCGCTAGTTTCGGCTGGCGTCAGTGGAAGCAACATCAAGACGGTCAGCTACGGGAAGGAAAAACCTTTCTGCACTGAGTCGAACGAGCAGTGCTGGCAGCAGAACCGGCGTGGACACTTCGTTTACGCGCAATAGGAAGCGGATTGAGCAGGCTGCGGCGAACGAGAGTCGTCCGGCGAACGTGCCGGATGACTCTCCCAGAGCAACCTGTCATCTCGACGGTAGCGAAGCGAAATGGAGAGACCTGCTGTCCTGTCTTCTCGCCTGGAATTGCCTATTTTTCGCGGCTCTACGGTCATCTCAAACGGCATCTAAACTGGTTACGCAACTCCGGGTACGCCTATGAAAATTGAACGATATGTCATGCGTTGTGCGCTTGCATTCCTTCTAACAACTCCGGCTTGGAGCGTCAGTAGGGAAATCGTAGAACTTGAAACTAAAGTGCAGGCGCTGCAGGATCAGATGACTCACATGCAGCAGTCGTTTGACGAGCGCATGGGTGTGATGAAGAACTTGATGGACCAAAACACCGATAGTATGAACAAGGTAACCGCCGCCATCACCAGCCTTCAGGGAACTTTGCAAAAGCAGCAAAGCGATTCCGGAGGTCGCGTCGATCAGCTTTCTACGCAGATTCAGGCTTTAAACGACAGCCTGGACGAGCTGAAAGCGCGTCTTGCAAAAGTAAGCAAACAGCTCGAGGACATGCAGGCGGCGCAGCAGAATCTTAACTCGCAATCTGCCCAAGCTGGTCAACCAGCTTCACCGCCAGCCCAAGCGCCTCCTCCGGATGTTCTGTACAACAATGCGTTGCGCGATTACAATGGCGGTAACAACGATCTTGCATTGCAGGAATTCTCCGATTATGTGAAGTACTATCCGAATACCGATCTAGCCGGCAACTCTTACTTCTATTTGGCGGAAATCGCATATCGGCAAGGAAATTATCAAGCAGCCGCTAAAGACTACGATCAAGTCTTGCAGAACTTTCCGACCGGCAACAAGGCAGCCTCCGCAGAGCTAAAGAAAGGTTATGCGCTGATTGAACTTGGCCAAAGGGACGAGGGCATAGCCGCTCTCCGTCACGTGATCGCGCGATATCCTCGAAGTAATGAAGCGCTTCAAGCCCGCGACAGGCTGCGGAAACTAGGCGTGTCTTCGAGCGGATCATCGACAGCGAGGCCCGAGTAGGTAAAGACCCCTCTAAACGCACTTGCGTCCCGCCTCAGGTTCTCTTCGTGGAATGCGTGGGTTTGGGATGATGCCCGGTCTTATGAGCATGACGTTTCTGTCCGTGGTGCCCCCAAAACCATTTCGTCGGCATCAGCGTGGCAGAGCGCCCCGTACTACCATCCTGTCCCCATCCTGGCGGGACAACACAAACCAAACCGAAGATGAGCAATACTGCTCCGCGAAAAACTATGCGTTTCATGGAGACCGTCAACTTGTAGAGTGTTAAAGTATTCTCTACTTATATACGCCGTGCACCCCGCTGCGCGCAACATTTCGCAACAATCATACGAGAATAGGTAATTTCGAACCTCGTTTAGGAGGACGCGTCATGGCAGATCAGAGAAATCCTTCACCGGTCCGGCCTCGAGATAAAGATCAGGACTGCGGAAAGGGTGCCGTAGAGCAGGACGAACTAAACGAGGGTGGCAACACATCGATGGGTGGGCAACTTGGACACCGCGATCAGGACGACATGTTGAAATCGGCCGATACCGACTATCCGGAGCCCGATGGAGCTGCGGAACACAGCGGCGAACCGGAAAAGCGGAAAAAGAGGGCGTAGCAACAGACGCTGGCCGCTAAAAAAACAGGTCCCTCCACTTCGCAGCGGTCGGGATGACAGAGTTTTCTAAACTAAGTTCAACGCAGCTCTTCCATGACCTGGTCCAACACTTCCCTGCCCGGGCGGACCACTGACTCAGGCAACGTCGCCAGCGGTTCGCTGGTCAAATTCAGCATCTCGACAAAGCTTGGCGCTTCCGTATTCACGTAAAAAACTCCAGTGAGCACTTCACCGCCACGGTGTGACTCGTTTAGGCGGTTCATCGCCTTCACACGATCGGTGGGGTCGTAGTCTTCTTCCAGTTTGCGCAAGTGCAGACGGGACCCGTCGTGCATCTTCACTTCGACGGTGGTACCTGCATCGTATTCGACGGAAATATCCTCGAATGCGGGAACGAAATTTATATCCTGGATCGGTTCATCGTGTTCCTGCACATATTTGTAGGATTTTGTAGAACCCTCGTGATCATTGAAAGTGGTGCACGGGGAAATTACGTCAAGCATGACCGTTCCGCGATGAGCGATCGCGGCCTTGAGCATTGTATTGAGCTGGCGTTTGTCCCCCGAAAACGATCGGCCTACGAAAGTTGCGCCAAGCATGATTGCCATCGAGCAGGTATCGAGAGCTGGGAGGTCGTTGATGACGCCGGTCTTTAGCTTCGATCCAACGTCCGCGGTCGCCGAAAACTGGCCTTTGGTCAGGCCGTACACACCGTTATCTTCGATGATGTAAATCATCGGCACATTTCGCCGCATGAGATGAACGAATTGACCGATGCCGATTGACGCCGTGTCGCCGTCCCCACTGACGCCCAGGTTCAGCAAGCTCGTGTTTGCCAGAATCGCACCGGTGGCAACCGATGGCATGCGTCCGTGGACAGTATTGAAGCTGTGCGAGCGGCTCATGAAATATGCGGGGCTCTTCGAGGAGCAGCCGATGCCGCTCATCTTCGCGACGCGCTCGGGCTTGACCCCCATTTCATACATCGCTTCGAGGATTCGCTCCGAGATCGCATTGTGTCCACAACCCGCGCAGAGAGTGGTTTTGCCGCCCTTGTAGTCGAGGACTGAGAGCCCGATACGGTTTGTCTTTGGAGCTGGAGTGGTGGGAGGCGCGGTGGCCATTATTTTCCCTCCATGGTCATGATTTCGTCAGTCACGGAGCGGGCATCGAGCGGCAGGCCATGGATGTGGGCGATACTCCGCAATCGCATAATCAGCTCAGGCTCGAGATCGAGTTTTAGAAGGCTGAGCATCTGAGCATCGCGATTTTGCTCGACAACATACACACGCTTGTGCTGTCGTACGAAATCGTGCACGTCGCTGGTAAATGGATAAGCTCGTAGGCGCAAGTAGTCAGTTTCAGTCTTGTACTCTTTTCGCAATTGATCGCGAGACTCAATCAGCGCCCAGTGCGACGTTCCGTAACCAAGAATACCGATCTCGGAGCCATTCATCACCACTTCGGGGCGCGGCACAAACTGGCGGGCCGTTTCGAATTTGCGGTCGAGTCGGGCCATATTGTTCTCGAAGTCATCCGGGCGCTCGCTGTACTGGGATCGTTCATTGTGGCCGCTGCCTCGGGTGAAGTAAGCGGCGCCAGGGTGATCGGTGCCGGGCAGGGTGCGGTACGGGATGCCGTCTCCATCAACGTCTTTGTAGCGCGCGAATCCCCCGAGACGATCAAGATCCTCTTTGTCCAGTATCTTGCCGCGACGGATTGGCTTTTCAGGATATTTGAACGGATCCGCCATCCAATTGTTCATGGCGAGATCGAGGTCGGACATTACAAAAACTAGCGTCTGAAATTGTTCGGCTAGTTCGAACGCATCCTGCGCTATGGTGAAGCACTCTTCGGCGGACGAAGGAATCAGAAGAATGTGTTTGGTGTCACCATGCGACAAAAATGCGGTGGAAAGAATGTCCCCCTGCGCCGTTCGCGTGGGCAGTCCAGTGGACGGGCCGACGCGTTGAATATCCCAGATTACACCCGGAACTTCGGCATAGTAAGCGAGCCCGGCGAATTCCCCCATCAGCGAAATCCCAGGACCAGAAGTCGCCGTCATGGCTCGTGCGCCCGCCCATCCAGCGCCAACGACCATGCCAACCGCGGCAAGTTCGTCTTCGGCCTGGACAATCGCAAACGTCGCTTTTCCGTCGGCGCCGATGCGGAAGCGCTTCATGTAATCGATCAAATTTTCCGGCAAGGAAGACGACGGCGTGATGGGATACCAGCTCACAATCGTGACCCCGGCGAACATGCATCCAAGGGCGGCGGCCGCGTTGCCATCAATAATTATTTTGCCCTTGGTTTTATCCATTCGCTGGATGAAATACGGATCGCTTTTTGTGAAGGTCGAAGCGGCGTAGTCGAATCCAGCTTGCACCGCTCCTAGATTTAGGTTGGCCGCCTTCACTTTCTTCGCAAACTGCTTGCGGATAGCCTTCTCAATCTCCGCCATGTCAATCTCAAGCAGTCGGGCCAGAGCACCGACGTAAATCATGTTCTTGACCAGCTTGCGCAGCTTGGCTTCCGGACAAACTGGGCCTACAAGCTTGTCATAGGGCACCGCATAGAATGTCAAATCGTTGCGAAGAGCTTTCAAGTTCAACGGCTCGTCATATAAAACTGCAGCGCCAGAAGCTAGCGACAGAACATCTTCTTTGCCAGTTTCCGCGTTCATCGCAACCAGGAAGTCGATTTCCTTTTTGCGCGCGATATACCCATCTTTGTTGGCGCGGATGGTGTACCAGGTCGGAAGGCCTGCAATGTTGGAGGGAAAAAGATTCTTGCCAGATACGGGCACGCCCATTTGGAAGATGCTGCGCAACAAAACCGTATTCGAACTTTGCGATCCGCTGCCGTTTACGGTCGCGACTTGAATGCTCATGTCATTGACGACCGGCTTCAGATTCACATGCGTCGAGGCATGGTGAATCCCTGCATCAGTTGTGGCCATTCCTACCCTTTCGCGATTTGTGAGCGGGACGGGGGTGGGCCGCTCAGCTTCATCAGAAGTATCAAGTAGAACCTTAAATTATACGGCAGACGACGCATTCAGGCGTGGCAGATGAGGTACTGGCTTTGGCTAGCCACTCTTCCCAGCGAGGCTATACTTCCACGAAGAACTGCGCCATATTCCGAAACTTTTGGTAGCGGGACTCGACAAGTTGCGGAATTGGAATCTTACTCAGATCTGCTAGGTGTTTTTCCAGAGCCGCACTCAGCAATGCGGCAGCCGCGTCGTGATCCGAGTGCGCTCCACCGGAGGGCTCAGGAACCGTATCGTCAATGCAGCCCAGTTCCCGAAGATCTGTCGCGGTTGTCCGCATCGCCTGGGCAGCTAATTCTTTTTTGGACGAGTCATTCCACCGGATTGCAGCGCAACCTTCCGGAGAAATCACCGAGTAGACAGCGTTCTCCATCATTAGAACGCGATCGGCAACCGCGATGGCCAATGCGCCCCCACTGCCGCCCTCTCCGGTAATCGTCGTTATGATTGGAACTTTGAGCCGGGCCATCTCGCGCAGGTTGCGCGCAATCGCTTCGGCCTGGCCACGTTCTTCGGCACCCAGTCCGGGATAAGCCCCGGGGGTGTCAACTAGCGTGATTAAAGGACGCCCGAATTTCTCTGCAATCTTCATCACGCGCAGAGCTTTCCGATATCCCTCAGGATTGGGCATTCCGAAATTGCGGTAGACCTTTTGCTTGGTGTCGCGAGCTTTCTGGTGACCGATCACCATCACATTGGTGCCGTTAATCCGCGCCATGCCGCAGACTATGGCCGGATCATCACCAAACCCTCGGTCGCCGTGAATTTCGCTCCAGTCAGTAAAAATGCGTTCGATGTAATCGAGTGTGTAGGGGCGTTGCGGATGTCTGGCTAACTCCGTTTTTTCCCAGGCGATGGTATGTGGTGATACCTGGTCGCGCAGAGCTTGTACGCGGGCGTTGAGTTCCTCAATCTGCCGGCGAGTATCCTCGTCTTGGCCTTCAATGGATTCCAGCTTATTGATTTGGCGCTGGATCCTTTCCAATTCTCTGGTCTTTTTGTATCCCGACTCTATCCTGCCGCCGTTCCCATTGCTCGTACTCCACCGCGCCTCGACCATAGACAACAAAAAATTAGCGCCATCGACAGCGTGTGCCGGATTGTCCAAAACTGGACCGCCCAGTACTGGGCCGTCTGGCGTAGGCCCGCTAGCGACCGCTGGGTTCGGGGTTGAAACCTTCGAAATTCGATGTATGAATGCTGTCACGACGAAGTATCAGTCAATTATTAGTCAATCAATTATTCTAACCGCTCCACGACCGCACAATTCCTCCACCCGTGCAATGAAATTGCGGTCCGGTTGCACATTATAGCCTCCCGCCTCCATTACCACCATAAAATCCCCGAGACGCTCCACGTCAAATAACACTTTGGCTTCGCCCTTTCGCTCGGAAAAAAGCGAATGCAAATGATCGACCGTGGTTTCGCTTGCGCTATCCAAAGCAACGCGAACACGGATGGATCGCGGCAGCGGAACCTTAGCGTCTTCCAGTGGAATAATGTCATTTACAGTCAGCTTAGGATTCGCGCCTTCTTCAATGCGCAGCCCCCCGCGAACCAGCACTGGTACTTCAAGTTTCACTTTCTCCTGAAGTTTTCGATACGCCTCAGGGAAGACAATCATCTCGACGGTTCCCGCCATATCCTCGAGAGCGCCCTGAGCGTAGAAATCGCCTCTCTTGGATTTCAATACCCGGAGGGCAGTGATAATTCCGGCGGCGCAAATGCTTTCATCCTTCCCGGTAGAGTGCTTAGTGGCCGCAATTTCCGCAGTGGAAATCGCTCGCAGTTCATCTAATTTCTCCCGATACTTCTCCAAAGGATGCCCGGTAATAAAGAATCCGAGAATTTCCTTCTCGGCCGTAAGGCGGGTGTGCTCATCCCAATCCGGAGTTTCAGGAAGCTTGCCATTCTGTGCTTGAAATTCTTCCTGCTGAAAAACTCCGAACAATCCATGCTGCCCAGACTCGGTGTCGCGCTGCGCTTTCTGTGCCTGCTCGATGGCCTTGTCGATCACTGCCATAAGTTGTGAGCGGCGGCCGAGGCCATCCATGGCGCCGCTCTTGATCAGCGATTCGAGGACACGCCGGTTTAACAGACGAAGGTCGACGTTTTCGCAAAATTCATAGATTGAAGAATAGCGCTCGAGTTTTTTGCGACCCGAAACGATCGAATCAATGGCGTTGTGGCCGACGTTTTTCACTGCGGCTAATCCAAAGCGGATGGCAGCACCGTGCGGAGTGAAATTCGCATCGCTGACGTTGATGTCGGGCGGTTCGACGGCAATGCCCATTTCCCGGCATTCGTTGATGTACTTGACAACGTTATCCGTGTTTCCGGTAACGGAAGTCAGCAGCGCTGCCATGAACTCGACCGGATAGTAAGTTTTCAGATACGCGGTGTGATACGCCAGCAACGCGTAGGCCGCGGAGTGCGACTTGTTGAAACCGTATCCCGCGAATTGCGCCATCAGATCAAAGATCTTCTCAATCTTCTTCGGAGGATAGCCTCTTTGCACCGCCCCGCTGACGAAACGTTCGCGCTGAGCTCCCATTTCGGAGGCGATCTTTTTGCCCATCGCCCGGCGCAGCAAATCCGCTTCCCCGAGAGAATATCCAGCCAATCGGTTGGCAATTTGCATGACCTGTTCTTGATAAACGATTACGCCCAGAGTCTCTTCGAGCACTTCTTTCAGTTCGGGCAGTTCGTATTCGATCTTCTTGCGGCCATGTTTCCGGTCGATAAAATCGTCAATCATTCCGCCCTGAATTGGCCCGGGACGGTATAGAGCGTTCAGTGCGGTGAGATCTTCAATCGAATTGGGTTTGTAGCGCCGCAGCACGTCGCGCATGCCCTGAGATTCAAACTGAAAGACGCCCGAGGTGAGGCCGCTATGGAATACCTTTTCGTATGTTGATTGGTCGGTAAGAAGAATTTCGTCAAGTACGACACGCTCGTTGCGAGTTTGCTGGATCAACTTAAGGCTGTCGTCGAGGATCGTCAGGGTTGTCAGGCCTAGAAAATCCATCTTCAGCAGGCCCAGCTTTTCGATCGCCACCATGTCATACGCGGTGACAATTTCGTCGTTTTTGGTTCTATGTAACGGGACTAGATCAGTCAGCGGCCGCGGCGAAATCACCACGCCCGCGGCATGCACTCCGGAATTGCGTACCAAACCTTCTAGCTTTAGCGCGGTATCGAACAAACGCCGGATTTGAGGATCGCTGTCACACGCTTGCTGCAACGCTGGCGAATCCTTAATCGCCTGTTCCAACTTGATGTTCAGAGTCGTCGGCACCATCTTTGCGATGCGATCAACGTCAGCGTATGGAATATCCATCGCACGCCCAACATCCTTGATCGCCGCCTTTGCGGCCATGGTTCCAAACGTTATGATCTGCGCGACATTCTCCCGGCCATACTTCTGCGTCACGTAATCAATGACTTCACCCCGGCGATTCATGCAGAAATCAATGTCGATATCCGGCATGGAAATCCGTTCAGGATTAAGAAAACGCTCAAAGAGAAGCTCGTAGTGGAGAGGGTCTATATCGGTAATGCCCATCGAGTACGAGGCAAGAGACCCAGCAGCCGAGCCCCGCCCCGGACCTACTGGGATATCGTGCTCTTTGGCATACCGAATGAAGTCCCAGACAATCAGAAAATATCCCGAAAACTTCATTTGCTGGATGCAGTCAATCTCTCGAGAAAGCCGCTGTTCATATTCCGCAAAGCTATGCTTTAGCAGCTTTTTTCGCTCAGGCTGCGACAAGACGGTCAGCCGCCTTGCGAACCCCTCGCGCGCAATATGTTCAAAGTAACTATCGAGTGTGAATCCCGCAGGAACCTCAAAATGGGGAAACGGGTCTCCGACTTTTTCCAAGCGGAGATTGCAACGTTCGGCGATGCCCAGAGTTCTTGACAGCACAACAGGAGAGTCTTTGAACACCCGACTCATCTCCTCATGGCTCTTTACGTAGAAGTCGGTACCGTGAAACTTCATCCGATTCGTATCTTGAATGGACTTACCGGTTTGAATGCAGAGCATCACGTCCTGCGCATGGGCGTCGTCTTCGCAGAGGTAGTGACTGTCGTTGGTAGCAACAAGCGGAAGTCCCAAATCTTTCTCCAGCCGAAATAAATTGGGATGGATGCGGTGTTCCATCTCCAACCCCTGATCCTGGATTTCCAGGAAGAAATTGTCTTTTCCAAAGATGTCTCGATAAGCCGAAGCAGCGTCACGGGCGGCTTCATATTTGTCTTCCATCAGGAATTCAGCGACCTCGCCCTTTAGGCAGCCGGAAAGAGCCATGAGCCCTTTCGAATGCTCTGCGAGAAACTTCTTGCTCACCCGTGGTTTGTAATAAAAACCATGAAGCGAGGCTTCCGAAGTAATCTTCGTCAGATTGCGATAACCTTCTTCATTTTCCGCCAGAACCAGCAGGTGATTGTAAGTATCACCATCGGGAGGAGTTCGATCGATTCTATGATCATCTTTCTTGCAGATATACAGTTCGCAGCCAACTATCGGCTTAACTCCTGCCTGCTTGGCGGCATTCACGAAATGCACTGCCCCGAAAATATTCCCGTGGTCCGTCATGGCCACGGCTGGCATGCCCATTTCCTTGACACGCTGGCACAGCTTCTCCACGTCGCAAGCGCCGTCGAGCATCGAATAATCAGTATGTAGGTGAAGGTGAACGAATTGTGACATCAAGATTGATTGATTCTACTGTGGTGTCATTGTAAAGGGAAAATGCGCTGCAAATCTGGGATTTATCCACAATGCGGTGCTGGGCGCCGGCGGTATGAGACAACCGTCTTGGCCTCAAAATATGCCACTAAAGTTGTGCTGATCTTTTGGCGATAGTCACTAAGAATGAGTACGTCGCCGCGGAAAGGCGCCAATCCGCCATGCTCGCAAATGAAATTTCGTTCAGCTCTCCCCCCGTATGTCTGAGCATCCTGCTAGCGGAAGACAATCCAACGCTGGTGGCACAAATGTTGAAGAAGCTGGGTCACACCGTGACTACGGCCGCAACCGGTCGGCAGGCATTGACCTGCGTCCTCGACGCCAGCTTTGATCTAGTTCTGATGGATGTCCGGATGCCCGATATGGATGGTGTCACCACTGCGGTAGCCATCCGCGAAAAGGAGAAAGTGCTCGGAGGGCACGTTCCGATCATCGCCATGAGCGAAAGTACGGCTCAGATTGATCGCAAGCGCTGCCTCGCGGCGGGTATGGATCGCTACATTTCCAAACCTCGCAACACCGCTGAACTGCAAACAATGCTTCTGGTATTCTCCGATCCCGATGCGATTCAGCGAACCACGCGGCCTGCAAACTGGAATCGCACTGCAGTCATGGAGCGTGTTGGTGGCGACGAAGACGCACTGACCGGACTGGTCGACATCTTCGTGAAAGATGAATCCAATCTCATCGCCGAAATGAATCGCGCTCTGTTGACCCAACACGCAGACTTGTTGCAGCAGACGACGCTCAAGCTGGGAGAAGAACTTAGTTATCTTGGAGCCTTAGAACTTTCTCTGATCGCGCGCGACCTTGCCCTGCTGGGAAAAAAGAAAGATTTTACTAGAGCCAGCGAGTTGGCTCTCGTACTGCAATCCCGACTCGCAGAAATGGACGCAGTCATGACCAGAACCGAACCGTGAAACTCCTCATAGCCGAGGACGACGCCTTCTTTCGCAAGATTCTGCACATGCTGTTGTGCTCTGAATTTGAAATTATTACCGCTGAAAATGGCACCGACGCATGGCAGCGACTGAAGGAAATCGAGTGGCCCGTACTGGCCATTCTTGATTGGGTTATGCCCGGCATGAGCGGACCACAAGTTTGCCGCGAGGTGCGAGCTTGTGCTGAAACCGCGAACAGCTATCTGATCCTTCTGACCGCTAGAAACAATGCCGCAGATATCGTTGCGGGCCTTCACGCAGGAGCTGACGATTACGTTACCAAACCCTTCGAGGCGGAAGAGCTCCGCGCAAGGGTCCGGCTGGGACGCAGGATCGTGGAATTGCAGATGACCTTACAAGCCCAATCCGCTCGGCTACAAGCCGTCCAGGTGCGCGGCAAAGAGTTGCAAGCAGAGTTCGACTCTGCCTCCTGGCACCGCCGTCAGCCCCAGTCTGTAAGTTCCGCACTCACGGTCCGCACTGGTCAACCACGCTTCTAGGTAGCGTCACTCTGGTTAGGAACGAAGTTCAGTTTTTGTCCCCTCCACCGTGTATGTTTCGGCAGAGCTTGCAATATGTCGGCGGTTGGGAGTTATCGACGATATGTTTCACCGGTTGAAGCGTCCGCAGATATGCATAGATAGCCTTAAGATCGTCATTGCTCAGTCCCCCGTAGTATTCAAATGGCATGATTGGATTGAGTGAGCGCGTGCCAACGAATCCCGTACGAAACGCTTGGATAAAAACCGTATCATTGTAACGAATCATCCCGGAGGGATCGGGAGTGATGTTAGCCGAGGCAACGCTACCTTCATCGCCTTTGAAAACGCTGCCGCCGCTGAACGCCGTACCGGGGATGGGTGTCCCGCGAACGCTTGGCGTATGGCACTCCTCGCACGCGGCCATTTTTACAAGATAAGCTCCCCATCGAATCTGATCCGATGGGTCAGGAGAATTCACCGGGCCAGTAACAGGCTGCGGAGCTGACCGGATCAAGTATTTGACGGGGAAGATAATTTCCGTCTTCGGCAATGGATGCACGACTGGTGGCAAGGAACGAATGTAGACCACTACAGAAGCTAGATCTTCATCCGACATCTGTCTGTAAGACGAATAAGGCATTATGGGAAACAAGGCGCGGCCGTCGTGACCGATGCCTTCGCGAATTGCGCGCGCAATTTGATCATCCGTCCACTGCCCCGAACCGGTGTCCGGATCTGGCGTCAGGTTAGGAGCCACCACACGACCGGGAAGGCCTCCAAAGGCCAGCACTTCGCCGGAGCCTTCCGCGCCCGCAACCACCGGAGATAGGTGCTGTTTCGTATCGTGTGGGGAATGGCAATCCGTGCAGGCCGCCAAGAAATTGAAGATGTATCGTCCTCGTTCAACCCGCTGAGGAGTGCGTTCGAACTGTCGCGAGGTCAGCGGTCGCGCCTTGGGACCAATAATTGGCCGCCATCCAATCGTTAGGGAGATCGCGACACAGAGTACGACAATCAGAACGATCGCACCGACAAGCAGGACTTTCTTGAATGCCTTCAAAACTCACCGTGAGTCAGAGTCAGGGATTTTCTAATTCAATTGGGTCGGCGAGTCAATTGGATTCTCGGCCAACCTCCCCCGATGAATTGTCGTCCTGAGCGTATTTCTTCTTAGCTGCGAAGAAGAAACTAGTCGAAGGATCCCTGCATCCTTCGGACAGCGAGACAGTGGAGGTTTGTTACAGAGGATAGGGATACTTCGACTCTGTGGGCTTCCGCAGGCATAACCCCGTCTCGCTCAGCATGACAGGACTGACTTACGGCTAGTGCTTCTTGCCTTTGGCGCTCTTGTTTGGTCTATGCTTTTTCGATTTTGACGCTTTCGCCTTCTTAATTTTTATTTTGGCCGTTGGCGCTTTATCCGCTTTCTTCGCGGCCCCGGTTTTTTTGGCTTCTTTCGTTGGTATTGCTGACACCGCCGGGCTGATGGGCTTCAAAACGGCCTTCGCAGCAATGACCGGAGCCACAACCGGAACGTCTACTTTTCCTTTCTTCCTTCCTTTGGTCGCGACCGCTGTGGTCGGCGGAGGCGCAACTTGCGCAGCAGCGGCAGCCGCCTTCGCGCCGCGGCCGCGTTTTGCTGAAGGGGGGGGCGGTGGTGGCGGCGGTGGTGGCGCCAACGGCTTCAGGAACTTCATGATCTCGTTGTGGGAACGCAATTTGCCATCCAGCAGCAACATGAAGACTTCGTTAGCGATCTTGGGATACTCCGCCATCTGCGGAGTTATGCGTAACTCTGTCATCTCCAGCAACGGAACTTTCTTCTGTACTTCCCTCCACTTGGTGAAGAAGTTCTTTATTTTTTGATCAACTGCCTTGTGCCGGGACGTTACGGAAAGGAACAAGATCATTTCCGGTTGCGTTTCGGACAGTAGCTTCCAAGTTCGAGAGGGCGTCGACGCCTCTTTACCGCTCAGACGCTTCGCCAGGCTCTTAGCGTGATCTTCGATATCCCTCCAAGCCTCAACCAGGTCTTTACGGGGAATAAGCCTTCGGATGTCAGCAATATCCTTATCGCCCAACTTTGAAGTGAGAAAGTACAAAACGGCCGCCGCTGGATCGGTTGGATAACCCAACTCACTCATCTGCTGCCGAGTCTTCAAGAGCTCCGACAGCCCTGCGGCATCAACCTTCGCTGTGGTCCAGTGCTGATTGAGAACCTTAAGCCATCCCTCTTTCTCAAGTATCTTGAGAATGTTCAGCGGATCATCCTCGTAAGCTAGCTGTTCGATCTCGCGACCAATGGCTTTGCCGGTTATATATTCGATGTAGTTGTTTTCTTTAGCTGACTCGAATCGCGCTTGAGAGCGTTCTTCGAGAGGCCATTGAAAACGGGCAGCGAAACGAAGCGCCCTGATCAGTCGCGAGGGATCTTCGACAAAGGCGTAATTATGAAGAATGCGAAGGACTTTAGCCTCAATATCCGCCGCTCCGTTGAACGGATCCATTAACAACCCGCGAGATCCCGGATTGAGGGACAATGCCATCGCGTTGACTGTAAAGTCGCGACGCCGAAGATCTTCAATGATGGTTGCAGGTGCAATTACCGGCGGCTTGCCAGTCTTTTCATAGCGCTCAGTGCGCGCACTGCTGATCTCGGCGCGAACATTACCCGGCAACACCAGATATAGTGTCTTCAGGTCATCGTCCGCTCCTGAGATGGTGGCTCCGGAGCGTTCGAGTTCCTTCTGAATTTTTAAGGGATTGCCTTGGACGGTGAAATCGAGGTCTCGAATCGGGAAGCCGCTGATAATATCCCGAAGTGCGCCACCTGTGAGGTAAATGTTCATGCCCGCAGCGCGAGCGATATCCTGTACCAGCGTGACGCCTCGTTGCTGGTCCGGCGTCAGCCGGATTTCCATCGTATAAATGTAATCAGCCATGCCTTGGTCTGAATTGCGTGAACGGCCCGAGTCTCAGACGCCGTGACAGTCAGGGATTTCCACAGGCAAATCAGCGGCGAACCCGCGATCCGACCCGTAAATTGCTCTAACCGCGATACTTATACCCTGGAAGATGTCTTTGGCGAACTAGAGAAAGTACCACAAACGTTGTCAGTTTGGCTACTACCAACGGGATACTCCCCGTTTTTAATGTGGAAAATGAGAGAATCTCGTTAACACGGCCTCGAAAGCCAGACTTTCGCAGCTATTTGTTCGTTTATTTCATGCCCTCCACTCACAAGAAAGTCGTTGTCCGCAAAATCGATCGCGACACCATTAACGGGTACGTGACACCGTCTAATTTCGTCCACGAGGGCAAGCTGGAACTGCTCAACACCGCCGGCAATGTCGTCAGCATTGAACTCAAGGATATTAAAGTGGTTTACTTCGTTCGGGAGTTCGGGGAAACGGAACCGCCCAATCGCAAGACTTTTACCACCAGACCCCGCACCGAAGGGCTTTGGGTGCGTTTGAGGTTCAAAGATAGCGAAGTTCTCGAGGGGATGATGCCAAACGACCTCTCAGTGAACTCGCCAGAAGGATTTCTGGTTAATCCTCCCGACCTGCGGTCCAATACTCAGCGTATTTTCGTTCCCCGCAGCGCGCTCGAATCACTCACGGTCCTGTCAGTCATTGGAGCCACCCGGCGCCAGCGAAAGGGCGCTCCCTCCGATGTGCGCCAAGTGCCCATGTTCGAGCAGTAAATAGAAAGCCCCTGCGAAATCGCACATCTGTGCGGGGAAATCTCAGTTCTCTTCGCGTCTGAAGAGGTTTATCATGATGGCCAATCCCAGTCGTCGGGGATTCAATCCGACGAGTTCTAAAAGCTCGGTCGCTTACATCAAAACGGGGAGGACTTATGCGCAACAAACTTCGCTTGTCACTGACCCAGGGACCGAAATGTATCGCTTTGCTGCTTGGATGTGCCATGACTTTGCAGGGAGCGGTTCCGCAAGGATGGCACCTGGCTGGCTCCAAACCGGCGTCGTACGAAGCAGGCACTGATTCGCAGGCTGCTTACAATGACCATCCCAGCGCCTATTTGAAATCCACCGAGCTCGTGACCGACGGCTTCGGCACGCTGATGCAGGAATTTACAGCAGACAAATACGCCGGCAAGCGATTGCGGCTTAGTGCATTCGTGAAATCGGAAGACATCAAGGACTGGGCGGGTCTTTGGATGCGCGTGGACAAAGGCGCTAAATCAGTAGCTTTCGACAATATGGAGAACCGCTCGATTAAAGGAACGACGGGCTGGCAGCATTATGAAGTGGTTCTCGACGTGCCGCGAGACGCGACTGGCATTTTCTTTGGCGTCCTACTTTCCGGATCAGGGGCGGTCTGGCTGAATGATGTGAAATTCGAAGTTGTGGGATCGGATGTCCCGACGACTGGGGCAGCGGGCACGCGACGGTCGGAACCGGCCAATTTGGGATTCGACCAGCCGTAGTGCTGCTGTCTCTATGGGCTAGTGATGTATCCTTTCACATGGATGTCGTTTCGCTAACCCGCCAGCTTGTAGACATCGAATCGATCTCCGGGAACGAAGCGCAGGTCGGCAATTTTCTCCATGCCGAGCTTTCGCGCCTCGGTTACGCGGCCCAAAAAATGGTCGCTGAAGGTGATCGCTGCAACGTGTTCGCGACGCTGCCGAATTCAACCACACCCTCTGTTGTTTTTTCGACTCACATGGACACCGTCCCTCCGTTTTTTGCTTCCTCGGAGGATGCAACCCGGGTATATGGACGCGGCTCCTGTGACGCCAAGGGAATCATCGCTTCTCAGATCGTCGCGGCAGAGCGTCTGCGCACTCAACGCATCGTCGTCGGGCTTCTGTTTTTAGTTGGAGAAGAACGAGACAGTCTGGGCGCGAAGGTTGCAAATCACCACTCTGCGGGCAGCAAGTTTCTGATCAATGGCGAGCCTACGGAAAACCGGATCGCTGTCGCATCGAAAGGCGCTCTCCGCGTTGAGTTGACCGCTACCGGCCGGATGGCACATTCCGCCTATCCAGAGCTCGGAGAGTCAGCGATTGACAAGCTTCTTGAAGCCCTGGCAAGACTTCGGGCAATGAAGCTTCCTACGGAGGACGAGGTTGGCCCGTGCACGCTAAATATCGGGACGATCGAAGGCGGACGTGCTCCAAATGTAATCCCCGATAAAGCCCGAGCTCAATTGCTTTATCGACTGATTGGATCGTCGGAAAAACTTCGGGCCGATATTACTGAGACGGTTTACGGCTTAGCGAGCGCCGAGTTCACTCTGGAAATCCCGTTCACGCGCTTGCGCACATTGAATGGTATGCCCACAATGATCGCCGCATACACGACTGACATCCCGTCACTAACGAACTGGGGACAACCGCTGCTGATAGGCCCCGGCTCAATCCACGTTGCGCACACTGAAGGCGAGTACGTGGAAAAGAAGCAGTTGAGCGATGCCGTAGAGTTGTACTGTGAGATTGCGAAACGGCTAGTGTAGTATTCTCGTAGCACCTAAAAAGGTGCTCTAGGAGTTGCTGCATGTTCGACATCACTAGTGACATTCTGTCGTTGACGACCTTCCGCCGCCGGTCCGGCGATTTCATGAAACAGCTAAGGAAAAGCAAGCGCCCGGTAGTGCTTACCGTAAAGGGCAAGGCTGCAGCGGTTGTGCAGGACGCCGAAGCCTATCAGCGACTACTCGACATTGCCGCCCGCGCCGACGCCGAGGAAGGCATTCGTCAGAGCCTCAAGGATGCCAAGGAAGGACAAATCCGACCAGCAAGAGGGTTTTTCCGCGAGTTCGAAGCCGCACATGGCATACGTCGTTAATATTACTTCCCGCGCCGAGCGCGACCTTGCCAGCCTGTACCTTGAAATCAATGCCGAGTGTTCCGACGCCGCCTGGAAATGGTATCAGGGGCTCAAGCAGGCCATCCTAAGCCTGGAAGAGCAGCCCAAGCGATGCCCTATGACGCGCGAACGTGTGAATTTGCGGCACCTGCTGTACGGCCGCAAACCTCATGTCTGCCGTGTCATATTCCGCGTCCGTGAGAAGCAAAGTGAGGTTGAAGTGCTCCACATTCGCCACGGCGCGAGACGTCAGCTTAAGGGGGCAGATCTGGCCTAAATACAGCCCCTGCAGTTTAGGTTGAACGTATAAACTGGAAATGCCATGCCCACGCAGACCCTAAACTCCCTCTCCCGCGCCTCTTCCGCCTACCTGCGCTCCGCGATGCATCAGCCAATTCAATGGCACGAGTGGAGCGCCGAGGCTTTTGATAAAGCGAAATCGGAAAACAAGCCGATTCTCTTGGACATCGGCGCGGTGTGGTGTCACTGGTGCCATGTGATGGATCGCGAATCGTATGACAATCCTGAGATCGCTCAGCTAGTGAATGAGCGGTTCATCGCCATTAAGGTCGACCGCGATGAGCGTCCGGACATTGATATTCGTTACCAGGCAGCGGTGAGCGCCGTCTCCGGACAAGGAGGGTGGCCTCTCACCGTGTTCCTAACCGCCGAAGGCATTCCGTTTTACGGCGGCACGTACTTTCCCCCTGAAGATCACTACGGACGTCCAAGTTTCAGGCGGGTGCTGACGTCCATCGCGGATGCTTATCAGGAAAAACAGTCGGACGTAGCTGAACAGGCGCGAATGGTGGTGAGCGCTATTTCCCAGTCTGAATCTCTGTCTGGAAAGGGCTCCGCTTTTTCTCCTGCTGTGATTGACTCGATTGTTAAGTCAGCCTTGAGCATGTTCGATGACAATTACGGTGGCTTTGGAAATGCTCCAAAGTTTCCCCACCCTTCAGTTCTCGATCTTTTGATTGATCGATATGAGAAATCTGGCAACGAGCGACTTCGCGAAGTTTTTGTCACGACACTCGAAAATATGGCGAGAGGAGGAGTCTACGACCAATTGGCTGGCGGATTTCATCGTTACTCCGTCGACGAGCGCTGGATCGTGCCGCACTTCGAAAAGATGTGCTACGACAATTCGGAGTTGTTAAAGAATTATGTTCATGCCTATCAGGCGACGGGTTCAGAATTTTTTCAGACGGTTGCTCGCGACATCATTCGCTGGATGGATGAATGGCTAAGCGACCGGGAAAACGGCGGATTCTACGCCTCTCAAGACGCCGACTATTCAATGGATGATGACGGAGACTACTTCACGTGGTCGGTCGAGGAAACAGACGCTGTTCTCGACGAAGAAGAATCCGCTGTGGCGAAGTTGCATTACGACATTAATGAAGTGGGCGAAATGCATCACAATCCCGCGAAGAATGTGCTTTACGTGCGAGCTTCTCCGGAGGAAATATCCAGACGCTTGAAGTTGCCGTTGGAGCGTGTTGTGGATCTGCTTCAGTCGGCAAAAGAAAAAATGTTTGCGGCACGATTGAAACGTCCGACGCCCTATGTCGACAAGACGATTTATGTCGGATGGAATTCGCTCTGCATTTCAGCCTACCTGGAAGCCGCAAAAGTATTTAATCTCCATTCCGCCACGCAATTCGCTCTGCGTTCGCTGGATCGTATCCTCTCCGCGGGTTGGAATGATGAAACGGGCCTGCAGCACGTGATTGCGTATTCGGATGCGGACGCGACTGGTAAGCACGTTTCCGGCTTGCTCGATGATTATGCCTTCACCGTCCTTGCATGCCTCGACGCCTACGAAGCGACCTCAGATCTGAGTTATTTCAATTTCGCCGAGCGAATCGCGGATCACATGAAGGATCATTTTTTTGACGATGATTCTGGTGGATTTTTCGACACGGAAAAGACCTCATCTGAGCCAGCACAACTGCTCGGCGTACTTGGGACGCGCCGAAAACCATTCCAGGACTCTCCGACACCCGCCGGTAATTCGGTCTCGGCCATTGCGCTGTTGCGTCTGTACGGCTACACCAATCGCCCCGACTTTCAAGATAAAGCGAGGCGTACGTTGGAGGTGCTCGGTGCACTTGCGGAGCAATATGGAATCTTCGCCGCAACCTACGCAATTGCAGGCGTCCATTTGTCGGAACCGCACACGCAAATTGTGATTCTCGGCGATGACGCCGAAGCGGAGAAGCTTTACAAAGCTGCGCTTGCAAATTTCAGACTTGCTAAGTCGGTTTTGAAATCAGAAAGAAGCAACGCAGTGAAAGAAAATTTGCCTCCTTCTTTGGCCGAGACAATTCCGCAGTTACCGGCCCTCAGAGACGGAAAGAGTATGGCGATCCTTTGCACAGACTTCACTTGCCTGCCGCCGATTTTTGATCCTGAAGAACTAACCGAGGCTCTTAAAGATTTGGCGACCAAGTCCTAAATCTAGCTCCATAAAAAACAAAAAAGGCCGACATTTTGCAGATCGCAATTGTCGGCCACGTGCCGTTTAGGGCGGCCTAGAATTTCGGTTAAGTTACTTTACGTGTGGGCAAGGCATGTGTGGGTTACACAGTGCCGGTGGCTCACCGTCTGGAGCTGGTACGATCGGGGCGGCAATCGCCTCGAACGCACAAGCTAAACCTGCCACCAGGATTAACATCCTGACCGCGTATTTCATTTTGTAGTTCTCCTATGCGGATCCCCTGGGAGCGGAAGCCGTATGCAGAGGAACATATCAGAGTGTCAAGAAATAAATTATTCCGTCCATAATGCCGGTAAAAGTTTGAAAAGCATCGCTTTAACCCGCGACTGGTGGAATCATGATTGGCAACGGGTTAACCCTAGGGTTAAGGAAAACCGTTGAAACGATCCCCCGCAAGTGCTGCCCGTCAATCTACTTTGTAAGCTAGTCGCGGACTTTGTCCTGCTCTCTGATTCCGAGCAACGGACTGAGACTCTCAAGACGCGTAGATCTGCGCGGCGAAAACAAAAAAGGCCGACATTTGCGAATCGCAATTGTCGGCCACACGCCGTTTAGGGCGGCGTAAAATTTCGGTTAAGTTACTTTACGTGTGGGCAAGGCCTGTGTGGGTTACACAGAGCCGGTGGCTCACCGTCTGGAGCCGGTACAATCGGGGCGGCAAGCGCCTCGAACGCACAAGCTAAACCTGCCACCAGGATTAAAATCCTGACCGCGTGTTTCATTGTATTGTTTCTCCTATGCGGATCCCCTGGGAGCGGGAACCCCGTATGGGCAGGAATTATATAGGGTATGTCAAGAGATGGATTATTCGGTGGTAAGAGTTTGAAAAGGATCGCTTTAACCCTTGGCCAGTGAAATGATGAATGGCAAGGAGTTAACTCTGGAGTTAATAAAAACCGCAGAAACAATCACAGTGAATTATGGCATTCTGAATCTACTTTGTAAGCAACTCACGCTGTATCGTCAGATTTGCGGAAAATAAATCGTCCATCCACGTGTTCGAGCTATCTCTTCCAGGTCCGGATTCGGGTTTATCGCGTATGGGTTGCGTGCTATTTCCAACATGTCCACATCCCAGCGCGAATTTCCAAATATTGCGTCGGGGACGCGCTTAATCACTTCGCGAATTGCTTGTGGCTTTCCGGGGCCGGAAGGCACACGCACCAGGCGATCGGTTATTGTTCCTTCGTCGATTTGTACGGACGCCGCCAAAATATTACTTTCCGCGATGTGAAAATATTTCACCGCCGCTTGAATGACCCATTCGTTTGTGGACGAGACTGCCCAAATCTCGCACCCAGTTTTTTGGAGTCGGCCCACTAACTCGAGCATTTCGGGGAAAATCCGCGCGGCAAACTTTTCCTGAAAAAACTGCGAAGCCAAACGCTGTAAGTCGGTTTCCAGCATTCCGTTGTGCAGCGTAACCATTTCGCCGCACATGTCGTCTTCACTGACCCTGCCGGCTTTGTAATCCGCGTAGCGCGACCGCGCCCATTCCGCAGTCTTGTTCGAAATTAGTCCGCGTTTGATCTCCCAATCAAAAAATCCCTCTCCTGCATCACCATCCCACAGCGTGCCATCGCAGTCAAAAGCTGCAAGCTTGGGATGCCCACGCATCACCGCGTCAATGAACTGCTGCGGTTTTATCGATGAGGTTGTAGTCAAAATATTTTCCGAGCCTGATGCCAGGTCCTGTGTTGGCTTCATTTCTCCGGCAATTCTCCGTTTAGCAGCCTGCCCAAGTCTTTGGCCGCAACACGCAAGCCGACGTAGAAAGTTCCGAACAGCGCATACACTGCGCTCACCTGATCAAAACGCATCTCGTAAATAAGCTTCTTAAATACGATGGGATCATCGGCAAATAGATCCACTCCCCATTCCCAATCGTCGAACCCAATCGATCCAGTGATGATCTGTTTCACCTCCCCGGCATAGCGACTGCCTACCAAGCCGTGATCATTCATCTGCCGTGCACGCTCTTCGATGGGAAGTGAATACCAATTCTGTTGCTCGCCGCGCCGCCGATCCATGGGATAAAAACAAATGTAGCGGTGTTGCGGAAGGTCTGGAAACAACCTCGACTTCATGGCTTCTCTTTGCCGCGCAAGAGTCTCATCGATGGCCAGCTTCCATTCCTTCGAATGCGCTTCGACGCCTCGTTCCGCTAACTCCTTATAAGCCTTGATCGTGGATTCGTAGAGTCCCAACTCAATAATCGATAAGTAAGAGCTCGCCGGCTCCAAATAGTCACTCAGTTGCAATTGGGTCAACTGCAGCTCGGTTCGATTCAGTTCATCGAATGATCGCCGAAAATGCACCAGCATCAAATCGCCTTTGTGCCCGAGAAGCGAATACGCGCCCGACTGCCCAGCTGAATTCTGCTCGAGTTTTGATAGCCACTCGCTCGCCTGCGCAATAACTTCCGCCTTTTGGCTCTCATCCACCTGCCGCCACGCCGCCCAGCGAATACGCATCATCTGATGCAACACACTGTAGCCTTCAATTGTCAGGGGAACTGAAGGAATTTGTAATGTGACGGTTTCAGGAGAAGTGCTGCTTGTCTTCGACATTAAACTAAGTCCAATTTAGAGAGGCGTAATTAACGCGCCTGCTGATATCTGATTCTCAGATTCTTCTCACTCGGGCTGCCGCACGAGCGACTCGTTGGCGCTCCGTCCTTCTGCGGATTTCAATCAAGTGGTTCGGCAACCTTGAGATGATAGCCATTCGGTTCTTCAATCACATATTGGCGAGCGTCCCACGGCCGGTTCGAGACTTCTTCGAATATTTTTGCCCCGCGGCGTTTGTGTTCTTCGAAAACTTTATCCACATCTTGGACCCAAAGAAAAAATCTCGGGGTGGAGGTCGGAGGCTTCGACTGCCGATGCGAGTTTTGCGTCTAGAGAAATGTACAGTAACACTCCATCCTTTTCGATTCCGGCGTAAACAGGGGGATTTCCGAAAATGAAGTGTTCGGTAGCCGAGTACGTCCTTGTAGTAATTGACAGTCAATTTGACATCAGCGGTGGCTATCAGGGGCACGGCATTCTTATACTTCATGGTGGAAATACTCCTCTCCGCACATAAGTTCCGCTCGGACTATCTCTCTGCCTACCAAACAAAGAGAATTGTACAGATATACCGCCGAACCTCCAGCAGAATGTGCCCCCTTGCCAAGTAGGCGATGTCGCGAAAAATAAACCCCGCATTTCTGCGGGGTTAATTTCCGACCACGACTTTCGATGTTCTAACTTGCGCGGGGCAATGGCTTGTCTGACTTCTGCCAATCGGCGTTGGCTTCTCCCGTTGAAGCGACATCCTGTGCGCCGGTACGCTCGAGAATCTGTTTCGCCTTCTTGGTCCAATTCGAATCATCGCAGTGGACCGAAAGCAAAATTCCTCCATCTTTTACGCGGCCTTCATAGCGCTTCGCTTCGTACTCAGGGATGCCCATCCCAATCAACGCACCCGTAATACCGCCGACCGCGCCACCAACGCCCACCCCCGCGAGAGCAGCGACGATGGGTCCGGCAGCGATGAGCGGCCCAATGCCCGGGATCGCCAATGCGCCAATTCCGGCGAGCCAGCCGAGTGTTCCGCCGATCACAGCACCCGACGCGGCCCCAGTTGTTGTTCCTTCAGGAGCCTTCGTATTCTTCTCGACCGCAAAATCTTTGGTGCCCTTATTTTCCGGAAACAGGACCGAGACATCTGTGTTTCGAAAGCCTTCCGCACGCAGCGCATCTACTGCGTACTCAACATCCGCTTGCGTCTGATAGATTCCGAATGCTGCTGTATTTTTCCCCGCCATGGCAAGACTCCTTTGGGTCGTATTTTTGAAGCGATTGAGTATCGTTTAGTAATCGGCTCTTGGATGGTTCGCAACAGCGAGAAGATGGCTGGAATCCACCGGTGTCGCATAATCCATCACAGCGATACAATGAGCCGATAAAAAGTGAAGGCCACTCAACTAAGCCGCGTGTTCTCCATAACCATGTCAGCGCTTGGCCTATGTGGCGCAATCTATAGCGCCATCGAGTGGATTCGTGGCCCAGCTTCAAGTTCAGTGAAGTATGAAATCCTATTTGTAATGTGGCTCGTGCTTGGAATTGGCTGGGGATCTAGACTGCTTCCGAACAGAACGGGCAAATGAACGTGTCGCTTCTCAGTGCCGCGTAACCAAGCCTCGACACCCATGGTAACCAGCGGTAACCGGCGAAACGGCCCCTACGTAACTTCCACAAAATAATTTGTGAATTATTCTTAATGTTGTGGATTACAATTGCCGCCTGTTCCTCATCTTAATAGAGGGATAAAAGCTACTTCGTGAAACGGATAGATCACAAGCCGATTAGTATTGCTGTTCTGTTCGCAGTTGCAGTGTGCGGGCAGGCCTTTGGATTGCGTCGCTACGTTGCGCCGCAACATGGGCGACACGTGCACCATTCCCGTTTGCGCCGAATTCTTTGGAATCCGCTATTTCGGCCCTCGCACGATTCGTTGTTGCGACAAAATGAGGAAATTGACCGGCTAGATCTGCCTCGCATTCAGGACGATCAAGAACTCCAGGAACTGGTGGCGAGTGAAGAGCTGGTTCCGATCGTTCCCGGCCAGACGCTTCGGATTGATCCAAGACTTGACCCCGACCGGCGCTACTGCCGCCCGTGGACGCGCGATTTTCTCGCAGATCTCAGTTCCGATTATTACAAGGAATTTCACGACCAGATTCAGGTGAACTCAGCGGTTCGCACGGTGCTGGTTCAGAAGAAACTTCGCCGGCACAATCGCAATGCCGCGCCCGAGACTGGAGAAACGGCGTCTTCTCATCTAGCTGGAATTACGGTGGATATTCAGCGTCGCGGCATGAGCCGTCAGCAAGTTAAGTGGGTGGAGCAGTATATGGTTCCGCTGAGAGACCTCGGATTGGTTGAGCCGGAAGAAGAACGCCATCAATGGGTATTTCACGTGATGGTTTCAGAACGCTATACCGACTTCCGCGACTCAAAGATGCTGGCCGCGCAGGACAAGAAGGTAGACGCCGATTCAAAAGTAGAACCACTTCCGGACGCCATTCCGGAAGAATAAAGATCTCCATTCGTTGCAATTGAAGTTCTAATTCTTCCTCCGCATCTTTCCTGGATGATCGTACTAATGGCTGGACTGCCCTTTTGCCACCCTCAATTTCTCGCGAAGCCGTTCCCATTGGCCGGACTGACGCAGTCGAGTCAAAAAAGTGGCCGCTCCATGGGGGAATGAAGCGGCCAGTGTTGGCGAAATCCTCCGGGGAGGAGGGGTACAACAACTTAATTACATCGACGGCGGAGCTGTCGGCTGAGTCGCTGCCGCTGGCTGCTGTGCCGGCGGGGCTCCTTCAGCTGTGTTGCTCATTAAATGCACGTCTACCCGACGATTCGCGGCCCGTCCTTCACGGGTCTTATTCGTATCCACCGGTTTGTCTTTGCCCAGTCCGATCAAATAAATCTTGTGAGCGGGAATGCCATGCTCAGAAGCCAGATACTGAATCACTGCAGAGGCGCGACGCTGGCTAAGCTCGTAGTTGTAGTCCGCGTTTCCGACTGAGTCTGTAGCACCTTCCACGGTAAGAATGTAGCCCTTGGTGTTGGGAACAGCCTCTGCCATCTTGTCCAAGTCGGCTTTTGCATCCTTGGTCAAGGTGTCTTTATCGAAGCCGAAATGTACGGCGGTTTCGCTCACCATACGATAATTATCGAGATTTGCGACCGTATTTTGAAGCGCGTCTACGCGGTTCACTGCGTTATTAGCCTGGGTCTGTGCGTCAGTGGCCTTCTGCCCTGCGGCTTGCGCCTTTTGATCGGCTGCAGCGGTTTTTGTTTGCACATCCTGGATTCCGGCCTGCGCCCGGGCGTCAAAATCCTTAATGTCTTTGGTATTCTTTGCCGTCATGTCGTCCAGCTCGTTCGTCTTGTTGATCAAGGGAGTCGTCTGGTTGCGAACATAATTCTTGGTCGAGCAGCCTACCGTCGCAGCCATGCAGGCCGCCAACAAAATCGTCAACGAGGTTCGATTCATCTGGGATGGCTCCTTCCTCTAACTCTTACAAAACCTTTTTCACAATCTTCGATGCATAATTCTGTCGGCGCGTCATTCGCCACATCGCCATTGTACTGTGCACGAGCTATGCCAACTTCGTAAATTACCGGGAGGCACCTAATCGATAGATAGTGAAGAAGTTACTGGCACAACCAAATGCGCTCCACGCCGAGGTAACAAAACTTCAGGAAAATTTTATACGATTACGCCGCCCTGAGTCGCGAACCGTCATCGCTACCTCTAATAAAATGGTTGTCAATTATTCAGTTCATGGATTTCCAAGCCAAAATTCGGTCGCTTCCGACGTTTGCAGGCGTGTATCTCTACAAAAATGCGGAGGGGGATGTCATTTATGTCGGCAAGGCGGGGAACCTCCGCAACCGGGTTAGTTCATATTTCCACCAAAGCCGGGTGCAGGATGCGAAAACCGACACGCTGGTGCGCGAGGCCGTCGACGTTGACTACATAGTCGTAGCCAACGTAAAAGAGGCGCTGGCGCTTGAAAATCACCTCATCAAGCAGAAAAAGCCGCGCTTTAACATCCTGCTGCGAGACGATAAGACCTATCCATACGTAAAGCTGACGCTGGGAGAACGGTTTCCCCGCGTTTACGTCACGCGTCGGCTTCGCAAAGACGGGTCAGCCTATTACGGACCGTACTTCCCTGCCAACCTCGCCTATCGACTCGTCGACTTGATACATCGACACTTTCTCATTCCGTCTTGCAAAGTGGATTTAGGGCACTTCCATCCGCGAGCGTGCCTTCAGTACTACATTGGACGCTGCCTCGGCCCATGCGTGGAAGGGCTCGGCACGCCGGAGGCTTATCAGGAGGCAGTTCGCGATGTGAAGCTGTTTCTGGAAGGCCGCCCCACAGATTTGTCGCGATCGCTGCACCAGCGCATGGAAAAAGCCGCTGAGGCCGAGGAATTCGAGCGGGCCGCGAAATACCGAGACTTGATATCCACCGTTGAGCAGTTGCAGGAGAAACAGCGGATTGCGAGCGTTGAGGGCGACGATGCCGACGTTTTCGGCTATCACCACGAAAACGGAATGCTGGCAGTAAATTTATTTCACATGCGTGGAGGGCGGGTCCTCGATCGCAGAGAGTTCTTCTGGGAAGACCTGCCGGAATTGGAAGTTGCTGGTATCGGGACGGGCGCCCTCGCCCGTCCAGCCGAACAAAGCTCGGTAGATTTGGGAGCGTTTGATCCCGGTGAGTTCTTCTCTGCACTGCTTAAGCAGCTTTACATCGGACAGCCCTACGTTCCTCGAAACATTTACCTTCCGGTGGATTTCGAAGATCGACCTGCGCTCGAAGAGGTTCTGTCCGAGCAGATAACCAGCGACAGCACACGACCCGCGCGTGTGCATTTGCTAGTTCCGCAGCGTGGGGAGAAGCGTTCTCTCTTGGATCTGTCGGCTACCAATGCAAAGCAGTCTTACGATCAGCGCTTCAGGGTCATGAAGCCCAATACCAAGGCCATCCAAGAGGCCTTACAGGATGCGCTGGGAGTTCCTGAGCTTCCCGAGCGAATCGAGTGTTTCGATATTTCGCATATTCAAGGCGCGGAGACCGTGGCCTCGATGGTGGTCTGGGAAGATGGGCGGATGAAGAAATCGGACTATCGCAAGTTCATTATTCGCGGCGTCATGGGAGTCGACGATTTTGCGTCCATGCGCGAAGTGGTTACACGGCGATACAAGCGCATCCAGGAAGAAAAGAAAGAGATGCCGAGCCTGATTCTGATCGATGGTGGATTGGGGCAGTTGCACGCCGCGGCCGATGCCCTTGGATCGCTGCAAATTATCAATCAGCCGCTCGCAGCGATTGCGAAGCGTGAAGAGATTATCTACGTCTACAGCCAGGAAGATGAGCCAGTGGTTCTGGATCATCATTCGCCGATGCTCCACTTGATTCAGTTGATTCGCGATGAAGCCCACCGCTTCGCCGTCACCTTCCACCGCAAGCGGCGGCAGATGCGCGACCGGGCAACCGAGTTAAGAGAAATTCCAGGAGTGGGAGCAAGCACGACGCGGCGCTTATTAGAGCATTTTGGAAGCGTGCAGGCGGTGAGACAAGCTGATGTCGCCGCGCTGTCGGCCGTGGTTACAAGAAGCCAGGCGGAAGCAATTCTGGGGCACTTTCAGAAGTAGCGGGGAGGACTCTACGGCTGCGGGACACCACTTTCGGCGGTTGGTCTCGAATTTTCAGCTTTTTGTTTTTTGGTCGCCATTGTTAGATCCACCCACTTGTCAGCAGTCTTAACATCTGCCTTGTAAGCCTTATCGTCATTGCATTGGATGTCGGCTCGTTCGTGATACATCAGGTTCAGGTAAGCCATCGCGTCGTCATAGTCCGGACGCAGTTTAAGAGCTTCAGTCAGCTTTTCGATTCCGTCTTTCACTGTATCTTCGTTCGCGCTGCGAAGCTGCCAACATTCGGCAGCATTGATCAGAGGCTTGTCTTGCGCTAGTCCAAGCTTGGCCCGTAGTTCCATTCTGGGCTGATACACCTGAGTCCAGTCAATCACGCCAATCGCGTAGTAGGCTTCGGCATCTTTCGGACCCAACTCGATTGCCTTGGCATAGTACTTCTCGGCTTCTTCAAATTTCTTCATTTGCAGATCAATGTAAGCGATACCTTTGATGGCATCCGGTGATTTTGGATCAAGTTCAAGGGCACTCTGATACTGTGCAATCGCGGCACTGACCCATTTGCACATTTTCAGGGGTGTCAACGCCCGGTATGTATTGCTGGGCATAGGAGGTCGCCATGTACAGGTGCGCGACTTTGTTCTGGGGGTCCAGCGAAGCCGCGCGTTGGAAATGCTGGACGGCCTCTTGATACCTCGCTTCCTTGTATGCCTGGACTCCCTGCTGCAACTCGCTGTCCGACGTTGCCAATTGAGCGCACACACCCATGGGAAAGCACCAGAACAGCGCTAGTGCGACAACAGAATTACTAAACTTGCGTCTCATCAACTCTCCCTCCGGGCGCACCAATGAATTAGACACTCTCTATGGAAGCGAAGTTCCAGTACTTGCCGGTCCTACCGCATCCGTCGCCGGATTTTCCTGTTTCAACGCAATAATAATTTCGGGGCGCAGCTTCCATTTTGGATGATTGCAGATTGCTTCGACCAGAATTTGGTTCGTCTTCCTTCGGGCTAGCTGCTTGATGATGCCTGTTTCGGTCATCCGTGCATTCTGTAATGCGGCATCGATCACGCGAGGGGCAGACTCATTCAAGAGCGCTGCCGCCACTCGTCCCGAGGCGCGACGCGCGAGTGAGAGTTTCTCTCCTAGCGAAAGCTTTTCGAGACGGTTGATCAGACTCTCTTCGGCAGCAGTCTTGATCTCGGCTGCGATTGTCGGCATGAGTGCGACACGCATGAGGTCGAAGGTGAACAGATGACGCAGAAGGGGCAGCAGCAGATGGCGAGGCGTTTTGGGATGTGCAACGACAGCGAGCTTCAGTTTGCGGGTCTTCATCAGAGTGCTTTTCTTGGTAATCTTTGCGAGGATTTCAGGGTGAAGGTTTGGCTGCTTCAGAAGGGAGAGGGCGAGATCCTCAGTAAGTGCTGGTCCCAAATCGTCCGCCTTGGACGATTCCGAGGACTCGATTTCCAATTCGCCCAAGTCCTTATTCATGAAAATTCTTTCGCTCATGGGCCAATTTCTAATGGGCCCTATTCCTTGCCAGATCCAGCGCGCCGCTAGCCGGTTCTGCGATTTTTTCGTCCACTACCACCTGCGGGCATTGACCTCGAAGTTCATTGTAGAAAACCTCTCGCACCAATGCGCTGTTCGCAAACACTCCACCGGACATGGCCACTGGAACGGTATCGGAATCAGAGAAAAGCCGCTCTATAACCATTTTGGTCAAAGCTGCCAACTCGCTTCCAGCACGACGCAACACCATTGCAGCTAGCCCATCCCCCGAGTTCGCGGCAACCAACACTGCCGGAAACAACGCAGCGAAATCCGGTGCAGGAGACGCGTTGGCCGCCATGACCGCCGTATCTCGATCTTCGATATTCCAAACTTTCATAATCACTCGTAGAAGTGGGGGCACCTCTTCACTTTGATCAGCGGCGCGCAAAGCCTCGCTTACAGCCGCACGTCCGATCCAATAACCCGATCCTTCATCAGAAACCGCGAATCCCCAACCGCCGGCTCTCGCCACATTCCCCGCGCTATTCCGGCCGTAAGCAATGGATCCCGTGCCGGCAATCACGACTATTCCAGGGCCACGGCCGAAGGCCGCATGCAGTGCAATGACCATATCGCCGACAATCTCAATTTCGCCCGACACAGTGTCAGCCACAATTCGGTGTACTACCTCGCCTACTTCCGGCCTCGCCGCGCCGGCTACTCCGACGCAAGTACGGGATATCTTCGCAGGATCAATTCTTGCTGCGTCACATGACTTGCGGATTGCTTCAACTAACGCCGTACGCGCGGCAGCCTCTCCGACGCGAAGAACATTGCTGGCTCCAGCAATCCCTGAGCCCAGTACCGATTTCTCGTCGCCAATCAAACACGACGTCCGGGTTCCGCCGCCATCAATGCCCAGGAAAAGTGCCATCAGCGTAGTTCTACCATTTTCTCAACGCGAAACTAACCAAGGGGTCCATACCCATCATTACCCTGGAGTGCACCTTTTTTGTTGCAATTTAACATTGCTGCAACATTCGCGCCGCTATCATGGAACTGGAGGCATATTCAATTGCCAGCGCCGAGTCTTGCGCAATTTGCTCTGCCGCTTCAAGTAGCCGCCGTCTGCTATCGGGTCGGCGAGAGCGGTGTTGAGTTTCTTCTCGTAAAGACTCGGGGAGGAAAGAAGTGGACGTTTCCCAAGGGCGACCCCGAGCGTTCTTTGACCCACAGCCAGGCCGCTGAGCGCGAAGCCTGGGAGGAAGCCGGAGTACGAGGCACTATAGAGCGAAGACATTTTCACCTCTATCTGCACGCAAAGGGCGTCTTCTGGAAGCCTTCCGGCGTGCGCGAGTTCGTAGTTAAGGCTTTCCTGCTTGAGGCTCGCGAATTCGACTACTCGCATGAGTTGTCGCGTGATCCAACATGGTTTTCGGCGGACGAAGCAAGAAGTATCTTGGCCAAAGGCCGCGAGGTAAAGTACGCGGGAGAGATTCAAGCTGTGATTGATCGAGCGTTAGAGAAGATAGGATCTCTCGATGTCGTCGCGGCTCGTAAGGGATAGCGAGCTCTCTGATCCGCCCCTATTGTTACCTCTATTTCTTCAAACCTGTTTCCCGTGAGACGATTGAATCTATCCGATGATTCAACTCTCCAACGCCGGAAAGCGCTTTGGCCACAAACTCCTTTTCGAAGGAGCCGACTGGATGATTACGCCACGCGACCGCATCGGTCTCGTGGGCGCGAACGGCACCGGGAAATCAACACTGATGAAAATCCTTGCCGGCTTAGAGAGCCTGGACTACGGCACCATCGGCATAGCCAAGGGAATCAGCGCTGGATACCTTCCGCAAGATGGTCTCACTCTCTCGGGGAAAACGGTTTTCGACGAGTGCATGTCGGTGTTCTCCGAACTTCGTGCGATGGAGCAGGAGATGGAGGACCTGACGGTACGAATCTCGGAGTTGGATCATACTTCAGCGGAGTACTCACAGGTCGCCGACCGCTATCACAAGATCGAGCACGAATTTCAAACACACGACGGTTACGCAATCGATGCGAAAGTGGGGACGGTGCTCTCAGGCTTGGGTTTTCGCAAAGAAGACTGGGGACGTCTCACCGATGAATTCTCTGGCGGATGGCAAATGCGCCTCGCACTCGCCAAACTTCTACTCCAGCAGCCCAATCTGCTTTTACTCGATGAACCCACGAATCACCTAGATCTGGAAGCTCGCAACTGGCTCGAAGAATATTTGACCCACTATCCGAATGCTTTCGTCCTGATCTCGCACGACCGCTATTTTCTCGACGTGACGGTAAACAGAATTGCCGAAATCTGGAACAAGCGCATTCATCTTTACAGCGGTAATTACGAGAAGTATTTGAATCAAAAAACGCAACGATTAGAGCAACTTCAAGCAGCTTATCGCAATCAACGTGAACGAATCGAGCAGCTCGAAATATTTATCAATCGCTTTCGGTATACGGCCACCAAGGCGAAACAGGTGCAAAGCCGCATCAAGGAATTAGAAAGGATGGAGCGGGTCGAGCTTCCGGAAGAGGAGAAGACCATACACTTCTCTTTTCCGCAGCCGAAGCCCAGCGGCAGGATCGTCTGTGAATTTATTGACGTGGCCAAGTCATATGGCGAAAAAGAAGTCTTTCGCGATGTCAGCTTTTTGATCGACCGCGGAGACCGCATTGCTTTAGTCGGCATCAATGGGGCGGGCAAGTCAACGCTCATCAAATTGCTTGCCCACGAAGAACCTCTCACCAGCGGCGAGTACCGAGGGGGCCATAACGTCCAAGCTGACTACTTCGCGCAAGATCAATACAAAGAACTGAATCCAGACGCGCGTATTCTCGACGATCTCGGAGAAATTTCTCCGCGATCTACCGAGACGGAGCTGCGCAGTTTGCTCGGTTGTTTTCTGTTTTCGGCTGAGGATGTCTTCAAGCGCATCGGAGTCCTTTCCGGTGGGGAGCGCAATCGTTATGCCTTGTTGCGAATGCTGCTTCATCCCGCTAACTTCCTGCTTCTGGATGAGCCCACGAATCACCTCGACATGCGCGCCAAAGATGTTCTGCTGGAGGCTCTCTCGAAGTACACCGGCACGGTTCTGTTCGTCTCCCACGATCGTTATTTCATCGACAAGCTTGCGACCAGAATCTTCGAGGTCGGCGATGGCCGAGTGGAAGTGTATCCCGGCAATTACGAGGATTATCTCTGGCGCAAACAAGGCGGAGCGGCCGCTTTAGAGCAATCTGTCGTGGCGTCAGTTAAGCCGTCATCGGCACCCGCGAAGGCGGAATTCCCAACGAATGGCAAGGGCCGCGAAGAGGTGAGAGATCGCGCTGAGGACAGTCAGAAGCGATTGAATCCTATCAAGCGCAAACAAATTGAGGAAAGAGTGCGCGAACTGGAGCAAGAAATATCGCGTTTAGAGACCAACATCGAAGCCTGCGAGACGGCGCTCCAGACGTTCGTAAGCGCCGTTGAAACTGAGCGCCAAAGCCGCGAGTTGAATGACTGCAAGACGCAATTGAAATCCTGCCTTGCAGAATGGGAAGAACTCGGTCAGACGCTTCAATCTTGACGTTTCCTCTGCTTTGTCCTGCTGAGCGAAGTCGAGCTTCCGCTTCAGGGAGCTCGAGAGTCGAAGCATCCCTATGCCCTCTACGAATGTGAGCTGATAGCGATCCTTCGACTTGGTTTTTCTTCGCCAGCGAAGAAAAACAGACGCTCAGGAGACAAACAAGCCGTAGAGGCCTGCGGCGCTTTCCGTGCGACCCTAGTCCGAGTACTTCCGTAACTCCACTTTTTCCCCGAACGGGTGCAATATTCAGCTTGGCCCTTGGCCCCAATCCAAAAAACCCTCGGCATACGGCGGCGTTCTCGGCCTAGCTGTCATGCGGACAAAGGAAGGTCGACTCATGTTGCAGTCTTCAGATAACAATCAGCGATTCACGCCGAACACATACCCGCCCGCAAAAACCGTTAGCACGCCGGTGGAGCAAGCCACAATCGGACGCTCCCTGGTAATCAAGGGAGAAGTCAAGGGAGACGAATCGATCTATATTGACGGACAGATCGAAGGCACCATCAACTTCACCGATCATCGCGTCACCATTGGGCGAAATGGAAAAGTGAATGCCAACATTGTTGCCCGCGAAGTCGTGGTCATGGGATCGGTGGAAGGAAACCTCCATTGCAGCGATCGCGTGGACATTCGCGCCGAAGGCCGTTTAACCGGCGATATCACCACGCAGCGCATCAGCGTGGAGGACGGGGCGGTGTTGAAGGGAAGCGTGCAAATTCGCACCGAGGCCAAGACATCTGACTCCAAAAATGCCGGCGAGGATAAGACTGCTGAAAATAAAAAGGTCCAGCACCATCAAGCTCAGCTCCCGGCGGCCACTGATAGTTCTAGGGCCACAACAGAGTCACTGGCCACAGCGGCGGGGAAGTAGTTTTCGGCATTTTGGAACGGCGAATGAGCCGGTCGATCCACGACCCGGCTCTGTGCCTGTGGCATGCGCTTTGCTGCACATCCCTGTCGCGCGGCGAAGCTTATTTGGGGTCGTCCTTCTTTAAATCCAGCGAAGCTGAGTTCATGCAATAACGCAACCCGGTTGGCGCCGGGCCGTCTTCAAAAACATGACCTAGGTGCGCGTCGCACTTGGAGCAGCGTGCTTCAGTCCTCACCATTCCATACGTGCGATCGGTTTCTTCTTCGATGGCAGCCGCATCAAGCGGCTTAAAGAAACTTGGCCAGCCGGTGCCGGAATCGAACTTAGTGTCCGCACTGAACAGAGGCTGTCCGCAACACGCACAAAGGTATGTGCCTTTGTCTTTAGTGTTCCAGTATTTTCCGGTGAATGCCGGCTCGGTTCCCGCTTTTCGTGCAACTTGATATTGATCCGGCGAGAGTTCCTTTTTCCATTCTTCGTCGCTCTTGACTACCTTAGTTGTCATGTTCTGGATTCTCCTGACGAAAATCAAACTATTATTGTTGGATTAGATGAAACTCAGCACCATTTGGTTATGAAATCTGCGGTTAGCATTTGCCCTGAACCGTAGCGCTCCAAGTCTTAATTCAAAACTGCTCCGCCACTGGTTTCCGCACACTGCCGATAATCCCATTTCGCGGTCCCGCAGACATCCACTCGGTGCACCTGCATTGACGCTGGTAAGCATGCGGATTATTCTGGTAGTTGCAACTGAGTTTCAAGTAAATCCATAGAACACGGAAGAACTGCGTTAGATGCTACAGGCATTCATAGTAACTTTGCGCGAGGGAGTCGAGGCTGCTCTCATCGTCGGCATCACGCTCGCCTATCTCGCCAAAATTGGCCGTCCTGACCTTCGCAAGACGGTTTATACCGCTCTGATTTCTGCATTTGTTGGCAGTATCGGAATCGCGGCTCTGCTTTCGCGTATGAACTTGAATGAGGACGTTTTCGAAGGCGTCGTCATGCTGGTAGCGGCGGCCTTCGTCGTCACCATGATCATTTTCATGATGAGAACGGGGCGCAAACTTAAGGGACAGATTGAAGGCAAAATTGGAACCTTGGCGGAGAGGGGATCGCATTTCGGAGTTTTCTTATTCGTTTTTCTGATGGTGCTCCGCGAGGGCGCTGAAACCGTTTTGATTTTGTCAGCAGTGTCGTTGAACTCTACCGAGCTGTTGAGTTTTATGGGCACACTGCTCGGAATTATCGTCGCTATCTTATTCGGAGTGATGTTCGTCAAAGGCAGCGTTCGCATCAATCTTCAGAAGTTCTTCCGCGTTACCAGCGCGATCCTGTTTTTTGTAGCAGCGCAGCTTCTCATCTCCGGACTGCACGAGTTGTCTGAATACGGCATACTTCCATCCTCCAAGCGAGAGATGGCGATCATTGGACCTATCGTGCGTAACGATTTCTTTTTCGCTGTAACTATTCTCGCATTGGCTGCGTTGATGGTTCTGTTAGAAGTTAAGCGCCGGGAACCATCTGCCCTACCAGCGTCAGGCGCGGAACGCCGCAAAGCCGCTTGGAGCGCCCGCCGCGAGAACTGGTGGATGAGGTCGGTATACGCCAGCTCTTTCATTTTCATCCTACTTATCACCGCCGAGTTTGCTTATACCAAGAGCGTTAGCGGCTTGTCTCCCGCAACCGAGGTCCACTTCACCAACGGCAAAGTGAGCATCCCTCTCGCTCAGGTTTCTGACGGAGACTTGCACCGTTTCGCCGTGGCTGAAAATGGAACCACCATTCGTTTCTGGCTCTACAAGAAGCCCGATGGAAAAATCGCTACGGTTTTCGATGCGTGCCAAATCTGTGGCGGCGTCGGTTTCTACAAAGGACCGAATGGCGTCGTCTGCAAGAATTGCGCTTCGCCGATCAATGCGCAATCCATCGGAACCAAAGGCGGCTGTAACCCCGTGCCTCTGAAAGCAGAAATGACCGCGGACGCCGTCATCATCGAGGAAGCGGACCTCGCGACTGGCACTCACTTGTTCCAAAAATGACAATGTTTGCGCGACTGGTTTACGAATCGTTTCGGCGACAAAAGCGGCGCAAGCTGCTGGCGGGCGCCGCAATAGCTTTTGGAGTGTCCGTCGCGACGGCGATGATTGGGGTTGCAACCGATGTCGGCGATAAGATTAATCGCGAACTGCGCAGTTACGGCGCTAACCTCGTCGTAAATCCTCAAGAAGACAGTTTGGATGTTGAAATCGCCGGGGTGAACCTCAAGCCACCGAGCGACGGTGCTTACCTTAGCGAGGCCGACCTACCGAAAATTAAGGGAATGTTCTGGCGAAACAATATCGTTGGTTTCGCGCCCGTGCTGCCTGTGAACGTCGTGGTCAACGACGCGAAGACGAAAACCACTCTAGTTGGAACGTATTTCTCCAAGCCGCTGCATTTTGGCACGGACAATTTTGTAACCGGAGTCCGCGCTACTTATCCGGTGTGGAGGGTCCAAGGCTCCTGGCCTGATGACAATTCGCAAGATGTTTTGGTCGGAGAACGATTGGCCGCCGGCCTAGGCCAGAAACCGCGCGGCAAAATTAATGTTGACGGACAGCCTTTTCGAGTTTCCGGGATCGTCTCAACCGGCGGACCGGAAGACAATGAAATCGTTGCGCCACTCGGGCTGGCACAGCAGCTATCAGGAAAACCGGGCGTAGTGCGCCGAGTCTACGTCAGTGCCGTGACCAAGCCGGAAGACGCGTTTGCGCGCCGCGATCCGAAAACGCTGAGCCCTGAAATGTATGACCGATGGTACTGCTCTCCTTATGCGCAAGCGATCGCTTACCAGTTGCAGGAGGCAATTCCGCACTCTCATGCCGAGCAGATTCGCCAGGTGGCTCAAACCGAGGGCACCATTCTCTCCCGCATTGAAGGCCTGATGCTGTTAGTTACATTGGCCTCACTCTTAGCTTCCGCGTTGGCAGTATCAGCAGCGATGGCAACCACCATTTTTGAACAACGTCAAGAAGTTGGATTGATGAAGGCCCTTGGAGCAGGTGGACTATCTGTCGCTTCCCTGTTCTTCGCGGAAGCCGCTTTGTTGGCGCTGCTTGGCGGAGTTGCCGGATTCGCCGGCGGTTCCGTCCTGGCCTACAATGCCGGACGCTGGATATTCGATTCTCCAATTACTATTCAACCGGTTTTATTTCCCCTCATTCTTTGCATCGCGATAATCGTAACGTTCGCGGGCAGCATCGCGGCAATCCGTCGTGCAGTGAAGTTCGACCCGGTCTATGCGTTGCGGGGTGAAGCATGATGAGTGCTTCCGCAAGCGTTCGGCGCAAAGGTGCGCATCACACTTCCATGTTTTTCCGCATGCTGTTCCGGGCTGCCGTCCTTCGCCGCGGCCGGGCGGCGACTGCGCTCATGGCGGTGGTTGTTGCAGCAACCGCAACCACAGCGATGCTGAATCTGTTCGTGGATGTGCAGTCGAAGCTGCGCAAGGAATTTCGCAACTACGGTGCCAATGTCGTGCTGGTAGCGAGGGAAGGACAATCACTTCCGCCGGATGCGCTCGCGAAGACAGAGTCGGTACTCGGCGGACAGGGCTTGGCAGTTCCCTTCGCCTATGTGGTGGCTCGGACCTCCAACGCTGAGCCAGTTGTTGTCTCGGGCACGGATTTGGATCAGGTACGCAAGCTCGATAGTTGGTGGTCGGTGACGGCATGGCCGAGAGATCCGCATGCCGCTCTTCTCGGAGTTCGCGCGGCTTCCGCGGTCAGCCCGCAAGGAAAACCCTTCAACCTTTACTTTCATGGACGCCCTATTTTTCTGACTCCATCTGGAACTTTGCGTACGGGCGCTGGAGAAGATAGCCGGATTTATCTCTCGCTCAACGACTTCGAAACGTGGACCGGCCTGCTCCCGTCCACGGTTGAGATTGCAGTTTCAGGTCCGCCCCAAGAAGTGGATGCCGTGATCGACAAACTCCGGCAGGCTTTACCGGATGTCGAGGTGCGTCCAGTACGGCAGATCATGGAGGCCGAAGGCCGCGTGCTAGGAAAGACGAGAGCCACGCTTTTGGCTGCTTCCGTTTTGATTATCGTCACGGCTGCTCTTTGCGTCCTCGCCACTTTGACTGGATGGGTCTTAGACCGGCGGCGTGACTTCGCAATCATGAAGGCCCTCGGCGCATCGCAGCGATTTATCGGTGGATTCCTTGCGGCAGAAGCGGCCGCATTAGGAGTGGTCGGAGCATTGATTGGCTTCGGGCTTGGAGTAGGCATTGCCGCCTGGATCGCCAAGGCTAATTTTGGTGTTCCCGCCGTGCCACGATTGGAACTCTTTCCCGTAGTGTTAATCGGCTGCATAGTCGTCGCCTTGATGTCGGCCATTGTGCCGATTTCTTTGCTACGGCAGGTTCAGCCAGCTATGATCTTAAAAGGGGAGTGATGAGCGCTTGATCCATCTGAAACATGTCAGCCGATCCTATCCCGCGCGTGCGGAAGGCGGGGGCGGCATTCGTGCGCTGGACGATTTCTCGCTGACTGTGGCTCCCGGCGAATGGATCGCGATCATGGGCCCGTCAGGATCGGGCAAGTCTACGCTGGTGAATTTAATTGGCTGCCTTGATCGTCCTACTTCTGGCGAGATTTGGCTCGAGAATGAAAATGTCACCGCGATCTCCTCTGGCGAATTGAATCGTGTGCGCGCAGAAAAGATCGGATTCATCTTTCAGCAGTTCCACTTGATCCCTTACCTGACGGCGCTGGAAAACGTGATGCTGGCGCAATATCTCCACAGCATGACTGACGAAAAAGAGGCTCTCGCGGCTCTCGATCACGTGGGGCTGAAGGACCGCGCGAATCATCTGCCATCCCAGCTCTCCGGCGGTGAACAGCAACGCGTATGCATCGCACGGGCGTTGATTAACGACCCCAAGATTGTGCTCGCCGATGAACCCACCGGCAATCTGGATGCCGCCAACGAAGAGATCGTTCTGCGACTATTGCGCGAATTGCATCGCAACGGACGCACCATCGTGATGGTTACCCACGATCCCGTAGTTGCGCGCTTGGCAGATCGCCGCGTCGAACTGCATCACGGAAAAATCGCCGCGCAGGAAGTCTTTGCTATGGCAGACGAGGAGCAATTTGACGAGGTCTTGGAAGAGCTTTGGGCGCTCGACGAACATGGACAGATTGCGGAAACTGGCCGCATGGAAGTCCACGGCGCTCTACCGGTGAGCATAGCCATCGAGAAGATGACCGATCTTGGACTTGTTACAACACGCGCACACACTTCAGAAGGCGGGCAGATCAAACCATTTGTGAACCCATGCCACGACGCGCTTAAGCCGACGGGAGTCTCAACCGGCGAAGGCAGCATGATCGTGGAGCTCACGCCACGAGGCCGGCAGCGTGCGGCAGACGTGATTCGCCGCCATCGTCTCGCCGAGCGGCTTTTCACAGATAGCTTGGCGCTGGACAGTGAGTCCGAGATTGAGCAACAGGCCTGCAAGTTCGAACATATTCTGTCACCAGAAGCTACCGACAAGATCTGCGCGTTCCTGGGACATCCGCGCACCTGCCCGCACGGAGCCGCGATTCCGCCGGGATCCTGTTGTGGGCGAACCAGCGATGAGCTGACGGAGACTTTTCTATCCGCCTCCCGCCGTGCCGGCTGAGGCGATGCCCACCCAACGTCCTTCCATTGGCGTATTCGATTCCGGATTTGGGGGACTTACCGTCCTTAAAGCTTTACTTGAGCTTATTCCTGAGTCGGATTACTTGTACTTCGGGGACACCGCGCGCCTCCCATACGGGTCCAAATCCGCCGAAACGGTTGCCAAGTACGCAGTCGAGGCGTCCCATTTCCTGGAACAGCAAGGAGCACAACTGCTGGTGATTGCATGCAATACGGCCACGGCTCTCGCTTTGGACAAAATTACCGCAGGCTCTGGCGTTCCCGTGGTGGGAGTGATTGACCCGGGCGCGGAGAGTGCGTCCCGAGCCAGCGCGAACAAAAAAGTGGTGGTGGTCGGCACCGACGCCAGCATCAGCAGTCACGCGTATTTGCGCGCGCTCGAGGCTCGTGGAATTCAAGCGAAGGAGAAGGCCTGTCCGTTGCTGGTTCCGTTGGTTGAAGAAGGATGGGTTGAGCATGCCGTCACCGAGCAGGTGGCGCGAATCTATCTCGACGAAGCCTTTGCGGGAGACTTCGAGAACGCAGACGTTCTGCTTCTGGGATGCACTCACTATCCATTAATCGCACCAATCCTGCGGAGAGTTGTTCCTACTCATGTGAAGATCGTAGATTCTGCGGAATCCACCGCGCACGTTGTGCGGGACTTACTTCGGCGTACGGCTTTACCAGGAGGCGTAGAAGAAGAACGACGCAAACTACCGCGAGTTAAATTCTTCGCAACTGATTCGGTAGAGAAATTCCGAAGGCTCGGGGCGCGATTTCTCGGAAGAGAAATTCAGGACGTAGAGCATGTCGATCTGAAGGAGTAAACAAAAAAGGCCGCGATTTGCGGCCTTTTTTACGAGTGAATTTTCAGAACTCAGTATAAGTGGAAGTCAATCTCCACGCTGATCTCGACGGCCACCGGCTTGCCATCTCTCATCGCCGGATCAAACTTCCATTGCTTCACCGCTTCGATGGCTTTTTCATCGAGGCCAAGACCGAGGCTGCGAGCGATGTGGATGTCCCGCGTACGTCCGTCAGCGCCGACGATCAGCGACAGAACCGACGTTCCCTGATACTTCGCTTTGCGGGCTTCTTCCGAGTACTCCGGATCAGGCTGGTAGGTGGGGCGTGGTGCGCTTACGCCGCCGCCGACACGAAAAACACCGCCGCCAATTCCGCCGCCATGGCCCTGTCCGACTCCCGGTCCCGTGCCAACACCAACTCCACCACCAGAACCAGAACCAATGCCGCTGCCCGACCCCGTGCCATTCGAGGGAGGACCAGAGGGCAATCTCGACATCGGATCGCCAAGATTTGGCATGTTATTCATTGCGAGCTTGATTTGCGGTGGAATGACAACGGTTGGTTCGACCGCAAGCTTGGGATGATCATTTCGAACGACAACTGCGGGAGGCGTGATCTGCTCCATCGCAGTCTTCGGAAGTTTTCCTTTAGGGGCATTGAACTTGTCGCGGTCACCGCCGCCGCCGCCACCACCTGCCAACGTCTTCGAAGGTTTCAATATCGGAGTGTCGTCGGGAGCAATAAGCGTCGTCACCACGCTCGTTGGAGGCCCTTTCACTATCCTGCGAGCCCACAGAGTGGCTCCAATGATTAGCGCGAACAAAATGATGTGAGTTACTGTGGAGCCGAGCGCGCCACTTTTCTTGTTATCGTAAAAACCCCAGATATCCTTAACAGGAATGGGCTTTGAAGTCAGGACCAGCGGGGGCTGCTTCTTGGGGAAGAAGAAATCCTTAAAATTCTCGGTGAGGGACTTGAAAAGCGATGGCTCAAAAGTATCCTTGGGCAGCAGAAAATTTGGAACAGGAGCCGACTGCGGAGCGTCAATATTGGGTCGAGGTTCAACGTCGAGAGTCGCCATAGTTAACCTGAATCAGAAAATCAGATGGAGCCAACTTCCCGCCATCCCTCAGAGAATTGATGAGCCCCCAACCCGTTAAGTTGCTTGTACTACAGTATCCTCAAGATTACCGCCCTGCCTATCCTTGCGCAACTGCAAAACTTCTATACATTCCAAAGTTTTAGATGCTCAAATCCGGAAAATGTCGCCTTTGGAAATCGCAGCTGTCAATCTGAATTCTAATACTAAAGCCAATCGGGTCACCAAGAGGGCGCGCAGCGCGTGAATGGACGTTCCGATAACAGCTCCCTATAATGAAAGAAATCAATTATTTGGGAGAAAACAAGCGAGTGCCGCTCGATCTTAAGTCCACCGTCAACCTGCCCCAAACCACCTTCCCGATGAAGGCCAATCTGCCTCAAAACGAGCCCAAAATATTGGCCAAATGGGAGCAGCTTGAAGATTTATGACGCCGTTCGAAACGTCCGTTCCCGAGCCCCCAGCTACGTTTTGCACGATGGACCTCCCTACGCGAATGGGCCAATCCATCTGGGTCATGCCCTGAATAAATGTTTAAAAGACTTCATCGTGAAGTCGAAGACCATGGCCGGAATGGACGCTCCCTACATACCAGGTTGGGACTGCCATGGACTTCCGATTGAGATCAAGGTTGACCAGCAACTCGGCGGCAAGAAGCTCGAAATGAATCCCGCGGACGTTCGACTGGAATGTCGAAAGTACGCACAAAAATATCTTGATCTACAGCGCGAGCAGTTTAAGCGAATCGGTGTATTTGGACGTTGGGACAATCCTTATTCCACCATGACTCCCCAATATGAGTCGGTGGTTTTGGCGACACTCTATGACTTCATGGAAAAAGATTTCGTCTACAAAGGACTGAGATCCGTTTATTGGTGCATCCACGATCGAACTGCATTGGCCGAAGCGGAAGTGGAATACGAAGACCACACGAGTCCTACAGTTTGGGTAAAGTATCGACTTCAGTCCGATCCGCGAACCATCGATCCTAGTCTCCCGGCCGCGGGCGACAAGCCGGTCTTCACAATCATCTGGACGACTACGCCGTGGACCTTGCCTGCGTCGATGGCGGTGGCTTTCCATCCCAGCGAAGAATATGTGGCTTTAGAAACCGACAAAGAAATTTATATCGTCGCTGAAAAATTGGCTGCGGTCGTGGCGGAAAAGTGCGGATTCAGCGACGCGAAACCGATCGCGCGTTTCCCCGGAAGGGCTTTGGAAGGTTCTTGGTTTTTTCATCCATTTTTGCCTTGGGAACGTCGAAAGATTATGGGAGTCCTTGCCGACTACGTCACCATGGATACAGGCACTGGCGTTGTTCACACCGCGCCTGCACACGGTGCGGAAGACTTCGCGACAGGCGCTAAGTACAAGATCGACCCGACCTGCGATGTCGACGCTGGCGGACGATTGCGAAATGGTCTGCCGGAGTATGACCGCCTTCAGGTCTTCAAAGCCAACGCTCCAATCATTGACTTGCTAAAAGCTCGTGGCGTATTGATGCACACCGAGAACTTGCAGCATTCATATCCTCACTGCTGGCGCTGCCATAATCCAGTTATTTATCGCGCCACCGAGCAATGGTTCATTGCAATGGACACGCCGATGGACGCCGGAACTTTACGCACCCGCGCGCTCGATGAAATAAAAAAAGTAAAGTGGGATCCCGCTTGGGGCGAAGAGCGTATTTCAAACATGATCGCCAACCGGCCGGATTGGTGCATCTCCCGCCAGCGCATTTGGGGAGTGCCTATCGCCGTGTTTCTGTGCGAAGGCTGCGGCAAGCCCCTGAATGATCGTGACATCAATCGCAGAGTAGTCGACCTCTTTGCGGAGGCCGGGGCCGATGCCTGGTATACAGATCAGCCGGACGCAATCATAAAAGGCGCGAAGTGTCCCGAGTGCCACGGTGAAGCATTCACTAGAGAAAAAGACATCCTGGATGTTTGGTTCGAGTCGGGGTGCAGCTACCTGGCGGTAACAGGTGCCGAGCCGAATCTCCCTTGGCCTTCGGATTTATATACCGAAGGCGGAGATCAGCATCGCGGATGGTTTCATTCTTCCCTGCTGTGCGCTGTGGCGACACGTGCAAGCGCTCCCTACAAAATGGTTGCGACCAGCGGTTGGACTCTCGATGAGCAGGGCCGCGCCATGTCGAAGTCGCTCGGAAATGTTGTTGATCCAATCGATATAGCAGAACGCCTAGGTGCCGAGATTGTCCGCTTGTGGGTTGCCTCCGTCGATTTTCGCGAAGATGTTACGAGTTCCGAACAGTTGATGCAGAGGGTCGCGGACAACTATCGCAAGATTCGCAATACGCTGAAAAATGTTCTAGGGAATTTATACGATTTCAATCCCGAACGGGACGCGGTGCGCTTCAAGAACATGGAAGCGATTGACCAATACATGCTCCGCCAAACCGTTGCGCTCGCTTCCGAAGTAAAGGGCTGGTACGACGAGTTTGCCTTTCACAAAATTTACCATCGCGTGAATCATTTCTCCGTCGTGGATCTCAGCGCTTTTTATTTTGACGTGCTTAAAGATCGCCTTTACACTTTCACACCAAATTCGCAGGGACGTCGATCCGCGCAAACCGCGATGTGGAGGATTGCGGAAGCGCTCGTCCGTCTACTCGCTCCGATTATGAGCTTCACGTGCGAAGAGGTCTGGCAGTATCTGCCGGCGGTGTCTGGTCGCGAGGAAAGCGTACATCTAACGTCGTTCCCGTCCGTCGCCGAGATTCTCGGCGAAGAGGCGCCGACTGACGCAGATGAGAAATTCGCGCGTGATTGGACGACCCTGCGATCCGTCCGTGATGAGGTGTTGAAGAAGCTTGAGGAAGCCCGCGCCAACAATTTGATCGGCGGCGGACTGGAGGCCCAAGTCCATTTAACGGCGGCCGATCCAGTCTATTCAGTGCTAGCTCGCTATGCGGACCAGTTGCGTTATTTCTTTATCGTCTCGGCGGTGTCGTTGTCCAAGGGCACTGGGAACGGATCAAGCGGCATGCACGTAGAAGTAAGTAAGGCAGACGGAAAGAAGTGCGAACGGTGCTGGAACTATTCAACCCATGTAGGAGACGACCCGCTGTACCCGACGGTTTGCGAACGGTGCAGCCCGAGGGTGAGATAAATTGAAGCCGAACGTGCCGCAGCTCAAGGACTAGATTCGAAACCAAACTCCTCTTTGTCATCCTGAGCGAAGCGAAGGACCTCTGTATTTGGCTTGCAGGGCGCGGGCCTTTCGCTTCGCTCAAGATGACAAATTAACTCGTATCCGGGAACGAACAGCAGCGGCACTGACATTTGTTACTGATGACCTCTTTGCATGCGTAAATTTCACTTCCTGATCGCACTCTTCGTAGTTCTCCTCGACCGGGTGTCGAAATGGGCCGTCGCCAGAAATATCTCGCTGCACGACAGCATTCAGCTTATCCCGCACGTTTTTTATTTAACTCATGTTGAGAACCGGGGCGCAGCATTCGGACTATTCGCAGATTCGCCCTCCGAATGGAAGATCGGGATGCTGATCCTGTTTTCGGTCATTGCGATGGTCATCGTTTCAACTCTGCTGTGGCGAAGCGGACATGCGATGACCACGACCGGCGTGGGGCTGTCTCTTATTCTAGGCGGCGCGATCGGCAATCTTTGGGACCGCCTGGTGAGTGGCCGCGTCGTAGATTTTCTGCTGGTCTACATCGGCTCATACCAATGGCCAGCATTCAACGCCGCAGACAGCGCGATCGTAGTCGGCGCAGGATTGTTGGTATACGAAATAATGTTCGACAAGTCGCCAGCCCAAGAAAAATCAGCGTAGCCGTATTACTTTTTCCCTCAGGAAAACTCTGTCATCCCGACCAACGCGAGCAAAGTGGAGGGACCTGCTTTTCTCGGCCGCTTGCACAACAAAAACCACGCGGAGAACACACAGACGTTTTGTGGAAATGACGTCTCGAGTGTTCTCCGAGTTTATAAGTGTGGCTGTTCTAACTTCCGTTCTAAGCCGACTTCCGCCGCGATCCCTCCATCTGGGCGTAGAAGTCCTTCGCCCGTACTGACATTTCTTGCTCGCTCAGGTCTTCCTTGTGCGTGGCGACGGCCCATTCTTGGCCGTAAGGATCTACAAAATGGCCAAAGCGATCTCCCCAGAACATATCCGAAACCGGCATCGTTGCTTTAGCGCCTGCGTTAACGGCTCGCTGAAAGGCCTTATCTACATCTTCAACGTAAAGATAAAGACTTCCGCTGGTTCCGCCGAGGGTTTGCGGTGACTTGTTGCCCATGGCTGGTGACTCATCGGCGAGAAAGATTATCGAATCACCGATTTTCAGCTCGGCGTGAGAGATTTTGCCATCCGGACTCGGGTGTCGGCTTATCTCCTCAGCCCCCAATGCTTTCTTATAAAACTCTATGGCGTCGGCTGCGTTGCGGACCGTGAGCGTCGGAGTAACAGTGTGGAATCCCTTTGGGATTGGTGTCTTAGAAGGTGCCATCTGATTTTCTCCTTTGTGTGGTCGTATGACCAGGAAAAGTTATTCGAAAAAGCGGCACCTAATTTTACGCCTCTTGTATTTTGAGGAAAAAGAAAAGATTGTAAAAACTGAGGACGATGCTGAGGAAATCAGCTCCGGAGGGCGACCCACCTTAGCCCAGAGCGTAAGCTCTGAGTAGGAACTGTTTGTGGACCTATAGATCGCGCTCAGGCGGGAAAGTTGGCCCCCCTCGCTCCTTCAAGGCTGTTCCGCTCAGTCTTCTAGTCCTAGCTTCGTTCAGATACCAAAGCAAACGCTCTGCCGCCTCCGCATGGTTCAAACCGCCGGCGCGAATGTTCGAGATGCAGTTCCGTTCGGCATCGGTGCGGCCCAACTGCGGCTGCCAGGTGATGTAGGCTCCGAGACTGTCGTGGGAAGAAAGCCCAGGGCGCTCTCCAATCAGCACGACAGAGAGCGACGCTCCCAACATCGAGCCGACCTGATCACCGATAGCTACTCTTGCATGCCCTATCACGCAAACAGGACCGCACGCCCATCCCGCTTCGAGTACACGAGGCACGACTACACCTAATAGCGGAATTGCATTGCGTTCAGGCGCGATTGCCGAAAGACCATCAGCGACGATAAAGACTACGTCGCACGAGCAGCTGTTGAGGCGATTTGCCGACTCCTCGGCAAGCACACGTCCGCGATCGGGACGCCGGACATACTCTTCACGATCAACGGCCCTACTATTCAATGTGACGACCGGAACCTGAAATTTTCCCAAGGACGGCAATTCTTCTCTAAGTCGGCGTGCGAAGGCTTCAACGTCGAACTGAGCATGCACTGCGTCCCTAGCGCGGGCGTGCGCCAGTTGAAAATCCAGAATATCCGTTGTGGCGATGCTGGCACCGGCTCGGCCCAGCGCTACTCGGGCGGAAGTGTAATCACGCAAAGATCTGAATGGCGAACTCGGCGCGAGAGCTGGCGCATCAGGTTTGGTCGATTCGTTCATGCCGGAAGCATTGCAGGAACGGCCAGCCGACATGGTGCGTCGCTCTCAAGCCAAGCCTCGAATTCGGGTGCAGGGCGCAATCCCAATGCCGATCTTAAATAAAGCGCATCATGAAAAGACGTGCTCTGATATTGCAGCATCACATCGTCCGCGCCCGGTACGCCCATGATATAGTTGACGCCAGCGACTCCGAGCATGGTCAGAAGTGCGTCCATGTCGTCCTGATCAGCCTCGGCGTGATTGGTGTAACAGACGTCGCAGCCCATCGGGAGCCCAAGCAGCTTTCCGCAAAAGTGGTCCTCAAGCCCGGCGCGGATAATCTGCTTGCCGTCGTATAGATACTCGGGGCCAATGAATCCGACCACGGTATTCACCAGCATGGGCGAGTAATGTCGAGCGACGGCGTAAGCACGTGCCTCGCAAGTCTGCTGATCTACGCCGTAGTTCGCGTTGGCCGAGAGCGCGCTGCCCTGGCCGGTTTCGAAATACATTACGTTGTCGCCGACCGTCCCACGTTTAAGTTCCCGCGCAGCTTGATGGGCTTCACCCAGGATGTTTAGGTTAACGCCAAAAGATTTGTTCGCCAGTTCGGTTCCCGCGATCGATTGGAAGACCAGATCGATGGGCGCTCCCTGCCTTAACGCTTCCATCTGGGTGGAAATGTGCGCCAGGACGCAGTTCTGTGTTGGAATCGAATAGCGCTCGCGAGCGTAGTCGACGAGACGAAGCAAAGTGGTCACCGTCGCCACGTTGTCGGAAGCAGGATTGATACCGATGACCGCATCTCCCGAGCCGAGAATTAATCCGTCGATCACGGATGCAGCGATTCCCGCCGGATTGTCAGTCGGATGGTTCGGTTGGAGGCGCGTCGAAAGGCGTCCGGCGAGACCGACAGTAGTTCGGAATCGTGTTACGACACGGATTTTTCGCGCCACGGCGATCAGGTCCTGCAGACGCATGATTTTGGAAACCGCGGCGGCCATCTCGGGCATTATCCCAGGCGCAATCTCGGCGAGGGTCTCCCCAGTAGCCTGCTCAGAAAGAAGCCAGTCGCGGAATCCACCAACCGTAAGGCTAGAGATCTGTTCAAAAGGGGCGGCACTGTGGAAATCGAAAATAAGCCGAGTGATTTCATCGCTTTCGTAAGGAACGACTGCTTCGTGAAGGAATGTGGTTAGCGGCAGATCGGCTAGCGCCATTTGCGCCGCGACCCTCTCAACAGCGCTCTGCGCCGCGATTCCGGCCAACTCATCGCCTGAGCGCAAGGGCGCAGCCTTCGCGAGCAGATCTTTCAGGTCGCGAAAGGCGTAGGTGACGCCGTGTATGGTGTGCTTCAACACGGTGGTTCAGACTCTTACGGCACAGTGTAGAGGAGACGAACCAGCATTTGAGAAATTACTTCGAAAGAGAGGCAAGCGGAAACTGCCTTCGTGCACATAACCGGGAGGGCACGGCCTTTAAGCCGTGGCGAACCGGGCTGGGGTTTGCTTTTGGGCACGACTGAAAGCGTGCCCTCCCGCAGCCTACGGCGCCCCGTACAACTGCCGATACACATTCGCATTCCGCAGAATGGCCTGCACGTACTCGCGAGTCTCGGTGAACGGAATTGATTCCACGAATTCCTGGGGATCGCGATACTTCCCTGCTCCAAGCCACTCTTGCACCCGGTCGGTTCCCGCGTTGTATGCAGCCAGAGCGTATTCGAATGCGCCAAACTTGTCCACCATCGCGCGAAAGTACTTCGTCCCCAGCTCCAAATTCACTCCCGGAGTAAACAGTTGATTGGTATTAAAATGCTTTATCTTCTCTTGCTTCGCGACGCCCTTTCCAACTTTTGGAAGCAACTGCATAAGGCCGGCGGCGTCTTTTCGCGAAACCGCATTGGGATTAAATTCCGACTCCTGCCGGATCAGGGAAGCCACAAGATACGGATCAAGCGCATTTTCAGATGAGAATCGTTTCAAATCCACCCAATAGGGCTTGGGAAAGAGCGCTTCCCAGTAAGCGCGCGGCAGGCTATCGAGGTCAATCGCAAAATAATTTGGGACGGCGCGCTTTAAAACTTCGATAGCAATGTCATACCGCCCAGCTTCCTCGTACATACGAGCGGTTTCGGCGGGAAGCCAAGCGCCCTTGTCCTGCGCTGCAGCAGCTTTCAATTCCCGCACGGCAAAATCTAATAGCGCTCCGTTCTCAAGCAAGTGCGCTTTTTGTATTCGAAGATCGTCCGTCGGCAGCGGGTCGCTTTTCACTGGATCCAAATTCATCACGGGAACGTCGTCTAATAAGGCATAGTTCTGCGCAGGGCCGCTCACATTGATGTTGTGTAATTGCGAGCGAGCCAGTTCACCGTAGTAGTAATTGCGGAACCGTTGCGACAGCTTTTGATAGTAAGCCGCCGCCATCGGTAGATCGCCATCTTCCTGCGCCAGTCGCCCTCTCCAGTACAAAGCGGCTGGAACCTCCGCGGAGTTGGGATACAGCCCGATCTGTTGTTCGAACCCGGTTTTGGCGTCCGCATTGCGGCCCTGCCTCAAACTCAGCCATGCCACCTTCCAATGCGCATACGACGCTCTGTCTGCCGTGGGAAAACGAACTTGTAATTCTCTGTATGCGTCGATCGCGTGGTCATAATCCTTCCTCAGCAGGTAGATATTCCCTGCCGACAGTAAGGCCTGTTCAAGATAAGGACTCGTCGGGTACTGCCGCCTCAGTTGATCCAGGTTCTCCAAGAACTTGTCGTCATCATTCGAGGCTCTCTCAAGTTCGCCAAGATTAAAAAGACGGCCAGCATCAATCTCCGGCGGTGAATTTGGAACCGACTCAAGTTCCTTCTTCGCTTCTTTGGCTCGCCCTGCATGACGCAATGCATCCAGGATTGAAAGTTGAAGCGCAGGACGTTCCGCAGGCGGGATGTCATTTAGCAGCCCCATATATTCCTCGGCAGCGTCGCTGTATCGCTTACCTTTCGCCAACAAATCAGCTCGTGTCCTGCGCTGTTCCAACCCGGCAGGCGGTAGGCCCGGCAATTTCTTCAGTTCTTCCCCGGCTTGAGTTGCCTCGAAACTGAGGGGCATGTTGAAGTATAGATTCTGGAAGATCGTGGCTGCCTTCGCAGTGTCCCCAGTCGAGACATACGCACGGCCTAACACGAGTTCCATATCAGCGCGAACCGGCTTGCGATCTTGTTCTAATACCGCTATGGCCGCCTGCGGCTGGTCCTCGGTAAGCAGAAGGCTCGCATAAAGCAAGTGAGCGTCGCGGATAAGAAGCGACTCGGGATATTTCTTATCGAAGTCGCTCACGACGGCGATGGCCTCAGCAGTGCGTCCGCTCTGCACGTATGCCTGACCGCGGTAATAGTCGACGTAGTCGCCGAGGTCTCCCGCATGGGGCTGAGCGCGGCTGAAAGCCGGAATAGCCTGGGCGTAATCGCGATCCAGGGAATGCGCATATCCAAGAACAAGCCAGGCCAAAGCTCCGGCATCTTCGTTCGCGTGACGGCGGGCATAGGCTTCCACTCCGGCATACGCCGCAGGCGTTCGATCCTGCAGTAATTGCCGCGCCATGGGTTTCAGGCTGCTCGATGCCACAAATGCAAGGTGCATCCGCCGCAACCGGGGAGAGCTCTTGCTTTTGGCGGCGCTTCCCTTAGAACTCTTCTTCTTAGGCGGGTGAGTCTGGCTAGTGGGCTGTGATTGCGCGAATACGAGCGGACCAAGACTGGAAAGATCACTAATCCAGACCACGGTCAACAAGAGTAATGAGAATGTGAATCGCAGGGATTGCACGACTGAACGCTTCAATTATTTTCTTCAATCAGTGTCGATAGTTTACACCGAGAAGCGAAGCATCATCTTCCGCGAGACTGTGGATGAGTTCCTGATCGAAATAGTCGCTGTCAGCAGCAACAGTGCTGCCGTATCTTTTCTGATAAGTCGCCCGGCTCTTTTCGATGTCTTCCTTTAAGCGATCATACAGATCCCGGTTTTTGCGACCTTCAATAAGAATGTCTTTGTTATAAAGCTTGATTTCGTCCATCAACAGCCGGGCGAAGCGCTGGGCTTTGCGATGAGTGTCCTGGTCTACTGTTGACATTTCGCGGGACTTGCCCGATGCAACGCGCGTTGAGGAATCGGTCGCCGACGCTGCCATCGCCATTGGAGCAGGCTCTGCAACGGTAACGTTCCCTGCAGGCGACTGATGCGCGTCGTGTTTTGACGTGTGCATCGGCGAATGCGCCGCGAATGGGTCTGAGATTGAAGGCGTCGCAGACATTGCCGATGGACCGGCATCTGCCTTATCCCCGAGTTCGGGAGCTCCTTCTTTCTGAGACTGCTTGCGCAAAGAAATGACTTCCAACCACGTTCCGGTCGCAGCCACGATCAGTTGCAGAGAAGCGGCGTCAATTTTTGTACCTGAATTCGTGCCCGAATCCGCGTAGACCAACGCCGCGATTTTGTCTTTCAATAGGAGTGGAAGAACCAAAACCTTGTCATCGGACGGAGCTCGAAAGTGAGTAATGAACCTTGCGTCCATCTCGGCTGAGCCGCCCTCGCAAGGAGTATGAGTGTGCATGGCCTGCGCCGCGACACCGCTTCGCACATCCAGGGAAAAGTCCTTAATAGAGTCGTTGTCTTCGAAACCGCGTCCCTGCCATCCCGTGGCCATCCCAGACTTGATGACAAACAGAGCACCCCGGCCGCTGTAACGAACGGTATTTTGAAGCAGGGCGCGCAAGATCTCTTTCTGAGTCGTACCAGCGTGGATCGCGGAGATAGCCCCCAGCAAATCCTCAGAGTTTCCGCCGTTACCGGCAGCGGCACTAGAGCCTAACCCGCCCTCAACCTTTGCCAGCTCTGGTAATATCTCCCTCGAAACTGAGCGAACCAGATCCTGGACCAAGGATGGAATGTGATTCTCAACTATCCGGGAAACCGCTGCTTCTACGATTTGTTCTATTGAGATGGTTTCTGCCATTTTCGCCTGATCGAGTACCCAAAAACCGGAGTTACTCTGCCTGAACTCCCCCAAAACCTGATTATATGGCCATGTCCTGCATTGTCCGGAAGTCACGTTAGGCCGTGATCTACTGGGCACCGACTCTTGCCTCTGTGAAATTTAGCCTAAACCCGGCGGGATTGGGTAGGCCAAACCGATTAGCGGAACACTAAAGTACCGGGTAGAATAAAACTGGCGTTACCAAGGCCGCGAAATCTTGAAAATTGTTGCATCGGACTAATGATGAGTACCATCCAACCCAAAGTAGAAGAGCCCGTCAGCGATGAGCTGACACTAGTTCAGGCCGCCAAGAATGGCGACGTCTCGGCCTTTGAAGAATTGGTTCGGCGTTATGACCGGAACGTTTTCCGAATTGCGCAGCACATCACTCAGAACCGCGAAGATGCTGAAGATGTGGTGCAGGACGCGTTTCTTAAAGCCTATAGCAATCTGAAGCAGTTTCAGGGGCAGTCGAAGTTTTACACCTGGCTGGTTCGGATCGCCGTAAACGAAGCGCTGATGAAGTTAAGGCGGCGCCGGCCCGAGCGCACGGTTTCGCTGGACGAGGAAGTTAAGACGGAAGAGGATTCGGTTCCGCGTGAAGTTGCGGACTGGAGTCCCAATCCTGAGCAACAGTACAATCAGGCGGAATTACGCGAGATACTGACGCGGACGATTCAGGGTCTGCCGGCAACGTTCAGGACGGTATTTGTACTGCGGGACGTTGAGGGTCTTTCGACCGAGGAAACAGCGGAGGCATTGGATCTCAGCATTCCGGCGGTGAAGTCCAGGCTGCTTCGCGCACGGCTTCAGCTTCGAGAGCGGTTGAGCCGGTTCTTCCAGCGGCGAGAACCCGGAGCTGAATTGACTTTTGAAAGTGCAGACGGAAATGGAAAAAACAATGACAAGAGCGGAGATGGCAACCAGTGAAGTGCTCTGAATTTTTGCAGGAGCTTACCAACTACCTGGACGGCGTCATTGACGACCGCACCAAATCTGAATTGGAAGACCATCTTTCGTGGTGCCACAACTGCTACGTCGTCTGCGATACGACCAAGAAGACAATTGAGATTTACCGCGATTCCCAACTCTACGAACTCCCCGACGATCTCCGAAACCGACTCCGTTCCGCCATCGTGACTAAGTGTCACGCCCACAAAAAAGCTGATACAGGGGTTTGAAGCCAAGGCGTGGCAAACTTCTAGGATAGACTGGCCTACAATACGGAATGCAAATTCCGCCGGAGATCCACGGCCAGAAATACATTTGCCTTATCACCTTCAGGCGAACGGGCGACGCCGTCTCCACGCCAGTGTGGTTCGCGGAGAAAGATGACAAACTCTACGTTAAGACGCGCCGCGATTCCGGAAAATGTAAGCGAATCCGGAACAATCCGCGAGTACGCGTTGTTCCCTGCACAATTCGCGGCAAAGTGACAGGGCCAGAGTTTGAGGCATACGCCCAAATCTTGCCGGATGAAAACTCGGCCGACGCTGCTAGCGCTATCGAGAAAAAATATTGGATGGCCCGGCTCTCACTCTCGAACGAAAAGAATGTTTATATCGAGATCAAAGTCAAGCCATGGTCTTCAGACTCGCCTAGTGGTTCCGCAAAATCGAGCTAATTGCTATCCTCAACATGGAGAGGACGATTCCTGAACCCCGCTCCCGATATCCATTCAGCTGACATTCCCGCGGCAGATACTTCACCAAAATCATTATTGGGCTGGCCCCTCTTTATTATTTCGACCACTGCGTTCGCCGTGGTGTGCCCGTTTTTCTTCTGGGGCGATCCTTCCGGTCACGATTTCGAATTCCACGTTAATTCATGGATGGAAGTGGTGAACCTGTGGAAGCATGGAGTTGTCTATCCCGCGTGGGCCGGGTTGGCGCACTACGGATACGGCGAAGCAAGATTTATTTTCTACCCTCCTCTCTCATGGACAATCGGCGCGATCCTTGGACTCTTGTTGCCTTGGAAAATTGTCCCTGCAACCTACATCTGGCTTGCTCTCACACTTTCAGGTTGCTCCATGTTCTTGCTGGCGCGAACCTGGCTAACCCGGCGCGACTCCTTATTTGCTGCGATGTTTTACGCTGCCAATCCGTATTACTTGGTGATTGTTTACTGGCGCAGCGCTTACGCGGAATTGCTCGCCGGAGCCTTGCTGCCATTGCTCTTCCTGTTTGTGCTGCGATTCGGCGACTCCAGACGAAGGATGGTAGTTCCTTTGGCGCTTATCGTTGCGGCCGCCTGGCTAACTAACATTCCCGCAGCAATCATGTTGAGTTATTCACTTGGACTGCTCATGCTAATCCGGGCGCTTCAACTGAAGTCTCCTCGCGTTGTTGCAAAGGGCGCGCTAGCGATTGCCCTCGGCGCCGCCTTGGCTGCTTTCTATCTGCTGCCTGCTATTTATGAACAGAAGTGGGTCACTATCGCGCAAGTCCTCGCACCAGGCGTACGTCCCGAAGATAACTTTCTGTTTACGAACATCAGCGACGTTGACCACAATCGTTTCAATTACCTCATTTCGCTCGTCGCTCTTTCGGAAATCGTCATACTAACTATCGCGATCTTGCTTTGCCGAAAACGACAAGTCTCGAAGTCCCTATGGTGGTACTTCACTTTGTGGAGTTTGTTTTCGGCCGCACTAATGCTTCCAGTCGCATCAGCGGTATGGAGATACTTTCCCGAACTCAAATTCGTTCAATTCCCATGGCGCTGGCTGTTATGCCTGAATGTGCCGCTCGCGATGCTGATTACCATCGCTTGGCGCCGCTGGGTATCACGCATTCTGATATGCGTGGGATTTCTAACTGTTCTGGCATTTGTCTGGCACCGCGTTCAGCCGCCGTGGTGGGACAGCGCCTCAGACCTTGCGGAGATGCTCGACGATCAGCAAACCGGAAAAGGCTATGAAGGCACCGACGAGTACGTCCCCGCCAGTGGCGATCCTTACGAAATCGCACAAGACGCTCCCCTTGTAACCGCGGCGGATGGCAAGCGGTTGAAGGTCGGCATTCAACAGTGGAATGCACAATCAAGGCTATTTACAGTTCAAGCAAACCAAGCCGAGAAACTAGTGCTGCGCCTGTTCAATTATCCTGCTTGGAGGGTTGAGATCAACGGCAGCGCAATTCCGGCAGCAACCCGCGAGGTGACAGGACAGGTAGTCATTCCCATTGGGACAGGAATGAACAGCGTGCGAATCACATTTACGAGAACGTGGGATCGCACGATTGGCGCAGTTATTTCCTGTCTAACTCTGGTTCTTTTGATCACGATCCAGTGGATTCGGCGGCGCCGCGAGGCCGCGCACCGCGCGGCTTAACCCTAAAGAAATGCACAAGCCGATTCTTATCGCAACTTCAAATCCCGGTAAGCTTAGGGATTTTTCCGGCGCAGCCAGATCATTCGGAATCGAGATCGCTTCAATTAAGGATTTCTCTTCTTTGCCCCTAGTCGTAGAAGATGGAACGACGTTCGAAGCCAACGCGAGCAAGAAGGCGCAAGGTTACAGCCATTACGCACCAGGCGAAATTGTTATTGCGGACGATTCCGGCCTTGAAGTCGATGCTCTCGGAGGCGCTCCCGGCGTGCACTCCGCCCGATACGCGGCGAACGCTCCGCACTCGGCAGGCAGCAACACCGACGACGATGCTAACAACGCAAAATTAATTGCGGCGCTGGCCTCAGTTCCACCGGAAAAACGCACTGGACGTTTTGTGTGTTTAATTGCCGCGGCTCGCGATGGAAAAACACTGGCTACATTTCATGGGACCGCCGAAGGCATTATCCTCGATCACGCGCGCGGATCAAACGGATTCGGCTACGATCCACTTTTCTATTTCGCGCAAATCCAGAAAACATTCGCAGAATTGACGGCGGAAGAGAAGGCACGCCACAGCCATCGCGGCGCGGCTTTCCGAGAATTTCTGGAATGGTACAAAAACGCCCCGGGTTCGACATAAATAAAGATAGGCTACGAAAAGCGCTCGACAATTTCCCTCGGGACCGGCCGCGATTTCATGCGATCCGGATCCTCCGGATCGATCCCAGTCCACACTCGAGTTTCCACGCCTTCCACTGCAAGTACTTTCCCCTTCAAAAACCTGTGCTGAATCACGAAGCTGCTTCTCCGCCATTCCAGCACGCTCGACTCAGCTTCCAACTCATCTCCGAATCGCGACGGAACGATGAAGCGCACTTTCAAGTCCACGACAGGAATTCCAACAATTCCATGCTCTTTGAACAAAGCGGGCAAGGACAATCCTCCATTCTCAAATAAGCTTGTCGTGCAGGCATCAAACCACTTCAAATATTGGGGATAAAATACGATATCAGCGGGATCGCAGTCTCCCCACTCCACCCGAAATCGCATTTTGCTGATGAACATAGCCCTCGATGCTGAAAACGCCACCATTCCCAATTTGTCGGAAACTATCTTACATAAGACCTTGTTCGAACATATCGCATACATCATCCTATGATCCAACTGTTTTGAACTGATGGCTGAGCGCACACAAGTCGGCATCGTCGGTGCAGGCCCCGCCGGACTCGCGCTCTCTCAACTTCTTCATCTCGAAGCCATCGAATCGGTGGTGCTGGAAAATTGCACCCGCCAGCACGTCGAGGAGCGAGTGCGCGCCGGCGTGCTTGAGCAAAACACAGTCGATCTACTGAACGAAATGGGCGTAGGAGAGCGAATGAATCGCCTAGGCCTTGTCCATCGCGGAATCGAGTTACGCTTTGGCGGTCGCGGTCATCGCATCGACTTTGACCACCTCACTGGCGGGAAGGCGGTTACGATTTACGCACAGAACGAGGTCATAAGAGACTTGACGAACGCGCGACTCGAAGCTAAAGGTCAGATCCTCTTCGAGGTTGAAGACGTCACCGTGCACGACCTTGAATTGTCGACGCCATCCATCCACTATCGCAATAGCGGTAGGGACGAACAACTGAGCTGTGATTTCATTGCCGGCTGCGATGGATTTCACGGGGTCTGTAGACCATCGATCCCTGCGAAAGCCCTAACAACCTACGATCGCACCTACCCATTTGCCTGGCTCGGAATTCTGGCACAGGCCCCGCCCTCATCTGAAGAACTGATTTACTGCTATCACGACCGTGGATTCGCCTTACACAGCATGCGCTCTCCTCAGATTACTCGTCTGTATTTGCAATGCGATCCAGAAGAGGATATTGCGAATTGGCCGGACGATAGAATTTGGACCGAACTTCAGACCAGGTTTGACACGGTAAATCGCTGGAAACTCAATCGCGGTCAGATTACCCAGAAAGGCATTACTGGAATGCGAAGTTTTGTCGTCGAGCCCATGCAGTATGGCAGACTTTTTCTAGCGGGAGATGCCGCACACATCGTTCCCCCAACCGGCGCAAAAGGGCTCAACTTGGCTGTCGCCGACGTTCGCGTCCTAGCCCGCGCCATTGCGGAGTTTTACCGGACTGGGCGCCATGATCTGCTGGACAAATATTCGGAAACTTGTCTGCGCCGCGTCTGGAAGGTGCAACGTTTTTCCTGGTGGATGACATCTATCTTGCATCGCTTCCAGGACGCTAATCCCTTTGACCAGCGACGCCAGCTCGCGGAACTCGATTACGTCACCAGCTCTCGAGTGGCGTCACAGTCACTGGCGGAGAATTACGTCGGCCTGCCCATGGAATAAGGTGCTTGCCCGCGCCATCACCACGAAGCTTGTTCGAAGATTACAATCTCAGGGTAATTTCCTGAGGATCTCGGGAGGAAGACCTTGAAGCCAAGCACGCAAAAGTTTACCGCCTCAATCGCGACAACTTTTCTGGTTTTATTTTTCCTAACATTATCCCAAGCTCAGAACTCAACTTTCCACAACGCGCCCGCGTCCGCCAAAAACCTGAGCAATCCTATCGCCGGACAGCCGCAAGCTGCGGAAGCCGGCGCGAAAATCTTTGCTCAAACTTGTGCAAAGTGTCATGGCGAGAACGGCCACGGAACGGGCAATGTTCCCGCACTGACCGAGGGTCCAACGCAATCCGCGAGCGATGGTGAGTTGTTTTGGTTCATCACCAAAGGGGACATAAATAATGGAATGCCCTCCTGGAAGTCGCTTCCAAAGTCACAGCGCTGGCAAGTTGTAAGCTTTGTCAAGACGCTGCCGAAAACGCCACAGGCTCAGAGCGCGGTTCCAGCTATGGCGGTCAGCGCCGATAAGACTCAGGCGCCGCTTCCGCGCGCTCCGTTCACTGACTACCGTTTTGAGCAGCCCGGAACTTTCCGCAAGATTACAGTGCAGGATTTGCCGCAACCGTACGCCACAAAGTCAGCCCCTAATTCCCCCTCCGTAGTTCCACGTCCTCAAGATGCTTGGCCGAAAGCGCCCGCTGGTTTCAAGGTTGAGCAATACGCCACCGACTTGGACAATCCGCGCCTCATCACCACCGCACCGAATGGAGACTACTTCGTCGCCGAGATGAAACCGGGAAAGATTCTGGTCTTCCGCGGAATCACCACCGATGGTAAGCCGCAACAAACGGAAGTCTTTGCCACCGGACTGCGGGAAGTGTATGGCATCGCCTTTTATCCCCCTGGACCGAATCCGCAATGGGTCTACGTTGGAAACACCGATTCCGTCGTACGGTTCCCGTACCAGAATGACGACCTGAAGGCTCGCGGCGAGGCAGAGCACATAGCTGACTTGCCCCATGGCGAAGGACACACGACTCGCTCGATTCAGTTCACTCAAGATGGAAAGAAAATGTTTGTCTCCGTCGGCTCTGCTTCGAATGTGGATGACCCCGACACCACTCCCGCCGAGAAGAATCGCGCCGACATCCTGGAGTTCAATCCGGATGGTTCCGGCATGCGGGTATATGCGTACGGCATTCGAAACGCGGGTGGTGGACTCGTAATCAATCCGTCGACTGGCGAGCTATGGTGTTCTGTCAACGAGCGTGATGCGCTCGGCGATAACCTCGTCCCCGACTACATCACGCATGTGCAGGATGGCGGCTTCTACGGTTGGCCCTGGTGGTATATGGGCGGACACCAAGACCCGCGTCATAAAGGGAAGCATCCGGAGTTGAAGGACAAAGTCATCACGCCGGACGTCCTGATCCAAGCGCACAACGCCTCCTTGCAATTTACTTTTTATAACGGCAAGCAATTCCCCGCGGAATATAGCGGCGACATCTTCGCTTCCCAACATGGATCGTGGAACAAATCAGTGCGCGTCGGCTACGAAGTGATTAGGATACCTCTACATCAAACCGGACACGCCAGCGGCGACTACGAAGACTTCCTGACCGGCTTCGTAGTCGACAACGGCCACGTCTGGGGACGCCCCGTCGGGATCACGATCGCGACAGATGGTTCGCTACTGGTCACCGACGATGGCTCGAACACCATCTGGAGGGTCAGCTACGCCGGAAAATAAGCAGGCCAACCGGAACCAAGAACCGTCGCCAAAAGGAACGCGAGGCACCACCGCGCATTCCGTCTGAGACGCAGCTCTACTGCACTGCGGCCAACACCGAATTTAGCAAGAGCTAGTAAATGACCGCACCGAATGCGATAGAGATCAACGGAGTTTTCGCTGACGTGTGTTTTTCGCATCTGATCAAACACGGTCTCGTAACAAAAATCTATCGCGGGGATATTTACAAAAGAGCATGCCGCCCGCGTTTGACGCTGTGTAGCGCGGTTGCTATGATGAATTCGCGGGGTGGAGCAGTCTGGTAGCTCGTTGGGCTCATAACCCAAAGGTCGGTGGTTCAAATCC